>NZ_FNAV01000005.1 GCF_900102075.1 Salipiger thiooxidans | reverse complement strand
CGTTCGGACTTGTCGAAGACTGGAATATGCGGGGCAGTCTTGCGCTCTACCTGCCAGCCCAGCATCGGCCCGGTGCCGCAGGCGGTATCCGCGATCAGGCGCTCGGGATGGAGGTCGAACCTGGCCTTGACCCGGTCCAGCATGGTCCTGGTCGAACCGACCTCTGCTTGCCGGATGGATCTCGTCGCCTCTACGTCCACAATCACGCCATGGTCCATGTCGATCAGGTTGTTGTCGGAATAGCTGAAGAATGCCGGCCCCTTGCGAGCTGCCGTCCACTGGCTGGCCGGATCCGAGTGGGAGGTGAACTTCGGCTGGACCTCGCTGGCGGCACCGAACGCGGCCTCGTCCAGCGTCTCGGGATACTCGCGATCGGCCCGCGGGGCATCAGCAGGATCGACCTGCGCCGGATCCCACTCTTCCTTCGGAGTAGAGTTCTGCTTGTTGGCATCGGCCTCGATGAAGCTGGCATCAACGGCCATGCGCTGGCCGCTTACCAAGCCCTCTTCAATGCACCGCGCGACGGTCGACTCGAACAGGTAGCGCAGCAACTCGCTCTCGCGGAAACGGCCATGCCGGTTCTTCGAGAAGGTCGAGTGATCCGGGACCCGGTCGCTGAGGCCAGGGTGGCAAAACCAGCGACAAGCCAGGTTGAGATGAACTTCCTCGCACAGCCGCCGCTCCGACCGGATGCCGCGGCCTGAGCCGGAACCCTTGGCAGCCGGCTCGGCCTCGATCGGGTTCATTGGGCGTTCCCGACGATCGCCGTGGCCCAGACTGCCGGCGCACCTCTCTTCGGGCATCTCATGGCGGGTCCCGGCGCCGGGATGATCTCCTATGCCATCGTCGCGCTTATCGCCGGGGCTTTCCACGCGCGGAGCTCGGCAGATCGTGCGCCAGCTTAGGGCTGCGAGAAAGCCAGACGCTGTTGAAGCGCGCGGAAAGGGCTCGAAGCGGGCCTGCGCCGGCGCCACGGTGCGGAGTTCCGGTGACGCTCCGCGGACACGTCAACCGGCACAGTTGTGCTCGCGGAGGTCAGCCAAGGGCACGGCTGGCCTTCGACCTGAGGCGATCCACTCGGCAGCGCCTTGAAGGATCTTGGATGTCACGGCTGCCAGCTGGCGATGTTGTCTGTGGCAAACGCCTGGAAGGACCCCGGCGCTTGCCCCGTCAGTTGCGCCACGCCATCGGTCGTCCGGTCTTCGACCCCGGTTCCGATCGTGTCATCGAGACCAGCGAGGATGCCGGCGTAGTCCGGCGGCAGGCCCTGCTCCTCGAAGCGAAGGGCCATATGCCGCGTGGAGAGGGCGACGTGGCGGATCGTTCTGCCGGTCACCTCGGAGAGGATGCCGGCGGCGTCCTCGTAGCTGAGCGCCTCCGGGCCGGTCAGGATCCTGTCGTCGTTGAGCGGTTCGGACGATGTCAGGCAGGCGACGGCCGCAGCGGCGATATCCTCGGCGTCGATGAAGCCCACCCGGGCGCCGCCGGTGGCGCTGTAGATCGCGTCTTCCTCGCGAATGGTGCGGGCGTGGGGCCCTTCGGAGAAATTCTGCATGAACCACGAGGGGCGCAGGACCGCCCATTCGGGCGCGCTGTCGGCCAGCCAGTCATGGGCCGCGCCCATCATCGGGCCGTCCCGCTCGAGCAGGGAGGAGCTCAGCAGAACGAAGCGGCGCACGTCGCGCGCCATGGCGCCCTCGAGAAGGGGGCGCATGACATCGAGGTGGTCGGTCCGATCCGTGGGGGCGACGACATAGGCCGCGGAGCAGCCGTCGAAGGCCGCGACGGAGGCCGGATCTGCCCAGTCAAAGGACCGGTCCCGAGGATCCATCGGCCTGCGGGTTCCGATGGCGACTTTGGCGCCGGTGGCCTCAAGGCGATGGGCCACCCGCTGGCCGGTCGTTCCCTTGCCGCCGATGACAAGAACGCGGTCAGACATTGGTGGCTTCCCCCGCATAGGCTTTCGCAGCAGCCTCGGCTCCGCCGAGGGCGTGGACCGCGACGAGCGGGTTCCAGTAGTCGCGGTAACGCGCGATGCGGCCCTCGCGTAGGGTGACGACGGAGATGTAGTCCTGGTCATAGGGCAGCCCCGTCGCAATGCCCTCGCCCCTGCAGGAAAACTCGAAGACCACCGTCTCGTCCGCGGGGTGGACGGCGTGGAGCGTGAACTCCCCCAGGTGCAGCATCGGACCGAGCCGGGCCAAGTGATCCGCGAGGGCCGCGAGGCCCTCCAGCCGCCGGGGGAGGCCCTCCGGCGCATAGGGAAACTCGAAAAGCACGTCTTCGCAGAAGAGATCCACCATCTCAGGCCCCGCATCGAGCCGGTCGCCGAGGGCGCCGCGCAGAAGACCGGAAAAACTGTCGAACTTGTCGTTCATGAGGAAGGCTCCTATGGGTGGAACGGTAGCGTACCGACCAATTAGGAGCAGAACGGATGGAACGCAACCGTTCCGACGAAAAAACACGGCGCAAGCCCTCCGGAGCGGCCGTCCCGCGCGCGGATCTGACCGAGGCGCTTTACCGCGCGTTCTTCGAGGAATGGGCGGAGCGCGGTTTTTCGGCGCTGAGCCTCGAACGGGTCGCCGCCCGCGCCGGCGCCGGCAAGGCCGCGATCTACCGGCGGTTCCCGTCACGCCTGGCCTTCGCGGACGCCGCGATCTCGACCCTCGGTCTGCAGATTGCCTTGCCGCAGGCAGAGCACAAGACGCTCGCGGAGGACATCCTCGCGCTCTTGCTTCGAGCGCGGGCCGTGCTGCGTCATCCGCTCGCCCGCCGTATCCTGCCCGACCTGCACGCAGAAGCCGCCAGATCCGCTGAGATGCGCGCGATCAACGACCGCCTGGCCCTAGCACGACGCGAACAGGCGGAAGCGCTCTTGAACCGCGCCGTATGCCGGGGCCAGTTGCCCGAGCAGGTCGACCGTGACCTCGCGCTCGATCTGATGGTCGCTCCGCTTTACTGGCGGATGGTCGTCCGGGGCGTGACCCCCTCCCGCGCGGAGCTTGCCATGCAGAGCCGGGCGATCGAGGCGGGCCTGAAGGCTTCGACCCGAGACCGCGCTCGACAATAGGAAATACTCGATCGCGGCGTGTGAAAGGCCACGGGCTTCACATCCTTCGCATGTCATGGAAAAGCTCGAAGGAGACCAGCGGCAGCGCCGTGTGATACGATGTAGCGACGACACCGGGTCGACGAAGAAGCGGTGTGCGGCGGAACGAAGCAAAATGTCATGTCCGCGGCCAACCCTGCAGCCAACCGTTCCTGCCGCCCATTCTGAAACAAGAGACAAATAGTCGGCCAGAAACGGCCGCCCATGCCGAAGCACGTCGGGGCGATCCGCGTGCGCCTTGAGATCTCAGGAGGCACCCGCGATCTTGCGCACTTCAACCTTCCAATCGACAGCCAAGCTCCTTGGTTGTGACCTCGCGAAACGGGAGGTCACGGCCCTCTAACCGCCTCGTCGAGGGACGCATCCGGTCATCGCTGAACAGCAAATCGCTCACCGCGAGAGTCGTCACGACATGCGCGGTCGCGCTCGCGTCGATGATGGACATACCCGCATCCAGTCCCATCGGAACAGTGGGTCGTTTGAGGCTTCCCTTCACTCACATCACAATCAGCGTTTGAGTCGACCCGTCCTCATCCCGGCTGAAAGAACTCCAGAAGCATGCCCTCGTTGTCGTGGATGAAGGCGAAGCGCGATCCGCTGCCGTCGGGAACTTCGCGGGGCGGAGCGACGATCTCCACCTGCCGGTCCCGCAGATCCGCCATGGCAGCGTCGAGATCAGCAACCGCAAGTGCGAGATGTCCGATCCCGCCGATGCGGAGGTTCGTTTCGGGCTTGCGCCGGTCATCCGTCATCGGCGCGGCTTCTTCGTTTTGAAAGAGTTCGATCCGGATGTCGCCGCGCCCGATGAAGGCGGCCCGTACACCGGGCCAGCCGTAGCTGGAGAGCAGCTCAAAGCCGAGCGTCTCCCGATACCAGGCGATGCTCGCGTCGAGGTCGCTCACGGTGGCGCCGACATGGTGAAGGCTGGACAGGGTTATAGGCTGTGTCATGTCTTTGGTCTCCATATGTGAAAGTCTGCAAGGGCCGTTGATCTCTGGGCGCCCGGTTTCGGCTCGGGGCGACCGTAGTTTCGAACGGGGTCCGCCAGGTATCTTGGCCATCCGCGGGGCGGAGCGCCCGATGTCCGTTTCAGAGCGACGCATTGGCCAGAACGTCCCGCATCGGCACCGGGTCGCGGCCAAGAAGGCGTGCGAGGGTCGGATCGGGACGATCGAATTCGCCCGCGCGCGCTGCGCGGAAGTAACCCAGCATGATGGCGATCGCGCCCTCGGGCACGTCGTTCTGCCGCGCAGCGCGCTCCATCTCTTCTTCCGACACCACGTCCCGCGTGATGGCGCGGCCCGTCACGTCCGACGCAAGCCGCGCGAGATCCGCCAAGTCGAGGGTCTCGGTTCCGGTCAGCGGAGGCGTGGGTCCGTCGATGATCTCGTCTCCTGCGAGTAGCCGGGCATCGACCTCGGCGAGATCTTCATGTGTCGCCCAGGCAACCCGGCCGTCCTGGGGGCCGGAAAGCCTTCCCTGCGCGAAGCCGCGGGCGTTCATCCCCAGGGCGCGCTCTGCGTAGAAGCCATGGCGCAGCGCTGTCCAGGCCAGGCCCGACTCGGCCAGCATGGCCTCGGTCGCCGCGTGATCGCGTCCAGGGGGAAACTGCGACTCCGACGAGGCCGATATCTGGCTCGTGTAAAGCAGGCGCCCGACGCCGATCTCGCGCGCCACCTCAATCGCCACGCGATGCTGCGCGAGCGGATCGCCCCCGTTTGCGGCAGCGTTCGAGGACACGAGTAGTACCCTCTCCGCGCCCTCCCATGCGTGGCGCAGGCTGAAGGCGTCGTCGTAGTCGCCGCGCCGCACGCGGATACCGGCCTCGGCCAGCTTGGCCTCCTGTGCGGGGTTGCGGGTGCTGATGCCGATCCGACCGGTCGGCACCAGTGTTCTGAGGTGATCCACGACCCTCCGGCCGAGCTGTCCGGTCGCGCCTGTGACGATGAGCATACCTTCCTCCCGATTGCTTACAGGTGCGCCGGACGATGCGACGCCACCACGCCAAGGAAGTGGCTGTTCTTGTTCTCGGTGACTACGCACCAATTCTCGAATACTGTGTTCTCCATGAAGAACAGTGAATCCCTGGACGACCTCGCGATTTTCCACACCGTTGTCCGCGAGGGGGGATTTCGCGCTGCCGCGCGGCGATTGGGTCTTGCGCCGTCGAAGGTCAGCACCACGGTCGCGCGGATGGAGGCGGCGCTTGGCGTCTCCCTGCTGCGGCGCACCACGCGCAGCATGGCCACGACGGATGCCGGCCGCGCGCTGGCCGACCGGATCGGCCCGCTTCTCGCAGGGCTCGATGCAGCTCGCGCCGAGGTAGCAGAAACTGCCGATTCCGTGCGCGGGCGACTCAAGTTGAACGTGCCGGGGGCCGTCATGCCCGGCGTGCTGCCGTCGCTCCTCGCCGCGTTCCACGGCCGCCACCCGGAGGTGGAGGTCGAGATCGTGGTGGAGAACGGCATCGTCGACATCGTGGAAGCCGGCTGCGATGCCGGCATACGCTACGATGAGGTGCTGGCACAGGACATGGTCTCGATCCCTATCGGGCCGCGGACACAGCAGATCGCACTTGCTGCCGCCCCGGATTACCTCGAGGCGCGCGGCACGCCAGCGGCGCCGCGGGAGCTTACCGAACACCAGGCCATCCGCTACCGCCTGCCGGATGGTCCGCTGCTGGCCTGGCATCTGGTTGAGGGTGGCCGGATTGTAACGGCCGAGCCGATCTCGCGCCTGATCCTCGGCGTCAACGCGATCGACACTGGTCTCGGTTTCGCGCGCGCGGGCATTGGCATCATCGCGACCTTCCGCAACTGGCTGGAGAAGGATCTTGCGAACGGCGATCTCATGCCGGTGCTGCCCGAAAACTGGCCAGCCCGCGGCGGGCCCCGCCTATACTACCCCAGCCGCCACGCTCCTCGGCCGCTGCGTGCCTTCATCGAAGTGTGCCAGAATCACCATGATGGCTGAACGCAAGTCGAGCCGGACACCTTGCGATACCTAGCCCGGGCATTGAAGGCAGGCCCGTCTGCCAAACTATTCGACCCTGCATGTCTGGTAGTCGACGCCGCGATTACCAAGTCGGCTCTCCAGCCTCGGCCAAAGTCGGCTCGCTGGGGCAGCCAGAGGGTCCGACTCGTTCTCACTCAAAGCCGGAAGATGACGGTTGCGGCGAGTGCGATCGCTGAGAAGAAGGTCTTCGGGCATCCTGCGCATCTACAACTGTTTCCACCCGGTGCTGCCGGAGGAAAATGCTGTGAAACACAGGCTTGACAATGATCATGAGAACAGGCTGCTGAAAAACTCCTCCCTCGACGCCGATTGCAGAACATGATTCACCCGCTGCGGATCAACGGCGGAGACAGGCAAGGGGCCGCTGCACCTGCTGATCCCTCTCGGGACAATGCTGCGCAATGCCCTGCCGGTCAGTGGATGCATTGTGTGAAACTTCCGGGGCAGCGCCTCATGGCGGGGGACTTCAACCGCCAGGGCGCGGAGATTCGGGTCCGCATCGCGGTACTCAACGGCGACACCGCGCTTGGCATTCCCGTCACGGCAGCTGTGGGATAAGTCCCTCCGGGGAAAGGGGAACCACGGCCATCATCTGATTTGTGCAACAGAGCCCTGAACCTCGCGCAACCCCGGGCCTGTCAACGTGACAACACCTGCCGGAGCCATCGGATGATACCTGACTCCTCTGGGACAAGTTGTTCCGCCAAATCGCCAGCGAAGGCCAGAAAGGCCGGAAGGTTCAGTCGGTTCACGCCGATAACCACAGGAATATCCCGATCGAGCGCTTCGACAATCAGGCTGCAGAAGCCGCGCCCGACGGTTTCCTGCTTGCCGAACTTATTGACGATCAAGACATCGGCACCGGCAAAACCCGCCGACACCTCGGCGACAGCCAGTTCGAGCGCACCCGCATCCAGCCTGCACCCGCGCGAGCCCGGCCCCAGGTTCTGGTTAATGACAAGAAGCGGGCCGTCCGGCAGGATGCGCAGGGCGGTCTCGCAGGGGTGTTGACCGGGTTTGGCAGCGGCTGACTGAACAACACCCGAGGGCCGGATCCCGTCATTGCGCAACCGGTCTGCGACGCCCCCCAGGATCAGACCTGCGGCACCGCGCCCTTCCATCGTCAAGTAGCCAAGTTTCACGTTCATTTCCCTCGCTGCAGCGCCCGACCGCTGCCTCGGGGCCGCCCGTCCCACCTGCGGGATGGCGGCCCGGAAGCCTGGTCCATGGCGCGTATGGTCAGGCCGACGGCTGGCTGAAGACCGTCACCTTTGGCAGCGGGCCGTCATAGCGCTCGACCTCGGCCACACCGGTATGACCGCAGTTTCCCTGCGCCAGTTTCGAGGTGGCGATGCCGGTCGTAAGGATGTTGACGTCACCATAGGCGCACAGACTGCCGATCTGGCGCGGATTTTCCGGATCGAACCAGCCGCCCTCGTTGATGCGCACGACCCCGGGCATGATCTCGTCGGTGATCTTCAGGCCGGCGAGCATCTGGCCGCGGTCGTTGAAGACCCGCACCACGTCCCCATCGGACAGGCCGCGCTGTTCCGCATCCGCGGGGTTCATCCAGCAGGGCTCGCGCTCCGCGATCTGATAGCTTTCGCGGTTGACGGTGCCGCAGAGCTGCGAGTGGAGCCGCATCTGCGGGTGGTTCGCCGCCAGGTGCAGCGGGTACTTCGTGTCGGGACCGTCAAGACGTTCGATCGGCTCCATCCAGGTCGCATGCGGCGGACAATCGTCATAGCCGTATCTTTCGATCGCAACGGAGTAGAGCTCGAACTTGCCCGACGCCGTGCCGAGCGCGTTCAGCAACGGATCTTCCCGGAAGTCGGCATGGCGGACAAAGTCCTCCTGCACCTCCGCCACGGGGAAGGCGAGCGGCTTGTTGCTGTCCCAGAAGACGTCAAAGACCGGCATCTCCATGCCCTTGGCGCGGGATTCGATCTTGGCCGCCTCGTAGATCTTGCGGATCCAGTCCATCTCGGTCAGGCCCTGGGTGTAGGCATAGCCCTGGCCGAGCTTTTCGGCGATGTCGGCGAAGATGTCGAAATCGCTGCGTGCCTCGAAGACGGGCTCCACGATCTGCTTCATCGGGACGATGTGGCTGAGGGCGTAGTCCCCGACCTGTTCGATGTCGTTGCGCTCATACGAGGTCGTTGCCGGAAGCACGATATCGGCATGCCGCGCCGAGGCGGTCCATTGCACGTCATGCACGATGAAGGTGTCCAGCTCGCGCCAGGCGCGCAGCATCTCGTTGCGGTCCTGTTGGTGCGAGAAGGGATTGCCGCCAACCCAATAGGCCATCTTGATGAGCGGCAGCTCGATCTCGTGACCGTTGAACTGCATCGTCTTGCCGGGGTTTAGCAGCGTTTCGACGAAGCGCGAGACCGGGATAGAGACTGCGCCGCCCCCCGCCAGCCATGCCGCGCCTTCGGTCGACTGGCCCGAGGCATCGTCGACGGCCTTCAGGATCGGCGTGGTGTGGGTGGGCGATCCGCCAGAGGAATAGTGGTAGCTCAACCCATAGCCGCCGCCCGGCAGGCCGATCTGGCCCAGCATCGCCGCCAGCGTGATCAGCATCCAGTGGACCTGTTCGCCATGGTGCTGGCGCTGCGTCGAATAGCCGAGCGCGAGCATCGTGCGCTTGCTGGCGAACCGCCGCGCCAGATCGCGAAGCGTGTCCGCCGGAAGGCCGCAGATCTCGGCCGCCCAGTCCGCCGTCTTCGGTGTGCCGTCGTTCTCGCCCAGAAGGTAGGGCAGGAACTTGTCGAAGCCCGCCGTGTAGCGGTCGAGGAAGGCCTGGTCGTGAAGCCCCTCTTCATAGAGCGTGTGGGCGATGCCCAGCATCATCGCGACATCGGTCTGCGGACGCGGCGCGATCCATTCGCCGTTCAGTTCCTCGCAGGTTTCGGTGCGCACCGGGTCGATGCAGATGACCGGAGTGCCGGCGTCCTTCATGCGCGCGATACCGGGCCAGGCGCCATGATCCGCGACCTGCCAGGAAATCTGCGAGTTGTTGAGCGGGTTGCAGCCCCAGAACACCATCAGCTCGCAGTTTTCCGCGAGGTTGTTCCAGGTCGTGCACTGCTCGTAAACCTCGAGCGAGCCCGAAACATAGGGCAGGATCACCTGCGCCGCACCGGTGGAATAGTCGCCCGAGCTGTTGGTGTAGCTGCCGGTCAGATTGAGCATGCGGCGCAGCAGGGTCTGGCAATTGTGGATCTTGCCGGGGCTTTTCCAGCCGTAGGAGCCGGCAAAGAGCGCCTGCTGCCCATAGGTCTCACGCACCCGCACGATCTCGTTCGCGACAAGCTCGATGGCCTGCTCCCAGCTCACCCGGACGAAATCGCCCGCGCCGCGGCCATCCGGATCGGCGCCGGGCCCCTGTTCGAGCCAGGCGCGCCTGACCATGGGATAGCGAATGCGCGATTCCGAATAGAGCGAGTCCATCACGCCAGGAAGCTGCGGCGACGGCTGGGGGTCTTTCTCCCACGGCTTGAACTCGACCGCGCGGCCGTCCTCGACGATACCGTAGAAGACGCCCCAGTGGCAGCCCGAGACCACCCCCTGCGTCCCGGTCTGCGCGGCAGCGCCGCGTGCGAAGAGCGGCAGGCCGGCTAGGCCGAGCGCGGCGGCCGATCCCTTGAGAAAGCTCCGCTTGGAGAGCGACGGGCCGTCCAGCGGTGTCTCGGAGTTGTTGGTCATAGCCTGTCCTTTCAGATCGAAACCGAAGCAGGGGCCCGGTCCGGGGCCCCGCCGCGCCCGGTCAATTCTGTTTTGCCTTCTCGAGGAAGGCGCTTAGCAACTGTGCAACGGCATCGTAGTAGCCGTTGCCATCCGCCACGGTGAGGAATGCCGCGAACCGGCCTACCCAAGCCAGCTCATCAAGCAGGGCGGAAATCAGTTCGGAATTGCCCTGCCGCAGGGCCTCGGCCAGCGCGGCAAGCTGGATGGCGATATGGTCGGCGGGTTCGCAACAGGTCTCGGCAAGATGCAGATCCAGCCCGCGAAGAAGCCCTTGCATCCGACCGACCGCGGGCCCGCAAAGCCGGCCCGTGCCATCCCAGACACTGGCATAGGGCGGCAGGCCGCGCTGCCGGAAGATGCCTTCGAAAAGCGCCGTGTACCGCCTTTGGAGTGCGACGGTCACATCCTGCGCGCTGCCGTCCGCAAGCTTGCCGCAAAGCGTCTCGGCTGCGTCCGGGCGGCCGAGAAACGTCCCGATCTCCCGGAGTGCCGCCTGCCCCTGGGCTGAGCGCCCGGCCTCGATACGTGCCGCATCGGGCGGGGTCAGGAACTGGAGCGCGAGCCAGTCTGCAACCAACTCAAGATCGGGGTCGGCGCCGCGCTCCGGGGCGGGTGCGGAATTCAGGGCGGCGCTCATTCGACCGATCCCTTGCTCGTGTTGAGGTCCTTCGAGTGGTTCTGCACAAAGGCCAGGATCAGACGATACTGATCATCGGTGAAGGAGGTGAAGCGGCGCATCGCCTTCATGGTGCCGATCCACTGGTTCGCCGTGAAGTGGGTCTTCTGCGGCAGGACGTGGCACGCGGCACAGGCCTTCTGGAACGTGTCCTGGCTGTAGTCCCAGACCGCCTCGCGATTGGTGTTCAGATCGGTCGCATCCGACCAGAGCGTCACTTCGACCGGAACCCAGGACTGGCCGGTATCGGCATCGGTCTCGGGCTCGCCGCGCTGGACGGCCTCGATCGCCGCATCCGAGAGAACCGCCATCATCACCCGCTGACCCTTGGCCTGATAGACCACCGACGGGGCGTCGGTCATCTGCCAGCCCTCGATCCGCAGTTCGGCCTTGTCGCCATCGCGGGCCGCGACCGTGGCGAGCGCGCCGCCCAGAAGCTTGCCATCTTCCTCGGAATCGCCATCGACGTCGGCGGCGTTGAGCCAGACATCCTTGGTGCCGATCACGGTGGTCTGCGCGCCCTCGTCAATGTCCGAAGCGGGCGAGGTCGGCAGGTCGGGTGCGGCGGCGATGACGTTGTCGAGCATCACCAGTTCGTCGGTATGGTTCGGCTCGGGGGTTCCGGGCGCGGGTTTGTCGACGGCGGGCAGGTGCTTGATGTAAAGCGCCATGGCCTGCACGTCCTCGAAGGGCAGCTGCGACGTGTTCTCGATGACTTCGGCCATGTCCCCGTCGGCGGCCCGCCCGATCGGGCTGATGCCCGTGTGCAGATAGTTCGCGATCGACGCCGTGGACCAGAATCCGATCCCGGTCTCGTCCGGCGTGATGTTGGGGAAATAGCCCGTGCCGTCGGTGTTCGGTCCGCCACCAAAGCGCTGCGATGCGATCACGTTGCCCATGAACCCGCGCGGCGAATGGCATTCGGCACAGTGACCCGCGCCTTCGACGAGATAGGCCCCCTCTTGGTAGGCCGCTTCGTCCACTCCTTCGGGGACCGGACCCGGCTCGAACGGTTTTCCGTCGAGAAAGGCAAGGCGCCAGACGCCGACGCCGCGGCGGATGTTGAAGGGGAACTTCAGCTCGTGATCCGGCACCTCGTCGGCTTCGGCGGGCAGCGTCATCATGTAGGCGTAAAGGTCACGGACGTCCTCGCCGCTCAGCCGCTGGTAGGACGTATAGGGGAACGCGGGATAAAGGTTCTGCCCATCCGGCAGCAGGCCGTCCGGCCCGACACCCTGGCGCAGCGCGCGGTCGAATTCCGCCAGCGTCCAGTCGCCGATTCCCCGGTCCTTGTCCGGCGAGATGTTTGGCATGTGGAACACGCCGAATTGCGTATCGAGCACGCGCCCGCCGCCGAGGACCGTATCGTCCTCCTGTCCGGGGGTGGCGTGGCAGGTGGCGCAATCCGACGCCAGGAAGACGTGGCGCCCGTTTGCGAGGTCCGCCCCCTCGACCGCGGGGAGATCGCGGGAGGGATGGGTGGCGGACCAGGTCCAGGGAGACGTCAACACGAGGAATCCGAGGCCGCCCAAAAGCACGAGGCCGCCCCCGATCCCTGTTAGCGATCTGCGATTCAAAGTCATGGTCTGTGCCTCCGGTCCGGCCGTCGGAGTGTGAACGGCCACGCATGACGTAACACCAACAGACCCGTCAAAGGTTGTCAGCTTGTGAACAGATGTAAACGCCATGTAAACACGTGGGCGATCGACGCATTGGCTTTGCCAAAGGGACGACTTGCTGGCAAAAGCGCAGGCGTCCCCAGCGCCAGCGAGATGACGATGCCCCAGTCCACCGACCGCTTGTCAGAAATACTGCGCAACGAAAGCGATGCCTTGGTGAAGGAGACGGTACGGCTCGCGCTGGAGGCGGGCTTCACCGATCAGACAAGCTCCATGCGGGCCGCCTGGACGGAAGCCACAGAGCGCCTCAACGACTGCATCGTGGCGTATCTTTGCGACCCGCTGCGCCATGGCCGACTCGACGGGCGGCACGACTACCGAAGCGACAAGCGGTTCAACGCCCTGCGCGAGATCGCCTGGCGGCATCACGACGCCGGTGTCACGCTCGAGCTGAATCACGGTCTGTTCAAGCTCTACCGCCGTGTCTACCTGGATCGTCTAGGGCCGCTTCTGCGCGCCGAAGACGCGGCGTCCGGCGCCGGCCCTGCCGATGCGCCCCCCCTCGAAGAGCGGCTCGAATGCTTCTTCGACGAAGCGGATCAGGCCATGCTCACCCCCTGGGCGGTGACCGGCGCGGGGGATGCCGCGCTCGGCGACAGCGTGCGCCGCCTCACCCGCGAGCGCGATCAGTATTTCGGGGTCATCGAAAGCCTGCGCGGGCCGGTCTTCATCGTGGGCGAGGACGGCGCGCTCGTGAACGCCAACCAAGCGGCGCTCCAGTCGTTTCTTGGCCTGTCCGAGGCCGGTGGCCTCACCTACCGCCTCGCGCTGCAGCCGCATCGCCGCGAGCTTCAGGCGATGGTCGACAGGATTCTCGGCATCCCCACCGATGATCGGAGCGCGGTCTGGCTGCGGACCGATGACGGCAGCCGCTGTTTCGACATCCGTGTCCGCGACGTCGAGGATACCGTCCACAAGCTGGACCGCTGGCAGATCATCCTGATGCACGACGTGACCGAGCACCTGCGCGCAGTCGAGCGCGCGCGCGATGCCGAAAACACCATGTCGCTGTTCCTTGCCGCGATGAGCCACGAGATCCGCGGCCCGCTTCACTGCGTGCTCGGGGCCGCCGAACTTCTGGAGGGATCCGATCCGGGCGAGACGGACCGGCTGGTCGAGCTCATCGGGGTCTCGGCCCGTGGCCTCAATGCGACGCTCGAGAACGTGCTCAACTTTTCGCGGTTCGAGCATCAGTCGCCGCAACCGAGGCCGGAGCCTGTCGCCATCGCGGACGCGCTCGCGAGTTTCGTGCGCATGCAGGAAATCCTCGCCCGTCAGCAGGGCGTCCCGCTTGGGCTCGAGCTGGTGCCCGATGAGATCCCCGGCGAGATCCAGCTCGACTGGTCGATGACCCAGCAGGTTCTCGGAAACCTGGTCCGCAACGCGCTCCGGCATGACGATGGCCGGGGCGTGACGGTCAGACTGTGGGCCGATGCCGACGCGCTTTGTTTCCGGATCGACGACCACGGCCCAGGCCTGCCCGAAGAAATCCGCCAGATGCTGGCCAGCGGAGTTGCCGAACTGCGGCCGCGTGCCACCGGGCGCGAAGGTTCGGGGCTCGGGCTCGCCATTGCCCAGCGAATGACAAACGCGCTTGGCGGCCGGATCACCGCGCTCGACACAGCGGCCGGTGCGTCGGTCGAAGTCCGGCTGCCGCTGGTTCCTGCCGCAACCGCTGCTCGACCGCCCATGCCGAGCGCCCATGGCGGGCAGTTCGAGGCAAGTTGTCTGGTCGTGGATGATGATCCGATCGGCGGGCTCGTGACCGGCGCCATGCTCGAACGCCTCGGCCTCACGGTTGATCACGCCGGCGATCTCGGCCAGGCAAGAGCGCTCTGTGCGGCCCATCCGGACGCCTACGATTGCTTCATCGTCGACTATCGCCTGTCGGACGGCACTGGGAGCGATTTCGCGCGCTCCGTCCGCCTCGACCCGGCTTTGCGGGGAAAGCCGGTGCTCTTGCTGAGCGCGAATGTCGGCCTGATCCGCGATCGCCCCGAGGAGGCAGAGATGTTTACCGCCGTGCTCGAAAAACCGCTCGACGCGGCGGCCCTCGCGCAGGCGATCCGGATCCGGACACGGCCGGCGGCGGGCAAGGCCCTGCTCGACGGTCTGTCGCCGTCCGTGCAACGGCGCATGGCAGAGGCCTTTGCCGAAAGCTGGTCGGAGTTCCTGGCGATGCTGTCCCGCGAGACATCCACCGTAAGAGACCCGGTCGTCGCTGGCCGGGCGCACAAGCTGGCGAACGGTGCCATGACATTTGGCCTGACCGAACTGGCAGAGGCGTTGCGTGCGCTCGAACATGCACATGAAACCGAGACGCCGGAGGCAAGCGCGCTAGAAACCGCGCGCGCGCAGGTCTTGCGCCACACCCTGGCGCCAGATTGGCCGGACTGCGTTGTGAAAGATCCGCAATGACCGACCCGGCTGACATCCTGCTCGTCGATGACGACGTACTGGCGCAACTCGCGGTCGAGGACATCGTCGACCAGCTCGGTCACCACTTCAGCTTTGCGCCCGATGGCGAATCCGCCCGCAAGGCGCTGGCCGAGAACGATTACGCGCTTGTGCTCCTCGACCGGCGCCTTCCGGACACGGACGGGCTGCTTCTCGCCCCGCTGATACGGGAGGAGACCAAGACGCCCTTCATTGTCCTGTCGAGCCTCGATTCCCCGACCGACCAGGCGCTTGGCCTCGGCATGGGGGCAATCGACTACGTCTGCAAGCCGATCGAGCCGGTCATTCTGAGCGCGCGCATCGAGGCAGGCCTCGCGGCCAGCCGCCAGTCCCGCGAGCAAACGCAGTTGAGCGTCGGTGAGTCGCTGCACCTCGACACGCGGTCGCGGCGGCTCAGCGTTGCGGGGAGGACGGAAACCCTGTCGCCGACCGAGACACGTCTGCTCGTCTGTCTGATCCGTCACATCGGACGTCCCTGCGACCGGATGCAGATCAGCATGGCGATCTGCGGGCGGGAGTGGGTGTACGGAGATCGCACCATCGACGTTCTGATCTCGCGCTTGCGCCGCCGGTTGAGGGGCAGCAGCGCAGAAATCATCACGGTCCACGGGCTCGGTTACAGCCTCATCGAGGATGGATGATCTCTCCGCACAGGTATACCGAAGTCGCTCGATCTCCACTTTCAAACGAAGCTCTGGCCATTTCCAAATCAATGAGGCTCTGTTGCACAAACCGGCTGAGGGATTCATCTCGCGAAGCCAGCGTGGTAGCCGGGCTGCATGTGCAGACCTCCCGACCTGCAAGACCAGGAGCTGGCTGGGCTACAATGAAGCGCTCAAGCGCCGAGGCTCGCTGACGATCCACTGACCGGCAGTGCATTGCGCAGCAATGACACGAGAGGTTGGTTCGATCCCGAGACGAACTTGGATGCCCTGCCAACAGGCAAGCGTGGCCGCCAGCAGACATACAGCGATACTGCCAAGACCCGCCTGACGATGAAGGTGCTGTTTGGCATGGCGCTGCGTCAGACGACGGGCTTCGTCGAGAGCCTGCTGCGCCTTGCCGGTCTCGACTGGACGGTGCCCGACTTCAGTACGCTGAGCCGCCGCCAGCAGACCCTTGCCGTGAACATTCCCCTCCGTGGCTCCAAGGGGCCGCTGCACCTGCTGGATCCCTCTCGGGACATTGCTGCGCAATGCCCTGCCGTTCAGCGGACAGCACCGGCATCAAGGTCGAGGGCGAAGGCGAGTGGCACGCCTGCAAACAAGGTCGCCCCAAACGACGCGTCTGACGCAAGATCCATCTTGGGATCGACGAAGAAACGCTGGAAGGTCGGGCCGTGGAGATCCCGGGTGTCACATCGGCGACGCACCGGTGCTACCAGACCTGCTTGGCCAGATCCGGGAGGGCAGCCCGGTATGGCTGCAGAAACCGGCGAGGCAGCTGCGGATCCCAGACAGGTCCACGAACCGGTCAATCGAGCGCAGAAGGTGATCTGGCAGGACATGATCTTCCAGCGAGACCTCGTAGAACAGCGCCGGCTGCGCCTCCTGCCGCGGTCCCATCATCGCCAATCCTCCCACCCAATGCGGGAATTGGTTCAGTCGGAGACATCTCGATCAAGCACGAGTTTTTCAACGAAATACACCCCCTCGCGTCGATGCCATGCGCCATGCTGGGGCGAGCAAAAAGGACCGTTTTAGGCTGAGAGCGGTCGACCTCGCCCCACCGCCAGGCTGAACTGCATGAGGCGCCGGCGTTCAGCTACTCACGCGGCGCACTCCTCGCGAGTAGATCGTCACGGTCCCGGCGCTCGGCGTCGACGAGGGGTATCAGCGCCGCTTCTTCCGACTTATGGACCGAGGGCTCCGGTGATGCGGCGGGCGCCTGCGGCACCGGCGCCTTGCGCGGCGGCGGTTCGGAGGAAGCCGTCGGCATTCCCGCCCCTTCGAGGCGGATGCGATAGGTCGTGTCCGGGATCGCCACGCCAGCCTCTTCGATGGCGGTCTTGACCAGGCGGATGGCGTCCCCGCGTGCCGCGGCAAAGCCGGTCGCGGTCTGATCGACCCAGCCGGTCACGCGCAGGATCGCGCCGGACTCGGTGATGTTCTCGATCCAGACCAGCTCCTCCGGGTCATCCAGCACGAAGGGCAGCGCTTTCAGCGTCGCCTGTGCCAGGCCGCGCGTCGCCTCGAGATCGGCGTCAGGGTCGATGCCGATATCGAACATGAACCGCCGCGCGGGATACTGCGTGTAATTCACGATCTTGCCCTTGAAGACAGTCGCGTTCGGGATGCGGATGTGATTGCCGTCGAGCGACAGCAAGATCGTCGCGCGCGAGGTCAGTCGGATCACGCGGCCGATGTCGCCTTCGATCTCCACCAGGTCGTTCGGGCGGAAGGGTTGGCGCAGGCTCAGCATGACGGACGCCACGAAGTTCTCCACCGTGTCGCGGACGGCAAAGCCGATGGCCAGGCCGATGATCCCAGCAGCACCGAGGATCGTGCCCAGCAGGGCCGCCGCCCCCATGACATCCAGCGCAACCACGATGCCGACGATCCCGGAGGCCACGCGGAACGCCTGCCGATAGAGCTCGGCGATGAAGGCATTGGGCGAGATGCGGTCCCAGAACCGCATTCGCGCCACGAGGAAGCCTGCCGCGACAATCGCCAGGAAGGCCGCGAGCGCCAGCAACAGCAGGGGCATATGGGAGATAAGCTGCTCGACCCGCGCCCGGAAGCGGTCAACCGCGGGATTGATCTGATTGGCGAGATCGTCCGAAGCCGAGAGCGTGTTCTTCACCGCAACGACACCCTCGAGGCGCTCGGCAATGCTCTCGGCCTTCTCGCTGATGGATGGCTCCGCCACATCCCCCGCAAGCGAGACGACCCCGGCGTCGACGCTGACCGTGATCCCGTCGAACTCGAGGGCTCCGAGAATGGCTCGCAGGCGCGTTGCGACGGCCGCGTCGTCAGGCACGTCCTCAACCGCAAGCGTGGGCAAGGCATCGGCCTCGGCCACGACATCCTGAGCCAGGACCTGGCAGGGGGCGAGTATCAGGGCGAGGCATAGAAGGACTTTGTTCATACGTCCCCCAAATAGCGTGTTCCTCGGGGGCGCCAACAAGACAGGCGGCCGATCAACATCAGTCCGGCAATGCGAGCGATCAAACGGCCAGGGACCGGACATTCTCATCACGTGTCATGGCCTGATCTGAATGTGAGGTCGCGCTCCTGGCGACCATGCGCTTGACGCCGATGCTCAGCCACATGGCGGGTGCATGACCGGTTCGGGCAAGACTGCCACGTTCGCGCCGAACTTTCGCTGCGGCAGCTCTCAGCCTATTGCGTTGAAAATCTCGGCTCGGGGGCCGCGTTGCTCCGGTCCCGATGTCGGCGGTGCGAGCGCCTGACCCTCCTCAGCGGGCGACTTCCGGGACTGGAAGGAGCTTTGCGAGCTTCCGGAGGTTCTGTGCGGTGGCTCCGAGGTGGAATTCGTCTCGCGCTCCGTTCGGGCCCCGCAATCGGAGGCGGCTCAGGCGAAGAATGCGCTTCAAATGCGCGAAGAGCATTTCCACCTTTTTCCTGAGCTTGCAGGAGATGGCGTAATCGGCGGTCCGGGCGATCGCACGCGCCCGATCCCGGGAGGGCTCGAAGATCGACCGTAGGATTTTGCGTGAGGGTTCTTTGGGGCAGCAGCGCGCCTTTAGGTCGCAGGCATCACAATCGGCCTTACTGGCCCGGTAGCGGAGCATGCCATCTTCGTCGGGTTTCTTCTCTCGGGGCTTCGTGAAGGCCCGCCGACTCTGCTTCAACTCCCTGCCGCCCGGGCAGGTGTAAACATCCCTCTCGGCGTCGTAGGCGAAATCAGCACGTTCGAATGTCCCGTCACTGCGCCCCGACTTGTCGACCACCGGGATGTGGGGTGCGATGCCGCGCCGCTGGTCCAGCCAGTCCAGCATGGCACCCGTGCCGTAGGCGGTGTCTGCGATCAGCCGTTCCGGGGTGAGGCCGAAGGTATCGTTCACCCGGTCGATCATCGTCCGCACCGATCCAACCTCGGCCTGGCGGATCGACCGGGTCGCCTCCACATCGAGGATCACGCCGTTGTCGGTATCGATCAGGTAGTTGGTGGAATAGGCAAAGTAGGCCGGACCTCCCCGAGCCCCGGTCCATTGCGAAGCCGGATCGGAATGGGAGGTGAACTTCGGCTCCACCGGGCTCGCTGCACCGAAGGCGGCGTCATCGAGCGTTTCCAGGTATTCCCTGACAGCCCGGGGCGCCTCTTCGGGATCGATGCTGGCGGGGTGCCAGTCCGACTTCGGCGTGGAGTTCTGCCGGTTCGCGTCAGCCTGAATGATGCTGGCATCCGCGGCGAGGCGCTGACCGCTCGCCAAGCCCTCCGCGATACAGCTTGCCACCACCGTCTCGAACAGGTGCCGCAGCAGGTCGCTGTCGCGGAAACGGCCGTGGCGGTTCTTGGAGAAGGTCGAATGATTTGGGACGCGATCGGCCAGATCGAGACGGCAGAACCAGCGATAGGCGAGGTTGAGGTGAACCTCTTCGCAGAGCCGGCGTTCGGACCGGATGCCGTCCGGCATGGGCCTCGGACCGATGGCGGCACCATGCCGAACTGTAGCCGACCAGCAGCATGCGGATCATCAGTTCCGGATCGACCGATGGCCGCCCCGTGGAGCTGTAGAACGGGGCAAGGTGCAGGCGGATGCCGGTCAGATCTACGAACCGATCCACAGATCGGAGCAGATGGTCTGCCGGCACATGTGCTTCGATCGAGAACTCGTAGAACAGAGCGCCTTGCGCTTCCTGTCGGGACCCCATCATCGCCGCTCACCTCGGACCGTTACAGCGAAATTGAATCAGCGGTCAGCTCTTCCGACAAGTCGAGTTTTTCAACACAATCCGGAACAAAGCTGACATTCATCCGACCGTGTTGGTGCCGCGACGCGGCCCGTCAAACCGGTCTTTCGCCGCGGTCGACCCCGAGGTCGGTTCTCCGGTCATCCGTATGTCGTCACGTCACCGCGCATCGATGCGGTGGGATCTTGTGGCGCAGGAGATTGACCGTTGGGCGGCATTTCACGGAGTGTTGTTGGAGGGGAGAATGCAGGTCGATATCCGGATCGCGCGGCCGTGAGGTCAGGGAGGCTGACGCAAGCTCATGTACCAGTCGTTCAGCGTCGTTTCGCAGGCGTCCAAACGCATCTGGAGCCCGGCGGAAAACTGGTCGAACGCCTCCTGGTTCAGCGCGTTCACGCAGGTGAGGACCGGCACGCCGAGGGTGATGGCCTCGCCGATCAGCGTGCGGAAGCCTGCGCCGCAAGCCTCCTGCTTGCCGAACTTGTTGACGATCAGCAGGTCCGCCGCCGGGCCGAAGGACGCGCCGACCCGGGCGACCGCCATCTCAAGCGCGCCGCTGTCCAGCCGGCAGCCACGCGCGCCAAGGCCGAGGCTTTGCGACACCCGGATCTCGGATCCCTCCGGCAGGATCCTGATGTCCATGTCGCAGCGCCGGCCGTCGTGCCGGTCGCGGTTGACCTGAATGGCGCCGTGAACCCGAACTCCCTGGGCGATCAGGCGCTCGGCCACGGTGCTCAGGACGATGTCGCCGACGCCGCGATGCTCGGACCGGATGTAGCCCACGAGGGGCCGTTCGACCGGGAGGGCGTCTGCGATCAAGCCTCCGGTCTTGGCCGCAAAGGCGGTCATTGAGCGTCGCGGCAGAGGATCGTCCCGCCGTCCCCAGCTGCGAAATACCGGCCTGTGCCCTCCACGGCGATGGCCCGCAAGCCAGCTGTTGTACCTGTCGGATCCATGTGCCACCGCTGTCCGTCGTACCTGGCGGCGGCACCTGCGGCTCCGACGGCCACGACGTCGCTATCGGTCCCGGTCAGCGCCAGCAGGTCGTTGCGAGCCCGGGCCGGGGTGATGTGCCAGCGCGATCCGTCGAAATGGCCGATGGTGCCCGACAATCCGACGACGAAGATATCGCTCAGCGACCGCCCCCAGACGTCGAACAGGAAGTGTTCGGTTCCGGCGTTGAATTCGTCCCAGCGCGTACCGTTCCACCGCATGATCTGGCCGAAGTCCCCGACGGCCAGAAGATGCTCTGCATCCATCCCCCAGAGGCCATAAAGCGCACTCTTGGTGCCGGACGGCATCCGCTCCCAGCTGTCGCCGGCCCAATGCAGGACAAGGCCCTCGTCGCCGGCGGCAAAGATCTGTCCGTTTCCGTCGGTCCACATCGACAGGATCGTGACGTCCATGTGCAGATCGAAGTGCATGCGCCAGCGCGTGCCGTCGAAATGGTGGATTTCGCCCAGCTGACCGGCCGCCAGCAATCCGCCGTCCGGGGCGCGCGCCAGATCGTGGATGCCAAGCGCGCCTGCGGGCGGCAGCGCTTCCCACTGGCCGCGATCATGGACCAGAACGGTGCCTTCCTCGCCGCAGGCAAAGAGCATGTCCTGATCGGGATCATGCCACATCCCCCAAAGCTGGCGGTCGGTGCCGCTTGTCATTTCGGACCAGTTCGACGGGTCTTCTCCGGGCTGGATGGCGGGGGCGAAGCAGGTCAGCGCCGCGCTGTCGCCCACGAGGAAACTGCCGTAATCGCCGACGGCCATCACGTCGCCCGAGGGCAGGTCGACCAGCCCCAGAAGGTCGTGGCCAGTGCCGCTTTGCAAACGGTCGGCGCGGTTGTCGCCGATCAGGTGGATCTGCCCCGCATCGCCAAGCGTCACAACGCCCTTGTTCGTGCGGCCGAGAGCCCGGAAGCGGCTGAACTCCGTGTCGGAGAACTGTTTTTCAAAGCGCTCGCCGTCCCACAGGACAAGATCGCCGCGAAACCCGTTGGCCTGGATGAAATAGCGCCCTCCGGCCAGCAGAACGCGCCCGTCGGGCAGGGCCAAAGCGGCCGTGAAATTGGAGGCCACAGGGCAATCGAGCGCCTGCCACGTGCCGCCTGTGCCGCGCAGAACCACGGTGCCGTCGCCGCCTGCGGCCATCACGCGCCCATCGTCGAGGCAGATCACCGCCCGCAGATGCGCATGGGTGCCGGCGTCTTCGACCAGCCAGTCGGTGCCGTCGAACCGTAGCACCATGCCGCGATCCCCCACGGCCCAGGCCTGCCCGTCCGGGCCGCCGCAAATGGCAAAGAGCGGCGTGTTTTCGTCGACGGAGGCGTATTTGCCTTTTGCATCGACCACGCAGCCGCGCATCTGGCTCCAGACCTCTCCGTCATGGTGCAGGATCAGGCCCATCCACCCGACGGCCCAGAGATTTGACCGATCCGTCCCCCACAGCGCGTGGATCGGCACGGGGGCCGGGCAGGCCATGCGGGTCCAGTCCTCGCCATCGAAATGGTTGATCGCGCCATGGTCGCCGACCACGAAGAGGCCAGAGTCATCCGCCCAGCCATCCCAGAATACGTCGTCGGCCCCGGCGGGAAGGCCGACAACCGAGTACCAGCCCTGTGCCGTCTCGGGGCGTGCCCCGAACTGGCCGCGGAAAAATCCACGACGTGAAATCGTCTCAGCTGATCCGTCCATTTATCCGCGTTCCTTCACCGGTTGCGAGGCCTGTTTCAGTCTGCTCGCTTCCTGGTTCAGCAGCTCTGAAAGGTCGGCACCCACGGCACCAGCGGGCAAGGCGGCCAGGGCCTCTTTTAGATCTGCGTCGTTCAGATTCTCGGCAAAGACATCCTTCATCGTGGCGGCGACCGCCTGATGAAACCCGGCGCGCCCTAATGCGGAGACCGCGTCGATCATCGGGTCAAAGGCGCGCGCCACGGCGCTGTCGGGCAGCGCGGTCACGATCGGCTCGCCCCGGTCGGACCCAAGTGCCAGTTCGGGCGACAGGGGGATTTCAGCGATCTTGTCGATGTCGAGTTTGGCCAGCGCCTCACCGATGCCGGCGTCGGGGAAGAGGTGAAACTCCTCGTGGCAATGCGGGCATTGCACGCCGGCCATGTTCACCACGGCGCCGATGACAGGCAGGCCACGTTCGCGGCAGAAGCGTCCGGCCTTGAGGCTGTCCATCTGGGCCACCGCCTGTGGCGAGGTCACCAGAACCGCCGAGACGTTGCTGCCTTCGAGCATGTCACAGAGCGTGATCAACTCGTTGCCGGTGCCGGGGGGCATGTCGACCACCAGAAAGTCCAGAGAGCCCCAATCGAAGCTGCCGATCAGGTGGTGAATGAAATCATGTTTGTAGGCGTCGCGCCAGACGATCGGGGTGGTGTCGTCTTCGAGCATGAAGGCGAGTGAGCCGACCTCGACCGGGTGCGCGTTGCCATCGGCCACGAAGCCGTGGGTCTGCAATCCGGCCTTGGTGGTGCGGATCTTGGCCCCGGAAAATCCGAAGAACCGGCTTTGGTTGGGGCCGTGGATGTCGGCATCGGCGACGCCGACACGAAATCCGTTCCGCGCCAGACCGGCGGCCAGATTGGCGCTGACCGTGCTTTTGCCGACGCCGCCCTTGTTGGCCAGGACGACAATGATCTGGCCGATCTCCTGCAGCCGGCGTTCGATCAGGACCTTGTTGTGATAGGGCTTGTCGAGCGTGCAGCTCGACTCTTTGGGGCAGAACTGGCAGGCGTGGCCCAATCCGCAATCGGTCTTGGGCACACTTGCCTTTTCTTCGGGGGTCAGGAAATCCATGGCTTATTCCGATCCCATGTCGAGCATGATCCAGCCGTCCGAGACGCGCTTGAACCCGTCGCGCTCTTTCTCGGCGCCCTGCCAGACGGCAAAGGCCATCGGCACCGTTTCGCGGGTCAGCGACACGTTGTGATCGCCTGCCGCGTCGATCGGGCGCGACATCACCACCGTCCATTCGTTCGGGTCGCCGTCCTTGTCGAGGTAGTCGCTCTCTCCGCTGACGGGCTGTTCGTCCAGCATCGTGGTGCTGCCGGGGCCGCCTGCGGCGAGGTTCTGCACCGTGTCGCTGCCGGAGCGCCAGTACCAGATGTTCACCGCGCTGTCGGGGCCGTCGCCCATCATGTAGGACGTCTCGTCATTGCCCATGGAGAACTGCACCGCGGCGCCATCCCGGAACCGGTCAAAGGCGGTTTCGGTGTCTTTGGTGTCATCCACCCAGCGCAGCCGCACATAGAACCTGTCGGATGTCCGGGCCAAGGTCATGTTGAGATAGCTTGGCTCGGCATCGTAATTGACCCGCAACTCCACCGATTGATGCACCGCCGGGGCGGGCAGCATGGCCACGCGATATTCGGGCAGACGTTCCCAGATGATATCGTCGGGATCGTTGACCGTGCGCAGGTAGATGCCGTCGGGAATGGTGGACACCTTTACGGTGTCATAGGCCTCGAGCAGTTTGACATTCGCATCGTCCACGACCTGGGCGGTGGACAGGGTCGGAGCCGAAAGCAGGACCAATGTGGTCAGGGTCGCGAGCGTTCTTTGCATGGTGGGTCTCCTTATCCCCAGAGGTTTTGTGCCGCCGGTTCAGCGCGGGAGCTGCCGGTTTTGGGCGCATCGGGGTCGCGAAACGGGCCGACCCTGACCTCTAATTCGTTGATCTGGACCTCTGCCCAGTCGCCCATGTCCTGCACGAGCTGGGCAATGGTCGGATCCAGCAGCTTGACCTGATCGCGCCGCAGCAATCCGGCGACGGCCTCTAGGGTCGGGCCAAGGTAGCGGCACAGGAAATCGCGCTGCGCCCGGCGATAGCCCGAGGCATCGTGGCCTTTGGCCAGCGCGTTCGCCTCGAAGTGGCAGAGCACGGCCATCAGTTCCAGCATGGAGGCGAGATGGTCGGGCTCATCGGTCTTGCCTTCGTCGCCGGTGGCCGCCTTCAAGCCGAAATGTTTGTAGAACGCTGCGACGTTCAGCATGAAGGAGGGCCGGGTCAGACCGGCAAGAATGCTCTCGTGATCGCCGGCCAGAAGGGCGGCAACAGGCTTGCCCCCATGACCATGCAGGAAGGCACTGATATATCCCGCCTCAAAGCTGGCGAAATCCGGCGAGACAGGCATTGTGGGCCAAGGCGACCCTGTCGCATCCGCCCAGGCATCGCTGAATGCCTCTTGAAACTGCCCCGAGGCGACGGCGTCGAAGAACTCCTTTGAGGGATGTCCGAAGGCCAGCGCCGCCAGGCGCCAGATGCGTTCCTTGGCCCGGGCCCGTCCGGGGCTGTCGCCCATCGGGGGGCGTGATGTGACCGCGACCGACATCAGCTTAGCTTGAACATTTCGGCGTGACGGTAGCCGATCAGCGTGTCCATCAGCTCGCTCTCACCGCCTTCGGCCTTCTTGGCGCGCTCTGCGGTGATCGTCTCAAGCGCTGCGCTGACCCCGTCGCCAAACAGGCTTTCGAGATAGTCGAGCGGAACGCGGGACTCGGCGGTGGCCCCACCGGCCTCGTCGATTTTCGGCGGCGACAGGGGCGGCACATAGAAGACGTTGGGCTTGGTCCCCATCTCGGGATAGAGCGGCAGGGCGACCTTGTACTTGTCCACCAGCGTGTGGATCGGCCCGTCCTCGTCGTCGCGGTAGCCGATCCAGCGGATGCGGCCGACGCATTGCTTGGCGCAGGCGGTGGGCAGGCCCTTCTCGATGCGCGGATAGCAGAAGATGCATTTCTCGGATTTCGAGATTTCCTCGTTGAAATAGACCTTCTTGTAGGGGCAGGCAGAGACGCAATAGCGGTAGCCGCGGCAGCGTTCCTGGTCGATCAGGACGATGCCATCCTCCTGGCGCTTGTAGATCGCGTTCCGCGAACACGCCGCCAGGCAGGCCGGGTTTTCGCAGTGGTTGCAGAGCCTCGGCAGGTAGAAATAGTAGGAGTTCGGGTAGTCGCCCTCCCCCTCGTCCTCGTCCCAGTTCGCGCCCCATGTGGGTTTGACATTGGGGCGCAACCACGGGTCGGTGCCGGTCATCAAGGCTTCTTCGTAGTTGTACTCCCACGGCACGCCGTAGTCTTCGGCGCTGGGTTCCTTCCCGATGCGCAAGGCGCCATCCTGGTCGAAGCCGCCTCCCATCTCGTGAAAGTTCTTGGGATAGCCGGTGCCGGGCCTGGTCTCGACATTGTTCCAGTACATGTATTCGCGACCATTGC
The DNA here is from genome assembly GCF_900102075.1 of Salipiger thiooxidans. Taxonomy (GTDB): domain Bacteria; phylum Pseudomonadota; class Alphaproteobacteria; order Rhodobacterales; family Rhodobacteraceae; genus Salipiger; species Salipiger thiooxidans. Next base: position 328,004 of record NZ_FNAV01000005.1, on the reverse strand, counting down.
GGTTGGTCCACTGCAGTTTGCAGGCGGATGTACAGGTGTGGCACCCGATGCATTTGTTCAGATCCAGAACCATGCTGAGCTGACGTTTCACGGCCATGTCTTATTCCTCCCTCTCACGCGGCTCTTACGCCGGCTCCACGTCAACGCCGCTTTCATGCGCGAGCTGGTTTGCATTCCATTTGAAGAGCTTGAAGCCGAGGTGCCCCCATCCGCCCGCAAGTTCCAAAGGCTGGATCAGCGTGGCCATGGTGTTGTTCATCGGCTTCCACTGCTCGTATTGATGCGGCTCCCAGCCGTGCTCCATCATGATCGAGGTGGTCGGCAGGCTGGGATAGAACTTGGCCTGGGCAAAGAACTCGCCCGCGCTGTTGAAGACCCGCACCTTGGAGCCGTCGGTGATGCCCTTTTGCGCCGCCAGTTTCGGATTGATGTAGATGTTGGGTTCGCCCCGCTGCAGCCGCAGCATGAACTTGTTGGACCGCCAGTTGGAATGGATGCCCCATCGCGTGTGCGGCGAGTAGTAGTTCAGCGGGAAGTTCGACGCTTCACTGCCAGCGTGATGCCGCGCGGTGGGAACGACGGCGCCCAGCTTCTCGAAGGTTGGATGGTCGCAGTAGAAGGTGACGCGCCCGGTGAGGGTTTCGTATGGCTTCTTGTTCTCGGTCTGGGCCACGAAGGGGTTGTAGGGTTCGTCCACCGGAATCGGCTGGTTGTTGCCCCCTTGGGCATTCATCACGATAAAGCCCTGTTCGGCTGCGTCTTCCAGAGACACACCGCCCATTTCGGGGCTGTTGTCCACGAGCCATTTGGTGGCGTCGTAGTCGGTCAGAAGCGTCTGGTTCATGGTGAAATCGTCGTGGATCGTGTGCAGATCGCGGCTGACGTCGCCATCCTGATACCCTTCGATCCCGCGTGCGATGGCACGCTCCTGGATCTTGCGGGTCAGCAATTCCATGATGTCCCAGTCCGGCTTTGCCTCGCCGATCGGTTCGACCGGCCTGGAGAAAACGTTGATGAAGCGGTGGAACCCGACGCCGCGCAGATCCCAGGCCTCGTAGTGGCTGGCGGCGGGCAGCAGGTAGTCGGCCCATTGTGCCGTGCTGTCCATGCGCACGTTGATGTCGACAAACAGTTCCTCGACCTCTTCGAGGATGCGCTCGCGGTACTTGTCGACGAACTTGTTGCGCCGGAACTTGTTGTCCGCGATGGAAATCAGCCCCTTCATATCGCCGTTGTAGGGCATCCACCCTTCACCGATACTCTGGTCGATCATCTCTTCCATTTCGTCGATGTTGAACCCGACGCGCTCCTTGAGCTTGTCCGCATCGTAGTAGTTGCGCGCGTGCTCGATCATATGGCCGCGCTGGAATTCGCCCAGACCACCGGGCTCGAGCCGGGGCAGTTTTTCGAACCCGTAGAGCGCCAGTGACAGCCAGGAGCCGTGGTTCCAGTCGACCCAGGACGTGTCCATGCCGCCGGTCTTGCCGCCATGCCCGGTCAGCGCCAGCATCAGCGCTTGCGACCAGCCGGTGTAGATGCCGTTGGAATAGCGCCCGACGTTGAAGCCCAGCATCAGGATCGCCTTTTTCGCCTTGGCGAAATTGCGCGCTTCGGCCCGCACGGTGTCGGCGGCGATGCCGGTGACGTCGGCCATGGCTTCGGGCGTGTGTTGCGCCGCCTCTGCCCGGACTTTTTCAAAGACCGTGGTGACCTCGATCCCCTCGACCGTGAAGGTGCCTTCGAGCGCCGGATCGACACCATCAAGCGCGATGGTCTTTTCCTCGGACCCCATCGTGCCCTTGAGCATCACGGCGGCACCGGAGTTCATGTCCCAGTGATAGAAGTTCTGGTCGGAGCCGCCCTCGACCAGATCGGCCTCGCGCAGCAGCTTGCCGTTGTCTGTGCGGACCAGAACCGGCAGGTCGGTCTGTTCCTTGACGAAATCGGGTTTATAGAGCCCCTCTTCGATGATCACATTGACCATCGACATCGCTAGGAACGGGTCGGTGCCCTGTTTGATCGGCATCCACAGATCGGCATGGATCGACGAGGGGTTGTAATCCGGCGCGACCGAAACGATCCGTGCGCCGTTGTACTTGGCCTCCCAGAGGTAATGCGCGTCAGGGATGCGTGTCACGCTGGGGTTCAGAAGCGACATCATGATGTAGTCGGCATCGAACCAGGCGTCCGAGGTGAAGCTTTCCTGCGGGTTGCCGTAGGCCAGATGCGCGCCGGTGTTCAGGTCGCCCACGTCGGTGAAGATATCAAGCTGCACCCCGCCGACCAGGGAGGCAAACCGGTAGGGTGCAGCGAAACGGACCATCGACTGGTTGCCCGACCCGGTATGGGTCATCAGCTTGCCGGGGCCGTATTTCTCGAAGATGTCGATCACCTTGTCGGCGATCTCGGTTGTGATGTCGTCCCACTCCATGCGCTGCCATTTGCCTTCGCCGCGCTCGCCGACCCGCTTCATCGGGTAGCGCAGGCGGTCGGCCTCATACATGGCGGCGGAGTGGATCGAGCCCTTCTGACAGCCGCGCGGGTTGGCGTCCGGGACGTTGGGGTTGATCTGGGGATATTTCGCCAGCTGCTCTTCGCGGATGACGATGCCGTCCTTGACGTAGATGTCGAAGGCGCAGTTACCGATGCAGTTGATGCAATGCGCGGCCTTGCCGATCTTGTCCCAGGTGAACTCCCGGCGATAGAGATCTTCCCAATCGCGATAGGGATATTCCTCGGCCAGAGTGTCTCCGATCGGTTCAAGCCGGTTCAAGGACCATGCCTTGTTCGCGGCCAGAACGCCGGCACCGGCAAGTGATGACGTTTGCAGGAACTCACGACGCTTCATGCGCAGCATGTTCATCCTCCCTTTGACTATCCGCCCAGTTCTGTGGGTCGATCATTGAGTCTCAGGTTAGAGGAGGAGTCGTCGCCAAAGGCTGCGAAGTTGTTACGCGATGTAAACGAGTTGTAACCAAACAGGGTCCGGGGTTTGCGAAAATGGGATAAGGTGGTCTTATCGCAGGCAAGCGTTGCTTCTTGGGGGAGGGCCCGACGGGCCGAGATGCCGATGCCGACAGACATGCAAACCGACACGCCGTCCCGTTTCGGACGCAACAGCAATACCGATGCGCTGACGGATTTTCTGGAACAGCGGCTCGACCGTTTGGTCGATCGCTCCATCGAGATCGCCAAATCGAACGGCTACGCCCCCTTTACCACGACGATCCGCGCCGCCTGGGTCGAGGCGATTGCCAGCGTCACCGATGCACTTGGACGTTACCTTGCCAGCAGCACGGACGCGCCAAACGGGCCGCTGGCGACGCTGGACTATGCGTCCGATCCGCGTTTCGCCCGTATGCGCGTGATTGCCCGGATTCACCGGTCACAAGGCATCACGCTGCAGATGTACCTGGGCTTGTTCAAGCACTTCCGCAATCTCTACATGACCGAACTTGCCCTGTTGCCCGGCGGCGTGACCGCGCAGGAACTTTTCCGGGTGCGTGACTTCTTTGATCACACCGAACTGAGCATCAGCGCGGATTGGCACCACAACAACGACAACCTGCGCCTGCGTGAATTGCAGGAGCGGTCCCGCGCGACCACGCTTGAAAAGGACCGTTATTTTGCCGTTTTCGAAAGTCTGCGGAGTGCGGCCTTTCTTCTGGATCACGGTGGTGGTCTGGTGAATGCGAACCAGGCGGCGGCGGAACTGTTCCTAGGGCGCGACGCGCAGGCGGGCGACATCATCTACCTGCGATCCATGCGGCGTCGCAAGAAATCCCTGCAGGCGGTGGTCGACAAGATCATGGAAAACGCCGACCCCTCGGACGAACCGGTGTGGCTGGACACGCTGGACGGGCCGCGCTGTTTCGATGTCCGCACCCGCACCCTGCACGATGCGGTCGAAAACACCGCCCTTGGCAATGTGGTGTTGTTGAACGATGTCACCGCACTTCGGCGCGATGCAGAGGAAGCCAAGCAGTCAGAGCGGGGCATGTCGCGGTTCCTGGCCACGATGAGCCACGAAATACGCACCCCGCTGCATTCCGTTCTGGGCGCGGTCGAACTGTTGCGCACCGCGGATCAGGCCAGTTCAGAAACCTTTCTCGACGTGATCGAAGCGGCGGGGAAGGCATTGCTCCAGACGCTCAGCAACGTGCTGAACTATTCGAAATTCGAAAATGACCCGCCTGTGCCGCGCCCGACGGACACGGATCTGTTCGAAGAGATCCGGGTCTACAGCCGCATGGCCGTCATTGGTCGCAATGTCGCCCGGACACCGCTGGATTTCGACATTGGCGCGGATGTTCCGAAATCGGCGCATCTTGACTGGGGCATGATCCAGCAGGTGCTCAGCAACCTGGTGTCGAATGCGCAAAAAGCGGACAACGGGGAAGGGGTTGCGGTGTCGATCCGGCGGGTCCCCGACGATGCGGGTGGCGAATCGCTGCGCTTTGAGGTGAGCGATCATGGCCCGGGCCTGCCAGAACATGCCGCGAAAGCCCTGTTCCGCCCTTTCGAGGACACCATGGCGCGCGACACCGGCGATGGCGGATCGGGTTTGGGATTGGCCATCTCGCACCATCTGGTCGAGGCCATGACAGGGCGGATCGGCTATCAGAATCTCGAGGCCGGTGCCTTGGTGTGGTTCGAGGTGCCGCTTGTCCAGTCCGACATTCTGGATGCGACCGGGCCGCGATCCGCGGGCCAGACCACCCGCAAGTTGCCGCATGCGCAATCGTGCATGTTGGTCGATGACGACCCGATCGGCGCCAATGTGACGGCCCATCAACTGGAGCGGATCGGTCTCAAGGTCACCCGCGCCGCCTCTGTCGCGGAGGCAAAGCAACAGGCGGCCAAAGCCGAGTTCGACGTCTATGTGGTCGACTACCTCTTGCCCGATGGGGACGGCCCGACACTGATCGCGTATTTGCAGGAACGTACACGTCGCCGCGCCAAGTTCATTGCGCTGACGGCCAATGTCGATGCGCTTGTCGGTCGGTCTACGGGGTTTGACGAGGTGCTTGCCAAACCGGCCGGTCAGGTCAGCCTGTCGTCGGCCATTTTCGGATCGGAGTCGCGACACTTTTCAACCCATCCAACACGCCGCGAGGCCCCCGAAAGCCTGCAAGGACTTGCGCCCGGTACCGTCAAGGCGATGATTGATGTCTTTGCCTCGAGCTGGTCGGAGTTTCGCCGACAGTTGCGGGCCGACGACACCCCGCGGCATGTGCTGACCCTGTCCGCGCACCGGCTTGCCGGAAGTTGCGCGATCCTGGCGTTGTCGGACCTGGAAGCCGCGCTGCGCTGTCTCGAAGCCGACTGCAACGACGAAGGCCAGCCCCTCAACCTGGCCGCACATCTGGCGGCGCTTGACCGGGACCTGGGCGACGTGCCGTCCTGGCGGCGGCTGACTGCGGGTGAGGCAGTGGTATGAGCGTCCGGATGCATCAGGTCCGTCCCCTGCCCAGTGCAAAGAGAGCCACTGTTCTTTGCATCGATGACGATCCGATCGTGCAACTTATGCTCGAAGACATTATCGCCGGGGCCGGTGCTGATTTTGTCATCGTCGGATCGGCGCGCGAGGCTGAAGACGTGCTGGCCGACACCCATTTCGATCTGGTCCTGCTCGACCGGTGCCTGCCGGACAGTGACGGCCTGCTGTTGTTGCGCACGATCAAGAGCGAAAACGACTGCCCGGTCATCATTCTCAGCACATTGGACAAATCGAGGGACAAGCTTTTGGGGATCGGGCTTGGCGCCACCGAATATGTGACCAAACCGTTCAATCCCCTGGAGCTGAGCAGCCGTATCCGTCAGTTGCTTCATAGCCATTCCGACACGGCCAAACCGGCAGCGAACGGTGTTCTCGAAATCGCCGGGATGACATTTGACCCGCGCAGCCGCCGACTCGAAACACCCGGCCAATATGTCATTCTGGCGCCCGCGGAGGCGCGGCTGCTGCATGCGCTTTTGCTGAATGAAGGGCAGTTGCAGACGCGCGATCAGATGACGCAGTCAATCTGCGGGCGTGAGTGGTCCCCGGGGGACCGCAGCATCGACGTGCTGATAAACCGTCTGCGCGGGCACATCCGGTCTTTCCCGGTTGACATCGTGACGGTCCACCGCGCCGGGTATCTCCTTGTTTGCGAAACCGAAAACGCCGTCAGGACATAGCCGCGGTGCGCGGCTCTGTTGTGCAAATCGGGTGATGGCCGAGGTTCCCCTTTCCCCGGACGGACTTATCCCACTGCTTCCGTGACGGGTATGCCGAGCGCGGTGTAGCCGTTCAGGATAGCGATGCGGACCTGGAGCTCGGCGACCTGACGGTCGAAATCCCGCGCCATGAGCCGCTGGCCCAGCAGTTTCACACAATGCATCTTCGTCTCGACGCGGCTTCGTCGGTGATATCCGCTCCATCGTCGCCAGATCGCGCGGCCCTGGTATTTCGAAGCCCGCAGGGCTTCATTTCGGGCCATGGCTCCGGCGGTGACTGTCTTCCACGGCTTCGCATTCTTGCGGGGCGGAATGACAGCGTGGGCGCCGCGGTCACCGATGACATCGTGGCATTTGCGTGTGTCGTAGGCCCCATCTGCCGTGACGCTACCGATTTCCTGGTCCGCCGGAATCTGGCCGAGCAGGTCGGGCAAAACCGGCGCGTCCCCAATGTGGCTCCCGGTGATCTCGACGGCACGAACCTCCAGCGTTTCCTCATCTATCCCGAGATGGATCTTGCGCCACACTCGCCGTTTGGGGCCGCCATGCTTGCGGGCGTGCCATTCGCCTTCGCCCTCGGCCTTGATGCCAGTGCTGTCGATCAGCAGGTGCAGCGGCCCCTTTGAGCCCCGGTAGGGGATGTTGACAGCCAAGGTCTTCTGACGGCGAGACAGTGTGCTGAAGTCGGGCACCGTCCAGTCGAGGCCGACAAGGCGCAGCAGGCTCTCGACGAAGCCGGTCGTCTGCCGCAACGCCATGCCGAACAGCACCTTCATCGAAAGGCACGTCTGGATTGCAGCATCACTGAAGGTCTGCTGGCGGCCGCGCCTGCCTGTCGGCGCGGCATTCCAGTTCATCTCGGGGTCGAACCAACCTCTCGTGACATTGCTGCGCAATGCACTGCCGGTCAGTGGATCGTCAGCGAACCCCGGCACTTGAGCGCCTCATTGTAGGCTGGCCAGTTCCTGGTCCTGTAGGTCGTGGGTGTGGGTCTGCTCATGCATCCCTGCTACCACTCTGGATTCACGGGATGAATCCCTCACGCGATTTGTGCAACAGAGCCGATCCTCCGGATAGGCGGACATAATCTTTTCAGAAACTTCATCCTCCACCGCCGCCTTCGCGTGCGAAAGATTTGGTTTTTGATATAGTTTATATCTGTTCTTATAGGATTTGCCCTCTGGGGCAGATGGCTTGCCCTCAGGAGCAAATGCATCATCTTCCCTTTCGGTCGGATCGATTTGACCATTTGGGCAAATGGAGTTGCTCAAGGCATACCAACAGGTCCGGTCATAACGGTCATCGCTGAAATTGCCCTTGATGATCAGCTCTGCGCTGACCAGCTTTTCGAGTGCTGTTCGGATCCGCTTTTCGCTCAGATAGGGGAACAACTCACTAAAGGCCGAGATCGAGTTGTAGGTCCAATACCGTCCGTCGCGAAGGTTGCGGCGATTGGCTTGGTTCTTCTCGATCCAGAAGGTGATGTTCTGGAAAATCACCGCCGCGTTCAGGCCAACACTTCCCGCGATTTCGGGTCAAAGCTATGGCGGCTCATGATTGCCTCCCAAGATACGCACAAACGTGCGAATTTTGTACAGGTTTTGTACGAGAAATCGGCCGTTTCCGCCGATTTCGGCCTGAAAGCTCACAGGCCTTTTTGCACGCTTCCGCACAACGTCCTGTAAATAAGCCATATTTTTCAGGTGTTTTTGGCGACCCCGGCAGGATTCGAACCTGCAACCTGCCCCTTAGGAGGGGGCTGCTCTATCCAGTTGAGCCACGGGGCCTGATTTTCACCTTCATACGGTTCGGAACATGGGTCGCGCAAGGCTGCCTTTTTCCTAAGCGTATGTCTCTCCATCTTCTTTCGGCCCCGGACCCTCCACTTGGGAGGGGCGGCTCTATCCGGTTGAGCCACGGGACCTTCAGGCCCTCCCATAGCGCCTGCCGCGGCGGTTGTCATCCGCTTGAGGGAATTTTTGGCACGCGCCATACGTGTCTTGTCTGCGGCGCAATACCCGCTAACATCGCAACAAATTATTGTATTGAGGAGACCTTGCCGTGGCAGACGACGATCCCCGCCCCCTCACCCTGAGAGATGTGTCTGAAGCCTCGGGAGTGTCCGAGATGACCGTCAGCAGGGTGCTGCGAAACCGCGGGGACGTCTCCGAAACGACGCGGGCGAAGGTGCTTGAGGCCGCCAAGGCGCTCGGCTACGTGCCGAACAAGATCGCCGGCGCCCTTGCCAGCCAGCGGGTCAACCTCGTGGCCGTGATCATCCCTTCGATGCGCAACATGGTCTTCCCCGAGGTCATGGCCGGGATCTCGAGCGTGCTCGAGGACACCGAGCTGCAGCCGGTCGTCGGCGTCACCGACTACGAGCCTGAAAAGGAAGAGCGGGTGCTCTACGAGATGCTGTCGTGGCGGCCCTCGGGCGTGATCATTGCCGGCATTGAGCACAGCGAGGCGTCGAAGGCGATGCTCAAGGCCAGCGGCATCCCCGTGGTCGAGATCATGGACACCGACGGCACCCCGATCGACACCGCCGTCGGCATCTCGCACCGGCGGGCGGGCCGCGAGATGGCCAAGGCGATCCTGCGCGCGGGCTACCAGAAGATCGGGTTCCTCGGCACCAAGATGCCGCTCGACTACCGCGCCCGGAAACGCTTCGAGGGCTTCACCGAGGCGCTCGCCAAGGGCGGCATCGAGGTGATCGAGCAGGAGTTCTACTCGGGCGGGTCGGCGCTGGCCAAGGGCCGCGAGATGACCCAGACCATCCTCGCCCGCGAGCCGGAGCTCGATTTCCTATATTACTCCAACGACATGATCGGCGCTGGCGGGCTGCTCTACCTGCTCGAGCAGGGGCGCAACATCCCCGGCGACATCGGCCTTGCCGGGTTCAACGGCGTTGAACTGCTGCAGGGTCTGCCCCGCAAGCTCGCCACCATGGACGCCTGTCGGTCCGAGATCGGTCGCAAGGCAGCCGAGATCATCGCCGCCCGGGTCGACAACCCCGACGCGGAGTTCGAGAAGATCATCGAACTCAGCCCCAAGATCGCCTACGGCGACACGCTCCGCCGCTGACCCGCGACGGGGCGCGGGCTCAGAGGAACGGACGCCGGGGCAAGGCCTCGGGGTCCGTCATCGCCACCTCGGCCAGCGCCGCCACGTCCGGCACGCGCAGGGTGCCCGCAGACCAGTCCGCAAGGCGCTTGGCGCGCAGCCGGCTGAGCGTCTTGTTGGTGTGCACCAGCGACAGCCCCAGCGCATCCGCGAGGTCCTGCTGCCGGTAGGGCATCGGCACCGCCTCCTTGGTGCCCTTCTCGAGCTCTCGCAGGCGCAGGAAGATCTTAACCAGCGCCCAGGCCACGCGCTCGATGCCGCCCCGCTGGCCCAGCGTGGCGACCGTCTCGCCAAGGAAATGCTCTTCGGCCGCGGCGATCCACGTCAGGTCGAAGGCCAGCTCGGGCCGGTTGCGGAACAGCGTCCACAAACTCTCGCGCCGGAACACGCAGAGCCGCATCCGCGTCACCGCCTCGACCGTGTGCTGCATCTCGCCCATGATGCCGGCCTGCAGGCCCAGAAGGTCGCCGGGCAGCACGAAGTTGATCACCTGCCGGCGACCGTCCTCGAGTGTCTTTTCACGCAGACCCATGCCCTCGAGCACGGTGTAGATCTGCGGGGCGTTGGATCCTTCCAGCAGGATCTGGGTGCCCGGCTCGACGGACATCTCCCCCGCCTTGAAGCCATTCAGAAAAGTCTTCTCCTCTTCGGAATGCGGAATGAAGGGCCCGCAGTCGTGAAGCGGGCAGTCGTGACAGGAAATCATCTTCATGGGGAACCATCTCGGCGCTGCCTATGTCACAGTTTAATGCTGCGTCAGCAATTTCGTTCCACAGTGCAGCTGAACTCTCAGCGTAGGCCGATATGACTCTAAATGACCGGATGTTCCCGGCGCTCTCCTTTCTCGTTTTCGTCCACGACCCCGTGGTTGCCGAAGACATCGCCAGTACGCTCGAGGAATCCCATCCCGGCGCGCGCATCGTCCTGCCCGCCAACGAGGCCGCGGCCCTTGCCGCGCTGGACGAACATCCGCAGATCACGCTTGCGGTGATGTCGATGTCGCCCGAGGCGGCGCAGGCCTCGGCGCTCGGCAGCGCGCTGGCGGCGCGGCAGGCACGCGTGGTGCTGATGGGGTTCGAGGCCGAGGAACGCGGCGAGTCGGCGGGCTTCACGGTGCTGCACCGCCCCTTCCGGACCGCGGATCTGCTCGCCATGCTGGCGAATCCCGCCCGCTAGGGTCGGTTTCATCGCAACGTCACGCGCCTGTCACAGGGGCGGTCTACGAATCGCCGCGCGTAGGGAGCATTCCATCCCCAGTTTGGCGCAGCCCGTCCCCAACCTTGGCCGCGTCACCATTTTTAAGATTGATTATCAACAGAAAAGGGGGTGGCAGTTGCAGCCACCCCCTCATTCGTTTTGCCTCTGGCAGAGCCCGCCGCCGCCCCGGAGAGCGGCGACACGACCGGGGACCGTCACTTCAGCGCTTCATCCGTGATCGCGAGGGTCCATGCGGCGTCGCCCGGGTTCGCGGTGATCACCGGATCGGCGCCCGAGGACAGCAGCACGTCGACCGTACGCTCGAAGTCCGCCGGATCAAGCGCACCGTTCGAGCCCGCCGTCAGCTTGGCGATCTCGCCCATCATGCGCTTCTGGTGGACTTCGGTCTGGGCGCCGGTGGCGTCGTTCTCGAGCACGATGTCGGCCGCCTCGTCGGGGTTCTCCTCGGCGTATTTCCAGCCCTTCATCGAGGCGCGCACGAAGCGGACCAGCTTGTCGACCATCTCGGGGTCCTCAAGGTTCTCCTCGGTGGTGTAGAGCCCGTCCTCGAGCGTCGAGATGCCCTCGTCCTCGTACTTGAAGACCACGAGGTCATCCGGCGTGAGGCCCGCGTCGATCACCTGCCAGTACTCGTTGTAGGTCATGGTGGTGGCGCACTCGACCTGCTTCTGGAGCAGCGGATCGACGTTGAAATTGATCTTCTGAATGGTCACGCCGCCCTCGGAGCCGTCGGTGGCGTAGCCGAGCTTGGACATCCACGAATAGAGCGGCAGTTCGTTGCCGAAGAACCACGTGCCCAGCATGTGGCCGGGGAAGTCCGCGGGGGTCTCGATGCCGTGCTCCTTGAGGCAGGTGAGCATCAGGCCGGAGGATTTGAAGGGTTGGGCGATGTTGACGATGGGGGCGCCGTTCTCGCGCGCCGCAAGCGCCGAGGGCAGCCAGTCGACCATCACGTCGGCACCGCCGCCGAGCAGCACCTGCACCGGCGCGATGTCGGGACCGCCGGGCTTGATGGTGACGTCGAGATCCTCTTCCTCGTAGAACCCCTTGTCGGCGGCCACGTAGTAGCCCGCGAACTGGGCCTGCGTCACCCACTTGAGCTGCAGCGTCATCTCGTCCGCCGCGTGGGCCGCACCTGCGGCCAGCGACAGCGCCGCGAGGGCGCCCAGTCTGGTCAATGTTGTCATCGTTACCTCCGTGTTGGTTCTTGTCGTTGGTCCTAGTGTCCGTGGCCCCGCTGCGAGGGGTGCCAGAAGGTGACGGCCTTCTCGAGCAGCGCGATGGCGCCGTAGAAGGCCGAGCCCGCGATCGCGGCCACCACGATTTCAGCCCACACCAGGTCCAGCGCAAGCAGCCCGACGCTGGTGGAGATCCGGAAGCCCATGCCCCTGACGGGAGAGCCGAAGAATTCAGCGACGATGGCGCCGATCAGGGCCAGCGTGCTGGCGATCTTGAGCCCGTTGAAGATGAAAGGCATGGCGGCCGGCAGGCGCAACTTGAAGAGCGTCGTCCAGTAGCCGGCGGCATAGGTGCGCATCAGGTCGCGCTGCATGGCGCTGGTATCGTGCAACCCCTCGACAGTGTTCACCAGCATCGGGAAGAACACCATGACTACCACCACCGCCGCCTTCGACTGCCAGTCGAAGCCGAACCACATCACGAGGATCGGGGCGATGCCGATGATCGGCAGCGCCGCCACGAAGTTGCCGACCGGCAGCAGGCCGCGGCGCAGGAAGTCGAAGCGGTCGACCACCACCGCCGTCACCAGCGCCGCGACGCAGCCGATGACGAAGCCGCTCAGCGCGCCCTTGATCACGGTCTGGACGAAATCCTCCCAGAGGATCGGGAGCGAGTGCGAGAACCGCACCGCGATGGCCGAGGGCGGCGGCAGGATCACCGTCGAGACGCCGTAGCCCCGCACCGCTATCTCCCACATCGCCAGCAGCGTGAGCCCGAAGACCAGAGGAATGGCGAAGGCCTTGAAGCGCAAGACGCCGGGGCGCGCCGCCAGCCAGCTGTTGAGGAGCGTGCCGCCGATCCACACCGCGAACAGCGCCAGCGTCACCAGCGCGGTGCCCACGCCCGAGGACACGAGCCCCTTGGCCACGAGGGCGACCCCCAGCGCGATCTGGAAGGCCACCAGCGGCGCGCGCGAGACCAGCGCCCGCGCAGTCATCGGTCCAGCCCCATGCGCCGCAGCGTGACCCGCTGCAGCACGCCGATCAGCCCGACCATGGCAGCCGCGACCGCAGCCGCCATGAAGAGCGCCGACCAGATCTGGATGGTCTGGCCGTAGTAGCTGCCCGCCAGCAGGCGCGCGCCCAGCCCTGCCACGGCACCAGTGGGCAGTTCGCCCACGATGGCGCCGACGAGGCTCGCGGCCATGGCAATCTTCAGCGAGGCGAAGAGGTAGGGCATCGACGATGGCAGGCGCAGCTTGACGAACTCCTGCGCGCTGGTGGCATTCCACGTGCGCATCTGGTCGAGCTGCATCGCCGAGGGCGAGCGCAGCCCCTTCACCATGCCCACGACCACCGGGAAGAAGCTCAGGTACATCGAGATCACCGCCTTGGGCAGCAGACCCGAGACGCCCACCGCGTTCAGCACCACGATGATCATCGGCGCGATGGCAAGGATCGGGATGGTCTGGCTGGCGATGACCCAGGGCATGACGCTCATGTCCATGACACGGATGTAGACGATGCCCACCGCCAGCGCGAACCCGAGCGCGGTGCCGAGCCCGAAGCCCGCCAGCGTCGCCGAGAGCGTCACCCAGGCGTGGTAGACGAGGCTGCGCTTCGAGGTCACGCTCTTCTCGACCGTGGTCTCCCAGAGCTCGGTGACGACCTGGTGCGGTGCGGGCAGCTTCGGCTTGTCCTGGCTCCAGGTGTCGACCACCAGCTCCGCAGCCCCGAGCTCGCGGTCCTGCCGCGCGGCCATGTCCCGCGCCCAGGGCGCGTTGAGCCAGACCGCGGCCGCGTACCAGATCGCGACGATCACCGCGACGACGGTCAGCACGGGCACGACAGCTCTCAACGGTGCCACTCCATGCGGATCTCGGGGACGGTCTCGGGCGGGTCGGGCATGATCTCGCCGCCGACGGGTTCGAAGCCCTCACGGCGATAGAAGCGCTGCGCCCCGAGGTTCGGGACGTTGGTGTGGAGCCAGAGGAAATCCCGGCCTTCCTTGGCGCGGTCCATCAGCGCCTTGCCGCAGCCTTCCCCGGTGCGCGAGCAATAGAGCGCCCCGATCTTCGACACCCTCGGATCGAGCGACAGGTAGGCCTCGATCGGATCGCCGAGCACCCAGATGTTGCGGTCCGGAAGCGCCGTGCGGATGATATCCTCGATATCGGATGGCGGCATGGATCTTGGCATCCAGGTGGTCTCGTCGATCCAGCGGTTGAGCACCGCCGCGATCCCCGGGACATCATCCGGCCCTGCGAGCCGGGGGCTGTGCTGCACTGTGTTCATGCCGATCCTCCCCATGCCTTCATCTTTCCTCGAATACTCGACCGGAATAGCGGCGACAGAAAAGAAAATTCGAATGTTTTCGGGAAGATGAAGGCGTCTTTCCGTATCCTGAAATTCGAAACAGGCCGGAGAACCGGTGGCGCTGAAGGCTGGAACGCGCGCCAGCCGCCCGCGCCCATCGCTGGCGCGCCACCGGCGGCCGGAAAGCGCCAGGGGCTTGCCTTGCCGCAACGAAAGGGGCGCACGGCTCAGTCATAGGCGTGCCCCGCCCGCAGCCCCTCGCGCACGCGGTGGGCGATTTCCAGGAACTCCGGCGTGTCGCGGATGTCGAGCGGGCGCTCGCGCGGGAGCGTGCTTTCGATGACGTCGGTGATGCGCCCCGGACGCGGCGACATCACCACGATCTTGGTGCTCAGGTAGACCGCCTCGGGGATAGAGTGGGTGACGAAGCAGATTGTCTTCTGCGTCCGCGCCCAGAGCGCCAGAAGCTGCTCGTTCAGGTGGTCGCGTACGATCTCGTCCAACGCGCCGAAGGGCTCGTCCATCAGCAGGATGTCGGCCTCGAAGGCCAGCGCCCGGGCGATGGAGGCGCGCTGCTGCATGCCGCCCGACAGCTGCCACGGATATTTCTTCTCGAACCCGGCGAGGTCGACCAGCGCCAGGACCTCCTTCACCCGTTCGGCCTGCACGCGCTTGTCGTAGCCCATGATCTCGAGCGGCAGGCGGATGTTGCCGCCGATGGTGCGCCACGGGTAAAGCCCCGCCGCCTGGAAGACGTAGCCGTAGGCACGGGCCTTGCGCGCTTCTTCGGGCGTAACGCCGTTCACCAGGACGGTGCCCGACGTGGGCTGCTCGAGATCGGCCATGACCCGCAGGAAGGTGGTCTTGCCGCAGCCCGAGGGCCCGATGAAGGAGACGAAGTCGCCCTTCCCCACCTCGAGGTTCACGTCCCTCAGCGCGTGCACCGGCCCGTCGTTGGTCTCGAAGGTCAGGTTGAGCGCGCTGGCGGAGATCACGGTTGACGCAGCGGCGGGTTTCGGAGTGCCATCCATCATGCCGCAGCCTCCGGAAGGACAGTGCCATGACCGAAACGCCCGCCCGTTGCCGCAAGCTTCGCCCCGGAGAGAGCTACGCGGGAAAGCAGGGGTTCAACTACCTCGAAGGCATCTCGCGCGAGACCAGCGGCGCGCTGGGGATCTGCATGCACGTGCTGCGCATCCCGCCCGGCGGCCGCGCCAAAGCCCACATGCACGAAAGCCACGAGACCGCGATCTACGTGATCGAGGGCAGCGCCGTCATGTACTGGGGCCCTGAGCTCGAGAACATGATGGAGACCACCGCCGGCGATCTCGTCTACATTCCCGCCGGAGTGCCCCACCTGCCGATCAACACCGGCAACGTCGAGGTGGTGAGCGTTCTCGCCCGCACCGACCCGCACGAGCAGGAGAGCGTCGTCCTTCTGCCCGAACTCGAGCGTTTCGTTCCGCAGTAGGGACAAGTCAGACTCCGCTCGCAGGGATCCCCGACCGCTGCACCGGGCGCGGCGCGGTCAGTTCCTTCCACGACGAGAGCGCCCGGCTCACCGCCCCGGCGGGCTCGCGCTTGACGAACTTGCCGTGGCCTTCCTCGGTCTTCATCTCGCCGTCCATGACCGCAACCTTGCCGCGGGTCAGCACGAAGCGCGGCAGGCCCCTGACCTCCTTGCCCTCGAAGACGTTGTAGTCGATGGCCGACTGCTGCGAGGCGGCGGAGATGGTCTTGGACTTCTCCGGGTCGAGCACCACGATATCGGCATCCGCGCCCACGAGAATCGCGCCCTTGGTCGGGTAGCAATTGAGGATCTTGGCGATGTTGGTCGAGGTGACCGCGACGAACTCTTCCTTGGTCAGCCGCCCGGTGCCCACGCCATAGGTCCAGAGCATCGGGATCCGGTCCTCGAGCCCGCCGGTGCCGTTCGGGATCTTGGTGAAATCGCCGACGCCATAGCGCTTCTGGTCGGTGGTGAAGGCGCAGTGGTCCGTCGCCACGCAGGACAGCGAGCCCGACGCGAGGCCGTTCCACAGGCTGTCCTGATGCATCTTGTTGCGGAACGGCGGCGACATCACCCGGCGCGCGGCGTGGTCCCAGTCCTTGTCGAAATACTCGCTTTCGTCGAGAGTCAGGTGCTGGATCAGCGGTTCACCCCAGACCCGCTTGCCCTGCATACGGGCGCGGCGGATGGCCTCGTGGCTGTCCTCGCAGGAGACGTGCACCACGTAGAGCGGCACGCCCGCCATGTCGGCAATCATGATGGCGCGGTTGGTGGCCTCGCCCTCGACCTGCGGCGGCCGGGAATAGGCGTGGCCCTCGGGCCCGTTGTTGCCCGCCGCCAGCAGCTTGGCCGACAGCTCCGCCACCACGTCGCCGTTCTCGGCATGGACCAGCGGGATGGCGCCCAGCTCGGCGCAACGCTGGAACGAGGCGTAGAGCTCGTCGTCGTTCACCATCAGCGCGCCCTTGTAGGCCATGAAGTGCTTGAAGGTGTTGATGCCGCGTTCCCGGACCACGGCCTCCATCTCGTTGAAGACCTGCTCCGACCACCAGGTGATCGCCATATGGAAGGAATAGTCGCAGTTGGCGCGGGTCGACTTGTTGTCCCACATCTGCAGCGCGTCGAGCAGCCCCTGCCCCGGCGACGGCAGCGCGAAATCCACCACCATGGTGGTGCCGCCCGCCAGCGCCGCGCGGGTTCCGCTTTCGAAATCGTCCGAGGAATAGGTGCCCATGAACGGCATCTCGAGATGGGTGTGCGGGTCGATCCCGCCCGGCATCACGTAGCAGCCGGTGGCGTCGAGCACCTCGTCGCCCTTCAGGTCCGGGCCGATCCCGACGATCTTGCCGCCCTCGACGAGAACGTCCGCCTCGTAGCTGTAATCCGCGGTGACAACCGTGCCGCCCTTGATGACTGTGGTCATTTGCTTGCTCCCTCGACCAGAGCGCTCCCCGGTCTTCTACTGGCCTGAAATACCCGGGGGTCGCCGTCGTGGCGCCATCGCTTCAAGCCCGATGGCGACGGGCTGTCCCCCGGTTTCGTCGTCTCAGATCACTCCACGATCTCCGCCGTCTCGAGCACCGCCCGGAACAGGACCTCCGCCCCGGCCGTGGCCCAGTCCTTTGAAATCTCCTCGGCCTCGTTGTGCGAGATGCCCTTCACGCAGGGGCACATGACCATGGTCGCGGGCGCGACCTTGGCCGCCCAGCAGGCGTCGTGACCCGCGCCGGAGATCAGGTTCATATGCGAATAGCCCAGCTCCTCGGCCGCCTTGCGCACATTGCCGACAAGCTCGGGATCGAAGGTCACCGGGTCGAAGTGGCCCACCGCCTCGACCGCGCAGCCGACGCCGATTTCGTCGCAGATCGCCGCGGCGCGCGTCTCGATCTCGGCGCGCATGCCGTCGAGCTTGGCCTGGTCGGGCGAGCGGATGTCGACGGTGAACACCACCGTCCCCGGCAGCACGTTGCGCGAGTTGGGCGAGAACTGCATCTGGCCCACGCCGCCCACGGCGCCGGGCAGCGCCGCCATCGCGACCTCCTGCACCGTCTCGAGGATCCGCGCCATGGCGAGCCCCGCGTTCACCCGCATCTCCATCGGCGTCGAGCCGGTGTGGGCCTCGCGCCCGGTGAGGGTGAACTCCAGCCACCATAGCCCCTGGCAATGGGTGACGACGCCGATGTCCTTGCCCTCGGCCTCGAGGATCGGGCCCTGCTCGATGTGCAGCTCGTAATAGGCGTGCATCTTGCGCGCGCCCACCTCCTCGTCGCCCTTCCAGCCGATGCGTTCGAGCTCGGCGCCGTAGGTCTTGCCCTCGAGATCCTTGCGCCCGTAGGCGTAATCCTGGCTGTGCACCCCGGCGAAGACGCCCGAGGCCAGCATCGCGGGCGCAAAGCGGGCGCCCTCCTCGTTGGCCCAGTTGACCACCACGATCGGGTGCTTCGTCCTGATGCCCAGATCATTCATCGAGCGCACCGCCTCGAGCGCGCCGAGCACGCCCAGCACGCCGTCGTACTTGCCGCCCGTGGGTTGCGTGTCGAGGTGGCTGCCCACGTAGACCGGAAGCGCATCGGGGTCGGTGCCCTCGCGCGTCATGAACATGGTGCCCATGGTGTCGACGCCCATGCTCAGCCCTGCGTCGTCGCACCAGGACTTGAAGAGCGCGCGGCCCTCGGCATCCTCGTCGGTGAGTGTCTGGCGGTTGTTGCCGCCCGCGACGCCCGGCCCGATCTTGGCCATGTCCATGAGGCTGTCCCATAGCCGGTCGCCGTCGATCCGGAGGTTCTCTCCCGATATCGCCATCTTGCTTCCCCTGCGGTCTGCTGTTTTTCCGGGCCGGGCTCCCGTCCGGCGCGCCTGTTTTTTACCATTTGGTAAAGGCACGATTGCAACGCCCCCGGAACGAGTCAAGAATTGTCTGACGGGGGCGGCACGGAATGCAGGCGGTATGCCGGCGCCTCTGCCCGAAATTTGAGCGGAGAAGGAGTGCATGGCAGACGGTGCCGTAAAGAAGCCGAGTCGCATCCAGCTGCGCAACCGTAAGAAGATCATGACCGCCGCGCTGGAGGTGTTCTCGCAGCACGGCTACAGGGGCGCCACGCTGGACCAGATCGCCGAGGCGGCGGGCATGTCCAAACCGAACCTGATCTATTACTTCGACGGCAAGGAGGCGATCCACGTCGCCGTCCTCAACGCGCTGATGGACGAATGGCTGGCGCCGCTGGCCGAGATGGACCCGGACGGCGACCCGCTGCAGGAGATCCTCGGCTACATCCGCCGCAAGATGGAGATGAGCCGCAAGTACCCGCGCGAAAGCCGGCTCTTCGCCAACGAGATCCTGCAGGGCGCGCCCCGCATGGCGCCGCACCTGGAATCCACGCTGAAGCCGCTTTTCGAGGAGAAATGCGCGCTGATCGAGGGCTGGGCCGCGGATGGCCGGCTGGCACAGACCGACGCGCGGCAGCTGGTGCTGTCGATCTGGGCCATCACCCAGCACTACGCGGATTTCGAGGCGCAGATCCGGGTGCTTGTCCCGGACGAGAGCGGCGGCTGGGCCGATGCCAACGCCCATGTGGAGCAGCTGTTCCGCAAGCTTCTGACGCCCGCGGAAACCAGCGATTAACCAGAATCGCCGGATGCTTCCGGCATGAGACCAGAGCCCGACCGCTTCTCACCCCCTCCCGCCCCTGACCGTGCCCGCAGCCATGCCTGGCAGGCGCGCCTCTTCTCTGCCATGGCGATGCGCGACGGCGGCGTGGTGCGGCGCAGCAAGCAGGATGTGGAGCGGGAAATGGGGTACGAGGCGCTGCGGGCGGCGGTCCGCGCGCGGGGTTTCCACCTGCTGGAATGCGGCGACCATTACCTCGTGGTCTGCACCGCCCGCCGGATGCGCATCCACCGCTGAGGCATAAGCTCTCTGCCCCCTGCCCCGTCCGGCACGACGCGGTGGGCGATGCCCGGTCTCAAGACGACGCCGGGCCGCGGCGTTGCGCGGCCCGGCCCTTCTCATGATCCGGTCAAACGACGGCGGGCACGAGGCCCCCGCGCCTCACTCCGCGGCCTTTAGCGCCATCGGGTTGTTGGGGTGCGTGGTCCAATCGGCGGGCTCGGCCTGCACGACGCGGCCCGTGCGCGGGTCGATCGCTCCGGCCTCCATGCGCTCCATGGTGATGCAGCCCTCGATGGGACAGACGTTCACGCAAAGGTTGCAGGCCACGCATTCGTCGTCCTTGACCGTGAAGACCCGGTCCTCGGACATGTCAATGGCCTGGTGCGAGGTGTCCTCGCAGGCGGCATAGCAGCGCCCGCACGAGATGCAGGCATCCTGGTCGATCCTGGCCTTGGAGATGTAGTTGAGGTTGAGGTGCTGCCAGTCGCTGACGTTGGGCACCGCGCGCCCGATCAGGTCGGAAAGCGCGATCTCCTTCTCGTCGAGGTACTGCGACAGCCCCGAGATCATCTCCTGCACCACCTTGAAGCCATAGGTCATTGCGGCGGTGCAGACCTGCACGTTGCCCGCGCCCAGAGCCATGAACTCGGCCGCGTCCTTCCACGTGGTCACGCCGCCGATGCCCGAGATCGGCAGGCCACGCATCTCGGGCGAGCGGGCGATCTCGGCCACCATGTTGAGCGCGATGGGCTTCACCGCCGGGCCGCAATAGCCACCGTGCGCGCCCTTGCCGTCGATGGTGGGCTCGGGCGCAAAGAGGTCGAGGTCGACCGAGGTGATCGAGTTGATGGTGTTGATCAGCGACACCGCATCGGCACCGCCCGCATGGGCCGCCATGGCGGGTTTGCGGATGTCGGTGATGTTGGGCGTGAGCTTCACGATGCAGGGCATGCGCGTGTACTGCTTTACCCAGCGGGTCACCATCTCGATGTACTCTGGCACCTGCCCCACCGCCGAGCCCATGCCGCGCTCGGACATGCCGTGCGGACAGCCGAAGTTGAGCTCGACGCCGTCGGCGCCGGTGTCTTCGACCAGCGGCAGGATCGCCTTCCACGCCTCTTCGGTGCAGGGCACCATGATCGAGGCCACCAGCGCGCGGTCGGGGTAGTCGCGCTTGACCGATTTCATCTCGCGCAGGTTCACCTCGAGCGGGCGGTCGGTGATAAGCTCGATGTTGTTGAGCCCGAGCAGCCGCCGGTCAGCGCCCCAGATCGCGCCGTAGCGCGGGCCGTTCACATTGACGACCGGCGGGCCTTCCTCACCCAGCGTCTTCCACACGACGCCGCCCCAGCCCGCCTCGTAGGCGCGGCGGACGTTGTACTCCTTGTCGGTCGGAGGCGCCGAGGCCAGCCAGAACGGGTTGGGTGACTTGATGCCAATGAAGTTCGACGAAAGATCAGCCATTTGCTTGCTCCATCAGGCTGGCATGGATGTCCTCTGCCGCGTCGCGGCCCTCGGCCACGGCGGTCACCGTCAGATCGTCGCCCCCGGAAGCGCAGTCGCCGCCGGCCCAGACCCCGGGCACCGAGGTGCGGCCGGTCCCGTCCACCGCGATCTTGCGGCCCTCGAGCTCGGGCAGCCCGTCGCCGGTGAGGGTCTGCCCGATGGCGCGGAAGACCTGGTCGGCGGGAAGCCGGAACCGCTCGCCCGTCGGGGCGAGGTCGTCGGCGGTGAACTCGAACTCGAGCTCACGCACCGAGCCGTTGCCATGCACCGCGACCGGCGAGGCGTTACAGATGATCCGCACGCCCCTGGCCTGCGCCAGCTCCTGCTCGTAGGGCGAGGCGGCCATGCGTTCCTGCGAGCGGCGGTAGACGATGGTGACGTTGAGCGCGCCCAGCAGCTTCGACTGCAGCGCGGCGTCGACCGCGGTCATGCCGCCGCCGATCACCACCACGTCGCGACCCACCGGCAGCGCCGCCAGATCGGAGGCCTGCCGCAGGTCGGCGATGAACGAGACCGCGTCGCCGACGCCCGCCTTGTCGTCGCCCTCGACGCCCAGCGCGTTCACCCCGCCGAGCCCGAGCCCGAGGAACACCGCGTCATACTCGGCCTGCAGCGACCCGAGCGTCACGTCGCGGCCCAGCGCCACGCCGCTCTGCAGCTCGATGCCGCCGATCTGCATCAGCCACTCGACCTCGCGCGCGGCGAAGTTCTCGGTGCTCTTGTAAGCGGCGATGCCGTATTCGTTGAGCCCGCCGGGCTTGGGCCGCGCGTCCATCAGGACCACGTCGTGCCCCATCATCGCAAGCCGGTGTGCGCAGGCGAGCCCCGCCGGCCCCGCGCCCACAACCGCGATGCGCTTGCCGGTCGGCGCGTCGCGCTCGAACGGATGTACGTCGGCGGCCATCAGCGTGTCGGTGGCGTAGCGTTGAAGACGGCCGATCTCGACCGGCTTGCCCTCGGCCACCTCGCGCACGCAGACCTCTTCGCAGAGCGTCTCTGTCGGGCAGACCCGGGCGCACATCCCGCCAAGGATGTTCTGCGACAGGATCGTCCGCGCCGCGGCCTCGGGCGTGCCGGTGGCGATCTGCCGGATGAAGAGCGGGATGTCGATCGTCGTGGGACAGGCCGTCGCGCAGGGTGCGTCGTGGCAGAAGTAGCAGCGGTCCGCCGCCACCAGCGCCTCGTGATCGTCGAGCGGCGGATGCAGGTCCGCGAACCCCGCCTCGATCAGAGCCTTGTCCATCCGTCCCGGCACGATGCCCGGAACCAGAGCCTTCACATCCATCGGTCGCCTCCCGCTGCCATGTCTGATGGGGAAAGCGTTCCATAGGTCAATTTTTTTATCAATCGGTAAAATATCTGAGGGCCGTCCGGCACGACCCCCGCGCCCAATAATCGGGCACCCGTCCGGCAAACGAAAAAGGCCGCCCCGGATGGGACGGCCTCTTCCGATTGGAAAGCGCAGGAATGAAGATCAGTTCTGCGCGTAGAATTCGATGACCAGGTTCGGTTCCATCTGCACCGGGTACGGCACGTCTGCGAGGCCCGGCATGCGCACGAAGGTCGCGGTCATCTTGGAGTGGTCCACCTCGAGGTAGTCCGGAACGTCGCGCTCGGGAAGCTGTGCGGCTTCCAGCACGAGAGCCATCTGCTTGGACTTCTCGCGGACCTCGATGACGTCACCCTCTTTCACGCGGTAGGAGGGGATGTTCACGCGCTGGCCGTTCACGAGCACGTGGCCGTGGTTCACGAACTGGCGGGCAGCGAAGACGGTCGGCACGAACTTGGCGCGGTAGACGACGGCGTCGAGACGGCGCTCGAGCAGGCCGATGAGCAGCTCACCGGTGTCGCCCTTGATACGCTCTGCTTCGCCGAAGATGCGACGGAACTGCTTCTCGGTCAGGTCGCCGTAGTAGCCCTTGAGCTTCTGCTTGGCGCGGAGCTGCAGACCGAAGTCCGAGAGCTTGCCCTTGCGGCGCTGGCCGTGCTGGCCGGGGCCGTATTCGCGGCGGTTGACCGGGGACTTCGGACGGCCCCAGATGTTCTCGCCCATACGGCGGTCGATTTTGTACTTGGCAGACGTGCGTTTGGTCACGGCTGATCTCCTTCGCTCTAGGTTTCGAAGGGCGTTGTCCTCTCTCCGGATTTGGCCGAAGCGACAGGGCATCCCCTTGCGGGGGCCACCAACACCAATGAAGCGGCGCTTATATGCGCTTTCCCGGGGGAGTCAACACCCTGTTCCCCACCGGGGACAGGCACGATCCGGGCCCGCCTTTACCTGCGATTAAGCGGCGTCGGGCAGAGTGGCGCGACACCCGCTCCGCTTCGGCCGGGGCCGCTGCGGAATCGTGGTGTAGATCGGACCGGGCATCATGCCGGATACCGGGGCTCACAGCAGGAACGCGCGACCGACAGCAAAGCTGCGGCCACGCACAAGGACCCTATTGGACCATATCGCTATGCATGGCCAGAACCCACTGGATATGGCGCTCGCCCGGCGCGACAGCAGGATGCTTCACACGGTGCGCGAGGCCATCGCGCATGGCGACGTGCTGCTGGCGTTCCAGCCGGTGGTGCAGGCGCGCGAGCCCGCGCTTGCAGCCTTCCACGAGGGGCTGGTCCGGGTGCTCGACGAGACCGGGCGCATCGTCCCTGCGAGCGAATTCATCCCGCTGATCGAGGACACCGAGCACGGGCGCATCCTCGACTGCATCGCGCTGGAAAGGGGGCTGGCCGAGCTCGCCTCCGAACCCGGGCTGCGGCTGTCGCTGAACATGTCGGCCCGCTCCATCGGCTACCGCAAGTGGACCGAGACGCTGCACCGCGGCCTGTCGGGGGATCCGACCGTCGCCGAGCGGCTGATTCTCGAGATCACCGAATCGTCGGCGATGCTGGTGCCCGAGCTGGTGATCAGCTTCATGGACGACCTGCAGCGGCAGGGCATTTCCTTCGCGATGGACGATTTCGGTGCCGGCTACACCGCCCTGCGCCATTTCAAGGAGTTCAACTTCGACATCCTAAAGATCGACGGCCAGTTCATCACCGGCATCGCCCACGACCCCGACAACCAGGTGATGACCCGCGCCATTGCTTCGATCGCCGAGCAGTTCGACCTCTTCACCGTGGCCGAATCGGTCGAGAACGCGAGCGACGCGCAGTACCTGACCGCGATCGGAATCGACTGCCTGCAGGGCTATTACTACGGCGCCCCCACCGTCAGCCCGACATGGCGCGACGACGCCTCCAAACGCGCCAGCGCCTGAGTCGAACGGCTCCGCGGCCCCCGCGATACACCGCCGTCGGGATTTTGCGCTAGCATTTGCGCTACCAGAGCGTGTTTTCCGCAACCTCCCCCTGTCCCCTGCCTCAGCGGCACGCTATGAACGATGGGCAAGATCAAGGAGGGCGGCCTTTGACCGATGATCTGGCCTCCCGCGTTTCGTTCTGCTTGGAGGACTAAAATCCATGACCAATGTCGTCATCGCATCCGCGGCCCGTACCGCCGTCGGCAGTTTCGGGGGAAGCTTCGCCAACACCCCGGCGCATGATCTCGGCGCCGCCGTGCTCGAAGCACTGGTTGCACGCGCCGGCATCGAAAAGGGAGAGGTTTCGGAAACCATCCTCGGGCAGGTGCTGACCGCCGCCCAGGGCCAGAACCCGGCCCGTCAGGCCCACATCAACGCCGGCCTTCCCAAGGAAAGCGCCGCCTGGAGCATCAACCAGGTCTGCGGCTCGGGCCTGCGCACCGTGGCGCTGGCGGCACAGCACATCATGCTGGGCGATGCCGACATCGTCTGCGCCGGCGGGCAGGAGAACATGTCCATGTCGCCCCACGCGCAGAACCTGCGCAACGGCTACAAGATGGGTGACGTCACCTACATCGATACCATGATCCGCGATGGCCTCTGGGACGCCTTCAACGGCTACCACATGGGCCAGACCGCCGAGAACGTCGCGCAGCAGTGGCAGATCAGCCGCGAGATGCAGGACGAGTTCGCGCTGGCCTCGCAGAACAAGGCCGAGGCCGCCCAGACCGCCGGCAAGTTCGACGACGAGGTGATCCCCTACACCATCAAGACCCGCAAGGGCGAGATCGTGGTGAACAAGGACGAGTACATCCGTCACGGTGCCACCATCGAGAACATGCAGAAACTCCGCCCGGCCTTCAGCAAGGATGGCTCGGTCACCGCGGGCAACGCATCGGGCATCAACGACGGCGCAGCCGGCGTGCTGCTGATGTCGGCCGAGAACGCCGCGAAACGCGGCATCGAGCCGATCGCGCGCATCGCCTCCTACGCCACCGCCGGTCTCGACCCGTCGATCATGGGCGTGGGCCCGATCTACGCGTCGCGCAAGGCGCTGGAAAAGGCCGGCTGGACGGTCGATGACCTTGACCTGGTCGAGGCCAACGAGGCCTTCGCCGCACAGGCCTGTGCCGTGAACAAGGACATGGGCTGGGATCCGTCTATCGTGAACGTGAACGGCGGCGCCATCGCCATCGGTCACCCGATCGGGGCCTCCGGTGCGCGCGTGCTCAACACCCTGCTCTTCGAGATGAAGCGCCGCGACGCCAAGAAAGGCCTCGCCACGCTCTGCATCGGCGGCGGCATGGGCGTTGCGCTCTGCGTGGAACGCGACTGACAGAACGGGACCGGGGGGCGATGAGCCCCCCGGGCACTCTCACATGACCAGAGCTTGCGAAGACCCGGCGCGGATCGTCCCCATTGGCGAAACCCCGCCCTGTTCTCGGAAGGTCCGGGTCATTCCGCATCTCCCCTTTCACCCTCAAGCTCAGGACCCGGTCGCC
Organism: Salipiger thiooxidans; assembly: GCF_900102075.1. Classification (GTDB taxonomy): domain Bacteria; phylum Pseudomonadota; class Alphaproteobacteria; order Rhodobacterales; family Rhodobacteraceae; genus Salipiger; species Salipiger thiooxidans. The sequence goes on along the minus strand of NZ_FNAV01000005.1, from coordinate 302,238 downwards.
GGCCCCCGCCGCGCGGCGCGCAAGGACATGCCCACGGCGCACTGCTCTCCGGAGCGGTTTCACGGATCCGCAGAAAGTGCCGGGTACACCGGACGAGACAAAAGCGGGCGGCCAGCCCTCTTTGACTAAGTTGGACGATACAGAGCAACATTGTTGCGCGATCACGAATTGATAAGTAACGATGTTTCCAAAGACGATCTGCCAGAACGGAGGAAAATTTTATGGCGAGAGTTGCACTGGTCACCGGCGGGAGCCGCGGTATTGGCGAAGCGATTTCCAAAGCGCTGAAAGCCGAGGGGTATGAGGTTGCTGCAACCTATGCGGGCAACGACGAGAAGGCCGCGGCCTTTACCGAGGAGACCGGCATCCGGACCTACAAGTGGAACGTGGCGGATTACGAGGCGTCCAAGGAAGGGATCGCCAAGGTCGAGGCCGATCTCGGCCCGATTGATGTGGTGGTGGCCAATGCCGGCATCACCCGTGACGCGCCGTTCCACAAGATGACCCCGGAGCAGTGGAAGGATGTGATCGACACCAACCTCACCGGCGTGTTCAACACCGTGCACCCGGTCTGGCCCGGCATGCGCGAGCGCAAGTTCGGCCGTGTCATCGTGATCTCGTCGATCAACGGCCAGAAGGGCCAGTTCGCGCAGGTCAACTACGCCGCGACCAAGGCCGGCGACCTTGGCATCGTGAAGTCGCTCGCGCAGGAAGGCGCGCGCGCCGGCATCACCGCCAACGCCATCTGCCCGGGCTACATCGCCACCGAGATGGTCATGGCCGTCCCCGAGAAGGTGCGCGAGTCGATCATCGCCCAGATCCCCGCAGGCCGTCTCGGCGAGCCCGAAGAGATCGCGCGCTGCGTGGTGTTCCTCGCCTCCGACGCGGCGGGCTTCATCAACGGCTCGACGATCTCGGCCAACGGCGGCCAGTTCTTCGTCTGATCCGGCCCCTGCGGCCACTATCTTCGCCCCGGCGTGCCGCGCCGGGGCTTTTTCATGCCCGCGAGCTTGCGCAAGTGGGCGGACGCAGGGCGGCGCCCTATATCCCCGACACATGCCAGAGGAGAGATGCCATGATCGAGGATATCGCCGGCCTGCACCACGTGACAGCACTTGCCACCAGTGCCGCCCGCAACAACGCCTTCTTCACCGACCTGCTCGGGCTCAGGCGTGTGAAGAAGACGGTGAACTTCGACCGGCCCGAGGTCTACCACCTCTACTACGGCGACGAGACCGGCGCCCCCGGCACGGTGATGACCTATTTCCCCTTCCCCAACGCCAAGCGCCGGACGCCGGGCACGGGCGAGGTCTCGACCACCGCTTTCGCGGTGCCGAAGGGCAGCCTCTCCTACTGGGCCGACCGGCTCGCGGGGCGCACCCCCACGACGCAGGCGACGCGTTTCGGCGAGGCGCGTCTGCAGCTCGACGGCCCCGACGACGACGACCTGTCTCTGGTCGAATGTGACGACGCCCGCACGCCCTGGACCGGCGGCTCTGTGCCCGGGGACGCGGCGCTGCGCGGCTTCCATTCGGTCGAGCTGCGGCTGCGCGACGTCGCGCCCACCGCCGAGCTGTTGGGCTTCATGGGATACGTCGAGGAGGCCTCCGACGGACCGGTGACGCGTTTCCGGATGCCCGATGGCAACGGCGCCGATATCGTGGATCTCGTGCAGAGCGACCTGCCGAGCGCCGATCAGGGCGCGGGCAGCGTGCACCACGTGGCCTTCTCGGTGGCTGACCGGGATGCGCAGGCGCGGGTGCGCGACTCGCTGACAGCGCAGGGATTCGACGTGACCGAGCAGATCGACCGGGATTACTTCTGGGCCATCTACTTTCGCAGCCCCGGCGGGGTGCTGTTCGAGGTGGCCACCGCCGAGCCCGGCTTTGCACGCGACGAAGAGGCCGCGCACCTTGGCGAGGCGCTCAAGCTGCCGCAGCAGCACGCGCATCTGCGGGAGCAACTGGAGAGCACGCTCGAGCCAATCAACGATTGATCGGCCCGGCGGCCCGGGCACCAGAGGTCATGTAAGAGGGACTAATGAATTCGGCAGGCAGGAAATTGGCTGTAATGTAGAGAATTCTTAAGTGAATCTGACGACGATATGGTCGGACCGCAGCGGGTTCGACAGAGGCTTCTGGTATCTCGGGTCCGGCCCGGTAGCCCCCGTGAGACCACCAGACCGGTTCGTCAGCAGTTATGCCGGATCAGTTCGGATGTCCGCTGAGCCGCGTAATCTCTTCTTTGATGCGAAGCTTCTGTTTCTTCAGGGCGGCGACATGCAGGTCGTCCACGCCCGGACTGCGCTGCATCTCTTCCACAGCGGTTGAGAGGTTCTGGTGTTTCTTCTTCAGTTCCTGCAGGTGCGAACTCAAGCTCATTCTTTCCTCCTTGTGCCGGGTTAGAACTTCCAGTGCAGCACATCCGGCGATTCAAGTCACGCTGCAGATGCGAACGTGCTGAAGAATCCTTTACCATGCGTCAACACCGGGCGATCACACCGGGAAATCCATCCTTTTGCCCTCCCGAAGCGTCGCCCTGATGACGTCGGTATAGTCCTCGCCATCTTCAAGGTGGCGCGCGCCTTCGTGCAGCACGAGGGCCGGGTGAAAGCGGAAAGCCGCCCGCCCACCCTTGCGACCGCGAGCAAGAATCAGCCGGGGCGCCCGCCCGGCGCGCGGCGCCAGCGGCCAGAGCTCCAGTGAGCCGAAAACCGCCTGCATCGCGGCCAGCAATTCGGGCAGCCGCTCGACCCTCTGGATGAAGGTCATGGTGCCCCTGGGCCGCAGCCGACGCGCCGCGAGCGCCGCCCAAGCGGCCATCGGCGCCGGACCGGCGAGCGCCATCTCGCGCCCCACGTCCGGTGCTGCACTGCGGCGATCGGCCTCGAAATAGGGCGGGTTCGCGAGAACGTGATCGAAGGTCAGCGCCCGCAGCGTGGCGGGAGGGGTGGCGATGTCACCCTCGAACACCTCGCCGTCGAGCCCGTTGCCTTCGAGGTTGCGCCGCGCCAGCGCCGCGTAGCCCGGCTGGATCTCGAGCCCGGCCAGCTTCAGACCCGGCACCCGCACCCCAAGACAGCAGAGCGCCGGTGCCGCGCCGCAGCCAAGCTCCAGCACGCTTTCGCCCGACCGGGCCGGGATCGTTGCCGCCAGCAGCACCGGGTCGATGCCTGCGCGGTAGCCCTCTAGCGGCTGCCAGAGCTGCACGCGACCGCCCAGGAACGCGTTGCGCACCAGCGCGTCGTCGGGGAACGGATCAGCCCTCAAACTTGACCCCGTACATGCGGAGCACCCGTCGGGCGTCTTCGATGCGGTCGGCCCGGACCATCAGGCGGCGCGGCAGAATGCCTAGGCTGCCTTCAAGCACGCTCATATTTACGTCCAGCTCGAAGCTGTCTATACCCTCCTCGTTGAGAAGGGTTTTGACCAGCGGGATCAGCGTTATGTCGTTGGTGCGAAGAAGCTCTTCCATGAAGGGGATGTAAGGACAGGGCAGCCGCCTTGTCGAGCCTGATGCCGAGGGTTTGATGGGTCTGGATACGCCGAACAAGAAGCCGCATGACCGGCTCGCAGAACTGCTTTCCGAGGATATGGGCGGCGTCAACGCGCTGATCCGCGAGCGGATGGCCTCGAAACACGCGCCCCGCATTCCCGAGGTCACTGCGCACCTCGTCGAAGCGGGCGGCAAGCGGCTGCGACCGCTGCTGACGCTCGCCTCGGCGCGGCTCTGCGGCTACCAGGGGCCGTTCCACGTGCACCTCGCCGCGACCGTCGAGTTCATCCACACCGCGACGCTGCTGCATGACGACGTGGTCGACGAGAGCAGCCAGCGCCGGGGCCGCCCCACCGCCAACCTGCTCTGGGACAACAAGTCCAGCGTGCTGGTGGGCGACTACCTCTTTGCCCGCAGCTTCCAGCTGATGGTCGAGCCCGGCAACCTGCGGGTGCTCAACATCCTGTCGAACGCTGCCGCCACCATCGCCGAGGGCGAGGTGCTGCAGCTGACCGCGGCGCAGGATCTGAAGACCACGGAAGAGATCTATCTGCAGGTGGTGCGTGGCAAGACCGCGGCGCTGTTCTCGGCCGCGACCGAGGTCGGCGGCGTCATCGCCGGCGTTCCGGAGGAGCAGGTGCAGGCGCTCTTCACCTACGGCGACGCGCTGGGAATCGCCTTCCAGATCGCCGATGACCTGCTCGATTACCAGGGCGACAGCTCGGCCACCGGCAAGAACGTCGGCGACGACTTCCGCGAGCGCAAGCTGACCCTGCCGCTTATCAAGGCCGTGGCCCGCGCCTCGGATGAAGAGCGCGCCTTCTGGGTCCGCACGATCGAGAAGGGCGACCAGCGCGACGGCGATCTCGAACATGCGCTGGAGCTGCTGAACGCCCACGCCGCGCTCGAGGACACCCGCACCGATGCGCTGGCCTGGGCCGAAAAGGCAAAGGACGCAATGACAGAGCTGCCGCAGTCGGAACTGCGCGACCTGCTCATTGATCTCGCCGATTTCGTGGTGGCGCGGCTTTACTGAGGCCGCGGCAGCGCCAGCTCCGAGCAATCCCCGAGAACACCCGAGGCGACCCACCAGCCGGGATGCGCCTCGGTCAGCGCCTGCGCGGCCGCCCTGGCGTCATCTTCCGACAGGAAGAGCCCGAAGCAGGTCGCGCCCGATCCCGACATCCGCGCCAGCCCGCAACCGCCCTGCCCCGCCAGCGCATCCAGCACCGCGCGGATCCCGGGCTCGACCTTCAGGGCCGGCGCCTCGAGGTCATTGCGCATCCTGGCGAGGAAGCCGATGAGCGAGGCCGCGTCCGGAAACTCGGGCAGCGTGTCGGGCATCGGCGGATTGTCCCGGGTTTCGAGCGCCTTGAACACCGCGGGCGTGGGCACCGGCAGGCGTGGGTTGACCAACACTGCCGCGATGTCGGGCAGCGTGACGAGGCCGAGCCGCTCGCCTATGCCGCGGGCCCGGAGCGGGTGCGAGAGCACGCACATCGGCACGTCGGCGCCAAGGCCGAGAATGCGCTCGGCGTGGCGGTGCATCAGCAGGTCGGGAAGTTCGAGGAACCCCTGCGGGATCTCGCCCGACAGGGTGGCGATGCCCCGCAGTGCCGCCGCCGCATCGGCAGAGCCCCCGCCGATGCCGGAGGCCGCCGGAAGGTTTTTTTCAAGCGTCAGGGCAGCCCCCTCGTGCCCGGCAAGCAGTGCGGCCGCCCGGAGTGCGAGGTTGCTCATGTCGTCGGGCACGCCGGCAGCTTCGGGCCCCGAGACCTCGAGCGTCAGCCCGTCCCCCGGCGCCACCGTCAGCCAGTCGCCCACCGGGGCGAAGCTCACCAGCGAGTCCAGAAGATGGTAGCCGTCAGATCGCCGGCCGGTGACGTGGAGGGTCAGGTTGATCTTGGCCGGGGCAAAGACCCTATTCGCCATTGGCAACCTTGAGCGGAGGTTTGCCCTCTTCGGAGAGCACCTGGTCCAGCCCGACCTTCAGCTTCTGGCGGATGCGCTCGGGATCGACCTCGTCCGAGGCCTCTTCCCAGTCGACGAAGCTCAGCGCGCGCTTCCACTGGAACTCGGCTTCGAGCGTGCGCCCGACGGCCCAGTAGACGTCGCCGAGGTGGTCGTTGACCACCGGGTCCACCGGCATCAGCTCGGCGGCGCGCTCCATATGCGCGACGGCATCCTCGTAGCGGCCCAGCCGGTAAAGCGCCCAGCCGAGGCTGTCGACGATGTAGCCGCTCTGGGGCTCGGTCGCGACCGCCTGTTCGATCATCGACAGCGCCTCGTCGAGCTTGGCGTGGTGCTCCACCAGCGAATAGCCGAGATAGTTCAGCACCTGCGGCTGGCCCGGGTTGAGCTCGAGCGCCTTGCGGAAGTCGGCTTCCGCCGCCTGCCAGTCCTTGAGCCGCTCCTTGGCGATGCCGCGGGCGTAGTAGAGGAACCATTGCGCCGGGTGCTCTTCGACGAAGCCCGAGATGGCGGCATCATAGGCGGCGACCGCCTGATCGTAGCGTTCGAGCTGGCGCATCATGTCGCCAAGCGCCGACTGCACCGAGATCTGGTTGCCGTTGGTCTGCGCGAGTTGCTCGAGCACCTCGACCGCGGCGTCGGGCTTGCCGTCCGAGCGCAGCGCCTCGGCGCGGCCCAGCTCGGCCGAGAAATAGTCGGCATCGTCGCGCGGCACGCGCTTGAAGGTGTCGACCGCAAGATCGTACTGCCCGAGGCTTTCCAGCAGGTTCGCCGACATCAGGATGGCGCCGGAATGGTCCGGGCGCAGGTACTCGGCGATGCGCGAGTAGAGCAGCGTGAAATCGTCGTTGGCCTCGCTCGAGAGCGCGCCGGCCACGGTGTAGAACACCTCGGCGATGCCGTCCCGGGGCGAGTTGACGTAGGTGAAGGGCAGCTTCTCGCCCGCCACCAGCGCCGAACGCATCTGTTCCAGCGAAGGGTCGCGCGGGGGCGGGAAGCCCTCGTCGATCATCGCCACCGCGTCGTCCTGACGGTCGAGCTGGCTGAGGATCTGCGACCGTGCCTGCACCGCGCGCCGGGTGAATTGCAGCGTGCCCGCGTCGCCGGCCTCGAAGATCGTTTCCGCCCCCTCGAAATCGCCGACCGAGGCCAGCGCCATGGCCTTGTGGTAGGACGCGAAGGATTGCAGCCCCTGCTCCTGCGCCATCGCCTCGAAGGCGACGAGGGCGGCGCTCATGTCGCCACGGCCAAGCTCGGCCCAGCCACGCGCCAGCCCGTCGACCAGCGGGCCGATGGCGGTCTGCTCGTCGATGCGGCTGAGGATGGTGGCGTAATCCTCGCGCTTGGCGAGGTCGGCGATCTGCGCCATGTGGCCGATCTGGCTCTGGTAGCCCTGCGTGCTCAGCCGCTCGGCCAGCTCGACCGCGTGGGGGATGTCCCCGAGCGAGAGGTGGGCCAGCGCAGCGCGCTCGAGCAGGGCCGGGTTCTCGGGATCGAAGGCGATGGCCCGGCCGTAATAGTCACCCGCGGCCTTGAAATCGCCGAAGAAGCTTGCCTGGCGGGCGGCCAGATAGTCTCCGGACAGGCTCTCCGCCGCAGCCGGACCAGCGAGCCCAGCCAAAGCAACCAGCGCGAGCGCCGTGCTGCGAAGATACCCCGATGCCTTGCCTGCCATGCCGATCATCTCCTGTCTGCTTTCCAAGAGCCTATCCCGGCGGCCTCGACCGTGCAATGCGATGCCCCTTCACGCCCGCGTCAGACCGGGGCCTCTGCCCAGCTTTCGCGCGGCCCTTCGCCGCCCGGAACGCCGGTACTGGCGGAGTGTCGCGCGCAGGCGGGGCACAGTTGCGTGAAACTGCGGGCCTCCGACAAAAGGCCTCTTTCGAAATTCACGCCTTTGCCCCTATTTGCACCCCATGGACATCGTTCTGGTCACCACTGTCATCGCCTCGCTGTTTCTCGTGATCGGCATGGCCGAGCCGCTCGCGGCCCGGCTCCAGCTGCCGTACAGCGTGATCCTCGCCGTCCTCGGCATACTGATCGCCGCTGGGGCGATCTTCCTGTTGCGAACGTCGCTGACGGATGCGCTGAACCCGGTGGCGGAGACGATCATCAACCTGCCGATCCGGGCGAACGTCTTCCTCTACGTATTCCTGCCCACCCTGCTGTTCCAGGCGACACTGGGCATGGACGTGCGACGCATGGCCGACGACTGGGTGCCGATCCTCGTCATGGCGGTGGTGGCGGTGATCGTGGCGACGCTGACCGTGGGGATCGCGCTGTCCTGGGCCTCGTCCCTGCCGCTGGTGGCCTGCCTGCTGGTGGGCGCCATCGTCTCGACCACGGATCCCTCGGCGGTGATCTCGATCTTCCGCTCGCTGTCGGCGCCGCGCCGGCTGGCGCGCATCATCGAGGGCGAGAGCCTGCTGAACGATGCCGCCGCCATCGCGCTCTTCGGCTTCTTCCTCGGCTTCGTCATGCTGGGCCTGCCCGACCCGACGCTCGAGGACGCGCTGACCCGCTTCCCGGTGCTCATCGCCGGCGGCGCGCTGACCGGCTGGATCGTCGGCCGGGTGATGCTGCGGTTGATGGGTCTCTTCGAGCAATACGAGTTGGCGCAACAGTCGATCTCGGTTGCGGTGCCCTACCTCGCCTACATCATCGCCGAACAGAGCGTCGGCGCCTCGGGCGTGATCGCCGTGGTGGCGGCGGGTCTCACGCTCAACATCGTCGGGCCCGGCCGGCTGCCGCCGCAGGCCTGGACCAACCTGCGCGAGGTCTGGGACCTGCTGGCGCACTGGGCCGGGGCGCTGATCTTTATCCTCGCCGCCCTCCTGATCCCGCGCATGCTGGAAGAGTTCCGGCTCAGCGACGTGATCCTCGTGGGCGTGGTGGTGCTGGCGGCGATGGTGGCGCGGGCGGTGATCCTGTTCGGGCTGCTGCCTCTCCTGTCGGCGCTCAGGGTCTCGCCGGTGGTGGAACGCCCCTACCGCGTCGCGATCCTCTGGGGCGGGCTGCGCGGCGCGGTGACGCTGGCACTGGCGCTCGCGGTGACCGAGAACTTCCGTGTCCCGATCGAGATCAAGCGGCTGGTCGGCATCCTCGCCACCGGCTTCACGCTGTTCACGCTGCTGGTGCAGGGGACGACGCTGCGCTGGGTGATCCGGCGGCTCGGGCTCGACCGGCTGTCGCCGCTCGACCAGGCGCTGTCCAAGCAGGTCATCGCCGTGGCCCTGCAGACGGTGCGCGAGGACGTGGCGAAGACCACCGCCAACTACGACCTCGACCGCGAGATCGTGCGGGGCGAGGCCAAGCGCGCCGGCGACCGGCTGGAGGCGGCGGTGAAAGACGCCGAGGAGAACACCGAGATCCTCGACCGCGACCGCATCACCCTCGGGCTGATCGCACTGGCGGGCGCCGAGCGCGACACGGTGATCGCACGGGTGCGCGACCACTCGGTCTCGTCGCGGCTGGCGGAGCGGCTGCTCTCGGACGTCGACCGGCTGATCGAAGCCACGCGCAGCAACGGCCGCAGTGGCTATGGCCGCGCCGGGCGACGCAGCACCGCCTACGGCAAGAGCTTCACCTTCGCGGTGATGCTGCACAACAGGCTGCGGCTCTCGCACCCGCTGGCGCGGCTCACCGCCGACCGCTTCGAGCTGCTGCTGGCCCAGAAGCTGATCCTGCGCGACCTCGACGGCTTCATCCACGGCCGCATCCGCCGGATCCACGGCCGCCGCGTCTCGGACCTGCTGACCGAGCTCCTGAGCCGCCGCATGGAGGCGGTGGAGACCGCGCTCGACGGGCTGCGGCTGCAGTACCCGGGCTATGCCGAAGAGATCGAGCGCCGCTTCATCCGCCGCACTGCCCTGCGGCTCGAGGAACGCGAATACGCCGCCATGCGCGAGGACGGGCTGATCGGCCCCGAGCTGCACACCACGCTGATGCATGACATCGACGAACGCCGCACCGCCGCCGAGCAGCGCCCGAAGCTCGACGTCGCGCTGCAGCGAACCGAGCTGGTGCGGCAGTTCCCGCTGTTCGCCGACCTCAGCGACACAGCCGCGCGGCACCTCGCGAAGTCGCTCAAGGCCAGCTACGTCAACCCGGGCACGCTGCTGATGCGCAAGGACAGCGCCCCGCGCAGCGTCTATTTCATCGCGACCGGCGCGGTCGAGCTCGAGAACGCCGGGCAGAGCTGGCGCCTGGGCCGGGGCGAGATGTTCGGTCAGATGGCGCTGCTGACCCGCAGGCCGCGCCGGGTCGAGGCCCGTGCGATCGTGCCGACGACGCTGCTGATCCTCGACGAGGCGCGGTTCCGGAAGCTTCTGAAGCGCAGTTCCACCCTGCGCGAGGGGGTCCGGGCCAGCGCCGAAAAGCGCGGCATCCCGCCGGACTCGATCCTTCCCCTCCGCAAGGACGAGAAGAAGCAGGTCGCCTGAGACGCCTGCGAGGGTGCAGGCCCGCCGTTCACACGCCGGCGGGCCGCGTCATCTCAGAGCGCGTCGAGCTTGCGCGCGAGCTTGGCGTCGAGCGAGGACAGCCCGCCCACGTCATGGGTCGACAGCACCACCTCGACGGTCTTGTAGACGTTGGACCACTCCGGGTGGTGGTTCCACTTCTCGGCCCACATCGCCGCGCGGGTCATCCACGAAAAGGCCTCGACGAAATCGGCGAACTCGTAGGTCTTGCGGATCGCATCGCGGCCGTCGACCATCTCCCAGCCGTTGTCCATCAACGGCGCGAGTATGGTGTCGCGTGCGGTTTCGGAGAGTTTCTCGGTCATTCCTGCTCTTCCCTTCTTTCCTTTCGGAACGGCCCGTAGGCGGTGAGGATCTCGATCTCCTCGTCCACCGCGCGCCGCTCCTCGACGAGATAGCGCGCAACCGCATCCGCAAACCCCCTGTCACCGATCCAGTGCAGGGAATGGGTCTCGACCGGCAGGTATCCGCGGGCAAGCTTGTGCTCGCCCTGCGCCCCGGCCTCGACCCGCGAGAGGCCGTGCGCGATGGCGAAGTCGATGGCCTGATAGTAGCAGGCCTCGAAATGCAGGCAGGGGTGATCCTCGAGACAGCCCCAGTAGCGCCCGAAGAGCACGTCCCGCCCGATGAAGTTGAGCGCCCCCGCCACGTCCATGCCGTCGCGCTCGGCGATCACCAGCGCGATGTCGTCGCGCAGGGTCTCGTGGGCGATCTCGAAGAAGGCGCGGGTGAGATAGGGCGAGCCCCACTTGCGCGACCCGGTGTCCTGGTAGAAGCGCCAGAAACTGTCCCAGTGCTCGGGCTCGATCTCGTCGCCGGTCAGCATCCGCAGCCGCCCGCCGAAATCCTGCGCCGTGCGCCTTTCCTTGCGGATGTTCTTGCGCTTGCGCGAGCTGAGGCTGGCGAGGAAGGCGTCGAAATCGGCGTAGCCGTCGTTTTCCCAGTGGAATTGCTGGGTGGTCCGCCGCATGAGCCCCATGCGCTCGCCCGCGATGGCCTCGGCCTCGGTGCAGAAGGTGACGTGCAGCGAGCTGAGCTGGTTCTGGGCACAGAGCTGCACCGCCCCCTGCACCAGCGCCGAGATGCCGGTCGCCTCGTGCCCGGGCTTGGTGAGGAAGCGGCGCCCGGTGGCCGGGGTGAAGGGCACGGCGATCTGCAGCTTGGGATAGTAAGAGCCACCCGCCTGCTCGTAGGCATGAGCCCAGGAGTGGTCGAAGATGTACTCACCCTGGCTGTGGCCCTTGGCGTAGAGCGGCGCCACCGCGATGATCTCGTCGTCGAGCTCGGCGGTCAGGTAGCGCGGCTCCCAGCCGGTGCCGCGCCCGACCGAGCCGCTGGCCTCGAGCGCATGCAGGAAGCGCCAGGTGGTGAAGGGATCGTCCGGGCGCCCGCCGTCCGCGGTTTCGGGGCATGCGCAGGCATCCCAGTCGGCCTGTGCGATCTGGTCGAGCGATGATAGGACGTTGACGGCGATGGAGGCGCCGGGGGTCTGATCGGTCATGAGTGCCTTCCCTGCCTGCCTTTATCTGGCCTGCGCGGGAGCGTGTTCAAGCCGTGTATCCCTCGAACGTGATGTTGCCGGCCACCTTGCGCGCCTCTGCCTCCTCGGCGGGCGACCGGATCGTCCAGCAGAGCACCGGGACGCCGGCGGCCTGCAGCTCGGAGACGCGCGGGCTGCCGAGATCGCGCCAGTGGTGGCTGATGAAGCTCGCGCCGGTGCGGTCGAAATCGGGGATCCCGCGCAGGCGCTCGCGGGTGGCGGGCGGCAGCGTCGGGTAGTCGTCGGCGGTGTAACCGCAGGTGGTGAGCCCGCGCGGCAGGTCGGGCGCCAGGCGCGCCAGGGCGGCGACCGAATGCGGGTTGAAGGACATCAGCGCCACCGGCCCGTCGTAGCCTGCCAACAGCTCGGCGGCGCGGCGTTCCAGCGACCCCACGTCCGGGCCCATGCCACCGTCCTGGTCCTTGACCTCGATCAGCAGCGGCACCCGGCCCGCGACCAGCGTCAGCACCTCGGCCAGCGTCGGGATCCCCGCCGCGCCGTAGCGCAGCGGGATGGCCCCCAGCTCGGCGGCGCTGCGGGCGCGCACCGACCCCTCGACGGCGGTGAGCCGCGCGAGATCATAGTCGTGAAAGACCATCGCCTCCCCGTCCGAGGAGAGCTGCAGGTCGATCTCGATGCCGTAGCCCGCCTCGACCGCGGCGCGGATCGCCTCGACCGAGTTCTCGGGCCGGCCCTGCGACTTGTCGTGCAGGGCGCGGTGGGCAATGGGTCGGTCGAGGAAGGCCGGGGGCAGCGCAGGCATGGGTCGGCCTCAGGCCAGTTCGAAGATCGCTTCGATCTCGACCGCGACGCCCAGTGGCAGCGCGCCTGCCGAAACCGCCGAGCGCGCATGCCGGCCGGCATCGCCCAGCACCGCGACCAGCAGGTCGGAGGCGCCGTTCACGACCTTGGGCTGGTCGGTGAAATCGGGGGTCGAGTTGACGAAGGCGGTCAGCTTCACCACGCGCTTCAGCTTCGAGAAGTCACCGCCGCAGGCCGCCTTGGCCTGGGCCAGCAGGCCGAGCGCGCAGGTGGCGGCGGCCTTGGCACCGGCCTCGACATCGAGCTCGGCGCCGAGCTTGCCGGTGATGAAGCCGTCGGCATTCTGGCTGATCTGGCCGGAGACGAAGACGAGGTTGCCGCTGATCACGTAGGGCACGTAGTTGGCGGCGGGCGCAGGCGCGTCGGGCAGCGTCAGGCCAAGCTCTGAAAGGCGGGCGTCGATATCGGTCATGGAATCCTCCGGCTGAGTTCGGCGCGACGCTAGCCCCGCCGGAGGAAAATGGAAATAGCCCGGGACCGCGGCCGTCAGGTTTCGCGAAAGGCGCGGGCGAAATAGTCGGTGAAGGGCTTCAGCAGGTAGGCCAGCGCGGTGCGCTCGCCGGTGCGCAGGAAGGCCTCGACCGGCATGCCGGGGATCAGCTGAGTGCCCTCGGGCAGCTTGGCGATCTCGCTGTCGTCCATCACCACCTCGGCGCGGTAATAGCTGACCGAGGTGTTCTCGTCGACGAAGGCATCGGCCGAGACCCGCGTCACGCGCCCGAAGAGTTCGGGCGTCATGCGCTGGTCGAGCGAGGCAAAGCGCAGCGTCACGTCCTGGTCGAGGTGGACCTGATCGATGTGGATCGGCTCGATCTGCACCGAGATCACCAGCGGGCGGTCCTGCGGCACGAGGTAGAGCACCGGCTCGGCCGAACGGATCACCGCGCGCGGGGCGAAGACCGTGAGCCCGTAGACGATGCCGCCCACCGGCGCGGTGATCTCCATCCGCTTGAGCTGCTCGCCAAGCGCCAGCCGCTGTTCGGCCAGCTCGCGCGAGCGGAACTGCATGTCGCGCAGGGTGGTGATCGCCTCTTCGCGTCGGGTCGTGTCGAGCTTCAGCACCTCGATCTCGATCTCGGTGATCTGGCCCTCGGCCTGCGCCTTCGAGGCGACGAGTTCGCCGCGTTCACCGGCCAGACGTGCCGCCTCGCGCTGGAGGGCCAGCACCCGGCTGGCCTGCGCCAGCCCGCGATCGAGCAGCGACTGCTGGTCGGCCAGCTCGCGCTGGATCAGGTCGAACTGGTCGCTCAGCGCCGAGACCTGCGCCTCGATGCCCTCGATCTGGTTGGCGATCTGGTCGCTGCGCTTGTTGAGCTGCTCGATCTCGCGGGCAACGGAGTCGCGGCGGGCGAAGAACAGGTTGCGCTGGCCCGACATCATCTCTTCGACCTGGTCGTTCTTTTCGGCCATCTCGAGCAGCTCGTCGGCGAAGACGATCTCGTCCTTGCCGTCGCGCTCGGCCTCGAGCCGGGCCCGGCGGGCAAGGAGGTCGGCGTACTGGTCATCGACGATCTTGAGCTCGGAGCGTTTCAGCGTCGGGTCGAGCCGGATCAGCACGTCGCCGGTTTCGACCACGTCGCCCTCTTCAACGAGGATCTCCGAGACCACGCCGCCGTCCGGGTGCTGCACCACCTGCCGGTTCTGGTCGACCTGGATCTGGCCGCCGGCGACGATGGCACCGCTGATCTCGGTGGTGGCGGCCCATGTGCCGAAGCCCACGACCAGAAGAAGCAGCGCGAACAGCCCCAGCATCATCGGGCCGCGCAGCGGGAAATCCTTGCGGGGTTCGCTCATCGCACACCTCCCGGCCCGGCGTTGCGGGCGATCTGTTCGTGGTTCTTGACCATGTTGCGCAGCACGTCGTCCTTGGGCCCGAAGGCCGCGCGGGCGCCGTTCTCGAGCATCAGCAGCATGTCGCACTCGCGGATGGCGGCGGGGCGGTGGGCCATGATGATGACCGACTTGCCCTGCTCCTTCATCCGCCGGATGGCCTCGTTCACCGCTTCCGAGCCCTCGTTGTCGAGGTTCGAGTTGGGCTCGTCGAGCACGAGGATCACCGGGTCGCCATACATGGCCCGTGCAAGGCCGATGCGCTGCATCTGCCCGCCCGAGAGCCGCCCGCCGGTGGCGGTGACCCGCGTGTCGTAGCCGTTGGGCAGCTTGAGGATCATGTCATGGGCGTCGGCCTTGCGCGCGGCCTCGACGATCTTCTCGGGGTCGGGCGCCTGCGCCAGGCGGGCGATGTTCTCGGCGATGGTGCCATCGAACAGCGTGACCCGCTGCGGCAGGTAGCCGATGTGCTTGCCGAGATCCTGCCCGTATTGCTCGAGCGAGGCACCGGCGAGGCGGATCTTGCCGCCCGCGGGGCGCCAGACGCCGGTGATGGCGCGGGCCAGCGTCGACTTGCCGGCACCGGAAGAACCGATCACGCCCAGCGCCTGACCGGGCGCGAGCGAGAAGCTGACCATGCGCAGCGCCGCCTGGTGCTCGCCCGGCGGCACCACCGTGACCTGGTTGGCCTCGAGCCGGGCCTCGGGCACCGGCAGCGACAGGCGCTGTTCCTCCGGCGGCACTTCGGAGAGCAACTGCACGAGGCTATCCCAGCCCTTGCGGGCGCGGGTCACCATCGGCCACTGGCCGATCGCCAGCTCGACCGGCGCCAGCGCGCGCCCCATGAGGATCGAGCCCGCGATCATCGCACCGGCGGTCAGCTCGCCCTGCAGCACGAGATAGGCGCCGAGGCCCAGCATCGCAGACTGCAGGAACAGGCGGAAAGTCTTGGTGGTGACGGTGAAGGTGCCGACGATGTCCGAGGTGCCGATCTGGCCTTTGAGCGACTCCGACCGGGCGCGGTTCCAGCGGGCAAAGGCCGCCTCGCGCATGCCCAGCGACTGCACCATCTCGGCCTCGTTACGGATCTGCTCCGAGGTGTGCTCGGCCCGCAGCGTCGCGCGGTTCGAGTTCAGGGTCGGGTTGCGGCTCAGCATCTGGTTCAGCACGGTGACGCAGATCAGCACCGCACCGCCCGCCAGCGCGAGATAGCCCAGCCACGGGTGGAAGACGAAGATCCCGGCGATGAAGAGCGGCGTCCAGGGAATGTCGAACATCGCCGTCAGCACCGGCGATGACATCAGCCGCTGCACCGACTCGAGATCCTTGAGCCCGGTCGCGGCAAGCTCGTCGGGCTGCACCGCCGAACGGCGCATCACCGCGTCGAAGACCCGCAGGTCCATGCGCGACTGGAAGCGCGCGGCGACCCGTGCCATGACCCGGCCGCGGGCGTAGTCGAGCAGGCCCATCATGCCGTAGAGGAAGACCACCAGCACCGACAGCGCCAGCAGCGTCGCCTCGGAACGCGAGCCAAGGACGCGGTCGTAGATCTGCAGCATGTAGAGCGGACCCGTCAGCATCAGCAGGTTCACGAAGAAGCTGAAGACCGCCACGAACCAGTAGTAGCGCCGGCTCTGGCGACGCGCGGCCACCAGTTCGTCGCGTCCGGTCTCTTTCGAGCTCTTCGCCATGCGCGTGCCCATCCCTCTCTCTGCCCTCTGCGATGGTCGCAGGAAATCGCTTAACAATTGTTCTGTCGCCAATGTGTCACAGACGCATGCAATGCCCCGTGGTTGCTTGGTCACGGCCCCGTCTGCGAGTATGAACCCTTCTATCTCAAGATCAGGATTTTCCAATGCCGTTTACAAGGGGGGAATACCCGACCCCACTGCTCCGGAGCTGCGCGGTTCTCGTCCTCGCACTGGGGCTTTCGGCCTGTGCCGTGCCGGGCCCGGGCGAGGCGCCGGACGGCATCTACGACCCCAACGAGGGCGCCAACCGGCAGGCCCACGCCTTCAACAAGCGCCTCGACAGCGCGCTGTCGGGCGGCGACGGTCCCGGGGTCCTGTCCAAGGTGCCCGCGCCCGTCAGCGCCGGGATCGACAACATGTCCGACACCATCCGCCTGCCCCGCACCGTTGTGAATCAGTTACTTCAGGCGCGCCTCGGCCGCGCCGCCCGGAACACGCTGCGCTTCGGGGTGAACGCGACGGTGGGCGTGGTCGGTCTTTTCGACGTCGCCTCGCACCTCGGCATGCCCGAGGACAAGAGCGACTTCGGCGAGACGCTCTACGTCTGGGGCCTGCCCGAGGGCGCCTACATGGAGCTGCCGGTGCTCGGCCCCGCAACCGAGCGCGACGCGGTCGGCATGGCGGTCGATGTCTTCACGAACCCGCTCTACTACGTGCTGAGCTGGCCCGAGATCACCGCCGCCCTCGGGGTGCGCGTGGCCGACAAGGCGCTGACCCGGGCCGAGTACGGCGATTCGGTCGACGCCCTGCTCTACGGCAGCGCCGACAGCTACGCCCAGCTGCGCACGATCTACCTGCAAAACCGCCGTTTCGAACTGGGTGATGAAACATCCGGCGGCGAGGACTATATCGACCCCGAGGCACTGGACACGGAGGGTTTCTGATGGTGCAGCACGTTCTAACACGCCGCGGCGCGCTGGTGGGCGCAATGGCGGTCGGGCTCGCAGCGGGCCTGCCCGGCGCGGCGCTGGCAGTCACGGCGGCACAGGCCGAGGGCCTCGTCGACAAGCTCGTGGCCGACATCAACCAGGTCATCGCCTCGGGCAAGTCCGAGGCCGCGATGATCCGCGACTTCGAGCGCATCTTCCAGACCTACGGCGACATGCCCTACATCGCGGCCTATGCGCTCGGCTCCGACGCCCGCACTGCCACGGCAGCGCAGAAGAAGGCGTTCTCGTCGGCGTTCTCTGGCTACATCTCGCGCAAGTACGGCAAGCAGTTCCGCAAGTTCATCGGCGGCCGCATCGAGGTGCAGGGCACGCAGAAGGTGAAGAACGCGTACCAGGTCGCGACCACGGCGCTGCTGCGCGGACAGTCGCCCTTCGACGTCACCTTCTTCGTCGGCGAGAAGTCCGGGCGCTTCTACAACATGTACGTGGAAGGCGTGAACATGCTGCTCACCGAGCGGACCGAGATCGGTGCCATGCTCGACCGGCGGCGGGGCGATCTCGACGCCATGATCGAGGATCTGAAGCGCGCCGGCTGACCCGGCGCGCCAAGTGGCCTAACGAAAGCTCCGGGCGATCACATCGCCTCGAGCAGGCTCTCGCCCGCGGAGATCTCGCACTCGCCGGGGCTCGCCTCGGCGTGGAAGAGCGTGACGGTGCCGTCCTCGACCAGCATCGCGTAGCGCTTCGAGCGCGCCATGAGCCCGGCGGGCGGGGCGGTGAAATCCATGCCGATGGCCTTGGTGAAGGCGCTCTCGGGATCGCCCAGCATGGTGATCCCGGCCTCGGTCGCACCGGTCGCCTCGCCCCATACCTTCATCACGAAGGGGTCGTTGACCGAGACGCAGATGATCTCGTCCACACCCTTGCCGGCGAACTGGTCCTTGGTACGGATGAAGCTCGGAACGTGGGCCGAGTGGCAGGTGGGCGTGAAGGCGCCGGGAACGGCGAAGATCACCACCTTGCGGCCGGAAAGCTTGTCTTCGAGCTTCACCTGCTCGGGTCCGTTCTCACCCATCTGCACCAGCGTGGCGCCCGGAAGGGTGTCTCCCTTGGAAATGGCCATGTCGCGCGTCTCCCTTGATTGCGTTTCGCAAGCTCAGGGATATAGGCTGCGCGCAACTTGAGCCAACGGAAAAACAGAGAGGCGGGACATGGGCGACGTGGTGGTGATCGGGGGCGGACAGGCCGGTGCCTCGCTGGTGGCGCGGCTGCGCGCCAAGGGCTTCGAGGGGGGCATCACGCTGATCGGCGCCGAGCCGGTTCCGCCCTACCAGCGCCCGCCACTCTCCAAGGCCTACCTGCTGGGCGAGATGGAGGAAGAGCGCCTGTTCCTGCGCCCCCGCGCCTACTACGACGAGCAGAACATCGAGCTGGTGCTGAACGCGCCGGTGACCGCCGTGGACACGGTCGGCAAGACGCTGATCGCCGACGGGCGCAAGATCGCATGGGACGACCTGGTGTTCTGCACCGGCTCCACCCCGCGCCGCCTGCCCGCGGCCATCGGCGGCGATCTCGACGGCGTCTACGCAGTGCGCGGCATCGCCGACGTCGACGCGATGAAGCCGCGCTTCACCGAGGGCGCCAGCGTGCTCATCGTCGGCGGCGGCTACATCGGGCTCGAGGCCGCGGCGGTGGCCTCGAAGCTCGGCCTCAGGGTGACGCTGGTCGAGATGGCCGAGCGCATCCTGCAGCGCGTCGCCGCGCCCGAGACTGCCGACTACTTCCGCGCCCTCCACGCCCGCCACGGCGTCGACATTCGCGAAGGCGTGGGCCTCGGCGGGCTCACCGGTCGCGACGGCAAGGTGACCGGCGCCGAGCTCACAGACGGCAGCACCCTCGCGGTGGATTTTGTCATCGCCGGTGTGGGCATCGTCCCCGAGATCGAGCTCGCCGAGTCCGCCGGCATCGAGATCGAGAACGGCATCCGCACCGACAGCACCGGTCGCACCTCGGCGCCCTGCGTCTGGGCGGCGGGCGACTGCGCCTCCTTCCCCCATCGCGGCGCGCAGCTGCGGCTGGAAAGCGTCGGCAACGCCATCGACCAGGCCGAGGCGGTGGCAGACAACATCATGGGCGCCGGCCGCGCCTACGAGGCCAGGCCGTGGTTCTGGTCCGACCAGTACGACATCAAGCTGCAGATCGCCGGGCTCAACACCGGCTACGACCGCGTGGTGGTGCGCCGGAGCGGCGAGGCGGTCTCGCACTGGTATTACGCCGGCGGCACCCTGCTGGCGCTCGACGCGATGAACGATCCCCGCGCCTACATGGTCGGCAAGCGCCTGATCGAGGCCGGGAAATCCGCCGACCCCGAGACCGTGGCCGACCCCTCGACCGAGCTGAAGACCCTGCTCAAGTGAGGATCATCGCCGGAGACTGGCGCGGCCGCGCCCTGACCGCAGTGGGCAAGGGCGACCCGCGCGCGCACCTGCGCCCGACCACCGACCGCGTGCGCGAAAGTCTCTTCAACGTGCTGGCGGGCGGGCGCTTCGGCGACCCGTTCGAGGGCGCGCGCGTGCTCGACCTCTTCGCCGGCACCGGCGCGCTGGGGCTCGAGGCGCTGTCGCGCGGCGCCGCGGCCTGCTGCTTCGTCGACGACGGCCGCAAGTCGCTGTCGCTGCTGCGCGACAACATCCGCCTGCTGGGCTGCGCCGACCGCACCCGGGTGATCGCCCGCGACGCCACCCGCCTGCCGCCCGCCGAGACGCCCTGCGACCTCGTCTTCCTCGACCCGCCCTATGGAAAGTCGCTCGGCGACAAGGCCCTTGCCGCCGCCCGCGACGGCGGCTGGCTGGCGCCCGGCGCGCTTGTGGTCTGGGAGGAAAACGGCCCGCAGCTCGCGCCCGAGGGCTTCACCCCGCTCGAGGACCGCCGCTACGGCGACACCCATGTGACGCTCCTGCGCGCGACCTGACCGCCCGCGCCCGCACGCGAGAGATTTGACGCGACATTCGCCGTGACCCTGCTATCGTATTCATATCTGTTCATGGATGCGACGATCAGGGAGGCTTCGCATGACCATCCTCACCCCCACCCGCCGGGACATCCTCGCCATGGCCGCCGCGGCGCCGGCACTGACCCTGCCCGCCATGGCGCGCGCCGAGCTCGGCGCCCCCGCCAAAGGCAACCCCTCGCATTTCGCCTTCACCCTCGGCGAGGCGAGGCTCACGGTGATCTCGGACGGCTCGCTGCAACTGCCCGCGAACGGACTGGGGGTGAACGCCGACCCCGCCGAGGTCCGCAGCTTCCTCGAGCGCCATTTCCTCTCGCCCGAGACAAACTACTCCCATACCAACCACCTGCTGGTGGAACTGGGCGACGCCACGGTGCTGGTCGACGTAGGCTCCGGCAACCGCTTCCTCGACACCGCCGGACGGCTAATGGCCAATCTCGGCGCCGCCGGGATCGATCCCGGGGCGATCACCCACGTGGTCATCACCCACGCCCACCCCGACCACCTCTGGGGCATCCGCGACGATTTCGACGAGGCGATCCTGCCGCAGGCCGCCTTCTTCCTCGGCCGGTCCGAGCATGATTTCTGGATGCAGGACGGGCTTGCAACCTCGGTGGCGCCGGAGATGCAGCAGTTCGTGGTGGGCGCTCAGAACTCGATCACCGCCGAGGGCGCCGAGTGGCAGCTCACCGACGACGGCACCGAGATCGCGCCCGGCATCCGCGTCATCGACACGCCGGGCCACACGCCCGGCCACCAGAGCCTCGTGATCGTGTCGGGCGGCGAGCAACTGCTGGTGACCGGCGACGCCATGAGCCACGCCTACATGAGCTTCGCCCGGCCCGACTGGTACAACGGCTTCGACATGGACGGCGACCAGACCGTCACCACCCGCCGCCGCCTGCTCGACATGGCCGTGACCGACCGCATGGCCGTGCTCGGCTACCACTTCCCATTCCCGGGCGTGGGCCACGTGATGAAGGACGGCGACGCCTACCGCTTCGTGCCGGCCCTCTGGAAATGGGACTGACCCACCCGGATGCGACGGCACCTCCCCAGGCCACCACAACATGCCCAAAGCGCACGCCCCAACGAACGTCCTCATGCCATCGCGAAAGCGCACCCATACACCGAAGGCGAGCCCACATCCCGAAGGCGCAACCCGCCCCTTCATCTTGCCAGCTAAACTCCGGGGGTGAGGCGCATGGCGCCGAGGGGGCAGCGCCCCCTCCTCCGCGTCACACGGTCAACACCTGAACGTCCACACCGACGTCGCCACGCGCGGACGCGTCGCACGACAGAAGCGCGGCAAGGACCGGTCGAACCGGCCCCTGTCTCCTCACGAGGAAGACATCAGCTCCAGGTGGGGTGGAACTTGTCGCCGGGCGAGAGGGTGAAGATCTCGACCCCGTCGGCGGTGACGCCGACCGAGTGTTCGAACTGTGCCGAGAGCGACTTGTCGCGGGTGATCGCGGTCCACTCGTCCTTGAGCACCCGGGTCTCGGGGCGGCCGAGGTTCACCATCGGCTCGATGGTGAAGAACATGCCTTCCTCGAGCACCGGTCCGCTGCCGGGACGGCCGTAGTGCAGCACGTTGGGCGCGGCGTGGAACACCCGGCCGAGGCCGTGGCCGCAGAAATCGCGGACCACCGACATGCGCTGGCCCTCGACGTAGCTCTGGATGGCATGGCCGATGTCGCCGAAGGTGTTTCCGGGCTTCACCGTCTCGATGCCGATCATCAGCGAGTCGTGGGTGACCTGCATCAGCCGCTGCGCGTAGGGCTTGGGCTCGCCCGCCACGTACATGCGGCTGGTGTCGCCGTACCAGCCGTCCACGATCACCGTCACGTCGATGTTCAGGATGTCGCCGTCGAGCAGGCTGTCGTCGTTGCGGGCGTGGCTGTCGTTCTTCCACTTCGGGATCTTGCTGCCCGGGATGCCGTGGCAGACCACGTGGTTCACCGAGATGCAGCTGGCGTGCTGGTAGCCCTTGTAGCCGATGGTGGCCGACACCGACCCGGACTCCTCGACGAGGCCGCGGATGATCTCTTCGAGCTTGCCGGTCGTCTGCCCTGCAAAGACATGCGGCGCCACATCGTCGAGAATCCTCGCGGCAACGGCGCCGGCCTTATGCATGCCGGCAAAATCTTCTGAATCGTGGATGCGGATGCCGTCCCGGGTGAGGCGGCCGCCGGTGTCGTGTCTCAAGGCTGCGCGCTCCGTCGTGCGATACTCGCCGTTACTTAATCCCTATCGCCGGCCATTGCCAGAGGCGATACCCGCCACACATAACCCGGGACGTCCCCCGGGGCACATGGAACACGCAGCGCCGCACCGGCGGAGGCTGCTTCTGCGAAGACGAGGACCGATGGAACCGATCGACGACATCCTGAACACCAAAATCTACAACGGCACGGCGCTGTCTGACGTGCTGACACTCGACTTCCTGGCCTCCGTGCTCGGAAACGTGGTCACCGGCGTGCTGATCCTCGTCGTGGGCCTCCTGATCGCGAGCTGGCTGAAGCGGCGGATCACCGGCATCTCGGCGCGGTCATCGCGGCTCGACGACACGCTTTTCGCCTTCCTCGGCCAGATCGCCCGCTACATCGTGCTGATCTTCACCGCCCTGATCCTGCTGAACAATCTCGGTGTCCAGACGACCTCGATCATCGCGGCCCTCGGTGCCGCCGGCCTTGCCGTCGGCCTCGCCCTGCAGGGCACGCTGTCGAACGTCGCGGCCGGCGTGATGATCATCGTGTTCCGGCCGATCAAGCTCGGCGATTTCGTCACCGTCGCGGGCCAGTCCGGCACCGTGAAGGACATCACGCTCAACACCATCGAGCTTGCCAGCATCGGCAACACCCAGGTCATCATCCCGAACTCCGAGGTCTGGGGCAACGTTATCGAGAACTACTCGGTCTACAAGACGCGCCGGGCGGAATGGACCTTCGGCGTGGGCTACGGCGCCAACCTGAAGACCGCCGAAGAGGTGATCCTGAGCACGATCATGGCCGATCCTCGGTCGAAATCCGAGCCCGCGCCCTTCATTCAGGTCAACAACCTCAACGACAGCTCGGTCGATTTCCTCGTGCGGGTCTGGGTCGAGAGCGCGGATTACTTCCAGTACCAGGCCGACATGAAGCGGAAGGTCAAGGAAGCGCTCGACTCGAGCGGTGTGCCGATCCCCTTCCCCACCCGCACGCTGCACATCGAATCCGACGACGACAGCAGCGCCGGCAAGCTGGCGGCGGAGTGATCGCGGGCTGACCTGCGACGAGATGGGGGCGCTGCCCCCGTCTCCTGCGGAGACTCCCCCGAAGTTTATCCGGCAAGATGAAGGGACGGGCCGCGCGCAGGCGGCTCAGGGCGCGCGGAATGGGAGCGGCTGGCCGAGCGTGATGGCCTCGGGGCTGATCAGGCAATCGAAGGCCATCACCTCGACCCCCTCGGCGGTAGCGGCGGCGAAGGCCGCAGCGTAGCCCGGGTCGAGATCGGCCGCCAGCGTCACCTCGTGGCAATCGGTGCGCTGCACGAGGTAGAGCATCACCGCGCGGTGACCGGCGCGCACCATCGCCGCCAGCTCGGCCAGGTGCTTGGCGCCGCGGGCGGTGACGCTGTCGGGAAACTCGGCGATGCCGTCGTGGCGCGAGAGCGTCACCGATTTCACCTCGACATAGGCGTCGGGCCGGTCGGCGCCGGTGAGCAGGAAGTCGATGCGGCTGTTCTCGCCGTATTTCACCTCAGGCCGGACGTGGTCGTAGCCCTCGAGCCCCGGCACCTCGCCCGCGCCGAGCGCGGCGCGCAGCATGCGGTTGGGCACGCCGGTGTCGACGCCGGTGAAGGCGCCGCTCTCGTGCTCGACCAGCCGCCACGCGTATTTCAGCTTGCGCTTCGGGTCGTCGTTGGGCTCGAGCCAGATCTTCAGCCCCTCGTCTTTCAGCCCCAGCATGCTGCCGGGGTTGGCCACGTGGGCGGTGATCTCCTGGCCGCAGCCAAGCCGCGCATCGGCGAGGAAACGCTTGTAGCGGCGAAGCAGCACGGCCGGGATCAGGGGGGTTTGAAAGCGCATGTCCGGGCCCTATACCAATGCGGTAGCCGGGCCAAGGAGGGTTGAGACATGGCGAATCCCACCGCATCGATGATCGTGATCGGGGACGAGATCCTCTCGGGCCGCACCCGCGATTCGAACATGCATCACCTCGCCAAGGAGCTGACCAAGGTCGGCATCGACCTGCGCGAGGTCCGCGTGGTGTCGGACGACCGCGAGGCCATCGTGAGCGCGGTCACCGCGCTTGCCGCCGAGACCACCCATGTCTTCACCTCGGGCGGCATCGGGCCGACCCATGACGACATCACCGCCGATTGCGTGGCCGCGGCCTTCGGCGCCCACATCGACATCCGGGAAGACGCCTACGCCCTGCTCGCCGCGCATTACGAGCGGCAGGGGGCCGAGTTCAACACCGCCCGGCAGCGCATGGCACGCATTCCCGACGGCGCGGTTCTGATCGAGAACCCGGTCTCGATCGCGCCAGGCTTCGCGCTCGAGAACGTCTACGTCATGGCGGGCGTGCCCGCGGTGTTCGAGGCCATGGTGGCGAGCGTTCTGCCGACGCTCACCGGCGGCGCGCCGCTGCTGTCGCAGAACCTGCGCATCGAACGCGGCGAGGGCGAGATCGCCGGGCCGCTGGCGGCGCTGGCCACCGAGTACAACGACCTGTCGATCGGCTCCTACCCGTTCCAGAAGAACGGCATCTACGGCGCCAACATCGTGATCCGCGGGCAGGACGGCGCCCGGGTCGATGCCGCCATGAGCAAGCTCGCAGAGATGTTCCCCGCATGATGCCGGACCTGCCGGCGCTCTATGCCGCCATCGACGGAACCTGGCCCGCCGCGCGCCGGATCGAGACCCCGCGCTGGACGCTGCGCGACGGCGACGGCGGTGGCAAGCGGGTGTCCTGCGCCACCTCGCGCCCGGGCTGGAGCGTCGCCGAGATCGCCGCGGCCGAGGACGGCATGCGCAGCCTCGGACAGGATCCGCTCTTCATGATCCGCGTGGGTGAGGAGGCGCTCGACGAGGCGCTTGCGGCGCGGGGCTATGCGCTCATCGACCCGGTGAACTTGTGGCTTGCGCCGGTGGGGCAGCTCACCGGGCTCGAGATGCCGCGGGTGATGACCTTCGACGTCTGGGAGCCACTCGCCATCATGCGCGAGATCTGGGCCGAGGCCGGTATCGGCGCGGCGCGGCTTCGGGTGATGGACCGCGCGCAGTGGCCCAAGACCGCCGTGCTCGGCCGGCTCAGCGACAAGGCGGCGGGCTGCGGCTTCTGTGCCATCCATGAGGGCATCGCCATGGTGCACGCACTCGAGATCCGCCCCGAGCATCGCGGACAGGGTCTTGGCAAGTGGATGATGCGCCGGGCCGCGCTCTGGGCCGAGGCGCAGTGGGCGGCGTGGATGGCGGTGCTCTGCCTGCAGGACAACGCGCCGGCGAACGGTCTCTATGCTTCCCTCGGCTTCAACCTCGTGGGACAGTACCACTATCGCAACAACGTCGAGGCCCCGGAATGACCAAGGATCTGCCCACCGCGCTCAACCTGCCCATGGTGGAGCCGCTGCCGCCCGAAACGCAGAAATACTTCGACGTCTGCAACGAGAAGCTGGGGATGGTGCCGAACGTGCTCAGGGCGCATGCCTTCGACATCACCAAGCTGAACGTCTTTACCGCCATGTACAACGAGCTGATGCTGGCGGACTCGGGGCTGAGCAAGCTCGAGCGCGAGATGATCGCGGTGGTGGTCTCGTCGGTGAACAAGTGCTTCTACTGCCTCACCGCCCATGGCGCCGCCGTGCGCGCGCTGTCGGGCAATCCGGCGCTTGGCGAGATGCTGGTGATGAACTGGCGCGTCGCCGACCTGCCCTATCGCCAGCGCGCGATGCTGAGCTTTGCCGAGAAGATGACGAAGAACAGCGCCGAGATCGCGGAATACGACCGCGAGGCGCTGCGCGACGCGGGCTTTACCGAGCGCGACATCTGGGACATCGCCAACGTGGCGGGGTTCTTCAACATGACCAACAGGGTGGCATCAGCCACCGACATGCGGCCGAATGAAGAGTATCACGCTCAGGCTCGCTGAGGCGGCGCTGCTGGGCTGCCTTGCCGCGCCGTGCTGGGCGATCGACCTCGCGCCGGCGCCCGGCGGGCGCCTGATGGCCGAGCGCGTCACCGATCCCGGCAGCTATGCCGTGCCCAGCGGGCCGTGGCGCGAAGAGACCGGCGTTCCCGCGATCCGGGCAGAGGGCCGCGTCCTGCGGCAGTCGTGGCGCGTGGACAGCCCCGACCTCACGACGTTGCAGATCCTCGAGCCGCTGCGCGACAAGATCGAGGCGTCGGGCTACGAGATCCTGTTCGAATGCAGCTCGGCCCGCTGCGGCGGCTTCGACTTCCGCTTCGGCACCGAGGTGATCCCGGCGCCCGAGATGTATGTCGACCTCACCGCCTTCCGCTTCCTGTCCGCGCGCGGGCCCGGGGACAGCTACGTCACGCTTCTGGTCAGCCGCTCGAACGCGGCGGGCTACGTGCAGGTGATCCAGACCAGCCCCTCGACCGCCGCCGAGGGCGCGCCCGACGGCGAGACGCCCTCCGAGGCCCCGGCGCCGCAGCAGACGCCGGAGGCCATTCCCGGGGGCGAGATCGCGGCGCGGCTGGAGCGTGAGGGCCACGTGATCCTGCGGGATCTGTCCTTCGAGACCGGCTCGGCCTCGCTTGGCGAGACCACGGTGAGTTCGCTCGAGGAACTGGCGGCCTTCCTCACCGCCGATCCGTCGCGCCGGGTCCTGCTGGTCGGGCATACCGACGCGGTGGGCTCGCTCGCCGCCAACACCGAGCTGTCGCGAAAGCGCGCCGCCGCCGCCGAGAGCTACCTGCGCGCGCGCGGTATCCCGGCCGGACAGCTTGGCGCACAGGGTGCGGGCTACCTGTCCCCGGTTGCGAGCAACCTCACCCCGGAAGGCCGCGAGGAGAACCGCCGCATCGAGGCGATCCTGCTGCCTTCCGAGTAAGCCGGCGCAAGCTATCGGAACCACCTGATGAGGGGGCGGCCAGCCGCGAGGCAGGCACACCCCCAGGACGCGCACCCCGGCCTCGGCCTGGGGCGGTGCCCGTCACGCGCTCAGCGCTGCCGTGAAAGCGCCGAACACATGAATTCCTCGAACAGGATCGCGTTGCGCAGGTCGCGGTTCTCCGCCGGGCGGCAGAGCTTCATGGCGCGCACGGCCCCGGTGACATCCGGCAGCACCCGCTGCAGCTTGCGGCGGCGCAGGTCGCGGTCGACCATGTAGTCGGGCAGCAGCGCGATGCCGGCACCGGCGCGACAGGCGGCCAGAACCGAGCGCCGGTCGGCAAAATGCAGAAGCTTGTCAGAGGTCACGCTGTAGGTGCCTCCGTGCTGTTCGATCAGCGGCCAGACCGCGCCGTCGCGGTCGCGCGCCTTGAGCAGCCGGTGCGCGCTGAGCGCCCCGGCGCTGTCCGGGGTGCCCGCGGACTCCAGATACGGGCTCGACGCCACCAGCACATCGGTGCTGCGCCCGATCGGGCGGCCCTCGGCGCGGGCGGTCTCGAGCGGGTCCTCGATCACCGCGAGTCCCCAGTCGGTGCGCGACAGCGCCGGGTCCTCGGGCAGGAAGGCGACGGAGGTCACCGGCGCGGACTGTAGGAAAGCGGGGAGATAGCGCAGCAGGACGTGTTCCGCGACCTCGGGCGAGGCCGCGACCTTGAGCACTTCGACGCCGCGGGCGTTGGCGTTCACGGCCCGGGCGATGCGGTCGGCGCGGTCGGTCTCTTCGAGGATCTGCAGCGCATGGCGGTAGTAGACGGTGCCCTCCTCGGTCGGGCTGACCTGACGCGTGGTGCGCTGCAGCAGCGACACGCCGAGACGGCGCTCGAGCGCGGCGACCTGCTTGGAAACCGACGCACGAGAGATGCCCAGAGTCTCGGCCGCACTGGTGAAGCCACGCTGCTCCATCACGCGCGTGAACGCCAACATCTCGCTGAATCGGTCCATTTCGGGTGTCTCCGGTCGGTCTCTCGTCTCGAACGCCACTCATATAATCATCCGCCTGCATATATCAACATTGTTAAAAACTTTGTTGATAACCCTGTTCATGTTAACATTAAGAACATTGGCGATTGATTTTGTTGTTCGCAGACATAGAGTTACTCCATGACACCGAAACCGAGCTTCCCGCGACGCGACCGCAGATCCCTGAAAGAAAAACGCAGTGCCGCGACGCGGGAACGGCTGCTCGAGGCCGCGCGCCGATTGTTCGCCCAATACGGCTACGACGACGTGTCGGTGACCGAGATCGCCAAAGAGGCCGGCGTCACCCACGCCATGATCAACGCCTATTTCCACTCCAAGGCGGGGCTGCTCTACGAGCTCATCTCCGAGACCTACGAACAGCACATTGCGCGCATGGAGGCCGCGGTTGACCTGCCCGGCACCACGGCCGAGCGGATGCGGCACCTGATCACCATCGTGGCAGAGAGCGACCTCGCGGATCCGAAGATACTGGCGATCATCCGCAGCTACTCGTGGCAATGGCCGGAAGAGACCGAGGCCGCCAACAAGGATCAGCTCGGGCGGGCGCTGGCACCGATCGAACAGGTGCTGCGTGACGATCCGGGGTTGCAGGGCATCGACGACGCCCAAATGGCCGACGTCCTGGATTCGATCTTCGCGATCTACACGATGGGGCTGCGCCCGGCGCTCTACGCCGGGGCCAGCGCCGACGAGTGCGTCGACGCGATCCTGAGGCGCATCATGGTGTTGCTCGACGGCGCGCAGCAGTCGCTGGCGCGCGAGGTGTCACCTCAGGCGGCATATCCCGGACGGAACGGCACAGCTCAGGCCTCGTGACCGCGGCGAGGCGCCCGGTTCAGGTGCGCAGCGCGTCGAGATAGAGCCGCACCGCGTCCTGCACGTGGCGGAACCGATCGCCGCCCAGATGCTTGCCGCCGTACCAGCGCGTCACCACCACGAGATGGTCGCGCAGCTCCTCGCGCTCGAGCATCCGCAGGATCACCATGCCCGCGCCGCTTTCGCCGTCATCGTTCTTGATCGGCCCGGCCTCGGTGAGCAGCCCCCACGTGTTGTGGGTCGCCTTGGCGAATTTCTTCTTCCGGCAAAGCTCGCGGATCAGTGCCTTGGCCTCGTCCTCCGAAGCACAAGGTGCGCCCGAGACGGCGTATTTCGAGCCGCGGTCCGAGATGATGTTGTCGAGCGTGAGCATTGCGCCGGTGTAGCGGGGTCGCGCCGGTCAGGCAATGCAATGCCGGGCGGTCAATCCTCGTAGGCGCTGAGCGAGGGGGTGCCGTCGAAGCGGGTGTAGCTGCGGCTCTCGACCTCTCCCGAGTCACCACGATTATGGCGCAGGATGCGGTCGTGGTCGGGGTAGGTCACCGTGTCCGAGGCGGCGCGGGTGCCGATCACGAGATATCGGATCGGCGCGTCCGAGCAGTTGACGAGGCAATGCCCGACCGGGGTGCCGGCCTTGAAGGTCGCCGCCTCGCCGGGGCTGAGCGGGTAGCTGTCGTCGCCCTCGAGCACGGTGGCCGTGCCCTCGAGCATGTAGACCATCTCGTCCTCGATGGCATGCCAGTGCTTGAGCGCCGAGGACGAGCCCGGCGGCAGCGTCTCGACGAAGGCGCCGAACTGGGTCAGCCCGCCGCTGTCGCTGAACAGGATGTCGTCGGCCGGGCCGCAGGGCCCGCCCTCTTCATGGCCCGTGAGCGCTGTCTCGGGGGTGAATTTCGGCATCTCCGCCTCCGGTAGGGATGGCGGAAGGATGCGAGGCTCACCCCAGCTTGTCGAGCCTTTCCTCGATGGCACGCAGCCGGGTGATGACCTCGTCGCGGTAGTCCGTGGTGGCCGCGTTCGATTCCTCGGCGTGGGCCTCCTGCATCGAGTTCACGATGAGACCGACCACGAGGTTCACCACGGCGAAGGTGGTGATCAGGATGAAGGGCACGAAGAACAGCCACGCCTCGGGGTGGACCTCCATCACCGGGCGGACGATGCCCATCGACCAGCTTTCCAGCGTCATGATCTGGAACAGCGTGTAGGTCGAGGTGCCGAGCGTGCCGAACCATTCCGGGAAGCTGTTGCCGAAGAGCTTCGTGGCGATCACCGAGGCGATGTAGAAGATGATGCCCATCAGCAGGAACACCGAGGCCATGCCCGGCAGCGCCGCGAGGAAGCCCTCGACCACCCGGCGCAGCGTCGGCGCCACCGAAACCACGCGCAGCAGCCGCAGGACCCGCAGCGCCCGCAGCACCGCGAGCCCGCCCCCCGCCGGCACCAGCGCAATGGCCACCACGAGGAAGTCGAAGACGTTCCAGCCCGAGCGGAAGAAGCGCAGCCCGTGTGCGTAGAGCTTGGCGACAAGTTCGGCCACGAAGATCGCGAGGCAGATCGCGTCGAGCGCGATGATCAACCCGCCGGCCGTGGCCATCGCCTTGTCCGAGGTCTCGAGCCCGAGGATCACCGCGTTGAAGAGGATCACCCCCATGATCGTGTAACGCGTTGCGGCGTGGTCGAGAAAATTGGAAATCTGCTGGCGCATCGGGGGTCTGGTCCTTTGGGGTCCACGGGCACATAGGGGCGGCCTGCGCGACATTCCAGTGCCCGCGCGACGTCAGGGTGACGCCATGCGCCCCACCCGGCGGCAACCCGCGCCGGACCCCCCGCCCCGGCCCGAAAAAGAAGCGCCCCGGGAACGGGCCCGGGGCGTGAAGGCCGTCCTGCGCCGGACAGGACATGAGCAGGCGGTCACCAGTCCTGCGGGCCCTTGTCGGCAAAGGCGTGGACGAGAAAATCGATGAAGGCCCGAACCTTGGGCTGGGTGAAGCGGCCCGGCGGGTAGACCGCGTAGATGCCCTGGCTCTCGACCGGAAGATCGGGAATGGCGTCCTCGACCAGCCCCTGCTTCATCGCGTCGGCGTAGAGGTAGGACGGCAGGTAGGCGATGCCGAGCCCCGCGATGCAGGCGTTGAGCAGCGACTGCCCGTCGTTGACCGAGAGCCAGCCGGCGGTGCGCACCTGCCGCTTCTCGCCCGAGGGTGCGGTGACCTTCCAGACGTTGCCGCTCGACTGGTTCGAGTAGTGCAGGAGCTTGTGCTCGTTGAGATCGTCGATCCGCGCCGGGCGGCCGAACTTCTGGAAATAGGCGGGCGAGGCGATCATCCGCTTTGTGGTGTCGGTCAGCTTGCGGGCACGCAGGGTGCTGTCCTCGAGCTCGCCGATGCGCACCGCCATGTCGAAGCCCTCGGAGATCAGCTCCACGTAGCGGTTGTTGAGCACCATGTTGACGGTGATGTCGGGAAACGCCGCAAGGAACTCCCCGAGTACCGGGCTCAGATGATTGACGCCGAAATCCGTCGCGACCGAGATCCGCAGCAGCCCCGAGGGCGCCGACTGCATCGAGGTCACCAGCGCGTCGGCCTCTCCGGCGTCGTTCAGCACCCGGCGGGCGCGATCGTAATAGGCCAGCCCGATCTCGGTAGGCGAGACCCGGCGCGTGGTGCGGTTCAGGAGACGCGCCCCGAGACGGGCCTCGAGCGACGAGACGTGTTTCGACACCGCCGATTTCGAGATCCCCATCTTCTTCGCGGCATCCGTGAAGCCGCCCTGATCCACGACGGTGGCAAAAGCCTCCATTTCGGTCAGACGATCCATCACCGTCTCCTCGTTCATCCTGTTCGTCAACTGAGAGGTATCGTGCCCGATTGGGGCACAACTTGGACGAGGCGGGGACAATATCTGGATTTCGGCCAGGACTGTTTCGCGCGCGTTGCGGATGCGATGGCGAAAAAAGGCCGCGCCTTTAGGGGAAAGGCGCGGCCGTTACTTGTTACTCGAACAGATCAGCTACTCGTGACGTCACCAAGCAATGCGGGACCCGGGAGGCCTTGGAACGGCTGTGACACGGAAACCGGCCCCGCGGGCGCAAAGCCGGCCACGGAGGACAAGGATCGTCGTATCGGACATGCCGCACGGGGCACGTCCCCACGCATTCGACAGACTAATGCCTTTGCCCCTGCAATTGTTTCCGAGAAAACGCCCACGGACGTTCACGGGTTCGTGAACGATATCAGAGGGTCGCGGCGAGGCGCACGCCCTGGTCGATGGCGCGCTTGGCATCGAGCTCGGCCGCCACGTCGGCGCCGCCGATGACAAGCACCTCCGGACCCTTCACCACGTCGGCCAGCTCGCGCAGGCTCTCCTGGCCCGAGCAGAGCACAACGGTGTCGCAGGCGATGAGTTCGGGCTTTCCGTCGCGGGTGATGTGCAGGCCGTCGTCGTCGATGCGGTCGTAGCTCACCCCCGCCTTCATACTGACGCCCTTCATCATGAGCGCGGCGCGATGGATCCAGCCGGTGGTCTTGCCCAGCCGCTTGCCGGGCTTCTCCGCCTTGCGCTGAAGCAGGGTGATCTCGCGCAGCGGCGGCTCGGGCTGCGGGCCCTCGGGCGCCAGCCCGGCGCGGGCCTCGGCGGGGTCGGTCACGCCCCATTCGCGCATCCATTCCGGCAGGTCGAGCGTCGGGCTCTCGCCGGTGACGAGGAACTCGGAGACGTCGAAGCCGATGCCCCCGGCCCCCACCACCGCGACGCGCTTGCCGACTTCGGCGCCACCGCGCAGCACGTCGACATAGTTCAGCACCGAGGGGTGATCCTGCCCGGGGATCTGCGGATCGCGCGGCAGCACGCCGGTGGCGACCACCACCGCGTCGAAGCCCGCGAGTCTCTCGGCATCGGCGCGGGTGTTCAGCCGCAGCTCGACGCCGGCCTCGCGCAGCATGGCGCCGAACCAATCGACCAGTCCGTCGAACTCTTCCTTGCCGGGAACCTTGCGCGCCATGTTGAGCTGGCCGCCGATCTCGCCCGCCTGCTCGAAGAGCACCACCTCGTGGCCGCGCTGCGCGGCGGTGATGGCGGTCGAGAGCCCCGCCGGACCCGCACCCACCACCGCCACGCGCTTCCGCGCCTCGGCGGGGGCGATGACGAGATCGGTCTCGAAGCCCGCGCGCGGGTTCACGAGGCAGGACGATACCTTGCCCTGGAAGGTGTGGTCGAGGCAGGCCTGGTTGCAGGCGATGCAGGGCGCGATCAGGTCGGCGCGGCCGCGCTCCGCCTTGGCAACGAAGTCCGGATCCGCAAGGAACGGCCGCGCGAGGCTCACCATGTCGGCGCAGCCCTCGGCCAGCACCTGCTCGGCCACCTCGGGCGAGTTGATTCGGTTCGAGGTGATGACCGGGATGCCAACCTTGCCCATCAGCTTCTTCGTCACCCACGCGAAACCCGCCCGCGGCACCGAGGTCGCGATGGTCGGCACCCGCGCCTCGTGCCAGCCGATGCCGGTGTTGAGGATGCTGGCACCCGCCGCCTCGATCGCCTGCGCGAGCTGCACCACCTCCTCGTGGGTGGAGCCATTGGGCACGAGGTCGATCATCGAGAGCCGGAAGATCACGATGAAATCCTCGCCCACCGCGGCGCGGACCCGCTTCATGACCTCGACCGGCAGCCGCATCCGGTTCTCGTAGGAGCCGCCCCAGCGGTCCTCGCGCCGGTTGGTGTGGGTGACGAGGAACTGGTTCAGGAAATAGCCCTCGGACCCCATCACCTCGACGCCGTCATACCCGGCCTCGCGGGCGCGGGCGGCAGAGGTCGCGATGTCGGCGATCTGCTTCTCGATCCCGGCCTCGTCCAGCTCCTTCGGCGGGAAGGGCGAGATCGGCGACTTGATGGCCGAGGGCGCGACGCAGTCGGGACCATAGGCGTACCGGCCCGCGTGCAGGATCTGCATGGCGATCTTGCCGCCCGCGCCGTGCACCCGGTCGGTGACCAGCCGGTGATGGGTGATGTCCTCGGCCGTGTAGAGCCCGCCCGCCCCCGGGAAGACGCCGCCCTCGGCGTTCGGGGCGATGCCCCCCGTCACGATCAGCCCGACACCGCCCTTCGCCCGCTCCTCGTAGAAGGTCGCGACGCGGTTCCAGTCGCCTCGCTCTTCGAGGTTGGTGTGCATCGAGCCCATCAGCACGCGGTTGGCCAGCGTGGTGAAGCCGAGATCGAGCGGGGCAAGCAGGTGCGGGTAGCTGGTCATCGTGGCGGTCCTCCCTATCGCGCGCACCCTGCCAATCCGCCGCGGGACTGTCAGGCGGAACGTCGCGTCAGAGCGAGGCCGCGTATTCCCGCATCAGCGGCTCGAGATCCTCGGGCGGGGGAAAGCCCTCGTAGCTGTGCCGCGCGGGCGTGCTGGCCCATGGCAGCTTCTCGGCGCACATGGTCTCGATGAAGGGATCCGTCCAGGCGGGGACGTCGAACATCACCGAGCGCACGTTGACGAAACCGTCCATGCCGGGGATCCGAGTGAACACCCAGGTCAGGCAGCCCGGGCAGAAGTAGTGGTCGCACATCGGCCCCTTGATGCCGCCCTTGATCAGCTCGCCCGAGACCACGCTGAAGGCCTGCGCCGGGATCATCGCGGTGAGGGAGAAGGCGCTGGCGCTCATCTTCTGGCAGCCGCGGCAATGGCAGGCTGCGGTGGCGAGCGGCGGCGCCGTGATCTCCATCCGCAGCGCGCCGCAGCGGCAGGTTCCGATGGCGGGCGAGGCGGGGGTGGGCGTGGTCCGGGTCATGCGGCGGGTGGGACTCCGTAGGCGTTGGGGGCGGGATCCGAGGGCCGGGTCAGCCACCAGATCATCAGAACCAATAGCATGATCTGTACCAGCCATATGGCGATCAGCCATATCCCTCCCAGCATCATTCCCGCGTCCCCCGGCGGGACGTTGCCGCCCATCCGGACCGCCGCCATCATCCCGAAGAGCGTGAGGAACATGAGCCCCATCGTGACCAGCATCGGCAGCAGGTAGTACCAGCCCGGTCGTCCGGTGTCGTGCATCCGCCGGAAGCCGACCGCCAGAGTCGGCAGGAGAATCACCAGCTGGAAGACCGCCGCGAGCACCCGCGACACCTCGCCGGTTTCGGGATTCGTCCCGAAGAAGACGGAATCGAGCGCGGTGCACAGGATCGCGCCCAGCATGACGAAGAGAACCCACCACCAGAACTGCGGCCGCGAGGCCCGGCCCGAGAAGGTCGCGTAGTTTCGGAAGCCGCTCTTGATCGCCGGAAGAAATCCCATGTCCCTGCCCTGCTTCCTGCCCTAGCCGATGTCGTCCTGAATGCACGTGGTCTCGGGCTGGCCCGGCGGCATGAACGTCGCCTCGTCGCGGCTGGTCCAGAACAGCGCCTCGCCGCCATACCAGAGGTCCGAGGCGTACTTCGCGCCCGAGCCGGTCTCGACCGAGGGCAGCACGATGGCGTTTTCGCCCCAGCGCAGCACAACCATGGGTGCCAGCGTGTTCACGAAGACCGCGCTGACCGGCACGTCCATTCCCTCGCAGACATAGGCGTAAGGCCCCAGAGATGCGCCGTTTTCCGCGCGCGCGTCGGCGTAACCCTGCCGAATTTCGGCGATCCGGAAGGCGTATTCCGAGGCCGTGCAGAACGGGATACCTAAGTCAGACTTCCAACAGGCGTCGCGCCCCTTGATCCATCCGCGCTGCTCGGCCTGCAACATCCGGTGACGTTCCGGGTCCATGTTCGGACCCTCCGCGGCGCGCTGGAAGAGCCTCGAAAGCTCGAGATCCATGGAAGCCAGCGTATCATCAGAACAGACGGCCTTCTCGGCGTCGCTCTCGGCCCTGGTGCAGTCGAAGGACGGCTCAAGCGCCAGCGCCGGGGACATCAGGGCAAGCGCGGAAATCACCGCCGCCGGCCCCGCGAACACTCTGCCCATGCTCCACCTCCCTCGTCTCCGGGTCAGTGTAGCATCGAAGATTCACACGTAAAGACTGAAGCCCGCTCGCCTTTGTCGGGTCGCGGTGGGCGGGTAACCCCGCGGGATGTGCCCAAATCCGTTGCATATCCGCCGCATGCCGCAGCGTTGGATCATCAAATTCGCAGAGATTCTTACAGAACAGTCGCGTCTGCGACACTTCCCCCGGCGAGAGGGAGTATGAGTCCGAGTCAGTAAGCTCTCGGGAGCCCCCAAGACACGACGGCTCGCAACACCGGGGAAAGCTAGGGTAACGAGTGTGTCGTGCTGAGTGCTCCACCCGGTTGTCAGACCTCTGACAGCCGGGTGTTTTACTGTGACGACACTTGCCTTTCTTGTGCCATGTCGTTTCATTACACCCAATACGATAGTATGCTTCAACGCGGGCCGAAGATGACGCGGCCTGCCCATACAAACCGTTCCTTGGGGATCCCCACATGGTGCAGAGCGTCCCAACTCCGGCACGTCGGCCTCGCGCGGCCTGCCGCCCGCAGATCACGAGCGCAACATACCTTCCGTCCGGACGCCAGGCCGGGAGAGGTGTCACGTGAAGATCAGTGCCGCCTATCCCGAACTTCTCGAGATCGGCCTTCTCGAGGGCCTCCCGGTCGCCTCCCGCGCCGCATTTCTCGACGCCTGCACCCTTCGCTTCTGCAACTCCGAGACGCCGCTGCTGACTCAGCACGAGCCGACGACGGGCTGCTACCTGATCGCCCGCGGCCGGGTGGTCATCACCTACCTCGATGGCGACGGCAACGAAAGCATGGTGCACGTGGCAGGCCCGGGCGAGATCGTGGGCGAGGTCGAGGCGCTCAGCGGCTCTCTCTGCGTCGCGAGCTGCACCACCATGCCCGACACCACGGTGCTGAACTGCCCGGTGTCGGTTCTCATGGAATACGCCCAGCAGCCCTCGGTGCTGCGCAACCTCGCGCGGATCCTGCACGAGCGGCTGATCCGCGACCTGGAGAACCGCTCGGTGGAGCAGTTCCAGACCGTCGAAGCGCGGCTCAACAACTATCTCTGCGTGTTCAGCACCGCAGACGACCCCGAGATCCGGGTCAGCCAGACCCAGCTCGCAACGTTGCTGGCCTGCTCGCGGCAGAAGGTGAACCGGATGCTCAAGGACCTGCGCGATGCGGGGGTCATCGACCTGAGCCGCGGCCGCATCCGGGTGCTCGACCGCACGGCCGTCGGCTGCCGCCGCTGCGCCGAGGAAGCGCTCCTGGCTCCGGCAAACGATCGCCGGACCGGCTGATCGCCCGCACCCGCCGCGACGCCGAAGGGGCGCCGCAGGGGGCATATTTCAGAGTTATTCGGCCGCCGCGCGTTTCGGCAGCACCCAGCCCGGGCGCGGGTAGTGGCAGGTGTAGCCGTTGGGGTGGCGCAGCAGGTAATCCTGATGCTCGGGCTCGGCCTGCCAGAAGTCGCCCACCGGCTCGACCTCGGTCACCACCTTGCCCGGCCAGAGCCCCGAGGCGTCCACGTCGGCGATGGTGTCCAGCGCCACCGCCTTCTGCGCCTCGTCCACATAGTAGATCGCCGAGCGGTAGCTCATGCCGACGTCGTTGCCCTGCCGGTTCGGCGTGGTCGGGTCGTGGATCTGGAAGAAGAACTCGAGGATCTGCCGGTAGCTGATCTTCGACGGGTCGAAGAGGATCTCGATCCCCTCCGCGTGGGTGCCGTGGTTGCGGTAAGTGGCGTTGGCCACGTCACCGCCGGTGTATCCGACGCGGGTTTTCTCCACGCCCGGAAGCCTGCGGATCAGGTCTTCCATGCCCCAGAAACAACCACCGGCGAGAACGGCGCGTTCACTCATGTCAGGTCCTCCACTTGCTCGAGATAGGCGCCGTAGCCCTCTGCCTCCATCTCGTCACGGGGGACAAAGCGCAGGGACGCCGAGTTGATGCAGTAGCGCAGCCCGCCCCGGTCCGTCGGACCGTCGGGGAAGACGTGGCCAAGGTGCGAATCGCCGTGGGTCGAGCGCACCTCGGTCCGGACCATGCCGTGGGTGGTGTCGCGCAGCTCCTGCACGTGGGCGGGCTCGATCGGCTTCACGAAGCTCGGCCAGCCGCAGCCTGACTCGTACTTGTCGGACGAGGCGAACAGCGGCTCGCCCGAGACGATGTCGACGTAGATCCCCGCCGCCTTGTTGTCGAGGTAACGCCCGCTGCCCGGCCGCTCGGTGCCATTTTCCTGCGTCACGCGATACTGCTCCGCGTCGAGCGCCGCGATCGCGTCCGGATTGCGTTCATAGGTCGCCATGCCAAATCCTCCATGACCTGTTTGCCCATAAGATGGGTCTTCGTGGCATCATTGCAAAGCCCGTTACGGCCCTATGACCCTGCCGTGAAGTCCGGCGACATTCCGCCGGCCCCTGCGGCGGTCGCGGAACCGGCGGGGCGCCGCCCACCCCTGCCCCCCTGAACTGGCAAGGCTTCGCCGGAATCGGTTGCGCCGTCACGAGGGGGATCCCGATCGCCGCCACGCGCCTTACATCTCTGTCGACGCACCGCAGCGTCGGCCGCAACGGATCGAAAAACATCAAGAAACGGATCAAAGGAGGATCGGCCATGACCATCCGCACGACCAGCATCGGGCTCGCCACCCTCGTCGCCATGTCCGTCTACGGCGCTGCCTTCGCGCAAAGCGCAAGCGACACCGACCTCACCGCGCAGGTGCGCGCGCAGGGCGAACCCGAGATCGAGATCACCGAGGTGCCAGAGACGTTGTCCGACCTCGTCGCCGACCTCGACGGCAAGGGCGTCGCCATCCCGCTCACCGGTATCCCCGAGGACGCCGAGATCGAAACCCGCACCCTCAGCGAGCTCGACATGTCGGGCGGTGGCGGCAACAACGTCTCGGCGCTCGACAACGCGCTGTCACGGGCCCAGACCCGCCTCGACATGCTGCAGACCCAGATCGACGGCAGCGACGCGGTGATCGGCGCCATCGAGGCCCGCGGCTTCACCTCCGACGATGTCATCGGCATCTACCAGACCGCCAAGCGCTCGCTCACCGTGCTTCTGGACGACCGCGCCTGACCCTGGACTCCTCGTACCCGGGCGCGTTCCGGCCCGGCCCCCTGCTGAACTCCCGGGGGGGGCCGGGCCACATCGCGTGGAAAGCTACACCCCGTCCAGCCGCTCCACCGCCCAGCGCGCCGCATCGCGCAACGCCGGGTCGGGATCGTCGCAGAGCGCCTGAGCCGCGGGCCGCAGCGCCGCGTCGCCCGAATTGCCGATGGCATAGCAGACGTTGCGCACGAACCGGTCCCGGCCGATGCGCTTGATCGGCGAGCCCGAGAACAACACCCGGAAACCCGCGTCGTCCAGCCCCGCCAGCTCTGAGAGCTCCGGCGCGAGAAGCTCAGGCCGGGCGTGGTACTTCGCCTCGCCGGCCCGATGTGCGAACTTGTTCCACGGACAGACGGCAAGGCAGTCGTCGCAGCCGTAGATGCGGTTGCCCAGCAGCGGCCGCAGCTCCTCGTCCACCGGCCCGCCGTGCTCGATCGTCAGGTACGAGATGCAGCGCCGCGCATCGAGCTGGTAGGGCGCCGGGAAGGCCCCGGTCGGGCAGATGTCGAGACAGGCCCGGCACGAGCCGCAATGGTCGCGCTCCGCCCCGTCCGGCGCCAGCTCCAGCGTGGTGAAGATCGCGCCGAGAAAGAACCACGACCCGATCTCCCGGCTCACGAGATTGGTGTGCTTGCCCTGCCAGCCGAGCCCCGCCGCCTGCCCGAGCGGCTTCTCCATCACCGGCGCGGTGTCGACGAAGACCTTGATCTCCGCCGCGAGCCCAAGCTCCTTCTCCGCCGCCGCCAGCAACCACCGCCCCAGCCGCTTCAGCTTCTTCTTCACCACGTCATGGTAATCGCGGTTCTGCGCATAGACCGAGATTGCCGCCCGGTCGCGCTGCTCCAGCACTGCCAGCGGATCGCCCTCGGGCCCGTAGTTCTCTGCCAGCATGATGACCGAGCGTGCCTCGGGCCAGAGCGCCGCCGGATTGCCGCGCCACGCCGTGCGCTCGGCCATCCAGCCCATCTGCCCGTGCCGTCCCGCGTCGAGAAACGCCGCCAGCCGCCCGGCGGCCTGCGGCACGTCCCCGGGACGGCAAACCCGGGAGGCGGCAAAGCCCGTGGCGCCCGCCTCCGCGACCAGCCTCTCCTTCAGGGACAAGATCCCGTCCCTTCATCTTGCCCGGCAAACTCCGGGGGAGTCGCGCCTTGCGCGGCGGGGGCAGAGCCCCCTGCGACGCCGGCCTCAGAAGTCGAGATCGGCATAATGCGGCGGCGGCGGGAAGCCGGGGATCTGGTCCGCGAGGATCGACCGGAAGGCGGGACGCGACTTGATCTTGGCGTACCAGTCCTTGACCGAGGCCTGCCGGTTCCAGTCCACGTCCGAGATGTAGTCGAGCGCCGAGAGATGTGCCGCGGCGGCGAAATCCGCCAGCGTCATCACGTCGCCCGCCAGCCAACGCCGGTGGTCGAGCAGCCAGGCCATGTAGTCGAGGTGATACTTGATCGCCTTCGCGCCCGACTTCACGTTGCTCGAATCCGGGAAGCCCGCCTTCATGATCTTCTTGTTCACCCGCTCGTAAAGCAGCTTCGACGTCACCTCGCTGTGGAACTTGTCGTCGAACCAGCCCACCAGCCGGCGCACCTCGTAGCGGGCATCGGCCGAGCGCGGCATCAGCGCGGGCTCGGGGTATTTCTCTTCGATCCACTCGCAGATCGCGGCGCTCTCGGCCATGGTCTTGCCGTCGATGCGCAGCACAGGGACCTTGGCGGCGGGGTTGCGGCGGAGGAAATCCGCCTCCTTCTCCCAGTAGCGCTCCTCGATCAGCTCGCACTCGATCTTCTTCTCGGCAAGGCTGAGACGGACCTTTCGGCAAAACGGCGAGAGCGGCACGTGGTAGAGCTTGGCCATGGGCGAACTTTTCCGAGCGTCAGGGAATGCCCAGACTGTTTGCACCCGTTCCGGACAGGATTCAACCGCGCCCGCAAGCACGGTGCCCCAAGGCGCCCGCTGTGAGGCCCCGCCGCAAGGCCCCGAACCCCCGCCCTGACCGCCCGGAGGGGCCGGGTCAGACGACTTCGATCACATCCTTGTCGATGGCCAGCACATAGCCGCGTCGGGCAATGTTCTTGACCAGGAGCTCGCTCACCATCTGGTTGCCGAGCCCGTCGCGCAGACGCTTGATCCGCGTCGCCCCCGCCGCTTCCTCGCAATCCGAGGCATCGCGGCCCGAGATCACCGCCTCGATCTGCGCCCCCGAGAGCATCTCATTGTCCATCCGCGCCTCGGCCAGCACCGCCAGTGTCTCGATCATCGCCTCGGTCAGCTTGAAGCCCATGGTATTGAGATAGACGGTGTTCTCCTCGCGGCTGATGATCAGCGAGCTGACCTGGATCCCCGAGCGCTCGATCTGGGCCATGCGGCGGTTCAGCACCACCAGCATCACGAGGAACACCAGCGCCGCGACCAGCAGCGCGGTGGCGAAGACCAGCAGCACGAAGATCACCATGCGGTAGCTCGCCAGCGTGTCCGAGAACGCCGTGCCCGACTGCGCGAGGATCTCGAGCAGCTTGACCTCGGCCTGCCCGGTGAGGTCGTCGTTCTCGATGAAGATCCGCTCGACCTGCGCGTTGAAGGCGTTGGCATCGGGCAGGGTCAGCATCAGAAGCCCGCCGCCCAGTGCCAGCAGCAGGACAATGGCGGCGATGCCGAAGCTCACGAGCCGCGTCCCGGCCCGGCGCGCGTCAGAAGCGGAGGTAGTAGTCGCCGGCATTGGCCTTCTTCTTTTTGCCCGGTTCCTTGGTGGAGCTACCCACCACGTTCAGCAGTGTCCAGCCGGATCCCGCGAGACGGGAGCGCAGCGCGTCGGCGGCCTGTCCCTTGCCGGGGCAGTCTCCGCCCGGCAGCAGGGCGATGCCATAGTGCAGGCGCAGCGGCGCATCGCGCTTGGCCTTGTATTCCACGTAACAGTCGGCCTGCGCCGCGGCGGGCAGGACGAGGGCGAGGAAGAGGAGAAGAAAGAGCCGTTTCATGCCCGCCACGCTGCGCAAAGACATGCCGCAATTCAATAGCCGAGCGGCAAAACCCTGCCTGTTATCCGATAGCAGCGGGGCGATATTGCCTGTTTTGCCGGGTCGGGATGAGTGTCCGGTCAGAGCGTCGTCCGGTTCGGGCGGCATACGACTCAAGACCGCAAGACCGGAAGGAGACCCCATGTCCCGCAAGTTCATCGCCGCCGTCCTGGCCGCCTCGCTCGCCGTCACCGCACTCTCGGCGCAGGCAAGCCGCGCCGACAACGCAGACCTGGGCCAGGTGCTCGGCAACGTCGCGAAACTCTATACGCTCAACCGCGTCATCAACTCCACCCAGGAGGACGGCTTCTTCGACATCCGCAACGACCACGCCGACAACCGTGGCCTGCCGCGGGTGATCCATGAGGACCGCAACCGCAAGGACTACCGCGGCCAACAGCGCGCGATGCCGCGAAGCTGCGTGCTGCAGATCCGCGGCGGCCGCTCGGATTACGTGGTGTCGAAGGGCTGCCTGCAGCGCAACGGCTGGAACACCGACCGGCTGCCCAAGCGTTGCGAGACCCGGGTCCGTGACGGCGGCGACAAGCGCAAGGTCTACTACGCCGGCTGCCTCGAGCGGGAAGGTTTCCAGATCGGCGACCGCGGCCCGGTGCGGCACGACAACCGTGGCTGGAACGACCACAACCGTGGCTGGAACAACGGCAACCGCGGCTGGGGCAACAACCGCTGGCACGACTGACCGGACAGGGATCGGGCGGCCCGTCCCGTCCGTCCGGTCCCGCGGCGCGCGCGGGGGGCTTGCCAGCCTCCTCCGCGCGCGTCCGTTATCACCCGCGGCGGCAGCTTCGTCAGATCAGAAGCGCGGCCCGCCGATGATCACCGGCGTCTCGAGCCAGTGTTCCTCGAGGTTGGCGGTGTCGCCGATACGGTCGACCACCGCGAAGAGCCCCGGCTCATGCAGCGGCGTCAGGACGCCGTGCCATGTGCCGCGGTGAAAGTTGATCCCCTGCCCCGACGCCGCGAGGAAGGCATGCACAGGCCCCGGCACGTCGCCCGGCTCGGCCACCACCACCAGCCACGGCTTGAGGTGCATCGGCACGAAGGCCTGGCTGCCTTCGGGGTGACGCTCGACCATTTCCAGCCGGTAGGGCAGGCTCCGGGGCTCGGCGTTGAACAGGCTGATGCCCGCCCGCCCGCCGGGCCCGAAATCCAGCGCCGCCCGGTCGTGGTACCGCCCGCAGAGCCCCTGGTTGATGATCTTGTCCGGCGCGCCCGCAATCTCGAGCACGTCGCCATAGGGCGCGAAGGCCTCGGCGGTCAGCGGCTGGGCGACGATCTCTGTCATTTCAGGCTCAGCGCCGGATGGCGGTTCACGTCCTTGTAGAGCAGGTAGCGGAAGGTCTCGTCCCCGGTGGCGATGCAGGCCTGCGGGCAGAAGGCGCGCAGCCACATGAAATCGCCGGGGCCGACCTCGACCCAGTCCTTGTTCAGAAGATAGCGCCCGTGGCCCGAGAGCACGTAGAGCCCGTGCTCCATGACGTGGGTCTCGGCAAAGGGGATCCGGCCGCCGCTCTCGATGCTGACGATGTTGACGTGCATGTCGTGGCGCAGGTCGAGCGGGTCGGCAAAGCGCTGGGTCGACCAGACGCCGTCGCAATCGGGCATCTCCATGCGCGGCACGTCGCTTTCGTGGGTCACGAAAGCGTCGGGCGGGGTGATGCCCGGCGCCGGGGTCCAGCGCTTGCGGATCCAGTGGAAGCCGCAGGGCGCGTCTCCGGTGTTCCAGATCGTCCAGACCGCGCTTGCGGGGATGTAGGCGTAGCTGCCCGCGCGCAGCTCATGGCTGTCGCCGCCGAGGGCCAGCCGGGCCTCGCCGTGGGCGACGAAGATCACCGCCTGCGCCGCGTGGTCGGGCTCGGGGTCGTCGCTGCCGCCGCCGGGCGCCAGCTCGACCGCGTATTGCGCGAAGGTTTCGGCAAAGCCGGTCATCGGCCGCGCGAGGATCCAGGCACGGGTCCCGGTCCAGCCCGGCAGGAAGCTGGTGACGATGTCGCGCATCACGTGCGCAGGGATCACTGCGTAGGCTTCGGTGAGGATCGCGGTGCCCTCGGGGTCGCCGTCCTGCCCGGGCAGGCCGCCGGGCGGGAAGGCATAGGTCGCGATGGTGTCGTGTTTCAAAGCATGGTCTCCAGCCGCAGTCGTGCGATCCGCTCGACCTGCCGGCAAGCTTCCCCGAACTCGGTGTCGGTGTCGTTGCCGAGACGGCGTTCG
Organism: Salipiger thiooxidans; assembly: GCF_900102075.1. Lineage (GTDB taxonomy): Bacteria > Pseudomonadota > Alphaproteobacteria > Rhodobacterales > Rhodobacteraceae > Salipiger > Salipiger thiooxidans. The sequence continues at coordinate 258,240 of NZ_FNAV01000005.1, read as the reverse complement.
AACGCCGCGAGGATGCCGGGCTTGTCGTGATCGCGCACGGCAATGATGAATGGAAATCCGTGCTTGTCCATATACGCGGTGTTGAGCTCGGTGAAGCGGCTGCGCTCGGCGTCGGTGAGCGCGTCGAGCCCGGCGCTCGCCTGTTCGGCGGTGCTGTCATCGGTCAGCGCCCTGGCCGCCGCGAGCTTGCCCGCGAGATCCGGGTGCGCGCGGAGCACGCCCATGCGCTCGTCGGCGCTGGCGGTGCGCAGCACCCGTGCCAGCGCGTTGGCCAGCCCCGCCGGCGTGTCATGCGCCGGCCCGAGCTCGAGGTCGAAGGCCCGGTCCGCGACCCAGGGCGAATGCTCGACGATCTCGCCGAAGCGCGCCACGAAGGTCTCGCGGTCCATCTGGCTGGGGCGCTCGGTTTTCACCGGCGGATGGGTCGCGGCCCAGTGCTCGGCGATCTCGAGACGGCGCGGCGTCCAGACGCCGTCGAAGCCCGCGATGTAGTTGAGGAAGCGCTGCAGCCCCGCCACCTTGCCCGGGCGCCCGATCAGCCGGTTGTGCAGCCCGATCGAGAACATCGCGGGCTTGCCGGCCTCGCCCTCGGCATAGAGCGTGTCGAAGCTGTCCTTGAGATAGGTGAAGAACTGCTCGCCCTCGATCCAGCCGGGGCTGACAGCGAAGCGCATGTCGTTGGCTTCGAGCGTGTAGGGAATGATGAGCTGATCGCGGCCGTCGACCTCGATCCAGTAGGGCAGATCGTCGTCGTAGGTGTCGGAGATATAGGCGAACTGCCCGGTCTCGGCGGCCAGCCGCACGGTGTTGGACGAGCAGCGCCCGGTGTACCAGCCGCGCGGCGCCTCGCCCACCACCTCGGTGTGCAGGCGGATCGCCTCGGCGATGGCGGCGCGCTCGTCCTCTTCGGGCATGTCCTTGTGCTCGATCCACTTGAGCCCGTGGCTGGCGATCTCCCAGCCCGCGTCCTTCATCGCCTCGACCTGCTCGGGGTTGCGGGCCAGCGCCGTGGCGACGCCGTAGATGGTGAGCGGGATGCCCGCGCCGGTGAACAGCCGGTGCAGCCGCCAGAACCCGGCCCGCGCGCCGTATTCGTAGATCGACTCCATGTTCCAGTGACGCTGCCCGGGCCATTGCGCCGCGCCCGCGATGTCGGAAAGGAAGGCCTCGGAGGCCTGATCCCCATGCAGCACGTTGTTCTCGCCGCCCTCTTCGTAGTTCAGCACGAACTGCACCGCGATCTTCGCGCCACCGGGCCATTTCGCATCCGGGCGGTCCGCGCCGTAGCCGATCATGTTGCGGGGATAACGCTGCATCTGCCCCTCCTGCCCTGGGTCATCGTGGATCGTTGTCATAGTCGGTTAAACGCGCTCTAGTCTGGACAAAACCGCTAAGGGCGGACCTGCGAGCGCGGCCCTGCCCCGCTTATCCGCCTTGCCCAAGAAAGGAGCAAGAGGAATGGCCGAAGGGTATCTCACCACCCATGTACTCGACACCGCCCGCGGCGTGCCTGCGCAGGGCGTGAAGATCGCGCTCTACAGGGTCTCGGACAATTCGCACCGCAAGCTCGCCGAGACCGAGACCAATGCCGACGGCCGTACCGACAGACCGATCCTGCCCACGGAGAAATTCGCCCCCGGCACCTACGAGCTGGTGTTCTTCGCAGGCGACTACCTGAGGGCCACCGGTCAGGCCGGCGAAGAGCCCCTCTTCCTTGACCAGATCCCGCTGCGTTTCGGCATGTCCGACCCGGACGCACATTATCATGTGCCGCTGCTGCTCTCGGCCTACGGATACTCGACCTACCGGGGAAGCTGACAACGCGGTCAAGCAATCGTGCGGCGGCGCCCTCTTGTCCGCAACCTTCGGGGCCGGGTATCCCTGAGGCCACCGACCTTCCCCCGGGACCGAGGCCCATGCGTGTACTGATCGTCGAGGATGATGCCCTGCTCAGCGACGGTCTTCAGGCCGGGCTGCGGCTGTCGGGCTTTTCGCCCGAGGCGGTGTCCTGCTGCGACGATGCCCGCCACGCCCTGCTCAGCGAGGGGTTCGAGGCGATGGTGCTGGATCTCATGCTGCCCGACGGCTCCGGGCTCGACCTGCTGCGGCGGTTGCGCGCCGAGGGCTCGAGCCTGCCGGTGCTCATGCTCACCGCCCGCGACGGGCTCGACGACCGGGTGGCCGGGCTCGATGCCGGGGCAGACGACTATCTCGGCAAGCCCTTCGAGCTTCCCGAGCTCTCGGCCCGGCTGCGGGCGCTGCTGCGCCGGGCGCAGGGACGCTCCGAGAACCTGCTGAGCTGGAACGGGCTCACGCTCGACACCGCGCGGATGACCGGCCTGCGCGACGGACGCGAGATCGCCTTTGCCCGCCGCGAGTTCGGCATCCTGCAGGCGCTGATGGAGCGCCCCGGCGCGATCCTCGGCAAGCCACAGCTCGAGGAACGGCTCTATGGCTGGCAGGAGGACGTCGAGAGCAACACCGTCGAAGTGCATATCCACCACCTGCGCGCCAAGCTCGGCAGCGGCTTTATCCGCACGGTGCGCGGCGCAGGCTACCGGCTGGCACCGGAAGGCACGACATGACCTCGATCCGCGGGCGGCTGCTGGCGATCCTGCTGCTCGCGACCGGGCTGATCTGGCTCGCGGCGGTGGTCTGGACCCAGCATTCCACCCGGCGCGAGGTGATCCACGTGCTCGACCGCCGCCTGCAGGAGTCGGCGCAGATGGTCGCCTCGCTGGTCGGCGAAGGCGGGCTGGCGGCGGATGCCGCAGCCTCGGCGATGGTGCAGCGGCACGCGGACGCGGACGGCTTCGCGCTGCGTCACCAGCTGTCCTGCCAGATCTGGGGACTCGATGGCGAGCTCATCAGCGAGTCGCAGGGCGCGCCGAACGGCACGCTCGGGGGCAGCCGCGAGGGGTTCAGCGAGACCCGGGTCGATGGCGAGCTCTGGCGGGTCTACACGCTGGTCGATCCCGAGCACGGTTTCCGGGTCATGGTGGGCGACGCACAGGCGATGCGCGACCACCTCGTGCGCGGCGTGACGGTGGGGCTCATGGTGCCGATGCTGCTGGTGCTGCCGCTTCTGGCCGGGCTCATCTGGTGGACCGTCGGGCGCGGGCTGCGACCGGTCGACCGGCTGGGCGCCGCGCTCTCCGCCCGCGACGCGAGCGACCTCAGCCCGATCGGCACCGACGGCGCCCCGCGCGAGCTGCATCCGATGATATCGGCGCTGAACGGGCTGCTGCGGCGGGTCGGACAGGCCCGCGACCGCGAGCGCAGCTTCACCGCCTTCGCCGCGCATGAGCTGAAGACGCCCTTGGCAGGTCTCAAGACCCAGGCCGAGGTCGCCCGCATGGCCCCCGACGACTCGACCCGCGACAACGCACTGGACCAGATGGCAGAGGGCGTGCGCCGCACCGACCGCATGGTGAAGCAGCTGCTCGAGATGACCGCGGTCGAGCATGGCGTCAGCGCCGAGCCTGCCGACCGGCAGGACGGCGCGCTGCTTCTCGAACGGGTGGCCGCGGACCTGACGCAGCTCGCCTCGGCCCGCGGGGTGAGCATCCGGACCGAGGCAGCGCCGGGGCTCTGGTCGACCGCCTCGGCGACGCTTCTGCAGGCTGCGCTGCGCAATCTCATCGAGAACGCCGTGCAGGCCTCGCACCCCGGCGGCGCGGTCGAGGTCGCGCTGTCGCAGGAGGACGGGCAGGCGCGGTTCCGCGTCGCCGACCGCGGCCCGGGTATCGCCGAGGCCGACCGGCCGCATGTGCTCGAACGGTTCTACCGCAGCGCCGGTGCGGCGGGCGGCGGCAGCGGGCTCGGCCTCTCCATCGTCGCGTCGGCCGTCGAGCGCATGGGCGGCACGCTCCGCCTAGCCCCGCGCGAGGGCGGCGGCGAGGTCGCCGAGCTGATCCTTCCCGCCGAATAGCGCTGCTTGCGCGCGGCCTGATGCGCCAGCTTATGGACAGGCGGCGCGCGGGATATTACATGCACGCAATGGCCCAACCGAAGACAGACCCGAACTACAAGGTGATCGCCGAGAACCGGCGGGCACGTTTCGATTACGCGATCGAGGACGACCTCGAGTGCGGCATCGTGCTGTCCGGGTCCGAGGTGAAGTCCCTGCGAGAGAACACCTCCAACATCGCCGAGAGCTACGCCGCCGTGGAAAACAGCGAGTTGTGGCTGGTGAACAGCTACATCGCCCCCTACGAGCGGGCCATGTTCGGCCACGAGGAGCGCCGCCGCCGCAAGCTGCTTGTGTCCAAGAAGGAGCTCGCGCGGCTCTGGAACGAGACCCAGCGCAAGGGCATGACCATCGTGCCGCTGGTGCTCTACTTCAACCACAAGGGCGTGGTGAAGCTGAAGGTCGGCATCGCCAAGGGCAAGAAGAACCACGACAAGCGCGAGACCGAAGCCAAGCGCGACTGGAACCGCCAGAAGCAGCGGCTGCTGAAGCAGGGCTGAGTTTTTCTCGAAGGTTTGGGTGACGCGGCTTTGGGTTGGTGCGGATTCTCGGGCCGGCTTGGTGCGGATTCCAACCGACCGAGCTGGCGCTTGTTGCCGAGCCCTCCTCGAGCCGTAGCGCGTTGTCCGGCAAACCTCGCGCCAGAGGTCGACACCCGACACCCGACACCCGACACCCGACACCCGACAGATCTCGGGCCGCGGCGCATAGCTCGCCAGCCCCTTGGTCTGGAAAAGTCCGGCAGCCCCCGGCCATGAAAAACGGACTGTGCAATTCTGTGACAGCCCGTCAGGGTCTTGCTGTGTCCGGAACTCAACGCACGACTTCTGTCGCGCAACTGTGAACGATCAGGCCGCCATCCGCTTCCTGCGACGCGGGGCAAACCCGAGCCCGCCCAGCGCACCGATGAGCAAAATCCCCGCCGCCGGCAGCGGCACCGGGGTGACCGAGTTGACGCAGGAGTCGGACGCACCACCCGAAAGCCCCTGAAGATGGAGACCGAAACGCAGTTCGCCCGAGGTCAGCGCACTGATGAGCGACCCGAAGTCCCCGGCGATGTCGAAGATGAAACCCGCGGTCTCGGCTTGCTGGATACCGTTGAAGTCACCGGGCCAGAGCCGGTTGTACTTGAAGGTCAGCGTGAACCCGACGTTGGACCCCTGCGGCAACGTTCCGCCTTTGGAGCGGATCATGTTGACGGTGCCAACAGTCTCGGCGGCATCATTGGTTTGCGGGACGCCCGAGAAATCACTCGGTGACGAGTCGTCCACAAAAACCGTGCGAATGAAATAGTTCATTGCCGGAGCAGCCGCGCTCACGATCTGGAACAGCGCCTTGCCGGCACCAAGATCGGTCACATCGAGCGTGAAGTTCGAAGCATAGGCGTCGCCCGCCGTGCTTCCCCCTGCGATAGTGTCGAAGCCGAACGTGACCGCATTCGCCTGCTGGGATCCACCAAGCAACACCCCTGCGCCGAGCAATCCCGCCATCGCCAGATTTCAGAGTTTTGGTCAGGAAATTCATGTCAGCTATCCTAAAGCAGACCCTTCAAGGAAAATCTCCAAAGGCAAAATGAAAAAACGTCCGAGCATCGCAATCACATAGATTCCGCAGATGTTGCCGGCTTCCCCTCCCCGAGACATCTCCCCGCCGCTCAAGAAGCGGTCAAATCGGGTGCAGTTGATGCTCTGACCAGCAGTCGACACGCGCTGCGGGACTGCACACCGGATGCCAAGCCGACCAGGGCGGCACCCGGAACGATGCCCGCCCCACAGAAAAACTTACACGTCGGCACCGCGAGTGCTTCGCGCCGAACGCAGGTTTGCCACGATTTCCCAAGTCCGACCTTGCCACGCGGCGCCAATCTGCCGCAATATCGCGCCTGATTGGTTTATTTCTTATGTCCGGAGTCGATTCGCTGATGTCAGACAGCGCTGAGTCTCGCTTTTTTGCACGTCCCGATTTCCGGTCCTACGACCCGATTGGCTTTCCCCTGTTCGCAGCCCTTGTCGTCGTGGCCCTGCCGATCTTCTGGCTGGGGCTGCAATCGCTCGGCGCCGCGTGGATCACGCCCGAGTACAGCCACGGGCCGGTCATCCCGCTGATCTCGCTCTACCTCTTCCTCAGGGAGCTGCGCCACGATCCCACGCCCGCCCCATCCGAGCCCGCCACCCGCTGGCCCGGGGTCGCGGTCATCCTGCTGGGCCTCGCCTTCGGCATCTTCGGCAATCTCGTGCGGATCCCCGACGTCGTCACCTACGCGATGATCATCTGGATCGGCGGCATCGTTCTGACCGGCTTCGGCTGGCAGCGCGGCAGGACCCACCAGCTTCCGGTCCTGCACCTGGTCTTCATGCTGCCCCTGCCGCAGTTCGTCTACTGGCACCTGACCATCGTCCTGCAGCTGGTGTCGTCCGAGCTCGGCGTCTGGTTCATCCGGCTGGCGGGCGTGCCGGTCTATCTCGAGGGCAACGTCATCAACCTCGGGGTCTACAAGCTGCAGGTGGCCGAGGCCTGCTCCGGGCTGCGCTACCTGTTCCCGATCCTGTCCTTCAGCTACCTCGTCGCGATCCTCTACCGCGGCCCGTTCTGGCACAAGGCGCTGATTTTCCTCATGGCCGCGCCGCTTGCGGTGCTGATGAACTCGGTCCGCATCGGCGTGATCGGCGTTCTCGTGGACCGCTACGGCATCGCGCAGGCCGAGGGATTCCAGCACTTCTTCGAGGGCTGGGTGGTCTTCGCGGTCTGCGTCGCCATTCTCTTCGGCGTCGCGGTGCTGCTACAGCGGCTGACGCCGAACCCGCTGAGCCTCGGCGACACCATCGACCTCGATTTCGAGGGGCTGGGCGCGCAGGCCGCGCGCATCCTGTCGATCCCGCCCGCACGGGGCATCGCCGTCGCGACCCTCGCGAGCCTCGCCGTTACCGCGGCCTTCGTCTTCGCGCCCCCCGCCCAGCGGGTGCAGCCCGAGCGCGAGGCCTTCGCCCTGTTCCCGCGCCAGGTCGGCGACTGGAGCGGACATGCCGAGCCGCTGGACCGGGACGTGGCGCAGGTGCTGAACGCCTCGGATTACATCAACGCAGTCTTCACCGACGCGCGCGACCCGGGGCACGAGGTGGGCTTCTTCTCGGCCTTCTACGACAAGCAGACCGAGGGCTCGGGCATCCACTCGCCCGAGGTCTGCCTGCCCGTGGGTGGCTGGGAGATGTTCTCCTTCGGCGCCACCGAGGTGAGTGTTCCCGGCACCGTCTACGGTACCTTCCCGCTCAACCGGGCGATCATCGAGAAGGGGCTGTCGCGGCAGCTGGTCTACTACTGGTTCGAGCAGCGCGGTACCCGGTTCACCAACGACTACCTCGCCAAGGCGGACGTGGTCTGGGACAGCCTGACCACCGGCCGCACCGACGGCGCACTGGTCCGCTTCGTGACGCCCATCTCCCGCGACGAGACCGAGGCGGATGCCGACCAACGGCTGCAGCGCTTCATGGCGCAGCTCCTGCCGCGCCTGCCGACCTACGTTCCGGAATGAGCCCGCCCGCCAGTATCACCTCCCCCGCGAAGGACCGTTTCCCCTGCCCGGAAGGCCAAGGCACCGCGCACGCCATATGGCCCCTCGGACCGCCCCTATGAGACCGCCAAACACCCGGATGTGACCGTCTGGCACAAAATCGGTACTGCCCATTTTCAGACGACCGCGATATATTATCGAATTAGATTATTTGCCGCCCAATTACCTCTTTCTAACATAGTGATTAGCTAGCATGACGTTTTGCATCGAACGCGTTCGCCCGAGTCGTATTGTCGCCCTTTTGCTATGCGGGGGCCTGCTTCTTACCGGCTGCAAGAGCGCCGAGGAAAAGGCCGAGATCCATTTCCGCTCCGGCATGTCCTTCCTCGAACAGAACGACGAAGACCGCGCGCTGGTCGAGTTCCTCAATGTATTCCGGTACGAGAAACACCACGAGGACGCGCTCCGGGCCTATGCCGACATCATGCGGGATCAGGGCCACATGCGCGAGGCCTTCGGCTCCTACATGGCGCTGGTCGAACGCAATCCCGATGCCATGGACGTGCGCGTGACGCTCGCCGAAATGTCGATCCGCACCGGCAACTGGCAGGAGGCCCGGCGACAGGGTGAGGCGCTCCGGAACGGGCCGCTCGACGATGCACGGACCCATGCGATCCTGCTGGCGCTGGACTACGACGCCGCCGCGCTGAAGCGCGATGACGCCGAACGCGCCCGGGTCGCTGCCGAAGCGCAGGAGCTGACCGACGCTCAGCGCGCCGAGGGCACCCCGCAAAGCGACATCCTGCTGCGCATCGTCATCGACAACCAGGCCTCTGCCAAGGATCCGTCCATCGCGCTGCCGACCATCGACGCCGCGCTCGAGGTGGACCCCGAGGCCGAGGACCTCAACCTGCTGAAGCTGCGCATCCTCACCCAGACCGGCCAGACCGAGGCCACCGGCGCGCAGCTGCAGCGCATGGTCGGGCTCTACCCGGACAACGGCGAGCTGCGGCAGGCACTGATCAGCTGGCACGTGATGGAGGGGAACTACCCCAAGGCCGAAACGCTGCTGCGCACCCAGGCGGGTGTCGATACCGGCGACAGCGACGGTCACGTCAAGGTCGTCCGCTTCCTGCTGGCCAGCAAAGGCCCCGAGGCCGCGCGCGCCGAGCTGGAGCGCCTGCAGGCCGCCAACCAGGACACCGAGCTCGGGCGTTTCTACGCCGCCATGGTCGCCTCGATGGCGTTCGAGGCCGGGCAGACCGAGGACGGCATCAAAGGGATGCGCGCCGCGCTCGAGGGTGCCGAGGAAAGCGCGCAGACCCGCGAGCACCGGGTGACGCTTGCGAAGATGCTCCTGCACAGCGGCGACGAGGCCGAGGCGCGCACGCTGGTCGACGGGGTGCTGAAGGCCGACGCCGCCAATGCCGAGGCCCTGAAGCTGCAGGCGCGCTGGCTGATCGACGCGGACCAGCCGCAGGAGGCGATCCTCGCCCTGCGCACCGCGCTCGGGCAGAACCCGCAGGACGCCGATGCGCTGACCGAGATGGCGCGCGCCCACGAGCGCAACGGCGAGGCCCTTCTGATGGGCGACCGTCTCGCCATGGCCTACGAGGCCTCGAACGCCGCCCCCGCCGAGACCCTGCGCTACGCGCGCTATCTGGTCGGCGACGGCCAGAGCGAGAAGGCGACCGCGATGCTCGAGGACCTGCGCCGGCGCGACCCGGGCAACCTCGACGCGCTGCTGCTGCTCTCCAACCTCTACCTCGGCGACCAGTCGTGGCGCGAGGCGCGGGCCGCGCTCGACGCCCTTCAGGCCATCGACACCGAAGAGGCACGCCAGGCCGCCCTGCCCCTGCAGGCCGCGATCATGCAGGGCCAGAACCGGACCGCCGACAGCCTCGCGATGCTCGAGGCCAAGGTGGACGGCGAGGTTTCCGCGGCCGACCCCGAGGCCGTGCGCTCGGTGATCCTGATCGTGCAGACCCACCTCCGCGACGGCGAGGTCGACGAGGCGCGCGCCTATCTCGACGAGGTGCTGGCGCGCTCGCCCGACGTTCCGGACCTGCGGCTGCTGGATGCGGACCTGAACGCGCTCATGGGCCGGACGGAACTTGCCGAACGCGGCTACCGCGACCTGATCGCCGACGCCCCCGAGAACGAGACCGCCGTGCGCAAACTGGCGTCGATCCTGAGCGCCTCGGGCCGCCACGCCGAGGCCGCGACACTGCTGGCGGCGGCGATCGAGCGGATGCCCGGCGCGGTCAACCTCATGGGGCTCCGCGCCAACATGCTCGAGCGTGACGGCCAGTTCGACGCCTCGATCGCGGCGCTCGAAGAGCTCTACGCGCAGGACAGCGGCAACATCTACGTTGCCAACAACCTCGCCAGCCTGCTCACCGCCCATGGCGGCACGCCGGAAAGCCTCGAGCGCGCCTCGACCATCGCCAAGCGCCTGCGCGGCAGCAATATCCCGGCCTTCCAGGACACCTATGGCTGGATCGAGTACCGGCAGGGCAACTACGAGACCGCGGTGGAGTACCTGTCGCAGGCCGCCGCGGGGCTGCCCTCCGAGCCGGTGGTGCAGGCACATCTCGCTCTGGCCTACGCCGGGCTCGGGCGCGAACAGGACGCCCGCTCGGCCTTCGACACCGCGGTGTCGCTGGCGGGCGGGACGGAACTGCCGGAGATCACCGAGGCGCGCGCCACCCTCGCGGCGCTCGCCGAGGCGGACGCAGCGAAGCCCTGAGCCACGCCCGGCGACCCGACCGGGGGAGGAAACCGGGGAGGCAGGGCGCGCAACGGGCCCAAAGTTGCGGGGCGGCGGCGCCCCGCACCCCACCCTCCTCTTGCACCCAAGCCCCCCAGCGCTTAGGAAAACACCCGACCGACTGCCCCCGGGAGGACTCCGCACGATGCACGAAGACCCCAAGACGCTTGTCTCGACCGACTGGCTGGCGAAGCATCTCAAGGATCCCGACCTTCGGGTGCTCGACGCGAGTTGGTTCCTGCCCGGCTCCGACCGGGACGCCAAGGCCGAATACGAGGCCGCGCATATCCCCGGTGCACGGTTCTTCGACGTCGACGACGTCAGCGACAACCGCTCCGAGCTGCCGCACATGGTGCCGCCGGTCGAGAAGTTCATGTCGCGGATGCGGGCGCTCGGGGTCGGCGACGGCCACCAGATCGTGGTCTACGACAGCCAGGGCATCTTTTCCGCAGCGCGCGTCTGGTGGCTTTTCAAGCTGATGGGGCAGGACGACATCGCGGTGCTCGACGGCGGCTTCCCGAAATGGCAGGCCGAGGGGCGCGAGACCGAGGACATGCCGCCAGTGATCCGCGACCGCCACATGACCGTGCGCCGCCAGAACCAGATGGTGAAGGACGTGACGCAGGTCTCGGCCGCCGCCAAGCTGAAAGACACCGAGATCCTCGACGCCCGTGCCGCCGAGCGGTTCCGCGGCGACGCGCCCGAGCCGCGCCCGGGCCTGCGCGCGGGCCACATCCCGGGAGCGAAGAACGTCCCGTACAAGACCCTGCAGGAGGCCGACGGCACGATGAAGTCGCCGGACGCCCTGCGCGCCACGTTCGAGGCCGCGGGTGTGGATCTCGGCAAGCCGGTGATCACCTCCTGCGGTTCCGGCGTGACCGCTGCCATCATCAACCTTGCCCTGACCCGCATCGGCAAGGACGACCATTCCCTGTATGACGGATCCTGGACCGAGTGGGGACAGTTCCCCACCCTGCCCGTCGCCACCGGAGATAACTGATGTTCGAGACCCTCAAGGAACAACCCGCAGACAAGATCCTCCAGCTCATGCAGATGTACCGCGAGGATCCGCGCGAGCAGAAGATCGACCTCGGCGTCGGCGTCTACAAGGACGCCAGCGGCAACACCCCGGTGATGCGCGCCATCAAGGCCGCCGAGAAGACCCTGTGGGAGACCGAAACCACCAAGTCCTACACCGGGCTGGCCGGTGATCCGGGCTTTGCCGACGCGATGGTGTCGCTGGTGCTGGGCGATTCCGTCCCGCGCGACTGCGTCTCGGCGGCGGCGACCCCAGGCGGCACCGGCGCGGTGCGCCAGGGCTTCGACCTCGTGAAGATGGCGAACCCCAAGGCCAAGGTGTGGGTCTCGGATCCGACCTGGCCGAACCACCTGTCGATCCTCAAGCACATGGGGATGGAGTTCACCCCCTACCGCTATTTCGACAGCGCGACCCGCGGCGTCGACTTCGTGCACATGATCGCGGATCTCACTGCGGTGATGCCGGGCGACGTGGTGCTGCTGCACGGTTGCTGCCACAATCCGACCGGCGCCAACCTGACGCAGGCGCAGTGGAAGGCAGTGATCGAGCTGCTGCTCGACAAGGAAGCGGTGCCGATGATCGACATCGCCTACCAGGGCTTCGGCGACGGGCTCGACGAGGACGCCATCGGCGTGCGCATGGTGGCCGAGAAGATGCCCGAGGTGATCATCGCGGCCTCCTGCTCGAAGAACTTCGGCATCTACCGCGAGCGCACCGGCCTGCTCATGACCGTGTCGAAGGACCGCTCGCGCAGCAAGCTCAACCAGGGCACGCTGAACTACCTGAACCGGCAGAACTATTCGTTCCCGCCGGATCACGGTGCGCGACTGGTGACCATGGTTCTGACCACCCCCGAGCTGCGCGCCGACTGGGCAGCGGAGCTCGAAGAGGTGCGGAACTCGATGCTGGGGCTGCGGCAGCAACTGGCGGACGAGCTGAAGCGGCTGACCAACTCGGACCGCTTCGACTTCATCGCGCAGCACCGGGGCATGTTCTCGCGCCTCGGCGCCAGCCCCGAGCAGGTCGAGACCCTGCGCCGCGACCACGGCATCTACATGGTGGGCGACTCGCGCCTGAACATCGCGGGTCTCAACAAGACCACGGTGCCGCTGCTGGCCGAGGCCATCGTCAAGTCGGGCGTCTGAGACCGTCGACCTTTCGTGATGCGGAGCGGGGCCATTCGGCCCCGCTCTGGTTTTCGCACCGCCGGGCTCTGCCCGTCGTCGCGGCGGCCGTGGCGGCGTGACGCGTCTGATCGCGGCCAGGCGTGTGGGTTGTGTACCGATGCCTCCGGCGGGAGTTTATCCGGCAAGATGAAGGATCAGCCGTGGGTGTCGAGGCTGTCCTGCGGGGCGCCGGCGCGCTCGGTCATGCCGTAGTCGCGCAGCACGTGGCAGACCTTGAGCCGGTAGTCGGCGAAGATGCCCTCGCGCCCGGCCCGCTGCGCCGCGCGGTGGTCGGTCAGGCGGCGCCAGCGCTCCACCGCCGCCTCGTCCTCGAAGAAGCTGATCGACAGCAGCTTACCCGGGTTGGTCAGGCTCTCGAAGCGTTCGACCGAGAGGAAGCCTTCGACCTCCTCGACCATTGGACGCATGGCGGCGGCGATGTCGAGGTAGTCGTCGCGGCGGCCTTCGGCGGGAACGACTTCGAAGATGATGGCGATCATGGCTGTCCTCCTGACGGCGCATCCTGCCCGCTGGGACAGGGTTTTCCAAGCGCCGGACTCCGGGGATGGCCCGGGCCGCTGCGCGCGGCCCGCGCGTGGAGCGGCGGATTCGGGCCGGGATATTCCGCTCCGGAGATTTACACCCCCTCGGGTGCCGCGTATTCGGGGGCTCGCAATGGAGTTTGACGAGATGACGGACATGTCGCGCGGTGTGGTCTACGTGGCCTGGGGCAAGGATCACGTGGACGTGGCGCGCCGCTCGGCCGCGAGCGTGAAGCGCTGGAACCCGGGGCTCGGCACCGCGATCTGGTGCAAGGACGGCGACGACACCAGCGGCTTCGACCACGCCTTTTTCATCCCCGAGGGGCTGAAGCGGCCCAAGGTGAACGTGCTGGGCGAGAGCCCCTTCGACGAGACGCTGTTCCTCGACAACGACACGGTGGTGCGGGCGGAGCTGGGCTCGTTCTTCGATCTGCTGCGCAAGTACGAGATGTGCGGCACCCAGGTGATCCTGTGGCACCGGCCGCGGCATCTGAAGAAGATCGCGCTGGACCTGCCCGAGACCTTCCCCGAGATCAACACCGGCGTGCTGCTCTACCGCAAGGTACCCGCGGTGCTGGACTTCTTCCGCGACTGGGCCGAGACCTTCGCGGCCTCGGGCATGGGCATCGACCAGCCGTCGTTCCGCGAGGTGCTCTGGCGCTCGGACGTTCGCTTCTACGTCTTCCCGCCGCAGTTCAACAAGCGCGTCTTCGAAGCCTCGGAGCTGATCTGGTCCGACGCCCCGCGCGCCCGCATCCTGCATCTCGAGCTGCTGCGACCGCAGAAGAACCCGATCCTGCGCTGGATCTCGAACCGCATCCGCTGAGCCGCGCCGCTCCCTTGCCTGCGGGCGAGGAGCGTGCGACGGTCGCCGCGACGGAGGACACCACATGGCCCAAACCACCGAGGCACCCGACATCGCGACCCAGCTTCCGCAGACCACGGAGCCGCGGAACCCCGGCATGGCGCTCGACATGGACCGGGTGATGCGGGCCACCGCCAACCGTTCGGCCATCGAGCGGCGCGCGGCGACGCTTCCGGGCCGGCGCTCGGTCAAGAAGGACCACCAGGCCGCGTGGCTGGCCCGGGCGGTGTCCTGCATCGACCTCACGACGCTGGCGGGCGACGACACCCCCGGGCGGGTGGCGCGGCTCTGCGCCAAGGCGAAGCAGCCGGTGCGCGCCGACCTGCTCGAAGCGCTCGGGCTCGAGGGGCTCACCGTGGGCGCGGTCTGCGTCTACCACGACATGATCGAGCCCTCGGTGGCGGCGCTCGAGGGCACGGGCATCCCGGTGGCCGCGGTCTCGACCGGCTTTCCCGCCGGGCTCTCGCCGTTCCCGCTGCGCCTTGCCGAGATCGGCGAGAGCGTGAAGGCCGGCGCCCGCGAGATCGACATCGTGATCTCGCGCCGGCTGGTGCTGACCGGCGACTGGGAAGGCCTCTACGACGAGATGCGCGCCTTCCGCGAGGCCTGCGGCGAGGCACATGTGAAGGCGATTCTCGCCACCGGCGAGCTTGGCACGCTGCAGAACGTGGCACGCGCCTCGATGGTCTGCATGATGGCGGGGGCGGATTTCATCAAGACCTCGACCGGCAAGGAAGGGGTGAACGCCACCCTGCCCGTCAGCCTCGTGATGATGCGCGCGATCCGCGAGTACCACGAGGAGACCGGCCACCGCGTCGGCTACAAGCCGGCGGGCGGAATCTCGAAGGCGAAGGATTCGCTGAACTACCTCGCGCTGGTCAAGGAAGAGCTTGGAGACCGCTGGCTGCGGCCGGATCTCTTCCGCTTCGGCGCCTCGAGCCTGCTCGGCGATATCGAGCGCCAGCTCGAGCACCACGTCACCGGCGCCTATTCCGCGAGCTGGCGTCACGCCATCGGCTGACGGATTTTCCGAGCCTTTCCGAAACGATGACCCGGCGGGCGCCTGTTTCATGGGCAGCGCGCCCCGCGCCGCGCGGCGCCGTGCGGGATTCTCCGCCGCCGCAACCTTGGCTCTTGTGAGACACCGGGTCCGTCCCTTACCGTTTGGTCAAAAATTGATCGCCGACAGACAGGGGGACACATGACCGACAGACGATCGCTTCTCGCCCATCTCACCCGCCGGAGGATGCTCATCGGCTCCGCCGGCTTCGCCGCCGCCGCGAGCACCGGCTTCCTGCCGCAGCGTCTCTTCGCGCAGGAGCCGATCCCTGTCGCGGGGATCTACACCGTGCCGGTGGAACAGCAGTGGGTGAGCCGCATCCACCTCGCCGCCGAGGCCGCCAAGGCGGATGACCAGATCACCTACTCCTTCTCCGAGAACACCGCGAACACCGACTATCCGCGCGTCATGCGCGAATATGCCGAGAGCGGCGCCAAGCTCATCGTCGGCGAGATCTTCGGCGTCGAGCAGGAGGCCCGCGAGGTGGTGCTCGACTACCCCGACACCGCCTTCCTGATGGGCTCGTCCTTCATGCCGGACCCGGCCTACCCGAACCTCGCGGTGTTCGACAACTACATCCAGGACGCGTCCTACCTGTCGGGCATCATCGCCGGCGCCATGACCGAGACCGGCAACATCGGCATGGTCGGCGGATTCCCGATCCCCGAGGTCAACCGCCTCATGCACGCCTTCATGGCAGGGGTGAAGGAGATGAAGCCGGACGCCACCTTCCAGGTGAGCTTCATCGGCTCGTGGTTCGATCCGCCCAAGGCCAAGGAAACCGCCTTCGCGATGATCGAGAACGGCGCCGACCTGCTCTACGCCGAGCGCTTCGGCGTTTCGGACGCCGCGCAGGAGAAGGGCATCCTCGCCATCGGCAACGTCATCGACACGCAGGCCGACTACCCCGAGACCGTGGTGGCCTCGGCGCTCTGGCACTTCGAGCCGACGCTGCAGGCGGCGCTGGCGAAGATCGCCGAGGGCAGCTTCGAGGCCGACAACTACGGGCTCTACAGCTTCATGAAGGAGGGCGGCTGCTCGCTCGCGCCGCTCGGCACCTTCGAGGGCAAGGTCCCGCAGGACGCGCTCGACATGGTCGCCGAGAAGGAGGCCGCGATCAGGGCGGGCGACTTCGAGGTCGAGATCGACGACAGCGAGCCCACCTCCTCCTGATGGCCACGCAAGACCCGGCGCAGGGCGACACCGTCCTGCGCCTCTCCGGCATCACCAAGCGGTTCGGGGCGCTCACCGCCAACGACGGCATCAGCTTCGCGCTGGCGCGGGGCGAGGTAGTGGCGCTGCTGGGCGAGAACGGCGCGGGCAAGACCACGCTGATGAACATCCTCTTCGGCCACTACACCGCCGACGAGGGCAGCGTGGAGGTCTTCGGCCAGCCCCTGCCGCCCGGCCAGCCCGGCGCCGCTCTGGCGGCGGGCGTCGGCATGGTGCACCAGCATTTCACCCTCGCCGACAACATGACCGTGCTCGAGAACATCCTGCTCGGCACCGAGCCGCTCTGGCGTCCGCGGCTGGGCCGCCCCGCGGCGCGGCGCCGGGTGCGCGCGCTGGCCCGGGACTTCGGGCTGGCGGTGAGGCCCGACGCCCGGGTCGGCACGCTCTCGGTGGGCGAGCGGCAACGGGTCGAGATCCTCAAGGCACTCTACCGCGACGCCCGCATCCTGATCCTCGACGAGCCCACTGCCGTGCTCACGCCGCAGGAAGCCGAGGCGCTGTTCCTCACCCTGCGCAAGATGGTGGCGCAGGGGCTGTCGGTGATCTTCATCAGCCACAAGCTGCACGAGGTCATGGCGATCGCCTCGCGCGTGCTCGTGCTGCGCCACGGCAGGCTGGTGGGCGAGACCGCCACTGCCACGACCACCCGCCACGCGCTGGCCACCATGATGGTCGGCGCCGAGATCGCCGCCCCTGCCGCCGCCAAGGCGCGCCCCGGCAACGTGCTGCTGCGGCTGGAAGGCGTGAGCACCGCACCGCAGGGCAGCCGCCCCGGCCTGCGCGACGTCGACCTGTCGCTGCGCGCGGGCCAGATCCTCGGGCTCGCGGGCGTCTCCGGCAATGGCCAGGGCGCGCTGGCGGACCTCCTCTCGGGGCTCGAGACGCCGGTTTCGGGCGAGCTGCGCATCGCCGGAAAGGCGCCCGCGGCCTGGAGCCCGCGCGAGGCCCTCGCCGCCCGCATCGGGCGCATCCCCGAGGACCGCCACCGCACCGGCACCATCGCCGATTTCAGCCTGACCGAGAACGCGGTGCTCGAAAGCTACGCCCATGCGCCCGCCTCGCGCCGCGGCTGGATGGACTGGCGCGCCGCCCGCCGCGACGCCGAGGCGATCATCGCCAAGTACGATGTGCGCTGCCCCGGCCCCGAAACCCGCATCCGCCTGCTCTCGGGCGGCAACATGCAGAAGCTGATCTTGGGCCGCGTGCTCGAGGCCGCGCCGCGCATCATCCTCGCCAACCAGCCGGTGCGCGGGCTCGACATCGGCGCCGTGACCTACGTGCAGAAACAGCTCATCGCCGCCCGCGACGGCGGCGCCGCGGTGCTGCTGATCTCCGAGGACCTCGACGAGATCCTGACCCTTTCGGACGTGATCCGGGTGATCTCCGACGGCCGCCTCTCGCTCGAGTTCGCGCGCGGCGAAAAGACCCCGGCCGAGCTTGGCCAGTGGATGGCGGGACAGGGGTTCGACCATGCCGCGTGACCTCTCCCCCTGCGCCGCGCCCCGGTCTTCCAATGGCGTCAAATATCCCGGGGGAGTCGCCGCAAGGCGACGGGGGCAGCGCCCCCTCCGCGCCCTCCGGCCCCGGACGACCGCCGATGCGTCTTGAACCGATCCCCGCGCCGGGCCCCGCCCGCACGCTCGGCCTGCCGGCGCTCGCCATCGCCGCCACCGTCGCCGTCGCGGCGCTGCTCGCGGCGCTCGCCGGCGCGAACCCGCTGCAGACCTTCGGCCTCATCGTGAAGGGGGCCGCGGGCTCCAGGTTCGCGATGCTCGAGACCCTCAACCGCGCCACGCCGCTGATCTTCACCGGCCTCGCCGTTGCCGTGGCCTTCCGCGCCAAGCTCTGGAACATCGGCGCCGAGGCGCAGCTCTACGCCGGAGCCCTCGTCACCGTGGTGATCGGCACCCAGCTCGGCCTGCCCGGCCCGCTGGCGATCCCGCTGATGGCGCTCGGCGCCATCCTCGCCGGTGCGCTGATGCTGCTCGGCCCGGTGCTGCTCAAGACCCGGCTCGGGGTCGACGAGGTGGTCACCACGCTGCTTCTGAATTTCATCATGGCGCTCTTCATCTCGTGGCTGCTCGAGGGCCCGCTCAAAGACCCGATGGGCATGGGCTGGCCGAAATCCCCCGCCCTGCCTCGCGACGCCCGCCTGCCGCGCATCGTCGAGGGGCTGCGGCTGCACTGGGGCTTCGCGATGGCGCTGATCTGCGCCGCGGGCGTCTGGCTGATCCAGACCCGCACCACCCTCGGCTACGAGATCCGCGCCGTTGGCCAGAACCCGCAGGCCGCGCGCTTCGCCGGCATCCCGGTGGGCCGGGTGCTGGTGAAAACGGCCCTTCTCTCGGGCGGGCTCGCGGCGCTCGCAGGCTTTTCCGAGGTCGCGGGGCTCAAGGGCAACCTGACCTCGGACCTGTCGCCGGGCTTCGGTTACACCGGCATCGTCGTCGCCATGCTGGCGCTGCTGCATCCCCTGGGCGTGGTGGTCTCGGCGCTTTTCGTGGCGGGCATCTTCGTGGGCGCCGACAGCATGTCGCGCGCCGCCGAGGTCCCCACCTACATCGCCGACATCCTGCTCGCCGCGGCGCTGCTCTTCATGGTGCTCGCCATCCTCCTGACGCGGTTCCGGCTGGTACGCGGATGACCGAGATCCTCGATATCCTGATCTCCGCCAGCTTCTGGGCCGCGGTGCTGCGCATCGCATCGCCGCTGATCTTCGCCACCATGGGAGAGCTGATCTGCGAGCGCGCCGGCGTGCTCAACCTCGGCATCGAGGGCATCATGGTGATCGGCGCCTTCGCCGGCTGGATGACCGTCTACGCGGGCGGAGGCCTCTGGACCGGCGTCGCCGTCGCCATGCTGGCCGGCATGGCCTTCGGCGCGCTGCACGGGCTGCTCACCGTGCCCTTCGGCCTGTCGCAGCACGTGGTGGGGCTGGGGATCACCATGCTCGCCACCTCCTCGGCCTACTACGCCTACCGGCTCGCCCTGCCCGAGGTCACCAACCCGCCGCGGATCGCGCCGTTCCAGCCGCTCGACATCCCCGGACTGTCGGACCTGCCGTGGATCGGCCAGGCGCTGTTCTCGCAGACCGCGCTCACCTGGGCGGCCTTTGCCTGCGTCGCGGTGGTGACCTTCGTGCTCTTCCGCACGCCGCTCGGGCTCGCCCTGCGCGCAGCAGGCGAGAACCCGCACGCGGTCGAGGCGCAGGGCCTGTCGGTGGGCGCCATCCGCATGGGCGCCGTCATCGTGGGCTCGGGCCTCATGGCTGTGGGCGGGGCGTTCCTCACCATGTCCGCCTTCTCGAGCTTCTTCTTCGAGATGGTGAACGGCCGCGGCTGGATCTGCATCGCACTCGTGGTCTTCGGCGCGTGGAAACCCGGAAAGGCACTCCTGGGCGCGCTGCTCTTCGCCGGCTTCGACGCGCTGCAGGTGCGGCTGCAGCAGACCGGCATGGGGCAGATCGTGCCCTACCAGGTGTTCCTGATGATCCCCTACCTGCTCTCGATCCTCGCGCTGGTGCTCATGTCGCGCCGCGCCGAGGTCCCCGCCGCGCTCATGACCCCCTTCAACCGCGGAGAACGCTGACATGGCCAGCTTCGACATCCTCGTCACCGGTGGCACCCTGCCCGACGGCACCGTCAAGGACATCGGCATCGCGGGCGACCGCATCGCCGCCCTCGGAGACCTCAGCGGCGCCGAGGCCGGCACCGTGATCGACGCCACCGGAGACCTCGTGTCGCCGCCCTTCGTCGATCCGCATTTCCACATGGACGCGACGCTGAGCTACGGCACACCCCGGATCAACGCGTCCGGCACCCTGCTCGAGGGGATCGCACTCTGGGGCGAGCTGAAGCAGGTCGCCACCGTCGATGAGATGGTCGACCGCGCACTGGCCTATTGCGACTGGGCGGTGAGCATGGGCCTTCTCGCGGTGCGCAGCCACGTCGACACCTGCGACGACACGCTGAAGGGCGTCGAGGCGCTGCTGCACGTGCGCGAGGTGGTGAAGCCCTACCTCGACCTGCAGCTCGTGGCCTTCCCGCAGGACGGGTTCTACCGCGACCCGACGGCACGGGCGAACACGATCCGGGCGCTCGACATGGGCGTGGACGTGGTGGGCGGCATTCCGCATTTCGAGCGCACCATGGCCGATGGCGCCGCCTCGGTCCGCGAGCTCTGCGAGATCGCCGCCGGGCGCGGCCTGCTCGTCGACCTGCATTGCGACGAGACCGACGACCCGATGTCGCGCCACATCGAGGCGCTGGCCTCCGAGACCACCCGCCTCGGCCTGCAGGGACGCGTCGCGGGCTCGCACCTGACCTCGATGCATTCGATGGACAATTACTACGTCTCGAAGCTGCTGCCGCTGATCGCAGAGGCCGGGATCGCCGCCATCCCCAACCCGCTCATCAACATCACCCTGCAGGGGCGCCACGACACCTACCCCAAGCGCCGCGGGCTGACCCGGGTCAAGGAGATGCAGAGCTGCGGCATCACCGTGGGCTGGGGACAGGATTGCGTGCGCGACCCGTGGTACGCGCTCGGGACCGCCGACATGCTCGACGTGGCCTTCATGGGGCTGCACGTGGCGCAGATGACGTCTCCGGCCGAGATGCAGCGCTGCTTCACCATGGTGACGGAGGAGAACGCGAAGATCATGCACCTCGACGACTACGGGCTGGCGGTCGGCAAAGCGGCCTCGCTGGTGGTGCTCGACGCCGGCAGCGCCATCGAGGCGTTGAGGCTGCGCCCAGACCGGCTCTGCGTGATCTCGAAGGGCAAGCTGGTCTCGCAGCAGGCCCGAAACGACGCGCGGCTTACTCTTCCCGGCCGCCCGGCCAGCGTGCGGCGGCGACACAGAGTTTCCGAGGGGTAATCGGTGGGATCCGGGTCAGGGGGCTGCCCGCCTTGCGATGGCTGTTTGCCGGGTGTGGGGCGTTGTGGTGGGGATTTGGGGCGAGATGTCGTATGGCCGTATCGCGAGGCCCGAGGGTGGAGGGGGCGCTGCCCCCGTCCGCTGACGCGGACTCCCCCGGAGTTTATCCGGCAAGATGAAGGAAGGGCGTAGCGCCCTTTACTCAAGGTTTGCCGATGTGGAAGGGGGTCCTGTGGCGGCGGTCCACCATGCGCTCGGCCGCGGCTGGTTCGGGTCACACGCGCCGCGAGGTGAGGTATTCCTGTCTGGTGGCGCGGGCGGTGAGCTTTGCGGGCTCGGCTGGGGATCTCGGAGGTCAGGCCACCATGCGTTCGGCCTTCTTGAGGTCAACCGACACCAGCTGCGACACGCCCTGTTCCTGCATGGTGACGCCGAAAAGGCGGTCCATGCGGGCCATGGTCACCGCGTGGTGGGTGATGATCAGGAATCGGGTCTCGGTGCGGCGGCACATCTCGTCGAGCAGGTCGCAGAAGCGGGTGACGTTGGCATCGTCGAGCGGTGCGTCGACCTCGTCGAGGACGCAGATCGGCGCGGGGTTGGCGAGGAACACCGCGAAGATCAGCGCCAGCGCCGTCAGCGTCTGCTCGCCGCCCGAGAGCAGCGACAGCGTCGAGAGCTTCTTGCCCGGCGGCTGGCACATGATCTCGAGCCCGGCCTCGAGCGGGTCGTCGCTTTCGACCATCACGAGGTTGGCCTCGCCGCCGTTGAAGAGGTGGGTGAAGAGCATCGAGAAGTTGCTGTTCACCTGCTCGAAGGCGGTCAGCAGGCGCTCGCGCCCCTCGCGGTTCAGCGAGGCGATGCCCGAGCGCAGCGTCTTGATCGCCTCCTCGAGATCCAGCTTCTCGGAGAGCAGCTGGTCGTGCTCTTCCTGCACCTCGCGGGCGTCTTCCTCGGCCCGCAGGTTCACCGCCCCGAGCGCGTCGCGCTGGCGCTTCAGCCGGTTCACCTCGGCCTCGATCTGCTCCGAGGGCGGCATGTCGTCGGTCGACATGTCGAGCCGTGCCAGAAGCTTGGCGGGTGTGGTCTCCTGCTCTTCCTCGATGCGCTCCGCGGCGTAGTCCACGGTCTCGCGGGCGGCCTCGACGCGGGCCTCGGAGCGGGCGCGGGATTCGCGGGCCTCGGAGGCCGCGCGCTCGGCGTCGCGTTCGGCGAGGATCGCCTCGCGCAGCGCGGTGTCGGCCCGGTCGAGCGCCTCGGAGGCGGCGTCCTTGCGCGCCTCGGCAAGCTCGATGGCCTGCCCCAGTTCGTCGCGCTTTGCCGCCAGCTCCGCCGGGGCCGAAGACGCCTCGCGCAGCTCCGCCTCGGCCGCGGTCCGGCGCTCGTCGAGCTCGGCGCTGCGCTTCTCGGCGGTCTCGAGCCGGTGGCGCCAGCCGGAGAGATCCTTGGTCACCTGCTGGGCGCGGCCCTTGCGGGCGTCGCCCTCGCGGCGCAGCTCGTCATGGGCGGAGCGGCGGGTCATCATGGTCATGCGCGCCGCCTCGACGGTCATCTTGATGTCCTCGACCTGCGCGCGGGCGCTTTCGAGATCGCCCAGCTCGGCCACGGCGCGCTCGGCCTCGAGCAGCTGCTGGCGGGCGGCGGTGGCCTCGTCCTCGTGGCGCTTCAGCGTCATCGACAGGTTTTCGAGCTTGCCCTCGGCCATGTTGCGGTCGGCCTCGGCGCGGTTCATCGCGCGGGTGGCGTCGTTGAGCTGCTGGTCGGCCTCGCGCCGCGCCTCGCGCGCCGCCTTGTCCGCCTGCGTGAGATCGGCGAGCCGCGACACCAGCGCCTCGTGCGCGGCGCGCATGCCGTCGACCCGCGCACCGACCTCGGCCATCTCCTGCTTCAGCGCCTCGAGCCGGTTGAGCTGTTCGAGCCGCAGCGCCGCGGCGGAGGGCGCATCCTCGGCCCAGGCGCGGTAGCCGTCCCAGCGCCAGAGGTCGCCCTCGACGCTCACAAGCCGCTGGCCGGGCTTCAGCAGCGGCTGCAGCCGCGCGCCGTCCTCGGCGGTCACAAGGCCGATATGGCCCATGCGGCGCACCAGCACCTCGGGAACCGAGACGTGGTGGGTGAGCGCGGTCACGCCCTGCGGCAACGGCTGGGTGGCGTCGTACTCGGGCAGCACAGTCCAGCCGGTGGGGCCGTCGGCCTCGACCTCGGGCGCGCGCAGGTCGTCGGCGAGCGCCGCTCCGAGCGCCTTCTCGAAGCCCTGCTCGACCTGCAGCCGGTCGAGGATCTGGCCGCCCTCGGCGGTGTCGCGTTCCAAGAGCCGCGAGAGCGCCGTCACCTCGGCGCGCAGCGCGTTGAACTCGCCCTCGGCCTCGGAGCGGCCGGCGCGGGCCTCGGCCTCGCGCGACTGGGCCTCGGCGCGGGCCTCGTCGGCGTCGTTCAGAAGCGCCTCGGCGCGCTCGGCCATGGCCTCGGCCTCTTCGGCGCGCGCTCGGGCCTCGGAGACGGTCTCGGAGGCCTCTTCCAGCGTCTCCCTGGCAGAGCTCAGCGCCTCGCGGGCGCCGCCGGCGGCCCCCTCGTGCCGTTCCAGCGTCTTGCGGGCGTCAGCAAGGAAACGGTGGGCGGACTGGTGGCGGGCGGCGAGCCGCGCCACGTCCTCGGTCTGCTGCGACAGGTCCGCCTCGCGCTCGTGCAGGATCGCCGCAGCGTCGCCCGCAGACTCGGCGGCCTCGGCCACGCGGTCCTCGTGGCCTTCGCCGGCGCGGGCGAGCTCGCGCTCTTCCCACTCGAGCCGCTCGATGGTCTCGCCAGCGTCACGGTTGAGCCCCGCCTCGCGCTCCATGTCGCGCGACATCTGCTCGATGCGGCGGGTCAGCGCGGCGATGCTGTCGGCCGCGGCCTTCTCCTGGTCGGCGAGCGCGTCGCGTTGCACCGACATGCGCTGCAGGATCGCGGCGGCGATGGCCTCTTCCTCGCGCAGCGGCGGCAGCGCCTCTTCGCGTTCGCCGCGGATCTTCGCCGCCGCACGTGCTGCGCCCTCGGCCTGCGAAGCCAGGGTCACCATCTCTCGGTAGGCCTGCTCCGCCGCCAGCCGGGCCTCGTCGGCCTCCTTCCAGCGCCGGTAGAGCAGCATGCCCTCGGAGCGGCGCAGGTCGGTGCCGATGGCGCGGTAACGGGCCGCCTGCCGGGCCTGCCGTTCAAGCTGGGCGAGCTGCGTCGCGAGTTGCTCGATGACGTCGTCGACGCGCAGCAGGTTGGCCTCGGTGCTGTTGAGCTTCAGCTCGGCCTCGTGGCGGCGCTGGTAGAGCCCCGAGATGCCGGCGGCTTCTTCCAGAATGCGGCGGCGGTTCTTGGGCTTGGCGTTGATCAGCTCGGAGATCTGGCCCTGCCGCACCAGCGCCGGCGAATGGGCGCCGGTCGAAGCATCGGCGAAGAGCATCTGCACGTCGCGGGCGCGCACGTCCTTGCTGTTGGCCTTGTAGGCCGAGCCCACGTCGCGGGTGATGCGGCGGACAATCTCGATCTGGTCGCTGTCGTTGAACCCGGCGGGCGCCACCCGGTCGGAGTTGTCGATGGTCAGGCAGACCTCGGCGAAATTGCGGGCAGGCCGGGTCGAGGCGCCGGCGAAGATCACGTCCTCCATGCCCGCGCCGCGCATGGCCTTGGCGCGGGTCTCACCCATCACCCAGCGCAGCGCCTCGAGAAGGTTCGACTTGCCACAGCCGTTGGGGCCGACGACCCCGGTGAGGCCGTCCGCGATGACGAGATCCGTCGGATCGACAAAGCTCTTGAAGCCCGTCAGCCTTAGGCGCGAGAAGTGCAAGATGGACTGCCCTGATTCCTGTTTTCAGCGATCTTGCCGGTTCGCCGCCCCACAAGTCAAACGCTTTGCGCTGCATGTCGCGGCTCCTTGCCAACTGTCCACAAGATATTGCGAAAATTGGCACGAAACCGTGTATTGACCAATGTCGTGTTAACGCTTTTCATCTGAAGACTTGCAAGGAGCTGCCCCATGTCGCTTGCTATCCACCCGGTATCGCCGCGTGACCCGCGCGCGATTGCGCTGCTGACAGAGAGTCACGCGCTGATGAATGCGCTCTTCCCACCGGAGGAGAACCACTTCCTCGACATCGACGCACTCTGCTGTGAGAGCATCACGCTCTTCGGCGCCGAGGAGTGCGGAGAGCTGCTTGGCTGCGCCGCGCTCGCCCGCCGCGATGGCTACGGCGAGGTGAAGTCGATGTTCGTGGCGCCCGAGGCGCGGGGCATCGGCGTGGCTCGCCGCCTGCTCGACCGGCTCGAGCGCACCGCGCGCGAGGAAGGCTTCCCGCTGCTGCGGCTCGAGACCGGCGACCGACTCGCCGCCGCGGTCTCACTGTACGAGAGAGAGGGCTATCGACGACGCGCCGCGTTCGGCAGCTATCCCGAAAGCGCCTCGAGTCTGTTCTACGAGAAACCCGTCGAGAAGCCCGTCAGAGCCTGACCCCTACCCCTCGCGGCATTCCACCGCCGCCGTTCCCCCCAGACCTTCCGTGACGAAGGCATCGTAGATCTCGCACGAGAGCACGCTGCCGCCCGGCTGCTTCGGCGCCGCCCGGCCGTCGCATGACAATCCCATCACCATCATCGCCGGATCTCCGCTTACCCAGGCGGGGATGCAGCCCGTCTCGAGGTACACGGCCTTCTGTGCGCGGGCCGCGATCGGCCCGAAGCGGGCCGGAAACTCTGGGTTGATACGCGTCACTTCGGCCATGTCATCGCGCACCCGGATTAGGAAGCGCGAGCCTTCGACCTCGGCCCCGACGGGCTCGATCCCGCGAAAGCCGGGACCGGCGGCGTTGCAGCCGAGAAGCAGCGCAAAAGCGAACGGAAACAGCGGTTTCATGGGGTCCTGCCTACCCGCAGCGTGGTTAAGGACCGGTTAAATTCTCTGACTCAACACTGGGCGACAGAGGCGGAAAAATACTTGCCTATGACATATTCGCAACACAGCATCCCACAACCACAACGGAACCCACCGCCCGGCCCGCCGTTGTCTTGGCAATCGCAGGAGACGACAGATGACCGACCACAACATGAACACGGAGCGCATGCGCAGGGGCTTTTCGGCCCCCGACTGGCGCTGGCTGCTCATCCTCGGCGCGTTGCTGATCGTGGGCGCCGTGGTGGCCTTCCTGAAGCCTTTCGAGGCCTCGCTCACCGCCGTCGCCATTGCCGCGGGCATCTTCGCACTGGGCGGCGTGCTGCAGCTCTGGATCGCCTTCCGGGACGAGGGCCGGAGCCGCGGACGTGCCGTCTCGGCGCTGATGGGGCTGCTGATCCTTGCCTTCGGCATAGCCCTGCTCGCCAACCCGCTGGCCGGGATCATGTCGCTCACGCTGATGGTGGCGGGCTTCTTTCTTGCGCTCGGTGCGCTGCGCCTGTGGCTCGGTATGCAGATGCGCGGCCAGCCGGGGCGCGGCTGGATCATCGCCTCGGGCGCGGTCTCGCTGGTTCTGGGCGTCCTCGTGATCCTCGCCATCCCGCAGATGGCAGGTGGCATGCTCGGGATCTTCCTCGGCGCCGAACTGCTGAGCTCGGGCATTGGGGCCACCGCAATGGCGCTGCGGCTGCGCTAGGCGCACGGCGCCTCAGAAGCGGATGGTCACCTCTGGCAGCGCCAGCGTGGTCAACAGGTCGCGCAGCTCCTGCCGGGCCGCCACGTTCGAGATGTTGAGCTGCTTGACGCCCACGTCCTTCAGGTCGAGCAGCGTCAGCCCCCTCGGGAACAGCTCGCGGAAGATCACTCTCTCTGAGAAGCCGGGCGCGATGCGGAAGCCGATGCGCTTGGAGAGCCGTTCCAGCGCCTTCTCCATCTTCATCTTGTTGATCATCTGCTGCGCCCCGAGCCGGTTGCGCAGGACGATCCAGTCGATGGGCTTCAGACCTGCCTGCGCCCGCAGCTGCCGGGCGTTCCAGACCATCTCGGAATAGACCGACGGCCCGAGGATCTTCTCGCCGTCGTTGTCGATCCGGGCCAGCAGGTCGAAGTCGATGAAACTGTCATTGAGCGGGGTTATCAGCGTGTCGGCCAGCGAATGCGCCACCTGGCTCAGACGGGTGTGCGAGCCGGGGCAGTCGATCAGGATGAAATCGGAATCGGCTTCGAGCTCGGACACCGCCTTGCTGAGCCGCACGTCATAGGCGTTCTCGCCCTCTCCGAGCGACGACTGGTCGATCTGCGGCAGCTCGATGTAGCGCGGGCTTGGCAGGTCCAGCCCCTCGCCCTCAAGATAGCGGCGGCGGTTGTCGCAGTAGCGCCCCATGGTTTTCTGCCGCAGGTCGAGGTCCAGCGCCCCCACCCGGTGCCCCATGCGCGCCAGTGCTGTCGCGACATGCATCGAAACGGTGGACTTGCCCGCACCGCCCTTCTCGTTTCCGACCACGATGATGTGTGCCACGCGCTACCCTCTTGTCCCTGAAATCCACATGTCCGCTGTGGTGGCCCTCGCGCTACCGTATCTGGGGGTAGGCAACAAGCAAAGTCTTGCCGATGCGTCGCGGCGAGAAATCCGTGCGGGGCGTGTTCCCGGGGACGCAGCCGGGCCCCCGGCGGTGATCGGAAAACGAAAAAGCCCGGCCGCTGGGGCCGGGCTTTTCTGACTGGGTCGGACCCCCCGGATCAGTGCAGCTTGGCACCGACCTCGGCGATCGACTCGTCGATCATGCGGTCCCTGTCGGCAGCGCTGGTCTGCTGCGCGATCACGGTGCGGGCAGCCGCGACGGCGATCTCGGCTGCGCGGTCGCGCACCTCCTTAACCGCAGAGGCCTCGGCCGATGCGATCTGGTCCTCGGCCGCGGCCAGACGGCGCGCGATCGATGCTTTCAGATCAGCCTGTGCCTGCACGGCGGCCGCTTCGGCCTCCTTGCGGGCATTCGCCACGATGAGCTCGGCCTGGGCAGCCACTTCCTTCTGCTTCCGCTCGTAGGAGGCCAGAAGCGTCTGGGCTTCCTCCCGCAGAGCACGGGCTTCGTCCAGCTCGTCGCGAATGCCTTCGGCACGCTTGTCCAGCAGCTTGCCCAGCACCGGCGGAACCTTGAAGTACACAAGGATCGCCAGGAAGAGCAGGAAGCCGAGCAGCACGACGAAGTCGGTGTTGCGCAGCGAGAAGAAGGGGCCGGTCGCAGCCAGCGCGGGGCTGGCAAAGCTGGCGCCAAGGGCGCTGGTCAGGATCAGCTTGCGCATGCGATCACCCTTTCATCCGGTCGCCGACAGCCGCCGAGATGGCGTCCTGGTCGGCCTTGCCGCCCATCGTCGCGACGATGGCTGCGGCGGTGTCCTTGGCGACGATCTCGATGTTCTCGAGGGCCGAAGCCCGGATTTCCGCGATCGCCTTCTCGGATTCGGCGGCCTTGGCAACGATCGCGCGATCGGCCTCGGCGATTGCCTCGTCCAGCTGCACCTTGATCTCTTCGCGCGTCTTCTGCGCGATGCCTTGCGCTTCGGCGCGGGCGTCGGCCAGCGCCTTGTCATAGGCCTTCTCGGCCTCGGTGGCCTGACGCTTGAATTCTTCAGCGGCGGCGATGTCGTTCGTGATGGTGCCCTGGCGCTCGGCCAGGACCGAAGCGATCCGCGGCAGAGCGATGCGCGACAGCACGAAGAAAATCACCACCAGCGTGATGACAAGCCAGAAGACCTGGTTGGGAATCCAGTCGGCGCAAAGCTGCGGCATACCGATGGCGGAGCCATGGGAATCCACGCAGATGCCGGCAAAGTCTTCCTGAATGGGTTCTGTCGCCATGTCGTCCTCCGTCGGAACGGTGTCTCTACATCGGGCGGCCCGTCAGAAACGGAGCCGCCCGCGCGTAAGGATCTTCGTTCCGCCGATTAGACGGCGAACATCAGCAGCAGGGCGACGAGGAAGGAGAAGATGCCCAGTGCTTCGGCGAATGCGATGCCGATGAAGAGGGTTGCGGTCTGCGACGCGGCAGCCGAGGGGTTGCGCAGGGCGCCGGCCAGGAAGTTGGCAGCGACGTTGCCCACACCGAGAGCGGCGAGACCCGTGCCGAGACCTGCGAGACCTGCGCCGATGTGTGCGAGTTGACCTTCCATGGTGATTTCTCCTTACGTCTGGAAGTGGTCGATAGGGGTGTTCTGCGGGGAACGGCCGGGCCTGGGCCCGGACCGGACATCAGTGATGCGGATGCAGCGCGTCCTTGAGGTAGACGCAGGTGAGGATCGTGAAGACGTAGGCCTGCACGAAGGCCACCATGACCTCGAGCCCGTAGATCGCGGTGATGGCGACCACCGACAGCGGCGAGATGACTGCGAGACCGGCGAAACCTGCGAAGACCTTGATCACCGCGTGGCCTGCCATGACGTTGCCGGCAAGACGAATGGAGTGGCTGACCGGACGGACGAAGTACGAGATGATCTCGATGATGGCGAGCACCGGGCGCAGCGCCAGCGGCGCCGAGCTGACCCAGAACATCGACAGGAAGGACGGGCCGTTCTTGACGAAGCCGAGGATGGTCACGCCGAGGAACACGCAGAGCGCCAGCACCACGGTGACCGCGAAGTGCGAGGTCGTGGTGAAGCTCATCGGGATCAGGCCGAGGAAGTTGGCCACCACGATGAACATGAAAAGCGTCATGATGTAGGGGAAGTACACGAGGCCTTCCTTGCCGGTGACGTCCTCGACCATCTTGTGAATGAAGCCGTAGGCGAGTTCGGCGACGGACTGGCTGCGCGAGGGGATGACCGCGCGGCGGCGGGTGCCGAAGACCATCAGGCCGACGATCACGAGGATGGCGATGGCCATCCACAGCGTGACGTTGGTGATGGTGAACATGCCGACTTCGCCATGGCCGAACAGCGGCTTGACGATGAACTGGTCCATCGGGTGGAAGACAAGGCCACCGGCCTCGGCGCCGTGTTCCGCCGTCTCTGCACCGTGCGTCGCTTCAGTCGCCATCGCGATCCCTCTTCTCGTCCTCTCCGGCCTTGGTGGCCAGTTGTTTCTCCTGGATCTCGGCGGCGGAGCGCATCATCACCCGGATGCCCGCCACGATCCCCAGCACTGTGAACAGCACCATGAGCCACGGTCCGGTGCCCAGCAGCACGTCGAGCCCGTAGCCGATGCCGAAGCCGATCCCCAGACCGGCGACCATCTCGGTCACCATCCGCCACGCGAGCTGCGCCTGCGAATAGTGCTCCTCCTGGTGGGTCCGGTCGCTTGCCCGGGCAGCCTTGGCCGCCGCGATCTTCGCCTCCAGCGCGTCGAGTTGCCGCTTCGGATCGGGATCGCTCACCGTCTTCTTCCCTGAGGAGTTCCGGGATGTTGCTATGCGGCGGGGGGCCCCGAGTCAAGAAGTGGTGAACGGTTGATTTCACCAGAATATACCACTGAAATTGTTATGTTTTTCCATGGGCGCCTGGTGCTCGCCACGACCCCCGCCGCCGGGTTAGCGCCAACAGGGTCGGATTTGCATATTCAACTCCGCGGTTGAGCTTGTGACGGCGGCACCTTGACGGGCGGCGGTGCGGCACCGCTTATGGCGGCATGTCAGACACGCTCTCCACCGTCTTCGCCGCGCTCGCCGACCCGACCCGCCGCCGCATCCTCGCGATGCTGCTCGAGGACGACATGGCGGTGACCGACGTGGCCGAGCCCTTCGAGATGTCGCTGGCGGCGATCTCGAAGCACCTCGGCGTGCTGACCCGCGCCGGGCTCATCAGCCAGGAACAGCGCGGGCGGGTGAAGTGGTGCAAGCTGGAACCCGACGCGCTGCGCGAGGCCTCGGTCTGGATGGTGGGCTTCGGACTGGTCGAGCCGGTCAACCTCGACGCCTTCGAACGCTTCCTCGCCGAAGAGCTGGGCGGCGAACCGGGCACGGGGACCGGCGCCGAGGGCTGAGGTCACTCTTCCTTCAGCAGCAGCACCAGCGCGACGACGGTCAGCACCACGCCGCCAAGGATCAGCGCCGGCGGCACGCCCTTGCCCAGCACGATCTGCCACAGGATCACCCAGGACGGCGTGAGGTAGGTGTAGGCCATGACCTTGGCCGAGGGCAGCCGCAGCGCCGCGAATTGCAGCAGCACGAAGGTCGCCGCCGTCGCCGCCACCGCAGTATAGACGATGGTCACCCAGACCACCGTCGGCAACGCCGCCCAGTCCGTCGCCAAGAGCGGCTTCCAGCCCCAGATCAGCAGCAGCACCGCGCCGGCGAGGTTGGTCCAGAGCGTGAAGACCAGCGCCGGCTCGCCCCGGTTCAGCTTGCGGACCATGGGCGCGTAGATCGCGTGGGCGACGCAGCCCCAGAAGTAGATCATCTCGCCCTGCCCGATCTCGAGCCGCATCAGCGCCTGCAGGTCGGCACGGAAGATCACCCAGAGCGCCCCTGCCCCGCCGATGGCGAGCGCCAGCGCCATGCGCGGCGTCATGTGCTGCCGCACCAGCAGCCAGCCGAAGCCCGCGGCCATGAGCGGGGTCAGGGTGAACACCGCCGACATGCTCACCGGGGCGCCGGTCTTGAGCCCCTCGAACATCAGGACGAAATAGGCGACCAGCAGTCCGCTGAGCACGAGGTAGCGCCACGGCGCCGCCAGCGACGCCCGCGTGACCTTGCCGCTGGCCCCCGCCACCACGGCGAGGATGACACCTGCGAGCACGAAGCGCACGGCGTTGAGCGCGGTGGGGGCGATATGCGGGGCGGCCATCGACCCCAGCGCGAAAGATCCCGCGACCAGCGCCGAGAAGGCGAGCATCGCGAGGTGGCCCCGGGCCTGGGGGCTCACGCGCTGTCCCGCTCGGCGGCGTAGGCCTTGAGGTGGCGCAGGAAGGCCTGGACCTTGGGCGTGCGGTGCAGGTCGACGTGGGTCACCAGCCACAGCGGCGAGGACCAGTCCTCGCGCGGGGCGAGGATCTGCACCAGCTCGGGATCCTTGGCGGCCAATTGCACGGCGATGAAGCCAAGACCCGCGCCCGCGCGCACCGCCTCCTGCTGGACGCGACCGTCCTCGGTGCGGAAGACCACGCGCTCGAAGGGGATGTTGCGCTTCATCCAGATGGCGTAGGGCGCGCGCGAGTCCGGGTCGTCGTGGCCGACGAAATCATGGTCGCGCAGGGCCTCTTCGTCCGCGGGCATGCCACGCGCCTCGATGTAGCTCCTGGAGCCATAGAGCGCGACCGCCTGCCGGGCGAAGGACTGCACCACGTTGTCGGGCTCCTGCGGGACCGAGCCCGCGCGCAGGGCCACATGAGCCTCGCCGTACTCCAGCCGGAACAGCCGCGCGCCGGTCAGGTAGCGCACCACGATCTCGGGGTAGGCCTGCTGGAACGAGGCCAGCGCCCCCACCATCAGCGGCGAGAAGTTGATCAGAGAGGTGACCATGAGCTCGCCCGAGACGCCCTCGCCCTGCCCCTTGATGCGACCGGCAAGCTGCGAGAACTGGTCGTCGGTGGTCTGCGCCACCCGGGCGAGGTCCTGCCCTGCCTCGGTGGGGGTGTACCCGCGCGCATGGCGCTGGAACAACTTCACCCCGAGCCGGGCCTCGAGCGCGTCGATATGGCGGATCACCGTCGCGTGGTGGACCCCCAGCACTTCCGCCGCGCCGCTGACGGTTCCCAGCCGGGCGACCTGAAAGGCGGTGCGGATCTCGTCCCAGTTCGTCATCTGAGCTTACCCGTGCATGACTTCACATTGCCCCCGGTATGACGCGGGAAGGTTCGCAAATGCAAGGGAAGAGGCACATTTCCGTCATATCGCTGCGCGGCAATCTCGCTGGAGGGGCACGGCAGGGCCGGTTGAGGCCATCATGACCCCGGGACATGACGGCCGGGCAAGAAGACGCCGGACAAAAAGAAATGCGCCCAGACCAGCCGGGCGCATCTCGGAAACTCTGGGACCGGCACCGCGAGGGCGCCTGATCGCTGTGCCGATTATTCGGCTGCGGTCGAGGTCGTGGTGCTCGAGCTCGAGGAGTCGCCGCCCGAAGCTGCGATGGCGAGCAGGGCTGCACCACCGGCGAGAGCTGCGATGGCTGCCGGGCTCATCGACGGAGCAGCGGCCAGCGCGTAGGGGTCATCCTCGACGATCACTTCGGTCGGGCCAGCTGCGAAAGCGGCGGAGGTGGCCAGCATGCTGACGATGGCGGCCGAGGTCATAAGCGTTTTCAGTTTCATGCGTCACCTTCAAAAATGGGCGTTTCTAGGGTCGTCTTACCGGCTGAGCGCCGAATCGGCCAGCACGAATTCTCGCACTGGCAGCATTACGCTCAGAAAGTAGCATGTTGTGCCATTTTTGCGCAACTGCCACTTCAATCCCTGTCGCCACAACGAAAATCCGCCCGCGCTCGCATCACGAAGCACCGACTGGAAAGCGGAACGCGCGGAAGCAAAACTTCGTTCCCGCATGCCGTCAAAAGCCCCCGAGCCTTGACTCGTTGGCCCGCGAGGCGTATCTGCGCAGCCAATTCCGGACGCACATCATGCCTCCGGTCCCTTGGGGTATGCCCGGGATCGCCCTCCGTCAGCGCGTTGCGCCCACGGGGGCTGTTTCGCATTGGGCCTTTTCGCCCCGATGGCATCATCGCGCCGCCGACCCTATCTCGGGGAGGCACAAGGACAACAGACGGGAGGCCCGAGGCCCCATGTTCGAGAATCTATCCGAGCGCCTTGGCGGCGTCTTCGACCGGCTGACGAAACAGGGCGCCCTCTCCGAGGATGACGTCCGCACCGCCCTCCGCGAGGTGCGCGTGGCGCTGCTCGAGGCCGACGTCTCGCTGCCGGTCGCTCGGCAGTTCATCAAGGCGGTCGAGAAGAAGGCCACCGGCGCCGCCGTCACCAAGTCGGTGACCCCGGGACAGCAGGTCGTGAAGATCGTCCATGACGAGCTGATCGCGGTCCTCGCTGGCGAAGGCGAGCCCGGCGCGCTGCGCATCGACAGCCCGCCCGCGCCCATCCTGATGGTCGGCCTGCAGGGCGGCGGCAAGACAACCACCACCGCCAAGCTCGCCCGCCGTCTCAAGGAGCGCGACCACAAGAAGGTCCTGATGGCCTCGCTCGACGTGAACCGTCCGGCGGCCATGGAGCAGCTCGAGATCCTCGGCAAGCAGATCGGCGTCGACACCCTGCCCATCGTCAAGGGCGAGGACCCGGTGGCCATCGCCAAGCGCGCCAAGACCCAGGCGGCGCTCGGCGGCTACGACGTCTACATGCTCGACACCGCCGGCCGCCTGTCGATCGACGAAGAGCTGATGGCGCAGGTCGAGGCGGTGCGCGACGTCGCCAACCCGCGCGAGACACTGCTGGTGGTCGACGGCCTCACCGGCCAGGACGCCGTGCACACGGCCGAGAACTTCGACAGCCGCATCGGCATCACCGGTGTCGTGCTGACCCGGATGGACGGCGACGGCCGCGGCGGTGCCGCGCTGTCGATGCGTGCCGTCACCGGCAAGCCGATCAAGTTCGTCGGCCTCGGCGAGAAGATGGACGCGCTCGAGACCTTCGAGCCGGACCGTGTCGCGGGCCGTATCCTCGGCATGGGCGACATCGTCGCGCTGGTGGAAAAGGCGCAGGCCACGCTCGAGGCCGAGCAGGCCGAGCGCATGATGAAGCGCTTCACCAAGGGTCAGTTCAACATGAACGACCTGAAGATGCAGCTCGAGCAGATGCTCAAGATGGGCGGCATGGAAGGCATGATGTCGATGCTGCCCGGGGCCGCCAAGATGGCCAAGCAGATGGACGGCGCCGGCATCGACGACCGGATGCTGAAGCAGCAGATCGCCCTCATCAACTCCATGACCAAGAAGGAGCGCGCCAACCCGCAGATCCTTCAGGCCTCGCGCAAGAAGCGTATCGCGGCCGGTGCGGGCATGGACGTTTCGGACCTGAACAAGCTGCTCAAGATGCAGCGCCAGATGTCCGACATGATGAAGAAGATGGGCAAGATGGGCAAAGGCGGCATGCTGAAACAGGCCATGAAGGGCATGTTCGGCAAGGGCGGAATGCCCGAGGGCATGGACCCCAGCCAGATGGACCCCAAGCAGCTCGAGGCCGCCGCCAAGGCGATGGGCCGCAAGTTGCCCGGCGGCATGGGTGGGATGGGCGGAATGCCCGGCATGGGCGGCGGCGCGCTGCCCCCGGGCCTCAGCGGTTTCGGCAAGAAGAAGTAAATGCCCGCCCCCGTCCTCCATACCCCGCGGCTGACCCTGCGTGGCCACGTGATGGCCGATCTCGAGGCGCTCTGCGATCTCCTCGGGACCGACCGCGCGCGCCACATGGGCGGGCCGCTGCCGCGTCTGGAGGCATGGCGCTGGATGGCGTCCGAGGTGGCGATGTGGGACCTGATGGGCCACGGAGTCTGGGGCATCGAGACCCGCGATGGCACCTTCCTCGGCCAGATCGGGATCACCCAGCCACCGCATTTCCCCGAGGCCGAGCTCGGCTGGACCCTGCTCGAGGATGCCGAGGGCGCGGGCTACGCCTCCGAGGCCGCGCAGGCGGTGCTGCTCTGGGCGTGGGAGAACGGCTTCAGCTCGCTCGTGTCCTACATCACCCCCGGGAACGACCGCTCCGTCGCGCTGGCGAAGCGGCTCGGCGCGATCCACGACCCCGAGGCGGCGCTGCCCGAGGGCGAGACCCCTGCGGATACCGTGGTCTTCCGCCACCGCCCCGACGCGGACGGCAGCCCGGAGGCCTACGCATGATCGTGCCCAACGCCCCCCAGCTCGAGACCGAGCGCCTGATCCTCCGCGGACCCGACGCCGGGGATGCCGAGGCGATGATCGCCTTCCTGCTCGACCGCGAGCGCGCCGACGGGTTCGGGGGCTACGACCACCGCGGCGACGCGTGGCGCTGGTTCGCGCTGAACGTCGGCCACTGGCACCTGCGCGGCTACGGCTACTTCACCATCGAGATGAAGGACACCGGCAAGCCCGCCGGCATTTCCGGCATCTGGAACCCCGAGGGCTGGCCCGAGCCCGAGATCGGCTGGGTGGTATTCGAGGGCTACGAAGGCCGCGGCATCGCCCGCGAGGCCGCCGAGCGCGTGCGCCGCTACGCCTACGAGGACCTCGGGCTCAAGACGCTGACCTCGAACATCGTGCCCGGCAACACCCGCTCCATCGCGCTCGCCGAGCGCATGGGTGCCAGCTACGAGCGCACCTACCAGAACTACCACATGGGTGAGGACCTGCTCTATCGCCACCCCGGGCCCGAGGAGGTTCTGGAATGAGCGTCGACGTGCCTGTGATCGAGACCGACCGGCTGATCCTGCGCGGTCCGCGGCTCGAGGATCTCGACCCGCTCTGCGGTTTCTATGCCGAGGAGCGCTCGAAATTCGTCGGCGGCCCTCTGGATCGCGGCGAAGTCTGGCGCCTTTTGCTGCGCAGCGCCGGTCACTGGCAGCTGCGCGGCTACGGCGTCTGGCACGTCACCCTGCGCGACAGCGGTGCGCTGATCGGCCACGCCGGCATCCTGCACCACATCGAGTGGCCCGAGCCCGAGCTCGGCTACGGCATCTTCGCACCCCACGAGGGCAAGGGCCTCGCCCACGAGGCCGCCGAGGCCGCGCGCGACGCCGCCGCCCGCCTCTTTGGCCTGACGCGCCTCATCAGCCTCGTCGATCCGCTCAACGACCGGTCGCGCGCGCTGGCGCTGCGGCTTGGCGCACATCACGAGGGCGAGGAAGAGATCTTCGGCCAGACGTTGCATGTCTATCGGCACCCCGAACAGCGGGGGGCGGCATGATCGCGGTCGTCGAACAGCATCGCCCGGGCCCCGGGTCGCGTCAGGCCGCCCGGCTTGGCGGGCACGTGCCCAGCATCGACACGCGCAGGCTGCAGCTGCGCGGGCCGCGGATCTACGATTTCGCTGCCTACGCCAAGATCCTGTGCTCGGACCGCGCCGAATACATGGGCGGGCCGTATTCCCGCACCGAGGCGTGGAGCGACTTCACCCAGTACACCGCGCTCTGGCTGCTGCACGGGCACGGGCTCTGGACCATCGACGCGCAGACCTCGCCCTCGGCGGGCTTCGTGCTGCTGGGCTACGAGTACGACGACCCCGAGGCCGAGCTCGGCGTCTTCCTCACCGAGGAAGCCGAGGGCCAGGGCTATGCGCTCGAAGCCTGCGAGGCCGCCCGAGACTACGCCCTCGGCACGCTGGCGTGGGACAGCGTCGTGTCCTACATCGATGGCGAGAACAGCCGCTGCTGTCGCCTGATGGAGCGCCTCGGCGCCGCCCGCGACCGCGCGGCGGAAACGGCACTCGGCGACGGCACCTTCGTCTACCGCCACAAGCGGGGGGACGCGTGATGGGCCACACCGCGATTCCCGTGCTCGAGACCGACCGCCTCGTTCTGCGCGCCCCCGAGCCGCAGGACTATCCCGATTTCAAGGCGACCTTCGCGTCGTACCGCTCGCGCTTCATGGGCGGGCCGCTCAATACCTACGAGACCTGGATGCTCTACGCCGCCGAGATCGGCCACTGGGCGATCCGCGGCTTCGGCATGTGGATGGTCCACCTAAAGGGCAGCGGCGAGACCGTCGGCATGGCCGGTGGCTGGTTCCCCGCCAAGTGGCCCGAGCGCGAAATCGCCTGGATCATCTGGCCGGAGAAGTCGGGCAAGGGCTTTGCGCTCGAAGC
This sequence comes from Salipiger thiooxidans, assembly GCF_900102075.1. Taxonomy (GTDB): domain Bacteria; phylum Pseudomonadota; class Alphaproteobacteria; order Rhodobacterales; family Rhodobacteraceae; genus Salipiger; species Salipiger thiooxidans. The sequence continues at coordinate 220,592 of NZ_FNAV01000005.1, read as the reverse complement.
CACCCACCGGGTGCGCCGGCATTTCTTCGACGATCAGGGCTGGGAAACGGCGGTCAGCTACATCGACCCGAAGAACCTCGACTCGATCCGACTGGCCGAGCGTCTGGGCGCCAGGAAAGACGCGGACGCCGCCTCGATCGACGGCAGCGACGCGGTCTACCGCCACCCCGCGCCGGCGGAGCTGCGCGGCACGCAGCTTGCCCATGGCATCGACATGGAAATCGCGAATTTCCAGGATCCTCTGTTCAAACCGAAAGGCTGGGCCATTGACTGAGACCCATGACCCCGTGGCGCGCGCCGCCGCGCTGCTCAAGGAACACCGCGAGAGCATCGACCGGCTGGACGCGATCCTCGTCTTTACGCTGGCCGAGCGCTTCAAGCACACACAGGCCGTGGGCGTCCTCAAGGCGCAGCACGACCTTCCCCCTTCCGACCCCGCGCGCGAAGAAACGCAGATCGCGCGGCTCCAGGATCTGGCGGAGAACGCGGACCTCGACCCCGCCTTCGCCAAGAAGTTCCTGAATTTCGTCATTCAGGAAGTCATCAAGCACCACGAACAACACCAATCCTGACGGGCCGGACCCCCGTCAAGCCTGGCGGAGACCCCGCCATAGCCATTCGAAAAAGGAGACACACAATGGCCCTCAAGATCCGACTCGCCCGCGGCGGTTCCAAGAAACGCCCCCACTACGCAATCGTCGTCGCCGACTCGCGCATGCCGCGCGACGGCCGCTTCATCGAGAAGGTCGGCACCTACAACCCGCTGCTCGCCAAGGATGACGAGCGCCGCGTGAACATGGACGTCGAGCGCATCCAGCACTGGGTTGCCCAGGGCGCACAGACCACCGACCGCGTGTCGCGCTTCCTCGAAGCCGCCGGCGTCGTCGAGAAGAAAGAGCGCAACAACCCGAAGAAAGCCGTTCCGGGCAAGGCTGCCGCAGAGCGCGCGGAAGCCAAGGCCTCCAAGGCCGCTGCCGCTTCGGAAGCGACTGCCGAGTAAGATCGGCTGCCGTTCGGCAACAGGGCGCGCCGGGATTGTCCCGGCGCGCCCTTTTTTGTTTCTCGACCGTAGGAAACCATGAGAAAGCCGCTACAGTAAGACTCGACCCTTGGCCGAGACCAACCCCGAGACAGGAGCTGCCCGATGAAGACCACCCGCACCGCAGTCGCCCTTGCGCTGGCCGTGATCGGCGCCCCGACGCTCGGCCTTGCGCAGGATCTCTCGACCGACACGGCGGTGTCCGCCGAGCCGCTCTCCATCGACACGCTCTCGACGCAGAACTCGCGGCAGCGCGGCTTCGTCTTCAGCCTGCGTGGCGGCGCCGGGATGAAGCCGAAGTATCTCGGCTCGGACGACTACGAGGTGACGCCGGACCTTGGCTTCCGCCTGCACCGCTTCACGCTCTCCGAGGGGCTCGACTACGGCAGCGGCGACGCGTGGAACGACTTCCGCGGCTGGGATTTCCACGGCTCCTTCGACTACATCGGCCGCCGTGACTCGTCCGATGACGACGCGCTGCGCGGCATGGATGACATCGACCCCGCCTACGAGCTTGGCTTCGGCTTCGGCTACACCGGCGAAAACTACAACGTCTACAGCGACTTCCGCCGCGGCTTCGGCGGGCACGAGGGCTGGACCGCCGAGGCGGGTCTTGACCTGATCGCCCGCCCGACCCGCGAGTGGCGGCTGAGCATGGGCCCACGGCTCTTCTGGGGCAGCGACGAGTTCGCCGACACCTACTTCGGCGTCTCCGCTTCGGAGGCGACCGCCGACCGTCCGGCCTACGACCCCGACGGCGGCCTGCTGGGCGGAGGTGCCGAGTTCGTGGCGCGCTACCAGCTCAACGACGACTGGGGGCTCGAGGGCGGCGTGACCTGGCGCAAGTTCATGAACGACGCGCTCGACAGCCCCATCGTCGACTCCGGCGCCGAGGACCAGTGGACCATCCGGTTCGGCGTCATTCGCGTCATGCGCATGAATTTCTGACGTGAACTTCCGACCTCGGCCGATTGCCAAACCCGGCCCGGACGGGCTATCCAGTCGTCCGGTATTTCGGTGAAGGACAGGACAAGGTGAGCGACACGATCTGCGTCGGAACGATTGCGGGCGCCTTTGGGGTCCATGGCGAGGTGCGGCTGAAGAGCTTCACCGCCGACCCCGAGGCCATTGCGGATTACGCCCCGCTGACCAACGAGGACGGCACCCGCAGTTTCGATCTGCAGATCACCCGCGCGGTCAAGGGCGGCTTCGCGGCGCGACTCTCGGGCGTGCGCAGCAAGGAAGAGGCCGACGCGCTTCGCGGCACCGGGCTCTACGTCCCGCGTGACCGGCTGCCCGCCCTGCCCGACGACGAGTTCTACCACACCGACCTCATCGGCCTCGCGGTCTACGACACCGGCGGGGTCGAGCTCGGCCGCGTCAAGGCGGTGCTGAACCACGGCGCCGCCGACCTGCTCGAGCTGCAACTGCCGGGCGGGTCGAAGACCGTGCTGCTGCCCTTCACCCGCGCCGTGGTGCCGACCGTCGATCTCGCCTCGGGCCGCATCGTCGCCGATCCGCCGGAGGGCCTGCTGGAATGACGCTCGTCGTCATCCACGCAGGATTTCACAAGACCGGAACGACAAGCGTCCAGACCGCCCTCACCGAGAATGCCGAGCGCCTCGCGCCGCATCTGAGGGTGCTCCTGAAACCGGATTTCAAACCGCTGACCGATGCCGCCCGCGCCTGCTCGGTGGCGCCGGGGCACCAGTCGGTCGCCGCTGTCGGGCGCCGCGCAGCGCGGGTCTTCCGCAGGCTCGACCGCGACGATCCCCGCCCCGTCGTGCTGTGCTCCGAGGATCTGTCCGGCCACCTGCCGGGCCGCCATGGGCTCTGCCGCTACGCCGCCGCACCGCGCATCATGGCCACCATCGCCGAGACTGCGCGAGAGCGCTTCGGCGACGGGACGGACCTGCGCTTCTACTTCTCCACCCGCGCGCCGGAGCCGTGGCTGCGCTCGACCTGGTGGCAGAACCTGCGCAGCACCCGGCTGACCGCCGACCTCGACCGCTACTCCGAGACGCTCGCCGAGGGCGCCGATCTCGGGCGCGTGGTGCAGGAGGTGGCAGAAGCCGTGGCGCCCTGCCCGGTCACATCGGTGGCACTCGAGGACAGCCGCACCCGCACCGAGGGGCCGCTGGCGCCGCTGCTGGATCTCACCGGGCTCGACCCCGAGGCCCGTGCGGCGCTGGTGATTCCCCTCGCGGCCAACGTGCGGCCCGACATCGGGCTGGAAGAGGTCTTCCTCGCGCTGAATCGGAGCGCCCTCAAGGACCGCCCCCTCAGCGAGGCGAAGAAGCACCTTCGCCGCATCGCGAACAGACAGGCCGGGCTGCACTGACCGTTTCGGCCCCGGAAACGCTGGCCCCTCGGATCGGGGCGCCGCCCAGATTTTGCCACAATTTGACGGGAATTTTGTCCGGATAGTGTCGGAAAGGGGGCCTGCGTGCTCACATCCTGTCAACGAGTGTTCTGGCCCGGCGTCCTGTTGTCGCCTTCGTTAACCATTATTTTCCTGCCGGACCGCATGGCCGCGATCTCGGTGCTGCATGGCCAGCACCTCGCGATGCTGGGCCTGTCGTGGCTGGTCGCGCTCGGCGCCGCCGGCTGGTCGCAGCGCCACGCGAGGCGCCCGGTGGCGCGGCTGATGGCCCCCCGCGCCCTGCGCCAGCACGCGCCCGCCATGCCCTCCCCCGCCAAGATCCGGGCCGCGCTCGGGGACGCGCTGCAGGACGACGCGCTTCGCCTCGTGGTCACCCGCATCTGCCGGTCCTGGGGACGACCGCGCCTCATTGACCTGAGCCCGGACGAACTGCGCGAGCTCTGGCTGTTGCTGCAGCTCGTCACTGCCCCGCCCGACCGCGCCGGCGCGCTGGCGCAGCGCTTCGCCAACCCCGCCGTGGTGCTCGACATCCGCGACCATCTTGCGGCGTACCGTCCCGCGATCGCCGCCGACCACGCCGCTTGAGCCGCCCGGCCCTTGCGGCTAGAGGGTGAAGCATGAGCGACGCACCGAAATCCCATGGCCGCAAGGCCGTCCGCCTGAGCCCCACCCCGCGCGAACTGATGACCGAGGCGCCCGTGCTGGCACGCGCCTGGACCGCGCAGGTCATCACCCTCTTCCCGGATGCCTTCCCCGGCGTGCTGGGCCTGTCGCTGACCGGCAAGGCGCTGCAGGAGGGCAAGTGGCAGCTCGACACGGTGCCCCTGCGCGACTTCGGCGAAGGGCGGCACCGCAACGTCGACGACACGCCCGCAGGCGGTGGCGCCGGCATGGTGCTGCGTCCCGACGTCATGGGCGCCGCGCTCGAAACCGCGCGGCGCAACATCGCCCCGGCCGCGCCGATCCTCTACCTTTCGCCGCGCGGCCGTCGCTTCGACCAGTCCGTCGCCCGCCAGCTTGCGCAGACGCCCGGCGTCACGCTGATCTGCGGCCGGTTCGAGGGGCTCGACCAGCGGGTGCTCGACCACTACGGCATCGCCGAGGTGTCGATGGGCGACTACGTGCTGACCGGCGGCGAGATCGCCGCGCAGGCCCTGCTCGATGCCACGGTGCGTTTGCTGCCCGGCGTGCTGGGCAACGCCGAGTCGGTCGAGGAGGAGAGCTTTTCGCACGGGCTTCTCGAGCATCCGCAATACACCCGCCCGGCCACGTGGCAGGGGCTCGAGATCCCGCCGGTGCTGCTCTCGGGCCACCACGGCGAGATCGAGAAGTGGCGCCGCGCGCAATCCGAAGAGATCACCCGCGTCCGCCGCCCCGATCTCTGGGAAGCACATCAGAAGGCTCGGGAGCAGGGCAAATGACCGAGACCACCATCCGCCGCGCCACCGAGGCCGACGTCGCCGCCATCGTCGCGATGCTGGCCGACGATCCGCTCGGTGCCACCCGCGAACAACCCGGCCCGCCGCTGCCCGAGGCCTATCTCGACGCCTTCCGCCGCATCGACGCCGACCCCAACCAGCTGCTGGCGGCGGCCGAGCGCGACGGCGCGGTGATCGGTACGCTGCAGATCACCTTCCTCGCCAGCCTGTCCCGGCTGGGTGCCACCCGCGGCCAGATCGAGGCGGTGCGCGTGGCGGCCCCGGCCCGCGGCACGGGCCTTGGCGGCACCTTGATCGACTGGGCGGTGGAGCAATGCCGCGAGCGCGGATGCGTCATGGTCCAGCTGACATCGGACGCCTCGCGCAACGAGGCCCACCGCTTCTACGAACGGCTGGGTTTCACGGCGAGCCACGTCGGCTTTAAGCGCCGGCTCTGAGCGCCCAACCCCCAGTTTCTCCTTGATCCGCGCGGCTCTCGCGCATATACGCAGCGCGTCCGGCGGCTCTTGCGAGTCGCACGGGGCTGTTCGGTGTTGCCTGACCCGCTGCTTCGGCGGGGCCAAGACGGGCCGGACTGGAAGTTACGGAAAATGACGTCGATAGCCTCCCGCGGGCGCCCGGACCAGATCCGGCGCGGACCCGACCGAAGACGCGGAGCTCTGGGACGCGAGACACACTTCACGGGTCCAACCGTGAGCAGATAGGAGAAGATCAGATGGATCTGATCGCACAGCTCGAGGCGGAACAAGTTGCCGCCCTGGGGAAAGACATCCCCGACTTCAAGCCCGGCGACACCATTCGCGTCGGCTACAAGGTGACCGAAGGTACCCGCTCCCGCGTGCAGAACTACGAAGGCGTCTGCATCAGCCGCAAGAACGGCTCGGGCATCGCTGGCTCGTTCACCGTCCGCAAGATTTCCTTCGGTGAAGGCGTGGAACGTGTGTTCCCGCTCTACTCGACCAACATCGAGTCGATCACCGTCGTGCGCCGCGGCCGTGTCCGTCGCGCCAAGCTCTATTACCTCCGCTCGCGCCGCGGCAAGTCGGCCCGCATCGCGGAAGACACCAACTACAAGCCGCTCGCCGGCGCCGACGCATAAGGAGCCATTTCATGAAAAAGGGCATCCACCCCGACTACCACGTCATCGACGTCAAGATGACCGACGGCACCATCTACCAGACCCGCACCACCTGGGGCAAAGAAGGCGACACCCTGTCGCTCGACGTCGACCCGACGGTGCACCCGGCCTGGACCGGCGGCAACTCGCGCCTCATGGACACCGGCGGCCGCGTGTCGAAGTTCAAGAAGAAATACGAAGGCCTGGGCTTCTGATCCCTCGCCCCTTGGAATTGCCGAACGCCGCCCTCCGGGGCGGCGTTTTTCGTTTGGGGGGACTGGGGGACCGGGGGGGCTGAGCGATCGGCTCCATGGAAACCGGTCTCGGTGTCGCGCGACTTCCCCGAGGGACCCGACGCCCCGCCCTGCGAAGCTCGGCATCGACCGTGCCCACTCGCGGCTCCTACACATACGCGATCAGCCTCCAACGCCCCGTGCTCTCGCAAGGCGTCGCCCCGCGAGAGCGCATGAGGGCAGTTTTGCTGCGTCGTGACGCCCCGGATCGCAAGATTGTTAACCCATGCGGCGCAACAATGCGTGACAAATTCGAATTAAGGAATATATAGGGCGTCATCCAGATTCCCGTGTTTGAGGAGACGCGCCGTGGAATTTCGCAAGATCAACGACGACATCACGGTTTCACCGCAGATCACTGCCGCCGACCTGGCGGGGATCGCCGCCGCCGGGTATCGCTCGATCATCTGCAACCGCCCCGACGGCGAGGGCGCCGATCAGCAGACCTTTGACGAGATCGACGCCGCCGCCCGCGAGGCGGGGCTCGTGGCGCGCTACCTGCCGGTGGTCTCGGGCAAGGTGCAGGACGGCGACGCCGAGGCCTTCGGCACAGCCATGCGCGAGCTGCCCGGCCCCGTCTTCGCGTATTGCCGCACCGGTACACGGTCTGCCACGCTCTGGTCCCTGAGCCAGGCCAAGGTGCTGACGCCGCCGCAGATCCTCGCCGCGACCAAGGCCGCAGGCTACGACATGGCGGGCGTCGTGCGCCGCATCGTGAACGGTGGCAAGACACCCACCGACAGCGGCGACGCGGGTTTCGACGTGGTCGTCGTGGGCGGCGGCGCGGCGGGCATCGCCGTCTCAGCCAGCCTCAAGGCCCGCAAGCCCGATCTTGAGATAGCGGTGCTCGATCCCGCCGACATCCACTACTACCAGCCCGGCTGGACCATGGTGGGTGGCGGCATTTTCGAGGCCAGTACTACCGCGCGCACCATGGGCAGCCTGATTCCCAAGGGCGTGCACTGGATCAAGGCCGCCGTCGCCGCCTTCGAGCCCGAGAAGAACGCCGTCATCCTCGACGGTTGCCGCGTCGTGAAATACGACCGGCTGATCGTCTGCCCCGGGCTGAAGCTCGACTGGGGCAAGGTCGAGGGGCTGGTCGAGACGCTGGGCAAGAACGGCGTCACCTCGAACTACCGCTACGACCTGGCGCCCTACACCTGGGAGCTGGTAAAGGGGCTCAAGGGCGGACGCGCGCTGTTCACTCAGCCGCCGATGCCGATCAAATGCGCCGGCGCGCCACAGAAGGCGATGTATCTCTCGGGCGACCACTGGTTCCGCACCGGCATTCTGCCCCGCATCGACATCCAGTTCATGAACGCGGGCGGTGTGCTCTTCGGGGTGAAGGACTACGTGCCCGCGCTGATGAACTACGTGTCGCGATACGACGCGACGCTCAACTTCTTCCACAACCTGATCGCCGTGGACGGGGCCGCGAAGACGGCCACCTTCGCGGTCAACAAGCCCGACACCGCGCCCGCGACGGTAGAGGTCGAATTCGACATGATGCACGTCTGCCCGCCGCAGACCGCGCCCGACTTCATCCGGGTCTCGCCGCTGGCCGATGCCGCAGGCTGGGTCGACGTCGATCAGAGCACCCTGCGTCACAAGACCTACGACAACGTCTGGAGCCTTGGCGACGTGATGAATGCGCCCAACGCCAAAACCGCCGCCGCGGCGCGGATGCAGGCACCCATCGTGGCCGAGAACGTGGCGGCGGACATCGACGGGCTTTCACCCCACGCGGTCTACAACGGCTACGGCTCCTGCCCGCTGACGGTGGAGCGCGGCAAGATCGTCCTCGCCGAGTTCGGCTATGGCGGCGCGCTGCTCCCGAGCTTCCCGAAATGGCTGATCGACGGCACCAAGCCCACCCGCGCGGCGTGGCTGCTGAAGGAGCAGATCCTGCCGCCGGTCTATTGGAAGGCGATGCTGCGCGGCAAGGAATGGATGGCGAAACCCGAGAAGGTCTCGGCCAGCTGAGCGCTGACACGCTGGCACAGTGGCGGGCGGGGTCGAGGAACCCTGTCCGCCGTTTGCCGCCATTTCCGGACGGATGTTCCCTCGCGGCGAAATTCGTGCGAACAAATCTCCACGACACCCCTTCACTAATTCCGTATTTTGAATATATCTAGCGCCAAGGCGGTCGCGCCGACTCTTCGGGCCCTTCTCCCGCGCCGACCGCCGCACCCCATGACGGACCCAGGACGGACCCCATGACGAACCCCCGCCGCTCACGCGATCTTCTCACCCGCTACCTGCCGATCCTGGCATGGGCACGCAGCTACGACCGGGACACCGCGACCTCGGACCTCGTGGCGGCGGTGATCGTCACCATCATGCTGATCCCGCAATCTCTGGCCTACGCGCTGCTTGCGGGTCTGCCGGCCGAGATGGGGCTCTACGCCTCGATCCTGCCGCTGGTGGCCTACGCGATCTTCGGCACCTCGCGGGCGCTTGCCGTCGGGCCGGTCGCGGTGGTCTCGCTGATGACCGCGGCGGCGATCGGGCAGCTCGGGCTCACCAGCCCGGCCGAGATCGCGCTGGCCGCCGTCACGCTGGCCTTCATCTCGGGCGTTTTCCTGACGCTACTCGGGGTGCTGAAGCTGGGATTCCTTGCAAACTTCCTCAGCCACCCGGTGATCGCGGGCTTCATCACCGCCTCGGGCGTGCTGATCGCGGCCTCGCAGCTCAAGCATATCTTCGGGATCAGCGCCGAGGGGCACACGCTGCTCGAGCTCGTGCTTTCGCTTGCCGAGCACATCGGCCAGACCAACCCGATCACGCTGGTCATCGGCGTCGGCGCGACCGCCTTCCTGTTCTGGGTCCGCAAGGGGCTGAAGCCGCTGCTGGTCCGGGCGGGCGTGGGTCCGCGGCTCGCCGACATCTTCGCCAAGGCCGGCCCCGTCGCCGCCGTCGTGGCGACCACGCTCATCGCCTGGGGCTTCGGGCTGGACGCGCGCGGCGTGAAGCTGGTGGGCGACATCCCCATGGGCCTGCCGCCGCTCTCGGCGCCGTCCTTTGACCTGTCGATGTGGTCGACCCTGCTGCTGCCTGCGGTGCTGATCTCGATCATCGGCTTCGTCGAGTCGGTCTCGGTGGCGCAGACCCTCGCCGCCAAGCGCCGCCAGCGCATCGACCCGGACCAGGAGCTCATCGGTCTTGGCACGTCGAACATCGCCTCGGCGATCTCGGGCGGCTTCCCGGTCACCGGAGGCTTCTCGCGCTCGGTGGTGAACTTTGACGCCGGCGCCGCCACCCCCGCCGCCGGCGCCTATACCGCCGTGGGCATCGGCATCGCGACGCTGGTGCTGACCCCCCTGCTCTTCTTCCTGCCCAAGGCGACGCTCGCCGCGACCATCATCGTGGCGGTGCTCAGCCTCGTGGATTTCTCGATCCTGAAGAAGACGTGGACCTACTCCATGGTCGACTTCATCGCCGTCACCGCGACCATCGTGCTGACGCTTCTGGTGGGGGTCGAGATGGGTGTCTCGGCGGGCGTGCTGCTGTCGATCTTCCTGCACCTCTACAAGACCTCCAAGCCGCACGTGGCCGAGGTCGGGCTGGTACCGGGCACCCAGCATTTCCGCAACGTGAAGCGGCACGACGTCGAGACCCTGCCCGGCGTGCTGACCCTGCGCGTGGACGAGAGCCTCTACTTCGTCAACGCCCGCTTTCTCGAGGATTACGTGCTGGCCCGCGTCTCGGAATGCGACAACCTCAGCCACGTGGTGCTGATGTTCCCCGCCGTGAACGAGGTCGACATGAGCGCACTGGAGACTCTCGAGGAGCTGAACCGCCGCCTTGGCGAGCAGAAGATCACCCTCCACCTGACCGAGGTGAAGGGGCCGGTGATGGACCGCCTGAAGCGGTCGCATTTCCTGCATGACCTGACCGGGCGGGTGTTCCTGTCCCAGTACGACGCGTGGTGCGCCCTAAAGACTGCTGCGCCCGAAGGCGCCGACGAGAAGCGGGTCGCGGCCCAGTAGCAGCACCGCATGGAGCGGGCGCCCGTAGCCCGCTCCTCCGTCGAGGTTCAGGCGGTTGTCGTAGAGTTCGGGCATCTGCAGCGCCGTGTGGCCGTGCACCACCAGCCGGCCGTAATCGCGGGTGTCGCTGAGGAAGGGCTCGCGGATCCAGACCAGATCGTCCTCGGCCTGCTCTTCCAGCGGCACGCCCGGCCGCAGCCCGGCATGGACGAAGATGTGCTCGTCGGTCTCGTGGATCCGCGGCAGCCCGGAGATCCAGTCGCGGTGGGCCTGCGGCACCGCCGCCAGCGCGTCCTTGTGGATGTCCTCGGGCCAGCGGCGCGGGTCGGTATCCACGCCGTAGGAGGCCAGCGTCTTGTCGCCGCCGATGGGCGGGTCGGTGTAATAGAGCGGCCGCGAGGTCTCGGGGTCCTGATAGGCCGGGTTCTCGAGGTAGCGCAGCAGGTAGCGGTCGTGGTTGCCCATCAGGCAGGTCCACGGCTTGCCCTCGGTCTGCCCCTGCATCAGCGTGTCGATGACGGCGGCGCTGTTGGCGCCCCGGTCGACGAAATCGCCGGTGAAGACCACGGGAGCATCGGCCTCGGCGTCGCTGGCGATGTGGTCGAGGACCTTGTGAAGCTCTTCAAGCTGGCCGTGGATGTCTCCGACGGCGAAAATCGGCTGCATTGGAATCGTCCTTTCTGACGCCCCTACACTTGGCCATGCTGCAGCGCAGAACAAGCCTGCCAGACCGAAAATGTTAGCGCCGCATGTCGGGGATGCGCGGACCACGCCGCGCGGACTGGAACTGCGGAATGAAAAAGGGCGCCCTCAGCGGGCGCCCTTTGCGTTCGGTGCAACGGACCGGCCTCAGGCCTGGTCGAATTCCAGCGGCTTCACCTGACGGAAGAGCCCGGTGTCCTTGAGCGCCTTCACCACACTGTCGTCCAGCGCCTCGTCGAGGTAGGAGATGGCGATGGCCTCAGCGCCCTGCGCCGACCGGCCGAGGGTGAAGTTCGCGAGGTTGACCTTGTGGTCGCCCAGCAGGGTGCCGAGCTTGCCGATGATGCCGGGCACGTCCTCGTTGGTGGTGTAGAGCATGTGCTCGCCCACCTCGGCGTCGATGTTGATGCCCTTGATCTGGATGAAGCGCGGTTTGCCGTCCGAGAACACGGTGCCGGCGATGGACCGCTCGCGCTTGGTGGTGACCACGGTGACCTTGATGTAGCCCTCGAAGGCACCCGACTGTTCCTGGCGGGTGGTCGAGATCTGGATGCCGCGCTCCCGCGCGATCACCGGGGCCGAGACCATGTTCACCTCGGGGGAGATGGGCTTCATGATGCCGGCGATCAGCGAGCAGTTCAGCGCCTCGAGGTTCATGGTCGAGGCTTCGCCGTCATAGAGGATGTTGATCGCCTTGATCGGCTCTTCGGTCATCTGGCCGATGAAGTTGCCGAGGTGGCCGGCAACCTTGATCCACGGGCCCATGACCTTGGCTTCCTCCGCGGTCACCGACGGCATGTTGAGCGCGTTCGACACGGCACCGGTCAGCAGGTAGTCGGACATCTGCTCGGCGACCTGAAGCGCCACGTTCTCCTGCGCTTCGGTGGTCGAGGCGCCGAGGTGCGGGGTGCAGACCACGTTGGGCAGGCCGAAGAGCGGGTTCTCCTTGGCGGGCTCTTCCGAGAACACGTCGAAGGCGGCACCGGCGACATGGCCGGACTTCAGCAGTTCGGCCAGTGCGGCCTCGTCCACCAGACCGCCACGGGCACAGTTGATGATGCGCACGCCCTTCTTGGTCTTGGCGAGGTTCTCGGCCGACAGGATGTTGCGGGTGCCGTCCGTCAGCGGCACGTGCAGGGTGATGAAGTCGGCGCGCTTGAGCAGGTCCTCGAGCTCGACCTTCTCGATCTGCATCTTCTCGGCCTTCTCTTCCGACAGGAAGGGATCGAAGGCGATGACCTTCATCTTCAGGCCGCGGGCGCGGTCGCAGACGATGCCGCCGATGTTGCCGGCACCGATCACGCCAAGCGTCTTGTGGGTCAGCTCAACGCCCATGAACTTGGACTTCTCCCACTTGCCGGCCTGGGTCGAGGCATCGGCTTCGGGGATCTGGCGGGCAACGGCGAACATCATCGCGATGGCGTGCTCGGCGGTGGTGATCATGTTGCCGAAGGGCGTGTTCATGACGATCACGCCTTTCTTGGAGCTGGCTTCCTTGTCGACGTTGTCGGTGCCGATGCCGGCGCGGCCGACGACCTTGAGGTTGGTGGCATGCTCGAGCAGCGACGGCGTCACCTTGGTCGCGGAGCGGATCGCGAGGCCGTCGTACTGGCCGATGATCTCGGCGAGCTTTTCCTTGTCCTTGCCGACATCCGGCAGGTAGTCGACGTCGATACCGCGATCACGGAAGATCTGGACGGCAGTTTCGGAGAGCTTGTCGGAAACGAGAACCTTGGGGGCCATGGGTCTTGTCCTTTGGATACGATGAGAGAAAGCGGTGGGCCGATGCGCCCGTTCCGCAGTGTCAATCTGGGTGTGTTGGCAGGTCCGGGTTGTCGGGTGGGCGTGTCGCCCACCCGGAAGATCACGCGGCGGCGGTCTGCTCTTCGAGCACTTCCTCGAAGGCCCACTTGAGCCAGAGGGTCAGCGCCTCGACGTCCGAGCTCTCGATCGTCGCGCCGCACCAGATGCGCAGGCCGGCCGGGGCGTCCCGGTAGGCACCGACGTCATAGGCGGCGTTGTAATCCTCGAGCTTCTTGGCCACGGCCTTGGCGAAGGCGGCACCGTCCTTGATGCGCTCGTCGGTGAACTTCAGGCACACGCTGGTGTTCGAGCGCGTCGCCGGATCCACCGCAAGGTTCGCGATCCAGTCGTTGCGGTCGCAGAAGTCCCACAGCACCTTGGCGTTGGTGTCGGCGCGCTTCATCAGCTCCGGCAGGCCGCCAATTTTGCGGGCCCACTCGAGCGCCACGAGGTAATCCTCGACGGCCAGCATCGACGGCGTGTTGATGGTCTCGCCCTTGAAGATGCCCTCGATCAGCTTGCCGCCCTTGGTCATGCGGAAGATCTTCGGCATCGGCCATGCGGGGGTATAGCTTTCGAGCCGCTCAACGGCGCGGGGGCTCAGCACCAGCATGCCGTGGGCCGCTTCGCCGCCCATCACCTTCTGCCAGGAGAAGGTGGTGACGTCGAGCTTGTCCCAGGGCAGGTCCTGCGCGAAGGCGGCCGAGGTGGCGTCGCAGATGGTCAGGCCGTCACGGTCGGCGGGGATCTTGTCGCCGTTCGGGACGCGGACGCCCGAGGTGGTGCCGTTCCAGGTGAAGACGACGTCGGTGTCGAAATCGACCTCGGCGAAGTCGACGATCTCGCCGTACTCGGCGGTCTTCACTTCGGCGTCGATCTTGAGCTGTTTGACCACGTCGGTAACCCAGCCGGAGCCGAAGCTTTCCCAGGCGACCATGGTGGCCTTGCGGGCGCCGAGCAGCGACCACATGGCCATCTCGACGGCGCCGGTGTCGGAGGCCGGAACGATGCCGATGCGGTAGTCAGCGGGGATGCCGAGGATCTCGCGGGTGCCCTCGATGGCAGCAAGGAGCTTTTCCTTGCCGACCTTGGCGCGGTGCGACCGGCCGAGAGCGGCGTCGGCGAGCATATCCACGGTGAATTGGGGGATCTTGGCGCAGGGGCCGGACGAAAAACGCGGATTCGCCGGGCGAGCGGTGGGGTGCTTATCAGCCATTATGTAGCCTAACCTTACAGATAGATGCCCTTCGTTGGGGAAGGGTGTCCCGCCGCCGGGAATACGCCCGGTTTTCGGACATGGCAAGCGTTCTGTTGGAAGGGGCGCCCGAACATGGCACGCGGGGCCTCTGCCGCGGCGTCGCGGCGGCTGTTCCTTGCGGCATGGAAAAGCGCCAACGAAAAGGCAAAAATCGCAAAGGGGTCAATCGGTTGCGCGACAGCCCGGAAGGGCGCGAATACCCCCGCGCACGCTGCGGCACGGCGCCGCGAAATTCGCGCATCAGGCCCCCTCGGCGCCTGCCGAAAGGGCCCTGGAAATCTCCTGCAGATTGCGCAGCCCCTCCCGGACAGAGCCCGGGAGCTGTCCGTTACTCCATCATCCCCGGCAGCCAGAGGGTGATTCCCGGGATGAAGATCAGCGACAGCAGCACCAGCAGATCGACCACCACGAACCAGCCCACGCCCCGGAAGATCGTCGTCAGGGACACCCGGTCCCCGAGCGCGCCCTTGATGATGTAGACGTTGAGCCCCACCGGCGGGGTCAGCAGGCCGATCTCGAGCAGCTTCACGAGGATGATGCCGAACCAGATCAGGTCGAGCCCCGCCTCGTTCGCCATCGGCAGGATGATCGGCATGGTCAGCAGCAGGATGCCGATGCTGTCGAGGAAGCATCCGAGCAGCAGGTAGAGCAGCGAAACCGCGAGGATCACCATCAGCGGCGAGCTGCCCCATGCGATGAAGGCATCGGCCACAAAGCCCGGCACACCCGAAAGCGCCATGAACCGGCCCAGAAGCGAGGTGCCGATCACCACCATGAAGATGCTCGCGGTGCTGATCAGCGTCTGGCGGAAGCCTGCCAGCAGAACCTTCCACGTCAGGCTGCGCTTGAGCGCGGCGACCACGATAGCCAGCGCCGCACCCACGGCCCCTGCCTCGGTCGGCGTGAAGATCGCGAGGAAGATCCCCGCCAGCACGCCCACGATGATCACCGGCAGCGCCCAGGTGTCCTTGACCGCCTCGAGCACCTCCTCGCGGGTGAAACCGGTCTCGACCTTCGGCGCCAGCGAGGGTTTGCGGATCACCCGGAGCACGATCATCACCGTGAAGGCCAGCGCCGTGAAAATCCCCGGCATCACCCCCGCGGCGAAGAGCTTTGCCACCGAGACCTCGGCGAGGTAGCCGTAGAGCACCATCAGGATCGACGGCGGAATGAGCGAGCCCAGCGTGCCCGCCGCCGCGATGACGCCCGTGGCAAGGCCCGGGTCGTAGCGGTAGCGCAGCATCTCGGGCGTGGCGATGCGGGCGAAGGCCGAGGAGGTCGCCACCGACGAGCCCGAGGCCGCCGCCAGCACCGCGCTTGCCCCCACGCTGGCCACGGCGAGCCCGCCGGGCAGCCAGCTCAGCAACATCCGCATGGTGCGGAACAGCCCCGACGACAGCCCTGCCTCGGAGGCGACGAACCCCATCAGCAGGAACATCGGGATGGCGGTGAGATTCCAGTCGCCGACGAAGTTGAACGGGATCGCGGTGATGATCCCCCAGGCCGCGCGCATGTTGAGCAGCACGGCGATGCCGATGAAGCTCACCAGCCCGAGCGCGACGCCGATCTGCACCCGCAGGAGCAGCAGCACGATTCCGGCGCCAATGCCGATGAACCCGATGGTGACGTTTTCCAAACTTCCGGCTCCCGTCTCAGATATGGCCTTCGGTGGGGTCCGCCGGCTCGGCCGAGAACTCCGGATCGATCGCCGCGTGCACGGCGTGGCGCAGGGTGACGAGGCAGATCCCGGCGAACCCGATGGGCAGCACGAATTTCGCGGGCCAGATCAGCACGTAGACGTTACCCATCATCATCTCGTTCTTGGCCAGGGCGTTCATGGCATCGAACCAGGTGCGCCAGGCGAGGATGGCGAAGAAGGCGGCGCTCACCACGTAGCCCAGCACGAGGACCGCGCGCTGCAGCCAGTCCGGCATGATGCGCCAGAGCAGGTCCACCTGAATGTTCTCGTGCTGCCACTCGACGAAGGCGAGCGGCAGGAACACGACCAGCACCATGTGATAGACCGAGATCACCTCGAGGTTCCCCGGTATCGGATGGTTCCAGAAATTGTCGGCGACGACGTCGGCCACGGTCTGGATCATCATCAGCGCCAGCCCCGCGGCCGCGATCAGGATGAGCCCCCGTGCGAGCCACAACAGCCCTTTGTCGATCCCTGCCAGCATCGTCGCCTCCTTGGTTACCCGATCAGAGCCCGTAGCTCGTCACGTCCAGCTTGTCGTAGACCTCGGTCTTGAAGAGCTCGGTCATCGCGTCGAGATCGTCCGCGGGAATGTCGGCCATCAGGCCTTCCCACTTGGCATAGGTTTCTTTGAAGCGGGTGATGAGCCCCTCGGGATCGACCGCGCCGAGCTTCTCGCCGGTCTCGACGGCCAGCCCGTCGACCTGCGTGTCGATGAACTCGCGCAGGCTGGCGGCCAGCTCTTCCGACGGCTCCTCGATGGTCACGCCGTGGTCGGGGGCCTCGGCCAGCGCCTCGTCGACGGTGCCGATGTAGGCGTGGGTCATCTGCACGACGTTGCCGGGGATCGCATCCACGAGGATCTGGCGGCTGCTCTCGGACAGGCCCTGCCAGGCGCTCCGGTCCATGCCGTACATCCAGCCCGCGAAATAAGGGCCGAAGTCGAGCAGCGTGGTGTATTTCGCCACGTCCCAGAGCGAGCGCGACTTGAGATCGTTGGCGGCGTTGATGGCGCAGTCGAGCTGGCCCTTCTCGAGCCCCGAGAACATCTCGGACGACGGCACGGTCACCGGCACCGCGCCGACGCTCTCGGCCCATGCGGCGTGCACCGGCGAGGGCATCCGCAGCTTCTTGCCCTTGATCTGGTCGAGCGTGGTGATCTCGGACGAGCACATCATGGTGTATTGCGGCGAGGCGTAGGAGCCGAGGAAGGTGATGCCGAGACGGTCGAACATCCCCTGCATGACCTCGTCGTTGATGTAGAAATCGGCCATCGCCATGGCCGCGGTCATGCTGTCAGGCAGCGCGATGGCCAGCGCCGCGACGGTGTTGTCCTCGGGCAGATCCGAGGGCGTGTAGGTGCCCGCATGGTAGGTCATCTGGACGATGCCGTCGGTCAGGCCCGAGAGGTGCGCCACCGGCGGCAGCAGCGACGTGCCGGTGTAGAGCGTCATGGACAGCTCGCCGCCCGAGGCGTCCTCGATGGTGTCCTTGAGCGCCATGTAGCCCTCGCTGGTCATCGGGTGGGTTTCCGGGAACCAGATGGAGGCGGTGATGTCTTCCGCCGCGACCGGAGTCGCGACGCCGAGCGCCGAGGCGAGCAGCAGTGCTTTGGTCTTCGTCATGGTCGTCTCCCTGTTGGTGCCGGTCTTTGCCGGCGTCGATTGCGGCCCGCCCTTGCGGGGCGATGCCGTGTCAGCCTCCGATTGGGGGGGAGGCGAAATGTCCTGCGGCCCGGCTCGCGGGTCCGTCGGCCGCGCCTCAGGAGGCGAAGCCCAGCTTGTCCTTCATCCAGTAGTAGCGGACCCCCACGTCCATCACCGGTCCGCGCAGGGCGTG
Organism: Salipiger thiooxidans; assembly: GCF_900102075.1. GTDB lineage: Bacteria > Pseudomonadota > Alphaproteobacteria > Rhodobacterales > Rhodobacteraceae > Salipiger > Salipiger thiooxidans. Next base: position 203,031 of record NZ_FNAV01000005.1, on the reverse strand, counting down.
CCAGGCGATGGGGCGGATCCTGGTCTCGGGCAGCGGCAGCGGCGTGCCCTCGGCGATGCGTCCGGCCATCGCGGCGCCCATGCCGGTGGCCATGGCGACGCCGCGCCCGTTGTAGGCCGCTACCGCCCAGAGCCCGGGCTCGGGCTCGTGCAGGTGCGGCAGGTGGTCCATGGTCAGCGCGAGGTGCCCCGACCAGGCCTTCTCGACCTGCACGTCGCCCAGCTGCGGGAACAGGCGGCGCATACCGCCCTCGAGCGCGTCCTGCAGGCCCTGGCTGTGCTCGGGCCCGGTCGCGCCGCGCCCGCCGATGGCGAAACGGCCGTCCGGGGTCATGCGGTAGTAGAAGGCGAGCTTGCGGACCTCGGAGGCGCAGGCCCCCTGCGGCAGGATGGATTTCGCCACGTTGCCGGTCAGCGGCGCGGTGGCGATGACGGTGGACTGCACCGGCAGGATCGAGCGCGCCAGCCTCGGCATCAGCGTCGCATCATAGGCGTTGGTGGCGAGCACCACCGTCTCGCCGCGCACCGTCTCGCCCCCGAGGTCGAGTGCCCAGCCAGCGCCGTCGCGGGTGATGGCCCTGACGCGCCTGCCGGTCACCACGGTGGCGCCCCGCTCACGCGCGGCACGGGCGAGGCCCCGCGCGTAGGCCAGCGGGTTGAGCTGGCCCGCGCGCATGTCGCGCCAGCCGCCGGTGTAGCCCACGGCGCCGGTGGCATCGGCCATGGCCTGCGCGTCGTAGATCTCGACCGGGGCGCCCTCGGCCTCCCACTCGCGGGCACGGCCGTGCACCGCCTTCAGCGCGATCGACGAATGCGCGCCCTGGATCCAGCCATTGCGCGAGGCACCGCAGGCGATGGCGTAGCGGTCGATGAGCTCGAAGACCGTGTCGGCCACGCCGCCCGCGAAGGCCACCAGCCGCCCCCCCACCTCGGCACCCCAGCGGGCGCGCATCTCGGCGGGGTCGAGCTTCAGCCCCGGGATCACCTGCCCGCCGTTGCGCCCCGAGGCGCCGTAACCGATCTTCTCGGCCTCGATCAGCGTCACCGGAACACCGCGCTCGGCGAGGTGCAGCGCGGTCGAGAGGCCGGTGAAGCCCCCGCCCACCACCAGCACCTTCGCATCGGCGGGCGCATCCGATCCCGGGTCGGGCTCCTCCGCCGTCGCGTACCAGAGCGACTTGTCCCAGAGATCCGCAGATCGTGTCATGCAAGCGCCTCCATCTGTGCGGGATAGGCCACGCGCGCCGTGTCTTCGGTGATGAGCCCGTTGCGCAGGTCGTCCGCGACCAGCGCCGCGGGGCGGTCCGCCGCCGGGCCGTAGCCCGCGCCGCCGCCCAGCCGGAAGACCACGAGATCGCCCGCCTTGAGGTCGGCCATGTCCTTGGAGGTCAGCCGGATCACCTCGTCGCCGCGATGGATCTCGCAGGCGCCCATGGTCCCCGCCTCGCCGCCAAAGAGCGGCTGCGGTGCGGTGGTGAAGCGGTCGGCGTACAGCGCCACCGTCGCCCCGTCCCGCAGGATGCGGAAGGTCTTCACGAAGCCGGTGCCGCCGCGCATCGTACCGTGGCCGAAACTGTCGGGGGTGAGCGCGTATTCCTCGACCCGGAAGAACTCGTAATCCTGGTCGATGGCCTCGACCGGCGTATTGGCGCAGTTGGACATCGGCCCGTCGATGGCGTCGCAGCCGTCCTCGGCCACCGAGGCACCGTAGCCGCCGCCGAAGATCTCGAGATAGACCGAATAGGCGCCGTCGTTGAGCCAGCTGAGGCAGGCCACCGTGGTGCAGTCGAAGCCGTTGGCGATGACCTTCTCGGGCACCGCCTGCGACAGCGCGATCATGGTCGCGTTGAAGGCGCGGTAGCAGCTCTCCATCCGCGCCCGGACCGGCGCGGGATAGCGCGGGTTGAGGATGCTGCCCTCGGGCACGATCACGTCGATGGACCGGGTGAGCCCCGCGTTGAACGGGATGTCGGGCGAGGTCAGCGCCGATTTCACACAGGACATCGTGGCCGAGATCGCCGCCGCCAGCGGCGCGTTGAGGTTGGTCGAGACCTGCGGGTCGGTGCCGGTGTAGTCGACCGTCAGCCGGTCGCCCTCGATGGTGACTTTCGACGTCACCTTGACCGGCGTGGTGCCGACGCCATCGTCGTCGATCACCGCCTCGCCGAAGTAGACACCGTCGGGCGCCTCGGCGATGGCGGCACGGACGCGGCGCTCGGTGTAGCTCTGGAACTCGGCCATGACCTCTTCGACGGTTTCGGCGCCGTAGCGCTCGCACATCTCGCCGATGCGCTGCGCGCCAACTCGGTTGGCGGCGATCTGGGCGTTGAAGTCGCCCATGGTCTGCAGCGGCGCACGGACGTTGGCGCGCAGGATGCGTTCCAGCATGCCGCCGTTCCAGTCGCGCGACATCGAGAACTTGGTGGGCGGGATGATGATGCCCTCGGAGTGCACGTCGCGGGCGTGCACCGACAGACCCGGAGAGCCGCCGCCGATGTCGAGGTGGTGCGCCACAGAGGCGGCAAACCCGACGCGCCGGTCGCCGGCGAAAATCGGGTGGAAGAAGAACACGTCCTGCAGGTGCTGGCCGCCGGAATAGCTGTCGTTGATGACGAAGAAATCGTCGGGACCCACCTCGTCGAGATCGTATTCACGAGCGCAGGCCTGGAACACCGAGCCGATGGTGCCGAGCTGCATCGGGATAAGCTCGGCCTGCGCCACGGTGTTGCCGTCGCGGTCGAGGATCGCGGCCGAGCCGTCGCGGGCCTCGCGCAGGATGGTGGAATAGGCCGAACGGATGAGCTTTGCCCCCATCTCGCGTGCGGCGGCGAGGATCGCCTGGCTGAGAACGGCGTAGTCGATGGCGGAAACGGTCATTGCGCGGCCCTCGTCAGGATCAGGTTGTCTTCGCCGTCACGGGCGACGGCCCATGCGGGCGGAATGTAGGTGGTCGAGGAATAGCCCTCGATCAGCGCGGGGCCGGTGACCGGTTCGCCGGTCTTCAGGCTCGACGCGGCGTGCACGGCGGCGGTACCGGGGGTACCGTCGGGCAGCACCACGGGGCTGGTCTTCGGCGTCGTGCCCTCGCTGGCGCGCTCGCGGAAGGCGGGCAGCTCCTCGATGGCGCGGGTCACCGTCATGCGGAAGCCCACGACCTCGATCTTCTGGCCCTTGGACCCGCCGTGAAGGAAGATCCGGTGGTGCGCTGCCTGGAACAGGTCCTCGAGCTTCTGCGCATCGAGGTGGCACAGCGTCTGCGGCGACAGCTCCACCGGCACCTCGAAGGCCTGGCCCACGAAGCGCATGTCGGCGACAAACTCGAAGCTGAGCCCGTTCTTGAGCCCGTAGCTCTCGAAATCGGCGCGAGCGGCGGCCTCCATCTCGGTATGGGCGGCACGGACCTTTTCCGGCGCATCGGCATCCACCACGAAGCGGCGGGTGATGGCGGTGATCTTGGAGAAGTCCGAGGCGATGAGCCCGTAGGCTGAGAGCACCCCGGGGTTCGGCGGCACCACCACGCGCGAGAGCTGCATTTCCTCGGCGATCTCGGCGGCCAGCAGCGGCCCGGCCCCGCCATAGGGCACCAGCGCGTAGTCGCGCGGGTCGTTGCCCTTCTCGGTCGAGACGAGCTGGATGGCGCGCACGATGTTGGCGGTCGAGAGGCGCAGCGCGGCGGTGGCAGCCTCGGCCACGGTCAGGCCCAGCGCCTGCGCGATGGGCTCGAAGGCGCGCTCGGCGGCGGCGCGGTCGATCTCCATGGTGCCGCCGAGGAAGGCCTCGGGGCGAATGGTGCCGCGAATGACATGGGCGTCGGTGATGGTGGGCAGCGTGCCGCCCTTGCCGTAGCAGGCCGGTCCCGGCTCGGCGCCGGCGCTGCGCGGACCCACGCGAAGCATACCGCCGTCGTCGATCCACACCAGCGAGCCGCCGCCCGCGCCCACCGTCGCGATGTCGATGACCGGGGTTCGCACCGGCAGCCCGTCGAGCTCGGTATCGGGCGAGATGCCGGGCTTGCCGTCGGTCACGAGGCAGACGTCGGTCGAGGTACCGCCCATGTCGAAGGTGATGACGTTGCCCGTCCCCGCGCGCTCGGCCTGCCGGATGGCACCGACGACGCCCGCGGCGGGCCCGGAGAACAGCGCCGAGATGGCGTTGCGGCGCATGGCCGTCGCGGGGATGCGCCCGCCGTTCGACTGCATGATCGAGAAGCGCGCCGCGAAGCCACGGGTGCCGAGCTCGGTCTCGAGCCGCGACAGATAGCTGTCGATCACCGGCTGCACGTAGGCGGCCAGCGTCGCGGTCGAGGCGCGCTCGAACTCGCGGAACTCGCGGGTGACATCCGCCGAGGCGGTCACCAGCATCTCGGGCAGCGCCGCGTTGAGCGCCGCGCGCAGCGCCTCTTCGTGGGCGGCGTTGGCGTAGGAGGACAGCAGGCAGACGGCCACCGACTTGTAGCCCCCGGCGCGCAGCAGCGGTACGAGGCGGGCGACCTCGGCACTGACGTCGAGCTTCGACACGATGGCGCCCGAGGCATCGACCCGCTCGGCCACCTCGAAGCAATCGGCGCGGTCGACCACCGGGCGCGGCCGCTTGTAGCGCAGGTCGTAGATGTTGCGGCGGTCGTGGCGCTGCAGGAAGAGGATGTCGCGGAAGCCCTGCGTGACGACGAAGGCCACCTTGGCGCCCTTTCGCTCGAGCAGGGCATTGGTGGCGACGGTCGAGCCATGCACAAGATCGCCCACCCCCGACAGAGCCACCCCCGCCTGATCGAGCGCGTTCAGCACCCCTATGTCCGGGCTCGACGGCGTGGACGGCACCTTGCGCAGCTGGATCTCTCCACCGTCAACGGCCACGAGATCCGTGAAGGTTCCTCCGACTTCCACCCCGACGCGCATCCGATCTTCCTCACTTATGAATTTCTTTGTTCAGAAATTCATTTTTATAATGACCATGCAAGCTATTTTTCATTTTTACGCTTGAGAATTTCAATTTTCGCGTAAACTTGCATGAGATTTGATGTTCTGGGACAAGATCGGCAGGGCCAGTGGACAGGGCGGCATGAAAGATCACGGACGAAACGACTCGACCCTTGGCCTGCGCCTGCGGGCGCTGCGCAAGAGCCACGGACTTTCGCTCAAGGAGCTGTCGGCGCGGGCCAGCCTGTCGGTGGGCTCGCTCAGCCAGATCGAGCGCGACCTCTCCTCGCCCTCGGTGCGCACGCTGAACAAGCTCGCGACGAGCTTCGACGTGCCGCTGTCTTACTTCTTCGCGGACCCGGCGGCGGACGAGGTTGACGGCATCGTCATCCGTCGCGACACCGGCCACGAGATGGACGTCAGCGCGCAGGGCATCCGCAAGCACCTTCTCACGCCCAAGGCGCTCGACGGGCTGCAGCTGATGATGGTGCGCATGACGCCTGAAAGCAGTTCCGGCCCCGAGGCCTACGGCCACGAGGGGCTCGACGCGGGCTACGTCCTGAGCGGCGCGGTGCGGCTCGAGGTCGAGGGCCGCGTCTACCTGCTGACCGAGGGCGACAGCTTCGGCTTCCCCTCGACTCGCCCGCACCGGTTCGAATGCGTCGGCACCCAGCAGGCCGAGGTGCTCTGGATCAATACCCAGTCGCGCAAGCCCTAGCATGACAGCGCCATCCCGTCGGTGGCCGGATCCGCGCCGCCCTCGGGAGCGGCTCCCGTCATCCGGATGCCGTGCACCCAGGCGATGCCGTAGCTCTGCGGGCTGCGCACGACGCCGTAGCCCTGTTCCTCCAGCGTGCGGGTGACCGACCACGGGATGCGGTTCGTCACGTCGATGAGGTTCGAGGTCGCCGAGAACCGCGGCCAGCTCACCGCGTCTGACATGGAGGCGCCGAAGTCGAGCACGTTGAGCATCGCCTGCAGCACGCCCATGGCGATCTGCGTGGCGCCCGGCGCGCCGATCACCAGCACCGGCCTGTCGTCCCTGAAGACGATCGACGGGCAGACCGAGCTGAACCGCGCCTTGCCCGGCGCGATCGAGCCCGCGTGGCCGGGGCGCGGGTCGAAGACCCCCATGCAGCCGTTGTACATGAAGCCGAGCCCCGGCGTGACCACGCCCGAGGGCATCCCCAGCGAATGGGTCATGCTCACGCAATTGCCGTCGTGATCCGTGACGCAGAGCTGCGTGGTGTCCTTGCTCGGCCCGTCGGGCGAAAACCGCGGCACGTCGGCCTTGTCGCCGCGCCGGATGCGGTCTGCGACCTCGGCTGCATAGCCCTTGGACAGCAACCTCTCCATCGGGACGGTGACGAAAGCCGGGTCGCCGATGTGGGCGTCCTTGTCGATGGTCGCCTGTTTCATCGCCTCGCAGACCACGCGCAGGTACTCGGCGCTGTTGTGGCCCAGCGCGGCGAGGTCGAAATTCTCGAGGATGTTGAGCATCTCCGCCAGCATCAGCCCGCCGCCCGGCGGGCGGTTGGTGGTGACGCGGTAGCCGCGGTAGTCGGTCTCGATGGGCGTCTGGATCTTCGCCCGGAAGGCGGCAAGGTCCGAGGCCGAGAGCAGCGCGTCATTCGCCGCCATGTCGGCGGCGATCACCTCGGCGATGCTGCCGGTATAGAAGCTGTCGGCACCCTCGCGCGCGATGGTGCGCAGGGTCCGGGCCAGGTCGGGGTTCACCACGCGGTCGCCCACCTGCTTGGGGCTGCCGTCCTCGCGGCAGTAAAGCGCCCGCCCCGCGTCAGAGTGGGCGATGCGCTCGTAATTCGCGACCCGCCCCATGTCCGAGGGTTGCGACCACCAACCGTGCACATGCGGCCGCACCACCCAGCCCTCCCCCGCCCAGCGGATCGCGTGGCTCAGCAGGTCGGCCCAGGGCAGTCGCCCGTGGCGCTCGTGCGCGGTGGCATAGGCGCGCAGCGAGGCCGGCACGCAGATCGAGCGGTAGCCGATGTCGTTGACCCGCCCCTTGAGCGTGAAGCCGAAGCCGTCGCGGGCCTCGCCCTCGATCAGGTGCTCCCACATGTCGGGGGTCGCGGCGGCGGGCGCCGGGGCATGGAAGTCGATGTATTCATGCGCCCCGTCCGAGGCGTTCCAGGCCGCCATGCTGCCGAAGCCCGCGATGCCGCACATCAGCGGGTCGACGACGCCCTGAACAAAGGCCATGGCGATGGCCGCGTCGACCGCGTTGCCGCCGGCGCGCAGCACCTCGACCCCGCATTCCGCCGCTTCCGGCTGCGGGGCGACGGCCATGGCCTTTGTTGCTGTCTTCCCCATCCGTCCCGTCCCCGTCAGTATTTTGCGATCGTGTCCATGAGGATCCGTCCGACCTCCTGAACCCGCTCGGGCGTGTATCTCTGGATGATGTTGCCGACGCTCACCGCGCCCGCGAGCGTGCCGTCCCCGTCGAAGATCGGCGCGCCGACCGCGACCACGTAGTCGAAGAGATCCTCGTCCCCGACCGAGAAGCCCGCCGCCCGCACCGAGGCCAGCCGCGAGCGCAGCGCCGCCGGGTCGGTCATCGTGTGCTCGGTCCGCTTGACCAGAGGCGTCGCGAGATAGGACTCGACCTCGGCCTCGGGGGCATAGGCCAGCAGCGCCAGAGGTGCGCCGCCGCAATGCAGCGGCAGCTCCATCCCCACCTCGGAGGCGAAGATGCGCACCGGCGCCGAGCCCTCGACCCGCTGCATCACCAGCGCCTTGTCGCCGCTGCGGATCATGTAGAGCGCGGTGTCCTCGGTCTGGTTGACGATGTCGCGCATGATGAGCTCGACCCGGCTGAGCACCGGGTTGTGGGCCAGCGCCTTCTGCACGTGGTGCAGCAGCGCCGGGCTCACCGCGTAGAGCCCGGTGTGGCGGCCGCGCTCGATGAAGCCGTGATCTTCGAGCGTGGCGATCATCCGCACCGTCACGGTGCGCGGGTAGCCCACGGCCGCGGCGATGTCGGCGATCGAGCAGGGCCGCGCGAAATCGCAGATCGCCTTGAAAACGACAATGGCCTTGCCGGCCGAGAGACTGGTATCGCGCGCCATGTGTGTCCGATTATCGGTCAATAAATCCGTTATTCGAGCGTGACCGACTTGTCCGCCACCTGTCAAGCATCCTGATCCCGGCTTTGGAACGGACCCCGGGGCGCTGCCGGGAAACCGGGCAGCACCGCCCGATTGCACCGGGCGGTGGGCGCGGCTACCAAGTGCCGAAGCGGAAGGAAGCAGGGACATGGGATCACCACGAGACGCGGCAGGGCACGCCTGATGCCGGCGCTGATGATACAGGGCACCGGATCGAACGTGGGCAAGTCGATGCTGGTCGCCGGGCTCTGCCGGGCGGCGCGGCGGCGCGGCCTGTCGGTGGCACCCTTCAAGCCTCAGAACATGTCCAACAACGCCGCGGTCACCTCGGACGGGGGCGAGATCGGGCGGGCGCAGGCGCTGCAGGCGCTGGCCTGCGGACTGCCGCTGCACACCGACATGAACCCGGTGCTGCTGAAGCCCGAGACCGACACCGGCGCGCAGGTGGTCGTGCAGGGACGGCGCATCGCGCGTGCCGAGGCAGGCCGCTACGCCGAACTGAAGCCGAAGCTGCGCGGCGCGGTGCTCGAGAGCTTCGAGCGGCTGCGCACGGCGCATGACCTCGTGATCGTCGAAGGCGCGGGCAGCCCGGCCGAAGTCAACCTGCGGGCCAACGACATTGCCAACATGGGCTTTGCCACTGCCGCCGGGGTGCCCGTGGTGCTGGCCGGCGACATCGACCGGGGCGGCGTCATCGCGCAGGTGGTGGGCACGCAGGCGGTGCTCTCGGACGAGGACAACGCGATGATCGCGGGGTTCCTCATCAACCGCTTCCGTGGCGACCCGCGGCTCTTCGGCGACGGCTACCGGCTGATCGAGGCGCGCACCGGCTGGCGCGGCTTCGGCGTGCTGCCGTGGTTCCCCGATGCGTGGAAGCTGCCCGCGGAGGATGCGCTCGACCTGCACGCCCCCCGCCGGACGAACGGGTTGCACGTGGTCTGCCTCGCGCTCTCGCGCGTTGCCAATTTCGACGACCTCGACCCGCTGACGCAGGAAGACGGCGTGCGGCTCACCATGCTGGGGCCGGGCCGCGCCATTCCCGGCGATGCCGACGTGGTGATCCTGCCCGGCAGCAAGTCGACGCGGGGCGACCTTGCCTTCCTGCGGGCGCAGGGCTGGGACGTGGACCTCGCCGCCCACCTGCACCGCGGCGGGCACGTGCTGGGGATCTGCGGCGGCTACCAGATGCTGGGACAGAGCATCGCCGACCCCGACGGCATCGAAGGCGCCCCGGGACAGGACGCGGGCCTGGGACTCTTGCAGATCGACACGGTGATGACCGGCGACAAGCGCCTGACCGAGACCCGCGCCACCCACGCGGCGACCGGCCTGCCCTTCGACGGCTACGAGATCCACATCGGCCGCAGCGACGGCCCCGACCTCGCCCGCCCCTTCGCCCATGTAAACGGCCGCCCTGAGGGCGCCACCAGCGCCGACGGCCGGGTCACCGGCAGCTACCTGCACGGCATGTTCCGCGACGACGCCTTCCGCGCCGCCTGGCTCGCGGGGTTCGGCGTCAGCGCCTCGGGGCGTTACGGTGCCACGGTCGAGACGGTTCTGGACGCGCTCGCCGACCACATGGAGGCGCATCTCGACGTGCCCGGACTGCTAGCGCTGGCACGCTGACCGGACGGGAGAATTACGCGCCGCGCAGCTTAGAACCCCTCGAACTGCGGCTCGACGTGCGCAACGTCTTCGACCGGACCTGCGCGAGCCGCAGCTCGGACGGGCTCGATCTCACCGGCTCCCTGGTGCCGCTGACCGAGCCGGGCCGGACCTTCCTCGTGACCGCGAAGATGCGCTTCTGACCGCCGCTTCCGCACTGGCAAAACGACGGAAGCGGACCGCGAGGCCCGCTCCGCTTTGGGTTCGCCCCTGCCAAGACACCTGCCAAGACAGGATCAGGCGGCAGTCCAGGCCATGCCCTCGAAGGCCTCGCGATGGGCGAAGCGCTTGAGGTGGTCGTCGATGATGAAGCGGGCCTTCGCCATGCCCTCGTCGCTCTCGGCGCTGATCTCGATGCGCAGCGCCTCCCCGGTCGCGGTCATCACCGCAGGACCCGGCGGCAGGGAGGCCTCGCCCCGGGCCGCGTCGTAGTCCACCGGCACCTTGTGGGCGAAATGCTTGCAGAGCTGCTGGAGGTATTTCGATGCATTTGGCGTCTCGAACGTCCCGGTTTCGCGTATTGGCATGGCGGCACTCCAAAAGTTGATCATTTACGTCAGATTACGCATTGCGGCTCCGGAGAACAATCCGGTATCAAATCGCCATCCTAGCGGAGCCGGCCGCACGCCACGCCACGCACCCATCTCTGACCGGGAGCACCTGAATGCGTCCTCTGCTGCTCGCAGGGTTTGTTGCCTGCGCCACCGCCGTTTCCGCCGCCGCCGAGACCGTCTCCATCGACACCGCGACCGGCAGCGCCGAGCTCGAGACCGCGCCCGAGACCGTCGTCGTCTTCGATGCCCCCTCGATCGACACGCTGCACGCGCTCGGCCAGCCCATCGCCGGCATCCCGCAGCCCCTGTACCTGAGCGGCATCGACGACGTGGTCGCCTCGGCCGAGACCGTGGGCACCATGTTCGAGCCCGACTTCGAGGCGCTCGCGGTGATGCAGCCCGACCTGATCATCGCCGGCGGCCGCTCTTCGGCGCAGGTCGACGCGCTGAGCCAGATCGCCCCCACCATCGACATGACGATCTGGGGCGAAGGCATGGTCGAGCAGACCCGCGCCCGCATCAAAGCCTTCGGCGAGCTCTTCGGCAAGCAGGCCGAGGCCGAGGCGCTGACCGGAGACCTCGACGCCAAGCTCGCCGAGGCCAAGGAGGCCGTGGCCGGCAAGGGCACCGGCCTCATCGTCCTGACCAACGGCGGCAAGATCTCGGCCTATGGTGCGAACAGCCGCTTCGGCTGGCTGCACGGCGCGCTCGACCTGCCCGAGGCGCACCCGGGGCTCGAGGACGACACCCACGGCCAGGCGATCTCGTTCGAGTTCATCGCCGAGACCGACCCCGACTGGCTTCTGGTGATCGACCGCGGCGCGGCGATCAACGCCGACAGCCAGTCCGCACAGGCGACGCTCGACAACCCGCTGGTGGCCCGCAGCAAGGCCGCGCAGCAGGGCCATATCCTCTATCTCGACGCCGCGCCCATGTATATCTCGGGTGGCGGTGCAAGCTCGATGATGCACACGCTCGACGAGATCATATCGGCCTTCGGCACCTCGGAAAGCTGACAGCCCTTGCTGCGCCCCTGGCCCCTCACCATTGCCGCCCTTGCCGGGCTGATCGCGCTGAGCCTCTCGCTCGGCGCCGCCAGTTTCGGGGATGACGCCGGCTGGCTCCTGATGGTCAGCCGCATTCCCCGCACCGCCGCCGCGCTGCTGGCGGGCGCGGGGCTGGCGCTGGCCGGGGTCGTGGTGCAGCAGGTCGTGCAGAACCGGCTGGTCGAGCCCTCGCTCACCGGTGCCCCCGAGGCCTCGATGCTGGGGTTGCTGGCGGTGACGCTGCTGGCGCCGGGCATGGCCGTTTCGGGCAAGATGCTGATCGCTGCCGCCGCAGCGCTGGTCGGCATGGCGGGCTATCTCGCGCTCGCGACACGGCTCCCGCGTGAGGACCCGATGCTGCTGCCGATTGTCGGCATGGTCTACGGCGGCATCCTCGGCGCCATCGGCGTCTGGATGGCGTGGTCCGCCGATCTCATGCAATATCTCGGAGCGTGGCGGCTGGGCGAGTTCTCGGGCGTCATGATGGGTCGTTACGAGTGGCTCTGGGGCATCGCCGCCCTTGCCGCGCTGCTCTATTTCATCGCTGACCGCATCACCATCCTCGGGCTGGGCGATGCTCAGGCCCGCAGCCTCGGTCTCGACTACGCGCAGACCCGCGCGCTCGGGCTCGTCGTGGTCTCGGTGATCACCGCGCTGGTGCTGGTGACCGTCGGCAGCTTCCCCTTCGTCGGGCTGGTCGCGCCGAACCTCGTGGCCCGCTGGCGCGGCGACAACCTGCGCGCCAACCTGCCGCTGATCGCGGTCGGGGGCGGCGTGCTGCTACTGGCCGCCGATGTCATCGGCCGGCTGCTGCGCTACCCGTTCGAGATCCCCGCCGCCACCGTGGTTGCGGTCTTCGGCGCCGGCGTCTTCCTCTGGCTGCTGCACGCCGCGCCGGGCCGTCGGCATGGCTGAGCGTCGCCTCCTCTGGCTGGGCCTCGCCCTGCTGGCGCTCTGCGGAGCGTTCCTGGCGTGGCAGCTGCGCGCGCCGATGGGCTTCATCCTCGGGCTGCGCGCCGCCAAGCTCGGTGCGCTGGTCTGCGTGGGCGCCGCCACCGGCGCCGCGACGATCCTCTTCCAGACCGTCGCGGGCAACCGGCTGCTGACCCCGGGCCTCGTGGGCTTCGACGCGCTCTTCGTGCTGCTCCAGACGCTTCTGGTGGCGGCGCTTGGCGGCGTCGGCGTGGCGATGATCCCCGCCTCGGTCCGCTTCGGCGTCGAGCTGGTGGCTCTGGCCGCCGCCTCGGCGCTGCTCTTCGGCCTGCTCCTGCGGCGCGATGCCCGCGACGTGACCCGCATGATCCTCACCGGCATCATCCTCGGCGTGCTGCTGCGCGGCCTTGCAGAGATGGTGCAGAGGATGATGGACCCCTCCGACTACGCGGTGGTGCAGCAGGCGATGTTCGCGAGCTTCGGCCGGGTCGATCCGCAGCAGCTCGCGGTCGCGGCGGTGGTGCTGCTGGCGGCGCTGGCCGCGGCGCTGCGCATGGCGCCGGCGCTCGACGTGGCCGGGCTCGGACGCGAGACCGCCCGCGGGCTGGGGCTGAACCACGACCGCGTGGTGATGGTCTCGCTCCTGCTGATGGCGGCGATGGTCTCGGTCTCGACCGCGCTGGTGGGGCCGATCACCTTCCTCGGCCTGCTGACCGCGAGCCTCGCCCGGCAGGTCACCGGCACCCATCGCCACGCCGTCCTGATCCCGGCCTCCGCGATCATTGGCGCGCTGATCCTCGTCGCGGGGCAGTTCGTCTTCGAACGCCTGCTCGGCAGCCAGTCGGCGCTTGCGGTCATCGTCGAGCTCTTCGGCGGGCTGCTCTTCCTTGTCCTCGTCCTCAAACGGAGGCGCAGATGATCGAGGTCTCCTCGCTCAGCTATTCCGCCGGGTCCACGCCGATCCTGCACGACATCTCGACCACGCTCGAGCGCGGCGGCATCACCGCGCTGATCGGCCCGAACGGCGCCGGCAAGTCGACGCTGCTGCACTGCATCTCGGGGCTCGAGAAACCGGCCTCGGGCAGCGTGAGGATCGACGGCCACGACCCCTTCGCCGTGCCGCACCGGCAGCGCGCGCGGCTGGTGGCGCTGCTGCAGCAGTCCCCCGCGCTGGTCAGCCGCCTCAAGGTGCGCGAACTGGTGAGCTTCGGCCGCTGGCCGCATCACCAAGGCCGCCCCTGTCCCGAGGACGAGGCCATGGTCGACCGCGCCCTCACCGCCTTCGCACTGACCGATCTCGCCGGGCGGACCATCGACACGCTCTCGGGCGGCCAGCGCCAGCGCGCCTTCATCGCGATGACCTACGCGCAGGACACGCCGTGGATGCTGCTTGACGAGCCGCTCAACGCGCTCGACCCGCGCCACGCGAGGGACCTTATGGCCCGGCTGCACGCGCTCTCCCGCGATGGCTCGCGCAGCATCGTGATCGTGCTGCACGACATCAACGCCGCGGCGGGCTGGGCCGACCACATCGTGGCGATGAAGGACGGCCGCATCGTGGCGCAGGATGCAAGCGCGTCGGTGCTCACCGAGGCGACCCTGCGCGACGTCTTCGACACCCCCTTCGAACTGCTTCATCACAAGGGCCGTCCGGTCGTCGTGGCGCGCTGAACTGGACTTGGTGCTTCAGCGGCCTCCGCTGAATGGGTGCAGGTCTCGGGCCCGCCGCGCCCCGCGAGCGCCGGGCGCCGGTCTTCCCCTCCTCAGCAGATCCGCGGCAGTTGCTCTCCGACCAGCATGTCGACGATGCGCGTACCGCCGAAGGCGGAGGTCATACGCACCGGGACGCTGCCCCTCTCCGTCGCGCGCCCGACGATGACCGCCGCGCGCCCCGATGGCAGCGCGCGCATGGTGGCCAGCGCCGCGTCGGCCTCTGCCTCGGGCACGAAGAGCACAAGCGCGCCCTCGTTCGCCAGATAGAGCGGGTCGAGACCGAGGATCTCGCACATGCCCTTCACCTCCGGGCGAAGGGGCAGCGAGGCCTCGTCGAGCTCCACCGACACGTTCGCCGCCTCGGCCATCTCGTTCAGCGCCGAGGCCAGACCGCCGCGCGTCGCGTCCCGCGCGGCCCGCAGGTTGGGGCAGGCCCCGGCGACCGCTGCCATCAGGTGGCCCAGCGCCTGGCAATCGGACTGCAGCGGCGCCGACAGCGCCAGATCGCCGCGCGCGGCCAGGATCGTGGCGCCATGGTCGCCCAGCACGCCGTTCACGATCGCCACGTCCCCGGGCCGGATGTGTACCGCGCCCAGATCGCGCCCCGGAGGGATCACGCCCACGCCCGAGGTGGTGATGAACACCGTGTCGCAGGAGCCCTTCTCGACCACCTTGGTGTCGCCGGTGACGATCTTCACGCCCGCCGCCTCGGCCTCGCGCGCCATGCTGGCCACGATCCGGTGCAGCAGCGCGATCTCGCAGCCTTCCTCGATGATGAAGGAGGCCGAGAGCCACAAAGGCTGCGCCCCGCCGACGGCAAGATCGTTGACCGTGCCGCAGACCGCGAGCTTGCCGATGTCGCCGCCGGGAAATTCCACCGGCGTCACCACGTAGCTGTCCGTGGTGAAGGCCAGCCGCGCACCCGGCACCTGCAGCGCATCCGAGCTCAGCCGCGCCTGATCCTCGCCGCTCTCGGGCCGGAAGACCCCGGTGAAGACCTCTTCGATCAGGTCGCGCATGGCGCGACCGCCGCCGCCATGGGCCAGTGTCACGCGCTCCCCGCGCAGGCGGGAGGGTTTGGAGGGCATGTTCATTCCGCCGGCTCCGTCTCCGAGGCGACGCGCGCGCCGCCGTAGGTCCAGTAGGCGGCGCAGGCGCCCTCGGAGGAGACCATCAGCGCGCCCAGCGGCATGTCTGGCGTGCAGCCGCGCCCGAACTGCGGGCAGGCGGTGGGCTTGATCCGGCCGGTCATCACTGCCCCGCAGGCGCAGCCCTCGGGCTCATCGACCTTGGCGCGGACCACGGCGTAGCCGATGCCGAACTTCGCCTCGGCGTCGTAGGCGCGGTAGGCCTCGCGGATACGCAGCCCCGAGGCGTCGATCTCGCCCAGCCCGCGCCATTCGAACGACGGGCGTTCCTCGTAGACCTCGGCTATGGCCGCAAGCGAGACCGGGTTGCCGTGCTCGGGCACCACGCGGGCATATTGGTTCTCGACCTCGGCGCGCCCGTCGCGGATCTGTTCCAGCACCATCAGCACTGATTGCAGCAGGTCGAGCGGCTCGAACCCCGCCACGACGATGGGCTTGCCGTAGTCGCGGGCGATGAAATCATAGGGGTGAATGCCGATCACCATGGACACATGACCCGGCCCGACGAAACCGTCGAGCTTCATGTGCGGATCGTCGAGCAGCGCCTTGATGGGCGGCGGCACGGTGATGTGGTTGCAGAAGACGGTGAAATTGCCGATGCGCTCGCGCGCCGCCTGCTGGATCGTCAGCGCGGTCGAGGGCGTCGTGGTCTCGAAACCCAGTCCGAAGAACACCACCTCGCGGTCGGGATTGCGCCGCGCCAGTTCCAGCGCGTCGAGCGGCGAATAGACCATGCGAATGTCGCAGCCGTCGGCCTTGGCCTGCATCAGCGACTTGCGCGAGCCGGGCACGCGCATGGCGTCGCCGAAGGTGGTGAAGATCACGCCCGGACGCTCGGCGATCTCGACGCATTCGTCGACGCGGCTCATGGGCAGCACGCAGACCGGGCAGCCGGGGCCGTGGATGAACTCGATGCCCTCGTGCACGAGCTTGTCGAGCCCGTAGCGGAAGATGGCGTGGGTGTGCCCGCCGCAGATCTCCATGATGCGGACGGGCTCTTCGCGCGTTGCGCCGATCTCGCACGCGACGCGGGCGATGGCCGCCAGCACGCCCTTGGCGGCCTTGGGGTCGCGGAACTCTTCGACGTATCTCACTGCGCATTCTCCCGCACCGGCTCGTCAAAGGCGCGCGCGCCCTGCTCCATCGCCTCGAGCGCCTCCTGCGCCTCGCCAAGCCCCCGCAGCGCCTCGAGCGTCTCGGCGGCCTCGTGTTCGTCGATCACCGCCATGGCGAACCCAACGTGGATCAGCACCCATTCGCCCACCAGATCGGCGAGCGGGCGGTCGGAGACCGGCGCCAGAGAGACCTCGCGCTGCACGCCCGAGACGTCGGCCATCGCCATCAGGCGGGCCTCGTCGGTGATCTCGACGATCTGGCCGGGAATTCCCAGACACATGGCTCAGTCCTCCTCCGTAACGGTCGCGTGCGGCTCGATGCCGTAGCGGTCCAGTTTGGCGCGCAGCCCGACGCGAGAGAGCCCGAGCTCTGCCGCCGCCTTCGACTTGTTCCATTTCAGCCGGGTCAGCGTCTCGCCGAGGATGCGCATCTCCATCAGCTCGACCCGGTCCTTGAGCGTGCCTTCCAGCGTGCAGAGATCGGTGCCGCTCACCGGTTTCTCGCCGGCGGCGAGATCGCCGTGGTTGCCCGCCTGCAGGATGTGGCGCGAGATCAGCTCGGGCCCCAGCGTCATGTCCTGCGCGAGGATCAGCATCCGCGTCACCTCGTTGCGCAGCTCGGGCAGGTTGCCCGGCCAGTCGTAGCTCTCGAGGAATTCCAGCGCCGGGCGCGACAGGCCCCGCACCGGCTTGCCATGGGTCTCGGCCACCTCGTGCAGCATGCGTTCGGCCAGCATCGCGATGTCCGGCACCCGCGCCCTGAGCGGCGGCATCGCAAGCTCGGTCACCGCCATCTCGTAGAACAGGTCGCTGCGGAACTGGCCCCGCGCGCAGAGCGGCCGCAGGTCGCGGTGGGCGCCGAAGATCAGCCGCGCGCCCGAGGTCAGGGTCTCGTGCCCGCCGATGGGCTGGAAGCCGCCTTCGCTCACGAGGTGCAGCAGCTGGAGCTGCATCGCGGGGCTGAGCGCATCGACACCGTTGAGGAACAGCGTGCCGCGGTCGGCGCGCTGCAGCATCCCCGCCTTGGCCTGCACCGCCCCCGGCACCGCGCCGCGCTTGGCGCCGAAGAGCTCGGCCGCCAGCACGTCGTCGGACATGCCCGCGCAGTTGAGCTTGTAGAACGGACGGTCGCCACGCAACGATCCGAAATGCATGGCCCGCGCGAGGTCGGTCTTGCCGGTCCCGGCCTCGCCCGAGATCAGCACCGGCACCTCGAAGCTGGCGTATTGCCGGGCGAGCGAGATCGTCGGGTTGAGGGGGGAATCCACGCCCCGCAGCACCTTGTCGAAGCCCGAGGCCTCCTGTGCCTGCTGGCGGCGCGCCTGAAGCTTCTGCGCGGCGGTGTTCCCGAGGTAGCGCATCTCGAGCGACATGCGCTCATGCTCGCGGCTCAGCTCGAAAAGCCGCGCGGCGTTGCGCACCGCCATCAGGAACTGGTCAGGATGCCACGGCTTGGTGATGAACTGGTAGATCCCCGCCTTGTTGATGGCGTCGATCATGTCCGAGCTCTCGGTGTAGCCGGTGACAATAATGCGCACCGTCTCGGGCCAGCGGTCGCGCACGTCCGAGAGCAGCTCGACCCCCGTCCGCCCCGGCATCCTCTGGTCCGAGACCACGACCTGCACCCAGTTCTCTTCCATCAGCCGCCACGCCTCTTCGGCGTCGGTGGCCTCGAGCACGTGGAAATCGTCCTCGAGCGCCATCCGCATGGAGGCGACCGAGAACGGTTCGTCATCGACGACGAGCACCGTGGGAAGGCTGGGCGCGGCCATTATTCAGCGGCCTGAGCGAGACGCTTGGCTGCGGCCTCGCTGCGCAGCCAGCCGATCCACTGGTCGAGCCCCTCGCCGGTGCGGGCCGAGACGCGGATGATCTCGATGGTCGGGTTCACCCGGCGCAGGTTCGCCTCGTAGAGGTCGAGATCCACATCGCAATGCGGCGCGAGGTCGATCTTGTTCAGCAGCGCGATGCGCGCGGCGGTGAACATGTCGGGGTATTTCAGCGGCTTGTCCTCGCCCTCGGTGACCGAGAGGATCGCCACCTTGGCATCCTCGCCGAGGTCGAAGGCGGCAGGGCAGACAAGGTTGCCGACGTTCTCGATAAAGAGCGTGGCGCCATCGTGCAGGTGCAGGTGGTCAAGCGCGTGGCCCACCATGTGGCCGTCGAGGTGGCAGCCCTTGCCGGTGTTCACCTGCACCGCAGGCGCCCCGGTCTCGCGGATGCGGTCGGCGTCGTTGCTGGTCTGCTGGTCGCCCTCGATCACCGCCACGTCGCCCGCGCCGTCGGCAGTCATCGCACGGATGGTGGCGCAGAGAAGCGTGGTCTTGCCCGAGCCGGGCGAGGACACGAGGTTGACCGCGAAGACGCCCTGCCCCGCAAGCCGTGCGCGGTTGGCGGCGGCGTAGCGGTCGTTTTCCGACAGGATCCCGGTCTCGATCTCGATCAGCCGCTCCTGGCTCATGTTGCCGACCGCGACGCCAGCCGCGCCCTGGCCGAAATGGATGTCGCCGTGGGCGCCGTGGTGGTGCCCGTGAGGGTGGTCGTGGGCGTGACCGTCGCCATGGTGATGATGGGCATCACCTTCTTCGTGACGGTGGGTGTGACCCGCGCCGTGGTGATGGTGATCGTGCCCATGATGATGGTGCCCGCCAGGCCCGTGCTCGTGGCCGTGGCCATGGTGGTGATCATGGGACTGACCTTCGACGGACCCCGTCCCGCATCCGCAAACCGTGCACATCAGATAACCTCCATATCCTTGATTCTCATCTCGTCGCCCCCGTCGGGCATCAGCTTGCCGCCGCCGCAGTTCGGGCAGGGGTCGAGCCTGTGCTCGATCTCCACCGTCTCCATGCAGTCATAGCAGAGCGCCCGCCCCGGCAGGTCGATCATTTCCAGCGCCGCGCCCTCGGCCTTGGAGCCGCGCATCACCACCTCCCAGGCGAATTCCAGCGCCGGCTTCTCGACGCCCGCGAAGCGCCCGATCTCGAGCCGCACCCGGGTCACCCGTGCGATACCGGGATCCGAGGCCGCCCGGTCCACGACCCGGCGAATGCCTTCGCAGAGCGACATCTCATGCATCCCGGACCTCCGTCAGGGACACCGGCGAACACGGGTCGAGAATGTCGAGCAGCAGCGTGCCCAGCCCCCTCTTCTCCGCCGGCAGTGTGGCGAGTGACCGGGCGAGGATGCCTCGCTCGGCCAGCAGCGCATCGGTGGGCGTAACCCGGTCGAACGCGGTAACGCGACCGTCTTCGGCCACGATATGAATGGCATAGGCCCCGCGCGCCGCCGGAACAAGCGCCCGCGCATCCCGGGCCTCGATGGCGGGCAGGATGCCCCGTGCCACCGCCGCGATGTCGTAGAACCGCGCGGTGGCGCGCCACAGCGGCCCGCGCCCGTGGCTGGCCTCGATGTGGCGCATCACCGGGTGGGCGGCGTGACGGGCGGCAACGGAGTTCTCCTGCGCGCCCCGCTCCCAGATCGTGTCGAAGCTGACGCCCGGCAGCGCGCCCGACACCGCCTCGCCCGGCGCGAAGAGCGCGGCGATCCGGGCCAGCGGCGCGGCGAGCGGGCCGCCCCCGCCGAGGAACGTCGCGAAGGCATCCGGCGTCTGCGGCGCCACGGCTTCGGGCCCGAAGAGCTGCCCCAGCAGCGCGTCGCCGCCCGCGCGCCACCCGACCGGCAGCGGCTGCGGCGGCAGGTCCAGCAGGCCGGGCCAGGTGACGAAGAACTTCAGGAGATGGTCGCGAAGACTGTCCTCGCAGATGGCGGCGGCGGGATCGGCCCCCCGGCTCCCCAGCGCGGCTGACACCGCCGCCGCCTGCGCCCCTCGGCAAAGGTTGAAGAGCCGCTGCAACAGCCCCTCCGCCTCTGCGACCGGCTTGCCCAGCAGGAGATGCGCCACCGGTTGGGGCGTGGCGGGCTGGGCAATGAGCCGGGTTCGGGGGCGCGTGTCGAGCATCAGCCCGCGTCCCTCACCTCTGTCGCGTCCTGCGACAGGCCGCCGGTCAGCACGGCACGGCGGCTGGGTGCGGGATCGACCGGAGCCTCTTCGGCCTCGGCGGCAGCGTCGACCGCCGCCAGTTCATCCTCGCGCGCGGCGCGGATCTCGGCCGAGCGGTCGGTCTCGGCCCGGTGCTCTTCCTGGAACAGCGCCACCATCACCGCGCGGGCCACGTCGGTGGCATCCTTCTGGCGGGTGAACTCGTGCATCGGCGAGAACAGCGAGCAGGCCTTGTAGCCGCCGGTCAGTTCGCGCGTGTTGTGGATGAACTCGTAATCGCCCGAGGGGAAGGAGATCACCTCCTTCTCGCCCGCGCGCAGGTTCGACCAGTCCTGCCCCGCGTCGGGCAGCAGCACGAGGTTCATGAACCACTGGCTGACCAGCACGCCGAGCAGGAAGTCACCGTGCTTGCGGAACGCCACCGCCTCGACCTGCAGCGCCTTGTTGACGATCGGCACGTCGCGCATCTTGGCGTTGTAGACCTCGCGGAAGTCGGCCGCGAGCCGGTCGGTCGCCGCGCGGATGCGCGCGGCCTCGAGGATGTCCGGCGCGCCGGGGTCCTCGAGCACCATGAACTGCTCTTTCGGCGCCGAGCAGTTGGGGCAGGACCAGTCCTCGGGCAGCGCCGAGAACGGCGTGCCGGGCTCGACCTGTCGCGTGTCGTCGCCCTCTGCCGGCTCGTAGGGCGTCCAGCAGATCTTGCACTCCATGATCGCCTGTTCCGAGATCCGATCGTTGGCGCCGAGATAGCTGCCCTCGAAGCTCATCGGATCGCCTCCAGCACTTCGCGCAGCCGCCCGGCGCTGTCGCTCAGGTCCTCGGCAGCGGCGAGCGCGACCTCGGGCATGTCGGTAACCTCGAAGGTGTCGAGGATCAGTGTGTCCATCGAGTTGAAGAACTGCACGCGCCAGACGTGGGGCAGCGCCGTCGCGGTGACCCGGCAATTGCCGTAGCCGCGCGACAGGATGTCGGTCGAGCCCTCGCCCAGCCGCGCGTCGAGCCACGCCAGATCGCCCTCGGTGTGCGGCAGCAGCGTGAGGTTCACCACGTGCAGCTCGCGCGTCGCGGCGTAGGTGGCGCTCTTGTCCTGAAGCTCGACCAGCAGCGCGGGGGCATTGACCACGCCCATGCCCGGCTTGTCGCCGGTGGCGCGGCGGTGCGGCTCGAAGGCGCGGCTGCGGGCATCAGACGGCGCGCTTGCCACCTCGATGGCGTCGAGCCCCGCGCCGTTCAGCACCCAGATCCCGGCAAAGACCGATTCCTGCGCGCGGATCGCGGGAAGGCCGCGGATCTTCATGGCGACCTCGCCCTCGCCCATGGTCTCGGCGATCAGGCGGCGGTTGGCGGTGTCGAGCGGCGTCAGGTCGAAGCGCTCGGGCTTGCCGCCCCCGGCCACCCGGTCGGCGGCGTCGGCGACGCGCGCCATGAGGGTCATCGCGGGGGCGAGCCCCTCGGCATCCTCGACCTCGGGGAAATGCGCGGAGAAGGTGCGCATGTCCTGCGGCATCGGCATGTATTCGAGCGTCTCGTCCTCGGGCTGCGAGCCGGGGCCGTAACCGACGGGGGGCATGTGGAAATTGCTGACCATGTCTGTCTCCGTCAGGCGGCCGGGGCCGGGATGGCGTTGAGGATCTGCGGGATGCGGGCCATGTAGTCGTCCCAGTCCCGCACCTTGGGAATGCCGCCGAGCAGCTGGCCGTCGCGGAAGAAGATCAGCGAGGGCGTCTTGAGCACGCCGGTGGCCTCCCGCAGCTGGGCCTCGATGGCATCGTCCACGACGGCGCAGTCGAAGGCCCGCTGGAAGGTCATGTGCAGCTCGGGCAGGATCACCGCCACGTCGGCGCTTTCGAGATTGCGGGCGGGGTCACCCGGCACGAAGAGGCAATGCGCGCCGGGGGAGGTGGTGAAGGCTTTGACCTCGTCCATGGTGGCAAGGCGCGGCCAGCCGAACTCGGTCTCCAATCTGGCGATCAGGGGGTGGCTCATGGGTGTCTCCTCAGGCGGTCGCCTTGCCCTGCTGCCGCGCCGCTTCGAGATGCGGCGGCAGCGAGGGCTCGCGGTTGTCGAGATCGGCAAAGGCGTCGCCCGCCCCCGCCCCTTGCATGATGCTGCGCAGGCCGCGCAGCGCCTGCGCGATGAGCTGCGCCTCGGCCTCGGAGATGACCTCGCGGGCGTGGCCGAGATGGGTCAGGACCCATGTCCCCGGCGCCACGTCGCCGACCAGCGACAGGTCGATCAGCGCCTCGCCCTCGTCTCCGGTGGCGCGCGCGGCGATGCCGTCGACCGAGAGGATCCGCATGGGGATGCCGACGCACATTATTCGGCGGCCGGGAAGAAACGGGCGTCGCCGGTGCGGCAGGCCTCGTCCTCGGAGGGGCGGCCCGTCTCGTAGGCGCGGTGGCGGATCGAGGCGTCGGCGAGGGTGTCGGACTCCGTCCGGCCCTCGGTGGCCGCGAAGCCGCGTGTCTCAAGCCAGCCGAGCCCGATACCGACTGCCTCGGGAATGCGGGCGGCGACCACGTCACGCAGCCCGCCGCCGTAATCCTCGAGTTCCTCGGGCTGGCAGCCCACCAGCATGAGCTCGTCGGGGCAGTAGCCCATGAGCTGCGCGGTCGCGATCACGTCCTGGAAGCCGGTCTGGTGCAGGGACATCTTCTTGGCGCCCATGAAGCGCGGTACCTCGTCGCCCTCGACTACCTTCATGGTGCCGGGGGCGAGCCCGTAGTCGACCGCGTCGAAGACCACCATGACGTCGGCCTCCTCGAGGAAGGGCAGCAGGTAGAGCCCCTGCGTGCCACCGTCGAGAACCGTGACGTCCGGGCCGAAGGACCAGCGGTCGGCCAGATGCTCGACACAGCGGACACCGAAACCTTCGTCCGCCCAGAGCACGTTGCCGATGCCCAGGATAAGCGCGTTGCGGGTCATGCCGCCTCCCCTACTGCGTACCGGCGGAACCCCTCTTTCCGCCCTTCGTGGAAACCGACCTTACGCTTCGGGCGCCAATGGTTCATCGATTCATCAGGTTTTGGCCGGAAAAGGACAACCACCTGTATTCGCTTAACATTCAGCGCATTTGCACCATTGACGCAGCACCAATACCGAAAACCATCCTTCCACAAATTCGGAAAATCGCAAACCAGTCTTCCACGTGAAAACGGGCGCCCCGAGAGCGCCCGTTTCGACATGACCGGAAATCGCGAGGGATCAGTCCGGCAGGTCGTCCTTGAAGGTGCGGTGGCCGGAGATCATCGTCGACACCATCGACTGGCGGGACATGATGTCCTCGCGGATCGCGGCGTAGATGTGGATCATCATGAAGATGATGATGAACCACATGCCCAGGTGGTGCAGCCCGTGCAGGATCTGGGTGTTGCCCACCAGCCCGATGAGCCAGCCCATCACCAGGTCCGGCAGCGAGCCCTGCCCCGCGCCCTCGGCATAGAGCGCCCAGCCGGTCAGCAGCATGAAGGTGATGCCGATGGTCATGAAGAAGAACATCGCCACCTGCGCCAGCGGGTTGTGACCCACGTATTTCTTCGGCACGTCCTCGAGGAAGGCGTACCAGCGCAGCTCGTGCACGACTTCCTTCCACCACGCCTTGCGCCAGACCGGCACATAGAAGAGCTGCCTGGAGTGGTGGTTGCCCACCAGCGCCCAGTAGACCCGTCCGGCGAAGGCCACGGTCAGAAGCTGGCCGCAGGCGAAGTGGATGAAGCGGTTGTAGCCCATGACGAACTGGTGCGTGGCCTCGGCGAAGTTCATCGTCGGCAGCGGCGAGGCGATGAACCAGCCGGTGACGATCAGCGTCATGATCAGCGCCGCGTTCACCCAGTGCCAGAGCCGCACCGGCCATTCGTAGACGAAGACCGAAGTGCGGCGACGGACGGATTCGATATCCGCCGCGGTGGCGTCTCCGGTCAGGCGGGAGGTCGAGAGCGGCTCGGCCTCCCGGTTGTGGGAGTGGATGGTTCTCTGCTCCATCGTCCTACTCCTTGCGGCGGGCGCGGATCACCATCCACAGGATCCCTGCCAGCGCGGCGACACCCAGCCCGTGCAGGGGCGAGAGCAGCCAGTGCGCCACGCCGTCGGGCGGCAGGGCGGCGTCGTGACCGGCGTGGGCGAAGGCTGCCGATGCAGAGGCGAGCCAGAGTGCGATTGCCTTTTTCATGTGTCCTCTCCTCCTCAGCGGACCTTGACGTTTGCCAGCTCGTCGCCATCGGGCGACATGACGTGGGTCGAGCAGGCCAGGCAGGGGTCGAAGCTGTGCAGCGTGCGCAGCACCTCGACCGGTTCCTCGGGGCGCTCGACCCTGGTGTTCATGAGCGAGGCCTCGAAGGCGCCGATGTTGCCGGCGGTGTCCCGCGGCGAGCCGTTCCAGGTGGTGGGGACGACGCACTGGTAGTTGTCGATGCGCCCGTCCTCGATCTTGATCCAGTGCCCCAGCGCGCCGCGCGGCGCCTCGGTCATGCCCACGCCCCTGGCCTCCTTCGGCCATGTGGACGGGTCCCACTTCTCGATGTTGGCGGTGGACTGGTCGCCGTTGCGGATGTTGTTGATCAGCTTGTCGAAAAAGTGCTGGGTCAAGCGGCCGCAATACTCCGATTCCAGCGCCCGCGCCGCGGTGCGGCCCAGCGTCGAGAACACCGCCTCGAGCGGCAGCCCCATGTCGCGGAGCAGCCCGTCGACCTGGCCCTTGATGTCCTCGTGGCCCTTGGCATAGCCCACCACGTAGCGCGCCAGCGGGCCGACCTCCATGGCGTGACCACGCCAGCGGGGGGCCTTGATCCACGAGTATTTCGCGGCCTCGTCGAGCTCCTTGATGTCGGTGCGGGTGCCCTTGGCGTTGGGCCCGAGCTCGTACTTGGGCTCGGTCACGCCATCCCACGGGTGCAGGCCCTTGCCGGGCTCGCCGTAGGTGTACCACGAGTGGTCGACGAACTCCTGCACCTGCTCGGGGTCTCGCGGATCCACGTCATGCACCTGCGTGAGATCGCCGTTGATGATCGCGCCGCGCGGGAGGTGAAGTTGCTCGGGCGAGAAGTCGTTCGCATGCTCGGGGATGTCGCCATAGGCGAGGCACGCCTGCGACGACAGCCCGCCGCCGTAGAGCCAGTTCTTGTAGAACCCGCCGATCGCCTTCACGTCGGGAATATAGACGTTGCGGTTGAAATCCTGCGTCTGCTGGATGATCGACTGAACCATGTTCAGCCTCTCCATGTTGATCGCGCCAACCGAGCCCACGCCGTCGATGTTGATCGGACACGGCACGCCGCCCACCAGCCAGTTCGGGTGCGGGTTCTTGCCCCCGAAGATCGTGTGGATCTTGACGATCTCTTTCTGGAGATCGAGCGCCTCTAGGTAGTGGGTCGTGGCCATCAGGTCCGCCTCGGGCGGCAGAAGGTAGGCCGGGTTGTCCCAGTAGCCGTTCTTGAAGAGCCCGAGTTGGCCCGATTCCACGAATTTCTTCAGCCGGTTCTGCACGTCCCGGAAGTAGCCGGGCGAGGACAGCGGATGGCTGGGCGACACCGCCTGCTGCAGCTCGGACGTCGCCTTGGGGTCGGCCTTGAGCGCGTTGATCGGGTTCACCCAGTCGAGCGCGTGCAGGTGGTAGAAGTGCACGATGTGGTCGTGCATCTGCAGCGCCAGCTGCATCATGTTGCGAATCGAGTTGGCGTTGTCGGGGATCTGGATCCCCAGAGCGTCCTCGACGGCGCGAACGCTGGTCAGCGCGTGGGTGCCGGTGCAGACACCGCAGATGCGCTCGGTGAAGGCCCAGGCGTCGCGCGGATCGCGGCCCTTGAGGATGACCTCGAGTCCCCGCCACATGGTCCCGGTCGAGACCGCGTTGGTGATAATGTTCTCGTCGTTGACGTTCACCTCGCAGCGCATGTGGCCCTCGATCCGGGTCACCGGGTCGATGACGACGCGCTGGCCGCCGTTGTCGAGCGTGTAGCCGTTGGGGGTCTGGATAACCATCGGTTACACCTCCTCTTTCGAAGACTGGGTCTTCTTCTGTGCCGATTTGAGCGCCGAGACCGCCGCGTGCAACGCGATGCCGCCGCCCACGACACCCGCCGCCGCCATGCCGATCTTGTCGGCATTGGCCTCGACCCCGAACTGGGTCAGGTCGGTGACGCGGTTGTAGAAGCTGCCCTGGTCCCAGAAGCCGTCCTCGGAACAGCCGATGCAGCCGTGGCCGGACTGGATCGGGAAGGAGACGCCCTCGTTCCAGCGCACCGTCGAGCAGGCGTTGTAGGTGGTCGGGCCCTTGCAGCCCATCTTGTAGAGGCAGTAGCCCTTGCGCGCGTTCTCATCGTCCCAGTGCTCGACGAACTGGCCGGCGTCGAAATGCGGACGGCGGTAGCACTTGTCATGGATGCGCTGGCTGTAGAACATCGCCGGGCGGCCCTGCCGGTCGAGCTCGGGCATGCGGTCGAAGGTCAGCATGTAGGTGATGACGCCGGTCATGACCTCGGCGATGGGCGGGCAGCCCGGCACCTTGATGATCGGCTTGTCGGTGATGACCTTGTGCACCGGCGTTGCCCGGGTCGGGTTCGGCTTTGCCGCCTGCACGCAGCCGTAGGACGCGCAGGCGCCCCAGCTGATGATGGCCTTGGCATGCTCTGCCGCGTGGCGGAGCTGGTCGACGAAGGGCTTGCCGCCGACGATGCAGTACATGCCGTCCTCGTTGAGCGGCGGGTTGCCCTCGACCGCGAGGATGTAGTTGCCCTTGTACTTGTCGATGGTGTCCTGCAGCGCCGCCTCGGCGGCGTGGCCCGCGGCGGCCATCAGCGTGTCGTCGTAATCGAGGCTGATCATCGACAGCACCACGTCCTTGGCGAGCGGGTGCGCGCTGCGGATGAAGCTCTCCGAACAGCAAGTGCATTCGAGCCCGTGCACCCAGATCACCGGGGTGCGCGGCTTGGTCTCCATCGCGTGGGCGATCTTGGGCACGAAGGCGGGGCCGAGGCCCAGCGCGGCGGCGGTCAGCGAGCAGTATTTCATGAAACTGCGCCGGGTGATGCCCTGGCTCCGCATGACCTCGTAAAAGGTTTCGATCTGGCTCAAGCTGGCTCCCTCCTCCAGTTGACGAGTCACGTGCCACGGCGTCGCGGTGCCGTGGGATCGTGCCAGCATCCCGGTATGCCACCGCGTGCGGAAGGGATTTGCCCATGTCGCAGGAATTTCTGAAAACCGCTTTGGCTCAGAGGGTTGATCGCCGCCCGACCGCAGCGGAACGGTCACGCCGCTGCCGGTGCTTCCACTGCTCCGGTCAGCGGCTTTCCATCTGCGCCAGCGCCACCAGCGCCTGGCCGAGCGCCAGCCCGCCGTCATTGGCGGGCGTCCTGCGGTGCAGGAGCACCGGCACATCGCCCAGCGCCGCGACCGTCAGATCGAGCAGCAGGGCGTTCTGGAAACAGCCCCCCGTGAGCGCCACCGCCCGCGCCTCGCCCTGCTCGACCAGCCCGCGCGCAACCCCGGCGAAGGCCCGGGCAAGCCCTGCGTGGAAGCGCCACGCGATGCGGCCCGGGGACAGCCCAGCCGCGAGGTCCGCCGCAAGCGCCGCGACCATCTCCGCCGGGTCGAGCTGCAGCCCCTTCGCCCCCTGCACCACGCCGAAGTCGTAGCCCGGGTGCCCCGGCTCGGCCACGGCCAGCGCCTCGAGCCGCATCGCCGCCTCGCCCTCGTAGCTCTGCCTCATCGGGCAGAGCCCCAGCATCGCCGCCACCGCATCGAAAAGCCGCCCGGCAGAGGAGGACATCGGCGCATTGACCCCCGCCCGCGCCGCCTGCCGCGCCATGTCGCGGGGCGCGTCGGGAAACAGCCCGTCCGCCAGCGCCCCCAGCCCCGCCGCATCGAGCCGCACCAGCGCGTTGCGCCACGGTTCCGCCTGCGCCCGGTCGCCGCCGATCAGCGGCGCGGGCGTCAGCCATGCCCGGCGCTCGAACGACGCGTAATCGCCCAGCAGCACCTCGCCCCCCCAGATCGTGCCATCCGGCCCGAGACCCAGCCCGTCGAGCACGATCCCCGCCACCGGCCCGCCGTCACGCGGCCAGAGGGCCTCGCCAAGGCAGGCCGCCAGATGGGCGTGATGGTGCTGCACCTCGGTGACCGGCAGCCCCTTCGAGCGCGCGTGTTGCGTGGAGCGGAACCCCTCGTGCAGGTCGCAGGCTACCAGCTCGGGGCGGTGATCGAAGAGCGCGGCATAGTCGCGATCCGCCTGCAGGAAGGCCTCCCATGTCAGCGCCTCGTCGAGCTCGCCCAGGTGATGCCCGAGCAGCGCCTGCCCGTTCTTCACGAGACAGATCGCCGCCTTCATCTGTCCGCCGTAGGCCACCACCTGCCGGTCGGGAAAGTCCTCGGGCAGCGGCAGCGTTCCCGGCACCCGGCCCCGTGCCCGGCGCAGCACCATCGGCCCCTGCGGCGTCACCCGCTCGACGCTGTCGTCGAGCCTGCGCGCGATGTCGCGGTCGTGCATGAGAAACCCGTCCGCGATGGCCGCCAGCTTGTCCCTCGCCTCGGTATTGCCGATCACCTGCGGCTCGCCCGAAACGTTGCCGCTCGTCATCACCAGCGGCCGCCCCAGCGCGGCACAAAGCAGATGGTGCAGCGGCGTGTAGGGCAGCATCCAGCCCAGCCGCCCCTGCCCCGGCGCGAGCCCCTCCGGCAGCGCCTCACCCGCCGTCTCCAGCAGCACGATGGGCGCGGCGGGGTCCTGCAGCAGCACTCGCTCCGCCTCCGAGACCTCCGCGTGGCGCACCACCTGCACCAGCGGCGCCATCAGCGCGAAAGGCTTGGCGGGCCGCCGCTTGCGCGCCCGCAGCGCCGCCACCGCCTCTGCATCGGTGGCATCGCAGGCGAGGTGGAACCCGCCGAGCCCCTTGACCGCCAGCACCTCACCCCGCGCCAGCACCTCCGCCGCAAGCGCCACCGAGTCGCCCGCCACCTCGCCTCCGTCCTGCTCGAACCACAGCCGCGGTCCGCAGGCCGGACAGGCCACCGGCTGGGCGTGGAAACGCCGGTCGGCGGG
Organism: Salipiger thiooxidans; assembly: GCF_900102075.1. Taxonomy (GTDB): domain Bacteria; phylum Pseudomonadota; class Alphaproteobacteria; order Rhodobacterales; family Rhodobacteraceae; genus Salipiger; species Salipiger thiooxidans. The sequence goes on along the minus strand of NZ_FNAV01000005.1, from coordinate 173,780 downwards.
GTCCTCGTAGTCGCGACGGCACGCATCGCACAGAACGAACCCCGCCATGGTGGTCTGCGCCCGGTCATAGGGCAGCCCGGTGAGGATCGTGTAGCGGGGCCCGCAATTGGTGCAGTTGGTGAAGGCATAGCCCGCGCGCCGCCCGGACCCGAAGATCTCGGCCACGCAGTCGCTGCAGGACGCCGCGTCCGGCGTCACCCGCGTCTCGGCCCCCGGCCCGCCCGAGGCCACGATGCGGAACCCCTCGGCCACGACCTCCGCCGGGACGCCCTCGACCGCATCGACCCGCGCCAGCACCGGAGACTCGGCGGACAGCGCCGCCTCGAACCCGTCGAGGTCGCCCCCCGCCGCCAGCACCAGCACGCCCTCGGCGTCGTTCGAGACCTCGCCCGACACCCCGAACCGCCGCGCCAGCGCCCAGACGAAGGGCCGGAAGCCCACGCCCTGCACCTGCCCGCGCACCCGGATGCGTCGGCCGGTCACGACGCTCCCCCCTTCCAATGGCTCCAAGTATCCCGGGGGAGTCCGCGCCAGCGGACGGGGGCAGCGCCCCCTCCCGCATCGCCACACGCCCGACGGCCGAATGACCGCACCACACCAGGACCCGCGCGCGACCAGACCTCCAGCGCAGAACCGAATGGCCGCCCTGCCCCGGGAACCATCAGTGCACCGTGCAGACCATGCAGGGATCGAAGCTCCGCACCACGTGCTGCACCGCCACCGGCGTCCGCTCGTCCTCCCCGACAGGCGCACCGATCAGCGCCGCTTCCACCGGCCCCGGCACGCCGCCCCCGTCGCGGGGCGAGAAGTTCCAGGTCGTGGGCGCCACGATCTGGTAGCCGCCCACCCGGCCGCCCGCACAGGAGATCCAGTGCCCCAGCGTGCCGCGGGCCGCCTCGACCAGCCCGACGCCCGCCCCATCCCGCGGCGCAGGCCCGGTGTCCATGAACCGCGCCGAGGGGTCGAGCGCCGCCGCCCATGCCTCGAGCCAGATCACCAGCCGCGCGATCTCGAGCAGGCGCCCGGCGATGCGCGCCCGCACCCCGCCCTCGGCGGCCAGCGCCAGCGCCAGCGGGTGGCCGTCCACCACCTGCCGCGCCAGCGCGCCGACCTCGACCGGCCGGCCGCCGAGCCGCGGCGCCTTGCACCAGGAATAGGCAGGCGCGGCCATGTCCTCGTCCGGCACGGTCACGCCTTGCGAAGGGTGTGCCCCCTCGCCCAGCATCCAGGCGTGGCTGACGTCTTCGACGATTGCGGCGGGATCGAAGGGAGCGACGCGACCGTCCTCCCACACGCCCGCTTTCGTCACGCGTCCCTCGGCCAGCGGATAGGCGCCACAGGAGAGATAGCGCTGCGGCCCCACACCCAGCGCACCCAGGGAAAGATCGGCGGAGATCTCGGAGAACAGCGCCACGTCGCCCCCCGCCCAGCCCTCCAGCGCCTCGATGGAGGACAGCGCGGAAAACGCCTCCAGCGCGCCGCCGAAGAGCTCAGACTCCAGCACCCGCCGCGCGGCGCGCAGGGTGGTCTGGATGCGGATGCGGTCGCGGGCATCCGGCGCGCGGGTCACCCCGCCGGGCTGGATCGCCAGCGTATGCGGCCACTTGCCGCCCAGAAGCCCCACGATGTGGAAGAGCCGCGCCCGCGCCTCGATCAGAGGGCGCACGGCCGAGCCCTCCTGCGCGGTGTAGCGGGCCACGGCACGGTCGTGCCACGCCCGCCCGGCATACACGGGGCGGGCAAAGTCGGGCATGAAGAACAGCCCGAAATGGCTGAGGTGGTCGCAAAGGTTCTCGACCCCGTGCAGGATCGCCGCCGCCAGCGCGCCCTGCGGCGGCATCGACGCGCCAGACACCTGCCCCAGCGCGAGCGCCGCCGCCTTCGACTGGCTGATCGAGCAGATGCCGCAGATCCGCGGCGTCACGGTCAGCGCGTCGCGCGGGTCCTTGCCAAGCATCATCATCTCGAAGCCCCGGAACAGCGGCGAGTTGGCATAGGCCGCCGTCACCCGCCCGTCACGGACGTCGAGCCGGATCTCGAGATCCCCCTCGACGCGGTTGAAAGGGCCGACCAGAAGTTGCCGCTCGCTCATTTCCGCCCCTTGGGACTCGGCGCCACCCGGATGCGGTCCGAGTGGGCATTGGTGTCGATGCGCTTGGGCGTCGCCGCCTTGGAGAGCGAGGCCAGCGCCATGAACCACGCCTTGGGCATGTCCGAGGGCAGCCCCACCGGGATCCCGGCAATGGTAGGCGTCTCGGTGAAGACGTGGCCCGGCTCTTCGAACTCGGGGGCGGTACAGGCGATGCAGGGGTAGTTGCCGCGCGTGCAGGACCCTTCGCCGTTCCACGGCCGGATATTGCAATCGCCCACCGCCTGCGTGCCGACGCAGCCGAGGTGTTCCATCATGCAGCCGATCTCGCACAGCGTCCGGGCGCTGGCCTTGTACTCATAGTATTCGTTCTTGGTGCAGCCGTGGTGCACGAGGTGGTCGGCGTAGAAACGCGGCCGCCCGAAGCCGTCGAGATCCGCCGCCCCGAGCGCCCCGCCCGCCAGCATGAGCAGCGTCTCGGTCACCCACGAGGGGTGCGTCGGGCAGCCCGCGATGTTGATGACCGGCAGGCCCGAGCGGCTGGTGAAGCCCTCGTCCAGCGCCGCGCCCTTCGAACGCCCGTCGTATTGCAGCCCCACCGCGCCCGAGGGGTTGCCACCCGCCGCCGTCATTCCGCCATAGGCCGCACAGGTGCCCACCGCCACCACGTCACCGGCCCGGGGCGCCAGCGCCCGCACCCAGTCGAGCATGGGCCGGCCCGTGCCCGCCAGCATGTGGAAGCGCCCGGTGCCGCGCGGCCCGGTGACCACCGAGCCCTCGAGGCAGAGCACGTCGAGCGCGATCTCGCCCCGCTCCACGGCAGAGAGAAGGTCCGTCACCTCGTCTCCGGTCTCGACCGACAGCGAGGGGTGCCAGAGGAACTCGATGCCCGCGTCCCCCAGCGTGTCGAGCACGTTGGGATTCTCGGCACAGAGCAGCGACATCGTGCAGCCGCCGCAGCCGGCCGATTGCAACCAGAGGATCTTCATTCAGCTGTCTCCGGGACGTTCGGCAAGGGGCAGGTCCAGTACAAATGTGGCGCCAGGTCCGTCGGGCAACAGCGCGAGCTGGCCGCCGTGCTCATCGGCGATCTTGGCGCTGATGGAAAGCCCGAGCCCGGTGCCCTTGCCCACGGGTTTCGTTGTGAAGAACGGATCGAACACCGCCGCCCGCTGCGCCTCGGGGATGCCGGGGCCGTTGTCCGAGACCGTCAGCCGGGCCATGCCGTCGTGGCGCGCAAGCGCGATGGTCACCTGCGGCGCCTTCTGGCCGTCGACCGCGTCGATGGCGTTCTGCACGAGGTTCATGACGATCTGCTGCACGTGGCCCGGCACGCCCCGGACCAGCAGGCTCGGCGCGCCCGAGAAACCCACGACCACGCCGGGTTTCGAGCCGCGCTCGACCCAGCGGGCCCCGACGCGGGCGGTCTCGGCGAGGTCGAAATCGACGCGCTCGCCGCTGCCCTCGGACGACAGCCGCCGCAGGTCGGCCACGATGTCGCGCACCCGCTCGGCGCCTTCGCGGGCGCCGTGGATCGCGGTGCCGAGGTTCGAGAGCGCGCGCTCGAGCCTGAGCTCGGTGCGCAGCTGCATGAGCTCCTCGCGCGCGGCCCCGGCCTGCACCTGCTGGAAATAGGTCTCGAACTGGCCGACGTATTTCTCGAGTGCATGCACGGAGGCGTAGACGAAGCTGATCGGGTTGTTGAGCTCATGCGCCACCCCCGCAAGCAGCCGGCCCAGCGATGCCAGCTTCTCGTTGCGGACGATCTGGCTCTGGGCCTGCTTGAGCTGCTCGTGGCTGAGCTCGAGCTCGGCATAGGCGCGGCGCAGCTCGCCCAGCGGCCGGCCGCTGAGCACCGCGCCGCCGAAGCGCTCGCGGGCGTCGATGCGCGCCGAGAGCACGATGTCGAAGGGCTGCGCGCCGGTGGTGGTGGGGATCGCGGCCTCGAAACGGGTCTCGGCCGGGTGCAGCTTGAGCCGGGACAGCGCCTCGGTCAGCTGGCCCGCCCCCGCGGCGTCGAAAATCTGCGCCGCGTGCTGCCCGATCACCGCCTCGGCCCCGCCGTCGACCAGCGCCAGCAGCGAGGCGCTCGCCTCGGCCACGGTGCCGTCGCGGTCGATCACGATGAGGATGTCGCTGACCGAGGCCAGCACGGATTCGATCAGCCGGTTGGCGGCGCTCAGCTCGGCGTTCTGGCTTTCCAGCTGCTCCTGATGCGCGACAAGCTCGGAATAGGTCTGGTCGACCGCCCGCAGGACGGATTGCCATGCCTCGTCGGTCATGCCCTGCTCGTCGCCGGGGGTCGCGGGTGCGGAGATCTCCATGACCGGACTGTAGTCCCCCGAGCACTGCGCTGGCAATCGCCCGCGCGTGCGCCGCGTGCCGCAGGATGACCGCGTCGGACCCGAGATCCAAATCGCCTAGGACAGATCACCGCCAGGCGGCAGTGGCGAGGCACTTTGCGCCCTGCCGAGCCGGGCTCAGGCCCCCGCCAGCACCTTGCGGACCGCCTTGGAGAAGCGCGCGGCGACGGCCTCGCGGGCGACGTGCCGCCCGTCCTGCACGAGGTGCCGGCCGCGCACCCAGACGTCGCTGACCGCGACCTCGGGACCAAAGATCCAGCGGTCGAGCGTCTCGGCCCCGCCGGTGCCCAGCTCCAGCGGATCGCGCAGCGCCACGAGATCGGCGAGGGCGCCCTCGGCGATCTCCGGCGCGGGCGCGCCCAGCGCCTGCGCGCCGCCCGCCAGCGCCTGACGGAAAAGCTGCGTGCCGGTCGAGCCTTCCTCGGTTGCCAGCACGTTGCGCGCGCGGGCGGTCAGACGCTGACCGTATTCCAGCAGCCGCAGCTCTTCGGCGAGCGAGATCCGCACGTTGCTGTCGGTGCCGACGCCGTAGCGCCCGCCGCGCGCGAGGAGGTCGGGGGCCGGAAAGACGCCGTCGCCGAGATTGGCCTCGGTCACCGGGCAGAGCCCCACCACCGCGCCGGAGCGCGCGATCAGCGCCACCTCGCCCGGGGTCAGGTGGGTGGCGTGGATCAGGCACCAGTCGGCGGTCACCTCGGCGGTCTCGTAGAGCCGCTCGACGGGGTGGCGGTTGCAGAAGGCGAGGCAGTCCTCGACCTCCTTCACCTGCTCGGCCACGTGGATGTGGACCTTGCGCCCGGGCAGTGCCTCTGCCAGCGCCCGGAGATCCGCCGCATCCGCCGCCCGCAGCGAGTGCGGCGCGTAGCCCACCACGTCGCCCGCGCGGGCCATGGCATCGCAGCGCTCGACCAGTCCGAGAAAGGCGTCGCGGTCGTGCAGGAAGCGGCGCTGCCCGTCACTCGCGGGCGCGGGGCCGAAGCCGCCATGGGCGTAGAACACCGGAAGATGGGTGAGCGCGATGCCGGTGTCCTCTGCCGCCGCGAAGATCCGCGCCGACATCTCGGCGGGGTCGGCATAGGCGCGGCCGTCGCAGTCATGGTGGAGGTAGTGAAACTCGCCCACGCGGGTGTAGCCGGCCTCGAGCATCTCGACCTGGGCCATTGCGGCCATGGCCTCGGCACCGTCGGGATCGAGCTGCAGGGCGAAGCGGTACATCATCTCGCGCCAGGTCCAGAAGCTGTCGCGCCCCGGGCCGCGCGCCTCGGTCAGGCCGGCGAAGCCGCGCTGGAAGGCGTGGCTGTGCAGGTTCGAGGCGCCGGGGAGCAGCAGGTCGACCTGATCCGCCTCTGCGTCCTGTCCCCTGCCCAGCGCGACGATTCGCCCGGCCCCGACGGTGACGAGTACGTCCTCGGCCCATCCCCCGGGCAGGAGTGCCCGCTTCGCTGCAAATTTCATGGTCCCTCCGGGGTCGCGAGATTGGCGGCAAGAATGGGGCTTCCGCCGTTTTCGTAAAATATGTATATACTTGTTTTACGGATGAGGAAAGAGAACGTGATGCGAAAACTCTGGATCAATGCGCGGGTGGTGACCGGCGCGGCGGGCGTGACGCCCGGGGCGCTGGAGGTGCTGACCGAGGGCGACCGGATCGTCGCCGTTGGCGCGACGCTCGACCGCGCGGGCGCAGAGCTGGTGGATTGCGGCGGCGCGCTGATGACGCCCGCGCTGATCGACTGCCACACGCATCTGGTCTACGGCGGCAATCGCGCGCGCGAGTTCGAGCTGAGGCTCGAGGGCGCAAGCTACGAGCAGATCGCGCGCGAGGGCGGCGGCATCGCCTCGACCATGGCGGCCACCCGGGCGCTCTCCGTCGACGAACTGGTCGCGAGCGCCCTGCCTCGGCTCGACCACCTGCTGGCCGAGGGCGTCGGCACGGTCGAGATCAAGTCGGGCTACGGGCTCGAGATCGAGGCCGAGCTCAACATGCTCCGCGCCGCGCGCCGGCTGGCCGGGATCCGCCCGGTGCGCGTGGTGACGAGCTGGCTCGCCGCCCACGCCCTGCCCCCCGCCTATGCCGGACGTGCCGCCGACTACATCCGCGAGGTGGCCATCGCCGGGCTCGACATGGCCCACGCCGAAGGGCTGGTGGATGCGGTCGACGCCTTCTGCGAGGGCATCGCCTTTTCGCCCGACGAGCTCGAACCGCTCTTTGCCCATGCCGCCAGGCTCGGGCTTCCGGTCAAGCTTCACGCCGAGCAGCTCACCCGGTCGGGCGGCGTGCAGATGGCCGCGCGGCACGGGGCGCTGTCGGCGGATCACGTGGAATACGCCGTTGCCGAGGACGCCGTGGCGATGGCCGCGGCGGGCACCGTCGCGGTGCTGCTGCCCGGTGCCTTCTACACCCTGCGCGAGACGCGGCTGCCGCCCGTCGGGGCCTTCCGCGAGCACGGCGTCCGGATGGCGCTCGCCACCGACTGCAACCCCGGCACCTCGCCCGTGACCTCGCTGCTGCTCATCATGAACATGGGCGCGACGCTGTTCCGCCTGACGGTGCCGGAATGCCTCGACGGCGTCACCGGCATAGCCGCTGCGGCCCTCGGGCTGGGCGCCGAGACCGGGCGCATCGCGCCGGGCCTCTCGGCGGATTTCGCGCTGTGGGAGGCTGAGAGCGTCGCGCTGCTCGTCAACCGCATTGGTTTCAACCCGCTGAAATGGCGTGTCTTCAAGGGAGAGATCGCATGATCACCCTCACCCCCGGCAGCGTCACGCTGCCCGTTCTCGCACAGGTCTACTGGGAGGGTGCGCCAGCGCGGCTCGATCCGCAGGCCATGCCCGGCATCGAGGCGGCCTGCGCCCGCGTGGCCGAGGTCGCCGCGGGCAGCGAGGCAGTCTACGGCATCAACACCGGCTTCGGAAAGCTCGCCTCGATCCGCATCGCGCCGGGTGACGTGGCAACGCTGCAGCGCAACCTGATCCTGTCGCATTGCTGCGGCGTCGGCGATCCGCTGGCGCCCGAAATCGTGCGGCTGATCATGACGCTGAAGCTCATGTCGCTGGGCCGGGGTGCCTCGGGCGTGCGGCCCCAGCTGGTGGCGCTGCTGGAGGCGATGCTGGACAGGGGCGTGATGCCGGTGATCCCCGAGAAGGGCTCGGTCGGCGCCTCGGGCGACCTCGCACCGCTGGCCCACATGGCCGCCGTGATGATCGGCGAGGGCGAGGCATGGGTGGGCACCGACCGCCTGCCCGGGGCCGAGGCGCTGGCCCGCGTCGGGCTCGCGCCCATCGCGCTGGTCGCCAAGGAGGGACTGGCGCTGATCAACGGCACGCAGGTCTCGACCGCGCTGGCGATTGCGGGGCTGTTCCGGGCCGAGCGGGCATTGCAGGCAAGCATCGTCACCGGCGCGCTGTCGACCGACGCCGCCATGGGCTCGACCGCGCCCTTCGCCGACGAGATCCACACCCTGCGCGGCCATCGTGGCCAGATCGACGTCGCCGCCAGCCTGCGTGGACTGCTCGAGGGCAGCCAGATCCGCGACAGCCACCGCGATGGCGACGAGCGCGTGCAGGACCCCTATTGCATTCGCTGCCACCCGCAGGTGGGCGGCGCCTGCCTCGACCTGCTGCGGCAGGCAGCCGTGACGCTCGAGATCGAGGCCAACGCCGCCACCGACAACCCGCTGGTGCTGTCGGACGGGCGCATCGTTTCGGGCGGCAACTTCCACGCCGAGCCGGTGGCCTTTGCCGCCGACCAGATCGCGCTGGCGGTGGCCGAGATCGGCGCCATCGCCCAGCGCCGCATCGCGCTGCTGGTGGACCCGGCGCTCAATTACGGCCTGCCGGGGTTCCTGACGCCGAAGCCCGGACTGAACTCGGGGCTGATGATCGCCGAGGTCACCACCGCGGCGCTGATGAGCGAGAACAAGCAGCTCTCGCACCCGGCCTCGGTGGATTCGACCCCGACCTCCGCCAATCAGGAGGACCATGTGAGCATGGCCTGCCACGGTGCCCGTCGTCTGCTGCCGATGACGCAGAACCTGTTCTGGATCATCGGGGTCGAGGCGATGACCGGCGCGCAGGGGATCGCGCTGCGCGGGCCGCTCGCGTCCTCGCCCGCGTTGCAGGGCGTCATCGCCACGCTGCGCGCCCGCGTGCCCGAGCTCGGCCCCGACCGATACCTCGCCCCCGACATGGAAGCCGCCGGCGCGCTGGTGGCCGAGGGCGCGCTGACCGCCACGCTCACCCTGCCGGAGATCTCCCGATGACCCCCGTCACCGTCACGCGGGGCGACAGCCCGCTTGTGCTCGCCTTCCCGCACACCGGGACCCACGTGCCCGAGGACATCCGCGCCCGGCTCAACGACGAGGGGCGGCTGTTGCGCGACACCGACTGGCATATCAATGCTCTCTACCGCGACCTCGTGCCCGGGGTGACTGCGGTGCAGGCCAACGCCCACCGCTACGTGATCGACGCCAACCGCGACCCGACCGGGGCCTCGCTTTACCCCGGCCAGACCACCACCGGGCTGGTCCCCGTGACCACCTTCGACAACGCCCCCATCTGGAGGGACGGCCACGGCCCGACCGAGGCCGATATCGCCGACCGACTCGCCGCGTGGCACGCGCCCTACCACGCCGCTCTCAAGGCCGAGCTGCAGCGGGTGAAGGCGATCCACGGCGTGGCGATCCTCTACGACTGCCACTCGATCCGTTCGGTGATCCCGTGGCTCTTCGACGGCACGCTCCCCGATCTCAACATCGGCACCGACATGGGCAGCACCTGTGCCGCCGCCGTCGAGCTTGCGGTGCTCGACCGCTGCGCCGTCTCGGGGCGGAGCCACGTGCTCAACGGCCGGTTCCGCGGCGGCTGGACGACCCGGCACTACGGCCGCCCCGCCGAGGGGCTGCACGCCATCCAGATGGAGCTCGCGCAGGCGAGTCATCTCGGCTCCGAGGAACCGCCCTTCACACTCGACCCGGACAAGGCCGACGCCCTGCGCGCGCTTCTCAAACCCATCCTGCAAGACCTGATCGACGTCGCCCCGACCCTTGCCTGAGCCGACGCCCGCCCGAAAGGACATCGCCATGAACAACCCACGTCACAACCTTCGCGACATCTTCCCGCCGACCGGCCCCGAGCTGAACGCCAAGAGCTGGCTCACCGAGGCACCGCTGCGGATGCTGATGAACAACCTGCACCCGGACGTGGCCGAGAACCCGCACGAGCTGGTGGTCTACGGCGGCATCGGCCGCGCCGCCCGCACGTGGGAGGATTTCGACTGCATCGTCGAGAGCCTCAAGGATCTCGAGGCGGACGAGACCCTGGTCGTTCAGTCCGGCAAGCCCATCGCCATCGTGCGCACGCACGCCGATGCGCCGCGCGTGCTGATCGCCAACTCGAACCTCGTGCCCAACTGGGCCACGTGGGAACATTTCAACGAGCTCGATCGCAAGGGCCTGATGATGTACGGCCAGATGACCGCAGGGTCCTGGATCTACATCGGCGCGCAGGGCATCGTTCAGGGCACCTACGAGACCTTCGCCGAAGCGGGCCGCCAGCACTATGACGGCGATCTTACCGGCAAGTGGATCCTGACCGGCGGTCTCGGCGGCATGGGCGGCGCGCAGCCGCTCGCCGCGGTCATGGCGGGCGCCTGCTGTCTCGCCGTCGAATGCGACGAGACCCGCGCCGATTTCCGCATCCGCACCCGCTATTGCGACGAGAAAACCCATGACCTCGACGAGGCGCTGGCGATGATCGACCGCTGGACCAAGGCGGGCGAGGCCAAGTCCGTGGCGCTCATCGGCAATGCCGCCGAGATCTTCCCCGAGCTTCTGAAGCGCATGCGGGACGGCGGCCCGCGCCCGGACATCGTGACCGACCAGACCTCGGCACACGACCCGTTCCACGGCTACCTGCCCAAGGGCTGGTCCGTGGCCGAGTGGCGCGAGAAGCAGGATAGCGCGCCGGAGGAGGTGAACCGCGCGGCACGGGCCTCGATGAAGGACCACGTGGCCGCGATGGTCGGCTTCTGGGAGGCAGGCGTTCCGGTGCTCGACTACGGCAACAACATCCGCCAGATGGCCAAGGAGGAAGGGCTCGAGACCGCCTTCGCCTTTCCGGGCTTCGTGCCCGCCTATATCCGCCCGCTGTTCTGCAAGGGTGTGGGTCCGTTCCGCTGGGCGGCGCTCTCGGGCGATCCCGAGGATATCTACAAGACCGACCAGGCGATGAAGGAGCTGTTCCCCGAGAACGACCACCTGCACCGCTGGCTCGACATGGCGCGCGAGCGCATCGCCTTCCAGGGTCTGCCGGCGCGGATCTGCTGGATCGGGCTTGGGGATCGTCACCGCGCGGGCCTGAAGTTCAACGAGATGGTGGCGAGCGGCGAGCTGAAGGCACCGGTGGTGATCGGCCGCGACCACCTCGATTCGGGCTCGGTGGCCTCGCCCAACCGCGAGACCGAAGCGATGCGCGACGGCTCGGACGCCGTGTCCGACTGGCCGCTGCTGAACGCGCTGGTGAACACGGCGTCGGGTGCGACATGGGTGTCGCTGCACCACGGCGGCGGTGTCGGCATGGGCTTTTCGCAGCATGCAGGCGTGGTGATCTGCGCCGATGGCACGCCGGAGGCCGCGAAGCGTCTCGAGCGGGTGCTGTGGAACGACCCGGCCTCGGGCGTCTGGCGCCACGCGGATGCGGGCTACCCCGAGGCCATCGACTGCGCCCGCGCGCACGGGCTGCGGCTGCCGCGCATCCTCGGCTGAGCCTTCGCCTTTCAAGAAAAGGCGCCGCCCGGTGATGGGCGGCGCGATCTGGAGAGGCCGAGGGTCAGGCGCCGGCCAAGACACCGCACTCTATGGTGCCGAACTTCAGACGCTGGTGAGGGCCAGCGCGATCCGGGGTGCCGAACGTCAGGCCCAGCCAAAGGCCTGCGCAACCCGGAGTTCCGGAGGTCAGGCGCTGGTGAAGGCCGGCTGCGACCACGGCGCGGGGGTGGGCGCGGTCTCTTCGAACCGCACCACCTCGACGAGGCAGCTCTGCGCCACCGCGCCCTGCGACAGGCCCGAGGCACCCCGGTCGGCGGTCAGCGCGTTCGGGTTCCCCGCGATCTCGAGCCCGTCGACCTCGTGGTACCAGCTGCCGGTCGCCATCCGCACCGTGCCCGCCATGATCCGCGCATCCGGCATGGCGGCGGCAAGGCAGCGGCCCCGGTCGTTGTGCACCATCACCACGTCGCCCTCGGCAAGCCCACGCGCCTCGGCGTCGGCGGGGTTCATCCAGAGCGGCTCGCGCCCGTCGAGCTTCGTCGCCATACTGGTGGCGCCGTGGTCGAGCTGACTGTGCAGCTTGCCCTTGGGCTGGTCCGAGAGCATGTGCAGCGGCCAGCGCTGCGCCTCGGGGGCGCCCAGCCATTCGCGGGGGGCGAACCACATCGGATGGCCGCCGCAATCGGGCAGCCCCATGGCGGCGATGGTGTCCGAGAAGATCTCGATCCGGCCCGAGGGCGTCTCGAGCGGATGCGCCTCGGGATCTCTGCGGAAGTCCTCGAGCATCACCGTACCGTTGCCCGGCGGCAGCTCGATCAGCCCCTGGTCACGGAAGGCGTCGAACTCGGGCAGGTCCACGCCCTCGCCGCCCATGCGCTGGCGGCTCTCGTCGTAGAGCCGGCGCAGCCAGCCCTCGGCATCGAGCCCCTCGGTAAAGCGTTGCGCCACGCCGAGCCGCTCGGACAGCGCCGAGAAGATGGCGTAGTCGTCCCGCGCCTCGGCCAGCGGCTCGGAGGCCCGGCTCATCCACACGATGTGCTCCTCGAGCGTGCCGTAGCCGATGTCCTCGCGCTCGAGCGCAGTGGTCGCTGGCAGCACGATGTCGGCGTGTCGGGCCGTGGCGGTCCAGTACTGCTCGTTGACCACGATGGTCTCGGGCTTGGCCCATGCGCGGCGCAGGCGGGTCAGGTCCTGGTGGTGGTGGAACGGGTTGCCGCCTGCCCAGTAGACCAGCCGGATGTCGGCATAGGTCCGGGTCGTGCCGTCATAGGTGTACTGGCCGCCGGGGGTCAGCAGCATGTCAGCGATGCGGGCGACGGGGATGAAATCCGAGACCTCGTTGATGCCCTGCGACAGCGTCGGCCCGGGCAGGCGCCGGCCCCGGCTGCCGAGCAGGTTCTCGGCGCCGTAGCCGATGCCGAGCCCGCCGCCGGGCAGGCCAATCTGACCGAGCATCGCCGCCAGCGTCACCAGCATCCAGCAGGGCTGCTCGCCATGGTCGGCGCGCTGCAGCGACCACGACATGTTCACCGTGGTGCGATGCGACGCCATGCGGCGGGCGAGATCGCGGATCGTCTCGGCAGGGGCGCCGGTGATTTCGGCCGCCCAGTCCGGCGTCTTCGGGCACGCGTCGCTTTCGCCCCGCAGGTAGGCCTCGAACTGCGGGAAGCCGACGCAATGGCTGGCGAGGAACGCCCGGTCCAGCAACTCCTCGTCGGCCAGAACGTAGGCCAGCGCCAGCATGAAGGCGGTGTCGGTGTTGGGGCGGACGGGGATCCACGTCGCCTCGGTCTCGGGGGCGAGATTGTCTGCCACCGGGCCGATGTTGACAAACTCGGTGCCGCTCTCGCGCATGACGCCAAGCGCCCGCGGCAGGTGGTGTCGCCGCACGCCGCCCGCCGAGATCTGGGCGTTCTTGTCCGGCACGCCGCCGAAGGTGACGAAGAGCTCGCAGTCCTCGGCGAGGGTCTGCCAGTCGGTGTGGCACTCCATCAGCCGGTGCATGTTCATCAGCACGTGCGGCAGGATCACCGTCGCCGCGCCGAGGCTGTAGCTGTTGCGGTGGGCGACGTAGCCGCCGGCGGCATTGAGGAAGCGGTGAACCTGACTCTGCGCGTGGTGGAAGCGCCCGGCGCTCGACCAGCCGTAGGAGCCGCCGAAGATGGCGCCGTTGCCATGGGCCTGCCGGACCCGGTCGATCTCGGCCGCGACCAGGTCGAGCGCCTGGTCCCATTCGACCTCGACGAACCGCTCCTGCCCGCGTTTCTCGGGGTCGGCGCCAGGGCCATGGCGGAGCCAGCTCTCGCGCACGGCGGGGCGGCGGACGCGGGCGGACTGCACCTCGGGCGTCAGCTGGTCGAGCCCGATGGCGTTCGGACAGGGATCGTCGGCGAGGGCGTGCAGGATCACTCCGCCCGCGTCCTCCCGGACCTCGCGAACGCCCCAGTGGGCAGAGGTGTAGCGGGTGGCGGGCGGGGCATCTTTGGGCATGGTCTTCTCCTGCGGCGGAACGCGGACGAACGTACCACCGGCAGGCCCAGCCACAAGGCCGGCATTGTATCAACACACGGAGGCAGGGGGTCGGCGGCCCGCGATCGGGCCGCCGGTGAAGGGGGGTTCAGAGCGCCGGTTTGCCCGGGGCGCGCAGGGTGCCGGGACGGGGCGCGATGCGAGCCACCAGCTCGGCGGCCTTCGCGGCCTTCGCAGCCTCGGCGGCCCGGTCGCGGCGGCGCTCGGCGATCATGGCGGCGCCCAGCATCACCACCAGCCCGACCGGCAGCACCAGCCACGCGACGATGGCGGGGTTGGGCGCGGCGACCAGCAGCACCTGCATCGCGAGCGACACCAGCGTGCCGGTTGCGAAGACCAGCAGCCCGTGCCGGCCCAGCAGGCGCAGCGGCGAGGCGATCTCGTGGCCGCAGAGTCTGCGGATGGCGGGGATCGCCGAGAGCACGTAGGCCAGCGCCAGCGCGTGGAGCATCCGCGGCACCGCCACGAAGGTCTTGTCGTGGGACACCACGTGGAACGGCGCACCGGCCTTGCCGAGCAGCGACATCTGGTGGTTCAGCACCTCGCCCAACCCCGGAAGGTAGCGCCATGCCAGCACCAGCACGAGGAAGCCCGCCGCCAGCGCGAACAGCCACGGCTGCCGCGGAATGAACCGGTCGCCGCGCCGCATGTAGACGCCCGAGAGCAGGCCGATCACGAAGATAAGCTGCCACGAGAACGGGTTGAAGAACCAGCCGCCCGGGTTGGGGAAGTTGGGGAAGTTCAGGCGCCAGAGCCCGGCCGCGTACCAGACCAGCACCGAGCAGCCCATCAGCAGCCACGGCCGCCACATCGCCATGCGGATCGCGAAGGGTGCGGCCAGCAGCATCACCGAGTAGACCGGAAGGATGTTCACGTAGCCAATCTGGTGGGTGAGCAGTGGCACCCCGACGAGCGACGCCATGGTCTTGTCGAAGATCGGCCCGATGTTGTTCATCCTGAGCAGCTCGGGCAGCCCGAAATAGGCCGCCCCGCCGGCGAAGAGCGCCACGCCCACCAGCGTCAGGAAGATGTGCACGACATAGAGCGTCCACGACCGCTTCCATATCGGCGCCGCCGCCTCGAGGAAGGGCTTGGTGCGGAAGGCGCCGGAATAGGCGAGACCCGCGGCGATGCCGGACATGATGAAGAACGCCTCCGCCGCATCCGAGAAGCCCCAGTTGCGCAGCGTGAAGAGCTCGTAGGGGTTGCCGGGCACGTGGTCGACGAAGATCGTCACCAGCGCGGCGCCACGGAAGGCATCGATGCGGGGGTCGCGTTCGCGGAGGGGAGCCGGGCTCTGGGCCACGGTCTCCGCCACCGCGGTGGTGTCATGCTGCGGCATCTGCGGTCACCTGGGTCGGCGAGGTGCCGCCTTGGGTCGTGGGCTTCAGTTTCGCGGCCATCAGCGCACGGTAGCGCGCGACCACGGGCGACGGATGATCCTCGTCGGGGACACGGAACAGCGTGTGCGTGAGCGGCCGCGACGACCACGCGATGAGCAGCGGGGCGGCGATCATCGGCACGCCGACCGGCAGCAGCCACGGCACCAGCCCGGCGGAGAGGTAGTAGGCCGCGGCAAGACCCACGGCGCCGACCGCGACGATCCAGGCGCTGGCCCGAAAGGCCTCCCACACGTGGATCAGGCCTTCACCGCGCGCATTGGCGGGCCAGCCGCCGTCGCGGCCGAGGAACACCTGCAGCACGGCGCGGACCTGGAACATCATCATCACCGGCGCCAGCAGCGAGCTCAGCAGGATCTCGAGCAGCAGCGACGAGAACACCTTGCCCGGAGTGCCGAACTTGTGCACCCGACCGCTGCGGATTGCGTCGAAGAGGATCCCGAGCTTGGGCAGGATCAGCAGCCCGACGATGCCGATGGCAAGGGCGGTGATCTCCTTGGTGCGGTCGCTCGGGAACACCGGGAAGAGGTTGTAGGGCTCGGGGAAGTAGTCCGGCGGCGGCGCCAGCACGGTCGCGGCGATCGACACCAGCAGGAAGCTGGCCCAGAGCAGCGACACCACATAGGCGAGGATGCCCTGCAGGAAGACGAAGCGGCTCCAGCCGGCGAGGCCGGGCGCCCAGAGCAGCCGGATGTGCTGCAGGTTGCCCTGGCACCAGCGCCGGTCGCGCTTGGCGTAGGAAAGCACGTTTTCGGGGCCCTCCTCGAAGGAGCCGTCGATGGAGTGATCGACCTGCACCTTCCAGCCGGCCCGCGCCAGCAGCGCGGCCTCGACATAGTCGTGGCTGAGGATGTGCCCGCCGAAGGGCGGCTTGCCCGAGAGCTCCGGCAGCGCGCAGCTCTCGGCGAAGGCGCGCACCCGGACGATGGCGTTGTGGCCCCAGAACGGACCGGTGTTGCCCTGCATCCGCTCGAGCCCGCGGGTGAAGATCGGCCCGTGGAACGAGGCCGCGAACTGCATGGCGCGCCCGAAGAGCGAATGCGCCGACACGATGCGCGGCAGCGTCTGCAGCAGGCCGAGCTGTGGGTCGGCCTGCATCTTGGCGATCATCTCGCGCAACGTCTCGCCTTCCATCAGGCTGTCGGCGTCAAGGATCACCGCGAATTCATAGGCACCGCCGGAGTTGCGGATGAACTCCTCGATGTTGCCCGCCTTGCGGCCCCGGTTGTCGGTGCGGCGGCGGTAGAAGATCCGGCCGGCCCCGCCCGTGGCCGCGATCAGGTCGGCAAAGGCCGCCTTCTCGCGCTCGGCGTTGGCCGCGTCCTGCGTGTCGGAGAGCACCGCGATGTCCAGCGACAGCCCGGCCTCGTTGGCCGAGTGATGCATGGCCTCGATCCGGGTGAAGGTCGCCACGGCGTCCTCGTTGCAGATCGGCACCAGCACCACTGTCCTGGGCTCGGGCAGGACCAGTTGCGGCACCTGTTTCCGCGCCCGCGACGGCTGTGGCAGCCCCGACAATGCGAGCATCGCGCCCCAGGCCAGCCAGCCTGTGGTCACGAAGATCAGCACGGTGCGCAGCCCGTCCCAGAGGTCGAAGCCGTTGGTGGCTCCGGCCTCCGCGACCAGCGCGGCGGCGACGCTCGCCAGCGAGAGGGCGAGAAGGACCGCACCCGCGCGGATGGCGCGGGTCCTGGGCGAAGGGGCTGGAATCTGCCGGATCATCGCGGAGCGGTCGGTGTCAGGCGCGGGTGCGCGCCCGGAAGAGGCGCGCCACCGAAAGCCAGTCGAACGTGGTGCGCTCGTTCTCGAGAACCTGCCGCGGCATGTCCAGCGGCGCCGAAGGCGGTTCCCACCCGGCACCAGCTTCGGCGGCAGTGTTACTTACGACGGGGCCATCCGTTGAGGGACGGGCGAATTCGGAAGTTTCCATCATTGCTTGACCCATTGATACAACCATGTCTCAGTCAGTGTCCGACCGTACCCGGTGAGCACGGCCTTGATTTCCACCAGGGCCTGCGGTTCGCCCTGGATATCGATCACAAGCCTCCACGTGTCGGTTCCGCTGATGCGCGAGATAGCCATCTCTTCAACCGACCCGTTCTGTACCGTGATCTCCGGAACAACCTCTGCGTCAGCAGAAAGGTTCCCCAACAACCCGCCCTCGAAATCGATGACGAATTTTCGATGATCGGTGTCCTTTTCGACACCAGATACGCCCCCCTCACCCGAGCGGGTGCGCAAGATCTGCCCCAGCTCTTCGGCGCGGGCGCCCTTGGGATTCATGCCCCAGTGCAGGCGATAGGCGAATTCCAGCTCACTTCCGGCCGTCGCGGCCGCATCCGGGACCCAGTAGGCGACGATATTATCGTTCGCCTCGAGGTCTGACGGGATCTCGAGCAGGCGCACCGAGCCCTTGCCCCAGTCCCCGAGCGGCTCGACCATCAGCGACGGGCGGCGCTCGTAATGGGCCTGCGCGTCGAGGTACTGGTCGAACTCGCGCTCGCGCTGGACGAGGCCGAAGGACAGCGGGCGCTCGGCGCCGAGATACGAACTCGCAAGCCGCGGCGGGTTCTTCAGCACGCGGTAGAAGGTCGTTCCGTTGACGTTCAGCACCAGCGCCGAGCTGTCATGCACGGCGGGGCGGTAGTCGTAGAACTCGCCCGGGTCCGAGCCGTCGTAGAGGAACATCGAGGTCAGCGGCGAGATGCCAAGCTGCGCCACGTCGTTGCGCATGAAGAGCCGCGCGGTGACTTCCATGATGGTGTCGCTGCCGGGGGTGATGACGAAGCGGTACGCCCCGGTGACCGACTGGCTTTCCAGCGCGGCGTAGAGCGTGATCGCGTCCGCGCCCTCAGCCGGGCGCTCGATCCAGAACTGGCTGAAGCGCGGGAACTCCTCGCCCTCGGGCAGGCCGGTATTCACCGCCAGCCCGCGCGCGCTGAGCCCGTAGAAGTTGTCACGACCGAGCGCGCGGAAATAGCTGGCACCCAGAAAGGCCACGAGCTCGTCGTAGGTGTCGGCCCTGTTGAGCTGGTTCAGCAGGCGGAAGCCCGCGACGCCCGGCATATCGACATCTGCGGGGATGTCGCGCTCGAGGTTGGAATAGTCGAAATCGCGGGTCGAGAAGACCATCGGGATCGCACGGCCATCGACGACCTCGTTCAGCACCACGGGTTGCTTGAACAGCCAGCCGAGGTGGAAGGCATGGAGGCGGAAGCGCGAGCCATCGGTGGCCCAGCGTGCGTGTTCGGGATTGAACCGGATGCGCTGGTAATCGTCGTAGTCGAGCTCGGTCAGGAAGCCCTCAATAGCGCTCGGCGTGCTCGGGTCCGTCTGGCTCACCGCGCGCATCCACTCGGTAAGAACGTCAAAGGAGAAGGGCTCGCCCGGCTGGGCGTCCTGCGTCTGCGGGGCGTCCTGCGCGAGCGCATAACCGGGGATGAGGGTCGAGGAAAGCGCACCAGCGAGCGTGCCAAGAGCGGCACGCCGCGAGAGCCCGCGGCAGCTCAGGCTGCGGGACTGCTGTCGTCGTCGCATATCGGGTCTGTCGTGGGGAGTCATCTTCGCGTCCAAGTGTCTGATCCGTATTAAGAAACACATAGGTCCGGAAAACCATCCGGCAGGTTCGCCATTGGCACTCTTTCGCCTATAGCACGAAGCCCGAAATACCTTCGCGCCCGCACTGTCAACTTCGCAAGCGCAGAAATGGTTGCACCGTTTGGGGTTCCGCGACTTGGCATGAGTTGGGCGAAAAATCGCGCGTGGCACGGGCGGTGGTGCTGGCGAGGGGGCGAAGCACGTCTGTAACGCCGGTCCGATCTCGCCGGGCCGAGGCGGGCGACGGTCGGGCTTCACGACCGGAACGCCGAAAAGTCGGGTTGTCCACTAGGGTGATTCTGCCTTCAGCAGAGTGTGCGCGGATGGGGATTTACGGCCAAATGCTGCGCTGCGGAAGAGGGATTCCGCTTGCGGTCGCAGTCTCCTGAAAAGAAAAGGCCGCCCACGATGGAAATCGCGGGCGGCAGGCCATGAGTGGTGGTTTGTTGTTGTTATCTCAGTCGGTGAGCGAGCCCTCCTCGTCACCGCGTTCGTGCATGCGGGCCTTGACCTTCCGGCCGACGATCAGCGGCAGGATGAACCCGATGATGGCGATGGCCCAGAGCACGATCGAAAGCGGGCTGTCGATCAGGGTGAACCAGTCGCCGTTGTCGATGGTGATGGCCCGGCGCAGGTTGTTCTCCATCGAGTTGCCGAGCAGCGTGCCGAGGATGATCGGCACCAGCGGCACGTCGAACTTGCGCAGCACCCAGCCCAGGATCCCGAAGCCGATCATCACCATCAGGTCGAAGCTCGAGCCCGAGATGCCGTAGATGCCCACGAAGGAAACCATGGCTACGATCGGCATGAGCACCCGCGGCGGCACCATCAGCACCTTGGTGAAGAGCCCCACCATCGGGATGTTCAGCGCCAGCAGCATGAAGTTGGCGATGAAGAGCGCCGCGATCAGGCCCCAGACCACGTCGGGGTTCTGGGTGAAGAGCAGCGGGCCGGGGGTGATGTTGAGCGACAGCAGCACGGCGAGCAGCACGGCGGTGGTGCCCGAGCCCGGCACGCCCAGCGCCAGCATCGGCACCAGCGCGCCACCGGCGGCGGCATTGTTCCCCGCCTCGGGGGCCGCGACGCCGCGCGGATCGCCCTTGCCGAAGGTGCCCTCGCGGTCCACGAGGCGCTTCTCTACCGAGTAGGAGATGAACGAGCCCAGCGACGCCCCTGCCCCGGGCAGCACGCCCGCGAGGAAGCCCAGCGCCGAGCTGCGCAGCATGGTGGGCGTGGTCTGCTTGAGCATGCTCATCGGCGGCGTCAGGCGCCCGACCTTGAGCTGGCGGCCCTCGGCGTCTGCCGAACCGTGACGCTCTTCGAGGAAGATGAAGACCTCGGAGAGGGCGAAGAGACCGACGATGGCCACGAGGAAGTCGAGCCCGTCATAGAGGTGCACCTCGCCGAAGGTAAAGCGCGGCACGCCGGTCTGGGTGTCGACGCCGATCATCGCGAGGCCGAGGCCCAGCGCCGCGGCGAAGGCCGATTTCGCCTGGTTGGTCGAGGACACGCCGCCCAGCGTCATGAACGCCAGCGCGAAGAGCGCGAAATACTCCGCCGGGCCGAACAGCAGCGCGATCTTCACCAGCTGCGGAGCGAGCAGGATCAGGCCCCAGGTGGCGAAGAAGGCGCCGACGAAGCTCGCGATGCCCGACAGCGACAGCGCCTCGCCCGCGAGCCCCTTGCGGGCCATCGGGTGGCCGTCGAGGCAGGTCATCATCGCCGGCTCATCACCGGGGATATTGAGCAGGATCGACGAGATCCGCCCGCCGTACATCGCGCCGTAGTAAACCGAAGTCAGCAGGATCAGCGAGGGCGTGGCCCCGAGCCCCATGGTGAATGCGAGCGGGATCAGGATGGCGACGCCGTTCGACGGCCCGAGGCCGGGCAGCGCGCCCATGATGGTGCCCAGGAAGCAGCCCAGGAGCGCGAGCCCGAGGTTCTGCCAGGTGAGCGCGATGGCGAAGCCGTCGCCGAGAGATGCGAAAGTATCCATGTCTGCCCCTTCAGAACCCGAACGGACCGCGCGCCAGCGCCAGGCCGAAGATCAGGTGGAAGATGACGTAGATGCCGATCGAGGTGCCGACGCCGGTCAGCACGGTCGCGATCAGCGACGAGCCGAGCCGCCAGGCAAGGTAGCCCGAGGCGACCGCGGTCGCGATGACGAAGCCCACCACCGGCAGCAGCTGGGCGTAGAGGATCATCACCACGATCGCGGCGGCGATCTCTGCGAGACGGGCCAGCGGCGGCCAATGCGGCTCGGGGTCCGGGCGGAGGACGATCGCGAGGCTCGAGAGCCCGAGGATCACCGCAATGATGATGGGAAACGCCTTGGGCCCGACAGCATCCGACAGGAAGCTCTCCTCGATCGCGAGGGCGGCAAACGTGTAGCCGATCGCGAGAAGCAGACCGAAGACGCCGAAAATGCGGTCACTCATGACGCGCTCCTTTCCGGACATTCTGTGGAAGGGGAAGTTGGGCGCCGCCTGAGAGGGGAGAGCGGCGGCGCCCGATGGTAAGCCCCGCAGAGCTTACTTGATGATGCCGATCTCGCGCGAGATGGTCTGGATCTGGGTGATGCTGTCCGAGACGAACTGCTCGAACTCGGCGCCCTGCAGGTCGAGCGGGGCGAGACCGTTGGTGGCCATCACCTCTTTCCACTCGTCCGATGCGTAGAGATCGCTGATCTTCTTCACCCAGCCGTCGTAGGCCTCGTCCGACATGTTGCCCGGGCCGTAGAAGCCGCGCCAGTTGGCGCCGATGGCGTCGACGCCCTGCTCCTTGGCGGTCGGGAAATCGGCGAACTCGCCGTCGAGCCGCTCGGGCGACAGCACCGCGATCACCTTGATGTCGCCGCTGTCGACGAAGCCCTTGGCCTCGGACAGGTCGCCGGTGAAGGCCTGCACGGAGCCCGCCAGAAGCTGGGTCACCGCCTCGCCGCCGCCGTCGAAGGCGATGTACTTGACCTTGCGCACGTCCTCGACGCCATAGGCGTTGGCCGCTATCAGCACCTTGAGGTGATCCCAGCCGCCCACGGCGGACCCGCCCGCGACCGACACCGAGGTGGGGTCGTTCTTGATCATGTCGAGCAGATCGGGGAGCGTCGAGATCTTGCTGTCGGCGGCCACGGCGATCACGCCGTAGTCGGCACCGACCGAGGCGAGCCAGCGCACCTGGTCCATGGTGTTGCCCGGGTAGGCGCCCTGCGCGAGACGGGTCGCGGTGGCCGACGAGGCCGCGACGATCAGGTCGTCGCTGTCGTTGCGCTTGTTCACCACCTCGGCATAGGCCACGCCGCCGCCGCCGCCGGCAAGGTTGACCACCTGCATGGTCTTCGACAGCAGGCCCTGGTCCTGCAGCGACTTGCCGACCTGGCGGCAGGTGAAGTCCCAGCCGCCGCCGGGGTTCGCGGGCGCGATGCACTCGGGCGCCTCGGGGGTGAACTCCTGCGCCGATGCGCCCATGGCGGATGCGCCGATCAGCGCCGCGGCGAGCGCGATGCGGGTTGCCTTGAAAGTCATCTGTTCCTCCTCATTCACTCACACCGTCCCGGCACGATCCGACGCGCCTGTCCGGTCCCGCACCCATGACTGCCTTTGCAGCCCCCTCTGTGCGGGGTAAGCAGAACTTGTAGAGCAAGAAGCTGTCACCAACCTGTCAGCGCGAAAATTCGCATGACAGGAAGGCTTCGGGAGGGCAGAAGCCATGCGCGTGCTGATGATCGAGGATGCGGCCGACCTCGCCGCGGGGGTGATCGCACGGTTCTCGAAATCGGGCATCGCCTGCGATCTCGCGGGGAGTCTCGCCGCCGCGCGGGACCATCTCGCGGTGCAGGGCTACGACGCGCTGGTGCTCGACATCAACCTGCCCGACGGCTCGGGCCGCGACCTCCTGCGCGAGATCCGCGCCCGCGGCGACCGCACGCCGGTGCTGATGCTGACCGCGCTTTTCACCATCGACGACCGGGTGGCGGCGCTGGATCTCGGCGCCGACGACTACCTCGTGAAGCCCTTCGACCAGCGCGAGCTCGAGGCGCGGCTGCGGGCGCTGGTGCGCCGCGACGCCGAACAGAAAGGCGACGAGCTGGCGCTGGGGCAGCTGCGCTACTCGCCCGCGCAGATGCAGGCAACGCTGGATGGCAACCGGCTCGACCTGACCCGGCGCGAGGCGGCGCTGCTCGGGCTGCTACTGCGCCACGCCGACCAGCCGCTCAGCAAGGAGCGGCTCTACGACGGGCTCTTCGCCTTCAACGACGCCGACGTCGGCCTGAACGCCATCGAGCTCTACATCGCCCGTCTGCGCAAGAAGCTCGCGGGCAGCGACGTGGTCATCCTGACCCAGCGCGGCGTAGGCTACCGGATCACCCGGGATGGCTGAGCGCATCGCCATCCACCCGCAGGGGCGCAGCCTGCTGACCCGCGTGCTGCGCGCGGTGATCGTCCTGTTGCTGGTGGGCGGGGTGCTCGCGGCCGCCACCTCGTGGTTCAGCGGACGGCAGGCGGCACGCGAATCCTACGACCGGCTGCTGCTCGGCGCCGCCAGCGACATCGCCGAATCCATCCGCATCCAGAACGGCGAGGCCATGGTGGACCTGCCGGTCTCGGCCTTCCAGCTGCTGGCCCAGGCGCCCGACGACCGGGTCTCCTACGCGGTGCGCGGCCCGGACGAAACCCTGATCACCGGTTTCGACGACGCCCCCAAGGCCCCCACCGAACGCCCGCGCATCACCGGCCCGCGCTTCTTCGATGCGACCATGCAGGGCGAGGAGGCCCGCTTCGTCGAGATCACCCGCCGTTTCGCCGAGCGCGATTTCTCGGGCGAGGTGCGGGTCACCGTCGGCCAGACGCTGCGGGCCCGCGACGCGATGACGACGCAGCTCATGCTCGAGGCGGTGCTGCCGATGGGTCTCGCCGGGATCGCGCTGCTGGTGGCCTCGGTGCTGACCATCCGCTCGGCCATGCGCCCGCTCGAGGCCATCGCCGACGACCTCGCCACGCGCGACCCCTACGACCTGACGCCGATGCCGACCGAGAACGTCCCGCGCGAGGTGGCGGTGATCCTCGAGGCGATGAACCGGTTCATGGCGCGGCTCGACCGGCAGTTCGACGCCATGCGCAACCTGATTTCGGACAGCGCCCACCAGTTGCGCACGCCCGTTGCCGCGATCCGCGTGCAGGCCGAGACCGCGCTCGATGCCGAGGACGACACCTGCCGCGATGCGGCGCTCGACCGGCTGGTCCGCCGCACCCGCTCGCTGGGCACGCTGCTCGACCAGATGCTCTCGCGCGCGCTGGTGATCCACCGCAACGACAGCGCCCCGCGTCAGCGGCTCGACCTGCGCGAGGTGGCGCTCGACATCGTCGACAGCCGCGACCACGAGGCCATCGCCCCCGGTGTCGAGGTGGGTCTCGTCATCGGCGAGGACGCGGTCGAGGTGCTGGCCGATGCCTTCTCGCTGACCGAGGCGGGGCGCAACCTGCTGTCGAACGCGCTGAAACACGGCGCGCCCCCCGTCCGCATCGGGGCCGATCGCGACGGCGGCATGGCCCGGCTCTGGGTCGAGGATGCCGGCCCCGGCCTGCCGCCCGAACTCGACGGAAGGCTCGGCGAGCGGTTCCGGCGCAGCACCGCCTCGCGCGAGGATAGCGCCGGCATCGGGCTCTCCATCGTCACCGCCGTGGCCGAGGCCTTCGACGGCCGCATCGAGGCCCGCCGCAGCGCGGACGGCTTCCGCATATCCCTTGTCCTGCCTGCCGCGGAGCCCGAGACATGATACGCCTCCTTGCCCTCCTTCTGACCGTCGCAACAGGCTTCACCCTCGCCCCGCCCGTCTCGGCGCAGGAGGACCGCGCCCGGATCGGCAACGGCAACACCGTGCTCGAACTGCGCTCGACCACCGACGTGGCGATCATCCGCCCCGCGCTCGAGGCCTTCGTCGAGCAGAACCCGCAGCTTTCCATCGAGTACGAGCAATGGGGCTCGAACGCGCTCTATGCCGACAGCCTCGCCGCCTGCGCCGGCGAGGAGCCCAGCGCCGACGCGGTGTTCTCGTCGGCGGTGCACCAGATGGTGGCGCTGGTGAACGGCGCCTGTGCCCGCGACTACCAGTCCGAGGCGACGCTGAACCTCCCCTCGGCCCGGCGCTGGCGCAACCAGCTCTGGGGCGTCACCGAGGAGCCCGCGGTCATCATCTACAACAGCGCCCTGCTGGCCGAGGAGAACGTGCCGCGCACCCGCTTCGCGCTGCTCGACCTGATGCGCAACACGCCGTTGTCGCTGGCCGGACGGATCGCCACCTACGACATCGAATCCTCGGGGCTGGGCTATCTCTTCGCCTACAACGACAGCCTCGAGGCCACGACCTTCGGCGCCATGCTCGAGGGCTTCGCGCGAACCCAGGCGGTGGCCACCTGCTGCTCGGCCGAGATCATCGGCGCGGTCTCCGAAGGGCGCTTCCTGCTCGCCTACAACGTGCTGGGCTCCTACGTGGCCAATGCCGCCCCGGCGGACGTGGGCGTGATCCTGCCCGAGGATTACACCCTGTTCCTGACCCGCGGCTACATGATCCCCCGGCAGGCGCGGCAGCCGCAGGCCGCGGGTCGTCTGCTCGATTTCCTGCTCTCGACGCAGGGGCAGACGATCCTGCGCCGCGCCGGGCTGATCTACGCTCAGGACCCCGAGGAGACCGCGCTTCTGCCCAGCGCCCGGCGCGCCATCGCGCTGGCCCCGCCGCTGCTGGTGGCGCTCGACCGCAGCAAGTCGGCGCAGTTCCGCACCCTCTGGCGCACTGCCTTCGCCGCCATCGCCCTGCCCTGAGGCTCCCCCTCGGGAACGCTCAGCGCCGATAGCTGCGCCGCCGAGGCGGTGAGCGGCAACCGGGGCGAGACCTCGCGCAGCGCCGGGTCGAGAGGGCTGGTGAGGCGCTCAGCGTGCACGAGCTCGTCTGCCTCGACATGGGGGACGACAGGCTCGAGTTCACGGCCAAGAACAAGGCCCGCATCGTCTAGGTGATCCGCAAGGTCCAGCCCGCCTTCATGCTCTCGCATTCGCGGTACGATCCCTGCAACACCGACCACATGAACACGACGCAGGTGGTGCTGGAATGCCGGATGATCGCCCAGGCCGGGGGCCACAATCCCGGCGAAGAGGTCCTGGGGGCGCCGCAGCTCTATCTCTTCGAGCCGCACCAGACCGAGCAGACGGGTTGGAAGCCGGACACCTTCCTCGACATCACGCCGGTCTGGAACCGCAAGCGCGCCGCCATCGAATGCATGGACGGGCAGCACCACCTCCGGGACTATTACACCCGCGTCGCGCAGCAACGGACCAACCACTTCAAGCGCAACTCGGGCGGCCAGTCCGGCGGGCACGACTGCCAGTACGCCGAAGGGTTCGAGAGCGCGTTCCCGCGTACCGTGGACGCGCTCTGAGCGCGGCCGAGGGAGAGAACCTTATGACCGACATGACCAACCCGACCGACGCGCGCGAGCCCTGCTTCGACATCGCCCGTCCCGGGCATGTCGAGATGCCGACCGACCGCCACGGCGAGAGCCTCGATTCCTTCACCCGGGTCTACGGGCTGAAGCCACCGGGCGAGGACGCGACCAGCGCCTGCCTGCGGGCCCGGGACGCCTACGAATTCGCCACTCCGAAGCTGACTCGTGCCGGGACCACCGGAGTCGGGCACATCGGCTACCGCACCGCCTCGCCGCAGGCACTTGCACGGCGCGTGAGCGCCGAGGGCGGGGCCCGGCTCGGCGGCGTGCCCGGCGGCGCGGCCCCGGTGCCGTTGGTCTTCGAGGGGCTGGCGGGCTCGATGTGCGGTGCGCTGCTGCCAAGCGGGCGGCACGTGGACATGATCGGCGGCGTTGCTTGCACGCTGATCGACAACGGCATGCCCTGCGTGATCCTCGACGCGCGCGCGATGGGGCTGCGCGGCGACGAGACCCGCAAGGCGCTGGACGCGCACGAAGCGCTGAAGGCGCGGCTCGAGTCGATCCGCCTGATGGCAGGCCCGCTGATGGCGCTCGGCGATGCGGGCGCGCAATCGGTGCCGAAGATGACGCTGGTCCCGGCGCCGCGCACGGGCGGCGCCATCGCCACCCGAAGCTTCATCCCCCACCGGTGCCGCGCCACCATAGGCGTCTTCGCAGCGGTGAGCGTGGCCACCGCCTGCACCCTCGGAGAGGGGCCGGCGGTGGCGCTTGCGGTGTTGCCCGAGGGCGAGCGCTTTGCAGTCGAGCACCCGGGCGCCGCGGCGGAGGTGCTGATCCGTCGCGACGCGGCCGGGCGGGTCACCGGCGCGGGCACCCTGCGCACGGCGCGCAAGCTCTTCGAGGGACGGGTGTTTCCGCGGGCCTGAAGTCGTTGGGCGGCAGGCTGCGCCTCTCGCGCCATTGCAAGACGTGGGGCGGCGCATCTCGATGCCCTCCGCGATGGGTCAGGTGCGTGTGGTCTGGCCCCGCTATCCGGTGCCCGTTGAGTGCCCACCGCCCGACTTTCGGGTCCAGGCAGGGTGGGCCTCCCTCAGTCCGAAAATCGGTGCCGATCGTCCTGTCCCCGCTCAACTGTCAGGGACGGGTCGGGTTTGCCTGCCCCGCGTAACCACAGGTGCGAGCCGGCGGACCCACCCGCGGACCTCTCTACGATGCCAATTGCCCCTCTTGTCCCCGCACCACTCACCGGTGGAGGTTGGCTGATCTGCCCTTCATCCTCCTCTCGGGACCGGGTCAGCCGCTCCTTCTGCGCGCCACTCGAAGAGTGCCGGTAGGCGGCCCCTCCCGAGCCGCAGCCTTCAGCCAGCCGGGCTGGACGCCGCTGGCCATGAGCTCCTGCCGGATGGCGCGCGCCACCCCGGCCTCGGCGGCGACCCAGGTGTAGCTGCGGGGCGGCAGCGTCACCCCGGCCAGCGCCTCAAGGAAGGGCGCGGCATCGGCGGCGGCGCCTTCGGGGCGGTGCACCCAATGGCCGGTCCAGTCGGCGTCGGTGTCGAACTGCTGCTCTTCCTCGGTCCCCTGCACGGTGACGATGGTGGTCACCGAGACGCCGGCGGGCAGCTCCTCGACGCGGCGGCCGATGGCGGGCAGCGCCGTCTCGTCGCCGATGAGCAGCCAGTGGTCGATCTCGCCTTCGATCACCGCCGAGCCGCGCGGGCCGCCGACCATGGCGCTGTCACCGGCGCGGGCATTTCGGGCCCAGTCGGCGGCGGGACCGCCCTCGTGGTCGAAGACGTCGATCAGCAGATGGCCGTCCTTGTAGCGGCGCGGGGTGTAGTCGCGCATGGCCATGTCCTCGCCACCGGGGACGAAGAGCTTCACATGGTCGTCGGGCTAGGCGCTGACGAAGCCCGCGAGATCGGCGCCCGCGAGCGTCAGGCGGATCATCCTCGGGGTCAGGCGTTCGGTGCGGGTGATAGTGAGGCTGCGGCGCTTCAGCTCGTGGCGCAGCCGGGTCACGCGAGGGGTCGGCGTGGCGGAAGGGGTGTCGGTCATCAGTAAGGTCGTCCTTTGCGAGGTGCCATCTGCCTGACCGGGGGGGTTGGGTGTGGCACGGGGTCTGGTCGAAAACGTCGAAAACGGGACCCTACCGGCGGCTCTCGCCATCGCGGGCGAAGCCCTCGAGAAAG
Source organism: Salipiger thiooxidans (assembly GCF_900102075.1). Lineage (GTDB taxonomy): Bacteria > Pseudomonadota > Alphaproteobacteria > Rhodobacterales > Rhodobacteraceae > Salipiger > Salipiger thiooxidans. Next base: position 145,413 of record NZ_FNAV01000005.1, on the reverse strand, counting down.
AGCCGCATCAGGTCGGCGGCGTCGGGCTGGCCGACGAAGGTCATGGCGGGCGCGTAGGCGATCTCGTGCAGCAGTGCCCCGAGCGTATCGGCGTCGGTGTCGGCGGGGATGCGGCGCAGCACCACCATGCCGAGCAGCGCCCAGTGGCGCCGGAGCACGACGCGCATATCCTCGACCGAGGCGCCCTCGCGCTCGGCGAGCCGGGCGAATTCGAGCAGGGTCAGAGGCCAGAGACCGCCGTTGCGGCGGCTGCCCGCCCAGTCCACGAGCAGTGCCTCGATCGCGGTGCGGTCCGGGGCCGCCTCGATGCCCTCGATCAGGCGGTCGAGCGACGCCCGGCCCGTGGTCTCGAACACCTCGAGACAGATCGCAGCCTTGCTCGGGAAGTTGGCGTAGAAGGCGCCCTTGGTGAAGCCCGCCTGCGCAGCGATGGCCCCGACCGAGGTCGAGGCATAGCCGTCGCGCGCGAAGAGAAGCCCCGCGGCCCCGAGCAGGCTCTGCCGCGTCATCGCATTGCGTTCCTTGCGCGTGAGCCTCTCGGCCATGGTCGGAATCCCGTGCCTGCCCTCGTGATTTTCAGATACCGCAGGGTATCCGTACCGTAAAATACCAACCGGTATTCAAATCCGACAGGACCGGGCCGCGACCACCGTGCCTGTTTGAAGCAGAGATCCGTCGGGAAGATGACGACCACACACGGGACATCGAAGGATACGGGCCATGGCGGCGCGAGGCCTCCCGAAGCCGTGACAGCGCGTCCTGTCGACTTTTCCGGCCCGGGGCACTATAGGTCCGCTACCGGTCGCGATCTGCCGACCGGGTTATCCGCCACGTTTCGCGACCCCATCACGGGTGCGGACGCGGCGTTCCTTGCAATACCGGACCGCCTTGCCCCCCTACGGGGGATCGGAGCCGCGACGTGTCTGCCCGCCCATCCGGGCGGCTGACAAGGCCATTGGCGTTGGCGCGTCCAGAGATTTCAGACAAAGGGTAGTCCCATGCCGAATGAAAAAACGCTCCATCGTTTTCATGCCGCCTTTGCCACCGGCGCCGGCGGCGCCATCGCCATTTTCACGCCGGAAGCTCCCGAGAAGGACACCGGCACGGCGCAGCCCGCGGTGGATGCCGCAGGCCCGCTGCCCCGGTCCGGAGCTCATCAGCAGCTCTGACGCGGCCCGGGCACAGCCTCTCACGAAACGCGAGCTCCGAGTGATCTTCTCGGGGCTCATCCTCGCCATGATCCTCGCGCGCTCGACCAGAGCATCGTGAGCACCGCCCTGCCCCGCATGGCGCGCGATCCTGGCGCGCTGGCGCATCTCTCCTGGGTGGTCACCGCCTTCATGCTGAGCTCTACGATCGCGACGCCGATCTGGGGGCAAGCTCAGCGACATGTTCGGGCGACGGACCTTCCTGATGATCTGCATCCTTACTCTTCGTGGCCGCCTCGGCGCTTTGCGGCGTCGCGCAGTCCATGGGCCAGCTCATCGCCTTCCGCTTCCTGCAGGGGATCGGCGGCGGCGGGCCGATGACACTGTCGCAGACCGTCATCGCCGACGTGGTGACGCCCCCAGAGCCCATGCGCTACCAGGGCTTCTTCACCGGCGCCTTCGCCTTATTGAGCGTCGCCGGCCCGCTGATCGGCGGCGAGCCGAACCCGGCGCAGGCGGGGTTCATGCTGCTCAGCTCGATCTTCGGCGGGCGGCTGTCCTCGGACACCGGACGGCCCAAGCTGTTCATGGCCGGGGGCATCGCGCTCGGGGCGACGGGGCTGAGCCTGCTCGCGCTCTTGGCGGTGAACCAGGCCGGGATCCCGTGGTTGCTTCGCGCGCTGGCGGTGCTTGGTCTCGGCATGGGCGTCGCCATGCCCAACACCACCGCCATCGTGCAGAACGCGGTGCCGCGCCCCTGGCCCGGCATCGCCACCTCGAGCAAGTCTGTCTTCCGCTCGCTCGGCGTCGCGGTCCCGGGCGGGGTGATGTCCGGCCTGCCGGGCGCGCGGCTCGACCGGCTCGCCTCGGAGATCGACGTGCAACCGGTCACCGACGGCGGCATGGCGGTCATCGGCACGCTCTCGCCGGAGCTGCAACCGGGGATCGCCGAGGCCTTCCGGCAGTCCATCGCCGTCAGCTTCGGCATCGGCGGCGCAGTCATGGGTTTTGCCTTCCTGCTTGCCATGTCATTGCGTGGCACCACATTCAGCGAAAGCAGCACGGGCACGTCCGTCGAGGAACCTGCCTGAACCCGCCGCCGATGGGAGCCCAGCCGCCGCCCGGTCCCCGGCCCTAGAGAAATGCCCCCGGTCCTTTCGCGTCCGGGCACTCATCAGGAGGCAATGATGACCCGAACCCTGATCGCCGGAGCCATTCTTCTGCTCGGATCAATGGGCGCCCAGGCACAGACCGGCCTGACCAGCGAGATGACCCGCGTGATCGGAGCCCTCAACCTGCGCGAGGTCGTGATCCATCCCGACAACTGGGGCCCGGACATTACCGCGACCCTGCCCGGCGGCGCCCGGATCGAGCTGGATTTCCACCGGCGGGGCAGCCCGCTGGAAGAAATCGAAAGCGCACAGAACGAGCCCTTCCCCGCCACCGAGATCGCGGCCCTCGTGCCCGAGGCGGTGCGTACGAATCCGAACTACCCGTCGGACGGCACCTTCGAGAAGGTCGAGTTCGACACCCGCGGCATCGAGCTCGAGGGCAAGGACGGCGACGGCCGCGACTTCGAGGCCGAGTTTACGCTGGACGGACGCCTGCTGGACTTCGAGAGCGACTGACCCTCGAACGCGGGTCGTGACGCCGGTCAGCTGTCGGATGTCTTCCGGACGTAGAGCTCCATCCGGTGGTGGACGATCTCGTAGCCGAGCTCGGCCGCGATCTCGGCCTGCAGCCGCTCGATCCGGTCCGAGGCGAACTCGATCACCTCGCCCGTGTCCACGTCGATCATGTGGTCGTGGTGGTCGGTCTCGGCGGATTCGAAGCGCGCAGAGGCCCCTTCGAACTGGTGGCGCTGGATGACGCCCTGGCTCTCGAGCGTCGAGAGCGTGCGATAGACCGTCGAGAGCGAGATCCCCGGCACCGCGGCCTCGGCCCGGCGGTGCAGCTCGGGCGCGTCGGGGTGATCGCCCGCTTCCGCCAGCACGCTCAGCAAGGCTGCCCGCTGGCGCGTCACGCGGATTCCCGCGTCGCGCAGCGCCTGCGTCATTTCCTCGATGCTCTTCATCCGCTCGTTCATGCATCGGTTTTGCCCGCCCGCCCGGCGCTTTTCAAGGTCTTGTTGCAAATGACTTGCAAGTGAGTTGACAAATGCAACTCAGTCGCATTTGCATGTCGACAAGCAACAGGAGACCGTACCACATGCTGACCAGACGAGCCGCGCTTGGCCTCATCGGCGCCGCCGCACTGGCGGGCAGACCCGCCCTCGCGCAGGGCGCCAAGCTCAAGGTCGCGACGACCTTCACCGTCATCGCCGACATGGCGCGCAACGTGGCCGGGGACGCCGCCGAGGTGGTCTCGATCACCAAGCCCGGCGCCGAGATCCACGGCTACCAGCCCACCCCGCGCGACCTCGTCGGGGCGCAGGACGCGACGCTGATCCTGTGGAACGGGCTGGGGCTCGAGCGCTGGTTCGAGCAGTTCCTCGCCAATCTTGGCGACATCCCGGCGGCGGTGGTCTCGGACGGCATCGAGCCGATGGCGATCTCGGGCGGCGACTACGCCGGCAAGCCCAACCCGCACGGCTGGATGGCGCTCGACTCGGCGCTGCTCTACGTCGACAACATCCGCGACGCGATGGCCGGGGCCGACCCCGCCAACGCCGCGACCTATGCCGCCAACGCCGAGAGCTACAAGGCCGAGATCGCGGCGGTGATCGGCCCGCTGCGCGACGCCGCCCATGCGCTTCCCGACGAGCGCCGCTGGCTCGTGACCTCGGAGGGCGCGTTCTCCTACCTCGCCCGCGATTTCGGCCTGCGCGAGGTCTATCTCTGGCCGATCAACGCCGACGCGCAGGGCACGCCGCAGCAGGTCCGCACCGTGATCGACACGGTGCGCGCGCACGAGATCCCGGTGGTTTTCTCGGAATCCACCGTTTCGGACAAGCCCGCCCGGCAGATCGCACGCGAGACCGGCGCGGCCTATGGCGGCGTGCTCTACGTCGACAGCCTGAGCGAGCCCGACGGCCCGGTGCCGACCTACCTCGACCTGCTGCGGGTGACCTCGGAGACCATCGTCGGAGGGCTGGGGCAATGAGCGACGGCATCCGCGCCACCGCCCTCACGGTCACCTACCGCAACGGCCACACGGCGCTGCGCGATGCGTCCTTCGCGGTCCCGTGCGGGTCGATCGCGGCGCTGGTGGGCGTGAACGGGGCCGGCAAGTCGACACTCTTCAAGGCGCTGATGGGTTTCGTGCCGCTGGCCATGGGCTCGGTCGAAATCCTCGGCCAGCCGGTGCGCGCTGCGATGAAGGCGCAGGCGGTGGCCTATGTCCCGCAGGCCGAGGAGGTCGACTGGACCTTCCCGGTGCTGGTCGAGGACGTGGTGATGATGGGCCGCTACGGCCACATGGGCTTTCTCCGCCGCGCCCGCCCCGACGACCGCGAAGCCGTCGACGCGGCGCTCGACCGGGTCGGCATGTCCGGGCTGCGTCACCGCCAGATCGGCGAGCTGTCGGGTGGCCAGAAAAAGCGGGTCTTCCTTGCCCGCGCGCTGGCGCAGGACGCGCGGGTCATCCTGCTGGACGAGCCCTTCACCGGGGTCGACGTCCGGACCGAGGAGCAGATCGTCTCGCTGCTCCGCGAGCTGCGGGCCGAGGGCCGGGTCATGCTCGTGGCGACACACAACCTCGGCTCGGTGCCCGAGTTCTGCGACCGCGTGGTGCTGGTGAACGGCACCGTGCTCGACCATGGCCCCACCGAGACCGTCTTCACCCCCGAGAACCTGCGCCGCACCTTCGGCGGCACCCTGCGCCACGTGCTGCCGCAGCTGGCGGCGACCCCTCCCCTGGCCGAGCCGCAAGAGCGCGACCGCCCGCTCGCCGAAGCCGCGGGCTGCGGGGCGCTGCGATGAGCACCCTCGCCGAGCCCTTCTCCTACGGCTACATGACCAACGCCATCTGGGTTTCGGCCCTGGTCGGCGCGGTCTGCGCCTTCCTTTCGGCCTATCTCATGCTCAAGGGGTGGTCGCTGATCGGCGACGCGCTGAGCCATGCCATCGTGCCCGGCGTCGCCGGCGCCTGGATGCTGGGGCTGCCCTTCGCCTTCGGCGCCTTCCTGTCGGGCGGCCTCGCGGCGCTGGCCATGCTGTTCCTGCGCCAGCGCACGGGGCTCAAGGAGGACGCGGTGATCGGCCTCATCTTCACGTCGTTCTTCGGGCTCGGCCTGTTCATGGTCTCGCTCGATCCGGTGGCGGTGTCGGTGCAGACCATCACCATGGGCAACATCCTTGCCATCACACCCGAGGACACGCTGCAGCTCGCCCTCATCGGAGGCGTGTCGCTGGTGGTGCTGCTGGCCAAATGGCGCGACCTGCTGGCGGTGTTCTTCGACGAGGCCCATGCCCGCACCATCGGCCTCAACCCCGGCGCACTGCGGCTGCTGTTCTTCACCCTGCTGGCCGCCTGCACCGTCGCCGCGATGCAGACCGTGGGCGCCTTCCTGGTGATCGCGCTGGTGGTGACGCCGGGGGCCACCGCCTACCTGCTGACCGACCGCTTCCCGCGCCTGATCGCGGTTTCGGTCCTGATCGGGGCCGTCACCTCGGCGCTCGGAGCCTACATCAGCTACTTCCTCGACGGTGCCACCGGCGGCGTCATCGTCTGCCTGCAGACCCTTGTCTTCCTGCTCGCCTTCGTCTTCGCGCCCAAGCACGGCACGCTCGCGGCGCGGCGCCGGGCGCGGCAGGCCCTGACGGAGGCCCGCTGATGGAGACCCTGCTGCTGCCGCTGCAATTCCCGTTCATGCAGAACGCCTTTCTCGTGACCATGCTGATCGCCCCCGCGGCGGCGATGCTGTCGTGCCTGCTGGTGCTGAGGGGCTGGTCGCTGATGGGAGACGCCACCAGCCACGCGGTGCTGCCGGGGGTGGTGCTGGCCTACATGGTCGGGCTGCCGCTGATCCTTGGCGCCTTCGTGGCAGGGCTCTTCTGCGCCATCGCGACGGGCTTCATCCGCGACCATTCGCGGGTCAAGCAGGACACGGTGATGGGCGTGGTGTTCTCGGGCATGTTCGGGCTCGGGATCGTGCTCTACACCCGGATCGAGAGCGCGGTGCACCTCGACCACATCCTCTTTGGCAACATGCTGGGCGTGGGCGCGGGCGACCTCTGGACCACGGTGCTGATCTCGGGTGCCGCGACGCTGGTGCTGCTGGCCAAGGGGCGGGATTTCCTCGCCCATGCCTTCGACCCGGTGCAGGCGCGGATGATCGGGCTGCGCACCGGCTGGCTGCACTACGGGCTGCTCGCGCTGCTCTCGGCCACGATCGTGGCGATGCTGTCCTCGGTGGGGATCATCCTGTCGGTGGCCTACCTGATCGCGCCCGGTGCCATCGCCTTCCTGCTGACCCGGCGCTTCGCCACGATGCTCGCGGTCTCGGTCGCAGCAGCGCTGCTGGCAGGGCTTGCCGGCACCTACGCGAGCTTCTGGCTCGACAGCGCCCCGGCGCCGACCATCGTGCTGGCGATGACGCTCATGTTCCTTGCGGCCCTCCTGCGCCAGAGCCTGCGCAGCCGCACCGCCTGAGGCGCACACCGCAGGCCCGCGCTTGCGGACTGCGGGATCGCCCGGGACGCAGGGGCTGACGGGGCGCCCGGGACAAGCCGTCTTGACTCGCGGGGACGCAGCAGAGCAAGGGAAGGTGCAGCTCTCCTCGGGAAAATCCGGTCTTGTCCAGCAACCCCTACGAAAAGGCCGGCTTCTACGACTCTGCCATCGGCGCGGGGCGGCACCGTGCGATCGTCGGCGGCCGCTGGGACGAGACCGGGCGAATCCAGATGGCGATCCTGCAGGAGGTCGGGCTGCTGCCGCACCACCACCTGCTCGACATCGGCGCCGGTGCGCTGCGCCTCGGCTGCAAGGCGGTGCCGTATCTCGAGCCGGGCCACTACTGGGCCACCGACGCCTCGCGCGAGATCCTGCTCGCCGGGCATCGCGCCGAGCTTGCCGACCCGTCGCGGCTGGACCCGGCGCGGCTGATCGCCGACGCCCGCTTCGAGTTTCCCGGCGTGCCCGACACGATCACCCATGCCATCGCCTTTGCGGTCTTCCCGCACCTGCCCATGGCCTACCTGCGCCGCGCCCTCGCCAGCCTGCGCCGTTTCGAGCGGCTCGAGCGATTCCTGTTCACGGTCTTCCTTGCCCCCGACGCGGTCACGGCGCTGTCGCCGGTGCGCCAGCCCGACGGCGTGGTGACCCACGACCTGCGCCCGCCCTACCACGTGCTGGCCGAGGACGTGGTGCACATGGCGCAGGTCAGCGGCTGGCAGGTGACGCGCAAGGACGTGATGCTGCCGCGCGGGCAGGTGCTGTTCTGGGCCGAGCCGCTGCGGGCCTGACGGCTGATCTCTGCCGAAATCCGCGGCAGCGCGGCCTGTCCCGCGCCGCACCATCGCACGCCTCATACGAGACCCATTCCCGTCGCCCGCACTTACTGGCAGAGTCGTCCGGAACCGAAGGAGGCGCGGGAACCGAATCGCGAGCTGCCTCCCACGCCTCGCCGTCGGCGTCGACCAGAACGGCTTTTCCCAGGTCATGAGATGCTTCTCGAGCTCGGCTCATTCTCGCCCTACGCGGCCCTCCTGCTGATCGCGGCCGTCTTCGCGCTTTTTCTGCTCGAACGCTTCTCCTCCGAGGTCACGGCGCTCGGCGGCGTCGCCGTTGCGCTGCTGGTCGGGCTGGTCTCGGTCGAGGACGTGCTGGACGCGCTCAGCAACCCCGCCCCCGCCACCATCGGCGCGATGTTCGTGCTCAGCGCCGCGCTGGTCCGGACCGGGGTGCTCGACGCGGTGGCGGACTGGCTGGGCGGGCGGCTCGACCGCAGCCCCGCCGCCACCATCGGGCTGTTCTTCCTGCTCGCCGCCGCGGCCTCGGCCTTCATGAACAACACGCCGGTGGTGATGATCCTCATTCCGGTGGTCTTCGGCCTTGCCCGCAAGCTCGGTACCAGCGCCTCGCGCTTCCTGATGCCGCTGAGCTTCGTCGTCATCATGGGCGGGACCTGCTCGCTGATCGGCACCTCCACCAACCTGCTGGTCGACGGCGTGTCGCGCGACCTCGGGCTGGTGCCGTTCTCGCTGCTCGAGATCGCACCGCTGGGCTTGGTGCTGGCGCTGGTCGGCGGCACCTTCGTGGCGCTGGCGGCGCCGGTGCTGCTGCCCGAGCGCCACGCGCTCGGCGACACGCCCTCGCTGGGCGCGCGGCGGTCGTGGCAGGTCGAGCTCTTCGTGCCCGAGGGCTCGCCGCTGATCGGCCGCCCTGTGACCGAGGTGCCCGAGTTCCGGCGCAGCGCCACGCGGCTGGTCGACCTGATCCGCGACAACGTCTCGCTGCGCCGCGCGCTGCCGGGACAGGTGCTGCAGGCCGGTGACCGGGTGGTGCTGCACGCGCCCGACACCGAGGTGATCGGCTTCCGCGCGGCGGGATCCGGCGGGGCGGCGGGGCTCACCATCGCCGGCACCGAGCCCGCGGGCGCGCGCCGGCACGTGGTGGTCGAGGCGCTGGTCCGCGACCGCAGCCGCAACTTCGCCGAGCTCGGCTGGCGCCGCAGCCACGGCGTCTACCCCATCGCGGTGCACCGGCAGGGCAGTTCGGTCGACCTCGCCGACAAGGAGCTGCACCTGCGCCCCGGCGACACCGTGTTGCTCGACGGTCCGGCCGAGGACATCGTCCGGCTCGCCCGCGACGAGCACCTGATCCTGCTTGCGCCGATGGAGGCCCGCGCCTTCCGGCGCAGCAAGGCGCCCATCGCGCTGGCGATCATGGCGGTTGTGGTGCTGGGCGCGGCGCTGGACCTCGCGCCGATCCTGCCGCTGGCCATCGTGGGTGCCGCCGTGGCGCTGCTCACCGGCTGCGTCGAGCCGGACGAGGGTATCGGCGCCATCGACGGGCGCCTCCTGCTGCTCATCGTCAGCATGCTGGTGCTGGGCACTGCCATGGACCGCAGCGGCGCCATGACGCTGATCGTCGAGGTGCTTTCGGGGCCGCTCTCGATGGCGAGCCCGCTGGTGGCACTGGCACTGATCTACGCGGTGACCTCGGTGCTGACCGAGATCGTCACCAACAACGCCGTGGCGGTCATCATGACGCCGATCGCCGTAGGAGTGGCCTCAACGCTGGGGCTCGACCCGCGCGCCTTCGTGGTCGTGGTCATGTTCGGGGCCAGCGCCAGCTTTGCCACGCCGATCGGCTACCAGACCAACACGATGGTCTACAACGCCGGCGGTTACCGCTTCACCGACTTCCTGCGGCTCGGCCTGCCGATGAACGTCATCGCGGGCGTGGTCACCGTGCTGCTGGCGCCAGTGATCTGGCCGCTGACGCCGTGAGGCGCGCCGCTCAGCCCGCCTCGGCCCGCTCTGCCCGTGCCACCACGACGCCGGTGTTCCAGCTCTCGCAGGAGCGGGCCAGCGCGGACGACAGCGGCTCGTCGGTCACGAAGAGATCGACCTCGGCCAGCGAGGCGATGCGCGCCGGGGCGCTGCGCTTGAACTTGGAGTGGTCGGCGACGAGGTAGGTCTTGCGCGAGTGGCGCAGGATCGCCCGGCTCACGCCCACCTCCTGGATGTCGAAGTCGAGGATGTCGCCCTCGGCATCCAGCGCCGAGCACCCGATCACCGCGAGGTCGAACTTGAACTGCCGGATGCTGTCGGTGGCCAGCGTGCCGATCAGCCCGCCATCGGTGCGCCGCAGGGTGCCGCCGGTGACCAGCACCTCGCAATCGGGATTGGCCACGAGGATGTTGGCCACGTTCATGTTGTTGGTCACCACCATCAGGTCCTTGTGGTGCAGAAGCTCCTGCGCCACGGCCTCGGTGCTGGTGCCGATGTTGAGAAACAGCGAGATGCCGTCCGGGATCCGCGCCGCGCATTCCCGCGCGATCGACGCCTTGCCGACGTTGTTGAGATGGCGCCGCTCTTCATAGCCGATGTTGATGGTGCCCGAGGGCAGCACCGCACCGCCGTGCACCCGCTCGAGCCGGCCGGCGTCGGCAAGCTCGGTCAGGTCGCGCCGGATGGTCTGCAGCGTCACCCCGAAATGCTGCGCGAGCCCCTCGACGGTCACCTTGCCGTCGCGACGGGCGATCTCGAGGATTTCAGGATGGCGGAAGGACTGGGACATGTCTTTTCGGTTTCTTTCGCTTTTTCCGCATGTCCCTTAGGAAACCGCCATTCACATTCGAAATCCAGCGAAATCGGTGCTGCATCTGCAAAATAGCAGATGACATTTTGGCATTATCGCAAGGGCTTGCCGGCTAAATGTCTGAAATTCAAAAGACGAACACAAACGAAAACAAATCGCTTGCGCGATTGCTCGGTTCATGATTACCCTTTGCTCACGATCAGGGGGAGTGAAGCGTGAGCGAAAGCCGCGACATAAAGCGTGTCGATCTGTTCGTGATCGGAGGCGGCATCAATGGCTGCGGCATCGCACGCGACGCCGCCGGCCGTGGCCTCTCGGTCACGCTGGCCGAGATGGACGATCTCGCCTCCGCCACCTCCTCGGCCTCCACCAAACTGTTCCACGGCGGGCTGCGCTACCTCGAGTATTTCGAGTTCCGGCTCGTCCGCGAGGCGCTGATCGAGCGCGAGGTTCTGCTGCGGGCGATGCCCCACATCAGCTGGCCGATGCGTTTCGTGCTGCCCTATCACCCGTCCATGCGGTTCGAGAGCGAGACGCCCACGTCGAAGCTGCTGACCACGGTCATGCCCTGGATGAAGGGTCGCCGCCCCGCCTGGCTGATACGGCTGGGGCTCTTCATGTACGACCACCTCGGCGGACGGAAGATCCTGCCCGGAACCACCACGGTGTCGCTGCGCGGCACGCCCGAGGGCGCGCCGCTGCAGGACCGGTTCGAGACCGCCTACGAGTATTCCGACTGCTGGGTGCAGGATTCGCGGCTCGTGGTGCTCAACGCCCGCGACGCCGAGGCGCACGGCGCGACCATCCTCACCCGGACCAAGGTCACGCACGCCCGCCGCGACGGCGACATCTGGCAGATCGAGACCGTGGACACCGTCACCGGCGACCGCCGCACCCACCACGCCCGGATGCTGGTGAACGCGGGCGGGCCGTGGGTCGGCGACATAATCCACGACAAGATCGACCTGCCCTCACGCGAAGGCGTGCGGCTGGTGCGCGGCTCGCACATCGTCACCCGCAGGCTCTACGATCACGACAAGTGCTATTTCTTCCAGGGCACCGACGGGCGGATCATCTTCGCGATCCCCTACGAGCGGGACTTCACCCTGATCGGCACCACGGATTCCGAACACACCGACCCCTCGCGGCGCCCGGAATGCAGCCCCGAGGAGCGGGACTACCTGATCGCCTTCGCCAACCGCTACTTCAGGCAGGCGATCTCGGCCAACGACGTGGTCTGGAGCTATTCCGGCGTGCGCCCGCTCTACGATGACGGCGCGTCAAGCGCGACGGCGGCGACGCGGGACTATACACTCAAGGTCGATGACTCGGGCGGCGCTCCGGTGCTCAACATCTTCGGCGGCAAGATCACCACCTACCGACGGCTGGCGGAAAGCGCGCTCGAGAAGATCGGCGAGCATCTGACGGTCGGCAAGGGCCCGTGGACGGCGGGCGCACCGCTGGCGGGGGGCGATTTCCCGGTGGATGGCGTGCAGGCGCTGATCGAGGGGCTGGAGAGGGACTACCCGTTCCTCGGCCCCGACTGGGCGCTGCGGCTGGTGCGGACCTACGGCACCGAGGCGCGACGCTTCCTCGGGTCTGCGACGACCGCGGCGGATCTGGGACGGGACTTCGGCGCGACGCTGACCGAGGCGGAAATGATTTGGCTGATGCGCCGCGAATACGCGCGCACGGCAGAGGACGTGGTGTGGAGACGCACCAAGCTCGGGCTGCGCCTGAGCGAGGAGGAGATCGCGGCGCTCGATGGCTGGATGACATCCCGCCGGGAAGGCGCTGCCGCCGCGGAATAGCGCGGCGAGACATACGGCGCACGGAGGAGGACCTTATGTCGCTGGAATTGCAGGGCGTGTCGAAGACCGTCGAGGGGCAGGTGCATATCGCCCCGACGGATCTCACGCTTGAGAAGGGCACGATGAACGTGCTGCTGGGGCCGACGCTGGCGGGGAAGACCTCGCTGATGCGGCTGATGGCCGGGCTCGACGCGCCCAGCACCGGCAAGATCATCTGGGATGGGCAGGACGTCACCGGCATGCGGGTCCAGGACCGCAAGGTGGCCATGGTCTACCAGCAGTTCATCAACTACCCGTCGATGACCGTCTACGACAACATCGCCTCGCCGATGAAGCTTCTGGGCGCTGACAAGGCCGAGATCGACCGCCGCGTGCGCGAGAGCGCCGAGCTGATGAAGCTGACGCCGATGCTCAAGCGCAAGCCGCTCGAGCTGTCGGGCGGCCAGCAGCAGCGCTGCGCGCTGGCCCGGGCGCTGGTCAAGAACGCGGGGCTGGTGCTGCTCGACGAGCCGCTCGCCAACCTCGACTACAAGCTGCGCGAGGAGCTGCGGATCGAGATCCCCAAGATCTTCGAGGCCTCGGGCTCGATCTTCGTCTACGCCACCACCGAACCCGAGGAGGCGCTGCTTCTGGGCGGCAACACCGCGACGCTCTGGGAGGGCCGGGTCACGCAGTTCGGCCCGACGCCGCAGGTCTACCGCCAGCCGCGCGACGCCACCACGGCGCGGGTGTTCAGCGATCCGCCGATGAACTTCCTGCAGATCTCCAAGACCGGCGACCGGCTGATGTTCGGCGACGGCCAGAACGCGCGCGCCACCGGCAAGCTCGCCGAGCTTGCGGACGGGCGCTACACTGCCGGGTTCCGCCCCAACCACCTCGAGATCCGCCAGCACGCGCCCGATGCCATGCGCTTCACCGCTGAGCTGCTGGTGACCGAGCTGACCGGGTCCGAGACCTTCATCCACCTCGATCACCACGGCGCGCGCTGGGTGGGGCTGGTGCATGGCGTGCACGAGCTGACGCTGGGGGCGCCGCTCGACCTCTGGCTCGACCCGCGACACGTCTACATCTTCAGCGAGGCAGGCGACCTTGTCGCCCCCGCCGCCTACGCGCTGGCTGCCTGAGGGGAACCGGGACATGGCCAAGATCACGCTCGACAACCTCGCGCATTCCTACCTCGCCAACCCGGCGTCGGAGGATGACTACGCGCTCAAGGAGATGACCCACGACTGGGACGACGGCGGCGCCTACGCGCTGCTGGGCTCGTCCGGCTGCGGGAAATCCACCCTGCTCAACATTATCTCGGGGCTGCTGCAGCCGTCGCAGGGGCGCATCCTCTTCGACGGCAAGGACGTCACCCACGCGCCCACCGCCGAGCGCAACATCGCGCAGGTGTTCCAGTTCCCGGTGGTCTACGACACGATGACCGTACAGGAAAATCTCGCCTTCCCGCTGCGCAACCGCGGCCGGGACGAGGCCTATGTCGCGAGCCGGGTGCAGGAGATCGCCCGGATGATCGGCATGGAGGACATGCTGCGCAAGAAGGCGCGCGGCCTCACCGCCGATGCCAAGCAGAAGATCAGCCTCGGGCGCGGCATGGTGCGCAAGGACGTGAACGCGCTGCTCTTCGACGAGCCGCTGACGGTGATCGACCCGCACATGAAGTGGGAGCTCAGGACCCAGCTCAAGAAGCTGCACCACGATTTCGGTCACACCATGATCTACGTGACCCACGACCAGACCGAGGCGCTGACCTTCGCCGACAAGGTGGTGGTGATGTACGACGGTCGCGTGGTGCAGATCGGTACGCCCGAAGAGCTTTTCGAGCGGCCCGAACACACCTTCGTGGGCTACTTCATCGGCTCGCCGGGGATGAACGTGATCCCCGCCAAGGTCGAGGGCCGCAGCGCCTACGTCAACGGCGCGCAGATGGCGCTTGGTCACGGCTACGGCGCGCTCGACGGCAAGGTCGAGATCGGCGTCCGGCCCGAGTTCGCCCGGCTGAGCCAGTCCGACGGCCTGCCCATCAAGGTGCGCAGGGTCGAGGACGCAGGCCGCCACAAGATCATCCGGGCCGAGTTCTTCGGCCACGGCATCAACATCATCGCGGGCGAGGACGACCGCATCAGCGCCGACATGAACCGCGTGAGCTTCGACGCGGCACACGTGAACGTCTACCGCAACGACTGGCGGGTGAAGGGAGACGCGGCATGAACACGTTTCCCCTCCGCACGGCGCAACTCGAGGAGGCCGCCCGATGAACAAGACCGTCAATCACAAGGCGTGGTTCCTCGTCCTGCCGGTGCTGGTCCTCGTGGCCTTCTCGGCGGTGATCCCTCTGATGACCGTGGTCAACTACTCGGTGCAGGACACCTTCGGGAACAACCAGTTCTTCTGGGCCGGGCTCGAATGGTTCGAGGAGATGCTGCACGACGACCGCATGTGGAACGCGCTGCAGCGGCAGCTGATGTTCTCGGGCATCATCCTTGCCATCGAGGTGCCGCTGGGCATCTTCGTGGCGCTCAACATGCCCAAGTCCGGGCTCTGGGCGTCGTTCTGCCTTGTCCTCATGTCGCTGCCCCTGCTGATCCCGTGGAACGTGGTCGGCACCATCTGGCAGGTCTTCGGCCGCGTCGACATCGGCCTCTTGGGCCACACGCTCGAGGCGCTCGGGATCGACTACAACTACACCCAGAACACGGTCGCGGCGTGGATCACCATCGTGGTGATGGACGTCTGGCACTGGACCTCGCTGGTGGCGCTGCTGGCCTATGCCGGTCTCAAGTCGATCCCCGACGCCTATTACCAGGCCGCCAAGATCGATCAGGCCAGCCGCTGGAAGGTGTTCCGCTACATCGAGCTGCCAAAGATGGCGGGCGTGCTGATGATCGCCATCCTGCTGCGCTTCATGGACAGCTTCATGATCTACACCGAGCCCTTCGTGGTCACCGGGGGCGGCCCCGGCAACGCCACCACGCTGCTCTCGATCGACCTCGTGAAGATGGCGCTGGGACAGTTCGACCTCGGCCCTGCCGCCGCCTTCTCGATCATGTACTTCCTCGTGATCCTGCTGATCTCCTGGGTGTTCTACACCATCATGACCAATCTCGACAAAAAGGGGATGTGAGATGACCGACGCCACCGTTTCCAGCCCCGCCCCGACCCGCGCCCGCAGTTTTCCGAAGGTGAACTCGCGCGCGGTGGTGATGGCGATCTACCTGATCTTCCTGCTCCTGCCGATCTACTGGCTGGTGAACATGAGCCTGAAGACCAACAACGAGATCCTCGGCTCCTTCACCCTCTGGCCGCGCGACCTGACCTTTGCCAACTACGTCACGATCCTCACCGATCCGGCGTGGTACATGGGCTACGTCAACACGCTGATCTACGTGGTGATGAACACGGTGATCTCGCTCAGCGTGGCGCTGCCCGCGGCCTACGCCTTCTCGCGCTACCACTTCATGGGCGACAAGCACCTGTTCTTCTGGCTGCTGACCAACCGCATGGCCCCGCCCGCGGTCTTCGCCCTGCCCTTCTTCCAGCTCTATTCCTCGGTCGGGCTCTTCGACACCCATATCGCGGTGGCGCTGGCACATTGCCTGTTCAACGTGCCGCTGGCGGTGTGGATCCTCGAGGGTTTCATGCGCGGCGTGCCCAAGGAGATCGACGAGACCGCCTATATCGACGGCTACAGCTTCGGCGGCTTTTTCGTGAAGATCTTCATGCCGCTGATCTCGTCGGGCATCGGCGTCGCGGCGTTCTTCTGCTTCATGTTCAGCTGGGTCGAGCTGCTGCTCTCGCGCACGCTCACCACTGTCAACGCCAAACCCATCGCCGCCACCATGACCCGCACGGTCGGCGCGGCCGGCGTCGACTGGGGCGTGCTCGCCGCCGCGGGGGTGCTCACCATCGTGCCCGGCGCGCTCGTGATCTACTTCGTCCGCAACTACATCGCCAAGGGCTTCGCCCTCGGGCGGGTCTGAGAGGAGACGCTCATGGACTGGATGGCATGGACCTGGCCCACCGCGGCCTTCTTCGCGACCATCGCGGCGCTGCTCGTCGTCTTCACGGTGCTGGCGATCCGCTTCCCCGAGACGCCGCGCATGGGCGTGCTCAGGATCGAGACCACCCGGGGCGACCGGCTCTTCATCACGCTGCTGGGCTCGGCCTTCATCAATCTCGCCTGGCTCGGCCTCGTCGGCCAGGCACAACCCGCGGCCTTGATCGTCTGCCTGATCTACGCAGGCGCGGTCTTCCGCTGGGTCTGAGGGCGCGCGGGCCGGAGGAGGCCCGCCCCCGGAACACACACGAACGGTTCAGATAAGGGAGGAAACCATGAACCTGAAGACAACGACATCCATGGCGCTCGCGCTCGGCCTGCTGACAGGCCCGGCCTGGGCGGACATGGACGCCGCGAAAGCGTTCCTCGACGCCGAGATCGGCGACCAGTCGACGCTGACCCGCGAGGAGCAGGAAGCCGAGATGCAGTGGTACATCGATGCGGCCCAGCCCTTCGCCGGCATGGAGATCAAGGTCGTCTCCGAGACCATCACCACGCATGAATACGAAAGCCAGGTGCTTGCCCCGGCCTTCGAGAAGATCACCGGCATCAAGATCACCCACGACCTCATCGGCGAGGGCGACGTGGTCGAGAAGCTGCAGACCCAGATGCAGTCGGGCGAGAACATCTACGACGCCTACGTGAACGACTCCGACCTCATCGGCACCCACTGGCGCTACCAGCAGGTGCGCAACCTGACCGACTGGATGGATCAGGAAGGCGCCGACGTCACCAGCCCGACGCTGGACCTCGAGGACTTCATCGGCACCCAGTTCACCACCGCGCCCGACGGCAAGCTCTACCAGCTGCCCGACCAGCAGTTCGCCAACCTCTACTGGTTCCGCTACGACTGGTTCACCGATCCCGACATCATGGCCGAGTTCAAGGAGAAGTACGGCTACGATCTCGGCGTTCCGGTCAACTGGTCGGCCTACGAGGACATCGCCGAGTTCTTCACCGGCCGCGACATCGACGGCGTCGAGGTCTACGGCTCGATGGACTACGGCAAGAAGGACCCCTCGCTCGGCTGGCGCTACACCGACGCGTGGATGTCGATGGCCGGCATGGGCGACAAGGGCGAGCCGAACGGCCTCCCGGTCGACGAATGGGGAATCCGGGTGAACGAGAAGTCGCAGCCCGTGGGCGCCTGCATGGCGCGCGGCGGCGCGGCCAACAGCCCGGCGGCCGTCTACGCGGTCGAGAAGGCCATCGAGTGGCTGAACAAGTACTCGCCGCCCTCGGCCATGGGCATGACCTTCTCCGAGGCCGGTCCGGTCCCCGGACAGGGCAACATCGCGCAGCAGATGTTCATGTACACCACCTTCGTGGCCCCGCTCGTGGACAGCGCCGAGGTGATGAACGAGGACGGCACGCCCAAGTGGCGCCTCGCCCCCTCGCCGCACGGCGTCTACTGGGAAGACGGCATGAAGGTCGGCTACCAGGACGTGGGCTCGTGGACGCTGATGAAGTCCACCCCCGAGGACCGCGCCAAGGCGGCGTGGCTCTACGCGCAGTTCGTCACCTCCAAGACCGTGGACGTGAAGAAGAGCCACGTCGGCCTCACCTTCATCCGCGAGAGCACGATCCAGCACGACAGCTTCAGCGAGCGCGCCGCCAAGCTCGGCGGCCTGGTGGAATTCTACCGCTCGCCCGACCGCGTGCGCTGGTCGCCCACCGGCACCAACGTTCCGGACTATCCGAAGCTGGCGCAGCTGTGGTGGCAGAACATCGGTGATGCCATGTCCGGCGCCAAGTCGGCGCAGGACGCGCTCGACAGCCTCTGCTCGGACATGGAGCGCGTGATGGAGCGTCTCGAGCGTGCCGGCATCCAGGGCGACCTGGGCCCGGTCATGAACGAGGAAAAGGACGCCGAGGAATGGCTGTCGATGGAAGGCTCCCCGAAGCCCGCCATCGAGAACGAGCGCGAGGAGCCGAAGACCGTCTCCTACGACGAGCTCGTGGCCTCCTGGCAGTAAGCTCCGGCGGTTCGGGGCGGCCGCCTGTGCCTGCCCCGGCCTGAACGACCCTTGCGGCGCGCGCCACCGGCGGGCGCCGTTTCTGTTTCCGTTCCTTACGTGTGACCCCGGTGCCGTTTGCCAGCACGAGCCCCCGCCCGGCAGGTCATCGGCGCGTCTGAGCCCGCGCCTCCCAGAGGCGCCTCACCCGGCGAACGTCCAGCGCGCGCGCCTCCTTGCCCCCCGCGTCCTGCCCATCTCCACGCGCTCCAACGAACCCGATTCGGCGACAAATTGCCTCGACCGCGGTCTCTTGACGCCTCGAGATGCCTGCTTGCCGGGCATCGGCGCACGGTATGCAACGGCACACGTTGCCGTGAGTTAACATCTTGGTGTAAAACCGCTTTCCACGCGGGTCGCGACGATCTCCGGGCTGGCACCCCAAGGGGAAACCCAATAGGTCCGGACGCATCGGGAGGAGCGTCTGGAACGACCCGAAAGTACGATACCCATGGAACAGAAGCATCGCGTCGTGGTTGTCGGGGGCGGATTTGGCGGCATCGCCTGCGTCCGGTCCCTGAAAGCGAAGGACGTCGAGATCACCCTCGTCGATCAGCGCAACCACCACCTCTTCCAGCCCCTGCTCTACCAGGTGGCGACCACCATCCTGCCCACCTCCGAGATCGCCTGGCCGATCCGCGGCCTGCTCCGCGACCGCGAGGACGTGCGCACACTGATGGCCGAGGTCGAGGCCGTGGACCAGGACAACCGGCGCGTCCATTTCTCCGACGGCGGCTCGGTCGAGTACGACACGCTGGTGCTCGCCACCGGCGCGCGCCACAGCTACTTCGGCAACGACGACTGGGAGACCGCCGCGCCCGGGCTCAAGACGCTCGAGGACGCAACGGCGATCCGGCGCCGAGTGCTTTCGGCCTTCGAGGCGGCCGAACGGTCCGACGATCCCAGGGAGCGCGAGGCGCTGCTGACCTTCGCCGTGGTCGGCGCCGGCCCGACCGGGGTCGAGCTGGTGGGCATCATCGCGGAGCTCGCGCAGACCTCGCTCGTGCGCGAGTTCCGCAACATCGACACCCGTCAGGCCCGCGTGCTGCTGGTCGAGGCCGGGCCGCGCGTCCTGCCCGCCTTCCCCGAATCGCTGTCGGACTACGCGGCGGGCGCGCTGAAGCGGCTCGGTGTCGAGGTCCGCACCGGCACGCCGGTGACCCACTGCGACCCCGAGGGCATCACGCTGGGCACCGAGCACATCCCCGCGCGCACCGCGATCTGGGCCGCCGGGGTCAAGGCCTCGCGCGCGGCGCAGTGGCTGGGCGTCGCGGGCGACCGTGCCGGGCGGGTTCCGGTGACCGAGGACCTGACGCTCGAAGGCCACCCCGAGATCTTCGTGATCGGCGACACCGCCGCGGCAACCAACGCCGACGGCAAGCCGGTGCCGGGCATCGCGCCCGCCGCCAAGCAGCAGGGCGAGTTCGTGGCCCGCAAGCTGAAGGCCCGATTCGGGCTCCGGCGCGATCCGGGCCGCTTCGTCTACCGCCACCAGGGCAGCCTCGCCACCATCGGGCGCAAGGCCGCGGTGGCCGACTTCGGCCCCATCCGGCTCAAGGGCGCGCTTGCGTGGTGGGTCTGGGGCATCGCCCACATCTACTTCCTCATTGGCACCCGCAACCGCATGGCGGTGGCGCTGAGCTGGCTCTGGTCCCACGCCTCGGGCCAGAAGAGCGCCCGCCTCATCACGCAGGGCAAGCAGGGGATCGCGGTACCGCGCAGCAGCGTCGCGGAGTGAGCCCCTCCTGAGCCTGTTGAACACCAGACGCACCGCAGGCCCCCTGCGGTGCGATTTGCGTCTCTGCGCGCCTGTGGGGCGCGGGCGGTCGGGGTAAGGCCCGCGTCGGGGAGGCTCCGTAGAGAGCTTCTCACCCGCAAGCGCCCCTACGGCGTGCCGCAGGCACCAACCGTGCCTCGCCATCCCCTTCTCGCGCGTTAACCAAATATAGCGAAATTCGCATTGATGATTATTTTGACCGGGCGTAAGCTCTACC
Source organism: Salipiger thiooxidans (assembly GCF_900102075.1). Classification (GTDB taxonomy): domain Bacteria; phylum Pseudomonadota; class Alphaproteobacteria; order Rhodobacterales; family Rhodobacteraceae; genus Salipiger; species Salipiger thiooxidans. The sequence goes on along the minus strand of NZ_FNAV01000005.1, from coordinate 125,178 downwards.
ATTGGTTGTTCCGAGTACGGCCTCTCTAACGCCCACCAAAACGAGTCGTGTTCCCGGTCACCGGCGCGCGCCGGCCGCACCGGACAACGGGCGCATCGCGGTCGGCCCCGGCACCCCACGGAAAAGAAGCCCGGAAACGGGCTGTCACTGTAGTAACGGGAGGAGAATGGGTCATGGATTGCGTAAGGAGCATCACGTTCGTCATTCCAGGGGTGGATGGCGGACCGGATATCCAGGTCACTGCGGTCGAGGTCGACGGCACCATCGAGTTCACCCTTGAGGTGCTGCCGGGAGATGAAGGGGAGGTCGGCGATATCCGCGGCCTGTTCTTCAATCTCAACGACGATTCGAAACTGATGAACTCGTCGGCGTTCGGCGTCGACGTGACGGACTACCAGACCGGGGATGTCATCGACCTAGGGCATGGCGCCAACATGCACGGCGCGGCGGATCCCTACGATGCCGGCGTCGAGTTCGGCGGGCCGGGGATCGGCAAAAACAAGGGCGACGTCCAGCTGACGAGTTTCACCCTGTCCAACGAGGCCGGGGACCTTACGCTGGACGACATCGCGCAGGTCGAGTTCGGCGTGCGGGTGACCAGCATCGGCGCGCCGGCCGGCGGACGCGGCGGGTCGGCCAAGATGGTCACGCTGGCGCCCGCGGCGCCGGATGCGGTGGAAGATTCCTACAGCATCTTCGAGGACGGCGCCTCGGGGCTCGACGACCCCTCCGACACGGCGGTGGGCGTGCTGTTCTCGGTGCTCGACAATGACACCGACGCGGATGGCGACACGCTGACCATCACCGACGCCTTCGGCGCCATGCACGGCACCGTGCAGATCGTCGACGGCGACGACCCCGACCTGCTGCCGGGCGACGCGCTGCTCTATACGCCCGACACCGACTACGCCGGGGCCGACAGCTTCACCTACTGCATCTCGGACGGCAACGGCGGCACCGACTACGCCACCGTGAACGTCTGGGTCGAGGCGGTCGCGGACGTTCCCGAGGTCTCGATCATCGCCTCGGCCACGTCCAACGTGCACGAGGTGCATCTGCAGGTCATCGCGACCGAGACCGACGACGACAACTCGGAGTTCATCGCCAGCCTCGTCAGCAGTGCGGTGCCGTTCGGGGTTACCCTCAACACGCTCGGCACGGTGACCACCACGGACTACGTCTCGCGGTCCTACCTGCTCACCCTGCCGGACGCGGATTTCGACTTCGACCTGACCTTCACCGCCACCTCGCAGGAGCTGTCCAACGGCGACACCGAGACCGGGCAGGCGACGATCAACATCGCCTCCGCCTATGACCTGACCGCGGGCGTGATCGACTTCACCGCGACCGACCAGAGCATCTGGGATTCGGGGGCAGCCTTCGTCTTCGACCCGGACATCCCGTTCCTCGGGCTCGACGTGGCCGACAGCGGCAACTGGGGCGGCGACGTGCTTGGCGGCAGCTGGTTCTACGACATCCGCGTCGGGCTCGAGCAGGAGCTGCTGCTCGAGGGCGGCTCGATCGATGTCACCGTGCCCTACGACGTCTCGGTCGAGGCCTTCTACAACCTCACCACCGACGTGCTGCAGCTCGACCCGACGGTGGCGCTGGCAGGCGGCGGCTTCATGACCGACGGGCCGTCGCTGAGCTACATGCTGGACCTGATCCTCGAGATCGCCGTCGGCACCTCGCTCGAGATCGCCGGGTTCAGCGCCTTCAGCCCAAGCATCAACGAGAACGGCAGCCAGTCGCTGATCGACTACGACAGCGAGACCTCGCCGCCGTTCGAGATCGGAGACAGCGACGACGCGCTCTCGGCCACGCTGGCATGGCCCGAGCTCGACGTCACCGGCACCTCTTCCGGGGGCGGGATCTTCGAGGGTGACGGCGCCTCGAACAACGTGCTGCAGCTCAACCTCGACGCGGATCAGGCCATCGCCGACCTGTTCTTCGGCGGGGTGAATCCGTTCGACCTCGGGATCGACTTCTTCAGCGACTTCTGGGAGACGGGCGTCGAGGCCGGGATCGAGCTTCTGGACCTCGATCTCTTCGCCGGGCTGAACTTCCTGCAGGACTTCGTGCTCGATGCCGGCGACATCGTCGCGGACATCGTGTTCGAGAACGGCGACACCTTCGAGTTCAACCTTGCCGGCGCGACCCAGTACGGCAATGCCAGCCAGTACGACGACAACGGCGACGGCATGGTCGAATACGAGCTGGTCTTCGAGGCCGAGGGCGAGACCTTCTCGAACGACACCGATCTCAACATCAACGTGGGCTACAGCCTCGCCCTGCTCGAGGGCTTCTACCGCGCCGGCGTGCTGGGCGCGGTGGCGGAAGGCTCCTTCGGCCCGGTCTATTCGACCGGAGCGCAGGCGGACCTCGTGCAGTTCGACGTGTTCTCGAACGAATTCGCACTCGACCTCAGCAGCGACTCGCTCGATTTCGCGATCGGCTGAGGTTCAGGGCCGGGGTCGGGCCGCCGCGCAGACGGTGTCTCGGCCCCGGTCCCCGCATCGAAAACCGGCGCATGTCGGCAGGGCCGTGGCGGGGCAATCCCGCCGCGTGCCAGTCCAGCAGAACCATTCGTGTACGAAAAACACACCACTCCCCTCGATCCCGAAGGATCACAGCGAAACTATTGTTTTGCTTGGGAGTAGTGGTGCCCAGGAGAGGACTCGAACCTCCACGGCCGTTAAGCCACTGGTACCTGAAACCAGCGCGTCTACCAATTCCGCCACCTGGGCACAGGTGGTGTGAGGCAGGCGTTTACGCGGCCCGCGAGATGGTGTCAACGACCTTTTTTCGGTTTGTTTTCCATCCGCCCCCACGGCACCTTGCCGCGACCCCGTCAGGCCGGTATTCAAGACCTCGGAACCTCGCAGCAGGAGCACGGCCATGAGCAAACTCGTCACCATCTACGGCGGATCCGGCTTTGTTGGGCGCTACGTCGCGCGTCGCATGGCCAAGCTTGGCTGGCGCGTCCGTGTCGCGGTGCGCCGCCCCAACGAAGCGATCTTCGTGAAGCCCTACGGCGTTGTCGGCCAGGTGGAGCCGGTGCTCTGCAACATCCGCGACGACGACTCGGTGCGCGCCGTCATGCAAGGCGCAGACGCGGTGGTGAACTGCGTGGGCACCTTCGACGCCAAGGGCAAGAACAGCTTCGACGCGGTGCAGCACGACGGGGCCGAGCGCATTGCCCGGATCGCTGCCGAACAGGGCGTGGCGCGCATGGTGCAGATCTCGGCCATCGGCGCCGACGCGGACAGCGCCAGCGGCTATGCCCGCACCAAGGCGCTTGGCGAGGAAGCGGTGCTCAAGCACATGCCCGACGCCGTGATCCTGCGTCCCTCGGTGATCTTCGGGCCGGACGACCAGTTCTTCAACCGCTTCGCCTCGATGTCCCGCATGGGTCCAGTGCTGCCGCTGGTCGGCGCCGACACGAAGTTCCAGCCGGTCTATGTCGACGACGTCGCCCACGCGGCGGTGATGGGCGTCACCGGCGAGGCCGCTCCCGGCGTCTACGAGCTTGGCGGCCCGGATGCGGAAAGCTTCCGCGACCTGATCGGCCAGATGCTGTCGGTGATCCGTCGACGGCGGTTCGTGGCCAACATCCCCTTCCGCCTCGCCTCGATCATGGGGTGGAGCTTCGAGCTTCTGCAGACCCTGACCGGCGGGCTCTTCAAGGCGCAGATCACCCGCGATCAGGTGAAGTCGCTGCGCCGCGACAACGTGGTCTCGGACGGTGCCAGGGGCTTCGAGGAGCTCGGCATCGCGCCCACCTCGATGGAGGCGGTGCTGCCCGACTACCTGTGGCGCTTCCGTCCTTCCGGGCAATACGACGCCATCAAGGAATCCGCCCGGAACCTGCGGATGGAATGAGCCGGCGCGCCAGGCGGCGCGCCCTCTCCGGCTCGACTCTCCAGCAGCAGGCGACCTCGTAGGCAAGCGCCGCGCGGCGCTGCCGGACGCTCTGGCGGGCTCCCAGCGGGGAGAGGTCGAGAAACAGGTGGTCGGCTCGCGATTCGTCCCAGTCCACCAGCGCCGGCCCGTTCGAGGTCAGGATGACGTTGCCGGGGTTCAGGTCCCCATGCACGAGGCCTGCGGGCTCTGACGCCACCGCGAGAAACGCGGCAAGGATCGCCTGCGCCAGTCGACGCGGCATCGCCCATAGATTGACGTCCCCGCCCCTGCCCTCGCGCAGCAGCGCCACCATCCCCGGCACGCCGGGCCGCGGTGGCACCCCCTCGCGACAGTCGGTGAAACGCCACGATCCGGGGCGCCAGCTCCTGCAGATCACCCGCCGAAGCACCCGGCCCCGGCAGGAACCGCTCGGCCGTCCAGCCGCCCGAAACCAGCAGCCCCGAAATCGCGGGGACCGGCTCGGGCACGATTAGCCCTGCCGCGCGGGCGCGGGCATGAACGGGCGCGAGCCAGCGCAGGGCCGGCTCGGCGCGGTTGGTGCTCTTGATGACGAGATCGTCGCAGCGCCAGACCGCATGCCGGGCGCCCACCCCGCAGGGAACGAGCGGCCCGGAGCGGCCCCAGCGTGCCGGGTCGGGCAGGCCCGCCCTCAGCACGCGTTCAATGCGGGCGCTTCAGCTGCGACAGAAGCGCGGCGTTGCGGCAGCCGGGAGGCGGCAGGCTGGCGATGCCGGTCTGGCTGCCGAGCCAGCCCTCGCAGGCCTCGACCAGGGCGCAGCCCCGGCAACAGGTAACCATCTGGGCATACTGGGCCGGATCGAGCCGGCCCATGTGCATCTCCTCCGACAGGTTCAGCCCCATGACGCGAGCGACGCTGCGCGTCATCCAGAAATGCCTTGCGGGATCTCCAAGCGTCTGCGTCATCGTCTTTACTCCCCGAGCAGCTCCTGCAGGGCTGCGAAATGCGCGCGGTTCACGCAATCTTCCGGCGTGTCGCGCAGGGCGTCCTCGGGCCGGTCGAGCCAGCGCTGGCAGCCGTCGGTCCATTTGCAGCCGCGGCAGCGCTGGACCATCCCGGCCCAGTCTTCCTGTGTCAGAATGCCGGCATCGGTGGCCAGCACGAGATCGGTTCCGTTCGCCTGGGCCATGCGCTGCACGAGCCAGTAATGCTCTTGCGGGTCACCGAGCGGCTGATGGGGCCGGGTATCGAACATCTTGTCGTCCTCCTCTGCCATGCGTCAGGTATCGCGCAGGTTTTCGAAGAGCGCGGCGTTCCGGCAGTAGTCCGGCGCGTCGGGAGCGGTCTCGGCCTGCGCGCCGAGCCATTGTTCGCAGGCACAGGGCTGGGTGCAGCCGGTGCAGCTCAGCACCGCGTCCTCGAGCTGCGACAGGGACAGCCGCCCCCGCATCATCTGTTCCTCGAGATCGAGGCCCAGTGTGGTGGCCATGTGGTCGACAAGCATCGCGTGCCGTTTGAAGTCGGTTGCGCCAGGCATCTGAACATCCCCCAAGGGTAGCTGTCTCTCATGAGACAAAGCCTAGCAGGACGGCTGACCGCTGCCCTTGATGCAGGTCAACGTGACCGGGAGCGCTCAGTTCGTCGCGGCGTAGGCCGCGGCGGTGCGGCGGACGATGGCGATTCGGGCAGAGTTCGGCGGGTGCGTCCCCAGGAAGCGGTCGCCCGGGTCGGGGATGCGCATGAAGAACTCGGCCCCGCGCACCGGGTCGTAGCCCGCCATCATGGTGAGGATGGTGCCAAGCTGGTCGGCCTCGAGCTCGTATTCCTTGGAGAAGGTCCTTGCGCCCACGCTGGCCCCGAACTCTTCTGCCGAGCGCACGTCTGCGGCGGTGGCACCGGACATGGAGGCGATCCCCGAGAAGATCAGCGCACCCACGGCGGCGTCCTCCTCGACCCGCGCGAGGTGGCCGAGGATGTGGTGCGACGATTCGTGGCCCATGACAAAGGCCAGTTCGTCGGCGTTCTCGACCGAGGCGATCAGCGGGATGTTGAAGGCAAGGATCGGACGGCCGTTGCGGTCGAGCGTCTGGAAGGCGTTGGGCTCGTCGCCCATGCGGTCGTCCACGACGATCAGGAAATCACAGTTCAGCCCGGAGGTCAGGCGCCGACACTCGGATTCCACCACCGGCTCGAGCGTGCTCGCGACCTCGACAAACTGCCGCGTCGCGCGCTCGGCCTCGCGCGCCTCGGGCGAGCCGGACGCCTGTCCACCCGGCGGAGTGACGGTGGGCACGGCCTCGCAGGCGGCAAGCAGGACAAGGGCGAGATAGAGAAATCGACGCATGGGGGCTGGGGTTCTCCGGTGCCGGGAAGCGGGCGTTCGCCTTCAGCATAGGCGGGCGAACCCTCCCGCGCCAGAGTCACGCGATCACTGCGCGCGAGGGTGGGTCTTTTCGGTATGGGCACGGCAAAACAGCTGCGCTAGGCTGGCCTCATGTTCAGCATCGAGCACGAATTCGACGCCACGGTCGTCACCCTCGTCGACGAGGGCAGCACCTATCTGCAGGAAGACGTGATCGTCTCGGGGTTCGAGGATTGCGTCACGGTCGAGCAATACGACCCGCGCACCGACAGCGTCCAGAAGATCACCCTGTCCATGACCCAGATGCGCGATCTCGCCGCCGCGATCTCGCTGCCCGAAGGCGTCTACGTCCGCGACGAGGACTGAGTTCGCGCGCGAACAGGGTCAGGGATCGATCCGGAAGACCTTGTCGCGCGACGTCGCGCCCTGGATCAGGGTCAGCCGCGATTTCGGTACGCCAAGTGCCTTGGCCAGCAGCTTGGCGACGGCGGCATTGGCCTTGCCGTCCTCGGGCACCGTGGTCACCAGCACCCTGAGCTGATCGCCCTCCTCGCGGATCTCGTTGCGCGAGGCGCGGGGCGTCACCCGCAGCGCCAGCGTCGCTCCGGGCACCGCGAGATGGGCAAGGGTCGCCTTCGCCATGATCGGTCTCCGTATCGCGTCGTTCCGGGCGGGCTTAGCAGCCACTGCCCCGGGCGGCAACGCGGGCGGTTGAATCCCCCGCCCCAAAGCCTGACATATGACCTCGACGAACGATGGAGACCTGCATGCCCACACCGAACCCCGCGGCGATGGAATTCCTGCTGAGCCGCCGCTCGCGCCCGGCCAAGACCCTCACCGGTCCCGCCCCCGACCGCGCGGCGCTGATGCCGATCCTGACCGCCGCCGCGCGCAGCCCGGACCACGGCAAGCTCGAGCCGTGGCGCTTCGTCGTGCTCGAGGGCCTGGCGCTGGAGCGGCTCGCCGCCGCCGCGCTGGCCCGGGGCGAGGCGCTGGGGCTCGACCCGGACGTGGCCGCCAAGGGGCAGAAGCAGTTCGCCGACAGCCATCTCTGCGTCGCGGTGATCGAATCGCCCAAGGAAAGCCCGAAGATCCCCGCGATCGAGCAGACCTATTCCGCCGGCGCCGTCTGCCTCGGCCTCCTGAACGCGGCACTGGCGAGCGGCTGGGGCGCCAACTGGCTGACCGGCTGGATCGCCGAGGACCGCCCCTTCGTCGAGGACGAGCTCGGCCTCGCTCCGCACGAGCGCATCGCGGGCTTCCTGCACCTCGGGACCGAGACCTCGGCCCCGCCCGACCGCCCGCGCCCGGATCTCGACGCCATCACCGAGTGGGTGTCGCAGTGATTCCGGCCGCGTTCCTCGCCGCCATCGGCCAGCTCGGCGACCCGCGCTTCCAGCGGGTGCTGCTCAAGGGGCTAGGCATCACGGTCGCGATCTTCATCGCGGTCTACGTGGTCTTCGTGCAGGTGGTGGGCTGGTTCCTCGGGGACAGCGTCTCGCTGCCGTGGATCGGCTCGGTGACCTGGGTCGACGACGCGATCAGCTGGGGCGCCATCCCGCTCATGCTGCTGCTCTCGGTGTTCCTGATGGTGCCCGTGGCCTCGGCCATCACCGGCATCTTCCTCGACGACGTGGCGCAGGCGGTGGAGGACCGGCACTACCCGGCGCTCGGCCCGGCAAACGAGCTGTCGCTGATGGAGAACATCCGGGATTCGATCGGATTTCTCGGGGTGCTCATCCTCGCCAACATAGTGGCGCTGGTGCTCTACCTGCTCTTCGCGCCGCTCGCGCCGTTCATCTTCTGGGGGCTGAACGGCTACCTGCTCGGGCGGGAATACTTCACGCTGGCGGCGATCCGGCGGGTCGGGCGCGATGGCGCCACGCGGCTGCGCAAGCGCCATTTCGTCACGATCTGGATCGCCGGCGTGCTGATGGTTGTGCCGCTGACCATCCCTCTGGTGAACCTGCTGGTGCCGATCCTCGGTGCCGCCACCTTCACCCACCTGTTCCACAGGCTTCAGTCACGCTCCGTCACCGCCTGACCAAACGGTCAGGCCGCAGAGCGAAGGGCCCGTCAGTCGAGAGACGACGGGCCCATCCGGTTGAACATCCAGCCGTCGATGTCGCGCACGGTGACCCACCCCGAGAGGATGACGCCCGCGATGATCGCCCACACCACCAGCGCGATGCCGGTGGTGATGAGGGCCTTACGACGGAGGTTGTGCACCTCGGGGCTGCTGGAATGGGTGCCCTCGACGACCTCCCCCCGGTCCCCCTGGGTTTCCAGCCGGAACGGGATCACGACCAGGAAGGTCATGAACCAGATCACCGCATAGAGCACGAGCGCGGATGTGATCGCCATGTCGCCGCCTCAGACCTGCTCGAGCTCGACCAGCGTGCCCTGGAAATCCTTGGGATGCAGGAATAGCACGGGCTTGCCATGGGCGCCGATCTTGGGTTCGCCCGTGCCCAGCACCCGGGCGCCCGCGTCCTTGAGCCGGTCGCGCGCGGCGAGGATGTCGTCGACCTCGTAGCAGACGTGGTGGATGCCGCCCGAGGGGTTCTTGTCGAGGAAGCCCTGGATCGGGGAGTTCTCGCCCAGCGGGTAGAGCAGCTCGATCTTGGTGTTGGGCAGTTCGATGAAGATCACGGTGACGCCATGGTCCGGCTCGTCCTGCGGCGCACCGACCTTGGCGCCCAGCGTGTCGCGGTATTGCGCGGCGGCGGCCTCGAGATCCGGCACGGCGATGGCAACGTGGTTCAGACGACCGATCATGGGTTCCTCCCTTGCGTAAGCTCTCCCCCTGCTTATGGCCCCTGCCACGTCATTTTCGCAAGATGGTGCGAGCGTTAACCGCCCGTTAGGGACGACAGGTAATGAATCGGTCAAAGCCCAAAGGAGAACGTGATGACCGACTCGGATGGATACACCCCGCTTCCGCGCCCCACCGCGACCCGGCCGCTTCTCGGCATGACGGTGCTGGCGGTCGAGGACAGCCGTTACGCCTGCGACGCCATGCGGTTGCTGTGCCTGCGCAGCGGCGCGCGCATTCGCCGCGCGGACTGCCTGCAATCGGCGCGGCGGCACCTCATGGTGTATCGGCCGACCGTCGTGATCGTGGATCTTGGGCTGCCCGACGGCTCCGGCGCCGAGCTGATCTCGGAGCTGGCCTCGGCCCTGCCCCGGGTCGCGGTCATTCTCGGGACCAGCGGCGACAGCTTTGCCGAGGATGTGGCGCTGGCCGCGGGCGCCGATGGCTTCCTGCCCAAGCCCATCGCCAGCGTCACCACCTTCCAGAGCGAGATCATCTCGAACCTCCCGCCCGAGCGTCAGCCGCGCGGCCTGCGGATGGTCGTGGACGAGCCGATCCGCCCCGATCCGCTGGCCTACCGCGACGACATGGCGCATGCTGCCGACGTGCTGGGCGACGGTGGCGACGAGCGGATGCTCGACTACGTGACGCAGTTCCTGCGCGGTGTGGCGTACAGCGCCGGCGACCACGTCCTCGAGGCCGCGGCCCAGGGGCTGGCCGAGGCCCGCGCCGACGGGCGGCCGACCAAGGCCGACATCGTCCGCGTCGCGGGGCTGGTGCAGGACCGCCTCGCCGACCGCGTGGCGATCTGAGCGCACTGCTCACAGCAGCGCAAGCACCACCAGCAGCAGCCCGCAAAGCACCATGGTCCGGCGATAGAGCCCGAGCCCCCGGCTCAGGGACGGCGCATCCGCGTCGGGCCCTGCCGCGTTGACCCAAGGCTCGTCGGCGATGGTATTGCCATAGACCCTCGGCCCCGAAAGCCGCACCGGCAGCGCGCCCGCCAGCGCCGCCTCGGGCCAGCCGGCATTGGGCGAGCGGTGCTGCGCCGCATCCGCCGCCATCACCCGCAGCGCCGTCGCCGGGCGCCCCGAGGCCAGCGCGAAGAACAGCCCCGTCAGCCGCGCCGGTATCAGATTCACCAGATCGTCGAGCCGCGCCGCCACCTTGCCGAAATCCTCGTAGCGGGTGTTGCGGTGGCCGATCATGGAATCCATCGTGTTCACCGCCTTGTAGGCGACGATACCCGGCAGGCCTCCGATCACGCCCCAGAACAGCGGCGCCACGATGCCGTCGGAGCTGTTCTCGGCGAGGCTCTCGAGCGCCGCCCGCGCCACGCCCGAGGCATCCAGCCGCTGCGGATCGCGCCCGACGATCATCGACACCGCCTGCCGCGCCCCGGCGAGATCTCCGGCGGCGAGCGGACGCGCCACCGCGGCGACATGGTCATGCATCGAGCGCACCGCGAGGAAGGGCCAGGCAAGGATGCCGCCGATCACGATACCAAGGGCCCCGTCCGGCAGCAGCACCTGCACCAGCAGCGCCGGGACCAGTGCCGCGGTCAGCACCACCGCCACGGTCAGCGCCCCGGCGGCACGCTGTTGCGCGACGCTGCCGCCGTTGAGCCGCAGGTCGAGCGCCGTGATCAGCCTGCCGATCCAGACCACCGGATGCCCGATGCGCCGGAACAGTGCATCGGGCCAGCCGACCAGCGCGTCGATCGCGAAGGCGAGCGCCATCATCGCGGCGAAACTCATGCGCCCGGCCCCGCCCAGTTCACCGCCACGACCGAGATCCCGCCCGGGTGACAACGCAGCCGCGTGACCGAGAGCGGCGCCACCTCGAAGAGCAGCCCCGTGGCGACGTCTCCCGCCACCAGCCCCAGCGCCGCGCGCACGATCCCGGCGTGGGCCACCACCGCGAGCGGCCCGTCAGACGCGGCGGCCGTCAGCTCGTCGAACAGGGGCCGCAGGCGCTCTGCCACGTCGGCAAAGCTCTCGCCCTCCGGCGCGCTGTGTGCGGCGAGCGCCGCGCGCGGAAGCGGGCCGAGGTCGGGCAGATCGCTGAAGGGCAGCCCGTCATGGGCGCCGAAATCCTGTTCCCACAGGCGGTTGTCGGTGGGACGCGCATGATCGGGGAGCAGCGCCCCGGCGGTCTGCACGCAGCGCAGAGCGGGGCTCGTGACCACCCGGGTGCAGCCGGACAGCCAGCCGCGCAGGGGCGCCAGACCGGCCTCGGACGGCAGGATGGCGGGCACGTCGGTACGCCCGCAAAGCCGCCCGCCGTGGTCGGCCGGGGCGTGCCGGATCAAGAGCATCTCGTTGCTGTCAGGCGGCGTCATCGAGGCTTTCCAAATCGCGCGGAACCTGCTTTGTCACGGCTCCATGGGAAAGTCGATCCTCATCACCGGCGGCGTCCGTTCGGGCAAGAGCCGCGAGGCCGAGCGCATGACGCTCGCGCTGGGTCAGCCGGCGATCTACATCGCCACAGCCGAGGCCCACGACGACGAGATGGCCGACCGCATCGCCCGTCACCAGGCCCGCCGGGGCCCCGAATGGCACACCATCGGCGCGCCGCTGGACCTCGCGGGCGCCCTGCGCGACAGCGACGGCACCGCCCCCCGCCTGGTCGACTGCCTGACGCTCTGGCTCACCAACCTGATGCTTTCGGGCCGCGACTGGGAGGCCGAGACCCGGCGCCTCACGGCGCTGCTGCCGGAACTGCGGGCGCCGGTCGTCTTTGTCACCAACGAGGTTGGCGCCGGGATCGTCCCGGAGAACAAGCTCGCCCGCGACTTCCGCGACGCGGCCGGGCTGGTGAACCAGCAGATCGCCGCCGCCTGCGACGAGCTCTGGTTCTGCGTCGCGGGCCACCCGATGAAAGTGAAGTGACCATGACCGACCGCCCCCTCCTTGCCGCGCTGCGCGATGTCGAGACCCTGCCCCTCCCCGCCTTCGACACCGAGGCGGCCGAGGCGGCGCGCGCCCGACAGCTCGAGCTCACCAAACCGCCGGGCTCGCTCGGGCGGCTCGAGGAGCTGGCCGAGTTCCTCGCCGGCTGGCGCGGTCAGGCGCGCCCGGTGATCGAGCGCGCGCAGGCTCTGGTCTTCGCGGGCAACCACGGCGTCTGTGCGCAGGGGGTGAACCCCTTCCCGCAGGAGGTCACCGCCCAGATGGTGGCGAATTTCGAACGCGGCGGTGCGGCCATCAACCAGCTCTGCAAGCTGAACGGCGCCGCGCTCTCGGTGGTGGCGCTCGAGCTCGACCGCCCGACCCGCGACTTCACCGCCGCCCCCGCCATGGACGAGGCCGAGACGCTCGACGCCCTGCAACGTGGTGCCGACGCGGTAGACCCGCAGGCGGATGTGCTGATCCTCGGCGAGATGGGCATCGGCAACTCGACGGTGGCGGCGGCGCTGGCGCATGCAGTGTTCGGCGGCGCGGCCCGCGACTGGGTCGGGCGCGGCACCGGCTCGGACACGGCGGCCATCGCGCACAAGGCCGAGGTGGTCTCGCGCGCAGTAGCGCAGCATTCCGGCGTCAGCGGCATCGGCCTGCTGGCGGCGCTCGGCGGGCGCGAACAGGCGGCGATCTGCGGCGCGGTGCTGGCGGCGCGGCTGGCGCGGATCCCGGTGCTGCTCGACGGCTTCATTTGCACCGCCGCGGTCGCCCCCCTGCACGCGGCCCGGCCCGAGCTGCTGGACCACTGCCTGATCGGTCACGCCAGCGCAGAGCCCGGGCATCGCGGCATGACCTCGGCCATGGGCAAGCGCCCGATCCTCGATCTCGGCATGGCGCTTGGCGAGGGCTCGGGCGCGGCGCTGGCGCTTGGCGTCCTGCGCGGAGCGCTGGCCTGCCACAACGGCATGGCCACCTTCGCCGAGGCCGGGGTCGCGGGAGCGTGAGCGACAGCCTGAGCGTACGCCTCGGCGAACGCATCCGCGAGACACGACTGGCGCTGATGATGCTGACCCGCCTGCCGGCGGGCAGCTTCCCCATGCCGCCGCCGCCGATGACCGCCGCCCGCTGGGCCTTTCCGCTCACCGGGCTGCCGCTCGGGCTGATCGGCTGGGCGGTGCTCGCGGGGGGCAGCGCGCTTGGGCTCGCATCGCTGGCCGCCGGCATCCTGGCGCTCATCGCGATGGCGCTGGCCACCGGCGGGCTGCATCATGACGGGCTGGCGGATTTCATTGACGGGCTGGGCGGCCGCGACAGGGCGCGGAGGCTTGAGATCATGCGCGACAGCCGCGTCGGCAGCTACGGCGCGCTGGCGCTGATTCTTGCCGTCGGGCTTGGCGCCGCGTCGCTCGGCGCGCTGGCCGAGGCACCCTGCAGCGCCGCCGCGCTGTTGCTGGCGGGGGTGGGCAGCCGGTTTGCCATGCTGCTGGTGCTCGACGGGCTGCCGCCGGCACGGGCCGACGGGTTGGGCCGCATGGCGACACCCGGGCGGCCCGACCGCAGCGCCTGGCTGCCCGGGCTCTCCGTCGCACTGCTGCTCTGCCTGATCACCGGCGTGGCCGGGGTGCTGGCAGTGGCGGCGATGCTCGGCACCGCCGCCCTCGTGGCGCGCAAGGCGCGGGCTGCGCTCGGCGGCCAGACCGGAGACGTGCTGGGCGCGACACAGCTCTGCGCCGAAACCGCCGGCTGGCTGGTGCTGAGCGCCGCGCTCTGACGCCTCAGCCCAGCGGGTCCGGCGCGATGTTGCCGCCGCAGAGCAGCACCGCGACCCGCTCGCCCGGCGCCGGCACGTAGGCCCCCGAGCGCAGCGCCGCCAGCGCCGTCGCTCCCGCGGGCTCGACCAGCAGTCGGTGGGTCTGCCACAGCGCCCGCTGCGCCTCGTTGATCGACGCGTCCGTCACCCGCACGCTCTCGCCCAGATGGGCCTGCGCCAGCTCGAAGCAGATCCCGCCGATGCGGCGCGCGCCGAGCGCATTCGCCGCCACGCCCGAGACCTCGACGTCGACCGCCTCGCCGGCCTCGAGCGCCGCCGACAGCGCACAGGAGGTCTCGGGCTCCACCGCCACCACCTTGCGCGCCCCCTGCAGCCACGCCAGCGCACCGGCAATCAGCCCGCCGCCGCCAACGGCAATCAGCAGCGTGTCGGCCTCGAGCCCCTGCCGCTCCCACTCGCGGGTCAGGGTGCCCTGCCCGGCCACGGTCGCGGGCGCGTCATAGGCGTGGACCTGCATCGCGCCGGTGCTGGCCTCGTAGGCGCGCGCGGCCTCGAGCGCGTTGGCGTATTCCCCGGGCACCACGGTCAGCGCAGCGCCGGTGCGCTCGATCAGCGCGATCTTCGCAGGGCCCGCCATCTCGGGCACGAAGATCTGCGCCCCGAACCCCAGCCGTGTTGCCGCATGGGCCACCGCCGCGCCGTGGTTGCCGCCTGAGGCCGCGACCACGCCCGCCTCGGGCACCGGCCCGGCCAGCAGCGTGTTGAACGCGCCGCGCGCCTTGAAACTGCCGGTATGCTGCAGCTGCTCGAGCTTCAGCTCCACCGGGCGATCCCAGAGCGCGTCGCTAGTCATCACCGGGGTTACCTGAGCGTGGCCTTCGATCCGGGCTGCGGCCTCGTTGATTGCGTGTTTCCAGTCCATTCTGACGTTCCCCTGATGACGCGACGAGGGCGGACGCTATAGTCTGAAGACGGGCAGGACAAGGATACCCCCAGGAATGAACGACGAACGCCACTCCGTCTTCCGCGATGCCGGCCGGGACCGCGAGACCGCGGAGCAGATCCCCGACACCCCGCAGACCCGCGCCCCCTCCTACCGGCTCGCCTTCGCCGACGAAGGCTTTCTCTGCCGCGACGAACTGCGCCCGGTGCGGCTGCAGCTCGAGCTGCTGAAGCCCCAGCTGATCCTCGACGAACGCAACATCGACTCCACCGTGGTGCTGTTTGGCGGCGCGCGCATCCCCTCGCCCGAGGAGCGCCACACCGCCCGCACCAAGACCCTCGCCGAGCTGACCCATTTCTACGAGGAGGCGCGGCTCTTTGCCCGGCGCATGACCGAGAAGTCCATCGCCAGCGGCAACCGCGAGTTCGTGATCACCACCGGCGGCGGCCCCGGCGTGATGGAGGCGGGCAACCGCGGCGCGGAAGAGGCGGGCGGCGTCTCGATCGGGCTCAACATCGTGCTGCCGCACGAGCAGGCGCCGAACACCTACGTGACGCCGGAGCTCTGCTTCAACTTCCACTACTTCGCGATCCGCAAGATGCACTTCCTGATGCGCGCGCGGGCGATCTGCGTCTTCCCCGGCGGTTTCGGTACGCTCGACGAGATGTTCGAGGCGCTGACGCTGATCCAGACCGGCCGCATGGAGCGGGTGCCGTTCCTGCTTTTCGGCCGCGCCTTCTGGGAGAAGATCATCAACTGGGAAGCACTCGAGGACGCGGGCACCATCAGCCCCGAGGATCTCGACCTGTTCCGCTTCGTGGAGAGCGCCGAAGAGGCCGCGGCCGTGATCGAGGAATGGGGCCCCGCCCCCGCCCGCGACGACATTCCCGGGCGCTGAGTCCCGAGATGACAAAGGCAGGGGGCGACGCCGCCTCCTGCCTGTCTCTGACTTTCCGGAAATCCGTGCCCCTGCCCGCGGCCTGCCTCAGGCACCCCGCAAGGGCTCATGCGTTCAGACGCGGGCCTTCTCGTCGGCCTGGGCGGTCTGCTCGGCATCCTTGCAACGCTCGACCCAGCGGGCGATCACGCTGCGGGCCATGTCCTCGTCGAGCCCGGCGATGGCGCTGCGCAGGTCCTTGAGCGCGGTCGCGATCTCGAACTCCGAGAGGTAGCTTTCCTGCGCCCGCAGGATCTTGTGGTGCGGCGTGGTCAGCATGTCCGGCGAGATCAGCAGCTCTTCGTGCAGCTTCTCGCCCCGGCGCAGGCCGGTGATCTCTATCTCGATATCGCCGTCCGGGTGCTTGGCATCGCGCACGGTGTAGCCCGCGCCCTCGATCATCTGGCGCGCCAGCTTCTTGATCGGCACCGGGTCGCCCATGTCGAGCACGAAGACGTCGCCGCCGCGCGCGAAGGAGCCGGCCAGCAGCACCAGCCGCGCCGCTTCCGAGACGGTCATGAAATAGCGCGTCACCTTGGGGTCGGTCAGGGTGACCGGGCCGCCGCGGGCGATCTGTTCCTCGAACAGCGGGATCACCGAGCCCGACGAGCCCAGCACGTTGCCGAAGCGCACCATCGAGAACCGGGTGCCGGCACTGCGGGTTGCGAGATCCTGCACCACAAGCTCGGCGAGGCGCTTGGAGGCCCCCATGACGTTGGTCGGCCGCACCGCCTTGTCCGAGGAGACGAGGATGAAGCGCTCGACCCCGGCCTCGCGGGCGATGTCCGCCAGCACCTTGGTGCCGATGACGTTGTTGTTGAGCCCCGAGAGCACGTTGCATTCGACCAGCGGCAGATGCTTGTAGGCCGCAGCGTGCAGGACCACCTCGATGCGGTGCTCCTGCATGATCTCGGCCATCAGCTGCTCGTTGAGCACCGAGCCGAGGATCGGCACGATGGTCATGCCATGCGCGATGTCGCGCAGTTCCTTGTCGATGTTGTAGAGCCCGAGTTCCGAATGATCGACGAGCACCACGCAGTCGGGCTTGCAGGCGATGAGCTGGCGGCAGAGCTCGGAGCCGATCGAACCACCGGCCCCGGTCACGAGGATGCGACGACCGCTGTAGGCGTGGCTGACGCCCGGCAGCTCGGCCTCGAGCCGGTTGCGGCCCAGCAGGTCGTCGAGCGACACCGGCGAGACCCGCTTCTTCAGCTCGCGTTCGCCGACCAGCTCGGCGAAAGACGGCAGGGCGTGGACCTCGCAGCCGATCAGGCGCAGGCGGTGGGCGATGCGGGCAAGCTGCGGCTGGCTGATCGACGGCATCGCCAGCACGACGCGCTCGATGCCCTTGCGGGCGATCAGTTCCTTGATGGCCGAGGGCGCGTGCACCCGCAGCCCCGCGATCACCTGGCTCTGCAGGGTCGGATTGTCGTCGACGAAGGCCACCGGCTCGATGGCGTGGTCGTGGCGCAGCGCCGCGGCGAGCTGCTGGCCGGTCTGGCCGGCACCGTAGATCAGCACGCGCATGCGGTTCATCCCGCGGCGGTAGACCTCGATGGTGGCGTAGCGCAGCAGGATCCGCCACGAGGCGGCGAGCACCAGCAGCAACAGCGAGAAGTTGAAGTAGACCGCAAGCGACAGCGGCGGCACGATCATGCCGTTGAAGAGCCCGCCGAAGCCGCCGCAAACCAGCGCGAAGCCGGCGGTGCGGACGATGCCGCGCGTATCATAGGCGTTGAGCGTGAAGCGCGGCAGGCCGAACCACCACGACAGCGCGCTGCCCGTGACCACCAGTCCGAGGATCATCGGGATCAGCTGGTCGGTGCCCGGAAGGTCGGGATTGACGGCGGCGTTCAGCGCCATGGCCGAGATCATCGCGATCGCGATGACGCCTGCGTCCATGAGCATGAAGAGCCACTGCTTCTGCGTCCGCGTCAGAGACGTGACGAGCCTGTAGAGCATTTTAGTTCGACCTCCACGAACGCGGTCCGTTCAACGAGTTCCTGAAAATTGTCCGGCACCCTTCGGCGAAACGGCCCACGATTACGCGGCGCATGACGTCACTCATCTGCCCAACCAGTGATCAAAAGTTGGTTCCATCTACGCGAATGCCCAATCCGTAGACAAGTCTGGAATTTCTGCACCTGCGAGAATTGGCGGGTTTCTTCCGACGGAACAGGGGCATCCACACCATATGCGCACAAAACGACCGTTTGCTCAACTTTACGTCACATGGCATCGGTGCCATGCCATCGCTGGGCTGCGTCGGTGATTCGCTCCCATCGCGCTTTCTCTGTAAAGACCCTTTCGTTGTGCCATGCCATACGGTATGAGGCGCGCCAGCCCTACGCGCCGCAGACAAGCGTGCGCGCGGGCGGAAAAACCGAAGGAGAGCCAGATGGGCTATAAGGTCGTTGTCGCTGGCGCCACGGGGAACGTGGGCCGGGAAATGCTGAACATCCTCGCCGAGCGCGAGTTTCCGGTGGACGAGCTCGCCGCGCTTGCGTCGCGCCGGTCGCTCGGCACCGAAGTGAGCTTTGGCGACAAGACACTCAAGACCCAGGACCTCGACACGTTCGACTTCACCGGCTGGGACATCGCGCTCTTTGCCGTGGGCTCGGATGCCACCAAGAAATATGCCCCCAAGGCCGCGGCAGCGGGCTGCGTGGTGATCGACAACTCGTCGCTCTACCGCTACGACCCCGATGTGCCGCTGGTGGTGCCGGAAGTGAACGCCGACGCGGTCATGGGCTACACCAAGAAGAACATCATCGCGAACCCGAACTGCTCGACCGCGCAGATGGTCGTTGCGCTGAAGCCGCTGCATGACCGTGCGAAGATCAAGCGCGTCGTCGTGTCGACCTACCAGTCGGTGTCGGGCGCGGGCAAGGAAGGCATGGACGAGCTCTGGGATCAGACCAAGGCGGTCTACAACCCGGTGACCGAAGTGCCGCCGAAGAAGTTCCAGAAGCAGATCGCCTTCAACGTCATTCCCCAAATCGACGTCTTCATGGACGACGGCTCGACCAAGGAAGAGTGGAAGATGGTCGCCGAGACCAAGAAGATCGTGGATCCGAGCATCAAGGTCACCGCGACCTGCGTGCGCGTGCCGGTCTTCGTCGGCCACGCCGAGGCGATCAACATCGAGACCGAGGACTTCCTCGACGAGGACGAGGCCCGCGACATCCTGCGCGAGGCGCCCGGCATCATGGTGATCGACAAGCGCGAGCCCGGCGGCTACGCGACCCCGGTGGAATGCGTCGGCGATTTCGCCACCTTCATCAGCCGCATCCGTCAGGACTCGACCATCGAGAACGGCCTGAACTTCTGGTGCGTCTCGGACAACCTGCGCAAGGGCGCGGCGCTCAACGCCGTGCAGATCGCCGAGGTGCTTGGCCAGAAGGCGCTGAAGAAAGGCTGACACCGCGCAGCCTTGCAAATTCGACGCAAATCGAGCGGGGCCCACGGGCCCCGTTTTCATTTTCGGCAAATTCTACCTACTCGGCCGGATAGGCGGCGACACATCCTTTGCCACAGGGGCGCTACCCTTCGGAAAACTGGCACCACGGCACACCACGGGATACATTGATCTCGACGGCGCAGGCAGAAGCCAGCGCACAATGGCCAGAACGGCACCGGACAGATACAGGAGCCCGCCATGACCACTGCCACCATGACCACCTCGACCGATTTCCTCGCCCTTGCCCGCGGCCGCCGCATCGAGGCGCTCACCGCCCGCAATCTGCTGCTCTGCGACCGTCACGTGCGTCCCGAGATCGGCACCCTGGACCGCGTGCTGCGCTTCCTCGGCCTCTGACACCACCTCCATCCGGCCGCCCATTCACTCACGGAACGGCGGCACGGCGCCGGCGCTTGCACCGCCGCGTCGCCCGGCCCTCTCTCTCTCGCTCTCTCCCTGGCCCGCGACGCCGCACCACCGGCGCACACTCCGCCCCCCTGCAGCCGCGCCTGCACGTTGCGAACCGTCCGCGCGTGCCGCAG
Organism: Salipiger thiooxidans; assembly: GCF_900102075.1. Lineage (GTDB taxonomy): Bacteria > Pseudomonadota > Alphaproteobacteria > Rhodobacterales > Rhodobacteraceae > Salipiger > Salipiger thiooxidans. The sequence goes on along the minus strand of NZ_FNAV01000005.1, from coordinate 105,565 downwards.
GGGGCACCGGAGCCCCCCCCCGGATCCCACCGCGCGTTGCCTGTTGCACGCATGCAGCACTCGCGGGCTTAACGTTTTGGTTGCCAAAATTGCGCCCAACTGAAGGCGGATGCTGGCAGTACAGGCAAGGAGAAGAACGATGCGAATCGCACCTATCTCGGCGGTCGGCTGGGTCGGCCCCGTCACACTTCCCGAAATGCCCGATTGCGAGACCGCGGCGCTGCTGCGCCAGATCTTGCTGCCGGTGCTGGAAAACGCCCCCGACTGGCGCAGCCTCGCGGGCGAGCTGGCCCGCAAGGGCTACGAGATCACCTTCAGGCTTGGCCGCATGGTCATCGTGGACGCCGAGACCGGCGCCGCGCTGGGCACCGGGCACATGCTGGGGGCGCCGCTGGCATCGCTCACCGCGCGCCTCGGCCGGCCGGCCATCCGCCTCAATCGCGATGGCTGCACGGCCGAGCTTGACGCCTGAGCCCTGGGCTCAGGCGCAGTCTCAGATCCCGACGAAGCCGCCGAGCTTCGGGTCGAAGCACTCGAGCCCGCCCTTGCCGATCTCGTGCCAGAGGCCGTGCAGGGTCAGGTCCTCGGCTTCGACCGCAGCGCGCACGAAGGGGAAGGACATCAGGTTCTCGAGCGAGGTCAGGACGGCCTGCTGCTCGAGCGCCTTCGAGATCTCCTCCTCGGGGAGATCCTTCACCTTCTCGTAGCCCGGCCGCAGGATGTCCATCCAGCGGCCCACGAAGCTCGACTTCTCCTCGAGCGCCGGTGCCTTGCCCGAGCACATGTCGAGGCAGCCCTGCACGCCGCCGCAGCTTGAGTGGCCCATCACGATCACATGCGCGACCTTGAGCGCCGTCACCGCGTATTCCAACGCGGCCGAGGTGCCGTGCTGCTGCCCGTCCGGCTGGTAGGGCGGCACGAGGTTGGCGATGTTGCGGTGGATGAAGAACTCGCCGGTGTCGGCCCCGAAGATCGAGGTGACGTGGACGCGGCTGTCGCAGCACGAGATAATCATCGCGCGGGGATGCTGCCCCTCGCTCGCCAGTCGGCGGAACCAGGCGTGGTTCTCGGCATAGCTCGTTGCCTTCCAGCCCTGGAAACGCTGTACGAGATAATTCGGGAGCGGTCTGGCGTGCTGCATCGCGTCCTCCTGTTCAGGTCATATCGCAAGAGCAGATAAGCGGGATTCGACTGGAATTCGAGAAAAGAATCTCGCCCGGTCTAACCTTTTGGGAACTTGGGAGGTCTATTCAGCCGTGCCGTGGGGATGTGTGCGAGGTTGCGACAGAGCTGTGGAACAGGTGGCAATGCTTGCCCCGCGCGAGGATGTGGGGCTCGATCCGGAACGCCTCGAGGGGCTGTATGCCCGTCTGGGCCCCCGCGAAGGGGAAAACGCGGTCTGCCGCGCCATGGAAGAGCTGGCCTACCGGCTCGGACAGGCGGACAGGCTCTACGAGAGATCCGAGTTCGCCGAGATGCGCGCCTGCGCCCGGGCGCTGGCGGCGATCGCCGAACAGATCGGCATGATCGGGCTCTGCCGCATCGCCGGTGACGTGGTGACCTGCATCGACGACGGCGACGCCGTCGCGCTGGCAGCGACGCTGGCGCGCATGGCGCGGGTAGGGGAACGCTCGCTCTACGCGATCTGGGACCTGCAGGACATCCCGGTCTGACGGGACTTGCAGGCAGCGCGGGCTGCGGTAGGGTCCGGCAGACCGACCAGCCGACCGTCCAGCAGCAAGAGGCCCCTTTCATGCCGTTCCGTTTCGCCGATCCCCAAGCCGATGCCCTGCCGCTGCATCTTGTCGACAGCGCCACGCTGGCCGACTGGCTCGCCACGCAGCCCGAGACCGTCAGCGCCTGGGTCGAGGCCAACGGCTTCACCGGCGCCATCGGCGAGGCGCTGATCCTGCCGGGCGAGGCCGGCAAGCCCTCCGCCGCGCTCGCGGGCTACGGCACCTTTAAGGCCCGCCGCCGCTCGCGCTTCGCGCTGGCCGCCGCTGCGCCCCGCCTCGGCGCGCGCACCTACCGCATCGCCTCGGGCCTGCCCCCCGAGGCCGCCGCGGAAGAGGCGCTCGGCTGGCTGCTCGCCACCTACCGCTTCACCCGCTACGCCGGGTCCGAGGCAGCCGCGCCGGCGCTGATCGCGCCCGAGGGCGTCGACGCCGCGCGCATCGAGATCCTCGCCGAAGCCGAGGCGCTCACCCGCGACCTCGTCAACACCCCCGCCTCCGACATGGGCCCGCAAGAGCTCGAAGAGGCCGCCCGTGCGCTTGCAACCGAGTTCGGCGCCGCCATAGAGGTCACCTCTGGCGCCGCTCTGAAAGAGAACTTCCCGATGATCCACGCGGTCGGCCGCGCCAGCCCCCGTGCGCCGCGTCTCATCGACCTGCGCTGGGGCAGCGAGGGGCCCGCGATCACGCTGGTCGGCAAGGGCGTCTGCTTCGACACCGGGGGGCTCAACATCAAGCCCGGCAGCTCGATGGGCCTGATGAAGAAGGACATGGGCGGCGCGGCCAACGTGCTGGGCCTCGCCCGCGCGATCATGGCGCTGGGGCTGAAGATGCGGCTCCGCGTGCTGATCCCGGCGGTCGAGAACGCCGTCTCGGGCGACGCCTTCCGCCCGCAGGACATCCTGACCTCGCGCAAGGGCCTGACGGTCGAGATCAACAACACCGACGCCGAGGGCCGGCTGGTGCTGGCCGATGCGCTGGCGCTCGCCGACGAGGAGACGCCCGAGCTGATCGTCTCGATGGCCACGCTCACCGGCGCCGCGCGGGTCGCCGTCGGCCCCGACCTCGCGCCGTTCTACACCGATGACGAACCGCTGGCTGCGGCGCTGTCGCTGGCCGGCACCGACGCCGCCGACCCGCTCTGGCGCATGCCCTTCTGGGAGCCCTACGAGGCCAAGATCGAGCCCGGCATCGCCGATCTCGACAACGCTCCCGCGGGCGGCATGGCGGGCTCGATCACCGCGGCGCTGTTCCTGCGCCGCTTCGTGACCGAAAGCCCGCGCTACGTGCATTTCGACATCTACGCCTGGAACCCCGCCCCTGCGCCCGCCCGCCCGAAAGGCGGCGTCGGACAGGGCCCGCGGGCGATCCTCGGCGCGCTGTCTCAGGTGTTCGAGCTGTGACCGAGACCGACCGCAGGCTGCTCCGCAGCAACGGGCGGGTCGCCCACAGCTCGCTCAGCGGCGCGGTCGAGGCGGAGCGGTTCGCCGAGGGCACAGCCCGCGTGGTGACGCGGGAGACCGCCGACATCCGCCGCGCCCCCGGTGGCGCCCGCGACCGGCAGATGCTGTTCGGCGAGGTTTTCCACGTGCTCGAGGACGTGGACGGCACCGCCTTCGGCTATGCCGCGCGCGACGGCTACGTCGGCTACGTGGCGAGCGACGCTCTGGGCGCCCCTGACGGAGACGCGACGCACGTGGTCGCGGTACGGCTGAGCCAGGCGCTCACCCAGCCCGACTTCAAGCGCGAGGGCGAGACGCTGGCCCTGTCGCTCGGCGCACGCGTCCGCGTCACCGCCGGCGCCGAGCGCTGGCTCGAGATCGCGGCGCCGGGCGGGCAGCGCCTGTTCCTGCCCGCGACGCATCTGCGCCCGCTTGGGACGCCCGAAGCCGATCCGGTCGAGGTCGCGGCGCGGCTCATCGGGACGCCCTATGTCTGGGGCGGCAACTCGGCCATGGGCATCGACTGTTCCGGGCTGGCGCAGGCCGGGTTCCTCGCCTGCGGCATCCCCTGCCCCGGCGACAGCGACCTGCAAGAGGCACGCTTCGGGGAAACGCTGGCGCCGGACAACGCGCCGGAGCGCGGCGACCTGCTGTTCTGGAAGGGGCACGTGGCGCTGGTGGCGGACCCCGCGACGATCCTGCACGCCAACGCGCATCACATGGCGGTCGCCTACGAGGGCCTGACCGAGGCCATCGCCCGGATCGAGGCGCAGGACGGCGGCCCCGTCACCCGGCACGCGCGCCGCTGAGGCCCGCCGCCCGTCCGGTGCTTCGCAGGCCGGCGCCGCCCGTGTAGACTCCGCCCATGACACGCCCCCTTGCCCTCCTGCTGGCGACGGCGCTCGCCGGTGCCGCACAGGCCGACCCGCCCGAGATCCTCTCGGCCGTTGCGGATCGTCAGGGCGACGGCTGGCGGGTTTCGGTCACGCTGCGCCACCCCGACACCGGGTGGGAGCACTACGCGGACGGTTGGCGGATCGAGACCGGCGACGGTACCGTGCTCGGCACCCGCGTGCTGGTCCACCCACACGAGCAGGAGCAGCCCTTTACCCGCGCGCTCTCCGGGGTCGCGCTGCCCGAGGGCGTGCCACTCTTCGTGCGGGCGCGCTGCCTCGTCGATGGCTGGGGCACCGGGCTGGTGCCCCTCGAACGCCGTTAGCGACGCCCTTCACGCAGCCACGCTCCGATGATCAGACCGGTCGCCAGGAGCAGCGTCAGCCAGGCCGGAAGCAGCGGGATCTGGCGCACGTCCATGGTCTCGAACGCCTCGCGCGGGGTGATGCCGATCCAGCCGCGCCCGGCGGCGGGACGTCCTGCGCTCACCGAGCGGATGCTGGGCACGCCCTCCTCGAGCCGCAGGACACCGCCGCGCATGCTGTCGATCACCGGTTCGAGCGCCTCGCCGCTGGCGATGGTCTGCTCGAACTCGCGCGGGGCGGCGGGGCCGAGGCCGATCACCGCCTCCTGCTCGCCTTCCGCCAGCCGGTAGAGCCCGATTTCCGGGCCCTCGTAGATCGCCTCGAAACGCCCGGGCGAGACCTCTTCCAGCGTGACCTCTTCGGTCTCGCCGTCGGGGCGTGTCACCGTCACCGGGCCCACGCCCTCTTCCAGCGTGCGGCGGATGATGCGCATCGACTGGCCGGTGGCCTCGGCCCAGAGCGCCTCTTCCTCGAGCTCGGGCTCCTTCATCATCCAGTGCGCCAGCCGCCGCAGCAGGTCGAGCTGCGGGCCGCCGCCCTCGAAGCCGCGCGACCACAGCCAAGCCTGGTCCGAGGCCAGCAGCGCCACGCGCCCCTCGCCGACCCGGTCGAGGATCAGCAGCGGCTTGTCGTCGACGCCGGACATCACCACGTCGCCCGAAATCGGCTCGACCTCGATCTGGCGCAGCCAGCGGCCCCAGCTGTCCTCGCTGGTCATGCCGGCGGTCACCGGGTGGCGCTGGCCCAGCTCGGTGACATGCGGGCGGTAACCCTCGTCGATGACCCGCGCGGTGGGCTCGGCGGGCATGATCTCGGCCAGCGGAGAGCGGTAGATCGAATCCGCGCTGGCGAAGTCCGGCCCCGCGGCCACCAGCACCGCGCCGCCCTGCTCGACGTAGTTGCGCACATTGTCGAGGTAGATCGCCGGCAGGATGCCCCGGCGCTTGTAGCGGTCGAAGATGATGAGGTCGAAATCCTCGATCTTCTCGAGGAACAGCTCGCGCGTCGGGAAGGCGATGAGCGAAAGCTCGGTCACCGGCACGCCGTCCTGCTTCTCGGGCGGGCGCAGGATGGTGAAATGCACGAGGTCGACAGAGCTGTCGGATTTCAGCAGGTTGCGCCACGTGCGCCCGCCGGCATGGGGCTCGCCCGAGACCAGCAGCACGCGCAGCCGGTCGCGCACGCCGTTGATCTGCACCAGCGCGGCATTGTTGCGGTCGGTGAGCTCGCCCGCGCCCTCGGGGGTCGAGAAGCGGATGACGTTGAGCCCGCCGTGCGGCAGCTCGATCGGCAGTTCCACGTCCTCTCCCACCGGCACGGTGAAGGTCTGGGGATCGCCGCCGTCGACCTCGATGTCGAGCGTCGTCTGCAGCGCCCCCGGTGCCGCGCCGTCGTCCTGCACCCGCAGCGTCAGCGTCACCGGTTCTCCGAGGATGGCGAAGGCCGGGGCGTTGCGCACGATGAGGCGACGGTCCCAGTCCTCTTCGCGGCCGGTCATCAGCAGGTGCATCGGCGCGGGCAGCCCCGGCGCGCGCTCCAGATCGTGCAGGCGTCCGTCGGACACGAGGAAGACCCCGGCGATGCGGCCGCGCGGCTCTTCGGCCATGGCGGTCGAGAGCGCGGTCATCAGTTGGGTGCCGGTGTCGCCCTCGCCGTCGCCGACCTCGATCCGGCGGATCTCGGTGTTGGGCCGGGCCTCGATGCGGGCCTGAAGCGTGTCGGCGGCATCCTCGGTGACCTGAAGCCGGTCGGCGAGGCGCTGCGAGGCGCTCTTGTCCACCACCATCAGCACGATGTCGGTGAGCGAGGCGCGGTCTTCTTCCTGGAATGAGGGCTGGGTCAGCGCCGCCACCAGCACGAAGCCCGCGAAGAAGCGCAGCGGCCAGCCGCGCAGCCCGCGCCAGAGCGCCAGCGCGGCGCCCGCCAGCGCGACGGCGCCCAGCGCCCAGATCGCAGGCCAGGGCAGCAGCGGGTCGAAGACGATCTGTCCGGTCATTGGCCAAGCCTGTCGAGTAGCGCGGGCACGTGCACCTGGTCCGACTTGTAGTTGCCGGTGAGCACATGCATCACGAGGTTGACCCCGAAGCGGTAGGCGATCTCGCGCTGGCGCTCGCCCGAGAAGCCCGAGCCGATGCGCACCAGCGGGTTGCCGCGCTCATCCATGGCCCAGGCCGCTGCCCAGTCGTTGCCGCCGATCACCACCGGGGTGACGTTGTCATTGAGGTTGCGGAAGGGCATGCCCTCGATCAGTTCGGCATCCGGCGGCGCGGCCTCGACCCAGACGTCTCGGCTGGTGTAGCGACCGGGAAAATCCTGCAGCAGGTAGAAGGTGCGGGTGAGCACGTGGTCCTGCGGCACCTGCTCCAGCGGCGGGATGTCGAGCGGCGCGGCAAGCTGTTGCAGCTTGCGGCCCTCGGGCGAGGCGGCGCCGAAGCCCGCCACGTCCGCGTCGCGGGTGTCGAAGAGGATCATGCCGCCCGAGCGCAGGTACTCGTTGAGCTTGACGTAGGCGGCTTCCGAGGGCGCCGGCTGGCTCGGTGTCACCGGCCAGTAGAGCATCGGGAAAAAGGCCAGCTCGTCGCGCTCGAGGTCGACGCCCATGGGCTCGGCCGGTTCCACCGAGGTGCGGAAGAACAGGATTTCGGACAGGCCGCGCAGGCCCGCCTGCGCCATGTCGTCGAGCTGCCGGTCGCCGGTCAGCACATGCGCGAGCGTCACCTCGGAGGCGGCGAGGATCGCAGCTGCGTCATCGCCCGTGGGCGGGTCGTCCTGCGCGCGGGCCATGCCCGGCAGCATCAGCGCGGCGGCGAGGATGGCGGCGGCGGCCGATCCGGCACGCCCGCCGCCCAGCCGTCCCGAGAGCCCCAGCGAGGCGATGACGTCGGCCAGCAGAAGCGCGATGGCGGTGGCCAGAAGCCAGCCGGCAAGCGGCGTTTCCTGCGCCCGTGACAGCCCCTCGACCGAGATCCGCTCGGGCCAGACGGCCGGTTGCAGGACGGTGTCGGCCGTCACCACGTTGCGCGCGAGGCTCCGGTCCTCACCCTGATAGAGGCCGGGCTGCAGCTCGGGGCCGAGCGGGGCATCCAGCAGCGCCTCGCCCGCGACGCCCGGAAGGTTGCCCGCGTCGGCGATGCGCCCGAAGGCGTCGAGCACGCGCAGCGGCTGCCAGACCGTGCCGACGAGATCGGCGGCATCGGGCGAGGCCGGCATCGAGGACACCGCCAGCCGCTCGAGCATGCGCACGAAGAGGCCCGACAGCGGCAGCGACGACCATTCGGCGTTGGCGGTCACGTGGAAAAGCACCACCTGCCCCTGCCCAACGCTCTTGCGGGTCACCAGCGGCGTGCCGTCGGTCAGCTGCGCGATCACCCGCGACGCCAGCGTCGGGTCGGGCTGCGCCATGACCTGGCTGCTGATCGTCACGTCCTCGGGGATCTCGAGCCCGTAGAAGGGGCTGTCCTCGGCGAAGGCGGCAAGCGACTTGGGCTCGCCCCAGCTCATGGCACCGCCGACCGAGCGCCCGCCGGCGCGCAGACGCACCGGCATCAGCGGGTCCTCTTCGCTGCGGCTCACGTCACTGGCGGCAAGGCGCGGCCCGGCGAAGCGCAGCAGCGTGCCGCCGTTCTCGAGCCACTCGGTGATCCCGGACTGCTCGCCCGGCGACAGGGTCGCCACGTCGGCCAGCACGATCACGTCGGGATTGGCGGGCAGCACCTCTTCCAGCGTGCCGTCGAGCAGGTCGGCGGTGGGCACCAGCGCCTTGTTCAGGAAGTGCAGCGGCGACAGCAGCTCGAGCCCCTCGCGGTTCTCGTTACCCGCGATCAGCGCGACCTCGCGGCGGCGCAGGCTGTCATCGGGCAGCGACACGGCGCCGGCGCTGCGTGCGCCCTCGATCTCGAAGCGGGTGATCCGCGCCCGCAGCTCGGCGGGCAGGTTGAGCTCGAGCTCGGCCTCGGTGGCGGATTGCTCGAAGATCACCGGGTTGCGCAGCAGCACGGCGGGGTTGCCTGCCGGGTCGAGCCCGTGCCCGGCGAGCGAGACCTCGGTCTCGGGGCCGGGGCGCAGGCGGCGCAGGGTGAGCAGCACGTGGCCGTCCTCGAAGCGCGGCGGGGTCAGCGCGTAATGGGCGCGCGGGCTTTCGAAGACGGTGACCCGCCCGTGCCCCTCGAGCGACTCCAGCAGCGGCTTGCGGCTGTCGCGGGCGAGCCCGTCGGACATCCAGTAGGTGTCGAAATCCTGGTCCGGCAGCAGTTCGAGCGCGCGGGTAACGCGGGCATCGTCGGGCTGCCACGGCTCGGGCAGGATGCCGGTCAGGCGGCTGCGCAGCACGCCTGCCGCCTGGAACTGCGGCGCCTCGGGATTGGTGAGCCGCATCAGCGCCACCGGCCGGGCCTCGCGCTCGGCCCGGGTGAGCAGCGCGTCCAGCGCCTCGAGCCGGGCGGTCCAGTCGGACGCGCTCGACCAGCTGGCATCCATCACCACCAGCAGCGGGCCCGCTCCGGCCTGCTCGCCACTGTCGTCCTGCGGGTTCAGCACTGGTCCGGCGAGGCCGATGATCACCGCGGCAACGGCGAGCATCCGCATCAGCAGCAGCCACCACGGCGTGCGGTCGGTCACCTGCTCCTCGTCCTTGAGGCCGAGCAGCAGCACCACCCCGGGGAACATGCGCCGGATCGGAGCCGGCGGCACGGCGCGCAGGATCACCCAGAGGATCGGAAGCGCCAGCAGCCCCAGCAGCAACCAGGGCGCGGTAAAGCCGAGCGGCCCGAGAATCGTCATCCGTGGCCTCCATCCATCGCGCGGTAGAGCCAGAGCAGCGCGTTCTGCGCGCTGTCACTGGTGTGGTGACACAGATATTGCCAACCCGTTAACCGGGACAAATGGGCCAGCCGCGCCTTGCGCTCTGCCAGCCGCTCAAGGTAGCGGGTGCGCAGGTCGCCCGCCTTGAGAGTCTCGTGGCTGACGCTGCCGCCGACGCTTTCGAAGATGGTACGCCCCTTGAAGGGGAAAGTCTCTTCCGTCGGGTCCAGGACCTGCACCAGCACGCCGCGCACGCCACGGTCGGCGGCCTTGGTCAGTGCCGCCTCGACCGGGTCGAGATTGCCGAGGAAATCCGAGACGAACACCGCCCGCGCGTGCGGGATCATGCCGCGCGCCTCTGGCTCGGAGTAATCCTCGGCCCCGTCGGTGGCGAGCGCCTCGGCCAGCCGCAGGATCTGGACGTCGCCGCCCCGCGGCGGCAGCGACCAGCCGGTGAAGCCCACCCGCTCGCCGCCCCGGATCAGCAGCACCGCCGCGGCAAGCGCGACGAGCCGGGCACGGTCGCCCTTGGACGGCAGGTCCTTGCCCGAGGAAAACCGCATCGAGGCGCCGGTATCGACCCAGAGCAGCACGCTCTGCGCGATCTGCCACTCGCGCTCGCGCACGTACTGGTCGTCACCGCGGGCCGAGCGCCGCCAGTCGATGCTGCGCACGCTGTCACCGGCGCGCAGCGGGCGATACTGCCAGAAGTCGTCGCCCACGCCCGAGCGGCGGCGTCCGTGGTCGCCCAGAAGCACCGTGCCCGCGAGATGCTCGGCGCGGGCCAGCAGCGCGGGGAAGCGGGACGCCTCCTCCTGCGCATCGCGGCGAAGAAGGGTGATGCGGTCGCTCAAGCGGCGGCCTCGGAGGACGACAGCCCGGCGGCGACATCGTCGATAAGCGCACCGAGGTCCTCGCCCCGCGCGCGTGCCGAGAAGGTCAGCGCCATGCGGTGCACCAGCACCGGGCGGGCCATGTTGATGACGTCCGCGGGCGACGGCGCCAGCCGGCCCTCAAGCAGCGCACGGGCGCGCACCGTCATCATCAGCGCCTGCGCGGCACGCGGGCCGGGCCCCCAGGCCACGGTCTCGCGCACGCGTTCGGGCGCGGTGGGCTCGGAGGGGCGGAAGGCGCGCACGAGGTCGAGAATCATCTCGACCACCGCGTCGCCCACCGGCATCCGCCGCAGCAGGGTCTGGGCCGCCATCAGCGTCGCGGGATCGAAGACCTGATGGGCCTGGGCCTCTTCAGTGCCGGTGGTGGCGATCAGGATGTCCTTCTCGGTCTTGCGGTCGGGATAGGCCACGTCGATCTGGACGAGGAAGCGGTCGAGCTGGGCCTCGGGCAGCGGGTAGGTGCCCTCCTGTTCGATGGGGTTCTGGGTGGCGAGCACGTGGAACGGAAGCTCGAGCTGGCGCGTTTCGCCGGCAACCGTCACCGCCTTTTCCTGCATCGCCTGCAGCAGCGCCGACTGGGTCCGGGGCGAGGCGCGGTTGATCTCGTCGGCCATGAGGAGCTGGCAGAAGATGGGACCATGGATGAACTTGAACGCCCGGCTGCCGTCTGTGCCGGTCTCGAGCACCTCGGAACCGAGGATGTCGGCGGGCATCAGGTCGGGGGTGAACTGGATGCGGTTGCCGTTCAGCCCCATCACCGTCGACAGGGTCTCGACCAGCCGGGTCTTGCCCAGCCCGGGAAGGCCGATCAGCAGCGCGTGGCCGCCGCACAGCAGCGCGGAGAGAGTCAGCTCGACCACCCGCTCCTGCCCGATGAAGCGGCTGTTGATCGCGCGCTTCGCTTCGGCCAGCCGCTCTTCGAGGGCCTCGATCTCGGCAACCAGGTCTTCGGCCATGGGCTGACTCCTTGCAATCACTTGTTTACGATTCAAGTCTATCTCGGGGCTCGCGAATGACAAAACCAATGAACACACAAAATTCCGTTACACCCTCTGCAGACGGCCTCGCTGCCTCAGCGCGCGCCATAAAATCGCGTGGATTGCCGCCGGTGGAGAAGTGGAACCCGCCGTTCTGCGGCGATATCGACATGCGGATCGCCCGCGACGGCACGTGGTTCTACCTCGGCTCGCCGATCGGGCGGTTCGAACTGGTGAAGCTGTTTTCGTCGATCCTGCGGCGCGACGGCGACGAATACTTCCTCGTGACGCCGGTCGAGAAGGTCGGCATCCAGGTCGACGACGCGCCCTTCCTCGCCACCGATTTCGAGGTAACGGGCGATGGCGAAGCGCAGGTGCTGACCTTCCGCACCCACGTGGGCGACGAGGCGGCGGCTGGCGCCGACCACCCGATCCGGGTCACCCGCGACCCCGAAACCGGCGAGCCCGCGCCCTACGTGCTGATCCGCCGCAACCTCGAGGCGCTGATCGACCGCAAGAGCTTCTACCGGCTGGTGGACCTCGGCGAGCACCACCAGCAGGACGGGCAAAGCTGGTTCGGCGTCTGGTCCTCGGGGCAGTTCTTCCCGGTGATCGAATCCGACGCGCTGCCCGACGCGGACTGACCGTCAGGCCTGCATGCGCCGCATGATGCCGTGGCCAAGTGCCGGCGACAGCCACATCAGGCGGCGCAGGAGCCGCGCCTTGCCGATCCAGATCTCGCGCCTGCCCCGCGCCACGCCCTCGAGGATGGCGGTCGCCGCATCCGCAGGCGACATCTTGCGCTGCGGCGCACCGCGCGACAGCGTGGTGTCCACCACCGGCAGCAGCGCCTCGGACAGGCCGACGCCAAGCCCCGCGTCCTCAACCTGGTAGCGCAGCGACCGGGTGAAGCTGCGCATCGCGGCCTTGGTGGCGCAATAGACCGGCGCATCGGCCTGGGGCGCCACCGCGAGCCCCGAGGTCACGTTGACGACCCGGGCGCCCGCCTGCGCGCCCAGCACCGGCAGCAGCCCCACCGCGATCAGCGTCGGCGCCACGAGGTTGACCTGCACCTCCTCGGCCACGCCCTCGCCGTGCTGCGTCCCGTCGGTCAGCACCGGGTAGCGCATCACTGCGGCGTTGTTGATCACCACCGAGCAATCAGGGTGGGCATCGCGCACCCAGTTGACCACGCCGCGCGGGATCTCGGCGTCGGCGAGGTCGGCCTCGAGCACGTCCACGCAATCGCCCCGCCGCAGCAGCTCGTCGAGCGCGGCAGGGTTGCGCGCCACCGCCAGCACCTCTGCCCCCATCGCGGTCAGCTGCCGCGCCATCTCGCGCCCGATGCCGCGGGTCGCGCCGGTCAGCAGCACCTTGCGTCCGTTCCAGTAGCGATCCATCGTCAATCTCCTTGTCCCGCAGGCTCTTTCGGTCAAGAATGTGAGCAAAGGCTCAGCTTTCATACTCGCATTCCGCCGATGTCCCACGCCGCCCCGCTTTCCCCAAGGAAAACACCGCGCCAGAGCCGCTCGCGCGCGTCCTACGAGGCGGTGCTGACGGCCGCGGCTCAGATTCTTGAACGCGAGGGGATGGCCGGACTCAACACCAACGCGGTGGCCGAGCGCGCGGGGGTGAGCGTCGGCACGCTCTACCAGTATTTCCCCGGCAAGGAGGCGATCGCGGCCGAGCTGGTGCGCCGGATCAAGGCGCAGCTTCTCGACGACCTGACCGGGGCGCTGGTCGCGGCACGGGGCAGGAGCCTGCGCGAGGCGGCGCAGATCATCCTCTCTGCCTCAATCCGCCACCACGCCCGCGCGCCGGAACTGTCGCGGGAACTCGAGCGCATCGAGGAGGACTTGCCACTCGACGACGAGGTCGCGGCGATCACCGACAAGGTCCACGCGGGGCTGATCGGGCTGCTGGCCGAGCACGCGCTGCCGGCGCCCGAGGTCGTGGCCCGCGATCTCACCGCCATGAGCCGCGGCATGGTGCACGCGGCGCTGTTCGCAGGCGAGACCGACCTCGCGCAGATCGAGCGCCGGCTGCTGCCGGCGATCCTCGGCTATCTCGGGCTCGCCCACCGCGACTGACGCGGGGCATCAGTCGCCGAGCTTGGCGTGCACCTCGTCGAGGTCGATCTCGCCCGTGGGCATCTTGTTCGCCGGGTTCTCGAAATCGTAGCGGAAGAGCTCGAAGTCGCGCTTGTAGATCTCGTAGACCAGATGCATCGACAGGTCGTCGAAATAGTCCTCGACCGGATGCGCGCGCTTCGGCCCGTGGCCCTCGGACTCGTTGAAGCGCGGGATCGACGCGAGGTCGACGCTGTGCCGCGTCTCGACCCGGTCGAGCACACCCTGCATGCCTTCCTCGAACCTCTCGGTCCAGAAGATCCGGTCGTAGCGCCCGCCGTTCACGATGAAGGTCGAGACATGGCCCGAGATCGCCGACCAGTGGATGTCGGGCTCCATCGGGCGACGCCAGCGGATGGTGTCGCGCACGAAGAGCAGGAAGCTGCGGAAGCTGCGGATCTGGTCGAAATCGCCCTTGCCATCGTCGCCCCCCACCTCGATGCCGTATTTCTGGATCAGCAGCGGCACGAGGTTGCCCCGGTAGCGCTGCCCGTTGCGCTGAATGCCGCATATCTTGTCGAAGAAGCTGGACAGGATCCTCGTGTAGGGGTTGCGCACGCAGGTGAAGGCATAGGCGCTGCGGGTCTTCACGTTGGCCCGGATCGGCCCCTGGCTGTCCTCGCGCGCCCATTTGTGCAGGCCGGTTCCGGCGTCGTGGATATCGCCGTCGAAGAACACCCCGTGATCCGAGTAGTACATGATCTGGCCGATGGTCGAGCAGGCGCATTTCGGGACGACCCGATACACCATGCTTTCGCTCTCGGTCATCCAGGTCCCAGGAAACCCCATACGCCCTCTGCCTCCGGTCCGCCCGCTGGCTCTGCCCCGGGCGCTGACCCCTGAAAAAAGCAGAACAACCCGGTTTCTTCAACGCCCGTTCACCTCTATCAACATAATCAAACAGGCAAAATCGGGGCAGACCGTTTCCTGAATGGCGAAGATTGCCTTCATCCTGCTGTGTCATAAGGACCCTGACGCCATCATCAAGCAGGCGCAGAGCCTGACCGCCGTGGGCGACTACATGTCGATCCATTTCGACGCGCGTGCGCCGAAAGCCGACTACGACCGGATCCGCGCGGCGCTGGCCGACAATCCCAACGTGACCTTCCCGAAGCGCCGGGTGAAATGCGGCTGGGGGGCGTGGAGCCTCGTTCAGGCGACGCTGAACGCGCTCGGGGCCGCCACCGACGCCTTCCCCCGCGCCACGCATTTCTACATGCTCTCGGGCGACTGCATGGCGATCAAGTCGGCGCGATACGCCCATGGCCTGCTCGACCGGCGCGAGGTCGATTACATCGAGAGCTTCGACTACTTCAAATCCGACTGGATCAAGACCGGCTGGAAGGAAGAACGGCTGGTCTACCGCCACTGGTTCAACGAGCGCACCCAGAAGAAACGCTTCTACGCCATGTTCGAGCTGCAGAAGCGGCTGGGGCTCACCCGCGAGATCCCGCGCGACATCGAGGTGATGATCGGCTCGCAATGGTGGTGCCTGCGCCGGCGCACCGTCGCGTGGATCCTCGACTTCTGCCGCCAGCGCCGGGACGTGATGCGCTTCTTCCGCGGCACGTGGATCCCGGACGAGACCTTCTTCCAGACCCTCGTCCGCCACCTCGTCCCCGCGCAGGAGATCGAAAGCCGCACCCTCACCTTCCTGATGTTCACCGACTACGGCATGCCGGTGGTGTTCCACAACGACCACTACGACCTGCTGCTGAGCCAGGACTTCCTCTTCGCCCGCAAGATCAGCCCCGAGGCGCGCGAGCTGAAGCGCCGGCTGGGGGTGCTCTACGCCTCGGACGGGGCGCGGTTCCGGATCTCCGACGAGGGCCGCTCGCTCTACCGCTTCCTGACCGAGAAGGGCCGCATCGGCCGCCGCTTCGCGCCGCGCTTCTGGGAGACGGAAAGCTCGCTCGGCCGCGATCGCGAACTGCTGATCGTGGTGTGCAGGAAGTGGCAGGTGGCGCGGCGGCTGGTGCAGCGGATGCGGCAGGTGACCGACATCCCCTGCATCGAGTACCTCTTCAACGACGAGAGCTGCGCCCTGCCCGATCTCGGCGGCATCCAGTCCACGGTCGCCAAGCGCCACCGTCACCGCCGGGCGCTGATGCGGATGCTCTTCGACTACTACGAAAGCGAGCGGCTGGTCGTCTGTCTCGACCCGTCGAACCTCGACCTGCTCGAGGATTTCTGCCGCGACCGCTCGGTGTCGCGGCTGCTCGAGATCGAGTGCCGGTACTCGGACGCATATCTCACCGGCCATGCCATGCGGGTGGGGCTGGCGGGCGACCACACGCCGCGCGAGACGCTGAACTGCTTGCTGCCGGCGATCCGCAACGACATGGTGCACGAAAGCGACCGGATCCGGGACGCGCAGTTCGAGAACCACCTGCTGATGCGCGAGATCGACAACCCGGCCCAGAACGCCCGGCCCATCGCCGCCTTCCTCGGGGTGACCGAGGACACGGCGCTGGAGCTGGCCAGAACCGACAACTTGTTCGCCGATTGAGGAAGACCATGGCCTACAGCTACGATGACGAGAACATCTTCGCGAAGATCCTGCGGGGAGAGATCCCCAACGACACCGTGTTCGAGACCGAGCACAGCCTCGCCTTCAACGACATCCGCCCGCAGGCGCCGATCCACGTGCTGGTGATCCCGCGCGGGAAATACGTCAACTACGACGATTTCGCCGCCAACGCCTCGGACGAGGAGATCCTTGACTACACCCGCGCCATCGCCAAGGTCTGCGAGATGAAGGGCGTCGAGGCCGAGGGCTTCCGGATGATCTCGAACGCCGGGCACAACGGCGTCCAGGAGGTGCCGCACCTGCACGTGCACATCCTCGGCGGCCGCAACCTCGGCCGGATGCTGACCCCGGCCTGAACCTCTGCGCCTTGACCTGACGGTGCGGCCTTCCGGCCGCACATCCCGTCTCGCCGCCGCCCTCCGGGGCGTCGGCTCGGAACCCGTTGGATTGGTGACGCACTGAACGGGATCCGCGCCGGTGATGCAGGGACGGCCTGCCTCCGGCGGGAGTTTATCCGGCAAGATGAAGACCGGGCGCGGCCCTGCTGCTTCATCTTGCCCGCTAAACTCCGGGGGTGAATGGGCCGCAGGCCCAGAGGGGGCAGCGCCCCCTTGCGAGGTCTCAGGCGGCGGGACGGCTTCGGGTGAGTTCGAGGAAGACATCCTCGAGGTCCGCCTGTTCCGTCCGAACGTCGCGGATCCGGATTCCGGCGCCGCGCACCAGTTCCAGCACATCCTCGGCCGTGGTCTGCGAGGCGTGGTAGCTGAGCGCGATGAGCCCGCCGTCGCGGCGCTCGATGGTGATGCCGGGCCCCTGCGGGAGCGTCTCCGGTGCCGAGACCGGCTCGATCACCATGGTCTTGGCATCGAGCTGGCCCAGCAGGTTGCGGGTGCTGTCGCGTGCCACCACGGCGCCTTGGTTGATGATGGCGATCTCGTCGCACATCTCCTCGGCTTCCTCGAGGTAGTGTGTGGTCAGGATGATGGTCATGCCGCGCTCGCGGTTGAGCTTGCGGACGTTGGACCAGAGCATCTGCCGCAATTCGATGTCGACGCCGGCGGTGGGTTCGTCGAGCACGAGGATGTGCGGGTGGTGCACCAGCGCCTTGCCCAGCAGCAGGCGGCGGCGCATGCCCCCCGACAGGGTGCGGGCATAGGCATCGGCCTTGTCGGTCAGCCCCACCATCTCGAGGATCTCGTCGCTGCGGCGGCGGTTCTTCGGCACGCCGTAGAGTCCGGCCTGCACCTCGAGCGCGTCGCGCGGGCTGAAGAACGGATCGAGGTTCAGCTCCTGCGGCATCACCCCGATGGACGCGCGCGACTGGCGCGGGTTGCGGTCCTGGTCCCAGCCCCAGATGGTGACGTGACCCGAGGTCTTCAGCACCAGGCCGGCGAGGATGTTGATCAGCGTCGACTTGCCAGCGCCGTTGGGACCGAGCAGGCCGAAGATCGACCCCGTGGGGATCGCCAGATCGATGCCCTTGAGGGCTTCCTTGCCGCCTGCATAGGTCTTGCGCAGCCCCTCGATCCGGATCGCGTCACCAGTCATGCCGAGCCTTGCTCCTGTCTTTTTCTTCGCTCATAACGCAGGTAGTGCAGGTGTCACCAAAAGGAAACCGCAGCCATGACCACGGAAGCCCCGGAGACCAGGATCGTCGACAGCCACCGCATCGCCTGCGACGGCGGCGAAGGCGCGCTGGGCCACCCGCGGGTCTGGCTCTCGATCCCGCTGGAGACCGGTGTCGTGGAATGCCCCTATTGCGACGCCCGCTTCGTGCACCGCGATTTCGAAGGCAAGGCCTGAGCCCATCGCTCCGCAGGGCCGTTCGCCCGGGCAACCAGCTGACAGGGTGACATGCTCGCCATCTTCCTGAAGACCCTTCCGTTCTTTGCTCTCATCGGGCTGGGGTACGGTGCCGGACGGACCCGGTTCTTCTCGGAAGAGGCCACGGCGGCGCTGACCAAGTTCGTCTTCTACTTCGCGCTCTCGGCGATGCTCTTCCGCTTCGCCGCGACGCTGTCCATCTCGCAGATCTTCGACGCCCGCCTCGCCTCGGCCTATCTCTGGGGCACCATGGCGGTCTACGTGCTGGTCACCGGCGTGGCCTTCCTGCGCCGGCAGGACATGCAGACCGCCGCCATCGAGGCGCAGACCGCCTGCATCGGCAACACGGGCTTTCTCGGCGTGCCCATGCTGACCCTGCTGCTGGGGCAGGCCGCGGTGGCGCCGATCATCCTGATGCTGACCATCGATCTCATCGTTTTCGCCTCGCTGCTGGTGATCCTCGTGACCGCCGCGCGCGAGGGGCGGATCTCGTTCCGGATTTTCCGGCAGGTGGCCATCGGGCTGGTGAAGAACCCGATGATCGTCTCGATCTCGCTGGGCCTGCTGGTCTCGGCGCTGAAGCTGCCCCTGCCCGGCCCGGCGGAGGAGTTCCTGAGCATCCTCGGCAACGCCGCCACGCCCTGCGCGCTCTTTGCCATCGGCGCCTCGCTGGCGTCGAAATCCGCCGAGCGGCTGGCGGTCTCGGGCTGGCTCAGCTTTGCCAAGCTGGTGCTGCACCCGCTCTTCGTGGCCGCCGGCGTCTACCTGTTCTTCCCGACCACGCCGTTCCAGGCCACGGTCGCGGTCTCGACCGCGGCGCTGCCGGTGGCGGGCAACGTCTTCATGCTGGCGCAGCACTACGGCATCGCGCCGCAGCGGGTCTCGGCCGCGATCCTGCTCTCGACCGCCGCGAGCATCGTGACAGTCAGCCTTGTAATTGCGATGGTGACCTCATGACGGCGCTCTACATCGATGCCGATGCCTGCCCGGTGAAGGCCGAGGCCGAGCGGGTCGCCACCCGCCACGGCGTCAGGTTGTTCGTGGTGTCAAACGGCGGGCTGCGCCCCTCGGCCAATCCGCTGGTCGAGACGGTGATCGTGCCCGAGGGCCCGGACGTGGCCGACATGTGGATCGCCGACCGCGCCGGACCCGGCGACGTGGTGGTGACCGGCGACATTCCCCTCGCGGCGAAATGCGTCGCGGCGGGCGCCCGCGTGCTGCGCCACAACGGCGAGCGCTTCACGCCCGAGAACATCGGCCAGCAGCTTGCCATGCGCGACCTCATGGCAGACCTGCGCGCCGCCAACCCGCTGAACCAGGGCGGGAGCGGCAAGGGGTTTACAAAGGCCGACCGCTCCCGTTTCCTCGACGCGCTCGAGCGGGAAATGCGGCAGGTGAAGGGGTAGGTCATGGGCATCGAGGCGGTGGTCTTCGACATCGGCAACGTGCTGATCCGGTGGCAGCCCGAGATCTACTACGACGCGCTTCTGGGCGAGGACCGCCGCCGCGCGATGTTCCACGCCATCGACCTGCACGGCATGAACGAGCGCATCGACGCGGGCGAGGATTTCCGCGAGGTGGTCTACGGCACCGCCGACGCCCACCCGGACTGGGCCGAGCCCATCCGCCACTGGCACGACCGCTGGGTCGAGCTGGCCTCACCCGAGATCCCCGGCTCGGTCCGCGCCCTGCGGGCTCTGCGCGCCGCCGGTGTGCAGGTCTTTGCGCTGAGCAACATCGGCGAGGGCACCCTGGCGCTGGCCGAGGCGCGCTATCCGTTCCTGGCCGAGTTCGACCGGCGCTATATCTCAGGCGCGATGAGGGCGGTGAAGCCCTCCCCCGAGATCTACGCCATGGTCGAAGCCGATTGCGGCCTCGCCCCCGGGGCGCTGCTCTTTGCCGACGACCGCGCCGACAACATCGCCACCGCCGCCGCGCGCGGCTGGCAGACCCACCTGTTCGAAGGGCCCGAGGGCTGGGCAGAGTGCCTCGTCTCGCACGGCCTGCTGAAGAAAGACGATCTCGCATGACCACGCCCGCATTCATCCCCTTCGAGGCCGAGGCAAAGATGGACTGGCTGGGGCTCACCCGCGCCTTCCGGGACGGCCACAGGCTGCCCAAGGCCGAGATCGCGGACAACTTCCTCTACCGGCGCGACGACACGCTGCTGAACCGCGCCGCGTGGATCGACGGGCTGGGGCTGGCGGTGAAATCCGCGACGATCTTTCCCGGTAACCCCGCGCAGGGCGTCGGCATGGTGAACGGCGGCGTGTCGCTCTACGACGACGCGCACGGGCTGCTCGAGGCGGTGGTGGATTTCCACCTCGTCACCAAGTGGAAGACTGCGGGCGACAGCCTGCTGGGGGCGCTGACGCTGGCGCGCCCCGACAGCCGCGAGATCCTCATCGTCGGCGCCGGCCACGTCGGCCATTCGCTTTACGAGGCCTACAGCGCCGGGTTCCCCGGTGCCCGGTTCTCGGTCTGGAACCGCACCATCGCCAAGGCCGAGGCCATGGCAGAGGAACTGGGGATCGAGGTCGCGGCGGATCTCGAGCAGGCGGTGGCGAAGGCCGACATCGTGACCTGTGCCACCATGTCCACCAGCCCGGTGATCCGCGGTGAGTGGTTGAAGCCGGGCCAGCACCTCGACCTGATCGGCGCCTACCGTCCCGACATGCGCGAAGCCGACGACACCGCGCTGCAGCGGGCGCGGGTCTTCGTCGACAGCTACGACACCACGCTCGGCCATATCGGCGAACTGAAGATCCCGCTTGAGACCGGTGCCATCGCGCGCAAGGACGTGCTGGCGGACTATTACATGCCCGAGACGATGACGCGCGGCAGCGACGACGAGATCACGCTCTTCAAGAACGGCGGCGGTGCGCATCTCGACCTGATGACCAGCCGCTACATCCACGCCTGCTGGACCGGGCGCTGAGCCCACCCTTCTGACCTGCTGACCTCCCGCATGGCGCGCCGCCCGACCTGAAGGCCGGGCGCGTTTCGCGGCTCAGGCGGTGACGGGCACCGGTGCGCGGCTTTCCTTCACCGGCAGATGGATGATCGCCGACAGCGCGCCCACACCCACGCCGATCCACCACACCAGCGTGTAGTCGCCGTAGGCGTCGTACATCCGCCCGCCGAGCCAGACGCCCAGAAAGCCGCCGAGCTGGTGCGAGAAGAAGACGATGCCGTAGAGCGTACCCATGTAGCGGAGCCCGTAGAGATGCGCGACGAGCCCCGAGGTCAGCGGCACCGTGGCGAGCCAGAGCGAGCCCATCACCGCCGAGAACACGATCACCGAAAGCGGCGTAATCGGCAGCATGATGAAGGCCGCCGAGGCGATGGTCCTGCCGGTGTAGATCAGCGCCAGCAGGTACTTGCGCTGCCAGCGCTTGCCCGCCCAGCCTGCGATCAGCGTGCCCCCGATGTTGCACACCCCGATCACCGCGATGGCCCATGCGCCGAGCGCCGAGGTCGTGGTGATGCCGATGGAATGCAGCATCCCGCCGGGCTGGATCGGGCCGCAGAGCTCTTCGACGAAGGCCGGGAAGTGGGCGGTGATGAAGGCCAGCTGGTAGCCGCAGGAGAAGAAGCCGATGAAGATCATCGCGAAGGACGGGTCGCTCCCCGCGCGCTTGAGGATCGCGCCCATGCTCTCCTCGAGCTCGGACTTCGGCGCCACGGGCGCACGCATCATCGGCAGCAG
This sequence comes from Salipiger thiooxidans, assembly GCF_900102075.1. Lineage (GTDB taxonomy): Bacteria > Pseudomonadota > Alphaproteobacteria > Rhodobacterales > Rhodobacteraceae > Salipiger > Salipiger thiooxidans. The sequence continues at coordinate 84,266 of NZ_FNAV01000005.1, read as the reverse complement.
CGCGAGGATCGCCAGCACCAGTGCGGCGAAGATCATGAAGACCGTCTGCCAAGTGTAGAGGCCCAGCATGTATTCCGCCAGCGGCGCGCCGACCACCTGCCCGGCGCTGCCGGCGGCGGTGGTGATGGCAAGCGACATCGAGCGGTTCTCGTCCGACGAGGCGCGGCCCACCACGGCAAGGATCACCCCGAAGCCGGTGCCCGCAATGCCGAAGCCCACCAGCACCTCGTAGCTCTGCATCGCCAGCGGCGAGTTCGCGCCGGCCGACAGCACCAGCCCAACCGCGTAGACGATCGCGCCGACGATGATCGCCTTGCGGTCGCCGATGCGCTCGGCCACCGCGCCGAAGATCGGCTGCCCGATGCCCCAGAAAAGGTTCTGGATGGCGATGGCGAGCGAGAACTCCGCCCGCGGCCAGCCGAACTCCTCGGCGATCGGGATCTGGAACACGCCGAAGCTCGCACGGACGGCGAAGGACACGAGGATGATGAGGCATCCGACGATCAGAACGGGCGTGAACAGACGCGGCGTGGACTGCATGGGCAAAGCTCCTTTACAAAAACCCATACCCGCCGATCCGCAGGGGTCAATCGCAATAATGTTACCGATACAATCACTTCCGCTGATGGCTCGACGCCCGCGTCCGGCGCCGTCGCGGTGCTTTCGAGAGGCCCCGCAAGCGCTTGAGGGGACCGACAGCGCGGCGTCTCGCGGAACGCGCCTCGGACGCGAAGCCCTCTACACATTCCGCGCGGCTCGGGCTATGCGCGTTTCATGACCACGCTCATGGACCTTTACGACGAACGCGTCGCCGAAGGGCGCATCCAGCGCGACCCCGCGCAGGAAGAGGCGCTGCCCGAGTTCGAACGCATCCGCGAGGCGCTCGCCAACGAGCCGCCCGCAAAGCGCACCGGACTGTTCCGCAAGCCCAAAGCGCCGGAGCCGCCCAAGGGTCTCTACCTCTGGGGCGGGGTCGGGCGCGGCAAGTCCATGCTCATGGATCTCTTCGTCGAGAGCCTCAACGTGCCGGTCCGCCGGGTGCACTTCCACGCCTTCATGCAAGAGATGCAGGCCGAACTGCACCGGCTGCGCGGCGAAGGCGTCGAGGATCCGGTCAAGCCGATGGCCAAGGCCGTCAGCGACGCGGTCAAGGTGCTGGCCTTCGACGAAATGCAGATCACCGACATCGCCGACGCGATGCTGGTCGGGCGGCTGTTCGAACAGCTGTTCCAGGCGGGCACCGTGGTGGTGACCACCTCGAACCGGGTGCCCAACGATCTCTACAAGGACGGGCTCAACCGGCAGCTCTTCCTGCCCTTCATCGCGCTGATCAAGGACAAGCTGGTGGTGCGCGAACTGGCATCGGAACGCGACCACCGGCAGGACCGGCTGAAGGGGGCCAAGGTCTATTTCACCCCCATCGACAACACCGCCCGGGCCGAGATCAACCGGGTCTGGCAAGAGCTCACCCACGGTGTCGAAGAACCGCTGGTGCTGCACGTCAAGGGCCGCAAGCTCGAGCTGCCGCGCTACCACAACGGGGTGGCGCGGGCGTCGTTCTACGACCTCTGCGGACAGATGCTCGGGCCGGGCGACTACCTCGCCATCGCCGACGCGCTGCGCCTGCTGGTGCTCGAGAACATCCCCCGGCTGGGGCGCAACAACTTCAACGAGGCCAAGCGCTTCGTGATCCTGATCGACGCGCTCTACGAGGCCAGGGTGAAACTGATCGTCAGCGCCATGGACGAACCCGAGAGCCTCTACATCGAGGGCTCCGGCGCCTTCGAGTTCGAGCGCACCGCCAGCCGCCTGCGCGAGATGCAGGACGCGAGCTGGGGCCACCCGCCCGCCTGAGGGCCATGCGCCTCCGGCAAAGGTGCTGAAGGCCCCCGGCGACGGGGCAAAAAAAGAGGGTCCCGTGGGACCCTCCAGGCTGCTCGAGTTTACAGTTGCCTGCTTATTGAATGGTCGTAGCGAGTGACGGCCAGCCTGCCCGAGATCGAGGCGAGGCCCATCCTGATATTCCATTGTCCGGGAGAAAGCGTGCGGCAGCGCGGGTCGAACCCTGCCCCGGTCCGGCCCGCAGAACCCCTGCGCGCTGGATCGGTATCCGTCGCCATCATCTGTCCCCCAAGGCCCGCGTCGCTGTTGATTGTTTGTGCCTGTGTCCGACGCGCGTCTTGCAAATGACGATAGGCCAAACTGTGGCAAAGCGTCAACATCTAGTGATGCATGCCAGCCCTATGCCTTGCACTTTTCACAACCGCAAGACATAGGCCGCCAGAATCGCCTCTTTGAAAGGCGTGCTTACACGGGCTCAGCCGTTCTCGCGCAGGATGCTCCCGGCAAGGTAGAGCGAGCCGCAGATCAGCACCCGTGCTTCGGGCTCCTGCGCCACGATCTCGGCCAGCGCGCCGGTCACCGACCCGGCCTCGCCCGCACGCAGCCCGACCGAGGCCGCAACCCGCGCGGTCTCGTCCGCCGGAAGCGTGTTGGCCTCACCCGGGATCGAGACGGCGGTCAGGCTCGCGGCGTGGCCCGCCAGAGGCCGGAGGTAGCCCGCGATGTCCTTGGTGTTGAGCATGCCGCAGATCAGGTGCGTCGGGCGCTCCGGCAGGGTGGCGAGGTGTTTCGCCAGCGCCTCGCCCGCCGCCGGGTTGTGACCGCCGTCCAGCCAGAGCTCGACGCCCGGGGCGGACTCGACCAGCGGACCGCGGCGCAGGCGCTGCATCCGGGCGGGCCACTCGGCGCGGGTCACAGCCGCCTCGCAGGCCGCGTCGCCGAGCCCGAGATGGCGCAGCGCCGCCAGCGCGGCGCCGGCGTTCTCGATCTGATGCGCGCCGGGCAGGTTCGGCAGCGGGAGATCCATGAGGCCGTGCTCGTCCTGGAACACCAGCCGGCCGCGCTCTTCCCAGACCTGCCAGTGCTGGCCATGTGCCAGCAGCGGCGCGCCGAGCCGTTCGGCGCGGGCCTCGATCACGTCCATCACCTCAGACGGCTGGGGGCCGACGACGCAGGGCACGCCGCGCTTGAGGATACCCGCCTTCTCGCCGGCGATCGCGGCCAGCGTCTCGCCGAGGAACTGCTGGTGATCCAGCGAGATCGGGGTGATCACCGTCAGCGCCGGGCGCTCGAAGACGTTGGTGGCATCGAGCCGCCCGCCAAGGCCCGTCTCCATCAGCGTCACGTCCGCGGGCGTGCGCGCGAAGGCGAGGAAGGCCGCGCAGGTGGTGATCTCGAAATAGGTGATGCTCTCGCCGCCGTTGGCGGTCCAGCACTCGTCGAGCACGGCGCTCAGCTCGGCCTCGGGGATCAGCTCACCCGCCACGCGGATGCGCTCGTGGAAGCGCGCGAGATGCGGCGAGGTATAGGCATGCACGACCTTGCCCGCGCCCTCGTAGCCGGCGCGGATCATCGCCAGCGTCGAGCCCTTGCCGTTGGTGCCCGCGGCGTGGATCACCGGGGGCAGCTTGCGCTCGGGGTGGTCCAGCGCCTCGAGCAGGCGCCAGACCCGGTCCAGCGTGAGGTCGATGATCTTGGGATGAAGCGACATCATCCGCGCGAGGATGACGTCCGACCCTTCCGTCGTCATTTCGCCGCGTCGGCCTCGGGGGCAGGCAGGTCGCCATGCACGGCGGGCGGCAGGCCCATCAGCATCCGCAGGATGGTCACCAGCTCGCCGCGCATCTCGCGTCGGTCGGTCACCCGGTCGAGCATGCCGTGCTCGAGCAGGTACTCGGCGCGCTGGAAGCCCTCGGGCAGCTTCTCGCGGATGGTCTGCTCGATGACGCGCGGGCCGGCGAAGCAGATCAGCGCGTTGGGCTCGGCGATCTGCACGTCGCCCAGCATCGCGTAGGAGGCGGTCACGCCGCCGGTGGTCGGATGGGTGAGCACCACGATGTAGGGCAGCCCCGCCTCGCGCAGCATCTGCACGGCGACGGTGGTGCGCGGCATCTGCATCAGCGACAGGATGCCTTCCTGCATGCGGGCACCGCCGGCGGCCGAGAACAGGATCAGCGGGCGCTTGAGCTTCTTCGCCTCTTCGGCCGCCTTGATGATGGCGTTGCCGACGTACATGCCCATGGAGCCGGCCATGAACGAGAAGTCCTGCGCGGCGCAGACCACCGGGGTACGGCCGATCTCGCCGGTGGCGACCAGCATCGCCTCGCGTTCGCCGGTGTTCTTCTGGGCCGCCCGCAGGCGGTCGGGGTATTTCTTCTGATCGCGGAAATGCAGCGGGTCGGCCAGCGGCTCGGGAACATCGATCTCGGAGAAGATGCCGCCGTCGAACAGCGCCGTGAAGCGCGCGCGCGGCGTGATGTTCATGTGGTGCCGGCAATTGGTGCAAACACCGAGGTTGTCCGTCACCTCGCGGTGGAACAGCATCGTCCCGCAGCCGTCGCATTTCGTCCAGAGGTTCTCGGGCAACTCGCGGCGCGAGAAGATCGAGTTGATCCGGGGGCGGACGTAGTTGGTGATCCAGTTCATCGCTTGCGCTCTTAACGGCCTCGTGTTGGGCGGTGATGTATGCCCCCGAGCCGGGGATTGCAATCGCGGGCTCAGACCCGGAGCGCGAGCCGGGCCGCAAGCCAGCTCAGAAGGATCCCGGCAAGGTCCAGCGGCAGCAGCGCGCGCATCGCCGCCTCGTCGCCGGGGCCGAAGGGCAGCAGGTAGAGCGCCAGCCCCGACATCACCCCCTGCGGCGACATCAGGGCGATCGCCACGACGTTGTTCACGAGGTGCATCGCCAGCGCCGGGCCGAGCGTGCCGGTGCGGGCGGTGAGATCGGCTGCGGCGACGCCGAAGCCGAACGCCCAGAGCGCCACCAGCAGGGCGTTCTCGCCGTACATGTCGGGCGACCAGTGGCCGAGCGCGAAGAGCGCCGAGGGCAGCACCAGCCACGCCGCCGGGTGCGCCATCCGCGCGCCGAGCTGCGATTGCAGGTAGCCCCGGAACAGCAGCTCCTCGCTGCCGGTCTGCACCAGCAGCGCCAGCAGGGTGACCGGCAGCAGCGCCAGCCAGCGCCCGGCGGGCATGGCCAGCGTCATCTCGCCGGCCATCGGCCAGGGCGGCATCGCGAGCGCCGCCAGCGTCACCGCCCCCACCGCGACGAGGCAACGCAGAAACTGCGGCACGAACAGCGTCCACGGCCCGAGCAGGCTCACCGCCCGGCGCCGGTGCATAAGCTGCGCCGCGAACAGCGCCGCCACGCCCATGGCGCCCATGTTGAGCAGCAGCACCAGCATGCCCAGCGGCGTGTCACCCGCCCGCATCTGGGCCACCATCGACCAGTAGGCATCCTCGGGCAGCAGCGCCGCCGAAAGCGCCATGAAGGCCTGCTGAAGCCCGAAGGTCACCACCAGCACCAGCACGATGCCAAGCACCAGCCGCCAGAGCTCGGTGCGCCCGGCAGCGGCGGTCATCAGGGCAAAGGGACGATAGGGCATCACGCGCTCCCGGGCTCGCAAGGGGGCACCGGGGGCCCGGCGCGCGCCTCCGGTCTAGGCGGCAAGCTGCCGTGCCGCAAGCGGGGAAACCGCCGGTGGCGCCACGGTGCGCCGAGCTCCGCCCATTCTTTTCTTGTTCGCATGCAATGGCTTCGGTATCCGGTACCGGACCAGGGATGGATCGGAGACCGCACGCAATGACCCGCAAGAGGTGCCTGCCGGGGCTGATCCTTCTGTTTTGCCTCGCCGGCTGCATGCCGCCCGGAAGCGGGACCGGCGGCCCGCCCCCGCTGGCGCGGACCGCGCTTGCCGACGGTGCCGTGGTGGTCGCCGGGGCCGAGGGCTACTGCATCGACCCGGTCACCCTCTCGCGCCGCAAGGACCGCGACTTCGCCGTCATCGCGTCGTGCAACATCCTCTCGGGCGGGACCACCGGCCGCGTCGTGGCGCCGGTGATGATCACCGTGACCGTGGGCACGCTCGACCCGACGCCGACCCTGCCCGCCCCCGCCATGCTGGCGCGGGAGGCCGGTCAGACGCTCGTGCGCGGCGACACCCGCAACGGGCTCGTGGTGGCGCAGCTCGCCGGCGGCGGCAGCGACCTGCTCGAAGGCGGCGACCCGCGCTACTGGCGCGGCGCCTTCGTGCAGAACGGCCATATGGTGGGGCTGGCGCTCTACGCGCCGCAGGGAAGCGTCCTTGCCGGGCCCGACGGGGCCGCGATGCTCCGCGCCGTGCACGAGCAGATCGGCCGCCTGAGTCCCTCGGGCCTGACCCAGTGACGCAGGGCGGGATCTTTGCCCGTTTATTCCATCACAGGGATTTGTCATAACACTGGCAAGGACCGCCAGCGACAAGGCGGCCGCTGACACGGGGCCACGGGCGAGGGCAATGGCAGGCATCGGCGAAGGGTGGATCGGCCGCGCGCTATCGGCGGCGGTGCTGCGGCGGTGGGGTGCCGCGGCGCGCAACGCCGAAACCGAGGACCTGCCGCGGCTGCGGCGCCAGCGGTCCGCGGCGCGCAGGCTCCGCCAGCATCTCGACCGGCTCATCCACGTGGCCGACGGGCGGCTCGCGCTGCCGGTGCTCGGCAACCAGACCTTTCCGCGCCCGCCGGACAGCGACTGGGCCTGGCGCCCCGAGCTCTGGTGCGGCCCGCTGCCCCTGCCCGGCATCTCCTCGGTGCCCAGCAAGGAAAAGCTTGGCTGCGAGGTGACGCTCTTCCACGACTGCCCCCGGTCCGAGATCGCCCTGCGCCAGCTCCGCAACAAGCGCGAAGCCAACCTCGCCGCCTACGGGCTGCGGCTCGAGGTGTTCCGCTTCGATGGCAGCTACCTGTCGCTTGCCATCGACCTGCCCGAGAGCGCGACTCACGGCCTCAGGCGCAAGCAACTGATCCGCGTCGACACCATCGTCGAGATGGAGAAACCGCTCGAGATCTTCGCCCGCCTCAACATCCGCCACGGCCCCAATACCGAGCAGATCGTGCGCGAGCTGCCGCTGCACGAGGACAAGGTCCGCGTCGAGTTCGACCTCGCCTACACCAAGCTCAACGAGAAGCGCGTGGACCGCATGTGGCTCGACCTGATCTTCGACAACCCCGGTATGAACGAGGTGATCCTGCGCGATCTCACCTTCAGCCGCCGCCCGAGGGCCGAGCTTTGACGGTGTCCCCCATGAGCGTCTATGCCCTGACCAAGACCCGGTTCCGCGAAGGCGTCTGGGAGGGCCTTCTGACGGCCTCCCGCAAGGACGCGCCGCCGCCCGAGATCACCGTGAGCCTCAACGGCGCGCCGGTGCGCGGGGTCACGGTGGCGCAGGCGGGCGAGCCGGGGCGCTGGGTCGTCGAGATCCCCATCCCGATCGAGGCGGTGGGCGACGGGGTGCAGACCTTCCTGATCCAGGACGCGTCCTGCGGCGAGACGCTCGACAGCTTCACCCTGATCGCGGGCGAGGCGCTCGGCGACGACATCCGCGCCGAGATGTCGTTGCTGCGAGCCGAGCTCGACATGCTGAAGCGCGCCTTCCGCAACCACTGCCGCGAGACCGGCTGAGCCCCCGCGGCCCCCCTTGCGGGATCTCTGACAAAGGCCTGCCAGCGGCAGTTGCACACACCCGCGTGAGCGGTCACAAAGGCCCGGTTGGTATACCGGAGAGCCCATGTCCCCGCTGCGCGGCATCGCCCTGAAACTCACCGCCGTCATTCTCTTTGTCGTCATGGCCTCGCTGGTCAAGGCCGCCTCGGCGATCCCCACGGGCGAAGTGGTGTTCTTCCGCTCGTTCTTCGCGCTTCCGGTCATCATCGTCTGGCTGCTCTGGCGCGGCGATCTGGTCGCGGGGCTGCGGGCGAACCGGCCCGAGCTGCACGTGCTGCGCGGCGTGGTCGGCGTGGGTGCCATGGGCTGCAACTTCGCGGCGCTCACCATGCTGCCGCTGCCCGAGGTCACAGCGCTCAGCTACGCCGCCCCGCTGCTCACCGTGGTCTTCGCCGCGGTTCTGCTCAAGGAGCGGGTGCGCCTGTTCCGGCTCTCGGCCGTGGGCACCGGGCTTCTGGGCGTCGGGCTGGTGCTCTGGCCGCTGCTGACCGTCTCGAGGGTGGACGACACGGCGCTTGTCGGTGTCGCCTTCATCCTGACCTCGGCGACGCTGACCGCGCTGGTGCAGATCCACATCCGCCGCATGGTGCGGACCGAGCAGACTTCGGCCATCGTCTTCTACTTCTCGCTCACCTCGACGGTGCTGGCGCTCTTCACCCTGCCCTTTGGCTGGGTGGTGCCGACGCCGGCCGAAGCGGCGATCCTCGTCGGCGCCGGGGTGTTCGGCGGGATCGCGCAGATCTGCCTGACCTCGGCTTACCGCCACGCCGAAGCCACGCTTCTGGCGCCCTTCGACTACGCCTCGATCCTCTTCGCGATCCTCATCGGCTACGCATTCTTCGCCGAGGTGCCGACGGTCCAGATGATACTCGGCTCGTCGGTGGTGATCGCCTCGGGCGTCGCCATCGTCCTGCGCGAGCGCTACCTCGGCCTGAAGCGGGTCCGGGCACGGCCCAACATGACGCCGCAAGGCTGAGCACTCAGGCGGGGACGGGCCCCGGCGAGCTCCAGCCGGTCGGCATACAGGATGTGCGGCGCGTCGAAGAGCCGTTCGCCAAAGGTTGCGTGATGCGTCCCGACACTGCGAATGACCTCGCCATCCACGAGTTGCGAGATCGGCATCAGCGCCCTTTCGGCCCCGACGAGGACCCGCTCCCGCAAGTCGCGCAGCAGAATCTTCTGCGTCGCGGGCAGCAGGTCGTCGGCCTCGGGGCGGGCATGACCAAGCGCCCCGCGCAGGTCGCGATGCGCTCGGCCCGCGTGGCGTGGTGGCGCAGACCGCGCAGCGCCGCGGCGCCGCTGTCCTCGGTGATGCCCCTATCGCCGGGAGCCAAATGCTGCTCCGGCAGCGCCCCGCCGGTGGTCAGGACGATGGCGCCCGCGACCAGCTCATTGACGCCGGGCGCCGACGCGGGGAGTTTCGTGAGGGCTGCGTCGTTCCGTCCGGGCGTGGGGGACATGGGCGCAATCCTGATCCCTTCTGCCACCCTGTTGTGTGCCGGCACCGGAGGAGATTCCGTAAACGTCCCACGTTCTTCCACGAAACATTTTCCACTCGCCATGGCCCCGGCGCTTTGCTAGATCTGCGCGGCATCATGCGGGTGTGGCGAAATTGGTAGACGCACCAGATTTAGGTTCTGGCGCCGCAAGGCGTGGGGGTTCAAGTCCCTCCACCCGCACCAATCCGGCCGCAAGGTCGTGGATTTCCTGAAAATAGAGACCAGCGCGCGGCCAGCGGCACGGATCTGCGCCGTGGCGGGCCGCCTTTCGGGACGGCCCCGCCTGAGGTCCCTTAGCGCAGCGCGGTCGACAGCGCCGCGCGGGTTTCTGGCGTGGCGAGCTGGTCGTGCAGGCGCTGGAATTCCGCCGCGGCCTTGGCCTTCTGACCGGAGTTCAGGTAGGCGTAACCACGCAGCATGGCGAGGTCGCGACGGACCCGGCCGGTCAGACGCTCGTACTCGTTGAAATAGCCGATGGCGCGGCGGTATTCGCCGCGGTTGTAGGCCGCGACACCGCGGGCATCGAGGATCTCGGATTCGACCTCGAGCCGCTGGTCATAGGTGAAATCGGTGCTGGCGGCGACGGCGGCGGCCTCGTTGACCATGCGCAGGCGCATCATGGTCAGCGCCATGCCATAGGCCGAGTCGCGGCGCAGCGTGGCGTTGCGGGCGTTGGCGGTGGCGCTGCGGAAGTCGCGGAGCGCCTGCATCGGGCGACCGGCGTTGAAGGCGCACCAGCCGCGCTGCGAGATATCCTCGGCCGCACGGGCATTGGCGGTGAGCGCGAGGCAGGTCTGCCAGTCGCCGGCCTGCGCGGCACGCGCGACGCTGGGCGAGACCGCGCCGCCGCCTCCCCCGCTGCCGCTACCGCTGCTCGAGCCCGTGGAGGCCGGGGCGCTGCGGCGCACCGGAACCACGCCGAGGTTCGCAGGCCGCGCCGAGGGGCGCACCTCGGGCGTCGGCGCCAGCGGCACCTCGAGCGCGGTGAGCGGCGCGTTGCTCAGCGGCACGCCGGGCAGTTCGCGCGGATCGGCCCCGAGGCCCGCGCGCAGGCGGTTCTCGACCACCGAGAGCCGCCCCTCGGCATCGGGAACCCGCACCCGCATGGTATCGGCGAGCTCGGCCAGCTGCGTGGCGTTGGCCGAGGCCGCGGATTTCTCGAGCGTCGCGATCAGCACGTCGACATCGGTGCAGCTGCCCGCGATGCCGCGGTAGACGACCAGCGCCGAGGCTGCATCGCCAAGCGCCTCGTATTGCTCGGCCAGCTGCCAGGCGTTGTTGACCCGCTCGCAGCTCAGCAGCGCGGGGGTCGAGCGGGCGATGCGGATCGCCGCCTGGCGGTTGCCCGCCAGCACCGCCTGATTGAACTCGGACTGCGACTCGGCCAGCGACAGGGCGGTCAGCAGGTCGGAGGACGGCGACCAGTCGGGGTACTCTCGCCCGGTGTCGGCGATGGCCTCGCGGGCGCCGGCGTAATCCTCGTCGGCGATGAGGCTGTAGATCCGTTCGATCGCCTCGGAGGGCACCGTCTCGTCGAGCGCATCGAGGTCGGCGGGCGGCGTCCAGGCCGGGAACTGGATCTGCAGGCGCCGCAGCTCGGACTGGATCGCCTGCTCGTTGTTCTCGTTCATGTAGAAGCGCAGGGCCTGCAGGTCGCGCTCGTCCGGCTCCTGCGCGGCGGCGACCAGCGGACAGAGCGCCAGCGCCATCACGAGCGCTGCGGGGCGGAGAAGGGTGCGGAAGGTCATATCGGAAGGCATCGCGGTTCGGCCTCCATCTGCGCGATCATGGAGAAGAGGTGCAGCGTGGCGGGGTAATAGGGATCGGACGGCACGTAGGGCGGGATGCCCGAGCCCACGGTGGCCTGCGTCGCGCAGTCGGCGAGCGCGGCGACCGCCGCGTAGCCGGCGTTGTGGCTGGTGGTCTGGATCGAGCCGTCGTCGCGGCTGATGATCGTCGCGACCTCGCCCCGCGGGGCGCCACGCTGCGCCTCGGCATAGCGCCTCACCGCGAGGTGCGAGCCATGGCCCGACCAGACCAGGAACAGCGGCACCCGCATCGCCTCGTAGCCCGCGTCGAACGAGAAGCCCTGCGCCGAGCGCACGCCCGAGGCGGTGATCTCGACCCAGTCGGGCACCACGCCGCCGTAGGCGAGCTGTTCGGCCACCGCGAGCCCGCTCGACGCGGCGGCGGAAAGATCGGGTTCCGAGAAAGCCTCGGCCAGTTCGGTCATCGCCAGCGGCATCGCGTAGGACGGGTTGTAGATGAGGCCCTGCGGGGTCTGGAACCCGTGCACCGCCGGCAGCAGCAGGGGTTGACCGGTGCCCGGGTGCGCCGTCACGCAATTGGCGACGAGATCGCGGGTGATCTGGCCCGCGCGGGTGCGGTACTCGGCATTGCCGAAGCGTTCCGCCCCCTTGAGCAGCGCCCAGGCGCGGAAGAGGTCGCCGTCGCTGGCGTTGTTGGTGTCCGGCACCCGCTCGGGCTGGTCCGCCATCCAGCGCCAGGCCATCAGGTTGTCAGGCCGGATCGCGAGGTTGATGCGGCTCCAGTTCTCCATCTCGGCAAAGGCGCGGGCATCGCCCGCGAGCGCCGCGAGCAGCATGCCGTAGCCCTGCCCCTCGGAGTGGCTGGCATTGCGCTGAAGCTGGTCGACGACGCGCCCGGTGACATCGAGATTGGCGTCCCGCCATGCCGTCCAGACAGATTTGAGCTGCACGGGATCTACCTGTCCGAGCGCCCAGGCGCCGGGTGCTGTGGCCATCGAAAGCCCGGCCAGGGTGCCGAGCCCGGCCAATATGGCCCTTCGTTTCATCAGTTTCTCCGTCGAGCCAGCACGGCAATAATCATGCCGACGATTGCTGAACACAGGGTGAATGCCATAATGATCGCAATGAAAGACCACGGTTGAGAGCTTGCGAAGTTCCCTGCCACCGCCCTCAGGTTTTTCAATGAAAGCTTCTCATGCAAGACTAGCCGACGCTGCGGAGAAATCCAGTTCTGCCAGCCAAGCTCCTGAGAATAGAGAGACACTTGCCCGCGCGGGCCGTCGATCGACCAGCGCGCCTTGGCCAGGGTCTCGACGATGCGCTGCGGGTCGGCCTGCGCGCCGAGGATCAGCCACGCCTGCGCGGGAGCGTCGGGATCGGGCTGCAGCAGCACCGCCTCGCCCTCGCGCTTGGCGAGCCATTCCTCGAGCGGCGGCGCCTCGCCCCGCCAGAGCGCCTCGACCCCGGTGCCGATCTCGCGCGGGAGCCGCAACAGGCGGTCGGGGTTCAGCACCGCCTTGAGCCAGCCGTTGGCCTCGACCTGCTCCCAGGCGTCGGGCTCTTCCTCCTCCACCGGCGCGGTGGCGGCGGGGGCGGTCAGCACGATGCGCATCGCCGCCAGCTGGTCGTTGGCGAGCGTGCCCTCGAGCAGCGAGATGTCGCGCGGCGTGGCGATGGTCAGGCCGAAGCCCGGGCGCACGGCGTCGTTGTCCTCGTCGCTGCCCTCGCGGTCGTAGAGCGCTGCGATCTGCGGCAGCAGCCCCTCGGGCAGGCGGGCGCGCGCGGTGTCGGTCATGGTGATGCCCGACGGCTCGAGATTGGCCATCACGCGCTCGATCCCGGGCAGGCTCATGGCGGGCGAGTCCGGGACGTAGACCGTGGTGCGGTTCGAGATCTCGAAGGCCGGGTTGCTGCGCGGCTCGCAGGCGCTGTCCGGCGGATCGCCGGGGATGAGCGCCTCGAAGTCGATGCGGTTGAGGCCCGGGTTCAGCAGCGCCGCGCCGAAGTCGACCGGCAGGACGGGAAGCACCTGCCCCGCCACCTCCGGCAGGTCGAGCGGCAGCAGGCGGACCGTGGTGCCGTTGACCTTGACCAGCATCAGCGAGCCTTCGGGCAGGCCGGTGTCGTAGCGGTACAGCAGACGCATCCGTGCCTTCTGCGAGGCCAGCAGCAGCCAGTCCGGGGGCAGCCGGAAGGTCACGCCGCGCCGGATGTAGCGCCCCTCGCCGCGGATGTTCTCGACTCCCATGGACTCGAAGGACACCTGCTTGCCGGGGGTGAGGTGGGGCGGCGCCTGCTCGATGCTGCCCTCGGGGATCGCGGCCAGCAGGGACTCGCCCGCGGCCTCGTAGCCGTCATGTTCGACAAGCAGCACGATCGCACCGTCGCCGCCGCGGCGGATCTGGTAGCCGCCGTCGAGCGAGATGCCTTCGGGCAGGGTCGTCACGCGGGCAAGCTCGGGCAGGCCCGTCGAGGTGGAGTAGTAGCCATCGAACCGGATCTCGGGCGGCACGCCACCGAAGGAATCCTCGATGCGCGCGATGATCGGCATGGCGAACTCGAGCAGCTGGCTGTCGCCGCTGCCGTGGACCGAGATCGGCTGCGCGCGCGCGGCACCGGCGGCCACGGCGGACAGGAACCCGAGCGCGTCGGTGTCGAACTCTCCCTCGTCGAGCATGATGCCGCTGCGGTCGAGCGCGACGCTGGTCCAGAGGCCGAAATCCGCGTCGGGGCCGCAGAACACCCGGTGGGTGTGCTCGGCACGCAGGGTCACGAGGTTGCGTCCGGCGTGCAGGGCCCCTTCGGGCAGCGGGATATCGGCACGGCGGAAGGCGTCGAAATTCTCGGGGCTGGCGGTGCCCACCAGCTTGCCGTTCACCAGCACGTCGAGTCGCGACCGCTCGGGCAGCACGTTGATGGTGCTCAGCGTCGAGAGCATCAGCGTGGTCGCCCCGGGTGCCGCGGGCAGGAACATCACGAAATCCGCCTCGTCCACCACGCCGCGGAGCGTGTAGCGGGTCTGGTCGCCGATCTCGGGATGCATGGCGCGCAGCGGCAGCAACACCTCGGCGGGCGCCTGCGGAGAGGTCGCGGCCGGCTCGGCGGCGCCGTACTGCGGCTGACGCTCGGTGACGAGGCCGGGATCGTAGCCGTCGAACGTCTCGGTCTGGGCAGGATCGGCGTCGGGCAGCTCTTCGAACTGGATGATCTGGGCCCCGGCGGGAGCGGCCGCCATGAAGGCGCAGCAGGCCAGCAGGGCGGGAAGGGTGCGCAGCCGCATCGTCATGTCGCGCCCCCGGTTTCCTCGGGCACGAGGAACTCGGTCGCCGGCGCCGGAAGCGCGCCGCGGTCGGCGAGGTAGTGCTCGATCGCGGTCTTCTCGACGGTGTTGCGGTCCTCGTCCTTGCGACTGTGCTGCGGCGCCGCGCGGTGCGTCACCAGCGCCAGCACCGAGGGGACAATCGAGCCGACGCTGAGGCGCAGCACGAAGACGATGCCCGAGATCAGACCGCGGGCCTGCGGCAGCGCCTCGCGGGCGGCCACCCATTTCTCGCTGTTGCCGTAGACGAGGTAGGCGGTGATCTCGCTCGCGGGGATCAGCTGGCCATCCTCGACCTCGACGGTGACGGCGGTGCCGCGCCCGGCCTGTTCGTCGTGCGAGACCCGGGTCACATGCAGGCGCAGGTGGTGCTCAAGGTCGGGCGCCGCGGGGATTACGGGACACAGCACCAGCCGGTCGCCGGAGCGGATCATGCCCAGCCCCTCGCGGGCCTCGTCATCGTCGTTGAGCGTGAACTGCATGGTGCGGCCCGAGCTCATGCGCAGCACCGCCGAGACCCCTGCCCCGTCGGTCTTGGACTCGGACCAGACCGCGGCGGGGACCATGATCTCGGTCCGCGGCTTGCGCAGGCGGCGCTGGCGCTCGAACACCGAGCGCAGCGACAGCACGGTCAGGATGAAGTTGAACAACGCCCAGCCGCCGACGATCTGCACGATGAGCCGGTCGCCGGGATACATGTACCAGCGGATCCCGGCCGCGACGAGCCCGCCGAACATGAGCAGCGTGGTGATGAAGAGCGGCTTCATGACCGGCGAGATGAAGTCGTTGTCGAGCGATTCATCCTTGGCCGTCACGTTGAACTTGGCGGCGTGCGGCCGAAGCATGGTCTTGAACACCGCCATCAGCAGGTATGGCGTCTGCGCGATCTCGTAGACTTCCGATATCAACGGCCATCGCACCCGCGCGAAGAGGCCGTTCTGGACCAGGAAAGCGACCAGCAGGTAGGGCAGGATATAGGCCATCACCTCGTCGGGCTGCACCACGAAGACCTGCAGGCCGAAGAACAGGTAGAACAGCGGGCTGAGCAAGAAGGTCATCCGCACCACGGGGAAGAGCCAGTAGCTCATCGAGTTCAGGTAGCAGAAGCGTTGCGCCAGCGAGAGCCCGGACCGGAACAGCGGGTTCTTGAGGATGAGGATCTGCATCATCCCGGTCGCCCAGCGGCCGCGCTGCTGGATGAACGAGGCGAAGGTCTCGGGCTGCAGCCCGGCGATCATGGCGCGGTTGAGGTACATGCTCTCCCAGCCGCGTGAGTGGATGTCGAGCGCGGTCTCGGCGTCCTCGGTGATGGTCACACCCGAGATGCCGCCGACCTCGTCCAGCGCCTTGCGCCGCAGCAGCGCCGCCGAGCCGCAGAAGAAGGCGCCGCCCAGCCGGTCGAGCCCGCGGTGGATCGTGCTGTAGAACATCTCGTTTTCCGAGGGGCAGGTCTCGGGCAGTCCGATGTTGCGCTCGATCGGGTCGCGGTTGGTGAAGAAGTGCGGCGTCTGCACGAGGAAGAGACGCGGGTTCTCGACGAAGTAGCCGGCGGTGCGGGCGAGGATGTCACGGCTTGGCACGTGGTCGGCGTCGAGGATCAGCACGAGATCGCCGGACAGCCGCTGCAGCGCCGCGTTCAGGTTGCCCGCCTTGGCGTGCTCGTTCCGGGCGCGGGTCGAGTAGACGATGCCCATGTCGCGGCAGAGCTCCTGCAGCAGCTTGCGCCGCTCCTGCGCCCCGCGCGAGATGTCGGGATCGGGGTGGTTGCAGCGCTGGTCGGTACCGCCGTCGTCGCAGAGCACGACGGTCTTGCGGCCCTCGGGGTAGATCACCTGCTTGGCCGCCGCCAGCGTCACCGCGAGCAGCTCGGGCGGCTCGTTGTAGGACGGCACGAGGATGTCGACGCTCGGCACCTGCGACGGGCGCATCGGCTTCGGCGGGTCGCGGTCGATGGGGTCGGCGGTGACCAGCGCGGTGAGGAAGAAGAGCGCGACGGTAAAGGTCTCGGCGCCGAACAGCACGACGGCCGCGGCGAACGAGAGCGGGTCGTCCTGGGACGGCAGGGTCTCGGCCAGGCGCCAGATCCAGTAGCGCATGACGAAGACGCTGGCGATGGCGAGCACGATGAACCGTGCCTGCCGGTTGGTCGAGGCGAAGCGTTTCAGAAGCCAGATGCTCGATACGCCGACCAGCGCGAAGAGCGCCTCGACCGGCGTGGCGATGGGGGTCGCGGCCAGCACGACGATCACCGCCAGCAGTGCCAGCCACAGCAGGATCAGCAGGACCATGCCCGCCCCGAGCCGCTTGCGTTCACGCCTCATGGCAGCGGCCCCGCGAGCGGCGACAGCATGCGCTGGTGGCCCGACGGCGTGTCGGCGATCGCGGCGTAGCCGGTGTAGAGATCCGAGATCGGCGCCAGCGCCTCTTCGGCGGTGCCGCGCATGCAGTTGCGCAGCATCATGTCGATGGACGAGGTCTTGAAGGGCATGATCCGGTCGTTGGCGTCGAGCCGCCGGAAGGCGAGCACGCAGGTCAGGTCGGTCCCGTTGGTCCACTGGGACCAGTGCAGCCAGCCGAAATCGTCCTCGAGCGAGGTCATGGGCTGGCCATCGAAGTCGAGGAAGGGCTCGGGCGGGCCGCCGTTGCGTTCGACCATCCCCGCCGGGCGGAAGCGCCCGATGCGCGACAGCGGGCCTTCGCGCGCCACCATCAGCATGAAGTTGTCCCCGCGGATCGAGGTCCGGTTGGGCAGCAGCAGCCGCTGCTCGGTGACCGAGCCGTGGTGCCGCTCGAGCACGAGCGAGACGTCGGGATGGCTGATCCAGGCATCGGAGAGCGGCAACTGGATGAAGGGCGCGCGGTCGAGCGAGTCCCAGAATTTCGTGTTGATTTCGGAATAGGGCTCGCAGGCTGCCGCGAGGAGCGGCAGTGCCAGGCCGAGCGCCACCCGACGAAGCGTCCGGAACACACGGGACGCAACGCGGGAATCTGAAATCTTCGAAACCTGCATCTACGCCACCGGCAACATCTCTGAGCTGAAATACTCTGTGCACCGTATCGAACAGCCCGAAATAGTCGAGATTACGTTTTAATGGTGCATCCAGACGGCGAAAGGATTGTGGTTTTTGACGCACATAGCGCACGTTCTTCCTGTGGATTGATCGCTTGCCGGGACAGTCCAGAGGAAATTTCGGGCCGCGTCCGAAAAGGCGCCAACCCGCCGGAATGACGTGTAAAACCTGCATTTCAGAGGATGGTTTGCACCCGCGCACAGGCCTCCCGCACCCGCGGACGCGGGCGGAGAGGCCTTGGCAGTGGTCCATCGGGCGCTACGGCGCCCATGGCCGGTATGGGAAGGGGCGGCACGTCCACCGCCCCCTGGGGATTCGCGGTCAGCCGCCGGTCAGGCGATGGCCCCCACGTAGGTGAAGCTGTCGCCCTCGAGGCTCAGCCCGGAGACGCCGCCGAGCACCGCGATGAGCTCGTCCTCGTCGGTGCCCTCGCCCAGCAGCCAGATCGAGGTGCCGTCAGGCAGGTCCTCGCGGCCCTCGGCCAGCAGGTAGTCTGAGGCGCTGCCGAAGAGCTGCACGGTGTCGGTGCCGACCTCGAAGTCCCAGACATAGCCGTAGTCACCGGTGCCGTCGCTGGCGGCGATGCCGTCGTCGTAATAGGCCCGCGTCGCATCGCCGAAGACGAAGACATCGGCCCCGCCCGCCCCCACGAAGACGTCGATCTCACCCGCGCCGGGCAGCGCCGCGCCGGTGTCGACCGCAACCAGCACCTCGGCGGTGTCGTCGCCCTGGATGATGTCACTGCCGGTGATCTCGGTGACGGTGATGTCGCCGAAGGTGACGTCGTAGTAGTGGGCGTTGAGGTAGATGCCCCCGGTGGCCGGCGCTTCGTCGATCGAGAAGGTCTCGAGCGTCTGCAGCGTCCAGCCGGTGGGCTCGGCGGTGCCGGCCTCCCAGATCTTGAAGCTGTAGATCCGGTCATAGAGCCCGGTCTGCTCGACCCGGACGGTGAGGTTGTACTCGACCTCTTCGGACAGGGTCAGGGCCTGCGATCCGAGCTTCTGGCTGAAGCTATGATAGCTGTGGCTGGTGAGCTCGTCGGTGTAGAAGAACGCGGCGCCGGGCTCATAGCCCGAACGGGGCTGCCAGCCACTGATCGGCTCGTCGGTATGCCCCCCCCAGAGCATGCCGATGGCAAAGGCGCCGCCGTCGCGTCCGCGTGGGTCCACGTTCTCGAAATCGTGCCCGGTGATGGTCGTGCTGAGCTCGTAGTTGTCCCAGCTGTCATCCCCCAGCACCAGCAGCCGGTCGTACCCGAGATCCACCGGCCGCGCGCCGTCCGCATCCCAGCTCCAGGTGCCGTCGACCACCTGGACCACGTCCTGCAGGTTGGTGACGGCCGACCAGTCGATGGAATAGTTTGCATCCCAGCTGTTGCCGGCTTCGTATTCGACAGTGACGTCCGTGGTGAAGACCGTGCCGTTCGTCAGCGTGGCGTAGATCGTGATGACGTCGTCGGTCGAGCTGCCGTCCAGTTCGGCGTAGTCGAGGTCGATGTTGAAATCGCCGTCGTTCTGCAAACGGCGGGTATCGGCACCGATTGAGAGCTCGCGCAATTCGCCGCCGTTGAGGCTGTAGGACAGCGACACCACGTCGGACTCGACGCTTCCGAGAATGTTAATCGCGGTCTGCGCGTCGCCCGGCGTGCCGAAGCTCTGCACATCACCATACCAGACGTCGATGGGCTGGCGGACCTCGAAGGTCACGGTCGCGCTTGCGGTCTGGCTACCGTCCGAGATCGTGTAGCTCAGCGCATCGGTGCCCTCGTATCCGACGGGCGCCTCGTAGGTCCAGGTCCCGTCACCATTGTCGGTGAGCGTGCCGTGCGACACCGAGCCCAGCGCCACGACGGTCAGCGTGTCGTCGAGGTTGGGATCGTAGTCGTTGGCCAGCAGGTCCGAGGCGTCGAAGGTCACGCTGTCGGTCAGGCCGATCATGTCATCCACCGCCACGGGCGCATGGCTCGAGGGCACGTAGCTTCCATCCTCGTCGGTGATCGGCTGCAACGAGTTCTCGAAATAATCGACGTATGCCGTGTAACCGGGGACGGCGCCGGTGAACGAGGTGCTGCCCGCAAAAAGCCCGACCTGCGAGACCGTCATCTCGCGATCATATGTGAAGGCCTCGACCCAGCCCGAGCCGCCGCCCCGGTATTCGAAGGACCAGGCATCGCCCTCGCGGGTGATCCTGAGGTCGTCGACAACGCCGGATCCGATGGACTGGAACAACGGATAGGTGGTTTGCCCACCCACGATCATGCCGACGATCAGGGTCAGCGTGCCGCCGGTGTAGGCAAGGTCGAAGCGGATCCAGTTCTCGTCATCCTGCACCACCAGCAGACCGTGCTCCTGGTAGCGCTGCGCGGGCTCGCTCAGGAAGCCCGCCGAAATCTGGAAATCCATGTCCGGCACGTCTTGCAACATGCGCGGCGTGGTCATGACGTCCGAGGCGCTGACCTGTACCCCGGCAGGAGAAACGATGGCGAGCATCGCGTCGTCGTCGTCATAGGCGAGGTAGGCCGTCCCCGCGATGCCGCTGAACTCCCACGCAGGATCAAGGCTGCCGCCGGAGAAATCGTCCGACACCGCGTCGAAAGTATCGACAAGGACAGAGACGGTGCCTTCATCCGTGTAGGTGCCGTCGCTGACCACATATGTGAAGCTGTCGAACCCCTCGAACCCCGTGTTCGGCGTGTAGAGGTAGTTGCCGCCGCCGAGATCGGTGATGATGCCGGACCCGGGCGTCGAGATGCTCGTGATCGTCAGCGTGTCCTCGTTGATATCGGTGTCGTTGGCCAGCAGGTCGTCCGCGGTGAAGGCAAGGGCCGTTCCCGGATCGGTCGAGAGGTAGTCATCGACGGCGACCGGCGGCGCCGGGGGCGGCAGGTAGCCCAGATCCTCGTCGCCGATCAGGTCGGTGTCCGCCTGCACGTAGTCGACAAGGACCGAGATCGCCGAAGAGCTGCCGACGCTGCCGGCGAACAGTCCGGCCTGGGTAAGCTCCATCGCGTGCTGGACACTGCCTGCCGTGACCCAGCCATCCTCGTCGCTCGAGTAGAGGAAGGTGAAGGTGTTGCCGACCCGCTCAATGCGGAGGAAGCGCACGTCCGAAGTGACCGCGACCTTCATCACCTGAGAGGAGACGCCATTCACTGTGACTGCGGCGAAGGCATAGACCCTCTGGCCGTCGCTGTAGAGATCGTAGCGCAGCCAGTTCGACGAGTCCTCCTCGAGCAGGAAGCCCTGCATCTGGTGACCCACGCTCGGCGCTCCCAGGAATCCGACCTCGAGCGCGAGGTCCTCATCGCTGATCTCCTGCATGACACGCACGGCGTTGCGGGTGGTGCCCCAGAGGTCATAGTTGCCGTTCGAGGTAGAGAGCTCGAGCAAAGCGTGCTCGGTGTTGCCGGTGAGTTCCACGTCGGTGCCCGCGGGTTCGACCAGCGTCCAGCCGAGCGGCAGGCTTTCGACGTTGAAATCGTCCGAAGCAAAACGCGGGATCGGCGGCGTGCCCACGGTCAGCGTCACAGTCCCGGTCACTTCGGTGCCGCCATCCGTGACGACATAGGTGAAGCCGTCGTAGCCCTCGTAGCCAATGTCGGGCTGGTAGGTCCAGGTCCCGTCGCCGTTGTCGGTCAGGTTGCCGTGCTCGGGGGAGCCGACCGAGACCAGGGCAAGCGTATCGCCGTCCGGGTCGCTGTCATTGGCCAGCAGGTCGTCGGCCGAGACGATGAGCGCGGTATCGGCGTCGGTCGAGAACGCATCGTCCCCCGCCACCGGCGCGGCGCTGACCCCGTCCTCGAAGACAATGGGATCGCTGTCGATGCTCACGTAGTCGACCTCGGCGGTGAAGCTGCCGGCACTGCCGGCGCTGCCGGCAAAGACGCCCGCCTCGGTGACGGTCATGGCACGGGTCAGCATGCCTGCCGCGATCCAGTTGCTGCCGTCCTGCGAGTGGTAGAGCCGGAAGGAGTCTCCATCCCGCTCAAGCCGCAGGTAGGGGGCGCTGCCGGAAACGACCTGCACCTTGAAAGCCTGGCTCGACACGCCGTTCACGGTCACCGCCCCGAAGGCCCAGAGCTTGGTGCCGTCCGAGTAGGTATCGAAGCGCAGCCAGGTGCTCTCGCTCTCCTCGATGACGAAGCCCTGCATCTGGTACTGCGCCATGGGCGTCGACAGGAAACGCGCCTCGAGCATGAAATTCTCGTCGGCCACCTCCTGCATCGCGCGAACGGCGTTGTTGGTGTTCCAGATGTCGTGGCTGCCGGTGCCGGTGGTGAGCGTCAGGTAGGCCTCGGCCCCGTCGGTTTCTAGCCCCTGCGACGAACCCGAGGGCGCGATAACGGTCCAGGAGTCGCCCAGCGTCTCGGTGTTGAAATCGTCCGATACGAAGGCCGGTGTCGGCGGCGTTCCGACGGTGACGGTCACCGTCGCGGAGGCTTCGGACTGGCCGTTCGAGACCGTGTAGCTGAAGCTGTCATAGCCCTGGTAGCCGGTTGTCGGCTGGTACGTCCAGGTGCCGTCGCCGTTGTCGGTCAGGGTCCCGTGCCCCGGCGTGCCGACCGAAGTCACGGTCAGGGTCTGGCCGCTGCCATCGTTCGCGAGCAGGTCGTCGGTGCTGACCACGAGCGCCGCATCCGCCGCCGTGACGAAGGCGTCGTCTCCCGGGTCGAGCGGCACGATGCCATCGTCCTCGGTCAGCAGCGGGTCGCTGTCGATCTCGAAATAGTCCACCTGCGCGGTGAAGCCGGTGGCATTGCCGGTGTTGCCCGCCACAACGCCCGCCGCCGTCAGCTCGATCGCCTGGGTAAAGCTGCCCGCCGTGACCCAGGTGGAGCCATTGGTGGAATATTCCATGGCCCAGACGTCGCCGTCGCGGGACACCCGCAGAAAGGGCGCACTGCCGCCATTGATCCGGACCTGGAAGCGGCTGCTCGTGGTGCCGTCGATGGTGACCGCTGCAAACGCATAGAGCTTGCTGCCGTCGGAATAGGTATCGAAGCGGATCCAGGTGTCGCTGTCTTCTTCGAACAGCAGGCCCTGCAGCTGATACTGGCCGGTGGGGGTCGTCAGGAAGCGGGTCTCGACGACCATGTCGTCATCGGCGACGTCCTGCATCGCCCGGGCGCCGTTGTTGGTCCCCCAGACGTCGTAGTTTCCGTCGGGCGTGATCAGCTCGAGCCAGGCATCGGTGCCGTCGGCGCTGAGCGCGTGGCTGATGCCCGCGGGCCCTTCGATGCGCCAGACGGAGTCGAGCGTGGCGGCAGAGAAATCGTCCGAAATGGCCTCGGCTTCGACGGCGACGGTGACCGTCACCGTGGCGTCCGAGGTGTCGGTGCCGTCCGACACCGTGTAGCTGAAGCTGTCCGCACCGGTGTAGCCTGTGTTGGGCTGGTAGGTCCACGTGCCGTCACCGTTGTCGGTGAGCGTGCCATTGGTGGCGGGACCGACGCTGACGATGCTCAGCGTGTCGCCGTTGGCGTCCCCGTCGTTGCCCAGCAGGTCCTCGGTGCTGATCACCAGCTGCGTGTCGGGGAGCGTCGACAGCGCATCGTCCTGCGGAGCGGGGGCGGTGTTCCCCTCGATCGCCACCGGGTCCTCGACAACGAGCGGATCGCTGTCGATCTCGAAATAGTCCACCTGCGCGGTGAAGCCCGTGGCATTGCCGGTGTTGCCGGCGACGACGCCTGCGGAGCTCACGTCGAGTGACTGCGTGAAGCTGCCAGCGGTCACCCAGGCGGTGCCGTTGGTGGAGTACTCCATCGTCCAGACGTCGCCATCCCGCGCGACGCGCAGATAAGGCGCGCTGCCGCCGTTGATCCTGACCTGGAAGCGGGCGGCAGAAACCCCGTCGATGGTGACTGCGGCAAAGGCGTACAGTTTGCTGCCGTCGGAATAGGTGTCGAAGCGGATCCAGTTGTCCGCGTCCTCCTCGAACAGCAGGCCCTGAAGCTGGTACTGGCCGGTGGGCGTCGACAGGAAGCGGGTCTCGATGACCATGTCGTCATCGGCGACCGCCTGCATCGCGCGCGCACCGTTGTTGGATCCCCAGACATCGTAGTTGCCGTCAGGCGTGACCAGTTCCAACCACGCCTCGGTGCCGTCGCCGTCGAGCGCGTAATCGATCCCCGATGGTCCCTCGATCACCCACACGGAATCGAGGACAGACGAAGAAAAATCGTCGGAAGAGCTCATAAAATAACTCCGAAAGAAAATGCAAAAAATGCAGTCTATAAGATACGGCATATGTTACGCGGCGCGGCGCATATCGCCAAGCAGTTTGCGACCGCTGCCTTGAAAGTTTGTGTCGGCAGAAGTTTTGCAAGGCGGGTCAAGAGCTTTCACGCTGCGGCGCCGCATTCATGGGCAGCACCCGCGCCCTGCAAGCGCTTTGGCGACCCCTCTCGTCGGCGCCTGACGGCCAGACTCGCGCTTAAGGCGATTCGCCGTACGTGAAAGCTGTTCTGTATCCAAGAGGTCGCGGCAAGCGCCGGAGTCATGACGGCCCGGCCGAAACCACCTGTAAGAAGCGCTGCCAGATGCATCGGGGCGTGACTCTGACGACACAACCTCGTGCAGAGATTTCAATCACCCTTGCCGGAGAGGCCCGAAATGGAGCGAATTGGGGTTGATTTTTGCATGCGCGGCGCCAAGAATTCTGGCATACGTGTCTCAGCTGATTCACGAATTGCCTTATTTCGGGGGCATTTTTCTCCCCCCTCACGTTCATACCAGTCGTAATACCAAGTTGTTTTTTCGGAGTTTTATCTATGAAGACCGCGATTCTCGCAGGGGGCAAAGGCACGCGCCTTGCCGAAGAGACAAGCGTCAGACCCAAGCCGATGGTTGAGATCGGCGGCAAACCGATCCTCTGGCACATCATGATGATCTACTCGCATTTTGGGTTCAACGATTTCGCTGTCGCTCTGGGTTACAAGGGCGACTACATCAAACGCTACTTTGCTGAATACGGCTCGCTCTCGGGCAATCTTACCGTCCGCATCGGCCAGGACACCCCGGTTCAGCGCCATGACATCGAACACGCACCGTGGTGCGTCGACCTGATCGAAACCGGCGAGGAGACCCTGACCGGCGGTCGGGTCAAGCGCCTCAAACCTTACATCGGCAACGAGACCTTCATGCTCACCTGGGGGGATGGCGTCGCCGACGTGAACATCAACGATCTGATCGCCTTCCACCGCTCGCACGGCAAGCTCGCGACGATCACCGCGGTGCGCCCGCCTGCGCGCTACGGCCACATGCGGTTCGACGGCGACCAGGTCACCGCATTCGAGGAGAAACCGCAGACTGCAGAGGGCTGGATCAACGGCGCCTTCTTCGTGCTCGAGCCCGAGGTCTTCGACTACATCGAGGGCGACATGGTCATGTTCGAACACGCACCGCTCGAGAACCTCGCGAAAGACGGGCAGCTCATGGCCTACCGCCACGAAGGCTTCTGGTCGGCGATGGATACGCTGCGCGACAAGCACAATCTGCAGAAAACTTGGGAAACGGGCAATCGCCCCTGGGCTCTTTGGGAAAAGTGAAGATGAAAGTTCTTGTAACCGGAAACCGCGGATATATTGGCGTCATCCTCACTCCGATGCTTCAGGCAGCCGGACATGAGGTGACAGGCATCGACAGCGACCTCTACAGCCGGTGCACCTTTGCACCGGGTGGCGAGATGCCCGAGGTGCCGACCCTGCTGAAGGACATCCGCGACGTCGAGCCCTCGGACTTCGAAGGCGTCGACGCCGTCCTGCATCTCGCCGCACTCTCGAACGACCCGCTGGGCGATTTCCGCCCCGAGGTCACCGAGGACATCAACTTTCAAGGCACCATGCGGGTGGCCCGCGCGGCCAAGGCCGCGGGCGTGTCGCGCTTCGTGTTCTCGTCGTCGTGCTCGAACTACGGCGCGGGCGGCGCGGACTTCATCGACGAGACCGGCGCCTTCAACCCGGTCACGCCCTATGGCGTCAGCAAGGTGAAGTCGGAACTGGCGCTGGCCGAGCTGGCCGACGACAATTTCTGCCCGACCTTCCTGCGCTCGGCCACCGCCTATGGCGTGAGCCCGCGCATCCGCTTCGACCTGGTGCTCAACAACCTCGTCGCCTGGGCGGTCACCACCGGCAACATCCACATGAAGTCCGACGGCACGCCGTGGCGCCCGATCACCCATATCGAGGACATCAGCCGCGCCTTCGTCGCCACGCTCGAGACGCCGGTCGAGAAGATCCGCAACGAGGCGTTCAACGTGGGCGTCACCGAGCACAACTACCAGATCAGGGAACTGGCCGAGATCGTCGCCGAGATCGTGCCGGGCTGCGAGGTGACCTTCGCCGACGACGCCGGGCCCGACAAGCGCTCGTACCGGGTCAACTGCGACAAGATCCGGCGCGTGATGCCGCACTTCAAGCCGCAGTGGGACGCGCGCAAGGGCGCCCAGTCGCTCTACGAGGCCTACAAGGCCGTGGACCTGACGCTCGAAGAGTTCGAAGGCCCGCGCTACCAGCGCATCGGCCACATCAAGAAGCTCATCGCCGACGGTGTCATCGACACCTCGCTGCACCATCTCGAGAGCCGCGACAACGGCATCGACCCCACCTTCCGCAAGGACGCCGCCAAGGTCTCGTGCATCTCCTGCGGCTGCGTTGGGCTGGAGCCGATCCTCGACCTCGGGCCGATGCCGCGTTCGGACGGTCTGCTCGAAGAGGGCTCGCTCAAGAACCAGGAAAGCCTTGTGCCGCTGCGGCTCGGCTACTGCCCCGGCTGCTCGCTGGTGCAGCTGCTCGAGACCCGTCCGCCGGAAGAGATGTTCGGCGACGACTACGTCTACTTCTCGTCCTTCTCCGAGGACCTGCTGGCGCACTCGCGCAAGAACGCGCTCGAGCTGATCGACATGCGCGGGCTCGACAAGGGCAGCCTCGTGGTCGAGATCGCCTCGAACGACGGCTACATGCTCAAGAACTTCAAGGAGCAGGGCGTCGGCGTCCTCGGTGTCGATCCGGCAAGCCAGCCCGCCTCGGCGGCGCGCGAGAAAGGCATCAACACGATCATCGACTTCTTCGGCACCCGCGTCGCCGAGCAGGTGCGCGAGATCCGGGGCGAGGCCGACGTGATCATCGCCAACAACGTGGTGGCCCACGTGGCCGACCAGAACGACCTCGTCGCGGGCATGTCGCATCTGCTGGCCGATAACGGTGTCGTGGTGGTGGAATTCCCCTACGTCCGCGATCTCATCGACTTCATCGAGTTCGACACGATCTACCACGAGCACCTCTGCTACTTCTCGGTGGGCTCGGCCAAGACGCTGTTCGAACGCCACGGGCTCTACCTCAACGATGCCCGCCGCGTGGCGATCCACGGCGGCTCGCTGCGGCTCTACTTCGAGAAAACCCCGAACCCGTCCGAGGCGGTGACCGCCCTGCTGGCGGAAGAGGAAGCGCTCGGGCTCGACCGTTACGACTACTACGCCGACTTCGGTGCCCGCGTCCGCGCCTTCCGCGAGGAAGCCCGCAAGCTGGTCTCCGAGATCCGTGCCGACGGCAAGCGCATCGTGGCCTACGGTGCCGCCGCCAAGGGCACGATCATGCTCAACTACCTGTCGCTCGACAGCCAGAGCATCGAGTACGCGGTCGACAAGAACGTCCACAAGCAGGGCAAGTACATGCCCGGCGTGCGGGTGAGGATCTACGATCCCGAGAAGCTCAAGACCGACAAGCCGGAATACGTGATGATCCTGCCGTGGAACTTCCGCGACGAGATCGTCCGGCAGCAGAAGGACTTCCTCGCCGGTGGCGGCAAGTTCGTCGTGCCGATCCCCAGCCTCGAGATCGTCGAGAACTGACATGACCGCATATTCCTGTCCGGCCTGCGGGTCTCACGCGACGGGGGAAATCTACCGCCTCGAGTCGATCCCGGTGCAGTCCTGCATCCTGCTCGACGACCCGTCCGAGGCGCGTGATTTTCCGCGACGCCCCATCGAGCTGCATTTCTGCGACGATTGCGGCCTGGTGTTCAACGCGCTCTTCGACCTCGCCATGGTCGACTACGCCTCCACCACGGAGGAGAGTCAGCACTTCTCGGGGACCTTCAACCGCTTCGCCAAGGAGCTGGTGGAAGAGATCGCCGAGACCGACGAGCTCGGGGGCCGCAAGGTCCTCGAGATCGGCTGCGGCAAGGGCGATTTCCTGCAGGAACTGGTGCAGCGCACCGGGGCGCTGGGGCTCGGGGTGGATCCCGGCTTCATCCCCGAGCGCCTGCCCGGCGCCAACGGCACCGAGATCCGCTTCCAGCGCGAGTATTTCGACCCGCAGACCATCGCCGACACCCCGGATTACGTGGTCTGCCGCCACACGCTCGAGCACATCCCCGACGTCGGCCCCTTCATCGGCGACATCTCAAAGGTGATCGACGGGCGCGACGACGTGGGCATCTTCTTCGAGACCCCCGACGTCGCCCGCGTGCTCGACGAGGGCGCGTTCTGGGACATCTACTACGAGCATTGCTCCTATTTCACGCTCGGCAGCCACGCGCGGCTGTTCCGCCGCAACGGGCTCGGCGTGACGCGGACCTATCTCGCCTACGACGACCAGTACATCATCCAGTACGCCCGTCCCGGCGAGGCCCCGTCCCTGCCCGAGGAAGACGATCTCGAACGTCTCCGCAAGCTCGCCGCCGACTTCCCGGTCCGCGTCGACACTGTCCGCAAGAAGTGGAAGGAGTTCGTCGAGACCCGCCACGCCGCCGGAAAGCGGGTTGCGATCTGGGGCGGCGGCTCGAAGGGTGTGTCGTTCTGCACCACCGACGGGCTCGGCCCGATGCTGAGCCACGTGGTGGACATCAACCCCTACAAGCAGGGCAAGTACCTGCCCGGTGCGGGGCTGCGGGTATCTGCCCCCGAGGACCTCGCCGCCGAGCCGCCCGACACCGTGATCGTGATGAACCCGGTCTACCTGCCCGAGATCGGCGCCCAGCTGGCGTCGATGGGGCTCAACCCTGAACTGACGGCGGTGTGACATGAGCCTCTCGACCCATTGCCCCCTCTGCGGCGCCGATCATCCCGAAGCGGTCTACACGCTGGGTGACGTGCCGGTGATCTGCAACCAGCTCTGGCCCGACGCGGGCGCGGCCCGCACCGCGCCCTCGGGCAACGTGGAGTTGGTGGTCTGCCCCGACTGCGCCTTCATCTGGAACCGGGCCTTCGACCCGGACTGCATGGAATACGCGCCGGGCTACGAGAACGCCCTGCACTTCTCGCCGCATTTCCAGTCCTTTGCCGAGGACCTCGCGGCGGGGCTGGTGGAGCGCTTCGACCTTGCCGGCAAGCACGTGTTCGAGATCGGCTGCGGCGACGGCCACATGCTCGACCTGATGGCCGCGAACGGCGTGGCGACCGCCACCGGCTTCGACCCGTCGATGGAAGGCAAGGACACGCCCTACACCGCCCGCGACGGCGTCGAGATCGTGCCCGAGTACTTCCGCTCGGACCAGCTCGGCCGGCCCTTCGACGCGATCCTCTGCCGGCACGTGCTCGAACATCTCGACGCGCCCATGTCGCTTCTGCAGGACATCCGCCGCGCCATCGGCGAGCGCGATGTGCCGGTCTACTTCGAGGTGCCGAACGCGGGCTGGATGCTCGACGCGGTGTCGATGTGGGACGTGATCTACGAGCACGTGGGCTACTGGACGGCACCGGCAATCATCGCGCTGTTCCGCCGCGCGGGCTTTGCGCCGACCTCGGTCAGCGTGGGCTACGGCGGGCAGTTCCTGATGGTCGAGGCCCGTCCCACGGATCCCGAACCCGGCTACCTCGACCCCGGCGCCCCCGAGGTCCTGGCCGCGGCACGCGCCTTCGGTGATGCGGCCACCGGCGCGCTTGCCAGCTGGCGCGAGAAGCTCTCGGGCGTACACGGGCGCGCGGTGATCTGGGGCGCGGGTTCGAAGGGCATCACCTTCGCCAACGCGCTTGGCGCCGCCGGCGCCCCGCTCGCGGCGATGGTCGATCTCAACACCCGCAAGCACGGGCTGCTGGCCCCCGGCGTCGCCCTCCCGGTCGTCGCCCCCGGCGAGCTCGCCGAGATCGGCCCCGACCTGGTGCTGATCTCGAACGCGCTTTACGAGGCCGAGATCACCGGACAGGTCCGCAACATGGGCCTCGCACCGGAATTCGCCGTGGTGACGGGTTGAGCAGAGTTGGCCCATCCCGTCCCCCCAAAGGACACCCGCGTCCTTCCGATCTGTGCTATGCTTCAGCCCGGATCACATTTGTGACTTTTGGATTCGATCCGAGTTATTGCCGGACAGCCCACCATGTTTCTTGACCCAAAGTTCTATCTCCGCATTTTCTGGACCCGGCTGCCGATCTTCCTGGCAATGCTCTTCGCCGCGATGTTGGCAGGCTTTATCCTGATCAAGACGCTGCCGACGGTCTACAGGGCACAAGCCATCCTGTTGGTGGAGAACTCCCAGATTCCCACCACGCTTGCGACCTCGACCGTCAGCACCGACCTGACCGAACAGATCCAGATCATCCAGCAGCGCCTGATGACCCGGGAGAACCTGCTCGACCTTGCGCACAAGTTCGATCTCTACGCCGATCAGCCCGACATGCAGCCGGACGAGATCGTGGAGTCGATGCGGGACCGGATCGACATCTACCTCGCCGGTGGCCGCGGCCGTGTGACCACGGCGACGATCTCGGCCGAGGCCTCGAGCGGCGCCGCGGCGGCGGGCATTGTCAACGAGCTGGTGACCCGCGCCCTCGGTCAGGACGCAGCCTTCCGGACCGAGGTTGCCGCGGACACGCTGACCTTCTTCAAGAACGAGGTCGCCCGTCTCGGCGAAGAGCTCAGCATTTCCGACAAGCGCATCCTCGACTTCAAGAACGAGAACGTGGACGCGCTGCCCGAGACCCAGGAATACCGCCTGAGCCGCCAGTCACAACTTCAGGAACGGCTCGCCCAGACACAGCGCGAGATCAGCCAGCTGGGCGAACAGCGACGGCGGCTGGTGGATCTCTTCGAGTCCACGGGCCGCGCCGATCTCGTCCAGCAGCGCCCGCTCAGCCCCGAGGAGCAGGAACTGCGCGCCCTCCAGTCCGAACTGCGCGAGGCGCTGGCGGTGTTCAGCACCACCAATCCCAAGGTTGTCGCCCTGCAGAACCGGGTCAACCGGCTCGAGGCGGAACTCGCCGGGGCTGCCACCGAGCCCGAAGACGGCACCAACCCGCGCGAATCTGTCTTCAGGGCGCAGCTGGTCGAGATCGACAGCCAGCTGAACTCGCTCGAGACGCTGGCGGACGGGCTCGAAGTCGAGATCGGGGCTCTTCGCGAGAACATCGAACAGACGCCCTCGAACGCGATCACGCTCAATGCCATGGAGCGCGACCGGGACAACGTCCAGATTCAGTACGACACCGCGGTATCGCGGCTCTCGCAGGCCGCCACCGGCGAGCGCATCGAGGTGATGTCGAAGGGCCAGCGTCTCTCGGTCATCGAGCGGGCGGACATCCCGACCAAACCCGCCAAGCCGCGGCGCCTGATGATCGCCGCGGGCGCGGTGGCCGCAGGCCTGTTCCTTGGCGCGGCGATGGTCCTGCTGCTCGAATTCCTGCATCCGAAGATCCGGCAGCCGTCTGAACTGACCAAGAAGCTCGGCATCACGCCGCTAGGCACGCTGCCCTTCGTGGAGCCTCCCCGCAAGTCCTGGGGATGGGGACGGCGACGGTATGGTGTCGCCGCACTGGCGATGATCGTCCTGGCGCTGGTTACAGGGCTGCTGGCGGTCGACCAGCAGCTTCTGCCGCTGGAACAGCTCGCCGAAAAGATCATGGCCCACGCGAAGCTCTGAGGGGCCAATCGCCCATCGCTTCGCAACGGTGCACAAAGACAGAGAGGACACGAGATGGACAAGCTACAGGCGGCAATCGCACAGGCACGGCAGCAACGCACCGCGGGCATCGCCCCGGGCATCCGCCTTCCCACCGACAAGACACAGGCTTGGGACGCGCTCGCCTCGTTCACCCCCGACCCCAAGCATCTGGAGCGCAACCGCATCGCGGTGAACACGCGCGGCCCTGCCCGCGCCGCGCTTGACCTGCTGCGTACCCGGCTGCTCGAGCTTGCGCAGAAGAACAGCTGGAAGCGGGTGATGATCACCTCGCCGACGCCGGGCTGTGGCAAGACCACGGTGAGCGCAGGGCTGGCGCTGGCGATCCAGCGTCAGGTGGAACGTCGCAGCGTGCTCATGGACCTCGACCAGCCCCGTTCCGGGTTGGGTCGCGCCCTCGGGCTGCGCCCCGAACACGACGTGACGGAACTGCTGTCAGGCGGGGTCACCGCCGCCGAACAGATGTACCGGATCGGCGGAAACCTTGCGGTGTCGGCCAGCGCAAAGGGGCACAACCGGGATTCTGAGCTGCTCAAGTCCTCGCGCGCCCGCGATTGCATCGACGAGATCGAGCGCACGTTCGCGCCGGACATCATGCTCTTCGACTCCCCGCCCTTCTTCGTCAGCGACGATGCCATGGCGGCAGCCCACCTGATGGACTGCGTCATCATCGTCGGCGCGGCCGAGCAGACGACCATCGCCGAGATCGACGCCACCGAGCGCGAGCTGTCCCAGCACTGCAACATCGCGGGCGTCGTACTCAACAAGTGCCGCTTTGGCATCGAGCACTCGAACTACGACTATCACTGAGCGATCCGCGCACCGGAGTCGCGACAATTCCGTTGCGTCCCCCTTGGATCGTTATGAAAGACGCATTTTGACTTGAATTCATAGGTTGCCATCATGACGAAGCCATTGGTCTCTATCGGCCTGCCCGTCTGGAACGGGGAAAAATACCTCGCCTGCGCCATCACCTCGATCCTTGAGCAGAGTTTCGAGGATTTCGAGTTGCTGATCGCCGACAACGCCTCGACCGACCGCACCGCCGAGATCGCCAGAGAGTTCTGCGCCAAGGACCCCCGGGTGCGCTACGTGCGCCACGCCAGCAACATCGGCGCCGCAGGGAACTTCAACTACGTCTTTCACGAGACCACCGGGCGCTACTTCAAATGGGCAGCCTACGACGACATGCTCGCGCCGGATTTCCTGGCGGAAACCACCGCCGCGCTCGAGAATGATAGCGCGGGCCGGGCCGCGCTCGCCTATCCCCAGACACTCCTCATCGACCAGGAAGGCGCGCCGCTGGGGCTCTATGATGCCGCCATGCGCCGCGGCGGCCAGGCGCCCGCCACCCGGCTCGACGAGCTGATCGGACCCGGCGACCACACCTCGTCGCTCATCCATATGTGCTTTCCGGTCTTCGGCCTCATCCGCCGCAGCGCGCTCGAGACCAGCAGTCTGATCTCGAACTGGCCGCGTTCGGATCACCTTCTTCTGGTAGAGCTGGCGCTGAAGGGCGACTTTCTCGAGATCGAGCGGCCGCTGTTCCTGCGCCGCAGCCACGACGAGGGGTCGGTCATCTCGGCCGAGAAGACTGCCTCGAGCGGCACCGAGGTCGAGCGCAAGCTCGCCGCATGGTTCGATCCCAAGCGCGGCAAACGGTTCCCGGCGACCAATATCCGGCTCGGGCTCGGCTACCTGCGCGCAGCGCTCGTTACCCCGATGCCTGTACCGCAGCGGGCCCGTGCAACGGCGGTTGCGCTCGGCTGGATGCGACGGCACTGGCGGATCCTCGGCGGCGAGCTGAAACTCGTGCTCGCCGACCGGATCCGCCCGAGCTGAATTTCGAAGGTCCGGGTCAGGTCGCGCGCCGCGCCCTGACCCGTGCCGACAGTTGCGAGCGCTCCTCGCGCGTCAGGCAGAACAGCGCCACCGTGGCGCAATAGGCGAGCCCTCCCAAGAATCCGCAGGACAGGAACCCGGCCCAGCCGTCGGCGAGGCCAGCGTATTTCAGCGGCAACCAGATGCAGAGCCCACCAAGTGATGGAAGCAGGCCTTTCACGACCGTGTCGCGCAGGAACTCCGACCAGCGCAACCCGGTGAGCTTCAGCCCCATCGGCCAGAACACCCCGAGCTGCCAGATGATGTGCACCGCCAGAACCGCAAGCGCGACTCCGAGGAGCCCGTAGTCGGTCAGGGTCAGCACGAGGAACACCCCGGCGGCGATCGCGAGCCCGGACAACACCGCGTGCAGGAAGAAGCTCCGCAACTCGCCCAGCGCGATGACCACGCGCGACAGCAGGCCCGAGGCGTAGGCGAAGGGGAAGGTCAGGAACATGATCTGCATCACCTGACCGGTCGCCGCGTGATCCGGCCCGAGGTAGAGTGTGATAAACTCCTGCGCGTAGACGATACCGGGGGTACCGATGGCCATGCTCAACCACAGCGCATAGCGCCCGCCCCGCGCGTAAGTCTTGCCCAGCTGCGGCAGGTTGCCCTGCGCCGCCATCGCCACCATGACCGGCTGGATCGGCGCCAGCGCCATGCCCATGACGCTCGTCATGCGGCGTTCGAAGATCGTGCCGATGAAGAAGCCGTTGACCTGTTGCGGGGTGCCGAAGAGATTCAACAGGAAGATCGCCGCGCCCTGATGGATGAATAGTGCGACGCCGCCCAGCGTGGTCCAGAATCCGAAGGACAGCATGTCCCGCACTGCTGCAAGGCTGAAGCGATGCAGCGCGGGGCGAAACTCCGGCAGAATCCGCTGCGCCACGATGATGTTGATGACTGCGGCAGCCCCGGCCGTCAGGCAGGAGGCGAGCGGCACCCAAACGACGCTGGTGCTCACGCCGAAGAGGAAGGCGAAGGTCAGGCAGATCTTCAGCAGATTGAGCCCAACGTTGATCGCGTCGCGCAGGAAAAAGATCTGCCGGACCTCGTAGGCGATGGTGAAGGGCACCACGAAAACCGTGAGCGACAGCTCGATCAGCACGAGTAGCGCCATGATCTTCGCCTTGCCAAGCATCTCGGGGTCGATGCTCAGGAACCAGTCGATGTGCATGGCCCCGATGCTACCGACCAGCAGCAGCACCGCGATGAACCCCATGAGGGCGAAGACCAGAGAGGAGTGCAACCGCATCACCTCGTCCGGTCGGCCCTCGGAATAGGCGGTGATCACCGACCGGCTGAGGGCGCTGGCGTAGGACGAGATGATGAAGGGCACCAGCAGCAGGAGCATCGAAATCAGCGGGTAGATCGCGAACTCTTCGGCCGGCACGCGCGCGAGCAGATACTGGTAGAGCCAGAAGACGAAGATGACGTTGACCAACACCGTGCCAATGCCACTCGCGGAATTGACCAGCACACGCAGTTTGCGGGGGGGAACCAGTGTCATGAACTTGTCCTGTACGCTTTCTCAGTCCCGGCCCGCCGCCCACCGCATCGGGTAGGACTGTGGCCGGATCAGCGAAAGCAGGGGGAAAATCGGCAGTCGCATCAGCCAGTGCCAGCTCTGCGCCCGGACCAGAAGCCCGGTGTGCCGCAAGAGCAGCCGGTAGCCTTTCGCTGGGCGGCCGGCGACAAAGGCTTCGCGGATGGTATGCGCAGTGCATTTGCCGAGGAACCGGGCCTTGGCGTCGGCGTCCCCCGGGAGACAGGGATAGCGCCCCTCCCCCTCCGCGCGCAGCATGCGTTCGAACCCTTCGAGGACGGAGGGGAAATTCGAGGTGAGGCTGTCGCCGCGGCCAACGTGATGCACCACAAGCGGGCGCCCCCCGAGAACCATGCAC
Source organism: Salipiger thiooxidans (assembly GCF_900102075.1). Classification (GTDB taxonomy): domain Bacteria; phylum Pseudomonadota; class Alphaproteobacteria; order Rhodobacterales; family Rhodobacteraceae; genus Salipiger; species Salipiger thiooxidans. Next base: position 49,388 of record NZ_FNAV01000005.1, on the reverse strand, counting down.
GGCCCGGCGGCGGCGGCGCGGAGGAAGAGGTCGGTGTCCTCGGAACAGCGGATGTCCGTGGCGTAACCGCCAAGGCCGGCAAAGACATCGGCGCGGACCGCGACATTGCACGAGCCGTAGCGCGTGCCCGGATCCCTTTCGACCGCTTCGAGAAAGCCCGAATGGCTGCGAGCGGTCATCGGCTCGGAACCGGTCGCGAGGGTGTCGCCATCCGCGGCATCCACGGTCTTGAGGAAGATCAGCGCCGGAGCTTCCGCCGTGCGGATCGCCTCGACGAGCGCGTCCAGCGCCCCGGGCAGCCAGTAGTCGTCGCTGTCGAGAAACGCGAGGTAGCGAGCATCCGTGGCCGCGGCCCCGGTGTTTCGCGCGGCTCCCGGTCCGGCGTTGGTCTGTGTGATCACCCGCCCCCGCAGATCGGGGTTGAGCGCCAGCGCCGCGCGGGCAGCCTGGGCACTGTCATCGCTCGAGCCATCATCGACCACGACGACCTCGATCGGATTGGGACCGGCGCACTTCAGACTGGCGATGGCACGTCCGACGGTCGCGGCACGGTTATAGACGGGGATGATGATGCACAGGTCGGCTCCGCTCATAGCGGGCACTCGCGGCAGCGCACCAATGCTCCGAGCCGCCCGTCGGGGAGACCCATTTCATGAATTTCGGAGGTGAAAAGCATGGTTGGCAATTCCGGTAACACATGTCCCGTGCCGGCAACGCCGAAGCGGACCTTGCGGGCCATCCGGACACTCGGGATCTACAAAATGAACTTTCGCCGAAGCGATATCAGGCAAAACAAAGCAACGACTCCGATGTGCGGGATCGCTCCGAAACGCTACGCGAGGAGCCCGGACCCGTCAATGTTTTATGGTCTTTCCGGCCTTCGCAGGGCGTCTGGACAATGAAGATGCCGCGCTTTGCGAGGCGGCCCAGGTCCAGCATTTGGAGGTGTATTCCGACAGAGACGAAACGAGGGCGGCTCGCTAACGCGAACCGCCCCCGCTGAAAACTCTGTTGTGCCCCTGCTCCGTCGATCCTTCGATAGAGCAGGGGATCCTGTTGGCAAGCTCAGCCCAGGATGTCGTCCCAGAACAGCAGGCTCTGCGACGAGTCCGCAAGCTCGGCGTTGAGCACCAGCATGTCGGCCTCTGCAGCCACGTCGACCGTGTCGAGCACGCTGAGTTCGTCCGGGGTCATCGCCGAATTGAAGATCATTACGTCGGTGATCGACCCGTCGAAGACGTCGGCGAACCCGGCAGTCCCCTGCCGGCTGGCCCAGCCATTGGCGCCAACCTGAATGAAGTTGCCATTGTTTTCCCAGCTCGCGTCGAAGTCGGCCTGATCGACGATTTCGCCATCCATGGCGAGAGTGACGACGCTGCCATTGAACGTCATCTGCACCGAATGTTCGACACCCTCCGTGACCGACGTGGACAGCGTCTTGCTGCCTTCGTCGTTCTGGAAACGTGCGTAGAGATTGCCGTTCTCAATGTAGCTCGTGAAGTGATCGCCGTTTCCGGAGGCGTCACGGCTCACCAACCCGCCCGGGTTCCACACCTGGTCCGCCTCGAAGGTGAAGGCGATGGTGGCCTCGGTCAGGTCAAGGACGTCGCCCGGATCGAACTCGGTCACATCTGCCGGCTTCGAGATGTCTCCACCCTCCAGGTAGTACAGCATGTCGTCGAGCAGCGGCGGCGTCGCCCCACCTTCCAGCGAGTCGTCCACTCCGTCCGTAGCGGTTCCGAACGTGACCTCGCCGATCCGCCCGTCAAAGACGTTCGTGAAGCCCGACGCACCGTCCGCACTCGCCCAGCCGAGCGCGCCGACCTGGGTGTACTGGCCGCTCGCCGTCAGGTCCGCGACGAAGTCGCTTTCCGCCACGAGAGCGCCGTCCACGAAGAGGTCGATGCCGTCGCTGCCGTAATCGATCGACACGTCGTAGAGCGTGCCCGCTGCGACGTCGGCTTTCAGGACGGATTCGCCATCGTCGGTCTGGAAGCGGATGTTCAGGTCGCCGTTCTCGATATAGGCGCTGAAGTGATCACCGTTGCCGTAAGCGTCCTGCGAAAGCAGGCCGTAGCGGCCCGAGACGGTGTCGGCCTCGAAGCTGAAGCTGATCGTGCCTTCCGCCGCGTTGAAGCCGTGGTCCGGCGCCCATTCGATGACGTCCCCCGCACTGGACATGTCGACCATGCCAGGGACCAGCGTGACCTCCGTAGCGTCGACAGGTTCTTCGGTTGGGGTCTCAACCGGCTCTTCGGTCGGGGTCTCGACCGGCTCTTTTGTCGGCTCTTCGGTAGGGGTCTCCGTCGGCTCTTCCGTCGGGGTCTCGACCGCCGGTTCTTCCGAACCTTCGAGCATCGCATCAAGTTCTGCCGCGGTCATCGCGGTGTCCGTGATGGTGACCTCGCCGATGCTGCCATCGAGGATGTCGGTGAAGCCCGCCGAGCCGGATTCGCTGGCCCAGCCGTTCGCACCGATCTGGAGGTACTGGCCATTGCCCTCGAGGCTTGCGGCGTTTCCGCTCGAAGCAACTTGCTCGCCGTTCAGGAACAGGATGATGCCGTCCGGCCCGAAGCAGGTTGTGACCTCGTAGTCGGTCCCGGCCTCGATGCCGCTGAACGTCAGCGTCGTGTCAACACCGGCGTCCTGGAAGCGGACGCATAGTGTTCCGTTCTGGATGTAGGAGGTGAAATGCGCGCCATCGCCATAGGCGTCACGCGACACCAGACCGCTGCGCCCCGAAACCGTATCCGCGTTGAAGCTGAAGCGGATCGTCCCCTCGGCGACGTCCCAGCCTGCGTCGGGCGCCATCTCAATCACGTCGCCAGCGCCGTTGATCTGGTGCATCCCGGCCGAGGCAAGAACGACACTCGCATCGGTCGGGGTGGCGGGCTCTTGCACACCGGGTTCTTCGACGTTCGGCGTTTCTGCGGGTTTTTCCGCACCGGGCTCTTCGACGGTGGGCTCTTCGACAGTCGGCTCCTCGACAGTCGGCTCTTCGACGGTGGGCTCTTCGACAGTCGGCTCCTCGACAGTCGGCTCCTCGACGACGGGCTCTTCGGTTCCGCCTTCAAAGGGCGTCCAGCCGTTCTCGAGCAGGTAGAGGAGACGCTCCTGAGCACCGTAGCCGGAGCCGAAATCGATGGCGGAACCGGAGACGGGAACGTAGTCCTGCCAGTCGAGACCGTCACCCGAGAGGATCTTGCCGAAATAGTCCGCCGCACCGGAACTGATCGAATAGACGTAGTTGTCGCCGACAATCGCGTTGCCCTGGTTAAGGATTCCCGCGGCCACGTTTCCGTCGACGACAACGCCGCTCGTGGTCGAGTTGACACGAATGATGCCGCCGCCGCCGCCGGGCCAAGGCAGGACGGTGTTGTTGAGCACTTCGATGCCGCCCGAGGAGTTGGCAACGATGATCGTGTTCGGTGTCCCGCCCATGATCAGGTTTTCCTCGATCAGGATGTTGTAGCCGCCGATGGCGAGCGGCTGCATCCAGAGAGAACTGTCGCCGGTCGACGGATCGTCGTAGATCAGGTTGCCCCGGATCGCGATGTCATGCGGCCAGTCCGCGCCGCGGGCGAGGAACTGGATCCCGTCGGCATGAGTGTAGGTGCCGTCAGGGTATTTTTGGGGCGCCGCGTCCTCGAGCGTGTTGTTCTCGATGGTTCCGTTGAACGTTTTCCCCACGATCCGGACGAGGTCATCGTTGATGCCCCCCGGCACACGACCGATAATGTTGTCGGAAAGATCGAACGTATCAACCGTATCGATTTGAATGCTGCCCGGAACGTCATTGCCTTTCAGCGTGATATCCTGACTGTAGCGCACATCAGACCAGGATCCGAGTTTCGAGTTCACGATCGCAACGTGCTGCGCATCGGATACGACCAGGCGACCGGTCAACGAAACACCGTCGAAGGTCAGATTGCTTCCCGTGACCGAGAGGCTTCCGAACGCGGCACCAAGCGGGTTTGCCGCGGTAATCGTCACGTTCGACGGGAAGTCCGTCGCGATCGTCATGTTCCCGTAGTTGCCGTCTGCCAGGACGATGGTGTCACCAGATGAGACCTCGCTCAGGGCTTGGGCGAGCTGGGCACTGGTGCCCACGGTTATGGTTGCCATACTTCTTGCTCCATTCGTAATGGCCGAATCCGTCCCTACGGATTCAGAGTGTCACTGCCCCACGCCCGCAAAAGACCAGCGCCCGGTGAGAACCGGTCCTTTTGTCAGGACTAAAAAAACGGGGCTGAAAATCGTACCGGCACGAGCCCAATAACGATCGAGCTACGCGCCTACGGATACCAAAGGTATTGGTCACTCACTGAGGGCCACACAGTGGCCACCTTCTCAATGTCTCACGAAAGACTTAAGACTTGGTGACCACTCCTAGCACCGGCTCACGAACCTCGCAATTTGGCCTAAAGTCGGCGGCATATTCACGCCGAGATCGGTATGCGCAGCACACCGTTTTTCCGCCGAAATTGCGGCCCCCGGCCCCTGCGCATAGATACGGGCTAGGTACGATGCCCATCATGTCCGAACTGCGCCGTCCTCGGTCAATCTTGGAAGCGATTGGAAACACATCCATTTGTATGCATACTAGGACCCGATGCTGCGGGCATGCCCGACCACCGCAGCGCGGCACGTTCTGGTCAAGGTCGAAAACTGATCAGCAACGCACAAATCACAACACTCGGCAAGTTTTCGCCGCAGCGCAGCTATACTTTGAGGCGCAACACTGGACCACGCCTAAGTAGATGAGACGTCGGGCAAAAAGCTGACGTTACGACAGATTCCTCTGGCAATGAGGTGGTCGCGATTGCCCGGACAGGTTTGCTGCGCTGCTAAGCTTGCCTGGTGACCCTGCTGCCGCCTGAAGGTCAGGGCCCTGATGGGCCTCGACCGGTGTCCAGCCCCCGAGAGCTGAATGCGGTCTGACCATGTTGTACACCTCAATCACAGACCACCCACGGGACGTAGGAGCGCGAGGTGCTCTGCCCTTGGCCCCCCTGGACTGGGCGAGCTGTTCACGAACACGACGTGATCTCGAAGGCAGGCTGGGCTGCGTTTCGCTGTAGCCTGAGCGGTATGTCGTCGGACCGACGGCTGGAGGTTCCCGTCTGGATGTTCGATCGGGCGGCCTGTCAGTGCTGGCACGTCGGGGCGACGCCGGTTGCCTCAGTGGCGGCTTTGCGAGTTCTGGCGGCATTGCTGCACGATGCGGCTGGCGTTCGTGATGGCGCATCGCAAATGCCAGATTCGAGCGCAGCATCGAGCTCCCAACAGGCGATTCCGGGAGATGCCGATGCCACGCCGGCCAGCACCACAACAGCTCGAGGTATTCACTCGGCCCAGCGACGCCGATCCGGTCCCGGCGCCGCACTGGCAGACGTTGCCGGAGGAGGCGCGGGTGACGCTGACCGAACTGATGACCCGCCTGATCCTCGACCACGCCGCCGGCGCTCAGGCACCTCGCCGGACGGAAGCACGACATGAAGCATGAAATGATCAGTTCGCACCACCTGGAGCGCAAGGCGATCCTCTACATGCGACAGTCCACCGCCCACCAGGTGCTGCACAACCGCGAGAGCGGCGCTCTGCAATATGCGATGCGCGACCGGCTGGCGACGCTCGGCTGGTCCTGCATCGAGACGATCGACGACGACCTTGGCCGGTCCGCAGCGGACGGCGTTGCGCGGGCGGGCTTCGACCGGATGGTCGCCGAGGTCAGCCTGGGCAAGGTCGGTGCGGTCGCGGCGCGGGACGTGTCGCGCTTTGCGCGCAACAGCCGCGACTGGCAGCAGCTGATCGAGATGACCCGGCTCGGGTCACATCCGTCAAGCCGGTGTAATGTCCCGGATCGCCTGAGGGCATTATCAGGCGACTTTCGTTGTGATGCTGAGAATGGGGTCGAGTTCCTCCTTGTCGATCCGGGCGAAGGCCCCGACCATCCTGTAGCGGCTTGCCGTCTGCCACTCGTCATTCTGTTCGAAGAGCACCGCGCCGATCAGGCGCATGATTGAGGCCTCGTTGGGGAGTGAGGGCGTGACTGCAACCGATCCGAAGGAAAGCCGGAACGCCCACGACATCGGCGCGACGCTTCACCTCTTTAGTAAACCTTTCCAATGTGTTGGTCGAGTGCAGCTTCGTCCGGTGCTGGCGAGGAGTTGACATGTAGACCAGCCCCTGTTGCACAAATCGGCTGATGATCAGGCTCCCCCCTTTCCCCGGACGGAATTATCCCACGGCCACAGGAACGGGTATGCCGAACGCGGTGTAACCGTTCATGACGGCGATTCTTACTTGGACTTCCGCAACCTGACGGTCGCAATCCCGGGCCATGAGGCGTTGGCCCAGCAGTTTCATACAGTGCATCCACTGACCGGCAGGGTATTTCCGAAGGAAATGTCCCGAGAGGTTTCGTCTCGACGCGGCTTCGGCGGTGGTATCCGGTCCATCCACTGCCCGGCAGGCGCATCCGCAGGATGCTGCCGAGAGGGGTCGCCAGATGGCGCGACCGAGGTATTTCGATGCGCGCAGTGCCTCGTTTCGTGCGACCGCGCCAGCGGTTACAGTCTTCCATGGCCTGGCGTTCCTGCGGGGGTGAAGGGCGGCCTGGAATTGATCCGGTGGATCAATTCAGCCCTGAACGGGCGGAGCCCTGGGAGGTTCACGGCATGCTCACCACGGTCGGCGAGAGCGTCGTGGCACTTGCGCGTGTCATAGGCACCGTCGGCGGCGACGCTGCCGATCTGCTCATCCGCCGGGATCTGGCCGAGCAGATCGGGCAGAACAGGTGCGTCGCCGATATGGTTTCCTGTGATTTCAACGGCTCGGACGTCCAGTGTTTGCTCGTCAATCCCGAGATGGATCTTGCGCCAGACCCGCCGCTTGGGACCGCCATGCTTGCGGGCGTTCCACTCGCCTTCGCCATCAATCCTGATTCCGGTCCATCCGCTGCCTCGCAGGGCATTGCGCAGCACTGTCCCGAGAGGGATCAACAGGTGCAGCGGCCCCCTGGAGCCGCGATGGGGGATGTTCACGGCAAGGGTCTGTTGCCGGCCACGCCTGCCAGTCGGCGTGGCATCCCAAGTCATCTCGGGGTCAAACCAACCTCTCGTGACATTGCTGCGCAATGCACTGCCGGTCAACGGATCGTCAGAGAGCCACGGCGCTTGAGCGCATCATTGTAAGCTGGGCAGTTCCTGGTCTTGTAGGCTGGGGGTGTAGGTTGGCTCATGGAACCCAGCTAGCATACTCGATTCACAAGATGAATCGCTCACGCGATTCGTGCAAAAGAGCCCTCTTAAACGGTAAGCACCGAGCGCCGCCGAAGCAGCGCCAGTGACGGAGCTTCGACAAGGTGCCACGACAGGATGGCGAACATGAGAGTGATCGGCAGAGACAATAGGATGTTCATCCCGGGTGTCATGGGACCGAACAGCCAAATCATCAGACCCTGCAATGGGAAAGCATAGATATATATGCCGTATGAATAGTCCCCGATCCGGTTGTATGCGAGAAGAGGCCCCCGCGGCACATAGGCCAACAAGAAAACCGTGTAGGCCAAGGCTGCGGTCTGCAAAAGTGAAGCTATGGCGGAACCGGCGAATACATAGGCCCCCCCCCATAGCCCGGAGGCTGCCCAAACCGTCATTCGAAGCCGGTCGCGAAGAAAGAAGAACAGAACCCCAATCGCAAATGGCTGCGACAACCTGTGCAAGGCGTCAATCTTTGCATGCAATCCCTGTCCGAAAACCGCATATGCTGTCCACGCTACGGCATAGAGACCGAGTGCTGCCGCCATCTTACGTTGATTCCGAAAGGCGCCCAGAAGACCGATCGCCAGAACCCCCATGTAGCAGACAACTTCATGAACGAGTGTCCAGATTGACCCTTCGACGGTTGGATAGGGATTGGTCTCGAACACTCCGGGCAGAGTGTAAAGGGGCGAAACCAAGGCCATGTTTCTGATCATGAACCAACTCAGGTCCGGATCATTCAGATAGGTTGCCAGCGGCAGCGTCGTGACGAGTGGCCCCATGACGAAAGCGACAAGCAGAAGCGACACAAACAGGCCGGGAAAGAGGCGAAGGCTGCGCGCGGACAGAAAGGCGCCTGCATCTGGTCGACGAGAAAAGCTTGCCGCGATCAAGAAACCCGAGATCACGAAGAACACGTCGACTGCCCATGTTCCGAGAGATCGGCCCGTGAGACCTGAGAGAGGCTCGGGGGTTTCCCCTCCCAGCGCAATCGGCCATGCATGTGAGACAAGGACAGCGGTTGCGGCGATTGCACGGATCAGGTTCAGGTTGTTGTCGCGCCCTTGCGCCAGATCACCCAGAACCATCGCCGATGCCTCCATTGCGATGCTCAATGTACATTTTGCAAACCTTGCTAAATCTAATGGTAAGGGTATAGCCGACATCAACCGACTTTCCTAAGGTGGTCTGCAGTCTGTCACCAAAATTGGCCGATCTTGTCCTCCGGACAAGCGTCTTTGCAACGAGTTCCGTCTGCGGTCGAGCCAAAAGCTGGAAGTTGGCGTATCACGCCGCGAATCGGCAGCGTTCGCCCAGAAGACACGGCGACCGGCGAAATCCGGGCGTTGGAATTCACATCTAGCCGCGAGGGCCCCTCTCGTGGTTGTGCTGCGCAAACCACTGTCGGGCAGTGGACAGGCCCTTGCACCCTGATCTTCTGGACCAGATCCCGGAAGGCGAGGACATCGGCACCGTTGCCGGTGATGGCGCCTTCAACACCCGCCGTTGCCATGCGGCGATCCTCGCGCGCGGTGGCACAGGGGCTCAGCATTCCTTCGGACCGGGGGGCAGTCATGCCGCCGCTCTGATCCGCAGAAATCGCCGCCTCTGGAAAGAATATTGCCCCGCCGCCTTGGTCCGCCACGATATCCTGAGGGCAACCCGGCGCCTCGTCCGGGCGATCTGGAAAAGGTGGTCCCGCTGTCATGTCCGCAGCCGGGTCGAGGCCCGGATGAGGACCCCGAAATCCTTCGGCCAGCGGATCACCTCGAGGGCCTCCGGCAGCCGAGATCGAACGCGTGGCCTGACCTCAGCTGGGAAAGGGCCATCATGTCCCGATGCCGACTTCTGCCCCAATGCCGCGTGCACCCATCAAACGTTGCGACGAAGACCCGGTAATGCTAAGAATTCAGACAAGTCCGATTTTTCTTACACACTGCATTTGAACGCTCAGCTCATCAGGATCACGGATGTCTATTTCCACCCACCAGCCAGACAAAAGAATAAATGTCGTTTACGCATGTGACAACATACAAGCCCTTCCGCTCGGCGTTTCAATTGCATCCGCCCTTGAAAACAGAGCCGAAGGGACTCCGATAAATATCCACGTCCTCTCATATCGTATCAGCCGATCCAACAGAAAGAGCATCGCGTCACAATTTGATGGAAGGGACGACACGCTCTGTTGGCACGAAATCACCGGAGAAAACCGGAAGCTTCTGGAAGACCTCTTTACATCCTCCAATCGACCCTATCCTCCCGCGGCCTATGCCAGGCTCCTGATTTCTGAAGTTATCCCGAATATCGACAGAGCGATCTATCTGGACACGGACATCATCGTAGCGACCGACCTGTCCCCTCTCTGGAACACGCCGTTCGACGGAGCGGGACTGCTTGCGATCCAGGACCTTCCCACCTCGAACGACCACATCAAGAGACTGAGAGCGTTGCTGTCACCGGAGGACATCTCCCGTTACGGCATCGAAGATGGCGACAGTTATTTCCAGTCGGGCGTGCTGGTGTTCGACATGAAAGAATTCACCAAGACCCGTGCATCCGAGCTGATTGAATGCCTCAGAAACTATCCAGATCTGACCTTTCCCGACAATGACGCGCTCAACATCGTCTTTCACGATAGCTTCAAACTCGTCGATCCGAGATGGAACCAGATGGCATCGGTGTTCAAGCTGGATGCAGCGCGGGACACCCCCTACTCGGCCGAGGTCTTTCAGGCGCTTTTGCAGGACCCTTATATCATACACTATTCGGGCCGCCCCAAACCGTGGGAGGATGGCTGCACCCACCCATATCTGGACCGCTGGGTCGAGGCGCTCAAAAACTCGGCCTGGAATAGCTGGAAACCGAGTCGCCTGAATCGTGCAATCGATCGCATCCCACGCATTCAGCGCGTGTTGGCCAAGCGCTTTCGCCGCTTCGTTTCCCAACATGTATGACGCCAGCATGCGCGCCTCTCGCGGCACATCCACTGCCCTGATGACATATCGCTCGGCCCTTTCGGCAAAAACGCATGGGCGCCTGAACAAGCGCACGCGCCTCAAGGAGCCGGAACGGCAATCGCTTGCGTCATACCTATCCAACAGGCCCTGACATGACCTCAAGCCAGACAAGCGCGGCAGAACGCGTGCGCCGTACAGCAGGCTGGCGACCGAAACCGGGCCTGCGCAGCGCCATGATCGCTCTCTTCGCCACGTTGATGGTTGCCGATACCGCTCACGCAAACGACCGGCAGGACCTCATCGCTGCGCTGAAGGGCGCAAAGGGCGGCGAGGTCATCTCGCTTCCCGACGGCGACTACGGCGATCTGACCATTGATCGTGCGTTCCCCGCGACCGTCTCGCTACGAGCGTCGAGCCCGGGCGGTGCTGTCTTCGGAACTTTCACGGTCTCCGGCGGGAACCTGATCATCGACGGCGTTACGGTGACCGAAAGGCTCGTGATCAAGGACGCCGACAAGGTCCGGATAGTCAACTCGAGGCTCAAAGCCTGGTCCGAGGCTCTATTCAGCAGCAACATAGAGCTGCAGGGGAACGACATTCCCGCGACCCTGAACTTCGATACCGTGGATACGTTCGACATTTCCGGCAACGTCATTGGACGCGTGCCGGGTGGCATCAACGACGACCTCATCCGGATCATCGGCGCGTCCTCGCAAGGCACGATCCAGAACAACTCGCTCGAGGATGCGGCTCCGCAAAGATACCCGGATGGCACCTATACCCACGCTGACGGCATCCAGTTCATCAACCGTGGCGCCGACTGGCCGCATGACATCGTGATCCGGGGCAACCTGATCTACGACGATCCGTCGACCGGCGACCGTGAGCTCTGGATGCAACCGCTCGCCATTGGCGGAAACAACATCCTTATCGAGGAAAACTTGGTGATGGGCGGCACGCCCAACACGATCATTGTCGCCAACACCTCGGGCGGCGTGAAGGTCCTGAACAACACCGTGCTGCCCTGGCCGAAAGGTGACGGCGGGACCATTCGCATCAACTCGACCACGAGCGGCGTTGTTGTCGACGGAAACGTAACTGCCGGGATCATTAACCAGGGCAACGCCACGGTCGGCGACAATTACGTCTATTCGACCCGGGCAAGCGCTCCGAACCATTTCGCCAAGCTCTTCGCGGGCAACGGCAGGGCCTGGCAGGATTACGTTCCGACGGCCGGCTCGCCGGTGGCGCTCGGCACCCGCTACGGGGCGCAGAAGCGCTTGCGCGAGCTGCTGGACCGGTAGCGGAGCGGATCAGCCCCGCGTGCCGGCCCGGTCGGTGCGCAGGAGCTGTGCGAACATCCAGCCCATCCGCACCAGACGGATCCGCGCGAGCGTCCCCACTGCGCGCAGCTTTTCCTCAGAATTGGCACCGGGCGCCGACAGAACACGCGGCGCATGGGCCAATATGCTGAGCGGCATGATCAAGCCGCGCACCGCCCAGGCCAGCTTGGCCCGCGGCCCGGTGCCGTTCAGCGCGAAGCTCTCTTCCGTCAGACGCTTCCACTTTTTGCGAAGCGCGGCCCAGTCGCCGCGCGACGGGTGACCGACGCGGAGGCTCTCGGCGTAGACGATCGAGAACCCCTTGTCGCGTGCACGGTGACACCAGTCAAAGTCCTCGGAGAGCCCGTGCTCGAACGGTCCCACCGCGTCGAAGACAGCGCGGGTGGTCAGCAGGTTCGCAGTGACCGAAAAGCCCTTCTGCTCCACGTAGGTGCGGTTATCAAAGGCGAAGATCGCCTCGAAGAGCTGCGGCCCGGTGCGCGGCGGCGGCGTCTCGTCGAAGACGCTGACCGCCCCGCCGACGAGATCGCCACGGTCGGCCACGGCCAGCGCCGTGTCGAGCCAGTCGGGGGCCGGCAGGCAGTCGGCGTCGATGAAGAACAGCCGCGGCGCCGCGGAAAGCGCCACCCCGCGGTTGCGCGCGTTGGCGGCACCGGGCAGCGGCTCGTGCGCCAGCCGGAACGGCGCCGGCACTGCGGGCGGCTGGCGCGAACCGTTGTCGATGACGATCCCCTCGACCTCGGGCCGCATCTGCGGGGCCAGCGCCTCGAGGCAGCGGGCCAGCCGCGCCCCGTCGTTGAAATGGGGAATGATGATTGCGGCGGTGTAGGTCATCGCCCTTTCCTCGCCCATCGGGTCGACCAGCTCAGCGCCACCCGCAGCATCTGTGCCGCCCCGCGCGACGACGGGACGTCGCGCATCGCTTCGGCGAAGTAGCGCATAGCGTTCCGATGATCGCCGAGCGCGAGGTATTGGCTTCCGAGGACGTAGTTCTGACGGCTCCGCGCCGCGGTGTTGTGCGCGAAATCTTCGGCATATTGATCAAGCATGCGGACCCGGAAAGCGGTGTCCCGCGCCATGTGCGACGAGACGCTGTCCGGAGTTCGGTAGATCATCACCAAGGGCTCGGGCACGAAGGCGAACGGCGTCGCACGGGCCAGTCGCAGCGCGAGATCCCAATCCTCGTTGATCCGCAGGGTATCGTCGAACACCCCGGTCTCGGTCAGCAGGCTGCGCTCGATCAGCAGCGTCTGCGGCGTCGTCGGATTGATCATCAGCGTGTCGGCGAAGATGTCGCCCTTCGGCGCTCCGCGCGCCCCTTCGCGCGGAATGTAGTAGCTATGCTCCTTCGAATAATAGACCGCGCCGCTGTAACAGGCGCGGCAATCCGCGCTTGCCTGCAGCACCTTGAGCTGGGTCTCCAACTTCTCGGGGAACCAGCGGTCGTCGCTGTCCTGGAACGCCAGGTAGCGCCCACGGGCGAGCCCGATGCCGACGTTCCGGGTGCCCGCCGCGCCAAGGTTCTGCGCGTTGCGCACCGTCCGGAAACGGGGATCGTGGGAGTATCGCGCGAGCGTGTCGGGCGTGTCGTCCGTGGACGCATCGTCGACGGCGATCAACTCGATATCGCGGTACGTCTGCCCGAGCACGCTGTCGATGGCGCGCGTCACGAGGCTGCTGCGGTTGTGCACTGGCAAAACGACAGAAACTGTCGGTACTTCACTCAACGTAGGGTCTCCGGATCCGCGATTCTCAGTCGGCGCGCTCATAATACGCGTGTTCTCCCGCATTCGAGATCCAGCGCCGCTCGAACCCCATGTCGCGCAGCTTGGCCTCCATGCCGGCGATGGCCTCCTCGCCGACCACACCAGGGTGCAGCTCCATCGCAACCTTGCGGATCGTGGACGGCGCGAGGTGCTGGATGACGTCGATCTCGCCGCCCTCGATATCCATGATGAGGAAGCTCGGCCGGATCTCGGCTACCGTCCGGTTGAGCTCGATGCAGGGCGTGCGAACTTCGCGCGCACCGGCCATCGGGGTCGTCGAGGCGGCCCAAAACAGTTCGGGGACGTGCAGCGTCGCCTCGCCATCATGGTCGGTCAGGAACCCGATGGAGAGGTGCGGGGCCCCGGCATTGAGCGCGTAGTTGGCCCGGATCACCGGCTCCATCAGCGGGTTGGCCTCGAAGCTGTGAACGCTCTCAACGCCGACCGTCTGCGCGCAGAGCATACCGATGTAGCCGATGCCGGCGCCAAGCTCGATGACCACATCCTCGGGCTCGAGGAACATGCGCACCATGCGCGCCTCGCGCCCCTCATAGTCACCGCGCAGGATCAGGTCGACGACTTCCTGTCCCAGCTTGGCGGCATCGGCGTGCAGCCGGACACCGTTGAGGGTCACCACGCCATCGCGGGCGGTAATGCGGTTTCTGAGGAGGCTGAAGGCCCGGTATTGGTTGTAGATCGTACGCCGCAGGGGAACGGGAAGGCTTCGTGCAAGCTGATCGCGAAGTGCCATTGTCTCTAGTCTCCAATGGGGGGCACCCGTCCGGTCGACCGGAGCGGTGCTGCATGGTTGGTGGGACTCGCCGGCTGCGATGCGGCGGAGGACTGGGTCCGGTTCACGGGAGGTGCTCCTGCGAGCACCCTCGAATTTCCGCGCGACGCGAAGCGGGTATATTGGACACGCGAGCCCGTATCGGCCTCCTCCGTCTCCGGCACTGTCGTTTCCACCGCAGCGGGCGCGTCCCGCACCCAAAGCGCGCAGCCCAGCAGATAGAACAACAGGACATAGCTGGCATTCCACATGTGAACCGTGAAGGTCGACACCGAGAGTGAGGCCAATGTAATACAGAACGCCGTCTGGCAGGCCCGCACGCGCTCGTCCTCTTGGCGGACGCGCCCGACCACGATCAGCGCTGCAAGCGCCGCAGCGAGGATGAGGGCAGCGGAGGGGTAGCCGTTGCGAAAGGCCACCGCGAGCCAGAAGTTGTCGATGCTGGTGGTGACCACGTGTGACGGCGGGTGCCATTCGTATCCGAGTCCGGCTCCGAAGAAGGGGAACTTCTTGATTTCCTCGACCGCGGCTTCGTTCACCAGGAGGCGGGTCCAGGCGGTGCCCGGATTCATCGCGAGGAACGAGATCGAAATCTGCGCCATCGAACGGTTCGATGCCAGTTCAAGCACCGTGTAGAGGATGCCCCCGCTCCAGAGCAGCGCGGCCCACCGCCCCCGCCACGCTCGCATAATGCGGTCGTAGGCGAAGAGCCCCGCCTGAAGCGCGACGCAGACCAGCGCAGCGGAGGACAGCGACTGGAAAGCCGCGAGGCCGACCAGCGCCCCGGCGACGAACGCCGGCCGGGTGCCCGAGCGCAGGCGCCACGTGTAGAGCGCGAACGAGAATCCGCCCGCAGAGAAGAGGCCGTAAAGGATCGGATGATCGAAGACCACCTGCGCGCGGTCGAGCCCGAAGCGTTGCTCGTGCGGGACGTTCGGGAGCACCTTCAGGAACTTGCCGAGCACGGTCAGGATGATGGGGTCCCGCGTGACGTTCTCGTAAAGCGCAAATGGGATGGTCAGGATGATGCAGAGCACGAACACCCGGGCGCAGCGGATGAAATCCTCGGAGGTGCGGATGAAGGCCCGCGCGAGGCAGTAGGGCCCCAGCGTCTCGACGATGTGGATGCCGATGGTGGCGACCGATGCCCCGGTCACGGCGAAGGACAAGGCCACGTAGAAGGTGAATGCCGTGACGAGAATGTCGACGCTGCAGATCCGTATGGACGGGTTGCGGAAGATCTGGACGACGGTCGGGAAGAAAGTCGCCAGCAGAACGACACGATAAAAGGACAGCCGCAGCGGGCCGACCTGGATAACCAGCGGAACCAGAAGCGCCACGATAAAGAGCGCGACCATCCCCACGCCGAGGGTGCTCGTGCTCTCCGGAATCACCCGGATCGTGTTGGCGCTTGCGGTGCCTGGCAGTGCGGCAGCCTTGGCCATGGGCTCAGACCGCTTTGGCCGTCACTGGTGACGTGGCGATCTCTCTTGGCCAGCCATCGCGCCACTCGCCGCGCCGTGACCAGACCTCGCGCCAAGTGCGAGCGGATTCGCGACGCCCGAGTAGGGTGGAATAGACGGCACGGCTCAGCGGCCAGAGCGACAGCAGAAGGCGGCCGACCGGATGCGCAAGCCCGGTCATGTGGACGTCGAGCAGCGAGATCTTGCCGCGCATCAGCCGTACGAGCTTGTCGGCGCGCACCTTCTCAGAGGCGCCCTTGTAGTGAACGATCTCGACCCCGGGCGTCATCAGCGGCCGTGCGCCGTACGCCCGTGCGCGCAGGCAGAGGTCCGCCTCTTCGCCGTACATGCGGAAACAGAGATCGAAGCCACCGAGCTCTTCCCAGAAGCTGCGCCGGATGAGCAGCAGGCAACCGGTGACGATATCGACCTCGCGCTCGGTGTCGCGCGGCCAGCCGCCGTAGCCCTCGGGGTTGAAGATCGCGCTGTCACGGAAGATCGAGTTGAGCCCCAACACCTGCGAAGTGAGCCCCCAGAGCGTCATCCGCCGCCAGCAGTTGGTCACGTTGAGCGATCGGTCGCCGTAGAGCGTCCGCCCACCCCAGATCCGCGCGGAGGGGCGGCGTTCGGCAAAGCTCACGAGCTTGTCGAGCGCCCCGTCGAGGACCACCGTGTCGGGATTGAGAAGAAGGAGGTATTCGCCTCGGGCGCGCTGCGCGGCGATGTTGTTGGCCTTTGCAAAGCCGTGATTCTCGGTCTCGGCCATGAGCACGAAGGTCGGGAATTCTGCGGCGATGGCTTCGGCGGATCCGTCATTCGAATCGTTGTCGACGACGATCACTTCATAAGGAATCCGTGTCTCTGCAACTATCGAGCGAAGACACTCCAGTGTCATCTCACGTGTATTGTAGCTGACCACGACAATTGAAAGCACCGGATCGGAACTGGTAATATTCAGCATCAGAAAACGCTTCCCAAAAAGGAGTTGGCGTTGATAATATCAATAGCTGAACCATGCCCGGGTTGCCGGAACATTGCAAGCATTGACCTGCATGCGCCGTCAGGCAAGGTTGGAATACAAGATATTTTTAGCTTTTGATTTCGAGAAGCGAGCGGCACGCTGACACGTCTTCTTACACTTCTGCCGATGGCCGCCGATGGCGTTGGCCCCAGCCAGACCTGCGCCTCCCTGCTTTCGGCGATGGCGCGCGGCGGTCTGTCCGGACCGCTTTTCGTGAACCGTGCCCGCGCGAAACGCCCGGGCGTGAGCTACCAGACCGCCTTGCCGGGATTTCTGGCATCCCTCCCCTACAAATACGTCGAGGCAACCGCGACTCGACGGTCCGAACTCTGCTTCCGCAGGACGCTTCGCGAAGGCGACATCGCCTATCTCTGGCCCCACGCGAGCCTGCAGGCCTACCACTGGGCCAAGAGCCTCGGGGTGCCGATCGTAGGAGAGGGAATCAACTCCCGCATGGCCTCGGCCCGGACGATTCTCGACGAGGCCTATGACGCCGAGGGGCTCTCCCCGGGGCATGGCATTACTGACGCAAGAATCGCCGAGGAAGAAGAGAAGCTGGCGATGACGGACATCTTCTTTGCGCCCAGCCCCGGCGTGGAGAGCGCACTTGTCGGTTCGCAGCTACCCGAATCGGCGCTGTTGTCGACCAGCTACGGCGTCGATCTCGACCGGGCGCCCGCGCCCAGCCTGTCTCCTGTGCGACGGAACCGCCCCGTGTTCCTCTTCGTCGGCTGGGGCAGCGTTCGCAAGGGCCTGCACCTGCTGCTTCGCGGTTGGGTCGAAGCCGGGATCGACGCGGAGCTCTGGATCGCGGGCCAGCTCGAGCCCGCGCTGCAGGAACGCTTCGCGCCCCACCTCGAACGCGACGACGTGCGCACGCTCGGTTTCGTCCGGGACGTCGATGCGCTCTATTCTCAGGCAGACGCCTTCGTTCTGCCTTCGCTTGAGGAAGGCGATCCGCTGGTGACCTACGAGGCCGCGGCGCGCGGGCTGCCGATCATCGCGACGACGATGGGCGGCGGACGGCTTGGGGATGCCGGCCACGTGCGCATCGTCGATCCCTTGGATCCCGGAAGCATCGCCACGGCGCTGCGCGACTTCGCCCTCGATCCCGAGACGCGCGCGCAATGGGCGGCTCGCTCGACCAAGGGCGTGCGCGCCTTCGACTGGTCGGACGTCGGCCTGCGGCGCGCCCACATGCTGGCTGAACGGCTTGGCCTGGAATTGGGCGAATACGCCTCCTGATTCCGCGTCAGCGAAAAGCAAACCCGACCTGGCCTGGGCCAGATCGGGCAGCGGAATTCAGAACATGGAAGATGTCAGACTGACAGAGCCGGCTTCTGACGTTTGCCCCAGTAGAACAGTCCACCGAGAGCCAGCGCCAAGACCGGAAGCAGCGGCGGGACCGGGGTCGGCGCGGGAGCATCAAGCGGAACGAGGTTCTCGGCGACCAGGTAAACGTCGCTCGTGACCGTCTTGCCGAACGAGAAGGCCGATCCTTTCTCGAGCCATACGCCGATGTCGGACCCCTGATCGAAGCTCACCGTCTGGTAGGCATCGATCCAGGCCACGGTGCCGCCGGAAACGATACCGAGGAAGGACCAGAAAAGACCGCCCCCCTTCGTGGAGGACGCCTGCTCATCGGGCGCCGAGAAGAACAGGTCGAGCGTGACGTTGTAGATACCCCCGAAGACCGCGGCCGGCGCCGCCATCGTCCATTGGATGAGGTTGGACAGGGCGACCACATCGCCATTGCCCGAGAAGTTCACGTCGACCTCGCCGGACTGCGAGAAGCTGCCCGCGACACCGCAGTTCGAGGCACAGCTCGCCGTGGTGACGGAGATCTCCGACTGATCAAGGTCGATGGTGAAGGTGGGATAGGTTTCTGCAGCGACGTGCTGCGGGACACTGGTGAAAACGGCAAGAACCAAGGCCGCCATTAGGCTGGGAATATATCGCGGTATGACCATGTCTATGCTTCACCCAATATAAAAATTTGTTCCAATAGTTTGCCCGATCTGAGGGAAATCTCAAGGTCGCAAACGTGTCTACGGATCAAGCTCCCGAAATATATTAAGTATATTTCCGGAGACCGTACAACGACTGACTACCCGGCCGGCAAATGTCAACAGTAGGATGTGATGGCAGAATTTACTCTACCTATGCGGTTCCGGCGCGCCGGGTTTCGCTGCAGCTTCGGCACGAAGATTCGCCTCGGTCAGCCGCTTGCGAAGGTAGAGCAACACGTAGGCAGACCCGAAGGACGCAAGGGTAGAGGCCACCGCCCAGAGCAGCGATGTCGCCAGTCCGGATCCCGAATGCAGCGCAATCGCCAGGACGATCCAGAACACTGGGCTCGACACGGCGAGTGCCAGAAGCAACACCGGAGTTTGCGTTTGGAAATCAGTCTGCCCGTCCTGCGACACTGATACCTCGTCAGATACATATACGAGGTATCAATGTAGCATCGAAATGTTCATTTCAAGCATTCGCTGCCGCAACTCCCATACGGAATGAGATGTGCGGATTTCTTACACGGAGTCCCGGCGAATTGTCGGGCACAGCCCGAACGTATCGACAGCCCTATTCCGCCGCCTTGCTCAGCGCATCGGGACCGAGGACGAATGGCTCGGTATCGATGAAGAGCCCGTCGTCGAGCACTTCGACGACATGCTCGAGCTCGACCGTCGGGCTGTCCGACATGGCAGCATAGACCAGCGACAGTTCGCAGAGCTTGTTGGTGACGCGCGGGACGCCGTGCGACTCGCTGTAGATGCGTGCCACCGCCGCAGCGCTGAACTCGTCGCCCTTGCCGCCGACGTGGCGCAGGCGGTGCTGTATATACTGTGTCGTGCCCTCGTGATCGAGCGGCTTGAGATGGTAGAAGATCGACACCCGCTGCGCGAACTGGCGCAGGTTTGGCGAGCGCAGCAGGCCCTTGAGCTCGGGCTGCCCCACCAGCACCAGCTGCAGAAGCTCGTCCTTGCCCGAGTTCACGTTGGTGAGCATCCGCAGCTCTTCGAGCCGCCGCGCCCCGAGGTTCTGGGCCTCGTCGATGATCAGCAGAACCCGGCGCCCCTCCGAATATTCGCGGACCACGAAGTCCTGGAAGGCGTGGAACATTGCGACCGGATCCGCGCGGTCGGGAGCGTCCAGCCCGAAGGCTGCGAGCACCCAGCGCAGCAGGTCCCCGCGATCGGCCTGCGCATTCGACATCAGCCCGACGGTGAGGTCCGCGGTGATCGACCCGAGCAGACGCCTCAGGAGCGTGGTCTTGCCGGCGCCGACCTCGCCCGTCAGGACGGTGATCGGCGCGCCGGTCACGACGCCATATTCGAGAACGGTGTAGGCCTTGCGGTGCAGCGCAGACCAGTACAGGAACTCAGGGTCCGGCGTCAGCGCGAATGGCGTCTCCCGAAAGCCGAAGTGTGAGTTGAAAAGCTCGCTTGCCACGTGTCGCCCATGAAATTGTGTAAAATGAAAATCGGAATCAGACGCAAGGCGCCGCTCATGACAAAGGATGAGGCGTCCGGTGCGGCCTGTCTAGGGCCGGAGCATGGATCGGGCAACGAATCATTGAAAATGTCTATCCCATGGCGTGAAATGATGTTGCCCAGACCGCATGTGATCAATTAATTACAGGTTGAGCGCTTCGGTCGCTGGTATTTTTTCGAGGATCCCTTGCTGCTGCCGTGGTGAGGGTTATTGGTTACACGCGGGCCGCACGTTTTTGTCTCAGCGGTTCGTCAGATTTCATGGTTGCGGACAGGCAAGGGTCGGATGACCCGGGTTGGACTCCGCGCAGTTACTTTTACCTAAGCCGCCATTTTTGGGGGATTTGAAATGATTTTTAAGATTGCAGGTATCATCCTATGAAAAGCTATGTCGAAGAGGATGACCACGGGAGAACCTCCCAAGCACTTGATTTCGAACATTCCTATGTCTTCGCCGGTGACATCAACTGGTACCGCGGCCTGTTCAAGCGCGCGCTCGACGTGATGTGCGTCATCTTCATGCTGCCCACTGCCCTTTCCGTGATAGCGCTCTTCGCGGCGCTGGTTGCGATCGACGGCGGCAACCCGTTCTACAGCCAGATCCGCGTCGGCCAGGGTGGCCGCCTGTTCCGGATGTGGAAGCTGCGCAGCATGGTGCATGGCGCCGACGCGATGCTCGAGGACCATCTTGCTGCCAATCCCGACGCCCGCAAGGAATGGGACGCGACGCAGAAGCTGAAGAACGACCCGCGCGTCACCGCCATCGGCAAGATCATCCGCAAGACCTCGGTCGACGAACTGCCGCAGCTCTGGAACGTGCTTCGCGGGGACATGTCGCTGGTCGGGCCGCGCCCGATGATGCCCTCGCAGGAAGAGCTCTACCCGGGCCGCGCCTATTACCGGCTGCGCCCCGGCATCACCGGCCCGTGGCAGATTTCCGAACGCCACCTCAGCGACTTCGTCGAGCGCGCGCGCTTCGACAGTGCCTACGACCGGGAACTGTCCCTCGGGACGGACGTCCACATCCTGCGCCGGACCATCACCGTGGTTTTCCGCGCAACCGGCGTCTGAACGCCGGAATTGACGTCAGAGAGCGTGTCGTCCCGGTGACAGGATCCGGCGTAACGGCACGCTTCTGCATTTTCTCCAGTATTTTCCGTGCATATACGCTGCAATCATGGAATCAATTTTCCGTACGCGACACGAGGAAGGTCGGTTCGATGCAGGTTCTGTTCAAATACTTTTTCGCGCTGATGCTCTGCCTGGTTTCCGGCACCGCGATGGCGCAATCGGAATACCGGGTGCGCGCCGGCGATACGCTGCAGGTCGAGGTTCTCGAAGATCCCTCGCTCAACCGCAGCGTCGTGGTGCTTCCCGACGGGCGCTTCTCGTTCCCCTTCGCCGGATCGCTGCCCGCGGCCGGGCGCACGGCGGATCAGATCCGCACCTCGGTGACCCAGGCCATCGCCGGCAACTTCGCGGCCACGCCCAACGTCTTCATCGGTGTCCAGCCCGCCCCGCGCGAGCCCGCAGCGCCGAGGGAGCCCGCCCCCAAGCCGGTCATCTCGGTCTACATCATGGGTGAGGTGGGCAGCAGCGGCATGATCGAGGTCAAGCCGGGCACAACCTTCCTGCAGGCGCTGTCGCAGGCCGGCGGGCTGACGCCCTTCGCCGCGACCAAGCGGCTCCAGCTGCGCCGGACCGATCCTGTGACCCGTGCGCAGAAAGTCTACCGCGTCAACTACCGCGCGATCATGGACGGGGCTGCTCTCAACCGTGACATCTCGCTGATCGAGGGGGACGTGATCGTGGTGCCGGAGCGCCGCCTGTTCGAGTAAGGGCACGCCCATGCACAACGGTTTCAAGATACCGGCCGCAGCGATCCTCGCCGCTGCAGCCGGTCTGACCACATACAGCGCCATGGCACAGGAAGCAGGCGGCATCACCGCTTCCGCCACAACGGGCATCGGCATCATCTCGGACGACGACGGAACGCGCGCGCGCGGCGATCTGGCGTTCTCCCTCGGCTCTGTAACCCGCACGCAGGGGTTCGAGCTTGGTATCAGTACGGGGCTCGAGTACCCGGACGCCGACGACGAGTTCGAGCTGGCCGATCCCGAACTGCGCTTCTCCTATCGCCGCACCGGCAAGAACGCCGAGTTCGAGGCCTTCGCCAGCTTCCTGCGGCAGGAGATCGGCACGCTGGTACTCGACGAAACGCCGGACTCGATCGAACTTCGCAACGACACCGGCTACCGCAACGACACCCGCCTCGGCGCGCGGCTCACATTCGGGAAGGAAGCCCCGTTCGGAGGGGACTTCGGTCTCGGGGTCCGGCGTGTGAACTACACCGACCTTACCGATGACTCGCTCAACGACTACGTCAGCCGCGATTCAGACCTGACGCTGCGTTTCACCGTCGATCCCCGACTGGACCTGCGCCTCACCGCCCGTGTCGAGGACACCGAATCCGAGGGAACCGGTACCGACCGCACCACCACCACCTTCGGCACCGGCGCCGACCTGCGGATTTCAGAAAGCCTGCGGGCGTCGCTCGACCTCAACTACGTGGAGATCGAGGAAAGCGCCGACGGCGGCCCCACAAGCACTGACCGCGGCCCGACGTTCGCTCTGGCAATCCTGCGCGACCTGCCGAATGGCGAGGCGCGCTTCGATCTCAGCAGTATCTTGACGGATGATGGCACCCGGGTCGAGGTCCGCGCCGGGCGCAGTCATGAGCTCCGGCTCGGTGAATTCGACTGGTCGGCTGGCCTGTCGCGCGGCGGCGACGGAGACGTCGACGGGCTTCTGCAGGTCGGCTACGGGCGCGAGTCGCGCAATGGCAGCCTCGAAGCGGGCTACCAGCGGAGCGTGAACACCAGCATCTTTGGTGAGGAGACGCTCGTCGATCAGGTCAGCGTTGGCTACAGCTACGCCCTGTCGGACGTCACCAACTTCCAGACCGGGCTGGCCTACCGCAACTACGACTACTTCACCGAAGGCTCAGAGAGCGTGCGCAAGCTCGAACTCGACATGTCCCTGACCCGGCAGCTCACCAGCGACATCGACATGGTCGCGAGCTTCTCGCACGAGCGGAGCCGCACCGGCGACGAAGACGCAGAGAGCGAGAACACCATCTATCTGGGCGTGCAGCGGGCGCTGTCATGGCGCCCGTGACACCACTTTCTGACTGACAATCCCAGGGGTGCGGGCGGGCGCCATGCCCTTGCCGCCAGACGCGATGAACTGGCCGATCCCATCCACCAGCGCGGCATGACGGCTGCCCGTGCTGCCGTCGGCCGACTTCAGCGCCCCTCCGTCGAGCAGCTTCGGCAGGTCCTCGATTTCCCACGCCACATGCAGGCCGGACAGGCCGACCAGTGCCTGTGCAGTCGCAAGCTGGTGATCGTTGCGATGCTCACCCAGCGCATGGCGACGCGGCACGATCACCAGCGGCCGCTTGTAGCGGCGGGCGGACAGGATCGTCCCGACCCCGGCATGAGCGACCACGACACGGGCGCGGCGGAAGATATCGACAAACTCGTCCGGCGGCAGCATATGGCGGACGTCGAGGTTCGGCAGGTCTGCATCGTCGCCGCCCACCTGCGCGATGACCTGCTCGTCATGTTTGGCCGCGTAGTCGTTCATGGCGCGGGCAAGGCGCGGGAAGGCGAGCTGGGTACCGACGGTCAGGAAGATCATAGTATCGCTCCGAAATAGTCCGCGCCCTCCGCCTCCGCGACATGCGGCCACTGGCTGAGCCAGAGATCGGCGACCCGGCGCGCGTGTTTGCCGGACATGGACATCTCCTCGGCGTTGGCGATCGAATCTACCCAGATGGTCTGGGCCCGCATCACCTTCGCCAGCGTGAGGGCGACGAGCCCCGGAAGCGCCCCGGTCGAAATCACGACATCGGGACGGTAGGTCAGCAGCCGCGCGCCGATGGTCAGCACCATCCACGGCATCCGCAGCACATCGTTGCGGTTGCAGTCGGGCACGATGATGGACGGTGCCGCGTCGAATTCCTGCGGCAGGCCCTTGAGCGTCGTCGCGAAGAGCACGTCACAGCCCTCGAAGGCAGGGCGCAGCTCCATCAGCTGTTGCCAGTGCCCGCCAGCCGAGGCGATGGCGAGCACCCGGGTGGGACGGGTCCGCGCCGCGGGTTTCGCCGGGCGCTCCGGACGCGGCTCGGCGTGCTTTCCGCGCGAGGAGAAGGCGAGGCTCAGCATTGCCCCTGCCCCATCGCTGCGGTGGTCCGAATGACAAGGCGGCATGCAGTGCCGCGAGCTGTGAAAATCCGTGCCATCAATGTCCTGTGCCCCTCTCAAAATTCGTCAAAAAAACTGTTTCTGGTCTCAAAACGGAATGAACCCCGGCATCTGCGGCAGTGCCTGCCGCATCAGGTCCCGAACCCGCGCCTCGGCCGCCAGGAGGCCGCCGGCGCTATCATCGATGGGCGTGGTGAAGCGCAGAAGCGCCCCGTCGCTGCGCCCGTGCAGCACCTCGTCCGCAAGCACACCCAGCTTGACGGCAAGGTCGTTGGCAACGCGGCGACCGCGCTGCTCGAACCAGTAGTAGACGAGCTGGCGGTCGGTGCCCTTGGTCACCACCGCGCGGTTGGCCTCGAAATGGCCATAGCCCGCGGCGCTCATGTCGAGCTCGCGAATGCCGATCTCGGACACTTCCCAGCCGTTGGCAGGCAGGCAGATCTCGGGCGAGTGAATCGCGGCCCCCCGCGTCTGGTTGTGATAGAAGGCCGAGAAGATCTGCACCGGGGCCATGCTCCCCGGTTCGAAATAAGTGGTGTTGAGGTAGTCATCCGCCGCCACGACCTGCGCGACCGCCGGATCGAGCGCGCCCCGCACGCCCGGCCAGGCACCGACGCGCTGCGGGAAGCGGTCGAACGTCATCCTCCCCGAAGCCTCGGGCTGGCTGCTGCCCAGTACCAGGATCAGAACCCCGGCCGCCAGCGCGACAACCGAGAGCACGCCAATCGCCCGGGCGGGTGGCACGTGCAGCACGCGGCCCAGCACCTCGCCGGTGCCCGAAATGTCGAGATCCAGCATCGGGCCGCGCTGCGTACCCCGGCCAAAAAAGGCCCGCAACAGCAGCATCACCCCCACCAGCACGGCGATGGCGGCGAGCAGGATCGCCCAGCCCTCGAAGGCGTGCAGGAAGCCCTCGGCCGCGCTCACCCCGTAGTGCTCGACGACCAGCGCAGTGATCGCGATGCGAAGCGCGTTCATCGCCACGGCGAGCGGCGCGGCCAGCAGCACCAGCGCCACGCGGCGCCAGGCCGGCTCTCGGCTGATGGTGGCGAAGAGCACGGCGAAGGCCACGATGGGGAACAGGTATTGCAGCCCCGAGCATGCCTCGGCCACCTGCAGCCGGTAGACGCCGAGGTCGATGATGTTGCCGTCGAGATAGACCGACATGCCCATCGCAGAGATCATCCATGCCGCGAGCTCCGAGGCCAGCGCCTGCAGCTGCGTCGTCACCTTCCAGTACAGCACCTGCGGCAGCGGCAGGGCCAGCAGCAGCAGCGCCACCGAGAGCCACAGCCGCCGGGCCCGGGCCCAGCCCAGGCTCACGACCAGAACCCCCGCCATCCACGGGATCAGCCCATAGGCCGAGACATCGCCGATCCGCCCGAGCGTGCCGACCAGCCCCCCGGCGATGCCGAGCAGCGCCAGCAGCACCCCCGGCCAGATCACCAAGGCAGGATGGCGACGCAGCGCGCGGGGCTCGTCGCGCAGGGTGCGCAGCCCGATCCAGAGCGCCATCGCGACCACGATGGGCCCGTGCGAATAGACCGGCGTCATCCAGTTCGCGACCAGCTCGCCCAGCCCCAGCGCGAACACCGGCGCGGCGCAGGCCAGCACCAGCAGCCAGAGCCCGGCCACGCGCAGCTCGGCCCCGCGATCAGCGGCGAGCGCCGGGTATGTGTCCCCGACGCTCAATTCGCCGCCTTCGTGCCGTCGGCAGGCATCGCGTCGAGCGCCGCGCGGGCGCGCGCCGCAAGCGGATCGTTGTCGTTGACTGCAAGCCGGATCACCGCCTCGTAGTGCTGGCGTGCCTCGTCACCGCGGTCGGTGGCGGCAAGCGCCTCGGCGGCGTGGAACTGGACCTTCGGGTTGTCCCGAAGCTGCAGCGCGGCCGCGGTCAGCGCCTCGGCGGCGGGGGCGAAGGCGTTGCGGCGGAACTCGATCCAGCCATAGGTGTCAAGAAAATGCGGCACCGGGCTGCCGGCCAGCGGCGCGGCGATCTCGGCCGCCCGCGCGAGGCTCCCGCTGTCCTCGCGCGCCGTCGACAGCAGCGTGGCGAGGTTGTTGCGAACCGGTGCGCTGCTCGGATGATCGGCCAGCAGCGCCTCGTAGACCTCGATGGCACCATCGTGGTCGCCGCGAGCCTCGCGGTTCAGCGCCAGCTCCCAGCGCAGCAGGGCGGCGCCGGGATTGGCGGCGAGCCCGGCGTCGATCACGTCGGCGGCGGCAACCAGATCGTCCTGCCGCTGTCGCACGCGGAGCAGGTCGATCCAGAGGGGTTCGTTGTTCGGCGTGTCCTGCAACAGGTCCTGAAGGATCGCCGCGGCCTCGTCGAACTTCTGCTCGGTCATCGCCAGCGTGGCGCCGGCGGCGCGAAGGTTCCGGTCTTCGGGAAAGCGCGAAAGACCAAGCTCCAGCACCCGGCGGGCACGGTCCGGATGACCGGAGGACAGGTTCGCGCGGGTGATCGCGGCATAGCTGGCGGCGCTGTCGCGCCCCTCGGACCAGCGCTGGTCGAGGTAGCCGATGGCAACCTCGATGTCTTCCTGCGCGACCTGCCGGTCGAAGCGGATGCGCTCGGCCACCAGCAGCGCCTCCCCGCTGCCGATCTGGCGCAGCCGGTCCTCGATCGAGGCGGCGCGCTCCCATTGCGCGGTGAGGCGGTACTGCTCGCCCAGCGTCGTCAGCAGCCCGAGATCCTCGGGGAAGCGTTCCAGCGAGGCGTTGAGCACGTCGATGGCCGCGCTCTCGCTGCCCGCGTCTGCCAGCAGCAGCGCGTAGCGCAGCGCGGCGTCGGGCGCGCGGCCCGAGGCGTCGAAGGCCTCGGACTGGAGCTGCCGCGCCATCACCGCGTCGCCCGAGGCGGCATAGGCCCGGGACAGAAGCGACAGCGTCTGCGGCTGCTGCGAGTTCACCGACTGCGCCGCCACGAGGTGCCGCAGCGCGGGCTCCGGCTGGCCGCGGTCGAGCAGATAGATCGCCAGCAGCTGGTTGGCCTCGAGATGCAGAGGCGTATCCGCGAGCAGTGCGCGCAGGGTCTCTTCCGCACCGGCGCGGTCGCCGGCCTTGTCGCGCATCTGGGCGATCAGCAGCAGCGCGCCGGCGGGCGCCTCGCCACGGTCGCGGGCCGCCTGCGCGACCTCTTGCGCCTCGGCCAGCGCCGCGTCCTGCTGGCCGGCGTCGAAGTGGATGGCGGCGCGCAGAAGACGGTAGTCGTCCGGCGCGCCCTCTTCGGCGATCAGTTGCTCGAGCTCGGCCAGCGCCGCCTCGGTACCGCGATGCTGGGCAAGGAAGCGGACCACCGCGAGCCTCGCCTCGACCGTCTCCGCATCGGGGCGGTCGCGGGTGACGGCTTCGGCGGCGTCGATGTCGCCGGTCTCGAGATACCAGTCGGCGAGCATGGTCCGCAGCCCGGCGTTGGCGGGATAGAGCGCGATCATCTGGCGGATGTGGCCGGCGATCTCGTCCTG
Organism: Salipiger thiooxidans; assembly: GCF_900102075.1. Classification (GTDB taxonomy): domain Bacteria; phylum Pseudomonadota; class Alphaproteobacteria; order Rhodobacterales; family Rhodobacteraceae; genus Salipiger; species Salipiger thiooxidans. The sequence goes on along the minus strand of NZ_FNAV01000005.1, from coordinate 21,554 downwards.
CCGCCCGAGCCGGTGCAGAAGCTGCGTCTTCACCGAGAGCAGCCGCAGGTCGCCGGGCGCCTGCGCGAGGGCCACGTTCATTTCCTGCATCGCCTTCTCGGGCACGCCCTGCCGGACGAAACCGTCGATCAGCGCGTAGTGCATCGGCAGCAGCGCGACGGCCTCGGGGCTGCGCAGCGCAAGCAGGTCCGCGTGGGCCGCGGCAATCCGCTCGGCGTCGCCGGTCTCGGAGGCATCGGCATAGGCCAGCACCGCCAGCCGCACCGCCACACCCGCATCATCGGGCGCCAGCGCCGCGGCGCGGTCGGTATAGCCGCGCGCATCCGCCCATTCGAGCCGCTCCATTGCCAGCTCCGAGAGCTCCAGAAGGGCCGCGAGGTGGTTCGGCTCCTGCTCCACCACGCGCCGGAACTGGGCATAGGCCGCGTCGCGCTCGCCCGAGGAACTGAGCAGCTCGGCGAGGCCCAGGCGGGCGGGCAGGTTGTTGGGCTGAAGCTTCAGTGCGTTGAGATATTCGAGCCGCGCCCGGGCGGGATCGCCCTCGGCGAGATAGGTGCCGGCACGCTCCAGGTGGCGGGCGGCGGTGGTCGCGTCATCCTTGCAGGCGGAGACGGCGGTCACGGCGAGAACGAGGCAGGCAGTCTTGAGCGAAACGGGAAGGGAGGGCGCAACAGCGCGAATCGAGAATCGACGAGGGGCAAAACCACTAAACATCAAAATCCCTTCCGGAGGGGCGTATCTGAAACATCACGCATGCGAGCCGCACTCGGAGATGCGACCCTAAATCAAAGGGTTGGCCGCTCCGGTCAGGGCACGGCCGAGAACATAAAATCGGTCATTGACCAAGCGCCCTCCGGGAAAAAACACGCCGGACATGAATAACGGCTGCCCGGCACGGCAGAGGTCGCCAAGCCAATGATTGCGTTCCCGCGCCAGCCGAGTCAATGGTCTTGTCCCCGCGCGACGGGTGTCCGGGGTCCCTGAGAGGGCCCTGCCGGAACCCGCGCCATGTGCGGAAGGATTGGGCGTCAGGACGCCCGTCCGGGCTCGAATTCCGCCACGAGCTGATGCGCCTCGCCCGGGTAGACGAGCCGCACGCAGGTCACCCAGTCGGGCTCGGACCGGGTCTTGCGCAGGATCAGCAGGCAGGCCGCGCCGACGGGCAGACCGAGATGCCGCGCCTCCGCCCCTTCGACACCGATGGCGCGCAGCGTGTTGCGCGCGGCGGTCCAGGGCTTGGTCTGGGTCAGCCACGTCCCGGGCGGCGTCGCGTCGAAGGCCATGTCGCGGGCAGCAGGCACCGCCGCGAGGTTGATCGCGCGGGTCTCGAGGCAGAACGGTGCCCCCTGCGCGCTGTGCAGCCCCTGCAGGAACAGCACATCGCCGGTGCCCGCGTCCGCCGGCATGTCGAGCAAGGCGCGCTCCGCCGCGCCCAGCCGCGTGATCTCGCGCCGCAGCAGGGTCCAGTCGTGGGTCAGTCCGAGCGCCGCGACCTCGGCGCCGATGTCGTTGATCTCCATCACCGCCGACTGCGCACGCGGCTGCGCCACGAAGGTGCCGCCGCGCCGCCGCCGCACGAGATAGCCCTCCTGCGCGAGCTGGGTCAGCACCTTGTTCATGGTCATGCGCGAGACGCCGTGCGCCTCGGCAAGGTCGATCTCCTTGTCGAGCTGGTGCCCCGGCGCCCAGCGCCCGTCAAGGATGCGCCTCCGGAGATCCTCGAGGATCCGCGCGTGATGCGTTGCCTGCGGCCGTGCCGATGTCATGCCTTCCCGTTCCCCGCCTCGTCGCGGCGCCGGTTGTCCCGACAGGCCGCAGGAATATGAATAGACAAATCGGCCGCCGGACCCAAGGCCCGCGGCAAGCGCTTGAATTGCGGACGACGGCGAGGCCGCACTGCTGCTGCTGACCAAGGGCGTGCATGCCACGCTCGGCTCGGACGCCTCGCTCGAGCTGCTGCGCATCGGCGCACTGCCCAACGTCTGCGGCCTGACCCTGCCCGCCATCGTCGAGGATTTCCGGCCGGTCTGTCCGCAGACCACCGTGCGCGTGGTGGCGGCGATCAACGCCGACCTGCTCGCCCGGCTGCGGCAGGGCGCGCTTGACCTCGTCATCGGGCGGCTGGCGGATTCCGCCACCATGCACCGGCTGAGCTTCCAGCACCTCTCTGACGAATCCCTATCGTCTTCGCGGTCGGCCGAGACCACCCGCCGCGACCGGCGCCGCGGGCTATGACCTGCAGGTGTCGCCTGGGCAGGCGCTGACCCGCTCGGCCATGAAGGTCGGCGCCGGGCAGCTCGACCTCGCGGTGGTGCCGCCGCCCGCCTATAGCGCGATGAAGCGCGGCGTGGGCCCCTTCGAACAGGCCGCCGACCAGGCCAAGGCGCTCTCGGGCAACCTGGGCACGCTCTTCACCTTTCCCGGCGGCTCGTTTCATCCCATCGTCTGGGCCGACATCGGCATCGAGAGCTGGGAGGATCTGAAGAGCAAGCGCATCGACGTGGGCCCGCCAGCCGGTGCCGCCGCGCAGGGCCGCGAGGCCTCGGGCGGTTTCGACGCCGGCACCGATTACGAAGGCATCCGCTTGCCGTGGGAGGCCTCCAGTCAGGCCCTCCAGGACGGCCAGTTCGACATGTTCATCATGTCCGCCGCGGTCGAGCAGCAATCGGTGCAGGAGCTGAGCCTCCAGCGCGAGATCCGGGTGCCGGGCGTGCCGGACGAGGTCGTCGCGCGCAACTACGAAGAGCAGGGCATCGCCATCCCGGACCGGCTGAAGGCCGATTGATCCCGTCGTCCCGGCCCCCTCGGGCGGGCCGGGACCCATCCGCAGCTTTTGCGCTCGGCCCTCAACGAGCCCGGAGGAGAATTCGTGACACGTTCAGTTTCCGGCGGGGTGAAGGCCCTGCAATGGACAGGCCTTGCGGTGGGACTGGTCATCGCGCTGGCCGGCCTCGCCAACGTCCTGCCCCCGTATGGCGTCCTGCCGCGCATCGGGCCCTTCGGGCTCGACCGGTTCCGGCTGCTGTTCTACTGGCTCTGTTTCCTCAGTTTCCTGATCTGGGACGCGCTGCGGCAGGCCCGCGAGGGCAGGCTCACCGTCTTCCACGTGGCGGCCTTTGCCGTGGCGCTGGGGCTGATGAGCTGGATCTGCTACAACCACTACGTGATCGCCAAGGTCCTGACGGACAGCTTCATGTTCTCCAGCGCCCGCGAGGCATGGCTGGCGGGCATCGCCGCAATGCTCTCGATCATCGCCTGCTGGCGGCTCTGGGGCACCCCCATCGCGATCCTCGGTGCCGTGATCTTTCTATACCTCGCCACCGGGCCCGACCTCTACCTCACTACCGGGCCCGACTGGCCGGGCGTGTTCCAGACCCTCGTCGGCGACATGAACGAATTCATCGCCCAGAACGTCCGGTACGACGCGAGCCAGGGCATTCTCGGCAACATCATGGGCATCGTGCTGTCGACGGTGCCGCCGTTCATCATCCTCGGCGCCGTGCTCGAGGGGTGTGGCGCGGGCAGCTCGATGTTCCGCATCTCGTTCCACCTGGATGCGCCGCTTTCGGGGCGGTCCGGTCTATGCGAAGATCTCGGCCTCGGCGCTCTTCGGCACCGTCTCGGGCAGCGCCGTGGCCAACGTGGTCGGCACCGGTGTCAGCACCATCCCGATGATCCGCCGCCGAGGCTTTTCCGGCAATTTCGCAGGCGCCGGTCGAGGCCGCGGCCTCGACCGGCGGGCAGATCCTGCCGCCGATCATGGGCGCCGCCGCGCTGGTCATGGCCGACGTCATAGGGGTGAGCTACCTCGCGGTGATCTCGGCGGTGCTGGTGCCCGCCATCGCCTGCTACGCGAGCCTCTTCCTCGCGGTGTTCTTCGAGGCCGAAAAGCCGGGCATCTCCGCCGCCGAGGACGACGAGCCGATCGAGGCCCCCGACGCGCAGGACTGTCTCAAACTGTTGCTGGTCTTCGGCCCCATCGCGCTGATCGTCTGGCTGCTGGTCTCGGGCCTGTCGCCCGCGGTGGCCTCGATCGCCGCGATCCTGATGCTGTTCCCGATGAGCCTGATCAACCCGGCCATCCGCCGCCATCCATGGAAGCTGATCGAGGCGCTGGCGGAGCGCGGCCTCGCCTTCGACCGCTTCTGCGTGACCAGCCCGGTCTGCATGCCGAACCGGGCGAGCCGGATGACCTGCCGGATGCCCTCTGGCCACGGCGTGCGCTTCAACGGCATCCCGCTGTCGAAGCGCAACGTGACCTTCGTCGAGCTGCTGCGCGACGCGGGCTACGCCACCGCGCTGATCGGCAAGAGCCACCTGTAAACCTTCACCGGCATCCCGCCGGTGCTGCCCCGGCCCGAGACGCGCCCCGGCCTCCACTGCGCCAACGGCGAGCTGAGCGAGGCGGTCCGCAACGACCTTACCTCGCCAGACTACCGCCTCGAGGAGCCCTCGTTCTGGGCGGGCGAAAGCCCCGCCGCCCCCACGCCCTTCTACGGCGTCCATCATGTCGAGCTGGTCACCGGCCACGGCGACCACCTCGGCGACCACCAGCTGCTGTTCAAAGGCTCGGAGCAATACGAGCAGATCACCCGCGTGCCGTTCATCTGGGCCGACCCGGCCAGTGACCGGCGCGGGCGCTGCGACCGGCTTGGCCAGACGCTCGACATCGGCGCGACGTTCCACGAGCGCGCCCGCATCGAGCAGGCGTGGGGGCTGCAGGGGCGCGATCTGATGGCAGAGGGGAGCCCTCCGGACAGCGTGCTGATCCAGTACGCGCATCAGGCGCCCATGGATGGGATCGGAGTACGCCCGAACGTGCATTCCCTGCGCGACGCCCGCTATCGCATCTCGGTGTTCGAGGGGTTGCCGCGGGGCGAGCTCTACGAGCTCGAGACCGACCCCGCCGAGCTCTGCAACCTCTGGGACGATCCCGGCGCCGCCGCCCAGAAGGCCCGCCTGCTCGAACGGTTCCTGCGGGCCGAGCTGGCCCATACCGAGACCGCGCCCGCAACGGTCGCCCGTGCCTGAGCCTGCGTCCCTGCCCGGCGCGAGACGTTTGGGGCGCGACACAAATCGTGCCGCCACCCGGTGACTCTCCCCGGCGCCCGCATTACATTCGCCCAGAATGAAGTAATTACGGACCGGGTTTCTCGATGCATCTGTCGAAATTCACCGACTATGCGCTGCGGGTCTGCCTCTATCTGGGCGCCCACCAAGACCGCGTCGTTCCCATCTCCGAGATCACGCGGGCCCATGGCCTGTCGCAGAGCAACCTGATGAAGGTCGTGCAGCAGCTCGTCGAGGGCGGCTTCCTGAAGAGCACCCGCGGACGGTCGGGCGGCGTCACGCTCGCACGCCCTGCGGCCGAGATCCGCGTGGGCGAAGTGGCCCGCTTCATGGAAGGCGACAGCGGTCTGGTCGATTGCTCCACCTGCATCCTGATCGGTACCTGCGGGCTCGTACGCGGGTTGAATGAGGCGAAAAACGCTTTTTATCAATCCCTTGATCGAAGCAGCCTCGCCGATGCGGTGCTCGCGCACCCGCGCACCCTGTCGGTTCTGCAGGGCTCGGCGAAGGCCGATGCCGACGTCGCCCCGGTCAAGTAACCGAATCGATTCGCCGAATCTCCGCTGCGGAGGAGGCCTGCGAAGGGTGCTGCATGTGGTCGCCAGAGTCTCGCCCTCGGACCCACGGAGCGCCCGATCACAACCTGCACAATGAGGCGCCAGGAATACGGGTCCGGAGGACTTCCTGCCAAATCCCTGCGCAATTTACGAACGTGAAAACCGCGTTTTCACCGCCCCGTGAAAAAAGGCTTGCCCGAAAAATACATTCTCATTATCCGAATGTTTAACGAGGCGGCGACGTCTCACCTTTGCCGCAACGGCGCGGCGATTTCAGTCACATCGGCCCAAACGGGCCCCGCAGCAACGGCGCTGCTCGACGTTCTGATCACTCAGACCGAAGGAGCGCTGGCTGCCCGATGGCATCCGCGCTCTCCGACCGAAACCGCCGCGGCCCGGACAGATCCGGTTCCGCCAGATCGACCGGAGGACACCATGTCCAGGCAACAGCTCGTCATCATCGGCAACGGCATGGCTCCCGGCCGGATGCTCGAACATCTCTTCGAGGCACAGGGCGACTTCGACGTCACGATCTTCAACGCCGAGCCGCGGGTGAACGTCTCCCTTTCCCGGACCGAGCTCGACTGGCGCTTCATCGGCACCATCGACGACATCCCTCGGCAAGCCGCCCGCTGCGTCGAGAACGACGAGACCAAGATCGCCGTCTTCCGCACCGCCGATGACCGGATCTTCGCTCTCGAGGACAAGTGCCCGCACAAGAACGGGCCCCTGAGCCAAGGCATCGTGCACGGCGGCTGAGTCACCTGCCCCCTGCACAACTGGGTGATCTCGCTGGAAACCGGCACCGCACAAGGTGCCGACAAAGGCCGGACTGCCGCTTTCCCCGTCCGTCTCGACGGTCGGGACATCTATCTCCAACTGCACCCCGGCGCCTGACCACCAGGCCCTTAAACCTCTGAGAAGGATACGAGAATGTCGTATGTCACTCCCAAGGAATTCGCGGTCAAAATGGTTGACGCCGGCGAATCCAAGATCTTCATGTCCACCAAGGACACCCTGATCCGCGCCTACATGGCCGGCGCCATCCTTGCGCTTGCCGCTGCCTTTGCCGTGACCATCGCGGTCAACACCGGCAACTTCCTCGTGGCCTCGCTGCTGTTCCCGGTCGGCTTCTGCCTGCTCTACCTCATGGGCTTCGACCTGCTGACCGGCGTCTTCACCCTCGCCCCGCTGGCGGTGATCGCCAAGCGCCCGGGCTGCACCTGGGGCGGCGTGCTCCGCAACTGGGGCCTAGTGTTCACCGGCAACTTCGCCGGCGCCATGACCACCGCCGTCCTGATGGCCGTCGTCTTCACCACCGGCTTCTCGACCGAGCCGAACGCCGTGGGCGAGAAGATCGGGCACATCGGCGAGGCCCGGACGCTGGGCTATGCCGCCGCCGGTGGCGCGGGCCTGCTGACCGTCTTCGTCCGCGCGATCCTCTGCAACTGGATGGTTTCGACCGGTGTCGTCGCGGCGATGATGTCGACCTCGACCAGCGGCAAGATCATGGCGATGTGGATGCCGATCCTCGTGTTCTTCTACCTCGGCTTCGAGCACTCCATCGTGAACATGTTCCTGTTCCCCTCAGGCATCATGCTGGGCGGCCAGTTCACCTGGGCCGACTACTTCATCTACAACGAGATCCCGGTCGTTCTGGGCAACCTCGTCGGCGGCCTGACCTTCGTGGGGGCGATGATTTACGCCACGCACTTCCGTGAGAGCCCGAAGCGCAACGCGAACCGCAACGACGACATCGCAGGCGTCCCGGCCGAGTAACCCCACAAACGCAGGGCCCCGCTTTCCGAGGCGGGGCCCTTGCCATTTCCGGAGCCGCGCCATGCCGAAGGACACCTTTGCCCCCGCCACGCTGCGCGTGTCGATCGACCAGCATTCCTTGGCCGGGCGCAAGCCGGAGAACCAGGATTTCCACGGCGCGCCGGTCCCCCGGGGCCAGGGTCTGGCGCTCAAGGGAGACACGCTGGCGGTGGCCGACGGCATCTCGTCGTCACCGGTGAGCGCCGAGGCCGCCGAGCTCGCGGTGAAGTCGCTCCTGACCGACGACTACGCCCCCCCGACAGCTGGACCGTGCGCACCGCCGCCACCCGGGTGATCGCAGCAACCAACGCCTGGCTCAGCGGGCGCAACCGCGCGCTCGAGGACATGGACGCGGGCCATGTCTGCACCCTTCGACGCTGATTCTGAAGGGCGGCGAGGCGCATGTGCTGCACGTGGGCGACAGCCGCGTCAGCCGCCTGAGCGCCGCCGGCCCAGAGCCCCTCACCGAGGATCACCGCGTCACCCCTGCCCGGCGACCGCAGCTACCTCGCCCGCGCGCTCGGCACCGGGGCCTCGGTCGAGATCGACTACCGCCGCCTGCCGGTGGTCGTGGGCGACGTCTTCCTGCGCTCGACCGACGGCGTGCACGATCACCTCTCGCCCGTGGTGGTGCGGACCAGCGGGCCTTTCGACCCTCGATACGGGATGTTTACTGCCAGCGCCTTCTGGCGTCGGCTCAGCGTGCTGAAGTCGGGCACCGCCCAGGCGAGGCCGACCAGCCGCAACAGGCTCTCGACTAGGCCGGTCGTCTGGCGGAGCACCATGCTGAACAGCGCTTTCATCGAAAGGCAGTCTGATTGGCGGAGTCGCTGTAGGTCCGCTGACGGCCACGCCCGCCTGTCGGCACGGCATCCCAGCTCATCTCGGGGTCGAACCAACCTCTCGGGAGATTCCTTTGGAATGCCCTGTCGGTCAACGGATCGTCAGCGAGCCCCGGCGCTTCAGCGCTGCATTACAGGCCGGCCGGTTCCCGGTCTTGTAGCCCGGGGGGCTGCTCATGCAGCCCAGCTAACATGCTGAATTCAAGAGATGAATCCCTTGCAGGATTTCTACGGCAGAGCCCCTTCTTCGACCGTCATGACCATGCGCCTGATTTGCGGGCCGCGTCGCGCTTCGCAGTCTATTTCCTGGCAAGACGCTTCCTGCCCCGGTGACGTTCCTGTACGGCTACCGTCATGGATTTTGCGCAGCAAAAGACGGTCCGCTCGGTCGAGCGCACCTTGCAGATACTCGAACTGATGAACCGTGTCCCGGTGGTGCGCGTGCAGCACCTCGCGCAGGAGACGGGTCTGCCTGCGCCGACGGTCGTACGCCTGTTGGAGACGCTCATGAGCGCGGGCTACGTGCGCAAGATCGGGCGACAGGCCGGCTATTGCGTGACCGAGAAGGTCGCGGCGCTCGGGGCGGGGCATCACGGATTGCCCCAGATCTTCGATGTGGCGCGTGAGGCGGCGGAAGCGCTGACCCGCCGCACGCTCTGGCCGGCGGCGCTGGCGACGCTGGACGTGGATGCGCAGGTGATCCGCTTCAGCACCATCCCCATGAGCCCGCTGTCGCACTACCAGTCGACGATCAACCGCCGGATGACGTTGCTGGATTATGCCCATGGACGCGCCTATCTGGGGTTCTGCCCACCGGAGGAACGGACGCATCTCGTGGCGCTGCTCCAGCAATCGGCGGCAAGCCCGGCGGAGGCGGAGGCCATCGCGCAGCGCGCGGAGGCGGTCGTGGCGCTCACCCGGGCCAGCGGCTTTGGCGAGCGCACCGGCAACATTCAGCCCGAGACACATTCCATCGCCGTACCGCTTCGGCTGGGGGCCAAGCTGGTCGGCACGCTGGGGATCACCTATTTTGCGCATGCCAATGTCGATGTGGCTGCGCTGAAGACCGAATTGCGCGCTGCCGCGGAGGCCTGCGATAAGGGCGAGCCCTACGTGTGAGCGGCCTCGTCCTCGGGGTAAATGGTGCGCGCACGGTCGTCATCCTTGCCAGACGCGATGAGGCGCGGCTCGACGTGGCGGAGATGGTGGAGATAAGCCTGCCCGGAGACCGCAATCGCCGCGTCATCGCATTCGCGCGCGCCGGTCAGGGTGAAGGGCGGCAGATAGTGCATGCCGGTGTGGACTGCCATCAGTTCGAAAGGCACGGTGACCTCGTCGAGCGTCCGCCCATATCGGCCGTCTGGCTGGTAGTCGCCGCCGTTTGATCCTGTCGAGAACGCGATTCCCAACGTTTTGAGCCGCAGCGCCCGCCCGCCGGGACCGTAGGCCCAGCCGCGCTTCATGATCTCGGTCTGCCAGACCGACAGCAGCGGCGGGCAGGGCCCCATGTTCGATGACAGCGATCCGCGCAAGGCACTGACCTCCATGTCGAAGGAGCGCCGCTTTTCCGGCCCGTTCTGCGGCCCGGAGGTGGGCAACTTCAGCCAGGAGCCGCCGCAGCAGACCGGGGGACGGCTGGCAGGCGTGGATGATGCGCTGCACCAATCTCGTGGTGCGGCTCGTCCGCCTGAAGGGCACCGCCACCTTTGCCCGCAGAGGGCAGATGGACGAGTACATGGCGTTCTCGACCGACGCCGATGTCCGTTTCGACATCGAGACAGCAGAGGGCGAGGTCACCGACCATCCGGGAAATCACCTGTTCGTCGTCCCACCCGGCGACATCTTCTCGCCGCCGCGCATGGATTTCTCGACACCGGACGGATGGGTGCTGAACGCCGCCGATTTCCCGTTGGCTCAGACCGAGATCGAGTGACCCTAATCCGCGATGTCCCCCAGCGCGGGCATCGAAGCGATGACGATGGTGTCATGCGCGATCGGCGGCAGGGTGGGCAGGGGGCGGCGTGACAGCTCGCGCGCCGCGGCCCTGGACATGCCGAAGGCCATCAGAACGTGTTCGGAAATCTGCTCGGGGTAGTCACCGGGGGTCGTGCCGCTGGTGATCGACACCATGGCCGCCGCAACCGAGCCCATGAGGATGTCGCGCCCGATTTCTGCCGTGGCAATGTGGAACAGTCCTTCCTCCACACCGCGACGGATCGTGACCAGAGAATTGTGCCAGACCATCTCGCCGAAGGTGTGCCCCGGCGCGCTGGAGTGGATCATCGCCCAGCCCCAGGCGGGGTTCTTTTCCGCCGCGTGCAGATAGTAGCGGATGGCGACGGCGCACTGTTCGGCGGCGTTCTCCAGTGCGCCGAACATGTGATGCACGGCGCGGTCGAACTCCCCGGTCATTTCTTCAAGCAGCTGATAGCGGAGCGCTTCGAGATCGTCGAAGTGGTTGTAGAAAGTGCCCCGCGCCACACCTGCCGCCTTGCAGATATCTTCGATACGAACAATCCGGCCGTCCGCGCGCCCATAGCAGTCGAAGGCTGCAGTGAGGATCGTGTTGCGCGACTTGGCCCGACGCGCGGCACCGATCTCTGCACGGCGACCGTTCCGCGCGGTGCGGTAGCCCATGCGGACAATGGCTTCGTCGGCGTTCTCGGTGTTGTTTGACATGAGCGAAACAGTGCCTCTGACAATGAACTGCGACTGGCAACGTCCGAGGTATGCCGCAGCCACAGCGCCGGGGCCACCCCGAAGCCGCACCTTCGCACCAATTCCACTCTGCGGAATTTGTAAAATGACTATTTGTCTAAATTACGATCTGTCGTAGGCTTTGGACATCGCAGCTGGAGGGCTGCGGGATACGAGGGCCCGGGAGAGCCCGCAGGGAGGACGACGACATGTTCAGACGACAACGACCGGGCTGAAGCCATCCGGAGGCGCGATGATGCGCCATCACCCGACATTTCCATGACCAACACCACAGCGCGCGAGACGGGTCCATCCGGACACGGTCGCTCCTGTCTGCATGGTCTCCGGCACGCGCTCTGCGCCTGCCGTCATGCGGCCCCGAAACGGCGGCCGTCCCGAACACTTTTTGACTGAGAGAGAAGGATCACATCATGGGGATCAACCGTATCGACCACGCCGCCGTCAGGGTCGGCGATCTCGGAAAGGCGCTTGCCTGGTACGAGGACGTGCTGGGCCTGACCGTGCTGTCGCGCGACGCCGACACCGTCCACCTTGCCTGCCGTGGCAAGGCCGCCGACATCACGCTGGTCAAGGGTACGCAATCGCTGGAGAATTTTACCTTTGGCGTCGACGACCAGGAGGATCTCGACCGGGTCGAGAGCATTCTGAAGAAGGAAGGCGTGGCCGCCGAGCGTCTGAACGGCGACAGCCGGCCGGGCGAGGGCGCGACACTGAAATTCCACCTCCCCTCGGGCCACGAGCTGCGGCTCTGCACTGGCGGGGCCGAGCGCCGCGCAGGCATCTCGGACTTCGACTCCAAGGGGTCGCATGTCCCGACCGACATGGACCACATCAACCTGCTGGGCGAAGTCGATCCGACGGTGATGCGCGACTTCCTGATGATGATCGGCTTCAAGTCGTCCCTGAACATTTCCGTTGGCGGGAAACTGGCCGGCATCTGGCTGCGCGGCTCGGCCTACGACCATGACATCGCCTACATGCGGGCAGTGCGGCCTTCGGACCGGCTTCATCACGTGGCTTTTGCGGTGGAGGACGGCAACCACTACTTCCGCCTGTCGGACCGGCTGATGGACACCGGTCATCGCTGGGAATTCGGGCCGGGGCGGCACAATGCGGGTCTGGGCAAATCCACCGGCTTTGGCACCAACAACTACGCCTACGTCTTCGATCCCTTCGGCAACCGCAACGAGTTCTCGTCGGGCATGGAGCAATTCGCCGATGACACGCCGCCGCTCGACGTGGACATCGCACCGGAGCAGATGACGGACGTCATGAACGGCTGGGGCTACGAGATGGCCGAGACCTTCATGACGGTGGGATCGTGAGCCTGTCGGCTGAAAGCTTCCTGGCGGCGCAGGATCTTGTCCTGCGCTTCTGGGCGGTGGTGGACGAGGCGGACGACATGCCCGGCGCGGAACTGTTCACCCCCGACGGCGCGCTGGAGATCGAGAGCTTTCGCGCCGAGGGAACGGCAGAGCTGTCCCGCTACTTCGCTGCCCGTCGCGCCCTGTCGACCGAGCGGCAGCGCGGCACCCGGCACCTCTGCTCCAACCTTCGGGTACTGCCCGCCGAGGGCATACGGCTCGCGGCAACGGTCACGGTGTTTTCCGGCACGGGAGCGCGCCCCTTGTCTTTGGAGGCGCCGTCCTCGCTGGCGGACTTCACCTTTGACTGCGTCAAGACGCCGGACGGCTGGCGGTTTCGCGAAGTGCGGGGGGCGCTGGTCTTTGCCGGGGCCGACACGCCGGACCTGAAGGAAGCCGCGCAGGCTGCCAAGGGAGTCCGGGCATGAGGCGGGTCGCACTTGTCCACGGCTGGGGCGGCTCCTACACCGCCACATGGCAGGCCGACGGCTGGGACGCTGCGCTGCGGGACGCCGGATTCGAGCCGGTCGGCGTCGATATCGCGGGCCACGGACCAACGGGCGGATCGCATGATCCCGCCGATTACGCCGACCTTGCCAGCGATCTGGCCGCAAAACTGCCCCAGGGGCTGCACGGGGCCATCGGCTTTTCGCTGGGCACCAAGCTGCTGCTGGAGCTTGAGGCGCGCGCCCCCGGCGGCAACGGGCGGCTGGTGCTGGGCGGGATCGGCGACAACCTCTTTGCACCAGAGGTCGCCGGCCCCGCCATCGTTGCCGCGCTGCGAGGCGCGGGCGGAGATCACCCGCCGCAGGTGGCTGCGCTGCTGGCCTACGCGGCCAAAAGCGGATCGGACCCGGCCTGTCTGGCCGCCGTGCTGGAACGACCCGGCAATCCGGTCCTGACCGAGTCACGGCTCGCCGCCGCAACGGCGCCGATCCTGATCTTCAACAGCCGCGCAGATGCCGTGGCCCAGCCTGACGCGCGGCTCGTCTCGGCTCTGCCGGGCGCCACGCACCAGCTGATCGATGGCCCCGGCCACGTCGGCCTGACCGCTGACGCCGGTTTTCGTGACGCGGCCATCGCATTCCTGACTGACTGAACCACATAGGGAGGAGAACACCCATGTTCGACGACACGACACCGATGATCGACCGCCTTCGCGCGATCCTGCCGCAGATCAAGGCCAACGCGGCGAAGGCCGAAACGGACCGCATGGTCCCGGCGGAGAACATCGAGCTGCTCAAAGGTACCGGCCTGCACCGCGCCTTCCAGCCCAAAGCCTACGGCGGTCTGGAAATGCCGGTGCCCGACTTCGAGAACTGCATCGCGCTGATCGCCACTGCGTGCGGGTCGACCGCTTGGGCGATTTCGCTGCTGGCGGAGCACGCGCACCAGATCGCTCTCTATTCCAAGACGTTGCAGGATGAAATCTGGGGCGATGACCCGGACACTCTATCCTCCTCCTCCATCGCGCCCTACGGACAGGCGGTCGAAGTCGAGGGAGGCGTGCGGTTCTCCGGTGAATTCGGCTGGTCCTCGGGCTGCGATCACGCGACCTGGGCAATCCTCGGGTTCCTGCGCGACGATGCGGAGGCAGGCAAGGTCTACAGCTTTGCCATCGTTCCGCGCGCCGATTATGAAATCAAGGACAACTGGTTCACCGCGGGTATGCGCGGCACCGGATCCAAGACGCTGGTGGTCAAGGATGCATTCGTGCCAGAGCACCGCATCGAAAGCGTGCCCGCCTTGATGACGCTGACCTCGGCGGGCGCCGCGCTCTATCCCGGCAGCCAGATCTACCACGTGCCGTTTATCTACGTCTTTGCCAGCTGCTTCTCGGCGGTCAGTCTCGGCATCGCGGAGCGCATGATCGAGCTTTACACCGAACGCACGCAAGGCCGCGTGCGCGCCTACACCGGTGCGAAGGTCGGCCAGTCGATCCCGGCCTGCATGCGACTTGCCGAAAGCACCCACCAGGTGGCCGCGGGCCGGGCCTTCCTTGAGAAGACTTGGGCCGAGATGCGCGACCATGCCGAACGCCACGAATACCCGACGCCGACGCAGATGGCCTTCTGGCGGACAAATCAGGCCTATGCGGTCAAGATGTTCGTGGCGGCGGTAGACCGTCTGTTCGAAGCGTCAGGCGGGTCGGCATGGTTCGATGATGCAGAGGCGCAGCGCCTGTTCCGCAACAGCCACATGACCGCGGCGCATGCCTATACCGACTATGACATCTGCGCGCAGATCCTCGGACGCGCGCTGATGGGTCTGGAGCCCGATCCCTCGCTCTTCTGATCCATCTACGGCCCGCTTCGCCCACCGGGGCGGGCCAGTCCTCCCTTTCAGATTTTCCTATCCCCTCTGGAGGTCCCCCATGGCCAGCATGAACTTCCCCGCCGAGAGCGGGTTCGATCCGCGTGCCTTTCGCGTAGCGCTCGGGTGCTTTGCCACCGGTGTCACCGTGATCACCGCGCAGGCGGATGGCCAGCGCGTCGGCGTCACAGCCAACAGTTTCAACTCGCTGTCACTGACGCCGCCACTGATCCTGTGGAGCCTGCACAAGACCTCGTCGAGCTACCCCGTCTTCGAGGCCGCCAGCCATTTCGCGGTGAACATCCTCGCCCATGACCAGATCGAGCTGTCGAACCATTTCGCCCGCCGCAGCGACGACAAGTTCGCCGGGATCGCCGTCACCGAAGGACACGGCGGATGCCTGCTGCTGCCCGAGACCTGCGCCAAGATCCAATGCGCCCGCGAGAACATCCTCGACGGCGGCGACCACTGGATCCTGATCGGGCGTGTCACCGGGTTCGAGACTTCGAACAGCGCGCCGCTGCTCTACCACCGGGGCCAATACTCGCTGGCGCAGCCACACCCGCAGGTGGCCGCCGAATAGGCCCCCGCTTTCACCGTCTTCGAAAACTCAGGGAGGAGACCCTATGAAGATGACCTACACCCTTGGCGCCACCGCGGTCGCGCTGACCATGGCCGCCGCGCCGGCGCAAGCCATCGACGTGGGACCGGCGGATTACACCATCGTACCCAGCGGCACGGCCGTGGGCATGATCTATTATCAGCATCTGAGCTCGGACCGGCTCGATATCGATGGCGACGACGTGCCCGGATCGACATTCGAGGCCGATGTCGCGATCCTGCGCGGGCTGTATTACACCGAATACGGTGGCCTTCCGGCGGTCTGGCACCTTGTGATGCCGTTCTCCAACATCGGGGACGTCGACATCGGCACCCTGCCGCAGGACACCACCAGCGGCATCGGCGACACCACCGTTGGGCTCACGCTCTGGCCGGTGCAACCGGATAACCCCGAGACCGGCACCACGCTGGGCCTGTCGCTGTTTGCCACCGCGCCCACGGGAAACTACGATCCGAGCACTATCGGCATCGGCGAAGGCACTTGGTCGATCACGCCGCAGGTCGGCCTGATCCAGGGGCTGGGCCACGGGTTTTACCTGGACGCCGCGCTCGACGTGGCGTTCAGCATGGACCACACCGAGGACGGCGTTGATTACGAACGCGCCCCGTCGTGGCAGCTTCAGACCATGCTGCGCAAGCAATGGGGCCCCACCTCGGTGACGTTTGGATACAATGGCCAGCGCGGCGGCGAGCAGAAGGTGAACGGCGTCGAAACCGGCCTCAAGACCCACCGCGATCAGCTGCGCCTTTATGGCAGCCACTGGATCGACCAGACCACCCAGATTCAGGGCCTGTACGCCAAGGACATCAACGTCGAAGGCGGCTTTGAATACGATAACCTCTTCCAGCTGCGCCTTGTGAAGGTGTTCTGAAGCCATCCACGGCCCGGAGGCAATCCGGGCCGACCCAAACCAAAGGCCGCCTCTAAAAATCGCTGCAATGCGGCGGTCGCGGTATGACGCGGGAGGTGTTCGACGGTTGGGCCTGACATCGAAAGCAACGTTGCTCTCGGAAGATTATTCTTCAAGAACAGAATCTTAAAAGGAATTCACCAAACCCGCTCAGTACCCGTGCCGACGCTTGCTTACGTTGCTTGAAAAACAAAGCACGATCAAAACGGATACAAACTAAGAGCATTCTGTCTGCCGTTGCCGGCTCAAGGCCTTGGAGAATGGTCTGCACGACACTGTCCGCCGAACTTTATCCGACGAAGTCCTCCTTGAAACGATCAATCTGATGCATCCGCTCGTGGAGGATCGTGACAAGACCGATATCGCCGTTCGATAGGTGCCTCCAATACACGAAATGTCGCTCGTACCGGAAGAAATACCCCTCCACTCCGAATTCGGCCGGCACAGCCCGCGAATGGACACCGCGCGTTTCGATCTGCTCGAACGCGGCAAACAAACCGGTGATGTAGGTCTCGGCCTGCGCTTCGCCCCAGGTGTCGCGCGTGTATCGGTAGATCCCGTCTAGACCCACGGACGCCGCTTCCTGGACTCGGATCGCCATGCGATCAGGTCCGGTTCCGGGCGATCACCTCGGCGGCGGTCAGCGGCTTGTAGCTCTCCTCTGGCGCGGCGAAGGCGCGGTTAAGCTCAGCCTTCAGCCGATCGAACGCCTCACGCTCGACGCGCTCCTTGTCGCGACGGATCAGATCTCGGATGTACTCGCTGACGTTCTCGTAGGCGCCGTGCTCGCCGACATTGGTCGCGACGAACTCGCTGAGCGCGCCGCTGACGCGAACGGTCATGGTGGTGGTCCGAGACATGGCGCTCTCCCTAGATCGTGCGTGTTCAAGATAACCAATAACGAACACGAAACAAGGGCCCGCCCGCCGCGCCGCCTATCCGTCGCCGTCTTCCAGAACCAGACGATCCGCCATGGTTAGCAGCAAGACCAGCACGGCATCCGAATGTCGCGCGAGCGACACCAGGTGCTCCCCTCTCGGCCCGCGCTCGCCCGCGAACCAGTATTTCACCGTCCGCTCGCTGGCCCCCGTCCACCTCATGGCGGACTTGATCGCCCGGTGGGTCGATCCGAGCTCCGCATGCAATGCCATCGCCACGGCGGCGCGGTAATCGGCCGGAACGTCCTCTGGGTGCACAAATGTGCCCATCTTCGGCACAACTGTGCCCATCTTCACCCGCAACTTCATATGTTTCTCCGCTAAATGTCTGGGGAGACATGAAAAGCGGCAGTCGGAGCTTGGGCATGGGCGAGCGTTAGGAAGCCATCCGCCTTGGGCAGCGCGCGTGGAGTTTTCGGGAGGCGGACGTGGCTCGGACAAGAACACCGATATCCGGAGAGCCGGCCGAAGCGCCTGAGCGCATCCTGGCGGCGCAATACGTCAGGATGTCCACCGAGCATCAGCAGTACTCGACACAGAATCAGTCAAAGACCATCGGCGAATACGCCGAACGGCGCGGCATCGAGATCATCAAGACTTACTCGGACGATGCGAAAAGCGGTCTGATCATCGGTGGCCGAAGGGCATTGCAGCAGATGATCTCCGACGTCGAGTCGGGCGCGGCCGAGTACCGCGTGATCCTGGTTTACGACGTCACCCGCTGGGGGCGATTTCAGGACGCCGACGAGTCGGCCTACTACGAGTATCGCTGTCGCAAGGCCGGGATGCAGGTCGACTATTGCGCCGAGCAGTTCGAGAATGACGGATCGCCGACCTCCACCATCGTGAAAAGCGTCAAGCGGGCCATGGCTGGTGAGTACAGTCGGGAGCTCTCGGTCAAGGTTTTTGCGGGGCAATGCCGTCTGATCGAACTCGGCTACCGACAAGGCGGCCCGGCCGGTTTCGGGTTGCGCAGAGCGCTGCTGAACGAGCGTGGCGAGGTGAAGGCCGAACTCAAGCGCGGTGAGCACAAGAGCCTGCAGACCGACCGCGTGATCCTGGTCCCCGGTCCCGAAAAGGAACAGCGGGTTGTCCGGCGCATGTACGAGATGTTTGTCAATGAAGGGCGCCCGGAGAGCGAGATCGCGGAGGTCCTGAACGCCGAAGGACATCGCACGGATCTCGACCGGCCATGGGCCCGGGCGACTGTCCATCAGGTGCTGACCAACGAAAAATACATCGGGAACAACGTCTTCAACAAGGTGTCTTTCAAGCTGAAGCAGCGCCGTGTCGTGAACCCGCGGGATATGTGGATCCGCGCCGAGGGCGCCTATCAGGCCGTCGTCGACAAGGCGCTGTTCCTGCGCGCCCGGGAGATCGTGGATGCGCGCAGCCGCCATTTCTCGGACGAGGAGTTGCTGGATGCCCTGCGGGCGATCCTGAAACGACAGGGCCAGCTGTCCGGGCTGATCATCGACGAGGAGAACGATCTGCCCTCGTCCAGCGCTTACCGGTGCCGGTTTGGCAGCCTGCTGCGCGCGTACCGTCTCATCGGCTATGAGCCGGAGCGGGACTACCGCTACATCGAGATCAACAAGGCGCTGCGCGCGGCCCATCCTCAGGTCGTTGAGGAAATCATCGAGGGCGTTACCGCCCAAGGTGGTTACGTGGTGCAGGCCGCCGACACGCAGCTGCTGCGCGTGAATGACGAGTTCACGGTGTCGGTCGTTCTGGCCCGCTGCCAGGCGACGGCAGCGGGCTCCTTGCGCTGGCATATTCGGCTCGACACCGGCCTCGTTCCGGACATCACCATTGCTGTGCGGATGAACGAGACCAACGACGCGCCGCGCGACTTCTACCTGCTGCCCAGCACCGACATGACCGACGCGCGTCTGAAGATGGCCGAGCGGAACGGCCTTTGGCTCGACGCCTATCGAACCGAAACACTTGACGATTTCTACACCCTCGCCGGGCGGGCGAAGGTGACGGAGGCGGCATGATGGCAAAGAGCCCGGAAGAGCATCACGCCACGGAAGTCAGCTTGGTCCCGACCGACCGCATTCGCGTTCTTAATCCGCGGGTCCGAAACCCCAGGACGTTTGCGGACATGGTGGAAAACATCGCCAAGATCGGTTTGAAGCGCCCGATCACCGTCACCCGACGCACCCACACCGACCCGCAGGAGTATGATCTCGTCTGCGGCCAGGGGCGGCTAGAGGCCTTCATTCAGCTGAAGCAGAAAGCCATCCCGGCCATTGTCATCGACGCGGATGAGTCCGACTGCCTTGTGATGAGCCTCGTCGAGAACTGCGCTCGCCGTCAGCATCGCCCGATCGATCTGATGCGCGAAATCGGCACGCTCCGCGAACGTGGCTACTCTGAACGACAGATCGGCGACAAGATCGGCGTCTCGCCGGATTATGTCGGAATGATTGCTGGCCTCTTGGAGCGCGGCGAAGAGCGGCTGGTGACGGCTGTCGAGACCGGTCTGCTGCCGCTCAACCTCGCTATCGACATATCGAAAACCGATGCCGAGGGCGCGCAGCGTGCGCTGATGGACGCCTACACGCAGAAGAAGTTGCGAGGGAAGAAGCTCGCGGCGGCCCGGCGCTTGATTGAACAGCGTGAGGCACGCGGGAAAAAGATGCACCCGAAAGCGTACGGGCGCGACAGCCGAAACCGGCGACCGCTGACGAGCGAGGCGTTGGTGCGCGCTTACCAGAAGGAAGCGGACCGCCAGAAGCTTCTGATCAAGAAAGCGGAACTGACGCAGGGGCGGCTCCTGTTCATCTGCCAGGCATTCCGAACCCTCCTCGAGGACGATCATTTCGTGACGCTGCTGCGTGCGGAAGGCCTGGAGACCATGCCCAGCTACCTGCAGGACGCCCTCGCCGAGGGGACAGCGCCATGACCAAGAAGGTTCAGCTCGGCTTCGAGAGCGATTGCGTCACGATCCCGGTCGCGGACATTCTGCCGGTCAGGGTGCTGAGAAAGTCCATCCAGTCCAGCCGGAAGTACACCCAGATCACAGCGTCGATCCGCGAGATCGGTTTGGTCGAGCCGCCGGTGGTTGCGCGAAACGGGGATTCCAGCGGCAGCTGGCTGCTGCTCGACGGACATGTCCGGATCGAAGTCCTGAAGGATCTGGGTCAGGAACAGGTCGAATGCCTCGTGTCGACCGACGACGAGGCCTTCACCTACAACAAGCGCATCAGCCGCATCGCGCCCATTCAGGAGCACCGGATGATCCTGAAAGCGATCGAGCGCGGTGTCTCCGAGGAAAAGATCGCGGCCGCGCTGGACCTCAACCCGCGCAGCATCCAGCGCAAGGTCAAGCTGCTCGACGGCATTTGCCCGGAAGCCGTGGCGATCATGAAGGACAAGGCCTGCACCACGGCCGTGTTCACCACGCTGCGCAAGATGATCCCCTTGCGGCAGATCGAAGCCGCCGAGCTCATGGTGAACGCCAACAACTACTCAGTCGCCTACATCTCGGCGATCCTCGCCGGAACACCGCAGGCACAGCTGCTCGAGGCGAACAAGCCCAAACGCATCAACGGCGTAACACCGCAGGCGGTCGCTCGGATGGAAAAGGAGCTTGCCCGACTTCAGGAAGGGATCACACAGATCCAGGACACCTACGGCCAGGACCACCTCAAACTGACCGTTCTTCGTGGCTACGTCGGCAAGCTCCTCGGGAACGCGCGCGTGGTGCGGTATCTGATGCAGACGTGCCCTGAATTCCTATCCGAGTTTCAGACCATTGCCGAGTTGGAGTCGGTCGTACCGGCCGAGGTGGAATAGCCGGCGCGGCAGACTTGATGGGGACCCGGACCCGACAAGCGCGGGGACCGCGGGAGACGTCTGACTGTGGGCCGGATCGAGCGCGGCGGTGGGGATGGCGGCGAACCCGTTCGGAGCCCACCAGGCCGGCTCGAGTTTTCGCCGGCCGCGCAGCCGCGCTCGTGGCTGCGTTTCGTCGGGGCGTGCCGGAGGCCGGGCAACTTCGGCACGCCCACCGGCTCTGTTGCACAAATCGCGTGAGTGATTCATCTCGTGAATCCAGCGTGGTAGCCGGGATGCATGAGCAGACCCATACCCGCGACCTACAGGACCAGGAACTGGCCAGCCTATAACGAAGCGCTCAAGCGCCGGGGTTCGCTGACGATCCACTGACCGGCAGTGCATTGCGCAGCAATGTCACGAGAGGTTGGTTCGACCCTGAGATGAGCTGGGATGGCGCGGCGACAGGCCGGCGTGGCCGACAGCAGACCTACAGCGATGCCGCTATCCAGACGTGCCTTTCGATGAAGGTTTTGTTCGGCATGGCGCTCCGGCAGACAACCGGGTTCGTCGAAAGTCTGCTGCGACTGGTCGGCCTTGACTGGACGGTGCCCGACTT
>NZ_FNAV01000028.1 GCF_900102075.1 Salipiger thiooxidans | reverse complement strand
TCCCACGGCCGCACTCCAATCCTGCCCATTCAGGGGAGTGTGACACTTCAGCTTTGCTCATGTGGGACATTCTAACTTGGCGCTTACAGACAGATATCTCATAAGGTACATTATGTAATATCCTCGATCCCGCCAACCTGTGGCAACCGAACAAAGACTTACGCGAACTTAACCCGAGGCCGTTCGGCATCTTTCGGCGCCGTGGCGGCACCGTTTACGGGAGCATAAACCCCGCAAACGGCCATGGATATCACTCGATGCCGGCCAGCCAGACCTGCTCGATGGTCTCCTCGTGAGCTTCGATCCACTCTTCCGCAATGTCCTCGACGCTGCGACCACTTCGACGCTGCCACCGCCCCGGTCCGTGCCTGCGCAAAGCGCGGTCTGGGTGGCGACGATGACCGCCACCGATGACCGTGCCGATGGTGGCGCCGCGCGTCCTATTGGTGGAGATGCGCGGAACCGGGCAGCACCAGCCGCGCCGGAGCGCGGGTGGCCGAGGCCGGGATGATCTCACCGCGGAAGCCCTGCCTGCAAAGCAGCGGCAAGCGCCCGCAATGATCGAGATGGGCGTGGGTGAGCAGCACGATGTCGATCCCGGAAGGCTCGAACCCGAAAGGCCGGGCGTTCTTGTCATGCAGCGCGTGACCGCCCTGAAACAGGGCCGCAATCGGCAAGCATCCGACGTCCGGCGCACTCGACGAGGTGGCACGAGCCCGTCACCTGCCCCGCGGCGCCGTGAAACGAGAGCTTCATGGCATCGCTCCTCCCTCCGTGTGGGTCGGCGTCCCGATCAGCGCTCGACCGGCGCGGGCATACCAGCGCTGGATGTCCTCCCAGATTTCCTGCGCGGTTTCAGCATACCAGAAGAGCGCGCGGTCCTCGGGGTCGATGACGCCCTCCTCGACCAGAAAATCCGCGTCGAAGGCGCGCGCCCAGTAGTCGCGCCCCACGAGGATCACCGGAACCGGCTGGATCTTGCGGGTCTGGATCAGCGTAAGCGTCTCGAAAAGCTCGTCGAAGGTGCCGAAGCCGCCCGGAAACACCACCAGCGCCCTGGCGCGCAGCAGGAAATGCAGCTTGCGCAGGGCAAAGTACCGGAAGCGGAAGCAGAGATCCGGCGTGACGTAGGGGTTCGGGAGCTGTTCATGCGGCAGGGTGATATTGAGCCCGACGGTGCGCGCGCCGGCCTCGACGGCACCGCGGTTGGCGGCCTCCATGATCCCCGGCCCTCCGCCGGTCACGATCGCGAGACGGTTGCCATGCTCGCCCTCGGCGGCGCCGACGATGCGGCCGAATTCGCGGGCGATGTCGTAGTACCGGCTCTTGTCGTTCAGGCGCCGGGCCACGCGCAACCGGCGCTGCAGATCGGCGTCCTCCGGGTGGCGGGCGCTCTCGGCTTCCAGTGCCGCGAGGGTCGCCGCGGCGCGCTCCGGCTCGGTCACGCGCGTTCCGCCGAACACCACGATCGAGTGGGCGATGCCGTGATCCCTGAGAAGCGTCTCGGCCTTCTGGTAGTCGAGCTGAAGCCGTGCGCCGCGCATGACGTCGCGGTCGAGGAAATCGGCGTCCGCGTCCGCGAGCCGGTAATTGGGGTTTGCCATGATCTGACGGACAAGCGCAGGCGCGTCATCGCCCGGCGGCAGAGGTCGGCAGCCAGGCAGATCGATCTCGCGCCGGGTGGGATGCGCCGGAAATGGTTTGCCAAGTATCGCTGATTTCCGGTCTTTCATCCTGTCTCCTTCTGACGTCCATCCGTGAATGCGGGCACGGCCCGTGCTCTCGGGCCGCCCCCCGGCCCGGCAAGCTCCGCACCTGATTTGAGCGAAGCGTATCATCCCCGCGCGGCGGCAGGTATGACCCGCATCAATCGGTCACGGCGATGCGTCTCGGAGGCTGCCGCCCGCGGGACGTGTCGATCACAGTGCAGGCCCCGATGGACGACATTGACAGGGGGCTGAAACCGGTTTCGGCCAACCGTTGCGCTCTCATCGACACGCAGCAGCTAGGTGCGGCCCCCTCTTGCCG
This sequence comes from Salipiger thiooxidans, assembly GCF_900102075.1. Taxonomy (GTDB): domain Bacteria; phylum Pseudomonadota; class Alphaproteobacteria; order Rhodobacterales; family Rhodobacteraceae; genus Salipiger; species Salipiger thiooxidans. The sequence goes on along the minus strand of NZ_FNAV01000028.1, from coordinate 43,039 downwards.
GGCTGGCACATCGTGGAAAGCGCGCGTAGGGGCCAGGCGAGGCGCCGGATCCGGTCCCGCCCACCGGCGCACCAGCATCACTCGAGCCCCAGCAGGATCGCAGGACCCGACCAGTCCGCCTAGGACGCGGGCTTTTTCACCTGCGCCATCAGCCATTCCGCGCGCGCGATCTGCTCCAGCGCGATCTTGCGCTTCTGCTCGAGCCGGGTCCGTTTCTCGGTGTCGCTCGTCTCGGCCATCTCCTCGCTAAGCGAGGCCTCCTTCCTCGTGAGTTTCGCGAGGATCCTTTCGACGTGTTCCGGCCGGATCTCGCGGACGCGACCGGCTTCCTGACGTTCTCGATACTCGGCCAGTCTGGCCGCCAGCTTCTTGAGGCCCATCGGCTCGCTTCCGGAAAGGGGGTGATCTGGGACATCCTACGCCTCTCGCGTGACATCTCCATGATTTGAGTCATCGTGGGCATCGCGTGGGCCGGTCGCGTCCGGAGCGGCGGGATCGTGCAGTTCTTCCTCTTCCAGCGTGAGGATCTTCTCGACCTCCGCCATCGCCCTGTCCCGCTCGATGTAGCAGCGTCTTGCGGCATTGGTCAGCTGCCGCATCGCGGCGTAGGCATAGGTCGAGTCGTTGAGAAACGAAGTCGCACTGCCGGGTGTCAGCACGCTGTCCCGGATCAGCCCGTCGATCCGCTGCGCCGTGACATGCGCGTCCTTCTCGATCTGCACCCGCTCCTGATCCAGCCAGAGCGCGCTGCGTTCCTCGGGGTCGGTCCGGGACAGCGTGTGGATCTCGAAGGCGATGCGCGCCATCTCGGTTCGGAGACCGTCGTAGAGTTCCGTCGTCAGGCCAAGAGACAGGGTCGTGTAGCGCAGCACGTTCTTGCGCAGGTGCTTGACGGCCTTGACCGCCTGCACGATCTCGCCTGCCACGTCTCGCAACTCGTAGACCCGTTCGGCGATGTCCGGTGCCAGATGACGGTCACCGATCCGGCTCGAGAACGCCAGGATCGCCTCGTGGAGCGACTTGATGCGCCGTGCGTAGGCATCGTCGTAGTCGAGTGGCAGCTGCGCCCGGTGGGCGCGGACCGTGCCGGCGAGGTCGCTGCTCTGGAAGACCGCCGCGCTCGGGAGGTTCAGACCCTGCAGGATCAGGTCGAGCGCATTGTCGGTCAGGTGCTGGACTTCGCGGCGCAAGGCGGTCTCGAAGGTCTGGGGGAATTCGTCGACGGCCTCGTTCAGGAAGTGCGGCTTGCTGACATCCGGCAGCTTCTCCGGCAGGATCCGCACCAGCGTCGCGACGAGCCGGTCGAGACCCGGCAGCATGAGACCGAGGCCGAGCAGGTTGAAGAGGGTGTGAAAAACCGCGAGCTTCAGCGCGTAGTCGTCGGGCGCGATGGTCAGGGCGTCGCTGATCCAGTCGACCGCGCCGCGCAAGGGAACGATGAGGATCAGCGCGGCCACCGCCGTCACCACGTTGAAGACGAGGTGGGCCAGCGCCAGCCGCTTGCCCTGTACGTTCGCCCCGAGCGACGCGATGATCGCGGTGATGGTCGTCCCGATGTTCGAGCCGATCGCCAGCGCAAGGGCGTTGTCGTAGGTCAGCTGACCCGACGCGAGCGCCGTCAGGATGAGCACCAGGGCGGCGTGGCTCGACTGCATGATCACTGTCGCGGCCGCGCCGATGAGCGTGTAGACCACGAGCCCGATAAGACCCGGCAGGGCGAACCGGGTCAGGTCGAGCTGCCCCTGGAAGGCGTCGAACCCGTCCTTCATGAACTGGATGCCGAGGAACAGGAAGCCGAGCCCGCCAAGCGCGAGGCCGATCCCGTGCAACGGCTTGGACTTCTGGAAGACCAGCACGATGCTCAGCGCCAGCATCGGCATCGCGTAGGCGCCGATGTCGACCTTGAGCCCGAGCCCGGCCACCAGCCACGCGCCGGTCGTCGTGCCGATGTTCGCGCCGAAGACGATCCCGACGCCACCCGCAAGCGAGATCAGCCCGGCGCTCAGGAACGAGATGGTGATGACCGACACGAGCGAACTGGATTGCAGCAGCGTGGTCGAGGCGACCCCGAAGAGCAGCGCCCGCGCCTTCGAACGCGTGGCCTTCTCGAGCCAGCGCTCGAGCATACCGCTTCCGGCCAGCTTGAAGCCGTCCTCGAGCATGCGCATGCCGAAGAGGAAGACCGCGACGCCCGCCGCGATCACCTGCAGGTCGGGGCTGATCCAGAAGACCAGAAGCAGCCCCCCCAAGGCCGCGGGCAGGGTGTAATTCCTCGTTCGCATCGCCAGCTCAGATCATCGTCGTCTATCAGGTATCTGCCGCGTCACCGCGGATCTCCGGAATACCCGCACCCCCGGGATCGGCAAGCGATAATGCCAGGCCGCGACCTGCCGGCAGACTTCCGCGCCGCGGACCACAGGCAACTCGGGCGCCCGGCGTCGCCTGTGGTCCGCGTCGCGGGACGAACCGGGGCGGACCCTCCGTCGCCGGCATGACCAGCGTGCCGGCAACCGGCGCGATGCGGCGGCCCTCAGGCCGGAGCCGGGCTCCCCGCCTTCTCGGCTTCCGCCACGTTGTTCCGCACGGCGATGAAGCTGTCCGGGGTCACCGAGATGCTGTCGATCCCGGCGCGCACGAGCAGCCGGGCGAACCCGGGATCGTTGCTCGGGGCCTGACCGCAAAGGCCGATCTTCCGGCCCGCCTTGCGCGCCTTGGCGATGACGGTCTCGATCATCCACAGCACCGCCGGGTCGCGTTCGCTGAAGAGGCCGGCCAGCGCCTCGGAATCCCGGTCGATGCCCAGCGTCAGCTGCGTGAGGTCGTTCGAGCCGATGGAAAAGCCGTCGAACCGCTCGGCAAACGCCTCGGCCTCGATCACGTTGGACGGGATCTCGCACATGACGTAGACCTGCAGCCCGTTCTCCCCGCGGCTGAGGCCGTTCTCGGCCATGACCTCGAGCACGCGGTCGGCCTCGCCCACGGTGCGGCAGAACGGGATCATCACGATCACGTTGGTGAACCCCATGGTCTCGCGCAGGTGCCGGATGGCGCGACACTCGAGCGCGAAGCCGTCCCGATAGGCGTCGGAATAGTAGCGCGACGCGCCGCGGAAGCCGATCATCGGGTTCTGTTCGTCGGGCTCGAAGCCCTTCCCGCCCAGCAGGTCTGCGTATTCGTTGGTCTTGAGTCACTCATGCGGATGATCGCCGGGTTCGGATACCACGTCGCGGCAATCCGCGAGAGCCCGCGCGCCAGCGTCTCGACGAAATAGTCGGTCCGGCAGTCGAACCCCCGCACGAGGCGGTCGATCTCGTCGCGGTCCGCGCCCGGCGCCAGCCTGTCGTAGCGGCTGAGCGCCAGCGGGTGGACCTTGACCTCGTTGCTGATCACGAACTCCATCCGTGCGAGACCGACCCCATCCACGGGCAACCGCCACCAGCGGGCCGCGGCCGAGGGGTTCGCGAGGTTGAGCATGACCTTGGTGCGGGTCTCGGGCACCTCGTCCAGCCGGGTTTCGCGGATGCTGAACTCTGCCTTGCCGGCATAGACCGCGCCCTCGTCGCCGCCGGCACAGGACACCGTCACCTCCTGCCCGTCGTGCAGCAAGTGCGTGGCGTTGCCGGTGCCCACGATGGCAGGCACGCCCAGTTCCCGGCTGATGATGGCGGCGTGCGAGGTCCGCCCGCCGTGATCGGTGACGATGGCCGCGGCGCGCTTCATGATCGGCACCCAGTCCGGGTCGGTGGTCGAGGTCACCAGCACCGCGCCATCGACGAACCGCTCGATCTCCTCGGCGCTCTCGATCAGGCAGACCTCACCCGTCGCAACGGCGCTGCCGACGCTGAGGCCGCCCAGAAGCTTCGCCCCCGTGGCGCCCAGCCGATAGGTCCTGAAGGCATCCGCCTCCATGCGCGATTGCACCGTCTCGGGACGGGCCTGCACGATGTAGACCTGCCCGGTGTCTCCGTCCCGCGCCCACTCCATGTCCATCGGCTGCCCGTAGTGCTCTTCGATCACCACCGCACTGCGCGCCAGCTCGAGGATCTCGGCATCCGACAGCACGAAGCTCTCGCGCTCTGCCTTCGATGTCGGCACGTTGCGTGTCGGGGCGCCCTGCCCGCCCGCGTAGATCATCTTGATCTCCTTGGCGCCGAGCGCCTTGTGCAGGATCGGAACCAGCCCCTCGTCCGCGAGGAAGGGTTTGAAGACCTGGTACTCGTCCGGGCTCACCGTGCCCTGCACGACGTTCTCGCCAAGACCCCACGCGGCATTGATCAGAACCACCTTGTCGAAGCCGCTTTCGGTGTCGATCGAGAACATCACCCCCGACCCGCCGATGTCGGACCGGACCATCAACTGTACCCCGACGGAAAGCGCCACATCGAGCTGACCGAAGCCCTTCAGCTTGCGATAGGTGATGGCGCGGTCGGTGAAGAGCGACGCGAAGCAGCGCCGGCAGGCCGACATCAGCGCCTCCTCGCCCCGGACGTTGAGAAAGGTCTCCTGCTGCCCCGCGAAGCTTGCGTCCGGCAGGTCTTCGGCAGTGGCGGACGAGCGCACGGCGACCGAGGGCGCGTCCTGTCCGACCCGCGCGCCAAGAGTCCGGTAGGCCGCACGGATTTCCTGCTCGATGTCCTCGGGCCACGCGCCGCCGGTGATGGCCGCACGGATCTGCCGGCCGGCCTCGGCAAGCGTCAGCTGTCCGGCGTCCAGTCGTCCGAGGAGATCTCCAAGCAACGCGCCAAGATCATTGGAAGCGATATAGCGGCGAAAGGTGTCGGCGGTGGTCGCGAAGCCCGGAGGCACCCTGACCCCCTTCTCGCCCAGCGACCGCACCATCTCTCCCAGCGATGCGTTCTTGCCGCCAACCGTGGCCACGTCGTCTCGCACGAGGTCCTCGAACCATCTGAGGACGCCCGTGCTCTCGCAGGTGCGCTTGTCCATTGGCATCTCCTCCCTTGCCATGGGCCAGCGTAGGGGAAGATCCGACCGCGGGCCTTGATTGTGGTCAATTCGAAGCCGGCCCGGCGCGACTGAGCCCCCTTGCCCCCGGGGCCTGCGCCTAGAGATCCGGAAGTCGGCGCCCGAAGACGTGCAGACCCAGTTCGGCAACCCGCGCCAGCAGCGCCGCCGAGATGTTGGCGATTGTGAGCGGCACCACCACGACAAGCCCGTGCCCCTGCGGGTAGCCGGGGTTGCGCGCCTTGAAGAACCGCACGTCGGAGCGGTCGCCGCGACGGTTCAGGGATTTCTCCGCGTCGGTCTCGATGGTCACCCAGCCGACGTCGCGGACGAACGGATCGTGTTCCGAGACTGCCGGATCGTCGAAGGACTCGATGAGCTCCTGCGCGATCTGGCGCAGCCTTGGCGGGTCATCGCGGGAATGGTGGGGGAAGATCTGCGGGAAATACTTGCAGAACAGGTGGTAGCTCGAGGTGTGGACGAGAGTCCCGAGGTAATAGAACGGCGTGAACGGGTGCCGGAGCTTCACCTCCGCGGCACGCGCGATCCCGATCCCGTAGGTCATGCTGCGGCCCCGATACTCCGGGCGCAGCCCCGCTTCCGCACGCAGGACAAGGCTCTCGCGCCCGAGAACCTTGCGGCGGAAGAGATGCAGCGAGCAATAGCCGACGACCGCGCCGTGATCGTCGAGGAACAGCTGGATGCGCGTGTCCTCGGCGGCGGGCTCGACGACATGGGCACGGAAGTCCTCCGGAGTGCTGCCGTCGAAGATGCGGCTGTGCACCGCGTAGAGCTGCGCCGAAAGGGCTGCGATTTCGGGCTCGGACAGGTGCCCGGGGCACACGGTGCGGTGGCGGGCGATACGGGGCGCAAGATCGATGATGTCCTCGCGAATTGCCATGTGATCCCCCCTCCCATCTGCATCCGCGCCAGAGTGTCCACCCGAACTTCGGTGGATGTCCACGATCTCGATCAAAGACAACGGCCCGCCTGCGGGTCTAGCTGAAGCGCGCTTTGGGGGCGCTGTCACCCCCGAGTGTGGCGTCGCATCAGATCGCGGGAGCGTTGATTTCGAGCGCGACGTGAACACCCCTTGGCAGTGGCCCGTCAGGCAAGACGAAACGTTGGTATGCGGTTGGGGAGGCCGGACCATGTGGAAGCGCTGCCGAACACCGCGGACGCGGGCATGACGCGCCCGAGGCTCATCGACGATCCGCGCGACCTGCTGAGGCATTTCCTCGGTCAGGGCTATCGGATCCTCGCGCCGCAGGAACGCGACGGTGTCATCGACCCTGCCCCGCTCACCGAGCCCGAAGCACTGCCGCGCGGCCGCGTGGACGATCAGGGGCCCGGGCACTACCGGCTGCGCGACGGCGATCCGGATCGCTGGTTCGACTACGTCGTAGGACCTTCGGGCTGGAAGGCGTGGCTCTATCCCGCAAGACGCAAGCTCTGGTCGGCAGAGCGGACCGACGATCGCCTCACCTTCCGCGATGCGACCACAGCATGGCCGAAGACGGTGCTCTTCGGCGTCCGCCCCTGCGAGCTTGCCGCCATTGCGCGCCAACGCCGGATCTTTGCCGAGGGCCCCTATGTCGATACCGCCTTCGCCGAGCGGCTGGAGCGGAGCATCATCGTCGTGGTGCAATGCGCGCGCAGCGCCCCGACCTGTTTCTGCGCCTCGATGGACACCGGCCCGCGGGCGGTGGCCGGCTACGATCTGGCGCTGACCGAGCTCCCCGCGGATCACGGCGCCGCTTTCCTTGTCGAGAGCGCCTCGCAGGCCGGTGACGATGTTCTGCACACGCTCGGAGGCGCTACCGCGAGGCCGAGGGACCATGCCGCGGCCCTCGACCTCTCGCGCGCCGCCGCTGCGCGACAGACCCGGACGATGCCCGACGACATCGCCGGCGGACTGAAGCTCCGGCTCGAGTCTCCGGTCTGGGCCGACATCGCGTCGCGCTGCCTGACCTGCGGCAACTGCACCCTCGCCTGCCCCACCTGCTTCTGCTCGGATGTCGAGGAGGTCAGCGACCTGTCCGGAGACCACGCCGAACGCTGGCAGCTCTGGGACAGCTGCTTCAACTCCGATTTCAGCTTCATCCACGGAGGCCCCGTCCGCAGCAGCCCCGCCGCCCGCTACCGGCAGTGGATGACCCACAAGCTGTCCTACTGGCACGACCAGTTCGGCAGCTCCGGATGCGTCGGTTGCGGCCGCTGCATCACCTGGTGCCCGGTGGGGATCGACCTCGTGGCCGAAGCGGACCGGCTGATGGCAGAAGGGACGGACTGACCGATGGCGCATCAGACGATCAGGGACATTCTCGCCGACCACCCGGCCTTCCTCGGGTTCGACGGGGCGGCGCTCGATCTCATCGCGGGCTGTGGCCGCAACATGCGCTACAGGGCCGGTGAGCTGCTGTTTCGCGAAGGCGATGCGGCCGAGACCGTGGTGATCCTCAGGCACGGCGATGCCGCCATCGAACTCGCCGCGCCGGGCCGCGGACCGCTCAGGGTCGAGTCGCTGCATCCCGGCGATATCGTGGACTGGTCCTGGCTGCTGCCGCCCTGCCGTGCCATGTCGGATGCCCGCGCCGTCACCGATGTCGCCGCCATCGCGCTCGATGCCCGGTGCGTGCTCGACAAATGCGACGAGCACACCGAGCTCGGCTACCGGCTGTTCAGGCTCTGGCTCCCGCACCTTGCCCGACGCGTCCGGATGCAGCGGCTGCAGCTGCTTGATCTCTACGGCGCCCATGCCCGCTGAGGCCGCGATCTCCGGGTCCATGCGGCCACAGCCCTACCGGGTGACCGAGGTCCTGCGCGAGCTCGACGACGTCGTCACCCTGCGGCTTGCCGCCGAAGACCGCGCACCGCTGCCGTTCCGGCCCGGGCAGTTCAACATGCTCTACGCCTTCGCCACAGGAGAGATCCCGGTCTCGATCTCGGGCGATCCGTCACGGCCCGACGAATTGCTGCACACGGTGCGACGGGTCGGCGCCGTCTCCTCGGCGCTTGCGCAGCTCGAACGGGGAGCGGTGCTGGGGCTGCGCGGCCCCTTCGGCTCGCACTGGCCGGTGGAGACCGAACGCGGCCGGCACCTGCTCTTCGTCGCGGGCGGTCTCGGCCTTGCGCCCCTGCGACCCGCGATCTGCCGCGCCCTGGCGCGCCGGGCCGACTACGCCGGCATCACGCTGGTCCTTGGTGCCCGGTCACCGCGAGAGATCCTCTACGCATGGCAGCTCGCGGGCTGGGCCGCCGCAGGGGCTATGAAGATCCATGTCTGCGTCGATCATGCCGGGCCCGAATGGGGCGGCCCGGTCGGTGTCGTCACCTCGCAGTTCCCACGCGCACTCGACGGCATCGCGCCGGACCGGGTGTCGGCCTTCCTCTGCGGGCCCGAAATCATGATGCGCCACGGCTGCGGCGACCTCGAGCATCTGGGCATTCACCCGGAGCGCATGTGGATCTCGATGGAGCGGAACATGAAATGCGCCACGGGACTCTGCGGTCACTGCCAGTTCGGCGCGGATTTCGTCTGCCGCGACGGCCCGGTCTTCCGCTACCGCCGGGTGCGCCGCCCCCTTGGGATCAGGGAGGTATGACCATGGCCCGCCCGAAACTCGCGGTCTGGAAGTTCGCGTCCTGCGACGGCTGCCAGCTCTCCATTCTCGATTGCGAGGACGAGCTTCTTGCCATCGCGGACCGGATCGACATCGCCTATTTCCCCGAGGCTTCCAGCCGGATGGCGCCGGGGCCGTACGACCTCTCGCTCGTGGAGGGCTCGATCACGACCGCCGATGACGTGGCCCGCATCAAGGACATCCGCGACCAGTCCCGGACCCTCGTCGCGATCGGGGCCTGCGCCACGGCGGGGGGCATCCAGGCGCTGCGCAACACCGCTGACGTGGCGGAGTGGACCCGGCTCGTCTATCCGCGCCCGGAGTATATCGAGACGCTCGCCACCTCGACCGCCATCGCCGACCACGTGCGGGTCGACCTCGAGCTGCACGGCTGCCCGGTGTCGAAGGCGCAGCTTGTCGAGTTGGTCACCGCCGTGCTGGCCGGACGCCGACCGCAGATCCCCAGCGCGGTGCAATGCGTCGAATGCAAGCGCCACGGCACGCCCTGCGTGATGGTCTCGCACGGCACCCCCTGTCTCGGCCCGGTGACCCGGGCGGGGTGCGGCAACCTCTGCCCGTCGGTGGGGCGCGGCTGCTACGGCTGCTTCGGCCCCGTCGAGGGGGCGAACACTGACGCGCTCGCAGCGCAGTTCCGCAGGCTGGGCCTTCCGGAGGCCGCACAACGCGCGCTCTACGGCGGGGTCACCTGCGCGGCCCCCGCCTTTGCCGCGGCGAGGGGCCGCCATGACTGAGCGCACGATCAAACTCGACCTTCTGGCGCGCGTCGAGGGTGAAGGGGCGCTCTACGTGAAGCTGCGCGGCCAAAAGATCGAAACGCTCGAGTTCCGGATCTTCGAGCCGCCGCGCTTCTTCGAGGCCCTGCTGCGGGGACGGCCCGCGACCGATGCGCCGGACATCACCTCGCGGATCTGCGGCATCTGCCCGGTGGCCTATGTCATGAGCGCGAGCCAGGCCGTCGAGCAGGCGCTCGGCATCGCGATCCCTCCCGAAATCCGCGCCCTGCGGCGGCTGATCTACTGCGGCGAGTGGATCCAGAGCCACGTTCTGCACGCGGCGATGCTGCATGCGCCGGACTTCCTGGGCCTACCCGATGCGATGGAGATCGCCCGGGCCGAGCCCGATCTCGTGCGCACGGCGCTGCGCCTGAAGAAGCTCGGCAACACCCTGATGGAGGTCATCGGCGGCCGCGCCGTTCATCCGGTCAACACGCGCGTCGGCGGCTTTTACCGTGCGCCCGATGCGGACCGGATCGCGGCGTTGGTGCCAGAGCTCGAATGGGGCGCCGGGGCCGCCCGCGACATGGCGCTTGCCTTTTCGCGCTTCGAGTTTCCCGACGACGCGGCCGACTACACCTTCGTATCGCTGGTGAACCCCGACGAATACCCGATCCTCGAGGGCCGCATCGGCTCCAACCGGGGGCTCGACATCGGCATCGACGCCTTTTCCGGGTCCGTCCGGGAAAGCCAGGTCGCCCACTCGAACGCGCTGCTCGCCCATCTGGCCGACGGGACGCCCTACATGGTCGGCCCGCTGGCGCGCTACGCCAACAATCACGACCGGCTGCCCGAGGCCTGCCGCCGGACCGCGCGCGAGGCAGGGCTGGGCCCGGTTGAGAGAAACCCCTTCAAGTCCATCCTCGTGCGCATGATCGAGGTCCAGTTCGCGTGTCTTGAAGCGCTCCGACTGGCCCGGTCCTACGTGGTGCCCTCGCCGGCCTGCGTCGAGGCACCGCCGCGCGCGGGCGAGGGCTTCGGCTGCACCGAGGCGCCGCGCGGGATCTGCCATCACAGCTACGTCATCGACCACGATGGAACGCTCGTATCGGCCAGCATCGTGCCGCCCACCTCGCAGAACCAGCCGCAGATCGAGGCGGACCTCGCGCGCGTTGTCCTGAGCTCGCTGGATCTGGACGACGACGCGCTCCGGCAGCGCTGCGAACAGGCGATCCGGAACTACGATCCCTGCATTTCCTGCGCGACCCATTTCCTGAAGCTGACGGTGGTCCGTGCCTGATCCGCGCCCCGCCTTTTCGCTGTTCATCGGGGTGGGCCACCCGTTCCGCCGCGACGACGCGGTCGGGCCATGGATGGCGGAGAGGCTGGCGCTGGCCGGGTGCCGCGCGCTTGCGCACACCGGCGACGGGGCGGACCTCGTGGGGCGCTTCGGGATGGCCGATGACATCCTCATCGCGGATGCCACGCAGAGCGGCGCCCCGCCCGGACACATCCGCCTGATCGACGCGCGCGCCGCCCCCCTGCCCGACCGGACCTTCCGCAACTCGACCCACGAGTTCGGGCTCGCCTTCGCGGTCGAGACCGCACGGGCGCTTGGTCTCCTCCCCCGTTCGCTCTGGGTTTTGGGGATCGAGGGGCAGGACTTCGGCTTCGGCGAAACCCTGTCGCCTCCGGTTGCCCGCGCTGCGGAGGCTCGGGTCGAATGGCTGCTGGATCGCCACGACGGGCCGGCTCGGGGCTGGCAGCCCCCACCGGGATCGCGCCCCGGAAAGAAGTCGCCCTGAGATGAGCCCGCCTCCTGCTCCGGCAAGGCAATTGCACCGCAGAGTCAGGTTCTGACCTGCCGGGATCCGGTCTGCGACCTCGGGAACGGCCAGCGGGCGCCAGGGTGCGGCTCGTTTCAGTCGAAACCCGCGCTGCGTCACCCCGACCGACCGCGCTCCGCGACCGATCTTCGCAAGGACGGCAAGACGCATTGCGCCGATGGGCCCGGAGCGACAATGCTTGCGCTGGCCGGTCCGGCGAGGGGCCAGACCACAGCCAAACCTTGCCAGAGGGGACGGCTTCCGGAGGGACAGGAGACATGGCAGACCGCGACGACAGCGTGCCGTTTCATGCGCTCGGGCACCGGCAGGTGCTCGACGGGTTGCGCACCTCCGCGGAGGGGCTGAGCCACGCGGATGCGCAGCTTCGTCTTGCCGAGCATGGGCCGAACCAGCTTCCCGAGCCTGCCGGGCGGCCGGCGCTGGTCCGGTTTCTCCTTCAGTTCCGGAATGTGCTGATCTACGTGCTGATCGGGTCCGCAGTGATCACCGCCGCCTTGCAGCACTGGGTGGATACCGGCGTCATCCTCGCGGTGGTCCTGATCAATGGCGTGATCGGTTTCGTGCAGGAGGGACGCGCGGAACAGGCAATGCTCGCGATCCGGGGCATGCTGGCGCCGCAGTGTTCGGTCCTGAGGGATGGGCGGCGTCGCAGCATTGACGCCGCAGAGCTGGTTCCCGGCGACATCGTGCTTGTCGAAGCCGGAGACCGCGTTCCCGCCGACCTCCGGCTGATCGAGGCCCGCGCGCTCAAGGCAGAGGAAGCCATCCTGACGGGCGAGTCCATCCCGGTCGACAAGGGCATTGCAGCGGTTGCCGCGGCGAGCCCCCTCGGGGATCGCAGCTGCGTGCTGTTCTCGGGAACGATGGTCGTCGCGGGCACCGGTCGTGGCGTGGTCGTCGCCACGGGCAGCGCCACGCAGATCGGCCAGATCAGCGGGCTGCTGTCGCAGGTCGAGACGGTGAAGACCCCGCTGCTGACCCAGATGGACCACTTCGCGCGCCTGCTCACGGGGATCATCCTGATCGTTGCCGCAACGCTCCTCGCTTACGGCTACCTCGTCCGGCATCTGGTGTTCTCCGACCTCTTCATGGCGGTGGTCGGCCTCTCGGTCGCCGCGATCCCCGAAGGGCTCCCGGCGGTGCTGACGATCACGCTCGCGGTCGGGGTCCAGCAGATGGCCCGGCGCAACGCCATCGTCCGCCGCCTTCCCGCCATCGAGACCATAGGCTCGGTCTCGGTGATCTGTACCGACAAGACCGGCACGTTGACCCGCAACGAGATGATGGTGGCGCGCCTCGCGGCGGCAGATCGCCTCTACACGGTCAGTGGGCGCGGATACGCCCCAGACGGCAGCATCCGTCGGTCCGATGCCGAAATGGGACCGCAGGACGACGCCCTGCTGACGGCTTTCGCCCAGGCCACCGGGCTCTGCAACGACGCCCTCCTGCATGCGCACGGGAACGGCTGGCAGGTCGAGGGCGACCCGATGGAAGGCGCCCTCATGGCGCTGGCGGGCAAGATCACCGGCGACCGCCCCGCCCCCCTGCGCCAGTGGAGCCGCACCGACACGATCCCGTTCGATGCCGCGCATCGCTACATGGCCACGCTGCACCACGACCACGAGGGGCACAGCCGCATCCACGTGAAGGGCGCACCGGAGGCGATCCTGCCGCTGTGCCGAGACCAGCTTGCACCGGATGGCGCACCGGCGCCGCTCGATGCCGGTCGCTGGCACGACACGGTGGAACGGTTCGCCGGGGACGGGCTGCGCGTGCTGGCGGTGGCAATGCGCGTGGTGCCGCCGGGGCAGACCGTGCTTGAAGCCTCGGACCTGCCCGGAGAGCTGACCCTGATCGGTCTGGTTGGCCTGATCGACCCGCCACGCCCCGAAGCGATCGAGGCCGTGGCGGACTGCCATGCGGCGGGGATCCGGGTGAAGATGATCACCGGCGACCATGCCGCCACCGCCCGCTCCATCGCCCGGGAGATCGGACTGAGGAACGTGCAGCAGGTTCTCACCGGCGCGGATGTCGAGGCCATGGGGGACGAAGCGCTCGCGGACGCGGCGCAGGACACCGACATCTTCGCCCGGACCTCGCCCGCTCACAAGCTCCGGCTGGTGACGGCGCTGCAGTCCCGCGGTCTCACCGTCGCCATGACCGGTGACGGCGTCAACGATGCGCCTGCGCTCAAGCGTGCGGATGCGGGCATCGCGATGGGCCTGAAGGGAAGCGCTGCCGCGAGGGAAGCCGCGGCCTTCGTTCTGGCGGATGACAACTTCGCCTCGATCGCCGCCGCCGTGCGCGAGGGGCGGACCGTCTTCGACAACATCAAGAAGGTGATCAGCTGGACCCTCCCGACCAGCACCGGCGAGGCCATGACCATCGTCGTGGCTCTCTTCGCCGCGATGCCCCTGCCCATCACCGCGGTCCAGATCCTCTGGATCAACCTGATCACCGCCGCGACGCTCGGACTGGCCCTCGCGTTCGAGCCGGCCGAACCGGGCACCATGCGGCGGGCCCCCCGCCCCCGGAGCCAGCCGCTTCTGACCGGAGAGCTGGTCTGGCACATCGCCCTCGTCTCGTGCCTGTTCCTCTTGGCCGTGTTTGGAATGTACTTCCACGCCATCGCGCAGGGCCATTCCACCACCCTCGCGCAGACGATCGCGATGAACACGATGGTCGTTCTGGAGATCTTTCACCTCTTCTTCATCCGCAACATCCACGGCACCTCGATCACCTGGGCGGCCGCGCGCGGCACGCCGGTCGTCTGGGCCTGCGTCCTGATCGTGACCGCCGCGCAATGCGCGATCACGTACCTGCCCACCCTGCAGGGGATCTTCAAGACGGCCTCCGTGCCGGTCGCGGACGGCGTCCTCATCATCGCAGTGGGCGTGGTCTTCTTCGGACTGATCGAGCTTGAGAAACAGATCCGGTTGTCTTTCCGCGCCTCACATCGGCACCCGCCGGAGCGGGATCAGGGCGCACACTGAACGCCTGTCGGGCATGGTGCTCGGCACGTGAGATCGCTGTTTTCCGAGCTGGGTCTTGGTGACACGCTGGTCGGGGCTGGCACGGCAAGGTCGTCCTGGCCAACCCCGGCGAAGCGCGAACTCCGGCGGCTTGGACCGAACTGCCCGTGCGCCACCGCCACGCACGCCGTCAGAGCAGCATTACAGCGATCCACTGCCCGGGGCATTGCGCGGCTGTGTCCCGAGAGGGGCCGGGTTTCGGGCGCAAGCGCGCAGCCGGGCCCCCGCGCAGGCCATGGTTACGCGAGAGGTCTCGTGCAGGCGGCGGCGGGTTCAGGTGACACCCGGCGACGCCGCCTTGGCCAGCAGATCGAAGACGAGATGGACCGACACCGGGGCCTCTGGCCGGGCTCGGTCGGGATCAAGCCCGGCCGAGCGCCGGGCACCTGCGCTGAGGCGCCCTGCCGGGCCCGGACATCTCGGCGACGGCAGGGCGGCAGGTCATTCGCCGCCTGGTGTCGCCATCCCCACTCCCCATCCCAAGGCGCTCATGAGGCCCTGAGGTCATTCAGCCTCCCTCACCGAAAAGCTGCGCGTCGGAAATTTCGAGGCGCGCGACGAGCAGGCTGCAGTTCAGGCTGTCGCAAAGCGCGGTCGTGACCGATCCTCGCAGCCACCGCGCCATGGCCCCCTGCTTGTGATGCCCGACCACGACGAGATCGGCCCCGATCTCGTGCGCCACGGCCGTGATGCGCTCCACGGCGAGACCCCGCTCGAGACGGGTTTCATGGGGAAGTCCCATCCGGAGCAGGCGCGCGGCGCCTTCCTCGAGAACGTCCCGGACCTCGTCCGTCGTGTCCGGGCCCATATAGACCGTGCTCGCATCGCCCACGTAGATCTCGGATGCGTGTTCCACGACGGCCAAAAGCACGACACGCGCGCCACATTCCCGGGCGAGCTTCGCCCCTTCGCGCAACGCCAGCCGCCCCTCGAGGGATCCGTCATATGCCAACAGGATCGTGCTATACATGGTTGCCTCCGCTCATATTTTCCCGCTTCCCGCTCCACGATACGCCCGCGAGCGCTTTCGAACAATCGCAGCGTCTGAAGATGTGGAGGCGCCTCATGTGCCGGGCGCGAAGCAAGCCCATGATGGGCAACTGCCTGACCCGCTAAAACGCAATCGCCTGAAAGAAAAAAGGGCGGCCCCCGAAGGAGCCGCCCCGCAAAAGCGATCCAGGCTGCGCAGCTTACCAAGAGGTCAGAACGGTGCCGTGGTACTTGTCTTCGATGAACGCCTTGATCTCGGGGCTGTGGTAGGCGTCGATCAGCGGCTGCACCCAGTCCTGCCCCTCGTCGCCTTCACGCACCACGATGATGTTCACGTAAGGGTTGTCGGCGCTTTCCATGGCGATGGAATCTTCCTTCGGGTTCAGGCCCGAGGCGATCGCGTAGTTGGTGTTGATCAGCGCCGCGTCGAGGTCGGCGAGCGAGCGCGGGAGCTGCGCGGCGTCGAGCTCGCGGAAGCGCATGTCCCTGGGGTTCTCGACCACGTCGAGGACGGTGGGGACAAGACCGGTGCCCTCGGCCAGCTTGATCAGCCCCAGTTGCTGCAGCACCAGCAGCGCGCGGCCGCCGTTGGTGGGGTCGTTCGGGATGCCCATGGAGCCGCCCTCGGGGAAGTCGTCCATCGCGGTGATCTTATCGGAATAGACGCCCATCGGGGTAGTGATCGTGGTCGCGATCGGCACCAGCGCGAAGCCGCGGTCCCTGATCTGATTGTCGAGGTAGGGCTCGTGCTGGAACGAGTTGGCCTCGATGTCGCCATCGGCCAGCGCCTGGTTCGGCACGACGTAATCCGAGAATTCGACCACGTCGATGTTCAGGCCCATGGGCTCGGCGATCTTGGCCACCTCTTCCATGATCTCGGCATGCTCGCCGGGGGAGACACCGACCTTGATGTCGGCAGCGGTCGCGGCACCGGCCATCAGGGCCAGCGCGGAGACGAGGGGAATCATACGCTTCATGGGATTTCTCCTTCCATCTGCGTTCTTATTGTTGGTTCAGCGGCCGCGGTTGCGCGGCGCGCGCTTGTCGACAAACCGTGCCAGCCCCTCACCCAGGGACTGCACGAGCTGGACCAGCACGATGAGGATGACGACGACCGCCAGCATGACCTCGGGCATGAAGCGCTGGTAGCCGTAGCGGATGCCGAGATCGCCGAGACCCTCGCCGCCCACGGCGCCCACCATGGCCGAGTAGCCGATCAGGCTGACCACCGCGAGCGTGAGCCCCAGTGCGATGCCGGGCAGGGCCTCGGGGATCAGCACCTTGCGGATGATCTGCAGCGGCGTCGCGCCCATGGCGCGGGCGGCCTCGATCAGGCCGCTGTCGACCTCTCGGATGGCGTTCTCGACCAACCGCGCGATGAAGGGCACGGCGGCGATGGTCAGCGGCACGATGGCGGCGGTGGTGCCGATGGACGTGCCCGCGACGAGCCGGGTGAAGGGGATGATCGCCACCACGAGGATGATGAAGGGCACCGAGCGCGTGGCGTTGACCACCAGCCCCAGCACCTTGTTCACCGCGGGCGAGGACAGCAGCTCGCCCCGTTGCGACACGGCGAGGTAGGTGCCCAGCGGCAGGCCCAGCAGGGTGCCGAGCGCGCCGGAGACGGCGACCATGTAGAGCGTCTGAAGGGTCGCTTCGAGAAGCATGTTGATGAGGTTAGCCGACATAGCCGAGGACCTCCGTGAGCAGTTCGTGGCGTTCCAGGTAGGCGCGGGCCTCGGCGGCGCGCTCGGCCTCGACCGAGACCAGCAGGTTGCCGAACGGATGCGCGCCGATCTCCTCGATGGCACCGGCCAGGATGTTGACGGCGATCCCCAGCTCCGAGGTCAGCCTCGCCAGCATCGGGTCGGTGGCATGGCGCCCGGCGAAGGTGATGCGGATCACCTCCTGCGACGGCCCCTGCGGCCGCTCGGCCTGAAGCCGGCCCGCGATGAAGCTCGGCAGGGTGATGCCGGTGATCCCCGTCAGGAACGACCGCGTCGTCGGGTGCTTCGGGTCGGCGAAGACATCGTAGGTCGGCCCCGCCTCGACGATGCGCCCGCCGTCGATCACCGCCACGTGGCTGGCGATGTCGCGCACGACCGCCATCTCGTGGGTGATCAGCAGGATCGTGAGGCCCAGATCGCGGTTGATGTCGGCAAGCAGCTTCAGCACCGTCTGGGTGGTCTCGGGGTCGAGCGCCGAGGTCGCCTCGTCCGACAGCAGCACCTTGGGCTGGGTGGCGAGCGCCCGGGCGATGCCGACGCGCTGCTTCTGCCCGCCCGAGAGCTCCGCCGGGTAGCGGCGGCTGAGCGCCTCGAGGCCCACCCGCGCGATCAGGTCGTCGACGCGGCGCTTGATCTCGGCCGAGGGCACGCCCGCGATTTCGAGCGGCAGGGCCACGTTGCCGTAGACCGTGCGCGAGCTCAGCAGGTTGAAATGCTGGAAGATCATGCCGACGTCGCGCCGGATCCGGCGCAGCTCCGCGGCACCTGCACGGCCGACGTCATGGCCGGCGACGGTCACCGTGCCGGAGGTCGGCTGCTCGAGCCCGTTGACCATGCGAAGGAGCGTCGACTTGCCCGCGCCGGAGCGCCCGATGATCCCGGTGATCGTGCCCGCCGGCACGTCGAGATTGACGCCCTCGAGCGCCATGACCTGGCTAGAGCCCTTCTTGTCGAAGGACTTTCCCAGGTTCTGGAAGGTGATCGCGGCACCTGATGTCTGTCTGTCGGCCATCCAAGCCTCTCGTCTGCACCCATGTCCTCCGTCCGGCGCGATAGACCGGATCTGCTTCTGGAGCGCAAGACCAGGGACCGCACAATCGCTGTGCCCTCAGAGCGGGTTTGCCCGATCTCCGGGCGGTTCATCGACCGGGGTGCGGTCTCCCGAAGCCCCCGGGGCGGCAGGTGACGTGTCTGTGGCGACCCGAGCGGCACATCCCGGCCCCTTGCGCCGTTGCGACCGGGCGTTACGGGCGCGTGCCCCGTATTCGCTTCAACCGGCCCCTGCGACGCAGGAGCGTTCGGACAGGGATCACGCGCGATCCTGTGCCCCGTCCGGTCGCATGAAACTGAGCACAGCAATCTGGCGGCGTCAGGCTTCGCTCGGACGGGACGCGACCCCGACCTTGCCCTCGGCGGCTCGTCTCTTGGGCATGTCAGCGCACCTCTCTTTCCCGACATGCCCCCGACAGCTTGCAGGCCCCTCCGCGCTGTCTCCCGGGTCAGTACCCGGCGACGGCGCCGGGAACGTCGGCCTCGTCGGGGAAGAGGCAGTCGAAACCCGTCAGGCCGGTGGCCTGCCCTCCGAGGCCCACGTGGATCGAGGGGATCCCGAGCCGCCGGGCGCCGGCGATGTCGGTGTCGGGGTTGTCCCCGATCATCACCGCCGCTTCCGGCGCGACCGGGCCCAGTGCCACCCGGAAGAGATGCGCCGAGGGTTTGCCCGCCACGCAGCTCCGCGCCCGCGGGACGCAGGCTTCGAGCAGGGCAAGCAAGGCGCCGGTCTCGATCACCGGGCCGTCCTCGCCGGGATGGGTAAGGTCGGGGTTGGCGACGATCAGCGGCAGCCCCCGCGCGAGCAGCGGCATCGCCGCCTCGAGCTGGGACCGGCTTGCGTCGCGGCAGAGCACCACCGCCTCGGGCGTGGCGGCCAGCGGGTCGAGCCCCAGCGCCCGGGCACGCGCCTGCATCACCGCACCCGCGAGCAGCAGCAGCCGCCCCGAGGGCACGCGCCGCTGCGCCATCCCCAGAGCCGCCTCGCCCGCCAGCACGATCCGCCCGGCCGGGAGCATCAGCCCCAGCCCCGCCAGCCGCCGGGACAGGGTCTCGGCGGTGTCGGTCGAGTTGTTGCTGACGATGACCAGCCGCTCGGCATGGCGCCGCACGAAACCCGCAACGCCCGGCAGCACGCGGGCGCCGGAGACGAGGCAGCCGTCGAGATCGCAGAGGATCCGCTGCGCCCCGTCCAGAAGGCCCCGCGCCCGGGCGATGCGCGCCTCGAGCGGCAGGACCGCGCCGGAAAGCCCGTCACTCATAGATCGGCGAAGCCCGGGTGGCGCATCGAGGTGGCGTAATCCTCGCCGAATTCGCCCTCGGGTGCGTTCAGCGGGAAGCGCGGCGCGCGGCTTGCGAACTCGTGCAGGTGGACGGTGACGCAATCCTCGTCCGCCAGCACCACGCCATAGGCGGGCTCGGCGAGATCGCCGGGGATTGCGGACTCGTCGGCCTCGAGATCCAGCGCCACCTGGTGGTTGAGGCCGCGCATGCAGGAATACGAGATGCCGCGCCAGTTGCCGAAGATCGCCCGGTGGACGTGGCCGAAGAACAAGTGCCGGATGCGGTCGCGATGCGGGGCGACGACCTCCCAGAAGGCCGCGTGGTCGTGCATCATGATCGCGTCCATCGACCTGATGCCATGCCGGAACGGCGGGTGGTGCATGAAAAGGAACACCTGGCCCGGCGTCTCTTCGAGCTGCCGCTTCAGCCAGGCCAGCCGCTTGTCGCAATAGCCGCCCGCGTGGGTGCCGGGCATCTTGGTGTCGAGGAAGAGACAGGTGCCCTGCGGCGTCTCGCGGCGTGACTGCACGAAGCCATTCTCGTCGCGCGCCACGTCGGGGAAGCGCCCGGCAAAAGCGGCAGTGTCGTCGTGGTTGCCCACCATCAGCACCAGCGGCATCGAGAGCCGCCGGATCTGCGCCTCGAAGGCGGCATAGGCGTCGGCATCGCCCCAATGGGTCAGATCGCCGGTCACCACGGTGAAGGCGGCGTCGCCATGCTCGGCGTTGATGCTGTCGACGGCCAGCGCCAGACGGCGGGCCGGGTTGGCGCCGTAGAGCGTCCGGTTGCCGCCGATGACATGGGTGTCGGTCAGATGGATGAATTTCATGCGGGGGGCCTGCGTCTTCGGGTAAGGGGCAATGGGTGGGGGCGGCACGCACGGCGCCGCCCCGGGTCGTTGGAGGCGCGGATCAGCTGCGCGGCAGCAGGTCGTCGATCTCTTCGGTCAGCTCTTCCTGCAGCTCTTCCATGTCCTGAGCGTCGCCGGTGACGATGCGCTCGAGCCCGTCGTAGATCACCTGGGTGATGGCGAGCCCGTTGTCGCCCGGGTAGGCCTGCCAGTCACGCAGCAGCGGCAGCTGCTCGACCGCGGTCGCCTTCTGCGGGTTCTGCTCGTAGAAATCCACGAGGATGATGTCGTTGGCGGCACGGTTCGGCGGCATGTAGCCGGTGGTGCGCGCCACTTCCGCAGCCCCCTCGCCCGAGGTGATGAACTTCAGCCACTGCCACGCGGCCTCGCGCACCGCCGGGTCCTCGGAGGTCGAGGTCATCACCGCGGCGTTGCCACCGGCGGGCAGGCCGTCGGGCGTGCCGTCGATGCCCGGGTAGGCGCCCGTCTCGAAGTCGAAATCCGCCTTGATGGTCATCATCCGGCCGACGTTCGAGGTCGAGGTATACATCAGCGGCAGCTCGCCCGCGGCGAAGGCCGAGACTGCCTCGTCGCCGGTCAGGTTGCGCATGTTGCAGCCATCGACGATGTGCTTGACCGTCTCGAGCGTCTTCAGCGCCTCGGGGCTGTCCATGTTGATGCGGCCGTCCTCGACCGGGGCCCTGCCCTGGGTCCACATCAGCGCCTGGAAGAACCAGTTGCCGGTGATCGCCCAGTCCCAGTAGATCGGGTTCTCGACGCCGCTGTCGATCAGCGTCTGGCAGGTCTCGACGACCTCGTCCCAGGTGGTGGGCAGGGTCTCGACCCCGGCCGCGGCCAACGTGTCCATGTTGTAGTAGCCGACCGGCAGCGACACCGAGAACGGCAGGCCGTAGACCTCGCCGTCGAAGGTCGAGAGCGACAGCATCGCCTCGTGGTAGCCGTCCTTCTGGAAATCGGCCTCCCCGGCGATGAAGGGCTCGAGCGACTGCGCGATGCCGCGGTCGACGAGGATCTGCTGACGGTTCAGACCCTGCATGGTGACGTCGGGCAGATCGCCCGAGACGGCCTCGCGCAGGATGGTGTTCGAGGCATCCTCGTATTCCTCGTAGGAAGCGCGGATGTTGATGTCGATGTTCGGATGCGCCGCCTTGAAGGCCGGCATGATCGCCTCGTAGGTCACGTCGAAGAGCGACGAGTAGGGGTAGACGAAGTCGATGGTGACGCGGTCCTGCGCGAGCGCGGGAAGCGACGAGGTGGCCAGAAGCAGGGCACCGAGCGAGAGCTGTTTCATGGAAGTCTCCGGGGGTCTGGGGATCGGGGTGTCGGGAGGGTGTCGCCGGGCCGGGAGGCCCGACGCGCGGGTTGCGAAAGGGTTCGTGAGTGGTGCGGGGCCTGCGCCCCGTTGGCGGTCACTTCATGCCCGAGAGGGTAATGCCCTCGATGAAGCGACGTTGGGCCAGCATGAAGGCAGCGATCAGCGGCACGACGATCACCGTCGCCGTCGCCATCATGGGGCCGTAGAGGTTGCCGTCGGCCCCGGCCTGGAACTCGCGCAGGCCGAGCGGCGGGGTGAAGAGGCTGCGGTCGCCGGTGACGACGATGCGCGGCCAGAAGTAGTCGTTCCAGTGCGCCACGACCGAGAAGATGGCAAAGGCCATGAGCGCCGGGATCGCGGTCGGCAGCATCACCCGCCAGACGATGGCGAACTCGCTCATGCCGTCCATGCGCGCCGCGTCCACGAGGTCGTCGGGCACCGTCATGAAGAACTGGCGCATCAGGAAGATGCCGAAGGCCGAGACGATCCACGGCACCACCAGCGCGGCGTAGGTGTTGGTCAGCCCGATCCTGGCGAGCCCGAGGTAGAGCGGCAGCGCGATGGCGTGCACCGGGATCAGCAGGCAGAAGAGCACCAGCCCGAACACCGCCTCGCGGCCCCAGAACTTCAGCTTCGAGAGCGCATAGGCCGCGGGCAGCGCGATCACCATCTGCAGTAGGAAGATCGACGCGGTCACGATCACCCCGTTCAGCAGGTAGCGCATGAGCGGCGCGTCCTGGAAGGCCGAGCGGTAGTTGAAGACCACCGGGCGCAGCTCGCAGGCGGCGTTGGCCTCCTCGGTCAGAGTGGCAAGGATGGCGCCGTCGTCGCGGCCCGGGAAGCGGTCGCGGGCGGCCTCGACGTCGGCCCGGCGCGGGGCGCTGCGCAGGGCGCATTTCGGGTCGACCATCATCTCCTGCGCACCGAAGAGCCCGCCGGTTCCGCGCTCGATCTCGGCGGGTGATTTCAGCGAGTAGCTCAGCATCACGAGGAACGGCGCCAGCACCACCACGGCACCGATCAGCAGGATCAGGTGCCGGATGATCAGGGAGGGCGAGAAGCGGGTCATGCGTAATGCACCTTCCGTTCGGTGAACCAACGCTGGATCAGCGTCAGAATCATGACAAAGACCAGGAACAGCACGGTGATCGCGGCGCCGAGCCCGACGAGGTTCTGGGTCACGCCCTTCTCGTAGATGGCGAACATCATCACGTAGGCCGACTTGCCGGGCCCGCCGCCGGGCGAGAACAGCGCCTCGACCGTGTCGAAGGCCTGAAAGGCACGGATGCAGGTGATGGTGACGACGAAGACCGTGGTCGGGCCGAGCGCCGGCCATGTCACCAGCCGGAACCGCTCCCAGCCTGAACGGGCGCCGTCCATCTCGGCGGCGGCATAGAGGTCGCGCGACACGCCGGTGAGGCCCGCGAGGTAGAGCACCATGTTGAAGCCGAAGCCCTGCCAGATGCCGATGAAGCAGACCACCCAGATGGCGTAGTCCCGGTCGCCCAGCCAGAGCGGCGTGCCCTGGGAACAGACGCGGCCGAACCACGTGCTTTCCGGCGCCAGCCCGAGGAAGGAAAGACTGAAAAGGCCTTCCAGTGCCGGCTGCGCGCAGACCCACTCCAGCCCGCGGTTCACCACCCCGATCGAGGGGTGCAGCATCAGTTGCCAGACGATGGTCATGGCCAGCAGCGTGGCCATCACAGGCAGGAAGTAGATCGCCTTGTAGACCCCTGCCCCGCGGCTCAGCGACTGGATCAGCAGCGCGGCCCCCAGCCCGAGCCCGACCGAGAGCGGCACCACCGTCAGCACGTAGGTGAAGGTGGCGCCCAGCATCTTGGCATAGGTCGGGCGGGTGAAGATGCGCTCGTAATTCTCGAGCCCGACCCAGTTGAAGCCCGGATTGCCGAGCGCGTAGTCGGTGAAGCTCAGCACCACGGCCAGCAGCACCGGCGCGATCAGGATGGTCAGCATCAGCGCCAGCGCGGGCGCGCTCATCAGCCAGCCCGCCCCGGCCTGACGGCGGTCGGCATCGACCGCCCGGCGCCGTTGCGGCGGGGCGATGGGAAGCGTGTCGGTCGCGGTCATGCCCATGCCTCGCGAACGGCGGGCGCGGTTGCCACCACGCCGCGCAGGCGCCGGCCCTCTGCGTCGAAGAGCATGGCGCGGGCGGGATCGAACCGCAGCCCGGCCTCTGCCCCGAGCCCCAGCCCCGCCCGCAGCGCCGGATCGGCGCGCAGCACCACCCGGTGCCCGCCGCCGTCGAGGGTCACCTGCACGTAGATCTCGTGGCCGAGGTTCTCGGAATGCGCCACCCGGCCCGAGAAGATCGGATCCCGCCGCGTCAGCGTCAGCGCCTCGGGGCGCAGCCCCAGCGACAGCGCCCGGCGGCCGGGTTCGAGCTGCAGCGGCAGCGCGCGGCCCATGACCGAGACCCTGCCGGCGCTGTCGCTCTCGGCGGGCAGCACGTTGATCTTGGGCGAGCCGATGAACTCGGCCACGCGCAGGTCGACCGGGTCCTCGTAGATCCGCGCGGGCGTGTCGCACTGCAGGATCTCGCCGCCCATCATGACCGCGATGCGGTCGGACATGGTCATCGCCTCAACCTGGTCATGGGTGACGTAGATGAAGGTCGCGTCGAGGCGGCGGTGCAGCTCGGCGATCTCGGTGCGAGTGTGCACGCGCAGCTTGGCGTCGAGGTTCGAGAGCGGCTCGTCGAGCAGGAAGGCCGCGGGCGAGCGCACCAGCGCCCGGCCAAGTGCGACCCGCTGCCGCTGCCCGCCGGAAAGCTGCCCGGGCTTGCGGTCGAGCAGCCGGTCGATCTCGAGCGTGCCGGCGGCGTCCTGCACCCGGTCCTCGATCTCGCGCAGCCGTGCCGTGGTGCCGGGCATGAAGCGACCGACGAGCGGCAGGCGCTGCGCGGTGCTCAGCCGGCGCATCCGCAGCGGCACCGCGATGTTCTCGGCCACGGTCAGGTGCGGGTAGAGCGCGTAGGACTGGAACACCATCGACAGGTTTCGGTCGGCGGCGCGCAGACCGTCGACAGCGGCGCCCGCGATCTCGACCGAGCCCGCGCTCTGGCCCTCCAGACCGGCGATGATGCGCAGGAGCGTGGACTTGCCGCAGCCCGAGGGGCCCACCAGCGACACGAACTCGCCGTCGCCTACCTGCAGGTCGACCCCGCGCAGGACGTCGGTCTCCTTGAAACTCTTGCGGATGCCCCGAAGGGTGACTGTGGCCAATACCCTGTCCTTTTGCCGTGTGCCGCGGTGCGGCATCTGACGGCGAGCTACAGGGGATTCTTGTAATCTAGATGACGCATTATCACTTTAGGTTATGGCTCCAACAACCATCGGAGCCCAAGTGAAACGTCCCACCGCCGCCCAGCTACGGGCCTTCAATGAAGTCGCCGCCACCGGTAGCTTTTCCCGCGCCGCGCGCTCGCTCGGCCTGTCGCAGCCCGCGATCACCGCTCAGATCAAGGCGCTCGAGGAGGGGTTCGCCGTGCGTCTCTTCGACCGCACCGCCAGCGGATCCGAGCTGACGGCGCTCGGGCACAGGCTGTTCCAGCGCACCGCCGAGCAGCGCGACGTCGAGCGGGACGCGGCCGAGATCCTGCTGACCGTGCGCAATCTCGACGTGGGCGAGCTGTCGATCGCCGCGGGTGCCCCCGGCCCCGCGATGCAGCAGGTGGCGCGGTTCCGGCAGCGCTATCCGGGCATCAAGATCGACATGTCCTTCGGGAACTGGCAGGACGTGGTGACCGCCGTGCGCGAGCGGCGCGCCGATCTGGGCATCCTCACCGCCGCGCCCTCGGGGAGCGAGATCTTCAGCGCGCCGGTGCTCTACCAGTCGCTGGTGGCGCTGGTGCCCCGCGCCCACCCCTATGCCACCCACGCCAGCCTGCGGCTTGCCGATCTGGTCGGGCAGGCGCTGCTGTTCCGAAGCGGACGCTCGCAGACCCAGCGCGAGCTGAACCTCGCGCTCAGGGCACAGGGCCTGTCGCTGACGCCGCTGTTCTGGCTGGAATCGCGCGAGGCGGTTTTCGAGGCGGCGGAACAGGGGCTCGGCATCGGGTTCATGTTCGACGCGGCCTCGGGTCGCTCGGGCGGCGTCGTGCGTGTTCCCATTGCCGACATCGACCAGACCTTCCCCGAGCACGTGTTCTGCCTGCACGCCAAGATCACCTCGCCCACCGTGAGCGCCTTTCTTGAGACGTCGGGGATCGCCGCGCCGGTCTGACCCCGGCCACGGCCGAATCACGGCGCGCAACCGCTGCCGCAGGCCCCTCCTGCCCCGCGTAGCGCCGCCCGTGGCGCGGCGTCGACCGCGTGTTGCGTGATGCCACGACGCGGCGGAATCGTTTCATCCGGGATTAATCCGTGGGCATTGAGTACGTGGTCGCTCAAAGCCGCGCCGAACGGCTGCAGCAGTGGCACGCCGAACGGCGCCCTGCATGTTCATATATCCGAACATGAGTTCTCTTATGTGAACCAACAGCAGGAACCACGACACCATGACCAGACTTGACCGACGCAGCTTCCTGGCCTCGACGGGGGCGATCACCCTCGGCGCGATGATCCCGGGAATGGGCCGCGCCGCCGGCGACAGCTTCACTTCCACCGTCTTCGGCGGCGTGTGGGAACAGAATTACCGCAAGGCCATCGTCGACAGCTTCGAAGCCTCGACCGGCGCGACCGTGAACCTTCAGCTCGGCTCCTCGGCGGAATGGCTGACCAACGCCATCGTCAACCGCGACGCCCCCGAGATCGACATGCTGATGCTGCCCTACCCCGACAGCATCAAGGCCATCATGGCCGACATCGGCATCGAGCTGACGCCCGAGGACATCCCCAACATCGCCAATATCGCGCCGGTCTGGTGGGAGCAGTACAAGAAGCGCGGCGTCGGGCTCGACTACGCCTCCTACGGCATCGCCTACCGCACCGACCTCGTCGACGCGCCGATCACCAAGTGGGAAGACCTGTTCCGCCCCGAGCTCGCCGGCAAGATCTCGATCCCCGACATCGGCACCTGGGGCTCGTGGGAAATGCTCGTGATGCTGGCCAAGCTGCGCGGTGGCTCCGAGGAAAACCTCGAGCCTGCCTTCGAGGCGCTGGCCGAGCTCAAGCCGAACATCCGCCGCTTCTTCACCTCGTCCACCGACGCGATGTCGATGCTGGACGCGGGCGAGGTCGTCGCCGTCGGCATGACCACCAACATCCCGCCCTACGCGCTGATCGACGCCGGCAAGCCCGTCGAATTCGTCTTCCCCGAGGAAGGCGCGATGGTCGGCATGGTGTCCTACCACATCGCCGAGGGTGCCTCGAATCCCGAGCTCTGTAAGCAGTTCATCAACCACGCGATCTCGCTCGAGGCACAGGAAGCCTTCTGCAACGCCGTGATCGCGGGCCCGGTGCGCCCCGATGCCAAGCTGACCGGCAAGGCCGCCGAGCGGGTGCCTGCGCTTGACCAGCTGACCCTCTTCGACTGGTTCAGGATCGTGCCGCAGATGCCGATGCTGACGGATCGCTGGAACTACGAGGTCTCCCTGTGATCCCCCAGACGACCGAACTGACCCACCCGCAGGCCGATGGCCTGCGGGGACTCGACGCCCCCGAAGCCGCAGCGCTCGTCTGCGCAGGCCAGCCCTGCCCCGCGCCCCTGCGCGCGGCGGCGGCGCGGGCCGAGATCCTGCTGGTGCAGGTCACCCCCACCGACCGGGTCGAACCCACCGACCAGCTCGACGGCCACGGCGCCGTCACCATCAGCCATACCGGCCCCTCGCCCTTCTACGCCTCGGACATCGACCTCGTGCTGCGCTCGAACGGGGTGCGCACGCTTTATGTCTGCGGCGATCCCGTTGCCGGGATGCGCCTTGCCTATGACGCGCAGCGCAAGGGCTACCGCGCCGTGCTGGTGCGCGCGGGCAACGCGCCGGCCGACGTGCTCGGGCTGCGGATGCCGCAGATCTCGCAGGCAGAACTGACCGGACAGCTCGCGGGCACCGCGCCCGGCGCGCGCAACTGGCACGAGGCCGTCAAGGCCGAACGCATGGCCCGGCCCTTCGCCGCGCGGCTCGAGCCCACGCGCACCGCGCTCCTCATGATCGACGTGCTCAACGACTTCTGCGCCGAGGACGGCGTGATCGCCAAGACCAAGGCCGCGATGCCCCGCGTCACCGAGGCGCTGCCGCGGATCCGGACGCTGCTCGAAGGCGCCCGAGCCGCCGGGGCCCACGTGCTGCACGTGCAGGCGATCTACGGCCCGATGTTCCGCGGCCAGGGCTCGCCCTACCGCTACCCCTCGACCCAGACCCGCGAGGGCGCCGTCTGGTGTGCCTCCGCCGCCGACATCACCGGCGCCGCCCCGGCCTTTGACCCAACCATGGTCGAGGTCTGCCGCGAGGGCACCTGGGGCGCCGATTTCGTCGAGGGCATGGGCCCCGTCGACGGCGAGACCGTGATCCGCAAGCACCGCTACTCGGCCTATCTCGACACCGCGCTCGACGCCGAGCTGCGCCGCCGCGGCATCGAGACCGTGGTGCTGGCGGGCGTGACCACCAACTGCTGCGTCGAGAGCACGGCACGCGATCTCGCGATGTCGGACTATGATACGGTGATCGCCGAGGACTGCGTCGCGGTGAAGGATCTCGTCCTGCCGCTGCACGACGCCAGCATCGAACAGATCCGGACCTATTTCGGCATCGTCACCCCTTCGGACAGGATCCTGGACGCATGGCACTGACCGATACCGCCCCCGCCCCGCGCGCGGCGCCCGCCCCGCGCAAGCCGGTCTCGCCCGCGTGGCTGACGCTGCCCGGGCTCTGCTTCCTCGTCTTCGTGCTGCTGCTTCCCGTGGGCTGGCTGATGGCGCTGAGCCTCAAGCCGTCGATGCCGGGCGCCTTCACCATGGAGGGCGACTGGACCATCGCGAACTACCTGCGCTTCTTCAGCCAGCCGTTCTACTACTCGACGCTGATCAAGACGCTCTGGGTCTCGGCGCTGACCACCGGCATCACCGCGGTGCTGGGCTACGCGCTGGCGCTGATCATCTGGACGGCCAGCCCCGCGAAGCGCGGCTGGATCGTGCTGATCGTTCTGTCGCCGCTGCTCGTGTCGATCGTGGCCCGCACCTACGGCTGGATGATCATGCTCGGCGACCGCGGCATCCTCAACCAGGCGCTGCTGGCGCTCGGCGTGATCGAGGAGCCGATCCAGATCATGTACACCTCGGCCGCGGTCATCGTCGGGCTCGTGCATGTCTTCGTGCCCTTCATGGCGCTCTGCGTGCTGACCTCGCTCGAGAAGATCGACCCCAAGGTCCCCGAGGCCGCGATGACCTTCGGCGCCAGCCGCTGGGCCGTGCTGCGCCGCATCCTGCTGCCGCTGACGGTGCCGGGGCTGGCCTCGGGCCTGACCATCGTCTTCTCGCTGGCGATCTCGTCCTACGTGACCCCCGCCCTGATGGGAGGGCCGCGCTCGGGGATGCTGACCACCTTCATCTACCAGCAGTTCGCGGTGACGCTGGACTGGCGCTTCGGGGCCGTTCTGGTGACCCTGCTGCTGGCGCTGACGCTCGTGGTGCTGACCTCGATCCTGGCGCTTGCCGCCCGCATGACCGCGACGTGGAGCAAATGATGTCGACCTATTTCTCGCTCTTCCGGCGCACCGGCACCGCGGCGCTCTTTGTCTTCCTGCTCGCCCCTCTGGTCGCGGTGATCATCGTCTCGGTCAACGCGGGCGCCACGCCGAAATTCCCGCCCGAGGGCTTCTCGTTGCGCTGGTACGGCGCGGCGCTCGCCAACCCGGCCTTCACCGGATCGGCGCTGACCTCGCTGGTGCTGGCGGCGGTGGCCACCGCGCTCGGCACGCCGCTCGGCGTTGCGGCGGCCTTCGGCATCGCCCGCGGCAAGCTGCCCAGCAGCCTTCGCGGACTGCTCGAGGCGATCTTCCTGTCACCGCTCATCGTGCCGGGCATCGTGATCGGCGTGGCGCTGCTGGTCACGCTCTCGACCGCCGGGCTGCGCGACGCATGGCTGCGGCTGACCCTCGGCCACGTGCTGCTGGTCATGCCCTACGTGATCCGCACCAGCCTCGCGGCGCTGCAAAGCTTCGACCCATCGCTGGAGGAGGCCGCCCACACGCTCGGCGCCAGCCGCCGTCAGATCCTGACGCGGGTGACCCTGCCGGTGCTGCGCCCGGCCATCTTCGCCGGTGCCGCCTTCGGCTTCATCATCTCCTTCGACGACGCCGCCGTGTCGATCTTCCTGATCGACAGCAGCACCTCGACCCTGCCGCTCGCGATCATGAGCTACATGCAATACAACTTCGATCCCTCGATCGCGGCCGTGTCCTCCATGCTGATCGCCATCACCCTGGCCGGAGCCCTCGTCATCGAGCGCGTCTTCGGTCTCAAGAAATTCCTCGGGAACTGAACCATGGCCCAAGTCACCCTCTCGCGCATCACCAAGCGCTACCCCGGATCCGAGACCGCCGCGGTCGACGACGTCTCGCTCACGATCCCCAAGGGCAGCTTCACCACGCTGCTCGGACCGTCGGGCTGCGGCAAGAGCTCGACCCTGCGCATCGTCGCGGGCCTGTCCAGGCCCGACTACGGCGTGCTCCAGATGGACGGGCGCGACATCACCCATCTCTCCGCCGCCAGGCGCAACATCGGCATGGTGTTCCAGTCGCTGGCGCTGTTCCCGCACATGACCGTGGCCGAGAACGTGGCCTTCGGGCTGGAGATGCGCGGGATCGGCCGCTCCGAACGCGAGACCAAGGTCGCCCGGGCGCTCGACATCGTCGAGCTCGGCCACCTCGCCGCGCGGCATCCGCACCAGCTTTCGGGCGGCCAGCAGCAGCGCGTGGCGCTGGCCCGCGCGCTTGTGGTGGAGCCGTCGATCCTGATCCTCGACGAGCCGTTCTCGGCGCTCGACCGCAAGCTGCGCGAGACCATGCAGATCGAGCTCTACCGGATCACCCGCGATCTCGGCATCACCGCCATGTTCGTGACCCACGACCAGGAAGAGGCCCTGACGCTCTCGGACAGTATCGTGGTGATGAACCAGGGCCGCATCGAGCAGCAGGGCACCCCGCGCGAGATCTACGGCGCCCCGCGCACCCGCTTCACCGCCGAGTTCATGGGCCTGTCGAACTTCCTGCCGGCCCGCTGCAACAACCGCGCCCTGTCCTTCGAGGGGCTGACCACCGAGATGCCGGCGGCGTTCGAGGCCGAGGGCAACTGCACCGTGGCGCTGCGCCCCGAGGGCCTGTCGCTCAGCAGCACCCGCCCCGAGGGCGCGGCGCTGAAGGGCCATCTCGCCGAGGCGATCTACCAGGGCGCCAGCACCAGCTACACGCTCGACCTGCCGTCGGGACGCCGGATCACCGCGCGCACGACCGACTGCGGCCTGCTGCCGGGACAGGAGGCCTGGATCGCCTGGACCCCCGAGGCCCTGCACGCCTTCGCCGCCTGAGACAGACCATGACCACCGACATCCTCGCCCGTCCCTTCTCGGGGGCGGAAGGCCCCGGCCGTGCCGCGCTCGCCATTGCGGCGCTGTGCTCGGTCGCCGGGCAGATCACCGGACAGCCGAGCCTGACCTGGCTCGGCCTCGTGGCGCTTGGGGGCTTCGTTCTCTGCGACTGGCTTCGGGTGCGTGGCTCCGGGCGCACGGTGATGGCGCTGGCGGTGCTGCTGGCGCTGGCAACCGCGGCGCTGCTGCCAGAGGCGCGGCCGGTGATCCTTGCCGCCGCGACGCAGGGGCTTGGCTTCACGGCGCTGCTCGTGGCGCTGGCAACGCTGCGCCCGGCAATGCAGCGCTCGCGGCTGCTGGCGCAGGCGGCGGCCTGGCTGATCGGGCGCCCGCGCGGGCAGCGCTATGCCTCGGTCACCTACGGCGGCCACGGGCTGGCGCTGATCTTCAACGTGGGCGTGCTGCAGCTGATCGGCGACATCCTCGCCGCCGCCCGGCTCGACTTCCGCCAGCACCCGACAGCGCGGCACCTGCTCATGGGCACCATGCGCGGCTCGGCCGCCATCGCGCTCTGGTCGCCGCTGGCGATGGGCTTCGCGGTGGTGACCTCCTCCTTCGCGGCGCTCAACCCGCTGGCCTACATCGCGCTCGGCCTGACGCTGGCGCTGGTGCTGCTCGGCGCGGGCTGCCTGCTGCCGCGTCACGACCGGTCCGAGACGCTGGACCTGCCCGGCGATGGGAGCGCCAGGGCCATGGCGCTTCTGCTGCTGGGGGCGCTGGCGCTGCTGGCGAGCACCTCGGCGCTCTACCTGCTGGCCGGGCTCAGCTTCCTCACCGCGACCACCATCGTGGTGCCGCTCTTTGCCCTGGCCTGGATCCGCATCGAACCCGGCCCCGAGGGCGAACGGGCCTCGCCCGCCATGCTGGCGACGCGGCTCTCGGACCTGCGCAACGAGATGTTCATCTTCGCGGGCTCCACCGTGATCGGGGCGCTGGCGGCGCTGGTCTTCACCCTCTACGGCCCGCAGTCGATCATCGCCGTCGACAGCCCGCTGATGCCGGTGGCGGTGCTGCTCTGCATCTGGGGTCTCTCGGTGGCCTCGACGCCGCCGTCGATCCCGGTGATCCTGATCGCGCAGCTGATGGCGACCTCGCCGCTGGCGCAGGACCACGCACTGTCGCTGGCGATGGCGCTTTCGGCGGGCTGGTCGCTGGGGATGATGGTCTCGCCGGTGTCTGCCACGCTGCTGCTCTCGGCGCGGATCGCAGAGGAGCCGGCACGGCGCATCGCGTGGGAGTGGAACCGCGGCTACACGGCCATCGCCGTGCCCCTGACCGCGGCGGCGCTGGCGCTGACCTACCTGCTCGAGTGAGAGGTCCCGAGCGCCTCTTCGGCCTCGTCACGCAACGCCGACAGGGCGGCCTCGATCCCGGCGCGGATCGTGGCCGTCATGCGCGACACCGGCATCGCCAGCGAGAACGCCAGCGGCGGCACCCCCGGCGGCACCCGCAGCGCGACCGCAAAGGAGCCGACGCCGGGCACGATGGCCGAGGGCAGGTAGCACACCCCCTGCGCGCTGATCTCGACCGGCTCGGGCCGGCCGTCCGCATCGGTCAGCACCTCGCCCGGACGGCAGAGGGCATGCCCGCCCGCGGTGCCGTGCAGCGGCGCCACATCGCCCACCGGAACGGTGAAGCTCAGCCCCTCGCGCACCAGACGGCGCGCCACCACGACGCGACTGTCATCGCGCCGCTCGACGAGGAAAGTGGTCTCGTTGGTCTCGTCCCGGAGCTGCTCCAGCAGCGGCAGCAGCGGCGCCAGCCACTGGCGATGCGCGAGGAACCCCTCGCTCAACCGCAGCACCCTTGGCGAGAGGCTGAACTTGCGGTCCTCGTCCCGGGTGATGAACCCCGCCCCCTGCAGCGACTTCAGCAGCGCGCTGGCGGTGCTCTTCGGGATCCCGAGCCGCTCAGAGATCGCCATGTGGCCCATGGCTCCCATCTCGGCCAGAAGCTCGAGCATCTCGAGCGTGCGGATCGGGGAACTTGTTTCGGTGCGGGGGGCCAAGGCAGTCTCCAGTCGAACTGTCAGCGGTTTTGCAGCCTTCCCCCAGCCGCCGCAAGCCAATAGGGCAGCATTCATTATGGAATCCCCGCGACGCCGGGCTCGGGGGCCGGGATTGGCGGGCATGTCGCGCAGGCCTCTGCCGGTGTCCCGCGACGGGACGCCCACAAGCCGCCCCGCCTCCCGCACGACCGCGATGGCGAGGACCTCGGCATGGGCCTCCCGCCATGCTTCGGTCGGCGCCCGGCTCCGCCTGCACGCATCGTTGCCAGTGGCATTCGCCGGCTCGCTCGCCCGATCTGATAACCGTCGAAGACCAACGACGGCGCCCACCGCGGATGCTCGAGCGCGGAGTCACCGGGGCCGACCGCGGGCGTGGGCTGAATGTTCCGGTGGTCGCTGAACGCCCTGAGGGTGGTCCCACTGCGCCGAAGCTGGCTCTGTCAGAGCCGCGCTGCGCAACCTCAATCTCGGCTTCGCCGACCTCAGGGGCAAGACCCTGGACGTGCCCTAAGGCACCGCGGGCGACAGGCTGCTGCGGCTGGCGCTGGAAGAGGCCGGGATGACCATGGACGACAGCAAGGTCGTGCCGATGGAGCCCTCGACCGTGGTCCCCGCATTCGGCTCGGGCCAGGTCGACGCCGCCGGGATCTGGTACCCGTTCGTGGACGTCATCAAGGAGACCATCGACTTCCGCCGCGACAACCCCGAACGGTCGCCCGAGATCACCGCAACGTTCCCCGGCCTGCCAGTCGGAGCCGCTGCTGGCCGGTCTGGAACGGGCCGCCTGACACGGGGTGCCGTGCCCCCGCGGCGCGGTCGCGCCGGTCCCGACACAAGCCATGCCCAAGGCCCCGCCTCCGGGGGTACGGGCAGCAGGCCTCGGGCCCCCGGCCGTCGCGCCTCTTCTCCCGCGGGGGGCACGACAAGGGGGAGCCCGGTGACCGGGCCCTCCCTTCGATCTCCGGGCAGTGATCCGGGCCGCCGCTACTGCGGCATCACGATCTGCAGCTTCACGTCGCTGTCCCGCGCCTCGACCGCGCGGTCGAAGCCCGCGATGCTGTCGGCGAAGGGAATGCTGGCCGAGATCAGAGGCTTCAGGTCCACCTTGCCCGCGGCCATGAGCGCGATCGCCCGGTCGTAGACATTGGCGTAGCGGAACACGGTCTCGACCCGCAGCTCCTTGGCCTGAAGCCCGACGATGTCGACCGGCACCGGATCGACCGGCATACCCACCAGCACGATGGCGCCACCCGGCCGGGCCAGCCGGTGCATCGCGAGGATCGCCGGCGCCGCGCCCGAGCATTCGAAGACCACGTCCGCGCCCCAGCCATCGGTCGCCGCCGCCACTGCCTCGGGCAGCGGTGTCTCGCGGATGTTGACCGTCTCGATGCCGTCATAGGCCGCGATGATGTCGAGCTTGGGCTGGGCGAGATCCGCCACGATCACCCGCGCGCAGCCGCCCGCGAGCGCCGCAAGCGCCACCATCATGCCGATGGGCCCGGCCCCCGTGACCACGGCGGTGTCGCCGGGCTGGATCCGCGCGCGCAGCGCCGCCTGCATGCCGATGGCGAAGGGCTCGACCATGGCGCCCTCTGCGAAGCTGACCGCGTCGGGCAGCTTGTAGGTGAAGGCGGCCGGGTGGATGACCTCGGGGGCGAGGCAGCCATGCACCGGCGGCGTCGCCCAGAACGTCACCGCCGGGTCGACGTTGTAGATCCCGAGCTTGCTGGCCCGCGAGGTGGGATCGGGAATGCCCGGCTCCATGCAGACCCGGTCGCCTGGCACGAGGCCCGAGACCTCGGCACCGCAGGCGATCACCGTGCCCGAGGCCTCGTGGCCCAGCACCATGGGCTCGCTCACCACGAAATGGCCGATCTTGCCATGGGTGTAGTAGTGCACGTCCGAGCCGCAGATGCCGACCGTGTGGGTCCTGATCCGCACGTCGCGCGGTCCCAGCGTGCCGGGGATGTCGAACTCGCGCAGGGACAGCCTGCCCTTTTCCTCCAGAACCAGCGCCTTCATGTCCGGTGTCTCCCTTGGATGATCTGATGCGGCGGGGCCGAACGCCCCGCCATGTGCCTTACGCTTCCCCGGCTCAGAGCGCGAGGCCCTGCGCGTCGAACCGGTGGATCGCGTTCTCGTCGGGGTTCAGCCAGACAGTGTCGCCGCGATGCACCCCGAACTCGCCGGCGGTGCGCACGTTGACCGGGCCCACGTCGGTGTCGACGTGCAGGTAGGTGTCCGAGCCCAGATGCTCGGAGACGCTGACCCGCCCGCCCCAGAGCCCGCTCTCTCGCGAGGCGCGGATGTGCTCGGGCCGGATGCCGATGGTGGGGGCGCCGAGCCGCTCGGCCTCGGCGCCGCGGATGAAGTTCATCCTGGGCGAGCCGATGAAGCCCGCGACGAATTCGTTCCGCGGCTGCTCGTAAAGCTCGAGCGGCGTGCCGACCTGCTCGATCCGGCCGGCCTGCAGCACCACGATGCGGTCGGCCATGGTCATCGCCTCGACCTGGTCATGGGTCACGTAGATCATCGTGGAGCCGAGCGTCTCGTGCAGCTCGGCGATCTCGAGACGCATGTTCACCCGCAGCGCCGCATCGAGGTTCGACAGCGGCTCGTCGAAGAGGAACGCCGAGGGCTCGCGCACGATGGCCCGCCCGATGGCGACCCGCTGGCGCTGCCCTCCCGAAAGCTGCCCCGGCTTGCGCTCCAAGTAGGCCGAGAGGTTCAGCACCTCGGCTGCCCGCGCCACCTTGTCCCTTGCGGTGCGGGCATCGACCTTCGCCATCTCGAGCGGGAAGAGCATGTTCTCGCGCACGGTCATGTGCGGGTAGAGCGCGTAGCTCTGGAACACCATCGCCAGTCCCCGGTCGCCGGGGGCCAGATGCGACACGTCGCGGCCTCCGATCTCGATGTTGCCCTCGGTCAGGTCCTCGAGCCCCGCGATCATCCGCAGCAGCGTGGACTTGCCGCAGCCCGAGGGCCCCACGAAGACCACGAATTCGCCGTCCCTGATCCCGAGATCCAGCGGCGGGATGACCTCCGCCTCACCGAACCGCTTGACCACCTTGCTCAGCGTGATGCTGCCCATGTCCTTGTCCTTTCGCGCTCAGGCGCCAGCCAGTTCGGCCCGGAAGCCTTGTGTCTTCTTGTCGCTCTCGATCCGCCAACGGAGGATGTCGTGGATCAGCGACAGTTTCCGCTCCGCCTGCGCGGGGTCGTCCCAGAGGTTGCTCCGCTCCTCGGGGTCGGTGGCAAGGTCGAAGAGCTGCCCCTCGGAGCTGTCGACGAAATGCACCAGCTTCCAGTCGCCCCGGCGGATCATCGTCATGTACGAGGTTCCGGTCAGGATCGCGTCGTTGGCATGTTCCGCGAAGACCCGGTCGCGGGGCTGCTCCTCGCCCGCCATCAGCGGGTTCAGCGACTGCGCCTCCATCCACGCCGGCGGCGTGAGGCCCGCCCATTCGAGGATCGTCGGGCCCCAGTCGAAGAGCGCCACCAGCTCGTCGCGCCGCATCGCCGGAATGCCGCGGCCCCAGACGATGGCGGGCACCCGCACCGTGGGCTCGAACATGTTCCACTTCTGCGAATGCCCGTGGTCGTTGAGGCAATCGCCGTGGTCCGAGGTGAAGACGATGATGGTGTCGTCGAGCACGCCGCGCCGCTCGAGCGCGGCGAGGATGTTGCCCACCTGCGTGTCGATCATCGAGACGTTGGCGTAGTAATGCGCGCGCTGCAGCCGCATCTGCTCGGCCGTGGGGTCGGGCAGGTGCACCACCGCGTCGTGGTCGTTGTCGAGATGCTGGCGCCGCAGCTCGCGCATCGGGCCGGGCTGGGTGTCGAAGTCGTAGCGGATGGGCTCCGGCAGGTCGTCGCGCGCCTCGTATTTCGCGAGGTACTCGGCGGTCGGATCGTAGGGCGGGTGCGGCCCCGGGATGCCGATCTGCAGGAAGAACGGCTCGTCGCCCTTGTAGCGGTCGAGCCACATGCACGCCATCTCGGGCACGAAATTGTCCGCGTGCAGGTCCTCGGGCGCGTCCCAGACGTAGCAGCCGAGGCGCTCGGCATAATCGGGCATCTCGCGCTGGGTGACGCGGGTCGGCTTCTCGACCCCGCGCGCCCAGAACGCCTTGTCCCAGTTGTCGAGGTAGAAGGGCAGGTTCGGGTGGGCACGGTCCTTGTTTTCGGTGACGTGGCGCTCGTCGTAGCCGAAGGCGCCCTCGACCGGCCATGTGTGCATCTTGCCGACGTTCACCGTGCGGTAGCCCGACTGCTTCAGCAGCCCGACCCACGAATAGACCCAGCGCTCGTCGTTGCGGAAGACGCCGTTGGTGTGCGGATATGTCCCCGAGAACAGCGAGGCCCGCGACGGGCTGCACGAGGGCGAGGTCACGTACATCTGCTCGAAGGCGGTGCCCTCGTTCACGAGCCGGTCGAGGTTGGGCGTGTCCATCCACGGGCAGCCCAGAGCCCCGATGGTGTCGATGCGCTGCTGGTCGGTGATGATGAAGACGATATTGGGGTGTTTTGTCATGGGCTTATCCCTTCACAGCACCGCCCAGAGACTGGACGATATACTTGTTCGCAAGCACGATGATCGGCACGATCGGCAGGGTCAGGGCGATCGAGGCGACGGCGATGGCGCCCCAGTCGACCGAGGCGTAGGAGACGAAGTTCATCACCGCCACCGGCGCCGTCGTGGTGTCCGAGCGGGTGATGATGAGGCTGAAGAAGAAGTCGTTCCACGCCAGCAGGAAGCTCAGCACCCCGGCGGCGACCAGTCCCGGCCGGGCGGCGGGGATGACGATGCGCCAGAGCACCCGGCCCAGCGAGGCGCCGTCCATGAGCCCGGCCTCGACCAGCTCGTCGGGGATCTGGTTGAACGAGGTCCACATCGACCACACCACGAAGGGCAGCGTGAGCGAGGTGTAGGCGAAGATCAGGCCTGCGTAGGTGTCGATCAGCCCGGCCCGCACGTAGACGAGGAACAGCGGGATCACGAAGCCCACCGGCGGCGCCATGCGCAGCAGCAGCAGCAGCCACGAGGCGAAGAACTTGTTCGAGGCCCGGCGCTTGGACAGCGCGAAGGCCCCCGGCACGCCGACCAGCAGCGCCAGCAGGGTCGAGCTGCCGGCGGTGATGAAGCTGTTGAGCAGTGCGGCGGGGAAGTCCGAGCGCGCGATCGAGCGGATGTTGTCCAGCGTCCAGGCGGCCGGGCTCTCCCAGATCGGCTCGAAGAGCGCGGTGGCGGGGCGCAGCGACAGCAGCACCACCCAGACCACCGGCAGCAGCGAGAAGCCGAGGAAGGCCAGCATCATCGCGTAGCCGAGCGCCTTCTTGACCCGGAATGCGGTCGAGGTGTCACGCATCGGAGAGCCTCGCGTTGGCCTTGGCGATGTAGAAGCTGATCGCGGCGGCGAAGAGGAACAGGAAGACGGCGATGCTTGCGCCGTAGGCGACGTTGGAGTTCTGGAAGGTCTGCACGTAGGCGTAGTAGTTGGTCGCCTGCGTCGCCCGCCCCGGCCCGCCCGAGGTCATCACGAAGATCAGCGGGAAGTGCTTGAGCGTCTCGATGAAGCGGAACAGCGCCACCATCAGCAGCGTCGGGTAGAGCAGCGGCAGGGTGATGCGGAAGAATGCCTTCACCCGCGTCGCTCCGTCGAGCGCTGCCGCCTCGTCGAGATCGGGCGAGATCCCCTGCAGCGCGGCGAGCACGATCAGCATCACGAAGGGATAGGTCGCCCAGGTGTCGGCGATGACGATGGCGGTGATGGCGCCGGTCTGTGTGGTGAGCAGCGCAGGGACCTCGATCCCGAAGACCGCGAAGACCGCGTTGATCGGCGACAGGGTCGGCGTGAAAAGCGACAGCCAGATCAGCGCCACCGCCACGTGCGGCACCGCGAAGGGCACCACGAAGATGCCGCGCGCCACCCGCCACTTGCCGACGATCTTGTCGAGCCCCACGGCGATGGCGGTGCCGAGCACCACCTGCGCCAGCACGCCGAAGGCGCTGAGCGCCATCATGATGTAGATCGACGAGACGAACCGGCGGTCCTCGAACAGACGCAGGAAATTGTGGATGCCGATCTTGCCGCTCCAGCCCCGCACGAGGTGGAAGTCGGTGAAGGACAGGGCCAGCATGCCAAGCAGCGGCGCGATCGCGAAGATGCCGACGGCCAGCGAGGCGGGCCAGAGCATGCGGCGATAGGTCCTGTCCATCGCGGCGGAGGCGCGCGGTGGGGTCATCGGAACTCTCCGGGGGATGAGGGGGAAGGGAAAGACACCGGCTGCGCGTCGGGGCACGGGGCCCGTCGGCGCAGCCGCTGGGGGGAGGATCAGTAGGCGAGGATCGACTTCATCTCGTCCTCGGCAGCCTCGAGCGCCTCTTCGGGGCTCATCAGCCCGTTGACGGCGGCGTTGACGTTCTCGCCGATGGCGGCGCCGATCTCGGGCCAGGTCGGGATCAGCGGACGGTAGTGGCCGAGCGCGAGGGTCAGCGCCTCGACCCGCAGGTCGAGGAAGTTCTCCTGCACGTCCGCGTACTTGGCCTGCACCTCGGGGTTTTCGGCCACCGAGGCTCGGGTGAAGTCGGGGTAGGCCTCGTTGATGGCGAGCTTGCTCAGGGTCTCGGTGCTGGTCGCCCACTTGACGAACTCGAAGGCGGCATCGGCGTTCTCGGAACCCGCGGGGATGCCGAGGCCGTGCACCGCGATGGCAGGCGAACGGCCGGCCGGTCCGCCCGGCGGCAGCGCCAGCACGAACTGGTCAGCGAACTTGCTGGCGGCGGGATCCACCGCCTGACTGACGATCGAGGTGCCGTCCACGGTCATCGCCGCCTGACCGTTCTGCAGCGCGGCCACCACTTCGGGGAAGTTGAAGTTGCCGATGCCCTGCGGACCGTAGTCGTTCATCAGGGTGATGTAGGTGTTCAGCGCCTTCAGGTTCTCGGGACTGTTGATCGCGGGCGTCATGTCATCGGGGTAGTTGGCGAAGAACTTGCCACCGTAGGCGCGCATGATCATCGGGAAGACGAACATGTTGAACCCCTGCCCCGGCGCAACCCGCATCGCGATGGCGGCGGTGTCGTCGCTGTCTACGGCCTTGGCGACCTCGAGCATCTCGTCCCAGGTCTCGGGCACACCGACGCCCGCGGCCTCGAGCAGGTCCTTGCGATAGGCCATGAGCCCGGTCTCGGCGAAGAACGGCATGCCGTAGTAGTCGCCGCTCACCTTGTAGGCCTCGAGCGGGCCGGAGAGGATGTCGTCCTTGTCCGCGAGCCCGTCGATCTGGGCGGTCATCGGCTCGAGCCATCCGGCCTCGACCCAGCGCTGCACCTGGATGACGGGGGTGTGCACCACGTCGATGTCACGGGCGCCGCCGGTGAAGGACAGGGTGATGCGGCTCTCGAAGACGTCCTGCCCGACCACGTCGATATTGGCCTTGATGCCGGTCTCGGCCTCGAAATCATCGGCCAGCGCGGCAAGGCCCCGGGTCGAGGGCATCGAGAACAGCAGCACGTTCACTTCGCGCTCCTGCGCGGCGGCCGTGCCCGGTGCCAGCATCGGCGCAAGCGCCGTGGAGCCGAGCAGCAGCGTCGCGGTCAGCGCCCTGCGGGTGACTTTGATCATGGTCTTCCTCCCTTGGATTTCGGCCGGCGGCTCCTTCCGCCTGGCCTGTCGTCGTTTCAGCCGCCGATGCGAAGCTGCGCCTCCGCGGAGCTGGCGCGGAATTCTTCGGCCAGCACGGCCTCGAGGCGGTCGCGTTCCTCGGCGAGCACCGCGCGGTAGCGCGTGGCGATGGCACCCTCGCCGGTGCCCGGAGGCGCGTTGTCCGCCAGCGACAGGATGTGGAGCACCCCGCCGTCGGGGGCGCGCACCAGCGTGGCGAAGCGGCGGATGCCGATGTGGTTGGCGACGCGGTCGCAGGCGAAATCGGCGCCGCGGGTCTCGGTGATGCGGCTTTCCACATCCTCGCCGCGCAGCCAGCCAATCTCGCGCCCGTTGCGCAGGCCGGTCTCGAAGAAGCCGATCATGTCGAAATCGCGCTTCAACTCGTCGGGGTCGAGCGTAGACAGGTAGAGCCGAGCCAGCGCGTCGAATTCCAGCAGGCTGCGGCGGAAGCCGGCCCGCGCCACGATCCGCACCGCGGGGTCCGAATGCTCGGTCCGGTGATGCCAGAGCAGCTCGTGGCCGACGACCACCACCGATTCCGCCGCGGCACCGGTGAGCGCGGTCAGGCGGCGCGTGGCTTCGTCGAGCGCGCCCATGTAGCTCGCCGACATCTGGATGGTGCGCGAGATGGTGAAGTTGCGCACGAGGTACTTCTCGGAGGTGCGGAAGACGTAGCCGCGCTCCGAAAGGATACGGACGATCCGGTTCAGCGTCGCCGGCGAAAGCCCGAGGTCGCGCACCATGTCTACCTGCTTCACCGGGCCGAGGCCGGCGGTGCTCAGGTATTCGAGGACATCAAGAATGCGCTCCGTCGGGTTCATCTTCTTGCAGCTACCATCTTTCATATTTGAAATATTCACCTATCATATATGAAATACTAATCAAGCAGCATTTTGCGACAGGGCCCTCCGCGGGCCCGGCGGATACGGGAGTACCGAGCATGAGACGCACCGCGCAGCTGAAGCCCTGGCACATCCTGCGCTGGCTCCGACGCTGGCGCGAGGGGCGGAGCTACCGGCCCGAACGGCACTACATGCGCGGCAGCGCCAGCAAGGGTGGCCCGGCGGAATAACGCGTGCTTCCGGGCACGTCGCCCGCGCCTGGAGGCGTCACGCACCGACGGCGCTGCCCTCGCAGCTGACGAACGCCATCCCTCCCGCACCTCCTGAACCTTGCCCCAGGTCACCGGCCCCACCGAGTCCGCCTGGCGGACAGCTTGCGCGGCGCGCTGTGGTTTCGCGCGCCGTCAACATACCCAGTGAGCTGCAACACAGCTTTGGGAGGAGTGTCATGAAAGCGCGCGAAGGTCGCCTTGCGGGGCGGCAACGGTCCATCTATGCCAGCACCCCGGCATTCGCAGGGGTCTTTGAATGAGCCCCTCCCGCCTCAGGTCCAAGGTCTCGAGCGCGCTGGTCTTGGTCGACTTTGCGGCCGTCCTGCTGGCGCTGATGGCCGAGAACATGCTTTCGAGAATCGGCCTCCCCGAAAACCCCTCGGATCTCGGCCTGCCGATGCGGGTGGCGCTCGGGGGCGCGGTGATCGGGCTGGTCGCCGAGCTCTCACCCTCGGCCGGACAGCGGCCATGAGCCGGCTGGTCCTTGGCGGCACGGGCTTTGTGGCGGCCATCGCGATGATCTTCCGCGAGATCCCCGTGGCCGTGACACCGCCGATTGGATCGTCCATGTGGTTGACAGCACCGACGCCGAGATCGAGGCACCTTCCGCAGCGACGACAAGGTGACCTTCGTCGATCTCGACGCCACCGCGAAGAAGGCGTCGGACACAGCTCTCTGTCGAACGCCGAGCGAAAGCGACTCGAAGCTACGGTTTTCTGGGTTGTGACAGCGTACCGTGGCAAGCGATCCCGACCCAACCGCCGAGCATTTCCGACCCAGACCGCACCTTGGACGGTGGACACGGGAAGGTCCCCTAGGAGCAAGACGGTCGCACTCCCGACCTTCGCTGCAGCTGGCCTGAACGGCCCGTGTGCGGACTTTGCCGTCGTTGACGCAGACCTTGCTCCAGGTCTGCTTCCGCTCATGCTGCCTTGAAAGACGAACAAGACATTGACAGTCGCCAGCCGCACTTGAGCACGTTAAAATGTTGCCGAAATCGATCCATTGCAGTAGCGGTCGCCCTATGCAAACTAATTTGAATACCGACGAGACTTGTGAAGCGTGCAGACGTCATACCCATGTCGAACGAATAGATGACGACGACACCAATGAGCCTTATCTGGTATGCAATGAATGTGCCCAACGGCTACGACTTCGCGCTTTGCGTCCGTTGGAATGGTTCAACATCGCGTCGAAACACGGATGGCAGAAGTATTTGCTCCATGATGATTTCTATGATGAGGACGGCACTGCGCTACAAGCTGATATGG
>NZ_FNAV01000002.1 GCF_900102075.1 Salipiger thiooxidans | reverse complement strand
GTCGACAGTTAAGATGTGGTCCGCTGCTCTTCTGTCATCGTCGCCGTCTTGTAGGATCTGGCAAACCTCTGCAGGCTAAGGCAGCCCTTGGTTGCAGTGTTGGGAAGCCGCAATTCTTAAGGATCATCGGATTCGAGCGGCGCGTGCGTCTTGAAGCTCGCCCGCGATTGGCTCGCTCGATGCTGGGCGCGCTCGATCCGCAAACATTCATATTGCAGTGGGTTTCGCTAAAGGAGCGCTACCAGCGAAAGTTAATGTATGAATACGCTGTCAATCAGGTGGGCGGCACATCGCTAACTTGCCTTCATCTCAGCACTCAATGGTCGCGAAAGTTGATGCTTCTAATTGGAAAACCTTGAGTGATGCGCGGGTCTTTTCGATGAGATTGACGTACTGGCGCATCACGTGTTGCCGATTGCGAGCTGTATTCCCGGCCAGTTTGCATATTTGTCGCCTGTTTCCCGGATGTGCGTATAGCGTTTCAAGCTAACCCAAGACCTGTGTCCGCTGATGGCCGCGACATGAGGAATGTTCCAGCCCATTTCAAACAGCCGCGAAATGCCTTCGTGGCGCAGATCGTGGAAGTGCAGATCTTCGATCCCGAGCAGCTTGCAAGCGCGGGTGAAGTTGGCCGTGATTGCGTCCGGGGAGTAGGGGAAGATCTCGGCCTTGCTCTTGCGCATGCTGTCGATGATCCGAATGGCTTCCTCGGGCAGATCGACCCAGGTATCGTTTCCCAGCTTCTCGCCGGGATGCTTCATGTCACGGACCAGAACGCGTTTGTGTTCCTTCTGGAAATCGTCCCAGGTGAGTCGGGTGATCTCTGCCTGTCGGCGCGTCGAGAAGAGAGCGAGCACGATCACCTTGTGCATGGGCATGGCCTGAGGCGTTCTCTGACGCCGATCAATGAAATGAGCCAGTAGTCGGTCGAGTTCATCGAGGGTGGGCCTTCGGTTCCGCTGCGCGGAACGCGAGATGATCCCCATGCGGCGCGCGACGGTGATCGCGTCTCTCATCTCTCGGTCATCCAGTCGGAAGTCCCACATCGGTCGAGCTATGGCGAATATGGAGGCGAGGTGGCTCGCGTAGTTCCCGACGGT
This sequence comes from Salipiger thiooxidans, assembly GCF_900102075.1. Taxonomy (GTDB): domain Bacteria; phylum Pseudomonadota; class Alphaproteobacteria; order Rhodobacterales; family Rhodobacteraceae; genus Salipiger; species Salipiger thiooxidans. The sequence continues at coordinate 447,357 of NZ_FNAV01000002.1, read as the reverse complement.
TTGCGGTTGCCCGGACAGTGACTGAAGAAACTCGATGATATCCTTCGACTTGATGGTGGAGCAGGGCAGATCGGCGATTGGGTAGGTCGCGATGGTCCTGAGAACCTGCGCCCTTGTGCGACCGATTTCCTTTTCGGCCTCTTCGGTGTAGCGCTCGATCGCTTTGGACAGCGGAGGGTCGGAGACGTTCAGGCCTTCCAACGCACCAGGGTTTGCAAGCTCTTTCTCACGTTTCTCTATCCAAGCGGTGGCCGCAGGGCGTCTGTCAAATGTCTTCGTCTCATGATAGGAGGTTCCTTCTCGCATCACTCGCACGCGCGCAAGGTAGCCGCTGCTGCCATCCTTTCGCTTGCGTATACTGATCGAGCCCATGATGACCTCCTGACTTGGAACATGGGAATCCTATTTGGTACATTGTACCAAGTCCGGCGTCGAAATCGGTGTATTTGGTTTAGAGCAGGCCGGAACGAGACGAAGGCGAGGCGAAGATAAGTGTTTGATAAAACTGAAAAAAAAGACATATCAACGGCCCCCCGCCTGTGCATTGCCCCCATGATGGATTGGACCGACCGACATTGCCGCTACCTGCACAGGCTGCTGTCGCGCAATGCGTTGCTCTATACCGAGATGGTCACGGCTCCGGCGCTGGTGCGGGGCGGGGCGGTGCATCTGCTCGACTTCAACCCCGAGGAGCACCCGGTGGCGCTGCAGCTCGGCGGCTCGGATCCGGACGAGCTCGCGCAGGCGGCCAAGCTCGGCGGGGCGGCGGGGTATGATCAGATCGATCTCAACTGCGGCTGCCCCTCGGACCGGGTGCAGTCAGGAACCTTCGGGGCGGTTCTGATGAAGAGGCCGGAGCTGGTGGCCGATTGCGTTGCGGCCATGCAGGAAGCGACCGCGGTCGAGGTCACGGTCAAGTGCCGGATCGGCGTTGACGACCAGGAGCCTCGCGAGGTGCTGCCCGCGTTCATCGACAAGATGCGCGGGGCCGGATGCCGGCGGATCGCGATCCATGCCCGCAAGGCATGGCTGCAGGGGCTGAGCCCCAAGGAAAACCGCGAGATCCCGCCTCTCGACTACGCGATCGTGCACGAGATGAAGGCAGCGTTTCCCGACCTCCACGTGTCGCTGAACGGCGGCGTCGAGAGCCTCGGGACGGTGGAGAAGCTGCTCGACGAGGGGCTCGACGGCGTCATGGTGGGGCGCGCTGCCTATCACCAGCCGTGGGACATCCTCGCCGAAGCGGACGCGCGGATCTGGGGCGAGGAACGCGAGACGCCGTCGCCCGAGGAGATCGCCCGCGCCATGCTGCCCTATATCGAGCGCCACCTGAGCGACGGCGGCAAGCTGCACCAGGTGACGCGGCACATGCTGGGCCTATTCGCCGGACGCCCCGGCGCGCGCGGCTGGCGGCGGGTGCTCTCCGAACGGGCGACGCGGGACGGTGCCGGCCCCGAGGTCGTCGAGGCGGCGCTCGAGCGGATCGAGGTCGCCGCCTGAGCTTCAGCCCGGGCGTCTGGCCTGCGGCCGAGGCTTTCGGTTGGGCCGGGCGCGGGACGGTTCCGCGCCAGACCTCGTTGAGGGGCGATGGCGGCAAGCGGCACCAGGTGACGCGGCACCTGCTGGGCCTCTCCGCCGGACGCCCCAGCGCGCGCGGCTGGCGGCGGGTGCTCTCCGAGCACGCGGCGCGGGGCTGTGCCGGACCGGAGGGCGTCAAGGCCGCGCGCGGGCGGATCGAAGTGGCCTGACCCGGCCCCGGGGGGGCTTGCAGCCGGACGGGCAGGGGTCTAAGCGGCCGGTATACCAGCTGGAAGGCTTCCACGTTGCCCGAACTTCCGACTCTCCTGCCTCTCGTGGGGCTGCTCGTTGCGTCCAGCGCCTTTGCCGGGCTCATTGCGGGGCTGCTCGGGGTGGGCGGCGGCATCCTGCTGGTGCCCTCCTTCCTCTTCACCTTCGAGACGCTCGGCTACGGCAGCCCGCAGCTCATGCAGGTCTGCCTCGCCACGTCGCTGGCGACCATCATCGTCACCTCGATCCGCTCGGTGGCGGCGCACAACCGCAAGGGTGCGGTCGACTGGCAGATCCTGAAACGCTGGGCGCCGGGCATCGCGTTGGGTGCGCTGGTGGGGGTGCTGACCGTGTCGCGGCTGGACTCGGCCTTCCTGCAGGCGCTCTTCGGATGCGTGGCCATCGTCATCGGGCTCTACTTCGCCTTCGGCCGGCGCAGCTGGCGGCTGTCGGACCGGATGCCGGGGGCGGGGCTGCGCGAGCTCATCGCCTCGGGGATCGGGTTCCTGTCGGTGCTCATGGGGATCGGTGGCGGCAGCTTCGCGGTGCCGCTGATGACGCTCTGCTCGGTGCCGATGCACCGCGCCGTTGCCACAGCGGCGGGCTTCGGACTGTCGATCGCGCTGCCCTCGGTGCTGGCCTTCTTCTTTGTCGAGATCCCCGAGGCGGTGCGGCCGCCGCTGACGCTGGGGGCGGTGAACCTCGGCGCCTTCGTCGTCGCCATCTCGATGACGCTGATCACGGCGCCGCTGGGCGCGCGGCTGGCGCATGCGGTCGAGGAACGCACCCTGCGGCGCACTTTCGCCGTGTTCATCCTCGTGGTGGCCGCCAACATGCTGCGCAAGTCGTTCTTCTGACCGGCGGACGGGGTCTGGGCCGGTTTTCGGCAGGCCAGTCGTCGCGCTTCAGTCGTCGAGCAGCGGGGCGCGGGCGGGCAGGTCGCGCATGATCTCGCGCCGGGCCTGCGGCGTCAGCCGCGCCCATTGCGTGATCTCGTCGATGCTGCGCAGGCAGCCGCGGCAGATCCGGGCCGCGGGCGCGATGGTGCAGACGCCGGTGCAGGGGCTTTCGATGGCGCCGGGCGCTTGACTCATCAGGCGGATCTCAGGTTGCGCAGCCGGTCGAGCACGCCCTGCAGGATGTAGGAGGCGGCCACGTGGTCGATAAGCTCGGCGCGCTTGCGACGCGAGGTGTCGGCCTCGAGCAATGCGCGTTCGGCGGCGACGGTGGAGAGGCGCTCGTCCCAGAAGGTGATCGGCCCGTCCCAGAGCTGGCTGAAGTTGCGGGCGAAGGCGCGGGTCGACTGGCAGCGCGGGCCCTCGGAGCCGTCCATGTTGCGCGGCAGGCCGAGCACCACGCCGGCGATCTCGCGCTGGCGCAGGATCTCGACGAGGCGGGCGGCGTCCTGGGTGAACTTCTTGCGCTTCACCGTCTCGAGCGGCGTTGCCACGGTGAGCAGCCGGTCGGAGAGCGCCACGCCGATGGTCTTGGTGCCGAGGTCGAGCCCGGCGAGCGCGCGCATCGGCGGCAGGGTGGCGGCGAACTCCTCGATCTGTTCGTGGATCATCGCGCGGTCCTCCGGCGCCGGAGGGGGCTCTGCCCCCGTCGCTGCGCGACTCCCCCGGAGTTTACCTGGCAAGATGAAGCACGGGAGGTCATTCTGCCACTCCGGCGCGGGCCGCCCCCTGACGCACGGTGTCGAGCGCCTGCGGGTTGCCGGCAAAGATGGTCTGGGCCTCGCGCCAGATCTCGGCCGCCTGGTCGGTGCGGCCGAGCACGCCGAGCGCGCCCAGCAGCTGGGACCATTCCTCGGGGCTGCCGCCCTGGGTCGCGAGCCGTTCGCCGAGCCGGTCGACCATGCCCTCGATCATCTGCTGGCGGTCGGTGCCGGAAAGCTCGGACGCGGCCTCGACGTCGCCGGCGGTGGGGCCGGCGAGGGCGGGGGGCTGGGTTTGCGCGGGGGCCGCGTCGGGGAGCTGGTAGTCGTTGACCCCGGCGGCGAGCGCAACGTCGCCGATCTGGGCGCGGATCGGTGCCACCCAGGGGGCATCGGCGGGGCTGTTGCGCAGCAGCCGGTCCCAGAGCCGGAAGGCGGTGTCGGGGCGGCCGGTCTGCGCCATCATGAGCCCGCCGTAGTAGCGGCCGACGCCGTTCTGCGGATCGCGGGCCATGACCTCGTCGAGGACCGTCTCGGCCTCGGGCGAGACGTAGCCGCCGGCGGCCAGCACCAGCATGTCGGCGAGATCGGCGTAGTCGCCCGCAGTGGCGCTTTCGCCCTTGAGCTCGATCAGCCGGCGCTGCGCGTCATAGGCGGCGGCGTAATTGCCGAGCGCGGCCTCGGAACGGGCCAGCAGCACGTGGCCCTGGATGTCGTCGGGGCGCGTGCGCACCGCCTCGCGCAGCCGGGTCACCAGCGCGAGGTAATCCTCGGGGGCATCGACCGGCGCGGTGGCGGGCAGCTGCGCCTCGGCCTCGGCCTGGCTGGGGCGGTTGGCGCGCAGCTCGCGCGCGGCGGCGATGCGGTGCTGCAGCGTCAGGTCGCCGTAGCCCGGCGCGCCGAGCTGCCAGTAGAGCCCCATGCCGCCGCCGAGCAGCACCAGAACGATCAGCGCGCCCATGACCATGGCGGGGCCGGAGGCGCGGGGGGCCGCGGGCTTGCCGCCGTGCATCTTCGCATCGGCGGCGAGGATGCGGCGCGAGACTTCGGTCTTGAGCCGTTCGGCCTCGTCCGGGGCGATGGCGCCGCGGGCGGCGTCGCGCTCGATCTCGCGCAGCTGGTCGCGGTAGACCTGCAGGTCCCAGGCCTCGGCGGGCCCGGTTTCGCGCCGTCCGCGCAGAAGCGCCGCCACCAGCAGCGCCGCAACGAGGAGCGCCGTCGCCCCCGCGATGATCCAGAAGACCGTCATGTCCACTCCGTCCGGTTTCCCGCCCCATGTATAGGCGGAGAGCCGCGGAAAAAAGCCCCGCCATGCGCGGCGCATCGTCCGGGGGCGGTGCGCCGGGGCGGTCGTGACGGTTGCGGTCTCGGGGCGGTCGTGCTGAGGTCAGGCCGGAGGCGGACAGGTCCCGTCCCGGATTCGAGGCAAGATGAAACGTTACTCCGCATTTGCCATCGCCCGAGAGGCGGCCCGCGACCACACCGGATGGGGGCGCGCCTGGGGCAAGCCGACGCCACGGGCGCAGTACGACGTGGTGATCGTCGGGGCCGGCGGCCACGGGCTTGCCACGGCCTATTACCTCGGGAAGAATTTCGGCATCACCAATGTCGCGATCCTCGAGAAGGGCTGGCTCGGCGGCGGCAACACCGGCCGCAACACCACCATCATCCGGTCGAACTACCTGCAGGATCCCTCGGCGGCGCTCTACGAGAAGGCGCGCTCGCTCTACGAGGGGCTGAGCCAGGATCTGAACTACAACGTGATGTTCAGCCCGCGCGGGGTGATGATGCTGGCGCAGACCGAGCACGAGCTGCGCGGCTACCAGCGCACCGTGCACGCCAATCGGTTGCAGGGCATCGACACCGAGATGATCTCGCCGCGCGAGGTCAAGCGGCTGTGCCCGATCATGAACATCGACGGCCCGCGCTACCCGGTGCTGGGCGCGCTCTGGCAGCCGCGCGGCGGCACGGCGCGTCACGATGCGGTGGCTTGGGGCTACGCGCGCGCCTGCTCGGACATGGGCATGGATATCCTGCAGAACTGCGAGGTGACCGCGGTGCGCCAGGAGGCGGGCAAGGTCACCGGGGTCGAGACCTCGCTGGGCGAGATCCGCTGCGGCAAGCTGGGCATCGTGGTGGCGGGACATTCCGGCGTCATGGCCGAGAAGGCGGGCTTCCGGCTGCCGCTCGAGTCGGTGGCGCTTCAGGCGCTGGTGTCGGAGCCGATCAAGCCCTGCATGGACGTGGTGGTGATGGCCAACACGGTGCACGGCTACATGAGCCAGTCCGACAAGGGCGAGATGGTGATCGGCGGCGGCACCGACGGCTACATCAACTATGCGCAGCGCGGGAGCTTCCAGCATGTCGAGGAGACGGTGCGCGCGCTGGTCGAGACCTTCCCGATGATCTCGCGGCTCAAGATGCTGCGGCAGTGGGCGGGGATCGTGGACGTGACGGGCGACCGCTCGCCGATCCTGTCGACCACGCCGCTCGAGGGTTGCTTCATCAACTGCGGCTGGGGCACCGGCGGGTTCAAGGCGATCCCGGGATCGGGATGGGGCTTTGCCGAGCTGATGGCCAAGGGCCACTCGCCGCTCACCGAGGCATTCGGTCTGAACCGCTTCCGCGAGGGCCGTTTCATCGACGAGAGCGTGGCGGCAGGGGTGGCGCATTGAGCGCCCCTGCGGCGCAGATGTGGGCGCCGGTGTGGAACCGGCGCGCCGGGCGCCTACTTGCCGACCATGGCGCGGCGGAGCTGGAAGGCCGAGGGTGCCGTCAGGCCGACGAGCCCGGACAGCGTGCCGTGGCCGTCGTTGCAGGGCGGGTTCCAGCTGTGAATGAACTCGCGCGCGATCAGCGCGCGGTCTTCGGGGCGTGCGAGCGGCAGCCCGCCCACGGTGTCGAAGCCGAGCGCCAGCGCCCGCTCCCACGGGCCGCCCGGGCGGCGGTCGTGTCCGAGCTGGCTTGCCATCCGGTCGCTCTCGCCCACGTAGAGCACCTGCGCCTGCAGCGAGCGCCCCTCGGGCATGCGCAGGAACAGGTAGACCGCCCCGGTGTCGGTGAAGGCCGTGTCGGGGGTGAAGAGCTCGACGGGATAGTCGCGCCCGCGGTGGCTCGTCAGTGTGAGGGTCATCAGCCTGCTCATGTCTCTGCCTTTTCTCGTTGCCTCCCGGCCAAGGTAGGGACCGATCGCGGTCCGACGGTTAACGACGTCCCGGCGACGAAGAGAAAACCGCCTCACTTTCGTGTTTGCCGGAAAATTGCGCGGTCGCTCCGGCAAAATCCTGCCGAAGTGGCGCCCGGAGTACGGAACAGGAGCGTGAAAACCGGCGTTCTCCCTGCAGACATCACATGTACGGGAGCCTTTCCATGTCCGACCCCACCACTGATCCGGCGCGCAACAACACCACTACGACCACCACAACGACCAAGTCCGGCGGCAACGCGGGCATTGCCTTCATCGTCGGCATCCTCGTCGTCGTCGTGGCCGTCCTGGCGTATATCGTCTTCGGCGGAGACACCGGTGGCACCGCGGACACCAGCGGCGACGTCAACGTCACCATCGAAGGCGCGGGCGACGCAGCCCAGGACGCCGGCCAGGCCATTGAAGGCGCGGCCGACGCCGTCGAAGGTGCTGCTGAATCGGCGACCGACGGCCAGTAACGCCCGACCGACAGACCCGACCACCCCGGAACCCGGCGCCGCGTCTCTCATCGCGGTGACCGGGTTCCTGCGTTTCACGACCCTCGACGGAGGTGCCCCTTGCTGATCCTTCACTGTCCCTGCTGCGGCATCGACGCCGCCGAGATCGAACTGGCGCCCGGAGGCGAGGCCCACCTCAAACGCGAGGGGCCGGGCAGCGACGATGCGGCCTTCGAGACCTATCTCTTCACCCGCGAGAACCCCAAGGGCGTCGTGCTCGAACGCTGGCGCCATGCCTATGGCTGCGGCAAGTGGTTCCTTGCGGCGCGCGACAGCGTGACGATGGAGGTCTACGGCACCTATGCCGCCCAGACCCATGCTCCGCCGCAGGAGATCCGCGACCGCATCGCCGCGCGCCATCCCGACTGGGGGCAGGGCGCCTGATGCGGCTTCCGGCTGAGAATATTCCCGGGGACAGCGCGCCGCGGCGCGCATGGGGCCAGAGCGCCCCGACCCCCGCCAATGACATGACGAAAGGCTGGGCATGAGCACGAGACTCGCCAGAGGCGGCCGCTTCACCGACCGCAGCAAGCAGTTCGGTTTCACCTTCAACGGCAAGCGCTTCACCGGCTACGCGGGGGACACGCTGGCCTCTGCGCTTCTGGCGAATGACCAGATGCTGATGGGGCGCAGCTTCAAGTACCACCGGCCGCGCGGCGTGGTGGCCTCGGGCGCCGAGGAACCCAATGCGCTGGTGGGGCTGGGCGAGGGCGCCCGCTTCGAGCCGGACCAGCGCGTCACCACGACCGAGCTCTTCGACGGGCTGGTGGCGGACAGCCAGAACCACTGGCCCTCGCTCGACTTCGACGTGGGCGGCGTCAACGCCAAGCTTTCGCGCTTCCTGCCGGCGGGCTTCTACTACAAGACCTTCCTCTGGCCGCGCGCGTTCTGGAAACACGTCTACGAGCCGGTGATCCGCCAGTCCGCGGGTCTCGGCAAGGCGCCCCACCCCGAGGTGCGCGATGCCGACCGCTACGAGCATTTCCACGCCCATGTCGATCTGCTGGTGATCGGCGGCGGCGTTGCCGGCCTGCAGGCGGCGAAATCCGCCGCGCGTGCCGGCGCGCAGGTGCTGCTGCTCGAGCAGAGCGCGCATTGGGGCGGCCGCACGCCGGTCGACGGCGGCAGCATCGACGGGCACGACCCCGAGGCATGGGTGGCGCAGACCGTAGCCGAGCTTGAGGCCATGCCCAACGTGCGGCTGCGGCTGCGCTGCATGGGGGCGGGGATCTACGATCACGCCTACGCGCTGGGCTACGAGCGTCTCACCGATCACCGACCGGGTGCCGAGGGGCCACGGCACCGGCTGTGGCGGATCCGCGCGAAGCAGATCCTTGCCGCCACCGGCGCCATCGAGCGGCCGCTGAGCTTTGCCGGCAACGACATTCCGGGCGTCATGCTGGCCTCGGCGGTGCGCGATTACGTGGTGAACTGGGGTGTGACCCCCGGCGACCGCACCGTGGTGGTCACCAACAACGACGACGCCTACCGCACCGCGATCACGCTCAAGCAGGCGGGGCTCGAAGTGCCGGTGATCCTCGACGCGCGGCCCATGGGGGGCGGCGCGCTGATGGAGGAGGCGCGCGCGCTCGGCATCCGCGTGGAGCCCGGCCGTGGCATCGCCAGGGTGCTGGGCGGCAAACGGGTGACCGGGGTCGCGACCTGCATGCAGAACGGGCAGGGCGCCATGCTCGAGGAAATCCCCTGCGACGCGGTGGCGATGTCCGGCGGCTGGTCGCCGGTGGTGCACCTCTGGTCCCACTGCGGCGGCAAGCTCGCCTGGGACGAGAAGGGCGCCTTCTTCCGCCCCGACCCTGCCCGCGCGCCCTCGGGCGCCGACGGCAAGCCCTTCATGAGTGTCGCCGGCGCCGCCAACGGCCACCTGACGCTGCAGGCGGCGCTGGCCTGCGCCGATGGTGCGGGCAAGGCGGCGGCCGGGGCTCTGGGCCATGACGTCGACGAGACCGAGGCCCCGAGCGCCGAGGCCGCCCCCGAGGCGCCGCTCGCCCCGGTCTGGCTGATGCCGCAGGGCGCCAGCGCCGACCTGCGCATGAAGGCCTTCCTCGACTACCAGAACGACGTGAAGGTCTCGGACGTGCAGCTCGCCGCCCGCGAGGGTTACGAGAGTGTCGAGCACACCAAGCGCTACACCACGCTCGGCATGGCGACCGATCAGGGCAAGCTCTCGAACATCAACGGGCTCGCGGTCCTTTCGGACGCGCTCGGCACGCCGATCCCGCAGGTGGGCACCACCACCTTCCGCCCGCCTTACACGCCGATCAGCTTCGGCGCGATCGCGGGCGAGGCGCGGGGCGAGATCTTCCAGCCGCTGCGCCGCACGCCGATGCACGAGTGGCACGAGGCCAACCACGCCGTGTGGGAGCCGGTCGGACAGTGGCGCCGGCCCTACTGCTACCCGAAGCCGGGCGAGAGCAAGCACAAGGCGGTGGAGCGCGAGATCAACGCCACCCGCGCGAGCCTCGGCGTGCTCGACGCCTCGACGCTGGGCAAGATCCTCGTGAAGGGGCCCGACGCGGGCCGCTTCCTCGACATGATGTACACCAACATGATGTCGACCCTGCCGGTCGGCAAATGCCGCTACGGGCTCATGTGCAACGAGAACGGCTTCCTGATGGACGACGGCGTCGTGGTGCGCCTCTCCGAGGACAGCTGGCTCTGCCACACCACCTCGGGCGGCGCCGACCACGTGCATGCCCACATGGAAGACTGGCTGCAGTGCGAGTGGTGGGACTGGAAGGTCTACACCGCCAACCTCACCGAGCAATACGCGCAGGTCGCGGTCGTTGGCCCCAATGCCCGCAAGCTGCTGGAAAAGCTCGGCGGCATGGATGTCTCGAAGGAGACGCTGCCCTTCATGACCTGGGCCGAGGGCACGCTGGCGGACACGCCGGTGCGGGTCTACCGGATCTCGTTCTCGGGCGAGCTCTCCTACGAGATCGCCATCCCCGCGAACCGCGGACGGGCGTTCTGGAACCGGGTGATCGAGGCCGGGCGCGAGTGGAACATGACCCCCTACGGCACCGAGGCGCTGCACGTGATGCGGGCCGAGAAGGGCTTCATCATGATCGGCGACGAGAGCGACGGCACGGTGATCCCGCAGGATCTCGGGCTGCACTGGGCGATCTCGAAGAAGAAGGAGGACTTCCTCGGCAAGCGCGCGCAGGAGCGCATCGACATGGCGCGCGGCGACCGCTGGCAGCTCGTGGGGCTCGAGACGCTCGACGGCTCGGTGCTGCCCGACGGCGCCTACGCGGTCGCCCCGGGACGCAATGCCAACGGCCAGCGCAATGCCGAGGGCCGGGTGACCTCGACCTACCATTCGCCGACGCTGCGCAAGGGCATCGCCATGGGGCTGGTGAAGCACGGCCCCGACCGCATGGGCGAGGTGCTGCAGTTCACCGCCGAGGATCAGGACGAGACCCGCGACGAGCTGACCACCATCGCCGCGCGCATCGTCAGCCCGGTGTTCTACGATCCGGAAGGGGAGAAACAGAATGTGTGACGTGATCACCTCCCAGACAGAGCCCTCCGCCCCCATGGCGGGCGCGCTGAGCGAGGGCCTTCTGCGGGTCGAGGCGCTGCCGCCGCAGGGCCAGATTTCCCTGCGCGGGGATTTCTCCGACGGCTTCCGCGACGCGGTCTGCGGCATCACCGGCACGGGCTTTCCCGACCCGCTCGGGGCCGCGGAGTCCGGCGACCGGGCGCTGCTCTGGATGTCGCGCGACGAGCTGCTGTTCCTGCTGCCCTACGAGGCGGCGACCGAGACCCTTGCGCAGCTGAACGCGGCGCTCGCGGGGCAGCACTTCGCCGCCACCGACGTCTCGGACGCGCGCGCCCAGTTCCGCGTCACCGGCCCGCACCTGCGCGACGTGCTCGCCAAGCTCTCGCCGACCGACATGGCCCCCGGCGCCTTCGCCCCGGGCGAGGTGCGCCGCTCACACCTCGCGCAGGTGGCGGCAGGCTACTGGCTCCGCGGCCCGGAAGAGGCGCAGGTCTTCGTGTTCCGCTCGGTGGGAGACTACGCTTTCCGGGTGCTCACGACCGCCGCCGCCCCGGGCGGGGAGGTCGGCTTCCACGAGGCGTGATCGCCGCTGCCGGCCCCGCAAGTTGACGCGGGGGCGGAACATCGCGCGGAGTGGCACGTTTAAACCATGACACTCCTTGACCTCACCCTGTGCAGGTCTAGGAATGGCTTACGAATTCACTCAAGACCAGAGGATGCACCAATGGCTTTCGAACTTCCCGATCTTCCCTACGCCCACGACGCTCTCGCCTCCAAGGGCATGTCCAAGGAGACGCTGGAGTATCACCACGACCTGCACCACAACGCCTACGTCACCACGCTGAACAAGCTGATCGACGGGACCGAGTGGGCTGACAAGTCGCTGGAAGAGATCGTCAAGGGCACCTACGACGCCGGTGCCGTGGCGCAGTCGGGGCTCTTCAACAACGCCTCCCAGCATTGGAACCACGCCCAGTTCTGGGAAATGATGGGTGCCGGCGACAACGCCATGCCCTCCGAGCTGGAAGCGGCCCTGAAAGAGAGCTTCGGCTCGGTCGAGAAGTTCAAGGAAGACTTCTCCGCTGCCGGCGCCGGCCAGTTCGGCTCGGGCTGGGCGTGGCTGGTCAAGGACACCGACGGTGGCCTCAAGATCACCAAGACCGAGAACGGCGTGAACCCGCTCTGCTTCGGCCAGACCGCGCTGCTCGGCTGCGACGTGTGGGAGCACTCCTACTACATCGACTTCCGCAACAAGCGCCCGGCCTACCTGGCCAACTTCCTCGACAACCTGGTCAACTGGGAAAACGTCGCCTCGCGCATGTGATCCGCGCCCGACGTCCCGAGAGACACGAGAACCCCGCGCCGTGGCGCGGGGTTTTTGCTTTGCGCGGACGTTTTTGCCGGTCCAATTCGGTGGGGAGGGCCGCGCTGCGGGGAACGACCGGGGAGGGGCAGGCGACTCCTGTCCTCTGGCCGGGGCGGCAGACCGTTCACAAGCGCATCACCCCGCGCCAGCGTTTCGTTCCGGTCCGGATCCGCGGGTGCGCTTGGGGCCGGCTTGCCCCAACCGGGATCTGGTCCTCACGGCCGGTCGCGCCCTGATCCTTGACGGGCGCGCGTCTCGTGCCGCAGCGCATCCGGGCGCGCCTTGCGCCGCACGAGGCCGCCCGAGCGAGCTGTGCATCCGGGTGGTCCGGGGAGGGCGCAAAGGACGTCTTCCGTGTTCCCCGCAGTGGCGCGTCACCCGGGCGCAAACGCCCGGAAAAGCCGCCTCAGAACGCCTTGAAGGTCAGCGTCGTGAGGGTCCGCTCGATCCCCGCCACGTCGGCGAGGTTCTCGTTGATGTAATGGCCGATGTCGCGGTCATCGGGGATGTAGAGCTTGACCAGCAGGTCCCATTCGCCCGAGGTCGAATAAAGCTCGGAGTGGATCTCGCGCAGCGCAATGTCCTCGGCGACCTTGTAGGTGGTGCCCGGTTTGCAACGGATCTGGACGAATACGCAGGTGGTCATGGCGGTCTCCTTGTTGGGCGGCAAGCTGGCACAGACGACACGCCCGCACAAGAGACGCGCGGTGCCTGCTTGGCGGCCCCTGCGGCCTTGCCTATAAGCGGCGCCACAGCCGAGGAGTGAGCCCATGCGCAAGGCCAGCATCGCCCGCAAGACCGCCGAAACCGAGATCGAGGTCAGCATCGACCTCGATGGGACGGGCAGCTACGACAACCAGACCGGGGTGGGGTTCTTCGACCACATGCTCGACCAGCTGTCGCGGCATTCGCTCATCGACATGACGATCCGGGCCAAGGGCGACTACCACATCGACGACCACCACACGGTCGAGGACACCGGCATCGCTTTGGGGCAGGCGCTGGTGCAGGCGCTCGGCGACAAGCGGGGCATCCGCCGCTACGGTGCGTGCCTGCTGCCGATGGACGACTCGCTGGTGCGTGCGGCGCTGGACCTGTCGGCGCGGCCCTTCCTGATCTGGAACGTGGACCTGCCGACCGAGAAGATCGGCAGCTTCGACACCGAGCTGGTGCGCGAATTCTTCCAGGCGCTTTCGACCCACGGCGGTATCACGCTGCACGTGGACCAGCTGCACGGCGTCAACTCGCACCACATCGCCGAGGCCGCCTTCAAGGCCGTTGCCCGCGCGCTGCGCGAGGCGGTGGAACCCGATCCCCGCAAGGGCGACGCGATCCCCTCGACCAAAGGCATGCTCTGAGCGAGGGTTCCGGACGTCCTTTCGAGGGCGTCCGGGTCCTGATCGGCGGGCGGCGGTGACCGCCCGGCGCGACCTGCTGCCCTCGCAGACCGGCGCCGGGGTCTCCGTCGTAGGCTCGGTATTCTCGCCGACCCACAGCGCCGTCCGCATGCGTGACCGCGCGAACGCGGCACCGCGGTGCCGCATGGCTTCCGACGACGCTAACGACCCGTCGGTCATGTTCATGGGCGACGAAGGCACGGCCCGACCCACGTTGCGTGGCGGAGTGGGGGAACCTGCGCAGCCTCCGTCAGGGCGATGGGCGGGCTCACAGGATCTGTCAATGAAGGCAGCGGACACCCGACGGGGCGTCCTAAGTGGTACCCGCGGCCGGACTCGAACCGGCACGCCATACGGCTAGGGATTTTAAGTCCCCTGTGTCTACCATTCCACCACGCGGGCCCGGTCCCTGTCTTGCCGGAATTCCGCGCGGTTGACCAGAGCCGGCGGTGCCTGTCGCGGTAGCTCAGGCGGTGCCCGGCGGTTGCGCGATGCCGTCTTCCTTGACCGCCTGCATCGCGACGTAGGTCGAGGTCGTCGAGACATGCGGCAAGGTCGAGATCTTCTCGGCCAGCACCCGCCGGTAGTCGCGCATGTCGGCGGTGCGCACCTTAAGAAGGTAGTCGAAGTTGCCGGCGATCAGGTGCACCTGCTCGATTTCGGGGATGGCGGCGACGGCGTTGTTGAACTCGGCCAGCGAGCTCTCGCGGGTGTCGAACATGCGCACTTCGACGAAGGCCACGTGGTCGAGCCCCAGCCGGATCGGGTCGAGGATCGCCCGGTAGCCACGGATGACGCCCAGCTCCTCGAGCCGGCGCAGACGCGCCTGCGTGGGGCTTTTCGACAGGCCGATCCGGCGCGCAAGCTCGGTGATCGAGACCCGGCCCTCGGCCGCCAGCGTGGTCAGAATCGCCCGGTCGAAGCGGTCGTAGCCTTCGTGCTCGGCTTGCATTGCGTTTCCTCGGTTTTTCAGACGATTCAGTCTGTCATTTCGCAGTAATAAGTCAAACAGACTGCGAACGCCACTGTATGATGGGGAAAATCACCGGAGAGATTGCATGCCGCGAGACATCGCCCCCGACCTTCGTCAGCTCATCGATCAGAACATGTACGCGGACGAGGACGCGACCGTTGCGCGCTTGCGCGAGCAGGCCGCGCTGTCGCCCGAGGACCGGAGCGCCATCTCGGCGCGGGCGGCGCAGCTGGTGCGCGGCATCCGCGCCAGCACCAAGCCCGGGCTGATGGAGGTCTTCCTCGCCGAGTATGGCCTCTCGACCGACGAGGGCATCGCGCTGATGTGCCTCGCAGAGGCGCTGCTGCGGGTGCCGGATGCCGAGACCATCGACGCGCTGATCGAGGACAAGATCGCGCCGTCCGACTGGGGGCGGCACATGGGCCGCTCGTCCTCGCCGCTGGTCAACGCCTCGACCTGGGCGTTGATGCTGACCGGCAAGGTGCTCGACCCGGCCGCACGGCCCGGGCCCGCCGGCCACCTGCGCAGCGCCATGAAACGCCTCGGCGAGCCGGTGATCCGCACCGCCGTGGGACGCGCCATGAAGGAGATGGGCGCGCAGTTCGTGCTGGGCGAGACCATCGAGAAGGCGATGAAGCGCGGCAGCGCCATGGAGGCCAAGGGCTACACCTACAGCTACGACATGCTGGGCGAGGCTGCCCGCACCGAGGCCGACGCGCTGCGCTACCTCGACGCCTATTCCAAGGCCATCACCGCCATCGCCAAGGCCGCCAAGGCGCGCGACATCCGCGACAATCCGGGCATCTCGGTCAAGCTCTCGGCGCTGTTCCCGCGCTACGAGGAGGCGCAGAGGGACAGCGTCATGGAAGTGCTGGTGCCGCGCCTGCAGCAGCTCTGCGAAGAGGCCAAGGCGGCGGGCATCGGGCTCAACATCGACGCCGAGGAGGCCGACCGCCTGTCGCTGTCGCTCGACGTCATCGGGGCGGCCTTCGCCGCGCCGTCGCTGGGCGGCTGGGACGGGTTCGGCGTGGTGGTGCAGGCCTACGGGCTGCGCGCCTCCGAAACGCTCGACTGGCTCTATGCGCTGGCCGAGGCGCATGACCGGCGCATCATGGTGCGGCTGGTCAAGGGCGCCTACTGGGACACCGAGATCAAGCGCGCGCAGGTCATGGGGCTCGACGGCTTCCCGGTCTTCACCTCGAAGCCGCACAGCGACGTTTCCTACATCGCCAACGCCCGCAAGCTGCTGGGCATGACCGACCGCATCTACCCGCAGTTCGCCACGCACAACGCCCACACCGTGGCCGCCGTGCTGCACATGGCGACCGACACCGACGCCTTCGAGTTCCAGCGCCTGCACGGCATGGGCGAGACCCTGCACGGCATCGTGCACAAGGACGCAGGCACGCGTTGCCGGATCTACGCGCCCGTGGGCGCGCATCGCGACCTGCTGGCCTATCTCGTGCGCCGCCTGCTCGAGAACGGCGCCAACTCGTCCTTCGTGAACCAGATCGTCGACGAGAGCGTGCCGCCCGAGACGGTGGCCACCGATCCCTTCGAAGCGAGCGACCGGCGCCCGCTGGCGCGCGGCCCGGCGCTGTTCCGGCCCGAGCGCGAGAACTCCAGGGGATTCGACCTGACCCATCGCCCGACGCTGGCCGCGATCGACGCCGCGCGCATGCCGTTCCGGTCGCAGCGCTGGCAGGCGGGCCCGCTGGTCGCCGCAGAGGCCGAGGCCGGTGCCGCGGTGCCGGTGGCGAACCCGGCCGACCCCTCGGACATCGTGGGCGAGGTCACCCGTGCCACCGCCGCGACCGTTGCCGCCGCTGCCGGGGCGGCGCAGGTCTGGGACACGCCCGCGGCCACGCGCGCCGAAGTGCTGACCAAGGCGGCCGACCTCTACGAGGCGCATTACGGCGAGCTCTTCGCGCTGCTGCACCGAGAGGCGGGCAAGACCCAGATGGACGCCGTGGCCGAACTGCGCGAGGCGGTGGACTTCCTGCGCTACTACGCCGCCCGCAGCGCCGACAAGGGCGCCGCGCAGGCGGCACCCCAGGGCATCTTCGCCTGCATCTCGCCGTGGAACTTCCCGCTCGCCATCTTCACCGGCCAGATCGCCGCGGCGCTGGCGGCGGGCAACGGCGTGCTGGCGAAACCGGCCGAGCAGACCTCGCTTATCGCCTGGCGCGCGGTGCAGCTCCTGCACGAGGCCGGGGTGCCGGCGAGCGCGCTGCAGCTTCTGCCGGGGGAGGGCGACGTGGGTGCGGCGCTGACCTCGACCCCTGTGGTGGCCGGGGTGGCCTTCACCGGCTCGACCGAGACCGCGCAGATCATCCACCGGTCCATCGCCGAGCACCTCGCGCCCGGCACGCCCTTCATCGCCGAGACCGGCGGGCTCAACGCCATGATCGTCGACAGCACGGCGCTGCCGGAACAGGCGGTGCGCGCGGTGGTGGAATCGGCCTTCCAGTCGGCGGGCCAGCGCTGCTCGGCGCTGCGCTGCCTGTACCTGCAGGAGGACATCGCCCCGCACGTGACCGAGATGCTGATCGGTGCCATGGAGGCGCTGACACTCGGCCAGCCGTGGGATCTGGCGACCGACGTGGGCCCGGTGATCGATGCGGAAGCTCGGGAAGCCATCGCCGCCTATGTCGCCGCCGCCCGCGCCGAGGGGCGTGTCATCGCCGAGCGCGAGGTGCCCGCCGAGGGCCATTTCATCGGCCCGGCGATCCTGAAGGTCAACGGCATCGCCGAGATGGAGCGCGAGATCTTCGGGCCCGTGCTGCACCTCGCCACCTTCAAGGCCGATGAGCTCGACAGCGTGATCGACGCCATCAACGAGACCGGCTACGGGCTGACCTTCGGCCTGCAGACCCGCATCGACGACCGGGTGCAGTACGTGACCGAGCGCGTCGAGGCGGGCAACATCTACGTCAACCGCAACCAGATCGGCGCCATCGTGGGTAGCCAGCCCTTCGGCGGCGAGGGGCTCTCGGGCACCGGTCCCAAGGCCGGCGGGCCGCTCTACTGCGACCGTTTCCGCCGTCACGCCCATGCGGGGCCGGTGGGCAACTGGTCGACCCGCGACATCGCCGAGCGGCTCACCTCGGCACTCTACGCGGCGGGACATGCGCCGGCGCCCACGACCGCCGAGCTGCCGGGGCCGACGGGGGAGGCCAACCAGTACACCAGCTTCGCGAGGCCGCCGGTGCTCTGCCTCGGGCCGGGCTCGGACTGTGCCGCGGCGCAGGCCGAGGCCATCCGCAAGCTGGGCGGGGTCGCGGTGGTCTCGCACGGCAAGGTGCCGCCCGAGGCGCTGGCCGAGGTCGAGGGCTTCTCGGCGGCGATCTGGTGGGGCGACGAAGCCAACGGCCGCGCCTACCGGCAGGCACTCGCGCGGCGCGACGGTCCGATCCTGACGCTGGTCACCGGCAAGCCCGACCGCGGCCACGCCCGGGCCGAACGCCACGTCTGCATCGACACCACCGCCTCGGGCGGCAACGCGGCGCTTCTGGGCGGCAACATGTGAGCCTCGCGGGGCGCGGCCCGGTGCCGCGCCCACCGCGCTTGACGCGGCGGGAATTCGCGCCAAGGTCATGGCGATGTTTCCGATCCGCGATCATAACCCCTCGGGGCGCACGCCCTACGTGACCTACGGCCTGATCGTGGCGAACATCGCCATCTTCTTCAGCTACTGGTCGCTGTTCCGCGACGACCGCGCGCTCAGCGCCTTCTTCTACGACTGGGCGCTGATCCCGGCGCTGGTGACGCAGGGCGACGGCATCCCGGGCCTCTTGACTTCGATGTTCCTGCATGGCGGGCTGGCGCACCTTGCCGGCAACATGCTGTTCCTCTTCATCTTCGGCGACAATATCGAGGACGAGCTGGGCCACGGGCGATACCTTGCCTTCTACCTCGGCTGCGGGGTGATCGCGGGGCTCGCGCATTATCTCGCGGCGCCGCTGTCGCCGGTGCCCACCGTCGGTGCCTCGGGCGCCATCGCGGGCGTGATGGGGGGCTACCTGCTGCTGTTTCCGAAGGCGCGGGTCGACATCTTCATCTTCCTGATCATCTTCTTCAAGATCCTGCCGGTGCCGGCGTGGATCCTGCTGGCCGTGTGGTTCGCGCTGCAGCTTCTGGGCGGGTTCGGCGCGCAGGGCGACGGCAGTGGCGTGGCCTACTGGGCGCATCTCGGCGGCTTCGTCGCGGGCATGGGGATGATCCTGCCGATCTGGCTGCGCAAGGGCGGCCCCGCCTACTGGAACCGCAACCACGGCCACCCGCCGCACCCGGCGATGAACTACGCCGACACCACCCGCATTCCCAGGATAGGACGCAAACGATGACGGATCCGGTCAAGGTCACCTGCCACTGTGGCGCGGTCGAGCTGCGCGTGACGCTCAGCGACGGGCTCGCGACGGCGCGGCGCTGCGACTGCTCCTACTGCCGCCGCCGGGGCACGCCCGCGGTGACGGCGCCGCTCGACGGAGTAGAGGTGGTGACGGGGGCGGAGACGCTGACGCTTTACCAGTTCGGCACGATGACGGCGCAGCACCATTTCTGCTCGGTCTGCGGCATCTACATGTACCACCGGCGGCGGTCGAACCCGAACGAATACGGCGTCAACATGGGGGCGATCGAGGGGGTGAACCCGGCCGAGCACGAGCCCATTGGCTGGTCGGACGGCGTTAACCATCCCTCGGACCGCTAGGGCCGGCGTCGGGACGCCTCCGGCGGGAGTTTATCCGGCAAGATGAAGGGCGGGGGCCGCGCGACAGGGCGGCCCGCAGTCCCTGTGGCCCCGGAAGGGGACTCAGACCTCGCGGATGACCTTGGCGAAGCCGTCGAAGATGGCGTTGTTGGCGCAGAGGAGCGAGCCCGTCTCGAGCGGGTCCTGGCCCTCGCGCACGCCGTCGACCAGCGCGCCTGCCTCCTGCGCGATGAGGTAGCCCGCGGCGATGTCCCAGATCTGCAGCTCACGCTCCCAGTAGCCGTCGTAGCGGCCGGCGGCGACGTAGGCGAGGTCGAGCGCGGCAGAGCCGAAGCGGCGGACGCCGGCGCATTCCGGCATCAGTCGGGCGAGGTCCTTGAGCGTGGCGGGCAGGGTCTTCTTGGCGGCGAAGGGCACGCCGGTGGCGAAGATCGCCTCGATCAGCCGGGTGCGGCCCGAGACGCGCAGGCGGCGCGAGTCGTTGAGCCAGGCGCCGCTGCCCTTCTCGGCGTAGAACATCTCGTCCTTGGCGGGGTCGAAGACCACGCCGGCGACGATCTGGCCCTTGTGCTCGAGCGCGATGGAGATCGCCCAGTGCGGCAGGCCGTGCAGGAAGTTGGTGGTGCCGTCGAGCGGGTCGACGATCCAGCGGCGGGTCGGGTCGGTGCCGTCCTGGCCGCCGCCTTCCTCGCCGAGCCAGCCGTAGTTGGGCCGGGCGCCCAGCAGCTCTTCCTTGAGGATGGCCTCGGCCGCGATATCGGCGCGGCTGACGAAGTCCCCCGCACCCTTCATCGAGACCTGCAGGTTCTCGACCTCGCGGAAATCCTTCACCAGCGAGCGGCCCGCCTTGCGTGCCGCCTTGATCATGATGTTGAGATTTGCACTGCCCTGCATGGTCATACCCTCGGCAAATGGTTCAGGCCGCGCGTATACGCGGCCTGTCCGCCTTTGCCAAGCCTTGCGGGCACGCGGATTACGTCGAGACCACGCCCTTTTCGCCTTCCGGCGCGCAGGCCCGGGGCAGATCGCCCCGATCAGAGCCCCGGCCGGCCCGTAGCGCGTGGTCCGACGGGGTGGAATAGGGGCCTGCCGTGGGGAAGCCGCAGGAGATCACGCCGCCCACCATCACCGGCTGTGGTCCGGCGGGGCAGTCGTTGGCGGCCGGGCAGGCCTGGATCAGCGGCTGGCGGCTGAGATCGGCGGTGGCATCGCCGGTGTGGGCGTCGTTCCGGGCCAGGGCCTGGGAGGCGGAAATCGCAAGCGCCGCGGCGGCGGCAAACACTGTCAAAGCGCGCATGGGTCCCCAGATGGACCTCTTTTCAAAGCGAAAAGCAGGCTTGCGAGAGTACCAGCGACGGGGGCGTGTCGAATTTCCGCCCGATTTCCGAGTATTGGTGGAGGGGCGGAAACAGTCCCGGTTTAAAGGCGGGGATCGTTGCCGTTTCGCGCTCGGTGGCGGTGCGGGAGGCGAAGACTCATCCGCCCCTGCGCTGCCCTTCAGCCCCTGCTAAGCCTGTCCGCGCGCTTGCGGACCAGCACCGCGCGCAGGTCGTGCATCGCCAGCAACAACGCGTCGGTGACCTCGTCGAGCTGGTCGTCGGTGGCGCGGGACTGCGCCCACTGGGCGGTGAGGTTGAGATGATCGACGGCGCGGTGGATGTCGTCGATGTCGCGCTGGGCGAGCAGCGCCTTGCGATCGGTCAGCCAGCTGCGGATGGCGGCGAGATCGGCGTCGCTGAGCGGAGAGTCCCCGTGCGGCCGGATCTCGTCCCGCTTGACGTTCACGACGGCGATCTGGTCCATTTCGATCCGGCGCTGGCGGTTCGCGGTGTCCACTCGGAACACCGCGGCGCCGTTCTCGCGGATGCGGAAGTAGTAGTCGGGCAGATCGCCGGCCATGTCGTTCCCTCCTGTGTCGTCACCCCGTCTGGAGCGCGGCTGTCCGGGCTCAGGAGAGCCCGGCGCAGAAGGCCGCGATGCGGTTGCAGGCCTCTTCCAGCGCCGCGTCGGAGGTGGCGTAGGAGATGCGGAAGTTCGGGCTCAGGCCGAAGGCCGCGCCGAACACCACCGCCACGCCGTTCTCTTCCAAGAGCGCCTTGCAGAAGGCCTCGTCGTTCTCGATCAGGGTGCCGCCCTTCGAGGTCTTGCCCAGCAGGCCGGCGATCGAGGGGTAGACGTAGAACGCCCCCTCGGGCACCGGGCAGGTGATGCCTTCGATGGCGTTGAGCCGCTCGACCACGAGGTCGCGGCGGCGCTTGAAGGCCTCGGCCCGGGGCGCGAGGAAATCCTGCGGCCCGTTCAGCGCCTCGACCGCCGCCCACTGGCTGATCGAGCAGGGGTTGGTGGTCGATTGCGACTGGATCTTGCGCATCGCCGCGATCAGCTCCTTGGGGCCGCCCGCGTAGCCGATCCGCCAGCCGGTCATGGCATAGGCCTTGGAGACGCCGTTGCAGGTCAGGGTGCGCTCGTAGAGGCGCGGCTCGACCTGGGCCGGGGTGCAGAACTCGAAACCGTCATAGGCGAGATGTTCGTACATGTCGTCGGTCATCACCCAGACATGCGGGTGGCGCATCAGCACCTCGGTGATCGCCTTCAGCTCGTCTCGGGTGTAGCCCGCGCCGGTCGGATTCGACGGCGAGTTGAACAGGAACCACTTGGTCCTGGGCGTGATCGCCGCCTCGAGCAGCTCGGGGGTGATCTTGTAGCCGAGCTCGGGCTTGCCCTCGATCACCACCGGCGTGCCCTGGCCGAGCAGCACCATGTCCGGGTAGCTGACCCAGTAGGGCGCGGGGATGATCACCTCGTCGCCGGGGTTCAGCGTCGCCATGAAGGCGTTGTAGAGCACCTGCTTGCCGCCGGTCGAGACGCTGATCTGCGCGGGCTCGTAGTCGAGCCCGTTCTCGCGCTTGAACTTGGCGCAGATCGCCTGTTTCAGCTCGAGCACGCCGTCGGGGGCGGTGTACTTGGTCTTGCCCGCCTCGATGGCCGCGACCGCCGCCGCCTTGATGTTGTCGGGCGTGTCGAAATCGGGTTCACCGGCGCCGAGGCCGATCACGTCCTTGCCCTGCGCCTTGAGTTCCGCCGCAAGCTGGGTCACAGCCACGGTCGGAGAGGGTTTCACGCGCGCGAGGGTATCGGAGAGAAAAGCCATGAGGGCACCGTTTGTATTGAGGTCCTGACTGTCATAGGGTGCGCCCCGCACCCGTTCAAGCGGCTTCGGTGGCCGCGCGGAAGGCCGGCCCGGACCGGGAGGAGAGCGAGATGACCGACACGACCGACTGGTATGGCCCCGACGCCGCCACCTTCGGGGACCGCATCGCCGCCGCCCGCGAGGCCGCCGGGATGGGGCAGGAGAAACTGGCGCGCCGGCTGGGCGTGAAGCTGAAGACGCTGCAGGGGTGGGAGAACGATCTCTCCGAGCCGCGCGCCAACCGGCTGCAGATGCTGGCGGGGCTGCTGAACGTCTCGATGGGCTGGCTGCTGACCGGCGAGGGCGAGGGGCTCTCGGGCCCCGGGGATACCGAGCCGGCGCTTCCCGCCGACGTGAACGAGGCGCTGCTGGAGATCCGCGCGCTCAAGACCGAGATCCAGACCGCCGGCGACCGGCTCGGGCGGCTGGAGAAGACTTTGCGCCGGCTTCTGAAGGACGAGGCATGACCGAGACACCCGAGAACCGCCTGAAACGCCTGACCATGCGCTCGATGCGCCGGGGCATCAAGGAAATGGACATCATCCTGATGCGCTACGTCGACGTGCGGCTGGCGGGCATGAGCGCCGCCGAGCTCGACGCCTACGAGGCGCTGCTCGAGGAGAACGACCAGGATCTCTACCAGTGGGTGTCCGGCCAGCGCCCGGCGCCTGCACCGCTGCAGCCGCTGATTGCCGACATCACCGCGGTGGCCTGCAACCCGTGACGGGACCGCGAGGGCAAAAGAAAGGCGCGGTTTTCCAAGTATCTTATGAGACTTAACCGATTGTTGGTCTTTTTGCCCCAAATCTGCCGTTCAAACAGAACAGGCGGAGACCGTTATGAGCATTCATGCCTCCATGGGAAAGAAGCCGCTCAGCGGCTACATGGCCGGGTATCTTGAAACGCTGGCGCTGGTCGAAAGACTGCACAGGCTTCTGCTCGATGTGATCAAGGACGAGTTCGAACGCACCGGCGTCATCGAGATCAACGCGGTGCAGGCGCTCCTGCTCTACAACATCGGCGACAACGAGGTGACCGCGGGCGAGCTCAAGTCCCGCGGCTACTATCAGGGCAGCAACGTCAGCTACAATCTCAAGAAGCTGGTCGAGATGGGCTACATGCATCACCAGCGCTGCGAGATCGACCGCCGCTCGGTCCGGGTGCGGCTCACCGCGCAGGGCCGCGACATCCGCGACATGGTGCAATCGCTGTTCGAACGCCACTCCGACGGGCTCGAAGGCCGCAACGTGATCGACCTGAACGGCCTCGACACGATCAACAACTCCCTGCGCCGTCTGGAGCGCTACTGGACCGATCAGATCCGCTACATCTACTGACCCCGCGCCGCGTTTCTCGGCCCTGTGCGGGGACGCCGTGTCGGCGTTGTGCCGGAGGGACAGGGACACATGTGCCTGATGGTGACGGGACCGCGAGCGAGGCGGTTTTGGCCGGTGCTGAGACGTGAAGGCGTCTCGGACGCGCGGGGCTGTTCACAGCAGAGTTTTCTTGCAGCCTTTGAGGCTACACTGCAGGCCCACATGCCGGTCTGTTCGGTGGAGCTGTTCTCAAGCCTTTGCGACGCCGCACGTAAGGGCGGCCGCGCGGGCCAGACCTCTGGCCACACGCAGCCGCTTTGAGCCCTCTCGGAGCGTCGTGGCGATTTCTCAGGAATCTGAAGTCAGCGGGCCAGGCGTCGCCGGGATCAGTATGTCCCGTCGAGGCCCACGACCCTGAGGCGCGGCACCGGGCGCGGTGCGATTGCACCCTCTCGCGCCTGCGACAGGCGCCCGACCGCAACAACCAGCGCGATCACGGGTGAGATGATCAGAAAGCCTATGAACAGGCCAATCACAAAAGCCATCATGTAAGTTCCTCCCTGATAACGAGGCTATCACGGATTCGCGGCGACACAATGCCACATGTGACATTGGCGACCGCGACTTTCGTTGAGGTGGCGACAAAGCCGGCGCTGCAGGGGAGGATTGTTGCCGCTTCCGCTGCCGCGGCATGGCGGAACTGCGGGTTCGTGCGCTTCCGTGGCCGCAAGGGACTTGCTTGGAGGGTTGGAGGCCGTGAGGCGCTGATGCAGGGCGTTCGGAAACGGTCTGGACTGTCCGGCAACCGCGTGAGCTTTTTCGGCAGAGGCAGAGGCAGAGGCAGAGGCAGAGGCAGAGGCAGAGGCAGAGGCAGAGGCAGAGGCAGAGGCAGAGGTCTGCCCGTCACCGCAATGTCTCAGCTCTCGACGTCCTCAGATCGGCACCTCCATGCCTTAGAACCGCGCGCTGGGCTCCTGGAACGGCTCGCCGGCGCCCCAGGCCTGCAGACCAGCCCGCCACCGCCTCAGGGCAGGAGCTGTCCCACGATCATGTCGTTGAGCTCGCGGAACAGCTTGAGCGTCATCGCGCGGCGGAAGTCCTCGTAGCTTTGCGCCACCTCGACGAAGGCGCCGGGGCCGTGTACGACCTCGCCGCGGAAGTACTCCACCACCCGCGGGTCCGAGCCCAGCACCGCCAGCCCGTTCACGGTCACGTTGGTGAAGGGGAAATGCGCGTAGGCCTGCTGCGGACGGAAGCCGTCGTTGGTGATGCCGTCGCCGGAGACGTCGATCACCCGCCGCGAGCAGACCGGGGCCCGCTGCAGCATCGTCGCGCCGTAGCCGAGCGCGTAGCCCATCGCGGTGGGAAAGCGGTTGTGGCTGCGCGGCGCGGCGAGGATCTGCGCCACCGCCTGCTGCAAAGCCGCCTCGTCGGTGAGCGGCGTCCAGTCGAGCACGATGACCGACTGCCGCCGCCCGCTCCATTCGTAGACGCCCAGCACCACGTCGCCCTCGCCACCGAAGATCGACTGCGAGATATCGGGGTCCGCCAGCGCCGCGGCGAGCCCCTGTTTCTGCAGGGTGTATTCCGCGTCGTCCACCGAAGACGATACGTCCAGCGCCATCAGCAGCGCCAGACGGCAGCCCTCCGCCCGGACGGCACCGGTGCAGAGCACCAGCGCCACTGCGGCTCGCGCCGCCAGCCGGAGGGCCGCCAGCGTCACCAGTGGCCCGTGTTGGACATGCTGGCCCAGGGCTCCTGCTCGGGCAGGGCGTCGCCCTGCTGCAGGATCT
Organism: Salipiger thiooxidans; assembly: GCF_900102075.1. Classification (GTDB taxonomy): domain Bacteria; phylum Pseudomonadota; class Alphaproteobacteria; order Rhodobacterales; family Rhodobacteraceae; genus Salipiger; species Salipiger thiooxidans. The sequence goes on along the minus strand of NZ_FNAV01000002.1, from coordinate 421,941 downwards.
CGACCGACACGTTGTCCGGCGAGCGCACGAAGGCCATGTGCCCGTCGCGCGGCGGCCGGTTGATGGTCACGCCCTTGTCCATCAGCAGCTGGCAGGTCTCGTAGATGTTCGGGACCGAGTAGGCGAGGTGGCCGAAGTGCCGCGAATCCGAGGGCAGGCCGTCATCGCCGTCCCAGTTGTAGGTCAGCTCCACGTCGGCGGTGCCGTCGGCCTGTTCGGGCGGGCACAGGAATACGAGGGTGAAGCGGCCGTTCTCGTTCTCGACGCGGCGGCGCTCGGTGAGGCCCAGCAGCTCGTAGAATGCGATGGATTTGTCGAGGTCCTTCACGCGGACCATGGTGTGCAGATACTTGATGCCCATGGAGCATGCTCCTTCCGTCAGTTGGTTGACTCCAGAGAGTAGAGAGCGCAGCGAATATGTCGAGTGTGCAGTCTCGTGCCGCGCTCACGAGCCCATGGCGCCGCGGTTCGTGGCCGCCGGGGGGGCGTGCGGCGGCACGCGTGCCAACCACACCCCATATGGCTGGCTTCCACGGTCAGATCCGCCATATATGGGGTTCACCGACTCGCAGCTTGAAGAAAAAGGGATTCGCCCCATGCCGCTCAGCCCCGACCAGCAGGCCGAAATCGACGCGCAGCGCAGCACCCCGCAGGAGACCCTGCGTGCCGTGGCGCCGGGCATGGAGCAACATCTCTACACCGCGCTGCCGGTGCTCGATCACGGCTTCGTCCGGGTCGTGGACTACATGGGCGACGACGCGGCGATCTGCCAGGCGGCGCGGGTGTCCTACGGTCGCGGCACCAAGTCGGTCAGCAACGACGAGGGTCTGATCCGCTACCTGATGCGGCACTGGCACTCGACCCCCTTCGAAATGTGCGAAATCAAGCTGCACGTGAAGCTGCCGATCTTCGTGGCGCGGCAGTGGATCCGCCACCGCACCGCGAACGTGAACGAATACTCGGCGCGCTACTCGATTCTCGACCGCGAGTTCTACACCCCCGCGCCCGAGCATCTCGCCGCGCAGTCGGTGGTGAACAACCAGGGCCGGGGCGAGACCCTTTCAGGCGAGGAAGCCGAGCGCGTGCTGCGCTACCTGCGCGACGACGCAATGCGGGCCTACGACCACTACGAGGAGATGATCTCGACCGAGGGCCAGCAGGGCCTCGCGCGGGAGCTGGCGCGGATGAACCTGCCCGCCAACATCTACACCCAGTGGTACTGGAAGGTGGATCTTCACAACCTGCTGCACTTCCTGCGCCTGCGCGCCGATGCGCACGCCCAGTACGAGATCCGCGTCTACGCCGACGCGATCTGCGAGGTGGTGCGCGACTGGGTGCCCTTCGCCTTCCGCGCCTTCGAGGATTACCGCATGGGCGGTGCGCAGCTCTCGGCCACGGCGCTCGACTGCGTGCGCCGGATGCTGAAGGGCGAGGAGGTCACGCAGGAGAGCTCGGGCATGTCCAAGGGCGAATGGCGCGAGTTCCGGGCCGTCCTCGACGGCGCCGCCTGACCGAAGACAGCGACCGGCGGGGCCGTGGTGGCGCCCGCCGGGATCCGGCGCATCCCCTGGCCCCCTGGCGCGCCCGGGTCAGCCCCTGACCCGGGCGCGCCACAGGGTGAAGAGCCCCGCCGCCACGATGATGCAGGCGCCGATCGCCACGTTCGGGCGCAGGGTTTCGCCAAAGACCGTCATCCCCAGCGCCGCCGCGAAGACCAGCTGCAGGTAGGCGAAGGGCTGCACCGCCGAGGCCTCGGCGACCTCGTAGCACTTGATCAGGGTGAAATGCCCGAGCGCGCCGGTGATGCAGAGCAGCCCCATCCAGCCCCAGTCCGCGCCGGTCATAGGCTCCCAGAACCACGCGCCCACAACGGTGGCGGTGATCCCCCCCGAGATGCCGGTCCAGAAGAACGAGGTCGCGGCGCTGTCCTTGCGCGCCACGTAGCGCGTCAGCAGGCCGTAGAGCGCGAACATCAGCGCCGCCACCAGCGGCACCACCGCATAGGGCGAGAACACCCCGCCCGAGGGTTGCAGGATGATGATGACGCCGATGAAGCCGACGCCGATGGCGGTCCAGCGCCGCCAGCCGACCTTCTCGCCGAGGATCGGCCCCGAGAGCGCCGCCACCAGCAGCGGGTAGGCGGTGAAGACCGCGTGGCTCTCGGTGAGGCCCAGCAGCACGAAGGCGGTGACCATGACCCAGATCTCGGCCACCAGCAGCACGCCGCGGAAGATCTGCAGAAGCGGCTGACTGGTGGCGGCGGCGGCCCTGAGCCCGCCCGCCTGCCGCCCCGCGACGGCCATCACGAAGGCTGCGAAGAACCAGTAGCGGATCATCACCACCATGTAGACGTTGTACTCGGCCGACAGGTGCCGCGAGATGCCGTCCTGCAGCGCGAAGACCAGCGTGGTGAAGACCATCAGCCAGATGCCGAGGCTCGTGTTCTGCTGTGCCATCAGGAAAACTCCGCCACGGTCATGTGTCGCTTGCGCCCATATCCCGGCTGGCGGGTCACCGCGAACCCTGCCGCCTCGAGCGCGCGGCGGACATGGCCCGCGGCGGTGTAGCTCGCGGCGGTGCCGCCCGGCGCGGTATGGCGCGCGACCTCCGCCATCAGCTGCGGCCCCCAGAGCTCGGGGTTCTTGGCGGGCGAGAAGCCGTCGAGGAACCACGCGTCGGCGCGGCCCTCCCAGGCGGGCAGGGTCTCGCGCGCATCGCCCGCAACCATGCAGAAGGCGAGGTCGGGAAGCTCGATCTTGCGCGCGCCGCCACGCCAGAACGGTGCCAGCTCCTCGGCGATGTCGCACAGTTCGGGAAAGGCAGCCTGCGCCCGGATCATGTCGCCGGCCTCGAGCGGGAAGGCCTCGAAACTGGTGAAGCTCAGACGCCCGGCGCAGCCCGCGTCGCGCCAGAGCTGCAGCGTCGCCAGCAGGTTGAGCCCGGTGCCGAAGCCCAGCTCGGCCACATGAAAGCCGTCCCGGAAGCGCTCCGGCAGGGCGTTCCCGGCGAGGAAGGTGTGGCGGGTCTCGGCGAGGCCGTTCTCGAGCGAGTAATAGGGGTCGTCGAAGCGGGGCGATACCGGCACCCCGCCGTCGCGCCAGATCGGCGCATCCGGCTGGTTGGTCATGGTGGTCTGTCCAAAATGGGTTTCAGCTTGAGCCTGCTGCGGTGGGCTCGCGGCGCGTTCGGGGCCGGTACGGACGGCGCCGAATTGCGATTCAGGTTCAAGGCGAAACGCTGTAGAACGGGCGCGACCATGGACGGGAGGCTCGGGAATGGCAAGTGTGGATGTGACCGTGCGCGGGGCGGGGATCTTCGGCCTCTCCATTGCGTGGAGCTGCCTGCGCGGCGGTGCGACGGTGCGGGTGGTTGACCCGTACGGACTTGGCGCGGGCTCGAGCGGCGGGCTGGTGGGCGCATTGGCGCCGCACGTGCCCGAGAACTGGAACCCCAAGAAAGCGTTCCAGCTCGAGAGCCTGCTGATGGCGGAAGGCTTCTGGCACGCGGTCGAGGCCGAGGGCGGCGTGTCCCCGGACTATGCCCGCAGCGGACGGCTGCAGCCGGTGGCCGACGACGCGGCGCTCGAGCTGGCGCGGGCGCGGGCGCTGACCGCGCGCGAACTCTGGGGCGATGCCGCGGTGTGGGAGCTGATCCGCGCCGACGATGCGGGCCCATGGGCGCCGCTCAGCCCCAGCGGCTGGCTGATCCGCGACACGCTGAGCGCGCGCATGTCGCCGCGCCGGGCCGGGGCGGCGCTGCAGGCGGCGCTGGCGGTGCGCGGGGTCGAGATCGTTCCCGAGGCCGAGGACGAGGGCGCGGTGCTCTGGGCCACCGGCTGGCGCGGGCTGCTGGATCTCTCGCAGGCGCTGGGCCGGCCGGTAGGCACCGGCATCAAGGGCCAGTCGGTGCTCTTGCGCCACGACGCGGGGGAGGTGCCGCAGGTCTTCGCCGGCGGGCTGCATATCGTGCCGCATCATGACGGCACCGTGGCGCTGGGCTCGACCACCGAGCGCGAGTTCGACGACCCCTCGAGCACCGACGACCAGTGCGACGCGCTGGTCGAGCGCGCCGTGGCGGCGATGCCGGTGCTGCACGGGGCCGAGGTGGTGGAGCGCTGGGCCGGGGCGCGCCCGCGCGCCCGCAGCCGGGCGCCGATGCTGGGGCCGTGGCCCGACCGGCCCGGACATTACATCGCCAACGGCGGCTTCAAGATCGGCTTCGGCATGGCGCCCAAGGTCGCCGAGGTGATGTCCGCGCTGATGCTGGACGGGCGCGACACCATCCCCGACGGCTTCCGGGTCGAAGACTCGCTCTGACGCCGCGACGGGACGGTTCGGAAAACACGAAAGCCGGGGCGCGCGACCCCGGCTCTTCCAATGGCCTCAAATATCCCCGCCGGAGGCAGGCCGGACATCGCGGCCGGGCGCCGCTTCCGGTCTGTGCGCCTCAGTCGAACTTGCGCGAGGGCGCCAGAACCTTGGCCTCGCCGATCACCACCTTCTTGCCGTCCACCGAGCAATGGCAGTCGAGCGTCACCCGGCGCTTGGCGTGGTCGATGTCGACCACCGTCACCTCGGCATGCACCACGTCGCCGGGGCGCACCGGGCCGAGGAACTTCAGCGTCTGGCCGAGGTAGATGGTGCCGTGGCCGGGAAGCTGCTCGCCGATCACCGCCGAGATCAGCCCGGCGGTCAGCATGCCATGGGCGATGCGGCCCTCGAAGATCGTGTCATGGGCATAGGCGTCGTCGAGGTGCACCGGGTTCCGGTCGGTCGAGACCTCCGCGAACATCTCGATGTCGCGATCCGTCACCTGTTTGCGCAGGTGCCGCGTCATGCCCATCTCGATATCCTCGATGCAGATCGTTCCACGCGGAAGATTGTCCAACATCTCAGCCTCCATGATCCTCGGTCCGGTAATAAATAAGCTCTACGCTACCGCTCGTGAGCAACTTTATTACTTCGCGACTGCAGAAAATCAAGAGGCAAATGGCCCGCCGGTGCCTGATCGGTACCAAAGTGGCATGGCGGGCCGGAATCGGCTCAGCGCAGGAACCCGATGGAGTAGGTCGGCGTCACGCCTTCCCTGGCGAGGAACTCGAGCAGTAACTCCTCGTGCGGGTGGAGCTCGGTCGCGGTCTCTTCCGCGGCGAGCCCGCCGGTGATGAAGAGCGAATCGATGTCCTCGCCCACCGCGCCCAGGATATCGGTCTTCACCCCGTCGCCGATGGCGAGGATCGCGGGGTCGTCGAGATCCGGCGCCACCTCGAAGAGCCGCCGCCGCGCGAGATCGTAGATCGGCGGATGGGGCTTGCCGAAATAGAGGCTCTCGCCGCCCATCTCGGTGTAGAGCGCCGCCAGCGCGCCGGCACACCACTCGCGCCTGTGGCCGCGGTCGACGACGATGTCGGGGTTGGCGCAGAGCAGCTTCAGCCCCTTCTGCTTGGCATAGAGGAACTGCGGCCGCATCGCCGCAGGATCGGCGGTGGCGTCGAAGAGCCCGGTGCAGACGATGCCCTCGGCCTCTTCCAGCGGCACGGTCTCGATCTCGACCGGGTCGGTGATGATCTTCAGCGGCTCGAAGAAGCTGCGCTCTTCCTCGAGGCCGATGAAGTAGACCTTGTTGCCGACGGCGCCGGTGAACATGGCGGCACGCGCCGAGTCGCCGGAGGTGGCGATGTTGTCCCACGCGTCCTCGGGCACGCCGAAGCGCTCGATCTGCTTGAACACCTCCTTGCGCGAGCGCGGCGAGTTGGTGACCAGAACGACGACGCCGCCGCTGGCGCGGTAGGCGCGCAGGGCCTCGATCGCGTCGGGATAGGCCTCGACGCCGTTGTGGACGCAGCCCCAGAGGTCGACGAACATCGCGTCGTACTGGTTCGATATTTCGGGCAGAGCGTGGATGATCCGGGTCATGATGGCCTCAGGGTCGAAGTTGGTGTCAGTGTGATGCGGGGGGGGGGGGCGGCTCAGAGCCGCGTGGTCACCCGCCAGGCGAAGCGGCTGGTGGCGCCGGGGGCGAGGCTCTGGCTGAACGGGCGCTCGGCCACCTGCGGCGAGGCGCCGGTAGCGGCGGCCATGCCGTGCCACGGCTCGACGCAGAGGAAGGGCGCGCCGGGCGGCTGCCAGAGCGCGAGGTTGGGCAGGTTGTCGAATTCGAACTCCAGCGCCGGCCCGCCGCGCACGCCGTAGCGCAGCGCCTCGCCCGCGCCTTCGGGAAAGATCATCGCGTCGGCCTCGAACTGGTCATGCGCCAGCTCCAGCCTGCCCGCGGTGAAGGGCGAGGGCAGCCGGTCGGGCGGCAGGAGACCGCCGCTCAGCCGCGCCAGGGCGGGCTCGGCGCCATTGGCGAGGGTGATCTCGTGTGGCTTCCCCGCGCCGCCGGGCAGGGGCCAGGCGAAGGCGGGGTGGAAGCCGAACCCGAAGGGCATCGGCTCGGCGTCGTCGTTGCTGATCTCGACCGCGACCTCGAGCGTGTCGCCGGAAAAGGCGTGGGTCACCGCGATCCCGAAGGCAAAGGGCCAGACGGCGCGGGTCTCGTCGCTGTCGCGCAGGGTGAAGCGGCAGCTCCGGGCATCGTGCGCGTCGAGGGTGAAGAGCGCGCGGCGGGCGAAGCCGTGCTGCTTCATCCCGGTCTCGAAATCGCCCACGGCGATGCGGTCATCCGCGGCGCGCCCGACGATGGGAAAGAGGATGGGCGACCGGCCGCTCCACCACTGGGGATCGCCGTGCCAGAGCAGGTCGGCACCGTCGGCGGTCCGCAGGGTCTGCATCTCGGCGCCGAGCGGCGCCACGGTGGCGGACATGGTGTCGCCCGAGATGTGGACGGGATCGGTTGGCATGGGCTTGTCTCGACGCGGTTTCTGCGGGCGGAGCATCGCCCAGCATGGGGCGGATGACCAGATGTCGGGGCAGGAAATTTCGCCCGTACGGCGGGGCAGGGCGCCCGGCCGGGGACAGCATCCGAGACGGGCAGCGGCATTCGCAAAAGAAAATGCCGGCCTCCACGCGGGGGCCGGCACCGGATGTATCGATACGTCGCGCAAGTGCGGCGATCAGAGCTTGAGGTTCGGGATGATCTGCTTCTTGCGGGACATGATGCCCGGCAGGACCACGGTGTCGCCCGAAACGGTGGCGCCGAAGCTCTTCTCGGCCACGGTCTTCACCAGGTCGTTCGGGACCAGCAGGGTGGCCTCTTCCTTGATGATGTCCACCACGAAGAGCAGCACCTCGTCGATGCCATCCTCGGCCGCGACGGTCTTGAAGCTCTCCATCAGCGACGCCTTGCGGTCGAGCGGGATCTCGGGGGCGGTGGTCTCGAGCACGGAGACGCGGAACTTGGTGCCCTCGACCGCGTATTCCTTGCTGTCCATGCGGATCAGCTCGGCGTCGGAGAAGGCCGAGACGTCGGACTTGGCCGCGAACATCTTGGAGGCGAACTCGGAGATGTCGACGCCGAGGTCGGCGGCCAGCTTCTCGGCCACGGCCTTGTCATGGGCGGTGGTGGTCGGCGAGCGGAACTCGAGCGTGTCGGACAGGATGCAGGTCAGCGCCGCGCCCTTGATGGCCTCGGGCATCTTGGCGGCGTCGTCGCCCATCAGGTCGACCATGATGGTCGCAGTGCAGGCCAGCGGACGCACTGTGATGTCGATCGGGCCTTTGGTCTCGAGCCCGCCGACCAGCTTGTGGTGGTCGATGATCGCGGTGATGTCGGCGGCGTTGATCGATGCCGGCAGCTCGGCCGGGTTGTTGGTGTCGACGATCACCACCGGCGCGCCTTCGGCCACGTCGGAGATGATCTCGGGCTTTTCCAGACCCCAGTGCGAGAGCATGAAGGCGGCTTCGGTGTTGGGCTCGCCCAGCAGCGCGGGCTTGGCGGCCTCGCCCTTCACCTCGTTCAGGTACCAGGCCCAGACGATGGGGCTGCCGGTGCTGTCGGTGTCGGGAGACTTGTGGCCGAATACCAGGGTGGTCATGAGGAAAGCTCCTTGGGTGCATATCGGATTTTCGCAGGCCTTGTAGCCGTGGCGCGATGCCTTGTCACCCGGCGAAATGCTGCACGCGCGAGGTGTGGGCGCAATCAGTTGCTCAATCGGATGGAACTCGCGCCTTCCTGCGGAGTTGGGATGCAGCTCGTAGAATATGATCAGAGGATAGGATCAAATGAACGCCACGTTTCGCCCCGCCCAGATCGACGCCGCACTCGACGTTCCCCCGGACCCGCGCCAGCGCATGAGCGCCACGCAGGAAGAGCGCCTGCGCGAGCTGTCCGAGCGCACCGGAGAGCCGTTCTACGAGGACCTCACCGTGCTTCAGGCAGAGCAGCGCATCGAGCTTCTCGAGGCCGTCGCCTACTGATCCGCGGCCCGGGGTTTTCCGCCCGGACCGACCCTCGCCGACCCGGATGGGCGCCTTTCCCATTTACGGCTCGTCGGACTCCTGATATTCGGCCTGCATCAGATTGTTCAGTATTGAACTAAATCGGGAGCGTCGCCGCAATGTCCGACACCGCACAGGAAAGCCTCCGCCAGGCGGCGCTGTTCTACCACGAGAACCCCAAGCCCGGTAAGCTCGAGGTCCGCGCGACCAAGCCGCTGGCCAACGGCCGTGACCTCAGTCGCGCCTACAGCCCCGGCGTCGCGGAGGCCTGTCTTGAGATCAAGGCCGACCCGCAGACGGCCGCCCGCTACACCTCGCGCGGGAACCTCGTCGCGGTGGTGTCGAACGGCACCGCGGTGCTGGGTCTCGGCAACATCGGCCCGCTCGCCTCAAAGCCGGTGATGGAGGGCAAGGCCGTCCTCTTCAAGAAATTCGCCAACATCGATTGCTTCGACATCGAGCTCGACCAGCCCGACCCCGAGAAGCTGGCCGAGATCGTCTGCGCGCTCGAGCCCACCTTCGGGGCGATCAATCTGGAAGACATCAAGGCGCCCGACTGCTTCATCGTCGAGAAGATCTGCCGCGAGCGGATGAACATTCCCGTCTTCCATGACGACCAGCACGGCACCGCCATCGTCGTGGGCGCCGCCGCGACCAACGCGCTGCACGTCGCGGGCAAGGCCTTCGAGGACGTCAAGGTGGTCTCGACCGGCGGCGGGGCGGCGGGCATCGCCTGCCTCAACATGCTGCTAAAGCTCGGGGTCAAGCGCGAGAACGTCTGGCTCTGCGACATCCACGGCCTCGTCTACGAGGGCCGAGCCGAGGACATGAACCCGCAGAAGGCCTGCTTCGCCCAGAAGAGCGGCCTGCGCACGCTCGACGACGTCATCGACGGCGCCGACCTCTTCCTCGGCCTCTCCGGGCCGGGCGTGCTCAAGGCCGAGCAGGTCAAGCGCATGGCCGATAGGCCAATCATCTTCGCGCTCGCCAACCCGACCCCGGAGATCATGCCCGACGACGTGCGCGCCGTCGCCCCCGACGCGATCATCGCCACCGGGCGTTCGGACTTCCCGAACCAAGTGAACAACGTCCTCTGCTTCCCCTTCATCTTCCGCGGGGCGCTGGACGTGGGCGCGACCGAGATCAACGACGCCATGGCGCTGGCCTGCGTCGAGGGCATCGCGGCGCTGGCCCGGGCCACGACCTCGGCCGAGGCGGCAGCGGCCTATCACGGCGAGCAGCTCACCTTCGGTCGCGACTACCTGATCCCCAAGCCCTTCGACCCGCGGCTGTCGTCGGTGGTGTCGAGCGCGGTGGCCAAGGCCGCGATGGAGTCGGGCGTGGCAGCGCGTCCGCTCGACGACCTTCAGGCCTACAAGGAGAAGCTCAACCAGAGCGTCTTCAAGTCGGCGCTGCTGATGCGCCCGGTGTTCGAGGCCGCCCGCACCGCCTCGCGCAAGATCGTCTTCGCCGAGGGCGAGGACGAGCGCGTGCTGCGCGCCGCGCAGGCGATCCTCGAGGAGACCACCGAGCAGCCGATCCTCATCGGCCGCCCCGAGGTGCTCGAGAGCCGTTGCGAGCGCATGGGACTCGAGATCCGTCCCGGCCGCGACTTCCACGTGGTGAACCCGCAGGACGACCCGCGCTACCGCGACTACTGGGAAACCTACCACCGGCTGATGGCGCGCCGCGGGGTGACGCCGGACCTCGCGCGGGCGATCCTGCGCACCAACACCACCGCGATTGCCGCCATCATGGTGCACCGCGAAGAGGCCGACAGCATGATCTGCGGCACCTTCGGCGAGTATCGCTGGCACCTCAACTACATCACCCAGGTTCTGGGCGGTGGCGGCTTCGAGCCGAATGGCGCGCTGTCGCTGATGATCCTCGAGGACGGCCCGCTGTTCCTCGCCGACACGCAAGTCTGGACCGAGCCCACGCCCGAGCAGATCGCCAAGACGGTGATCGGTGCCGCCCGCCACGTGCGCCGCTTCGGTCTGACGCCGCAGATCGCGCTGTGCTCGCGTTCGCAGTTCGGCAACCAGAACGACGGCACCGGCCCGCGGATCCGCGCCGCGCTCGACATCCTCGACAGCGAGACCCGCGATTTCGTCTACGAGGGCGAGATGCACGTGGACTCGGCGCTCGACCCCGAGCTGCGCGAGCGCCTGATGCCGGGCAACCGTCTGCAGGGCGCCGCCAACGTGCTGATCTTCGCGCAGGCGGATGCGGCCAGCGGCGTGCGGAACATCCTGCGCCTCAAGGCCTCGGCGCTCGAGGTCGGCCCGATCCTCATGGGCATGGGCAACCGCGCCCATATCGTGACCCCTTCGATCACCTCGCGCGGGCTGCTCAACATGGCCGCCATCGGTGGCACCCCGGTCGCCAGCTACGGCTGAGCGAGCACCGTCCGCGCCACCACCGCCGCCTCGTATCCGCGCAGGATCGGTGCGGCGGGCGGGGGCGGGACGATGGCCCCCTGCACATCGACCCCGGCCTGTGCCGATAGAGGTCGGCGCGCCGTCAAAGCGCGGCTGGCCGCTGCTCTAGATGCTCAGGACCCCGCCCGACTCGATCAGCTCGCCGGTGACCGCTGCGCCGAACTGGGGACGGCAGATCCTGTTCGTGGTGAGCAGCAGGCCGTCGGGCAACAGCGCGCCGTTGTGGGGCGTGACCTCTGTGTCCGAAGCGGCATGGCGTAGTTCCCCTCGCGACGAAGGGCCGGCGTGGCCGTGACCGAGGCGAATGGAGGAGGCGCCGCACGCGGCAAAAGTGATTCACGCACACCGCGACTTTGCCATTTCAGAGTTTGCCAATTCGCAAACAGACGAGAACTTTGCAGATTTCCCTCATATTTTAGGGAGTTTGCAAATATTTGCCGAAGTTAGCGCCCTGTTAAGCGCGAAACCCTGCGATATTCTGACCTGCCATGCGGTAACATACTTGCTCGGTGCGGGGCTCATGCCTCATGACATTACCCAGATGTGAGAGGAGGAGCTTTCCCATGGGCTACAAGGACGTGTACGCGGCGTGGCAGGAGGATCCCGAGGGGTTCTGGATGGAGGCCGCCAGCGCCATCGACTGGGTCAAGGAACCGTCGAAAGCGCTGTTCGACAAGGGCGGCGACATGTACGAGTGGTTCTCGGACGGGCTGGTCAACACCTGCTGGAATGCGGTGGACCGTCACGTCGAGGCGGGCCGGGGCGACGAGATCGCCATCATGCACGAAAGCCCGATCACCCACGCCACCAAGGGTATCACCTATTCCGAACTGCGCGACCGCGTGGCGTCGCTGGCGGGCGCGCTCAAGATGCGCGGCATCGAGAAGGGCGACCGCGTCATCATCTACATGCCGATGATCCCAGAGGCGCTCGAGGCGATGCTGGCCTGCGCCCGGCTTGGCGCGGTGCACTCGGTGGTGTTCGGCGGCTTCGCGGCGCACGAGCTCGCGGTGCGCATCGACGACTGCACGCCCAAGGCGATCATCGCGTCGAGCTGCGGCCTCGAGCCCGGCCGGGTGGTGCATTACAAGCCGCTGCTCGACGAGGCCATCGCGCTCTCGACCCACAAGCCCGAGTTCTGCGTGATCTTCCAGCGCGCGCAGGAGGTGGCGAAGCTGGTCGAGGGCCGCGACTTCTCGTGGCACGGATTCCAGTACGGCGTGAAGCCCGCCGAATGCGTGCCGGTCGAGGGCAATCACCCGGCCTACATCCTCTATACCTCCGGCACCACCGGCCAGCCCAAGGGCGTGGTCCGCTCCACCGCGGGCCATCTCGTCGCCCTGCAATGGACGATGAAGAACATCTACAACATCGGGCCGGGCGACCGGTTCTGGGCGGCTTCGGACGTGGGCTGGGTCGTGGGGCATTCCTACATCTGCTACGGCCCGCTGATCACCGGCGCCCAGACCATCGTGTTCGAGGGCAAGCCCATCGGCACCCCCCATGCCGGCGTGTTCTGGCGGATCATCCAGAACCACCGGGTGAAGAGCTTCTTCACCGCGCCGACCGCGCTGCGCGCCATCCGCCGGGCGGATCCGGACGGCGAATGGATCAAGCGCTACAAGCTGCACGACCTGCAGGCGCTGTTTCTCGCGGGCGAGCGGGCCGACCCCTCAACCATCGAATGGGCGCAGAAGCATCTCGGCGTGCCGGTGATCGACCACTGGTGGCAGACCGAGACCGGCTGGGGCATCGCCGCCAACCCCATCGGCATCGAGCTGCTGCCGGTGAAGCTGGGCAGCCCCTCTGTGGCGATGCCGGGCTACGACGTGCGCATCCTCGACGAGGGCGGCCACGAGCTGCCCGCGGGCGAGCTCGGTGCCATCGCCATCAAGCTGCCGCTGCCCCCGGGCACGCTGCAGACGCTCTGGCAGGCCGAGGCACGCTACAAGAAGTCCTACCTCAGCCAGTTCCCGGGCTACTACGAAACCGGCGATGCGGGCATGAAGGACGAGGACGGCTACCTCTACATCATGTCGCGCACCGATGACGTCATCAACGTCGCGGGGCACCGCCTGTCCACGGGCGCCATGGAAGAGGTTCTGGCCTCGCACCCCGACGTCGCCGAATGCGCGGTGATCGGCGTGTCGGACGCGCTCAAGGGCCAGCTGCCGCTCGGCTTCATCTGCCTGAGCTCGGGGGTCGACCGCGACCATGCCGAGGTCTGCAAGGAATGCGTGAAGCTGGTGCGGGACCAGATCGGCCCGGTCGCGGCCTTCAAGCTGGTGACCGTGGTGGATCGCCTGCCAAAGACCCGCTCGGGCAAGATCCTGCGCGCCACCATGGTCAAGATCGCCGACGGCGAAGAGTTCAAGATGCCCGCGACCATCGACGACCCGGTCATCCTCGACGAGATCGGCGTGGCGCTAAAGGGGCTGGGCTACGCCTCGAAGGTGCCGGCCTGACCTGAATTTCCCGCCCGGACCCGGTGTTTTGGCCGTGTCCGGGCGGGGTGTGACAAGAGGGAGTGCTGGCGTTTCCGCGCTGGCGATGCGCTGCGGATGCCGGTGTTCCCGTCACCGCTGCACCATGTCCACGACACAATCCGGATCGTCGACGCGGAGGACAGCGCGCCCAAGACGGACTGAACCGGCCGCGAGGGGTCTCGGGTCGTGCGGCGACCGGGGATGCCGCCTCAGGTCCCGCCGTGGCGCCCGGCCGCGTGCGTTACCGCTCGTTCGATCCGGGCCTGCTCAACCGGATGAGGCCATCAACGCATCGTCGATCTCGCGCGCCCGCACGGCGGCGGGGCGTGTTGTCAGGCGCTCGGCGTAGTCGGAAAATCCGGGCCTCTCGGGGAGAGAACCGAGCATCCGTCCCCAGAGAATTTGCGACCCGACATAGACATCCGCGGCGCTGAAGGTCGTTCCGGTGACGTAGTCTCGCCCGTCCGAGAGCATCGCAGCGAGTGCATCGGCGACCGCCTCCAGCGATCCGTACCCGGCGCGTCCGCGCGCCTGCGGGTCGTCCGGCAGCGAGAAATTGAAGTGGGCGTTGGTGATCGCCGCCTCGCCCGGTCCCGCGGCGAAGAACATCCAGCGCAGGTAGGCCGCGCTCTCGGGCGTGCCCGGTTCAGGCGCGAGCCCTGCTTCGGGGAAGGCGGCAGCAAGATAGGCGCAGCAGGCGGCGGCTTCGGTCACGACGGCCTCTCCATGTTGCACAGCGGGAACCTTTCCCATGGGGTTGATCGCCAGGTAGTCTCGCGATTTCATCGGCGGTCCATACGCGAGCACCCGCGTCTCGTATGGCTGACCGAGCTCCTCGAGCATCCACCGCACGATGCGGCCGCGGGACATGGGGTTGGTGTAGAAGATGATTTCGGACATTGGGAGCGCACCCTGCTTTCCGTTTGCGTCGCGATGGTCCGTCATCGCGCCGGGTTGTGACAAGAAGAAAATCCTGAGGGGCGACGGGGGTAATGCCGGTGTTCTCCCGGCTTCCCGAAGAGGGGGACGCAAGGGGCGCGACTCCCCGGTTCTTGCCGTGGGCCGGACGTTCCGGCGAGCCGGGTCGACGGTCCGGCGCAGAGGCGCGTGACGCGTCGGAGCATCCGGTGTCCAGCCCGATGATCCCGGCCGAACACCGCTTTCGCGTCCCGCAGAAGCCAAGGCGCCTCAGTCGGCGAAGCGCACCGAGACGGTCGGGTCGCCCGGCAGTCCGGCGTAGGTGAGCGTCGCGCCGTCACCGGCCTTGGCGATGGGCAGGAGCGGGCCGAAGGAGCCCACGCTGACCACGTCGCCCGCCCTGAGCGTCACGCCTTTCGACATCAGCCACAGCACCGCGTTGGCGGGGTGGCCGAGCACCGCCGCACCGGGAGCCTCGGTCAGCGTCGTGCCGTCCGCGGCGGCGAGCGTCACCGCCATCGACGCCAGCGCCTGCGAGATCTCGGCGGGATCCTCGACGGGGATGTCGGCGCCGACCACGCCCAGCCGGGCGGCGACGCCGATGGCGGTGAGGGTGATGCCGTTTACCGGCTCGCCCTCGGCGAAGGTGAGATCGGGCAGCTCGATGAAGGGTCGGAGCGCCGAGAGATGCGCCACGACCTCATCCGGCGTGGTGGCCTCGCGGATGCCGTTGTCGCCCACCACCAGCAGCAGGTCGGCCTCGATCAGCGGCACGGTGCCGAAGCCCGCGGGCACCTCGGCGCCGTCTTCCAGCAGCATGTCGCGGTAAAGCACGCCCATCACCGGTTCGCTGACGCCGAAATGCTCTTGCGCTGGCTTGCTGGTGAGCCCGACCTTGTAGCCCACCACGGGGCCCATCTCGGGCTCGAGCGCCGCGATCAGCTTGCCCTGCGTGCAGAGCGCGTCCTCGAGGCTGCCGTCGGCGCCAAGCGCCTTGGCGGGCGTGCGCGACAGGTAGGCGTCGACATATGCGGAAATCTCGGCGTCGCCGGCGCAGTCAGCGGACGCGGTGCCGGCCGCGAGCAGCGCGGCCAGAATGATGCGGAACATGGGTGTCCTCCCCCCGGTACAATGCGCAAAGCATGGCAGCGCGGCCGGCACCGGGCAACGGATTCGCGGCTCAGCGCTCGTAGAGCTCGAGAGGCAGCCCGTCGGGATCAGCGAAGAAGGTGAAGCGCTTGCCGGTCAGCGCGTCGGTGCGGATGGGCTCGACCGCGACGCCCTGCGCCTCGAGCCGGTCGCGGGCGGCCTCGACATCGGCAACGGTGAAGGCGAGGTGGCGGAGCCCCTTGGCCTCGGGGCGGTCGGGACGGTCGGGCGGGGCGGGGAAGCTGAAGAGCTCGATCTGGCCGCCGCCCGGAAGCGCGAGGTCGAGTTTCCAGCTGTCACGCTCGGCCCGGTGGGTCTCGGCAAGGATCGCGAGGCCCAGTACCTCGGTGTAGAAGGCCTTGCTGCGGGCGTAGTCGCCGCAGATCACCGCGACGTGGTGAAAACCCTCGATCATGCGCGTCCCCCGGCCACAGCCCCTGCGTCGATGCGCCATAGAGAGCGGATCGCGGCAGGCGGTACAAGGGGCGGTGCAGGGCATGAGAGGGCGGATATTGCCCGGAAACCCGGGGTCCGGACACACGAAGGCCCCGGCGAGGGAAAGCCGGGGCCGGTACGTGCCTTACGGGGTACGTGCCTTACGGGGCCTAAAATCAGGTCGCGTGCTTGTTGTGGAAGGCGTCGACCTGTTTCTCGGCCTCGTCTTTTTCGATGCCGTAGCGCTCCTGAATCGCGCCAACCAGCTTGTCGCGGTTGCCCTCGATCCGGTCGAGATCGTCGTTGGTGAGCTTGCCCCATTGCACCTGGGCCTCACCCTTGAACTGTTTCCACTTGCCTTCGATAACATCCCAATTCATCGGAAGTCTCCTTTCGTCAGGCTGTCCCGCCTCATCGCGGGGTTCGACAGCAAAACGCCGGGATCCGCCTGCCGGTTCCGTGACGATCAGACGAATTGTTCGCGGATCAGCCGTTCCTCGAGCCCGTGGCCCGGATCGAAGAGCACCCGGTGCGCGACCGAGGGTTCCGAGCGCACCTCGACCCGCAGCACGTCGCGAACCGACTGGCTGTCGGCCTCGGCCATGACCGGGCGTTTCTCGGGTTCGAGCACCTCGAAGGTGACCTCGGCGGCCTTGGGCAGCAGCGCGCCGCGCCAGCGCCGGGGCCGGAAGGCGGCGACCGCGGTCAGCGCCAGCACGTCGGAGCCGATGGGAAGGATCGGGCCGTGGGCCGAGTAGTTGTAGGCCGTGGAGCCCGCGGGCGTGGCCAGCAGCGCACCGTCGCAGACCAGTTCGGGCATGCGCAGCTTGCCGTCCACGTAGATCGCCAGCCGCGCCGCCTGCGGCCCGCCGCGCAGCAGCGAGACTTCGTTGATTGCGAGGGCCCGATGGGTGCTGCCGTCGGCGCGGTGGGCGCGCATCGAGAGCGGGTTGATCACCGCCTCCTCGGCGGCGGCGAGCCGTTCCTCGAGCGCGTGCTCGGAATAGGCGTTCATCAGGAAGCCCACGGTGCCCCGGTTCATGCCGTAGACCGGCACCGCCAGCTCTTCGGTCCGGTGCAGCGTGTGCAGCATGAAGCCGTCACCCCCCAGCGCCACGATCACGTCCGCGCCGTTCTCGGCGTGGTTGCCGTAGCGGCGGGTAAGCCCCTCCAGCGCGGATTGGGCGATGGCTGCATTCGAGGCGCAAAAGGCGATTTTCAGCGACATGGGTTTCCCGAACTCGGTCGTTCGGTTCCGAAACAAGCACAAGTTTCCGCAACCTGCCAGAGCCGTCGCCGTTGTACCGGAACAATGCCGCTTTGATCCCTTTGCGGGGGCGCCGGTTTCCTTTACCTAGTCGCCACGTGACGAATCCATGACGACACCGGGAGACCCGCCTCATGAACGCACCGCACCGCGATGACGGTTTCTTCACCCAGTCGCTCTCCGACCGCGACCCCGAACTCTTCGCCTCGATCACCGGCGAACTCGGTCGTCAGCGCGACGAGATCGAGCTGATCGCCTCCGAGAACATCGTCTCCCGCGCCGTGATGGAAGCGCAGGGGTCGGTGATGACCAACAAGTACGCCGAGGGTTACCCGGGCAAGCGCTACTACGGTGGCTGCGAGTGGGTGGACGTGGCCGAGAACCTCGCCATCGACCGCGCCAAGGCGCTGTTCGGCTGCGAGTACGTGAACGTTCAGCCGAACTCGGGCAGCCAGGCCAACCAGGGCGTCTACCAGGCGCTGATCCAGCCCGGTGACACCATCCTCGGCATGTCGCTCGACGCCGGCGGCCACCTGACCCACGGCGCCAAGCCGAACCAGTCGGGCAAGTGGTTCAACGCCATCCAGTACGGCGTGCGCCAGCAGGACAACCGTCTCGACTACGATCAGGTGCAGGAGCTCGCCAACGAGCACAAGCCCAAGATCATCGTCGCCGGCGGCTCGGCCATCCCGCGCCAGATCGACTTCGCCAAGATGCGCGAAATCGCGGACAGCGTCGGTGCCTACCTGATGGTCGACATGGCGCACTTCGCGGGCCTCGTGGCCGGCGGTCAGCACCCGTCGCCGTTCCCCCATGCCCACGTGGCCACCACCACGACGCACAAGACCCTCCGCGGTCCGCGCGGCGGCATGATCCTGACCAACGACGAGACCATCGCCAAGAAGGTCAACTCGGCGATCTTCCCGGGCATCCAGGGCGGTCCGCTGATGCATGTCATCGCCGGCAAGGCCGTGGCCTTCGGCGAGGCGCTGAAGCCCGAGTTCAAGACCTACGCCGCTCAGGTGGTGAAGAACGCGCAGGCGCTCTCTGACCAGCTGATCAAGGGCGGGCTCGACACCGTGACCCATGGCACCGACACCCATGTCGTGCTGGTGGACCTGCGCCCCAAGGGCGTGAAGGGCAACGCGACCGAGAAGGCGCTGGGCCGTGCGCACATCACCTGCAACAAGAACGGTGTGCCCTTCGACCCCGAGAAGCCGACCGTGACCAGCGGCATCCGTCTGGGCTCGCCCGCCGGCACCACCCGCGGCTTCGGCGAGGAAGAGTTCCGCCAGATCGCCGACTGGATCATCGAGGTGGTCGACGGTCTTGCCGCCAACGGTGAGGACGGCAACGGCGAGGTCGAGGCCAAGGTCCGCGGCGAAGTCACCGAGTTCCTGAAGCGCTTCCCGATGTACCCGACGCTCTGAGCCCTCGGGACAGATCTATCGGAAGGGGCCGGTGCCGTGCGCACCGGCCCTTTTTTCGTGCGCACGGGTCGGGTCCAAGCGCCGGGCCGGGTTTTCCTGCGCTCGGGTCGGGGCGTGCGCTGGGTTGGATTTTCTTGCCCGCGGGGTAGTTTTCGGAAAGTCGCGCAATCGCTGCCGTCGACGAGCCGGGCCTCCGGGGACCGCTACAGCCCGTCTCCGAAGCGAGACGACGCCAAAGACCGGTGCCTCCCGTCGCGTTCGTGATCGCTGGTCGCGTAATGAGGCCGCCACGACGGCAAATCTGGCCGTCTGGAAGCGCTCGTCAGCGCCCTGCCAGTCAGGCCGGTTGGTGGCTTGTCCCGTGTGAAGGGGAGGCGGTGCCCTTGCATCTGGAGTAATGATCGCCCCGCTTGGCATCCTGACCCCGCCCCGGACGGGGACAGCGCTGCGTCAGGGACTTTCCGGCAGGGATTGGCCGGCCGCAGATCGGAGCCCGTGGCGGGCAAGCCGGCCGCGCAGAGGGGGCTGTGCCCATAAGCGACGTGAGTGGCCGGGGACTGACGCGCCCGGCGGGACGTATGCGCATACCGGGCGCTATTGGCAGGCATTCCGCCGGACCGTGGCCTCCGGGCGAGGCAAGTCGCCAGCGTTTCGGGGAAGGGGGGTTGACCCTGCCCGGGGCTGTGACAGTTTGAGGCATGGCCCGCGGTCCGGCGGTTGCCGCAATCCCGGATCACGCCATGCCTCAGCCCGTATCCAACCCCCTGTCCGTCCTGCGCTTTCCTGCCTTCCGCAACCGATGGTTGGCCTCGCTCGTGTCGAACCTCGGCACGCTGGTGCAGTCGGTGGGCGCGGGCTGGATGATGACCCAGATCAGCGACAGCGACGCCATGGTGGGCCTCGTGCAGGCCGGGGTGACGGTGCCGACCATGCTGTTCGCGGTCTTCGCGGGCACGCTGGCGGACAGCCACGACCGCCGCAAGGTGATGATCGGGGCGCAGCTCTTCATGATGGCGACGGCAACGCTGCTGACCCTGCTGGCGTGGGCCGGGCTGATGACGCCGTGGCTGCTGGTGCTGCTGACCTTCATGATCGGCACCGGCTCGACCTTCTTCAACCCGTCGTGGCAGGCCTCGATGGGGGACATCGTGCCGCGCTCCGAGCTGCCCTCGGCGGTGGCGCTGAACTCCATGGCCTTCAACGCCATGCGCTCCATCGGCCCGGCCATCGGCGGCATCATCGTGGCGGCGGCGGGCGCCGCGGCCGCCTTCGCGCTGAACGCGGTGAGCTATGTCGCCATGATCGGCGCGCTCTGGCTCTGGAAGGCACCGGTGCCGGACGACGCGCTGCCGCGCGAGCCGCTGCGCCTCGCGATCCAGTCGGGCCTGCGCTACGTCGCCATGTCGCCGAACCTCGTCAACGTCATGGGGCGCGCGTTCCTCTTCGGCCTCGGCTCGGTGGCGGCGCTGTCGCTGCTTCCCGTGGTGGCGCATGAGCGGCTGGGCGGCGACGCGACGACCTACGGTATCCTGCTGGGCTCCTTCGGGGTCGGCGCCATCGGCGGCGCGATGGCCAATTCCCGGCTGCGCGCGAGCATGGACAACGAGCACATCGTGCGGCTGGCGGCGCTGGTGGCGATGGCCTCGACCGCCGGGCTGGCGGTGTCGCCCTCGCTCTGGCTCTGCCTGCCCGCGCTGATGCTGAGCGGCGCGGCCTGGGTGGTGGCGCTGTCGCTCTTCAACGTGACGGTGCAGCTCTCGACGCCGCGCTGGGTGGTGGGCCGCGCCATCGCGCTCTACCAGTCCGCCAGCTTCGGCGGCATGGCGCTGGGCAGCTGGCTCTGGGGCGCGGTCTCGGACGGGCAGAGCCTGCTGGTGGCCTTCGCAGGCGCGGCCGGCATCCTTGCACTCGCCGCCGCGGTCGGTCTGCGCCGGCCGCTGCCGGAATACGGCAATCTCGACCTGTCGCCGCTGGGGCTCTTCCGCGAGCCGATGCTGCAGCTCGACGTGCAGCCGCGCAGCGGGCCGGTGGTGGCTGTCACCGAGTTCGAGATCGACCCGCAGGACCTGCCGCAGTTCCTCGAGGTCATGGCCGAGCGCCGCCGCGTGCGGATCCGCGACGGGGCGCAGAACTGGGTGCTGATGCGCGATCTCGAGAACCCGCGGATCTGGCAGGAGACCTACCACGTACCGACCTGGGTCGAGTACATCCGCCACAACACCCGCCGGACCAAGGCCGACCACGGCACCTATGCGCGGCTGCTGGAGCTGCATCGCGGCAGCGAGCCGCCGCACACGAGGCGGATGATCGAGCGCCACGCCATCGCGCGGGGGCGGGGCGGGGTCTATCGCTTCGACGTCTGAGGGGCGCCGCCCGCCAGCAAAAAGGCCCGCCGTGACAGGCGGGCCTTCGTCATCTCAGGGGGCCGTTCAGGGGGCCGTGGATCAGGCCGGGTCCTTGGCGTAGCGCAGGTAGGGCAGCTTGATGTCGAGCTCGCCGTATTTCTCTGCCGCCGCCGCGTCGTCGAGCGACAGGGCCACGATCACGTCCTTGCCGGTTTCCCAGTTGGCGGGCACGGCGAGCGGCTGCTCGTAGGTGCGCTGCAGGCCGTCGAGGGCACGGAGCACCTCGGCGAAGTTGCGGCCCACCGACATCGGGTAGGTCATCATCAGCTGCACCTTCTTGTTCGGCGCCACGATGAACACCGAGCGCACAGTGGCGCTGTCGGCGGGGGTGCGGCCGTCGGGCAGGTAGGCGTCGGCGGGCAGCATGTCGAGCGCCTTGGCCATCTTCAGGTCATCGTCGGCCACGATCGGGAAGCCGGCGGACGCGCCCGAGGTCTTCTCGATGTCGCCCTTCCAGCGCTTGTGCTCCTCGACGCCGTCGACCGAGATGCCCATCACCTTGGTGCCGCGCTTCGCCCATTCGTCGGCAAGCTGCGCCACGGCGCCGAACTCGGTGGTGCAGACCGGGGTGAAGTCCTTGGGATGCGAAAAGAAAATCGCCCAGCTGTCGCCGATCCAGTCGTGCAGATCGTACTCGCCAAGGTCGGTGACGACGTGAAGGTTGGGAATTTCGTCGTTGATGCGCAGTGCCATTGGAAGTCTCCTTTCCTGTCCGTGCGGGGCCGGACGTGGGTCTCTCTGATTTAGGTACAGTCTCGGGTCACGATGTAAAGACCCCGGCTTGCGGCGGGAGAGGGCGCGTGACAGAGTGTCGCCCAAGAGAGAATTTGATCAAATCTCACGAAGGGAGACTTCAGATGATCGAGAAGCGTCAGTTTTACATCGACGGTGCCTGGGTGGATGCGCTCGAGGGCCGCGACCACCAGGTGATCGACCCGGCGACCGAAGAGCCCTGCGCGGTGATCGCCCTCGGCGGACAGGCCGACACCGACGCCGCGGTGGCCGCCGCAAAGCGCGCGCTGCCGGGCTGGATGGCGACCCCGGTGGCAGAGCGCATCGCGCTCGTCGAGAAGCTGCTCGCGGTCTACCTTGAGCGCGCCGAGGAAATGGCGCAGGCGATGACGCTCGAGATGGGCGCGCCCATCGCGCTGTCGCGCGCCAGCCAGGTGGGCGCCGGCAGCTTTCACCTGAAGAACTTCATCGACGCCGCCAAGACCTTCGAGTTCGACAAGGCCTTCTCCGAGGCGTTCCCCGACACCCGCATGATCCACGAGGCCGTCGGCGTCTGTGCGCTGATCACCCCGTGGAACTGGCCGATGAACCAGGTGACGCTGAAGGTCGGCGCCGCCGCCGTCGCCGGCTGCACCATGATCCTGAAGCCGTCGGAAGAGAGCCCGCTTTCGGCCATGCTCTTCGCCGAGATGATGGACGCCGCTGGCTTCCCGAAGGGCGTGTTCAACCTCGTGAACGGTGACGGCGTGGGCGTGGGCACCCAGCTTTCGGGTCACGCGGACGTGGACATGGTGAGCTTCACCGGCTCGACCCGCGCCGGCCGCGCGATTTCGAAGACCGCCGCCGAGACCCTGAAGCGCGTGCACCTCGAGCTCGGGGGCAAGGGCGCCAACCTGATCTTCGCCGATGCCGACGACAAGGCGGTCAAGCGCGGCGTGCTGCACATGATGCAGAACTCGGGCCAGAGCTGCAACGCGCCCTCGCGCATGATGGTCGAGGCACCGATCTACGACCGCGTGGTCGAGGAAGCCGCCGCCGTGGCGCAGTCGGTCACCGTGGGCGCGCCCTCGGAAGACGGCAGGCACATTGGCCCGGTGGTGAACGCGGTGCAGTACGACAAGATCCAGGGCCTCATCGAGACCGGCATCAAGGAAGGCGCGCGGCTCGTCGCCGGCGGGCCCGGCCGTCCCGAGGGCTTCAACAAGGGCTTCTACGTGCGCCCCACGGTCTTTGCCGACGTGACCCCGGACATGACCATCGCGCGCGAAGAGATCTTCGGGCCGGTGCTGTCGATCATGAAGTTCGAAACCGAGGAAGAGGCGGTCGAGATCGCCAACGACACGCCCTACGGCCTGACCAACTACGTGCAGTCCACCGACACCGAACGCCGCCACCGCCTCGCGCGGCAGCTGCGCTCTGGCATGGTGGAGATGAACGGCAAGAGCCGCGCCCCGGGCGCGCCCTTCGGCGGCATGAAGCAGTCGGGCAACGGCCGCGAGGCGGGGATCCTCGGGATCCACGACTTCCTCGAGATCAAGGCGGTCTCGGGCTGGGCCGCCGAGTAAGACCGGACGACAGGGGAGGCGGCCAACGGGCCGCCTCTTTCCTTTAGGGGGCTTTTAGGGGGAGTGTCGCGTGACGATCGGCGCCAAGCGCCGCGCGAACACCGCATCGTGCACGTGTTCGGTCAGGCGTGGGTGGGCCCTGGCGCTCGGGCTCTCGCCGTGGAGAACGTTGGGTTCAGTCTCGGTGAGAGCTGCCTGAAGATGCGTTGCCCCGCGTCACGCTCTGCAAGGCCGGAGCGGATCGGGTCTTCTGGGCTATGATTGGGAACAACCGGCCAAACAGACCAAGGTAGCTTCGTCCGGGTCGGCAGAGGGCGACCCGGGAAGGATCTCGTCAGTCTCTCAGACCGGGAAAATCTTCGCGCTTGGATTTCGCGGCTTCCGAACGACGCTTTTCAGCGCGGACTTCAAACAATTCCGCGACACAGCCGAGAGCGACGATGACTGCAATGGCTCCAGCATACATGTCCGATACCCCTACCAAGTCGAAAGTGGCTTTGCGGCGGTTCCCGCAGAGCCCGGCCAGCCCTCGGCTGATCCGAGAGATGAACCTATCATTCATGATTTGGGCGAAAATGTGGCGGACATGTGGCAAGTTCTGTACCCACTCCGATGTGACTGCCGCGCCGGAAAACAGGACCTGACGACCGCGGGAGGCGAGACGCCATTCCCGCGGGCATCGGACGGCCACCCGACAGCAAAAGCCGCCTCCGGGGAGGCGTCTTTCTCTGCTCTTCGGCAAGCGACGCTCCGTGCGGAGCAGGGCCCCGCTCAGGGCGTCACGATGTTGAGCCAGACCGTCAAGTAGGCCCACGACGTCCTCGACCTTCTGCGCGTCGCCGTCGACCGTATCGCAGCCGCCTGCGATCGCGTCCATCGTCGTGGTCTGGCCGAGGTTGATGCCGTCGAGCACGGTCCGGTCCAGCGTCACAGTGGCGTCCGCCTCGGCCCCTGGCCGTCCAGCGTGTCGTTCATCACGCTGTTGGTCACCGTAGCCTCGAACGCGTCGCCGACATCAGTCATCATGAAGTCGAGCGCGATCTCCTGCCCGGCGGCCTCGCGGTGGTTCAGGCGCACCGCGAGATAATCGAGGCAGGTCCCCAGCGGCAGGTTGCGCACGATGTCGGGCGAGGCGGTTGCAGGGGGGGGGCGGCCTCGACGACGCCGTCGCGAAGTTCCTTGGCGCCCGAGAGCTGGAAGTTCCGCCATGGGCCGATCTTGGTCTGGTGGCCCATCTGGGTCAGCGCGTCGGCGAGCAGGTTCTTCGCCTCGGCATTGTCGGGCTCTGCAAAGGCCATGTGTTTAAGCGCGGTGGCGACCCAGCGGTACCCGCCCGCGTTGTTCATCGCCTGCGTGGTGTCGGTGGGCGTCCTCGCTCATGGCGCCGGCAGGGCGAGCTCGATGCAAGCATTCTTCCTCGGGCTGCAGACGAAGCGGAGTGTGCCGCAGATTGACGATCACGTCCGCCGCGCGCCGGTCGTCCTTGGCGATGTCGCGCAGCACCTCGCCCACCGCGGCACGGTCCACCGCCTCCGCAGGTCCCACGCGAAAGATGGCGGGCGATTTTCGGCCGCCATCCCCATGCCGAACCGCGAGTGGTGTCAGGCCGCCCGGTCGAGGGCGTTCCCTCGCGCTGCCAGCCTTGCGCGAATGGACGCGGGGACGAGTCGCCGGGTAAAGATCCTGGACGTCGGCATCTCGGCAATCACCTCCTCGTGGCCATAGAGCGCGACGTATTCGTCGTAGTTGGCGAATGCCTTGCGGCCCACGTCGTCGACGAAGGTTTCGGTCTCGGGTCCCTCGGCCAGGATCACGTCATGGTCGCTGGTCTTTATGTGGTCGTAGGTGACGGTAGGCGGAAGCTCGGATTTCGGCACATGGGAAACGGTTGTGCCGTTGACCAGCGCCCCGGCGTCGATCACGAGGTCATCGACGATCACCCCGTGGCTGGCGATGAGCAGCAGGTCGCGATGCGGCTCGCCGGGCGCGAAGCTGTCCTGCCGGACGCGCATCGGCTGAGGCCGATTGCACGCGGCAGATCCGCTGCACCGCGAGACCCGGCTCGGTCGGCTGGAGGTGGCGCGCAAGCGCAAGGATGCCAGGGCCTGTCTCCGTCTCGCGGACGAGGCTCTTGGCGTGCTTCCGGGCGATCAGGGCATCGCCGAGGCCGCAGGGCGGGCGTGTCGGGCCAGCGGCGGAGGCTGATGCAGGCCTATGTCCGCAGCGGCGAGACCGGGGAGGCCCGCGAGTGGCTCGACGCGCTGGACCGCGGTCGGAACCCCGCCGAGATCGACGGGCTGCGCCAGCTGCTGGCGATGGAGACCGGCGAGATGGCCGAGGCGGCCCGTCTCATCCGGGCGCAGATCGCCAACCGGCAGCGCGGCGCCGGCGACCTGAGCCTGCTGCGTGCGCTGCTGGCGCTCGGGCGGCTCGAGGATGCCTAGGCGGAGACCATCGCCATCAAGACCGCGCCCGGTCAGTCCCGCAAGCTCGCCTCGCAGTTCGGGGTCGTGCACCGCGGCGCGCTGGTCTCGGAGCTCCGGCTCTACGAGGACCAGCGGCGCAGGCGCCCGGGCAAGGCCCCGCCGCCACAGCTGGTGCGCAGGCACCACTTCGCCGCGAAGAAGGTCATCGACGCCTGGCAGACCGTACACCCTGGGATGCCCGCCCCGCGGCGGCGTCGATCGTGCCGCGGCGCATCGTCCAGTACTGGAACCGCACCGAGGTCCCGGACTCGATTCGGGCGATCATGGAGAGCTGGCGCGCGGTCCCGGGCTGGCACGACACGCTCTTCGACCGGGGCTCGGCCCTCCGCTGGCTGCGCGACACTGACTGCACCGAGCACGTGCGGGCCTTCAAGCTCGCCAGCCACGTCGCCGAGGAGAGCGACTTCCTGCTGATGGCGGATGGCGGAATCTATGCCGACGCGGACGACCTGCTGACCGGCCCCCAGGAGGCCTTGCTGCAGCATGGCGCCGGGCTGGTCGTGTTCCCCGAGCCGACGCTCGGCAGCATCGAGAACAACCTCCTCTGCGCGCCCCGTGGCCATCCCGTCATCGCCAGGGCCGTCGACCTGTCGCTGCGCGCGATGCTCGGGCGGGACAACGCCAAGACCGGCCCCGGCATGCTCACCCGCGCCACCGCCCTGCACCTGATCGAGGACCCCGGGGCCGCGCTTGTC
The DNA here is from genome assembly GCF_900102075.1 of Salipiger thiooxidans. GTDB lineage: Bacteria > Pseudomonadota > Alphaproteobacteria > Rhodobacterales > Rhodobacteraceae > Salipiger > Salipiger thiooxidans. Next base: position 395,554 of record NZ_FNAV01000002.1, on the reverse strand, counting down.
GACACTCACCTGCTGCCGCGCGCGTTTCTGCACCGGCAGGTCCACCCGCACATGGCGCTGCCCTGCAAGAGCACGTCGCACTACTGGAACGCCCAGACCGGCGAGGTCTCCCACGCCGTCCACACGGCGCTGACGAAGGTCGTCGGGGACCGCGAGGCGCCCCCCCGCCGCGACGCGTTGTCGGCATGGGGGGACAGGCTCGGGTGGCGGGCTGTCGTCCGGGGTCGCTCAGACGGCTTCGGGTCGGCGCTGCCGGGGGAGGCGCGTCAGAAGGGGGTCTTGGCGCGGAACTTCACACCAATGCCGCTTTCCGGGTGATGCAGGCGCAGTTCTTCGGCGTGGAGCATCATGCGGGGGTACTGCGACGCGGTCTCGGGAGCGTAGAGCGGGTCGCCGAGGATCGGGTGGCCGAGGGCCAGCATGTGCACCCGCAGCTGGTGGCTGCGGCCGGTCAGCGGGTGCAGGCGGACACGGCTTTCGGTGTCGTTCGACTTGGTCACCTTGTAGTCGGTGAGCGCGGGCTTGCCGGTCTCGTGGCAGACCTTCTGCAGCGGCCGGTTGGGCCAGTCCACGATCAGCGGCAGATCGACCGTGCCGGTCTTCGGCTCGAGCCGTCCGGCGACCCGGGCGACATAGGTCTTGCGTGTCTTGCGGGTCTCGAACTGCATCCCGAGGTGGCGTTGCGCATGGGCGGTGAGCGCGAAGACCATCACCCCCGAGGTGTCGCGGTCGAGCCGATGCACCAGCCGCACGGTGGGAAAGGCCGCTTCGAGCCGGGTGATCAGGCAGTCGGCGAGCGCCTCGCCCTTGCCGGGCACGGAGAGAAGCCCCGCGGGCTTGTCGACCACCAGCAGGTCGGTGTCGGCGTGCAGGATGGGGATGTCGCCCTTGGGCGGATCGTAGATATCGCTCATGCAGCCCCCTTTGGCAAAGCCCGGGCCGCGCCGCAAGGGGCCCGGGTCAGCGTGCGAAGGTCGCGTCGAGGATATCCTGCAACGCGGTCGCGTCGGCCTCGGTGAAGGCGTCGGGCAGGTCGCTGTCGATGTCGAGCACGGCGATGATGGCGCCTGAGCGGTCGCGCACCGGCAGGACGAGCTCGGAGCGGGTCGAGCTGGCGCAGGCGATGTGGCCGGGGAATGCCTCGACGTCGGGCACGAGTTGGGTCTCGCCGCTGCGCGCGCAGGCGCCGCAGACGCCGCGCGAGAACGGGATGACGAGGCAGCCGTGGCCGCCCTGGTAGGGACCGATCTTGAGCAGCCCGGGCGCGGTCACCCGGTAGAAGCCGGTCCAGTCGAAGCGGTCGTCGGAATGATGGATCTCGCAGGCGAGGGTGGCCATGAGCGCCACCGCGTCGTCCTCGCCTTCGGTCAGCGCGGCGACGGTCCTGGCGAGCGTGGGATAGTCGACGGTCATGGTGGTCCTCGTGGCGGCGGGGCAGGGGGCGCTGCCCCCTCGGCGCATGCGCGCCTCACCCCCGGAGTTTATCTGGCAAGATGAAGGGTCAGAGGCGTTCTATGGCAATCGCCGTGCCCTCGCCACCGCCGATGCAGATGGCGGCGACGCCGCGCCTGAGGCCCCGGGTTTCCAGCGCGTTGAGCAGCGTCACGATGATGCGCGCGCCGCTGGCGCCGATCGGGTGGCCGAGCGCGCAGGCGCCGCCGTTCACGTTCACCACGTCGCGGGGCAGGCGCATCTCCTTCATGAAGGCCATGGGGACCACGGCGAAGGCCTCGTTGACCTCCCAGAGATCGACGTCGCCCTTCTTCCAGCCGATGCGGTCGAGCAGGGCCTGCGCGGCGGGGATCGGTGCGGTGGGGAAAAGGTGCGGCGCCTGGGCGTGGCTGGCGTGGCCGAGGATGCGGGCGCGCGGCGTGGCGCCGGTGGCGGTGGCTTGGTCGAGGGTGGTGAGGACCAGTGCCGCGGCGCCGTCGGAGATCGACGAGGAATTGGCCGCGGTCACCGTGCCGTTCTTGCGGAAGGCGGGTTTCAGCGACGGGATCTTCTGCGGTCGCGCGCGGCCGGGCTGTTCGTCGCGGGTGATGATCTCTTCGCCGGTGCGGGCGTGGATGTGCACCGGGGTGATCTCGTTCGCGAGGGCGCCGCTGCGCTCGGCGTCGAGCGCGTTGTCGAGCGAGGCGATGGCGTACTGGTCCTGGGCTTCGCGGGTGAACTGGAAGGCCTCGGCGCACTCCTCGGCGAAGGTGCCCATGAGGCGGCCCTTGTCGTAGGCGTCCTCGAGCCCGTCGAGGAACATGTGGTCGATCACCTTGTCATGGCCGATGCGGGCGCCGCCGCGCATCCTGGGCAGCAGGTAGGGGGCGCCGGTCATGCTTTCCATGCCGCCGGCGATCACTGTGACCGCCTGGCCGAGCGCGATCTGGTCGCGCGCCGCCATCACCGCCTTCATGCCGGAGCCGCACATCTTGTTGAGCGTGGTCGCCGGCACTGTCTCGCCGAGCCCGGCCGCGAAGCCCGCCTGACGGGCCGGCGCCTGGCCCTGGCCCGCGGGCAGCACGCAGCCCATCCAGAGCTCGTCCACCGAGGGCATGCCGGCCTCGGCATGGGCGGCGCGGATCGCGGCGCCCCCAAGCTCGGCCGCCGGAAGATCGGCGAAGACCCCCTGGAATCCGCCCATCGCGGTGCGCGCCGCGCCGGTGATCACAACCTCGGACATGTCGTCTCCTCCTTCGACCCGATGGCCCTGCATACCGAATGGTAAGGAATGCCGTCTAGCCTGCCCGTGATCTGAGACAACCGGGACCCCTGACATGCAGCTGACCGTGACCGATACGGAGGATCCGCAGATCATCCGCGTCGACGAGGGCAGGATCGATGCCGCCGTCGCGATCCAGTTCAAGGATGCCGTGCGCGAGGCTGTCTCGCCCGCGACCGCCCGCGTGGTGCTGGACCTCGGCGCGGTGGAGTTCATCGATTCCAGCGGGCTCGGGGCCATTGTCGCCGCGATGAAGGGCATGGGGCAGGGCCAGCGGCTCGACCTGGCGGCCTTGCGACCGATGGTCGACAAGGTCTTCCGCCTGACCCGGATGGACACGATTTTCGTCATTCACGAGACGGTGGACGCGGCGCGCGACGGGCGGGGCAGCTGACGCGCGCATCGAGAGGAGCCCGCGCCGATGCCGGACACGTCGCCTCAGAGCAGCCACTCGCTGGAGCTTTCGCTGGGCAGCAGCCCGCAGGAGATTCGCGCGGCGCTCGACCGGGTCCGGCGGGCGCTGCGGGACGCGGGTTGGGACGACGAGGCGCGCGGCACCGCCGAGCTCGTGCTGGCGGAGGCGCTCAACAACATCGTGGAACATGCCTATGGCAGCGCGGGGGACGGCCAGATCCGGCTGAGCGTGGTGACGCGTGGCCGGACCGCCGAGCTGGTGATCTGCGACGGGGGCGGGGTGATGCCGGGGCGCCGGCTGCCCGAGGGGGCGCCGCCGCGGCTTGACGTGGGCACGCAGGAGCTGCCCGAGGGCGGCTTCGGCTGGCACCTGATCCGGCGCCTCTCGGATCACCTGAATTATCGACACGACGACGGACGCAACCGGCTCGAGATCCGTATTCGGGCGGAGGGGGAGGCGTCGCAGGACTGAGAGGTTCGGTCGGGAGGGCGATGCCGGGAGCGCCGTCAGCGCGAACGGGGCCTGCCGTGGACTGTGGCAGGCGCTCGGAAGCTGCCTGAGCACGGCTTTGGCGGGGATCTTGTCAGGCGCCTCTCGGATCATCTGAGCTGTCGGCATCATGACGGGCGGAACCGGCTCGAGATCAGGTCCTATCTGAAGGAGCCGAAGCAAGGTGCCCGCCAAAGGGCCCGAGACGTGTGAAGCGATGCGGATGCCGGTCGGTGCGGAGCAGTTGCCATTGTCTGGACGCGCCTGCGTAAGCGTCGGGCAGCCTGCGGGTTGGGCTCTACTCGGCCTGCGGGGGGCAATGGGTTCGGCCGGCGGAGCGCAATCGGTAGCAGCGTGTCTCGTTTGGTGATCGTGTTTGTTGATCGTGGCGGATGTGCCAAAGCGTTCGGTCGTCCGTGGCACGGCGGATGTGCCAGAGCCCCGGCAGGAAGCGCCTCTCAGTTCAGAGACCCGCCTTTCTGTTTGGGGACGCACCGCGCCGTTCCCGGCAAGGACCGGGCGGCCGCGCAATTTCCCCGAAAGCGCCGCAATCCGAGCCCATTGCCGCCCGAATGGTCCGCGATAAGAGAAGGGTAGCTGCTTAGGCTTCCCTCGGCGCCGTGCCGTTTCAGCCCCCACCCAGTGTGCGGTGCCGAGGTCTACACCCTCTCCCCCTGAAGCGCGACAGATGATAACCCGCTCCCGGCATCCGCGCGGGCGTATTCGCACGAGGTCAAAGGCCGGGCATGGGTGCCGCGGGATTACCTCCAACCAATCACATTCTTGCCCGATTGCCGGGCGATACAGCTGGGGTAGCTGTTCAAGGCTTCCCTCGGCGTCACGCCGTTTCAGCCCCCACCCAGTGTGTGGCGCCGAGGTCTTCCTTCCCCCTCCGGATCAACGCCCCTCAAACCCTGCCAGCCGAAGGCATCGCTGGGTGTCGGGTGTTCGCAGGCTCCTCCCCCGATTGGCCGCGGTCAGGTCGCATTTCCACCCCACGCGGCGCCGAGCCTCGCGTGCGAACGGAACGCATCGCCCCCCTTTCGATCAGATGGAGGCTCGGGATGTCCGGATCAGTCGCCGCCCTTCAGTCCTGCCTTTGCAACGCCCTCACCCTGAAGGCGCGCGACGCCGGACCGCCCGGGGTCGCCGCGGACCCGCGCCGAGCGCGCTGGATTTCCACGCGGTACTGTTGCAAGCCGGGGCGCGGCCCTCGCCGGACGAACTCGCCCGGCGCAGGCAGGAGATGCACGCGTATTTCCAGCGCAACGTCTCGCGGCGCGTCAGCGCCTGACATCCGTGTCAGAAGCGGGGCCCGTGTCAAAACCCGAGCCAGCGCCTGCACCGATGCCAGTGCCTGAAGCCGAACGGGCGGCGGACCGGCCGCGACGGCCTCAGTAGCTGTATTGCGCGTAGATCCGGCCGAGGTCGCCGCCCCAGTCGCCGCGGTAGTGGTCGAGCAGCTCGTCGGCCAGCACCTTGCCGCTGTCGAGGCTTTCCTTCAGAGCATTGAGGAAATGCGTTTCGTCGGGCAGCAGTCCGCCGGCGCCGGTGCAGGCGCGGGCCTTGAGCCCGGCCTCGGCGATCTCGACGGTCCGGCGCGCCAGCTCGTGCATGTGGATGTTCTCCACCCGGGCGTCGAGCGCCTGGTCGGCGGCGGCGATGCGCAGCGTTTCGCGGGTCGGCGCGTCCCAGTCCTTGACGAGGTCCCATGCGGCATCGAGCGCGGTGCTGTCGTAGGTCAGCCCGACCCAGAAGGCGGGCAGGGCACAGAGCCGCCGCCACGGGCCGCCATCGGCGCCGCGCATCTCGATGAACTTCTTCAGCCGCGCCTCGGGGAAGATCGTGGTTAGGTGGTCGGCCCAGTCCGAAAGCGTCGGGATCTCGCCCGGCAGCGCCGGCAGCTTGCCCTTCATGAAGTCGCGGAACGACATCCCGAGCGCATCGATGTACTTGCCGTCGCGGTAGACGAAATACATCGGCACATCGAGCGCGTAGTCGACGTAGCGCTCGAAGCCGAAACCGTCCTCGAAGACGAAGGGCAGCATGCCGGTGCGGTCGGCGTCGAGATGGCGCCAGACGTAGGAGCGGTAGCTCTTCATGCCGTTGGGCGCGCCCTCGAAGAAGGGCGAGTTGGCGAAGAGCGCGGTCGCGACCGGCTGCAGCGCGAGCGCCACGCGCATCTTCTTGACCATGTCGGCCTCGGAGCCGAAATCGAGGTTCACCTGCACCGTGCAAGTGCGCCGCATCATGGTGGTGCCGGTGGTGCCGACGCGGCCCATGTAGGCGTCCATCAGCTTGTACCGGCCCTTGGGCATGAGCGGCATCTCTTCGTGCGACCACTCGGGCGCGGCACCAAGCCCGATGAAGCCCACGCCGATGGCATCGGCGATGCTCTTCACCTCGCGCAGGTGCTCGTTCACCTCGTCGCAGGTCTGGTGGATGGTCTCGAGCGGCGCGCCGGAGAGCTCGAGCGCCCCGCCGGGCTCGAGCGAGACGTTGGCGCCGTCCTTGGTGAGCCCGATCAGGTGCCCGCCTTCCTCGACCGGGTCCCAGCCGTAGCGATCGCGCAGCCCTTCGAGCACGGCGCGGATCGAGCGCGGACCGTCATAGGGCAGTGGCTCGTGGGTGTCGGTGAGATAGCCGAACTTCTCGTGCTCGGTGCCGATGCGCCAGTCGCTCTTCGGTTTGCTACCGGCCGCAAGGTACTCCGCGAGCTGGGAGGGATGCTCGATCGGCCCGCCGCCGGACTGGGGAATGGACATGTAGCGCTCCGCTTGTCGTGGCCGTGTCGTGTTGAAGGTCAGGGATGGGCGGAATACCCAGCCTTGTCAATGCAGACGGAGGTGTGTGGAATTGCACGTTGCCGCCTGCCAGATGGTGACGGGGTGTGTGCCGTCGCGGTGCATCTCGTGCAGCATGCGCTCGGTGCGCAGGCCGGGCAGCGTGGCGAAGGCGTCGAAGAGCGCGTCGGCGCCCTCGGCGGTGAGCGGGATCGCGAGCGGCAGCTGGCCGGGCTGGTGCAGCAGCCAGTGCGGCGGCTTCCCGCTGGGGTCGAGCACGAGGCGCGAGAGCTGTCCGAGCTCTGCGGTGCCGCCGGTGAGGGGGCCGAAATAGGCGATGCGCCCCTCGACGATCTGTACCACGCCCGGCCCGCCCGAGCCTGTGCGGAAGCGGCCGCGCTGGATGCCCGCGATGATGAGCAGCGCGCCGACGATGGCCACGACGTAGCCGATCCAGTGCAGCAGCCCGCCGCCGGTCCAGAACCCCCAGTAGAGCCCGAGCGCCAGCACGCCCGCGCCCCAGAGCGCCTCGCGCCATTGTGACAGGCGGGCCTTGGCTGCGGGCCGGATCAGGCTCATGCGGCGACCCCCGGCGTCACCTGTCGCTCAAGGACGGCGACGCGGTAGCTGCCGACGCGGGCAAAACCGATGCGTTCGTAGGCGCGGGCGGCGGCGTCGTTGTTGGCGAAGAGCACGGCGTCGCGCACCCCACGCGCCCGTTCCTCGAGAAGCTGTGCGGCGACGACCGCACCGCCCCGACCGCGGCTGCGCAGCTCCGGCGGCACGTAGACGCCGCCGATCTGCACCATCGCGGGCAGGCGGGCGTTGACCGCGCTCATCGCCACCGGGGCGCCGTCCTCGATCAGCAGCCGCACATGGCCGAGCGGCACCGACTCCACCGCGCGTTTCAGCGCCGTGACCTGCGCCGCCTCGTCACGCGAGCTGATGCCGGTGCTGGCGGTGTAGTCGAGAAACCAGTGGGCGAGCAGCGGAATGTCGGCCTCGACTGGCGGGCGGATGGAGGCGGAGGACGCGGGCAGGGTGTCGAGCGCGAGCCGGTAGAGCGGCTCGGAATGGTTCAGCCGCCAGGCGGTGTCGGGTAGGCCGAGGGCTGCGAGCGTCGCCTCGGTCTGGCGGGCCTCGCCGGTGAGCGCGGCGATGGTGTTGTCGCCAAGCGCCGCCACGAAGGCGCGGTGCCACGCATCCGGCGCGTCGGGCGCCTGCAGCACGAGAAAGCCCGCGGAGGTGCGGCCGAAAACGGCGCGGATCTCGCCCTCGGCGGGGGCGACCCAGAACCGCGTCGCGTTGCGATGTTCGCTGCCGGAAAGCCCGTGGGCGGCAAGGTTGCTGCGCAGGAACATAGAGCTTTCGGCATGGCGCGCGAGGAAGGCGTCGATTGCGGGCGCCTCGCCGGGCCGGGCGGGGCGGATCATGCCCAGTCCCCGCAGGCGACCTGCCAGAGCGTGATCGCGGCCACGGCGGCGGTGTCGGCGCGCAGGATGCGCGGCCCGAGCGCGATGACGCGGGTCTCGTCCATGGCGCCGAGCCGGGCGCGCTCGGCGTCGGCGAATCCGCCCTCGGGGCCGATCAGCACCGCGGCGGGCGCCGGGGCGGCGTCGAGCGCCGCGGCACGGCTTCCGGCCTCGGCCTCGTCGCAGAAGAGCAGCGCCCGGCCCGTGGGCCAGTCGGCGAGCAGTCGCTCGAGTCGCGCAAGCTCGGCCACCTCGGGCACGAAGAGTGCGCCGCATTGCTCGGCCGCCTCGACCGCGTGGGCCTGAAGCCGGTCCTGCCGAATCCGCTCGGAATTGGTGAACTGGGTCTGCACGGGCAACAGGCGCCGCACCCCGAGCTCCACCGCCTTTTCGACGATGAAATCGGTGCGCGCCTTCTTGATCGGCGCGAACAGCAGCCAGAGGTCGGGCGGCATCTGCTGCGGCCGCGTCTGCGTGTCGCAGACGGCCTCGCCGCCGCGTTTGCCAGCCTCGGTGACCTCGCACAGCCACTCGCCATCGCGGCCATTGAAGAGCAGAATGGGGGCGCCGGCACCGAGCCGCATCACGGAAAAGAGATAGTGGGCCTGCTCCCGTGTCAGAGGGACAGGTTGTCCCGCGCCCAGCGGGTGATCTACAAACAGGCGAACTTTCGCAGTCATGAGGCGCACCATATGAGCCAACCGGGAACAACGCCAGAGGCAGAGGGACAGGTCTCGGACGCGGTCCGCGGCAACTGGGTCGACCACTACGCACCGGCCTGGACGCGCCCCTACCTGCGCCTGTCGCGCGCCGACCGACCGATCGGAACATGGCTGCTGCTGCTGCCCTGCTGGTGGGGGCTGCTGCTCGCCATGGTGTCTGACGGGCAGCCCCGCTGGTTCGACCTCTGGATCTTCCTCGGCTGCGGCATCGGCGCATTCCTGATGCGCGGCGCGGGCTGCACCTGGAACGACATCACCGACCGCGACTTCGACGGCTCGGTGGCGCGCACCGCGTCGCGGCCGATCCCCTCTGGGCAGGTGAGCGCCAGGCAGGCGCTGGCCTGGGCGGTGATCCAGTCGCTGGTGTCGTTCGGCATCCTCGTGACCTTCCCGCCCATGGCGATCCTGCTCGGCGTGGTCTCGCTGCTGCCGGTGGCGGTCTACCCCTTCGCCAAGCGATTCACCTGGTGGCCACAGGTCTTCCTCGGCATCGCCTTCAACTGGGGTGCGCTGCTGGCCTGGACGGCGCACACCGGCAGCCTCGGGCTGCCCGCGGTGCTGTTGTATCTCTCGGGCATGGCCTGGACGCTGTTCTACGACACGATCTACGCCCACCAGGACAAGGAGGACGACGCGCTCATCGGGGTGAAATCCACCGCGCGCCTGTTCGGCGACGCGGCGACGCCCAAGTGGCTCGCGGGTTTCCTGGTGATCTCGGTGGCGCTGATGGGGCTCGCGATCGTGGCGGCGGCGCCGCGCGGCGAGATCCTCGCGCTGGTGGTGCTGATCGCCGGACCCTGGGCCTTTGGCTGGCACATGGTGTGGCAGATGCGGCGGCTCGACGTGAACGACAACGACCGGCTTCTCATGCTCTTTCGGTCCAACCGCGACGCCGGCATTCTGCCTGTGCTGTTTTTCGCCGCTGCTCTGCTCGCCTGATTGCGCAGGTCAAGACTGCCGCGTATCAGGTTCCGGATAAACGACAAAGGGAACTCACGGCCTATGCGCCTGTCCAAGATCGCCATTCCCGCCACCGCTCTGATCGCCGCCGCGATGCTCTGTATCCTCGCCGCCGTGGTTGCCCTGAACATGGTCGAGGAAAGCTCCCGGACCTCGGTGAAGGACGCGCTGTCGCAGGGGGAGCTGGACTGGGCCGAGGTCGACGTGAACGGCCTGCAGGTCTTCCTGATCGGCGAGGCGCCGGACGAGGCACAGCGATTCCGGGCGGTGACGCTGGCGGGGACAGCGGTTGATTCGGCGCGGGTCATCGACCAGATGCTGGTGGCCGAGGCCGCCGACATCCAGCCGCCGCAGTTCTCGGTCGAGATCCTGCGCAACGACGACGGCATCTCGGTGATCGGCCTGTTGCCCGACACCGCCGACCGCGAGGACATGATCGAGCGCTTCAATGCCATCGCCGGCAGCAACGGCGAGGTGTCGGACCTGCTCGAGGTCGCCGATTTCCCCGCACCCGACGGCTGGAACGAGGCGATGAGCTTCGCGCTGCGCTCGCTGCGGGACCTGCCGCGCTCGAAGGTGTCGATCAGCGCGGGCGCCGTGGCGATCAAGGCGATGACCGACAGCGAGGATGCCAAGCGCCGCCTGCGCACCGAGTTCGAGCGGCGCCGCCCGGACGGGCTTGAGCTGACGCTGGATCTCTCGGCGCCGCGCCCGGTGATCACGCCCTTCACCCTGCGCTTCCTGATCGACGAGCAGGGCGCCCATTTCGACGCCTGCTCAGCCGATACCGAGGCGGCGCGCGACCGCATCCTCGACGCCGCCCGCGCGGCCGGGGTCTCGGCCGCGGCGAGCTGCCGGCTGGGGCTCGGCGTGCCGACACGGCGCTGGGCGGACGCGGCCGTGCTCGCGATCAAGGCGGTGCAGGAGCTGGGCGGCGGTTCGGTCACCTTCTCGAACGCCGATGTGGCGCTGCTGGCGCCCGAGGGCACCGAGCAGGGGCTCTTCGACCGGGTCGTGGGCGAGCTGGAAAGCGCGCTGCCCGAGGTCTTCGCACTGAAAGCCGTGCTGCCCGAAATCCCCGAAGCCAGCGACCAGGGCCCGCCCGAGTTCACCGCGACGCTGAGCCCCGAGGGCTCGGTCCAGCTACGCGGCCGGGTGCATTCCGAGATCGCGCGCCAGACCGCGGACAGTTTTGCACGGGCGCGCTTCGGTTCGGACGCGGTCTACACCGCCGCACGGGTCGATCCAGACCTGCCGGCGAACTGGTCGGCGCGGGTGCTGGCCGGGCTCGAGGCTCTGGGCGAGCTCTCGAACGGCGTGGTGCGGGTGACGCCGGACCTGGTCACCGTGTCGGGCAACACCGGCAGCACCGACGCCAATGCCGAGATCTCGGGGCTGCTTGCGGACAAGCTGGGGCAGGGCGCTGAGTTCGAGATCAACGTGCTCTACCAGGAGAAGCTGGACCCGACGCTGGGCATCCCGACGCCGGACGAGTGCGAGGCACAGATCGTCGAGATCGTCGGCGACCGGAAGATCAACTTCGAGCCGGGCTCGGCCAATCTCGACGCCTCGGCCAAGGACGTGATGGACGACATCGCCGAGCTGCTGAAGCTCTGCGGGGACATCCCGCTCGAGATCCAGGGCCACACCGACAGCCAGGGCCGCGAGAGCATGAACCAGCAGCTGAGCCAGGACCGGGCGCAGGCGGTGCTTGATGCGCTGCGCAACCGCCGTGTGCTGACCGCCTCATACCGGGTGCGCGGATATGGCGAGGAGCAGCCCATCGCCGACAACAAAACCGAGGAGGGCCGCGAGGCCAACCGCCGGATCGAGTTCAGGCTGATCCGCCCGGAACCCACGGAAGAAGTGAAGACGACGCTGGAAGAGCTTGAAGAAGGCGCCCAAGACGGCGATACCGAGGCCGCACAGGAAGGTGACGGGGATGCCGACGCCTCCGATGCGGAAGACGGTGCAGAAGGGGCAACGGAATGAACCGGACCGAATTCGTGATCGCCACGGCGATCATCCTGTTCGTGGCCTTCTGCATGGGCTGGTTCGCCAACTGGCTCGTGCATCGCTTCAAGCGGATCAGCCAGGCGGACGTGGACCAGCTCGAGCGCATGAGCCAGGAGCTGCACGAGGCCGAGGAGACCCGCGACCAGGCGATCACCTACCTGCAACAGCGCGAGGCGGAACTGACCAACCAGCTTGCTCAGACCGAGGCGGAGCTGTCGGCGGCCATGGACGGGCTGCGCGAGGCGCGGCGCGAGGCCGAGGAGCTGCGCGCCTGGATCGAGCGCAGCCAGGGCGGCGCGGCCTGAGCCCCTTGTTCTCGCAGATCGCGGGGGCGCGTGACCTTCCTTCAAGGAGCCGCTGACGCGGCACAGGCAAGCCTCCCGTCGCCTCCGGCGCCGGTCGGCCGTTGGTGCCCGTGGCATTGCGCCGGTTTGCCTGACGGGCGTTGCTCGGCTTGGCGTCGACCGGTGCCGCGGCTTTCCATTTCCCCGCGTCGCCCGTAAGAGGCAAGGAAAAGGAAGGTGCTTCATGTCCCATGTCACGCTCGTACGTCACGGCCAGGCCAATACCGAGGCGCGAGACGAGCTTTCCTATGACCGGCTGAGCGAACTCGGGCACCAGCAGGCGCGCTGGCTCGGCGAGCACATGCGTGCCACCGGCGAGGTCTTTGCCCGCGCCTATTGCGGCACGTTGAGGCGGCATCGCGAGACCTTTGCCGGGATGGACACCGGGCTCGAGCCGGTGGTCGACGCCCGGCTCAACGAGCTCGAGTACTTCACCATGGCGCAGCTCTATGCAGAGCAGCACGGGGTGACGCTGCCCTCGGATCGCGAGGGCTTCATCCTGCACCTGCCGCAGCTCTTCACCGTATGGAGCGAGGGAGGGCTCGAGGGCGCGCCCGAGAGCTTTGCCGATTTCGAGGCGCGGGTCTCCGAGGTGCTGCAAGAGATCGCCGCGGGCGAGGGCAGGGCGCTGGTGGTGACCTCGGGCGGGCTCATCGGCTTTGCCATGCGCAGCTGCATGGGGCTGGGGATGGGGGCGCTGGCGCATGCCTGTCTCGCCGTCGAGAACAGCTCGGTGCACCGGATCCAGCCTCTGGCCACGGGGCTTGCGGTGACGCAGTTCAACGCGGTGCCGCATCTCGAGGTGGCGGGTCGGGCCTACGCGCGCACCCATCTCTGAGTCCGTCCGATCGCCGGAAACGAAAAAAGCGGGCCTTGGGGGCCCGCTTTTCGCGTTTTCAGGCGGTGGGGAACCGGCTCAGCCGCCCCAGACGTAGACCGCGGCGAAGAGGAACAGCCACACGACGTCGACGAAGTGCCAGTACCAGGCGGCGGCCTCGAAGCCGATGTGCTTGGTCTGGGTGAAGTCGCCCTTCATAAGCCGCAGCAGGCAGACGAAGAGGAAGATCGTGCCGATGATCACGTGCACGCCGTGGAAGCCCGTCGCCATGAAGAAGTTGGCGCCGTAGATGTTGCCCGAGAAGCCGAAGGCGGCGTGGCTGTATTCATAGGCCTGGAAGACCGTGAAGATCGCGCCGAGCACAATGGCGATGATCAGGCCCCACTTCATGTCCTCGCGGTTGTTCTCGTGCACCAGCGCGTGGTGCGCCCAGGTCGCCGCGCAGCCCGAGCAAAGCAGGATCATGGTGTTGATCAGCGGCAGGTGCCAGGGGTCGAAGGTCTCGATCCCGACCGGCGGCCAGACGCCGTCGACGGCCGGAGAGTTCGGGCCCATCGGGTAGAGCGCGTGTTTGAAGAACGACCAGAACCAGGCGAAGAAGAACATCACTTCGGACATGATGAACAGGATGAAGCCGTATTTCAGGCCGATCTCCACCACCGGGGTATGATCGCCCACGCGGCTTTCCGCGATCACGTCGGACCACCAGCCGAACATCACGTAAAGCACCGCGACGAAGCCCGCGAGGAAGATCCAGGGGCCGCTGCCGTGCATCCAGAGGACCGCCCCGAACAGCATCACGAAGGCCGCAACCGCGCCCACGAAGGGCCAGACGGAGGGGCTCAGAATGTGGTAGTCGTGGTTCTTTGCGTGCGCCATCTCGTTTCCCTTGTATGTCCCTCGTTGGATCGGCGTTCAGTTCACGGAGCCTTGGTCCGTGGCTTCGGTATCGAGAGCGGCCTGTTCCTCCTCGGGCAGGTCGATCTCGTAGAAAGTGTAGCTGAGCGTGATGTGCTTGGTGTACTTCGCGTCGCGGTCCTCGACGATCTCGGGGTCCACGAAGAAGCTCACCGGCATCTGCACGCGCTCACCGGGTTGCAGCACCTGCTCGGAGAAGCAGAAGCATTCGATCTTGTCGAAATAAGCGCCCGCCTCGTAGGGGTAGACGTTGTAGGAGGCCTGACCCGCGATCACCCGGTCGGTCGGGTTGTAGGCCTCGTAGAAGGCGAGGCCCTCTTCGCCGATGCGCAGGGTCATCTCGGTCTGCACCGGCTTGAATTCCCAACCGAAGCCGCGCGCCTTGGAGCCGTCGAAACGGATCTTGATGGTGCGGTCGAGGATCTCGCCCGTGGTGCCTTCGGCGACGTTGGTGGTGCCGCCGAAGCCGGTGACCCGACAGAACCAGTTGTAGAAGGGCACCGAGGCCCAGGCCATCGCGCCCATGAAGATCACGACTCCGACGAGCTGGAGTACCGTCTTCTTCTGCGGGTCAATCGCCATTCTGCACCTGCGACGCGCCCTGCAGCGCCTCGTTGAAGTTGCCGTTGGTGACCTTCACCACGGTCATCCCGAAGACGATGACGATGAAGGCGGCAAGCACCAGCCCGACGCCGATGTTGCGGCTGAAGCGGCGCTTGTGCAGGTCGTGTGTCTTGGCGATGGCCATGATTACCAGCCTCCGAGCCCGAAGCGGGCGAGACCCGCTTCCACCAGGATCGCGCCGAAATGCGCGAAGAGGTAGAGCAGCGAGAGCTTGAAGAAACGTTTCTCGATGCGGAAGTTGTCCGCTTCCGAGGCGACCTCGTCGCGGCGGAAGATCTCCCACGCGCCCTTGAGGAAGAGCAGGTTCAGCACCACGGCCACGGCAAGGTAGACCGGCCCGCCGATGGCGGTGAAGCCGGTGCCGATGGCGAGTGCTGCCAGAAGCACGGTGTAGACGAGGATGTGGATGCGGGTCGAGCGGCGGCCGTGGGTCACGGTCAGCATCGGCACGCCCGCATCGTCGTAGTCCGAGCGCATGAACAGCGCCAGAGCCCAGAAGTGCGGCGGGGTCCACATGAAGGTCAGGCAGAACATCAGCACGGCCTCGACGCCGACCGATCCGGTCGCGGCGGCCCAGCCGATCATCGGGGGGAAGGCGCCCGCGGCGCCGCCGATGACGATGTTCTGCGGTGTCGAGCGCTTCAGCCACATGGTGTAGATCACCACGTAGAAGAAGATGGTGAAGGCCAGCAGGCCGCCCGCCAGAACGTTGGTGGCCAGCGCGAGGAACACGCAGGAGAAGGCCGAGAGCGCCAGTCCGAGCGCCAGCGCCTCGCCGGGTTCGACGCGGCCTGCGGGGATCGGGCGCTTGGCGGTGCGCTTCATCACGAGGTCGATGTCGGCATCCCACCACATGTTGAGCGCGCCCGAGGCACCGCCGCCGACGGCGATGAAGAGAATCGCGCAGAAGCCGATGAACGGGTGCACCGGAACCGGTGCCGCCAGCAGACCGACCAGCGCCGTGAACACCACGAGCGTCATCACCCGTGGCTTGAGCAGGGCGAAGTAATCACCGAACTGGGCCTCGCCCGGCTGGGCGGTGGTGACGGTGCTGTTGGTGCTGATGTCGGTCATGTGTCGGTCTTCAAGTAGGTCGGTCGGGAAAGGTCGCGCCCCGCCTCCGGGGCGCGACCCGGGGTGTTACGAGTTGGCGAGGAACTGGCGGACGTCGACGTAGCCGCCTTCTTCCTGCGCTGCCGCGAACCAGGCGTCGTAGACCTCCTGGCTCACCACCTTCACGGTGATCGGCATGTAGGCGTGGCTGATGCCGCAGAGCTCCGAGCACTGGCCGAAGTAGACGCCCTCGCGCTCGGCGTTGAACCACAGCTCGGCGATGCGGCCCGGAACGGCGTCCTGCTTCACGCCGAAGGCGGGGATGGTCCACGAGTGGATCACGTCGGCGCCGGTCACCTGCATCACCACGGTGGCGCCCACGGGCACGACCACGGCGGTGTCGGTGGCGAGCAGCCATTCGTCGGCGGTGTAGCCGGCTTCGACCAGCTGGGCCTCGACATCGGCGTTGAAGCGGTTGTCGCCGCCGGTCGCCGGGGCACCGATCATGTAGCCGTCATAGGCCAGGTCGCTGCCGACGTATTCGTAGCCCCAGTACCACTGGTAGCCTGTCACCTTGATCACCAGATCGCCCTCGGGGATCTCCTGCTGCTTGAACAGCACGGGCAGGGAGAAGGCGCCGATGACCACGAGGATCAGGATCGGCACGATCGTCCACGCCACCTCGATCGGGGTGTGGTGGGTGAAGCTTGCAGGCGTCGGGTTTCTCCGGCGGTTGAAGCGGATGAAGGCATAGATCATCAGGCCGGCGACGAACACGCAGATGGCGGTGATGATGATCAGCAGCATTCCGTCGAGCCACTGCAGGTCGCGCGCCAGTTCGGTGGCGGCAGGCTGGAAGCCGGTGCCGCCCTGGTGCGGCCGACCGACGACCTCAAGGTCTTGTGCGATGGCCGGAGCGGCCAGTAGGCTGGACATGAGGCCCGTGAGCATCGAAATCTTGCGCATATGTCACCTGATCCGGTTGTCGTTCTTCTTCGTTCACAGGAGAGTACAACCCGGACAGATCGCCCGGGAGAGACCTCCTCCCCTTTAACTCCGCTCTTTAAAGAGCACAGATCCTGTCCCAAATAAACCAGGTCGCTTGCGGCAAAAAGGCGCTTTTTTTGATCTGGATCAAATATGACGAGGAAAACATGACCGACGCCCCCTTCCGTCCTTTCGATTCCGCACTCGATCTGGATTGCAGCCTTGCCCAGCTGCGCGAGTCCCTGGTCGGTGCAGATGACGGCGAGCTCTTCCTCGAACGCCGCCGCGCCGAGGCGCTGGTGCTGGACGACGGGCGAATCAAGACCGCCAGCTACGACGCCTCCGAGGGTTTCGGTCTGCGCGCGGTGCGCGGCGAGGTCACGGGCTATGCTCACGGCACCGACATCTCGGAAAGCGCGATCCGCCGCGCGTCCGAGACCGTGCGGCTGGCGGTGGGCGATGGCGGCGGGGTGCTGGCGCCCGGGCCGCAGGGCACCAACCGCAAGCTCTATACCGATGCCGACCCGATCGCCGGGCAGGCTTTCCCGGTGAAGGTCGAGACCCTGCGCGAGATCGACGCCTATGCCCGCGGTCTCGATTCGCGGGTGGTGCAGGTTACCGCGACCATCGCCGCGAGCTGCCAGGAGGTCGCGATCCTGCGCCCCGAGGGCACGCTGGTGACCGATACCCGCCCGATGACCCGGGTCACCGTCTCGGTGATCGTCGAGGACGAGGGCCGGCGCGAGGCCGGCAGCGCCTCGGGCGGCGGGCGGTTCCTGCTCGACGGGCTGATGGAGCCCGCCGACTGGCAGTCCAAGGCCCGCGAGGCGCTGCGCATCGCGCTGGTGAACCTGCGCGCCGAACCCGCGCCCGCCGGCGTCATGGACATCGTGCTCGGGCCGGGCTGGCCGGGGATCCTGCTGCACGAGGCCATCGGCCACGGGCTCGAGGGAGACTTCAACCGCAAGGGCTCGTCGGCCTTTGCCGGGCTCATGGGCCAGCGCGTCGCGGCGCCCGGGGTCACGGTGCTGGACGACGGCACCATCCCCGACCGGCGCGGCTCGATCACCGTCGACGACGAGGGCACGCCCTCGGGCAAGAACGTGCTGATCGAGGACGGCATCCTCGTGGGCTACATGCAGGACCGCCAGAATGCCCGCCTGATGGGCGTGGAGCCGACCGGCAACGGCCGTCGCGAGAGCTATGCCCACGCGCCGATGCCGCGCATGACCAATACCTACATGCTGGGCGGCGAGACCGATCCCGCCGACATCGTCGCCGATCTCAGGGATGGCATCTGGGCGGTGGGCTTCGGTGGCGGGCAGGTCGACATCACCAACGGCAAGTTCGTGTTCTCCTGCACCGAGGCCTACCGGGTGAAGGACGGCAAGGTCGGCGCGCCGGTGAAGGGCGCGACGCTGATCGGCGACGGCGCCACCGCGCTGCAGCAGATCCGCGCGCTCGGCAACGACATGGCGCTCGACCCGGGGATGGGCAACTGCGGCAAGCAGGGGCAGTGGGTGCCGGTGGGCGTGGGCCAGCCGACGGTGATGATCGGCGGGCTGACCGTGGGCGGCGCCGCCGCCTGAGCCGCGACTCGGGCGCCGGGGATTCGGCGGCTGTCGGCGCCACCCGGGCCGGCGGCCATGCCGGACCGGGACAGGGGCCGGTGTCACCCCTGCGAAACTTTCCTTCGTTATCAGTCCATTGTCTCGGGGCCCGAGAAAACCGTCCGCCGGGCGGGTCTTGGTTTACCTCCGATTAAGGACGTCTGGGCTAAGGATTCCTCAGCAAGCAGACGGGGTTCAGGATGGCCGAGGACAGCAACAGCTTATCTTCCACTCACCCCCCACTCCCACCCACCTCGGAAGACGACCGGTTCGCCTGGCTCCGTCTCTTGCGCTCCCGCCGCGTCGGTCCCGCGACCTTCTGGCGGCTGCTTTCCGAACATGGCACCGCGCTGGCGGCGCTCGACGCGCTGCCGCAGGTGGCCGCCGCCGCCGGGGTCGAGAATTACCACGTCTGCCCCGAAGGCGTCGCCCTGGCCGAGGTCAAGGCCGCGCGCGGCCATGGCGCCGTGCTGGTCTTCCGTGGCGAGCCCGCCTATCCGCCGCTTCTCTCCGACGTGTCCGACCCGCCGCCCTTCCTCTGGGTCTGCGGCGCGCCCGAGGTGCTGGCCCGTCCTTCAGTGTCGCTGGTCGGCGCGCGCAATGCCTCGTCGCTCGGCACGCGCATGGCGCGGGCACTGGCGCGCGGTCTGGGGGCCGAGGGCTACGCGGTGATCTCGGGCCTCGCCCGCGGCGTCGACACCGCCGCCCATGATGCGGCGCTCGCCACCGGCACCGTCGCGGTGCTCGCCGGCGGGGTCGACGTGCTCTACCCGTCCGAGAACACCCGCCTCGCCGAAGAGATCCGCGCGCAGGGCGGGGCGCTCGTGTCCGAGCAGCCGATCGGCCTGCAGCCGCAGGCGCGCCACTTCCCCGCCCGCAACCGCATCGTCGCCGGCATGTCCGGTGCCACCGTGGTGGTCGAGGCGGCGGCCAAGTCCGGTTCGCTCATCACCGCGCGCTGCGCGCTCGACATGGGGCGCGAGGTGCTGGCGGTGCCCGGGCATCCGCTCGACGCCCGCGCCGGCGGCTGCAACCTGCTGATCCGCGACGGCGCCCGACTGGTCCGCCACGCCGAGGACGTGATCGAGGCGCTTGGGCCGCTGGCCACCGCCGCCCGCCCGCCCGCGCAGGCGCAGCTGCCGCTCGACCTTGACGACGCGGTCATCGACGACACCCCCGTGGTGCCCATCGCCCCGCCCGAGCGCCGCTCGCTGCGCGAGACCGCGGCGCTGCACGCCGAGATCCTGTCGCGGCTCGGGCCGGTGCCGGTCGCCGAGGACCAGCTCATCCGCGATCTCGCCGAACCCTCGGACACGGTGTCGCCGGTGCTCACCGATCTCGAGCTCGACGGCCGCATCCAGCGGCGCCCCGGGGGGCTGCTCACCCGCGTATCCTGAGGGCAGAATTCGGGCGAAACGTGCGGTCATGGCCCGTGGCATCGGGCCCCGGATTGACATTTCCCCCTTGCACCCCACATGTTCCGCCGCCATATGCGCCCCTGCTCAGCCTGAGGTCGTATTCCAGGAAAAGGTGGTCATTTCATGCCAGTCGTCGTTGTCGAATCCCCGGCCAAGGCCAAGACAATCAACAAGTATCTGGGATCCGACTACACTGTCCTTGCCTCATACGGCCACGTCCGGGACCTGCCGGCGAAGGACGGTTCTGTCGACACGGACCACGATTTCGAGATGACGTGGGAGATTGCGAACGACTCGCGCAAGCACGTCGCCGCCATCGCCGAGGCCCTGAAAAACGACAACTCACTGATCCTCGCGACCGACCCCGATCGCGAGGGAGAGGCGATCTCGTGGCACCTCAGGGAGGCGCTGACCAAGCGCCGCTCGATCAAGAAGGACACCGCCGTCAGCCGGGTGACCTTCAACGCCATCACCAAGTCCGCCGTCACCGAGGCGATGCAGAACCCGCGCGAGATCGACGCGCCGCTGGTCGAGGCCTACCTCGCCCGGCGGGCGCTCGACTACCTCGTGGGCTTCAACCTCTCGCCGGTGCTCTGGCGCAAGCTGCCCGGCGCGCGCTCTGCCGGCCGCGTGCAGTCGGTCTGCCTGCGGCTCATCGTCGAGCGCGAGATGGAGATCGAGGCGTTCCGCCCCCGCGAATACTGGCAGATCAAGGCGCTGCTCTCGACCCCGCGCGGCCAGGAGTACGAGGCCCGGCTCACCGTGCTTGGCGGCAAGAAGCTCGACCGCTTCGACATCGGCAACGCCACGCAGGCCGAGCTCGCGGTGCAGGCCGTCGCCTCGCGCAAGCTGAAGATCGACAGCGTCGAGGCCCGGCCCTCGACCCGCAACCCCTCGGCGCCGTTCATGACCTCGACCCTGCAGCAGGAGGCCAGCCGCAAGTTCGGCATGGGCGCCCGGGCCTGCATGAACGCGGCGCAGCGGCTCTACGAGGCGGGCCACATCACCTACATGCGGACCGACGGCATCGACATGGCCCCCGAGGCGATCACCGCCTGCCGCGACGCCATCGCCGACCGCTACGGCAAGGAATACGTGCCGGGCAGCCCGCGGATCTACAAGAACAAGGCCAAGAACGCGCAGGAAGCGCACGAGTGCATCCGTCCCACCGACATGACGAAGGACGCCGCCAGCCTCAAGCTGCGCGAGGATGACCAGCGCAAGCTCTACGATCTGATCTGGAAGCGCACGCTGGCCTGCCAGATGGAGGCCGCGCGGCTCGAGCGGACCACTGTCGAGATCCTGTCGGAGGATCGTCAGGTCGGCCTGCGTGCGACCGGTCAGGTCGTCCTCTTCGACGGCTTCCTCAAGGTCTACGAGGAAGGCCGCGATGACGTCTCCGACGATGACGAGAACCGCCTCCCGCAGATCATGGAGAGCGAGCCCGCCGCCTTTGCCAAGGCCACGCTGCAGGCCCAGTACGACAAGGCGAGCGACAAGGCCGAGGACGTGGTCGAGGACGCGCCCGCCGGCATGCAGAAGAGCAGCGCCGCCGTGTTGTCGGACAACGGCGCCGTGCTGGCGACGCAGAGCCACACCCAGCCGCCGCCGCGCTACACCGAGGCGACGCTGGTCAAGCGCATGGAAGAGCTCGGCATCGGCCGTCCCTCCACCTATGCCAGCGTGATCACCACGATCCAGGACCGCGAATACGTCCGCAAGGAGCAGAACCGCCTGTTCCCCGAGGACAAGGGCCGCATCGTCACCATATTCCTGCTGAACTTCTTCCGCAAATACGTCGGCTACGAGTTCACCGCCGAGCTCGAGAACGAGCTCGACGAGGTGTCGGCCGGCGAGATGGACTACAAGTCGCTGCTGGCGAAGTTCTGGCGCGACTTCTCCGCCGCCATCGGCGAGACCTCCGAGCTGCGCATCTCCGAGGTGCTCGACGTGCTCGACGAGGCGCTGGCGCCGCAGCTCTACCCCCCGCGGGAGGACGGCTCGGACCCGCGCATCTGTCCCAAGTGCGGGCAGGGGCGGCTGCACCTCAAGACCTCGCGCACAGGCGGTTTCGTCGGCTGCGGCAACTATCCCGAATGCACCTACACCCGCCCCATCGCGGGCGAGGGCGCGGATGGCGAGGAGCGGCTGCTGGGCAGCCACGAGGGCGACGAGGTCTGGCTCAAGGCGGGCCGCTTCGGCCCCTATGTCCAGCGCGGCGAGCCCACGCCCGAGAACAAGAAGCCCCCGCGCGCCTCGCTGCCCAAGAAGGGCGGGGCGTTCCTGCCGGGCTGGTCGCCCGATGACATGACGCTCGAGAAGGCGGTGACGCTGCTGACCCTGCCGCGCGTGGTTGGGATGCACCCGGAAGGGGGCGAGGTGAAGTCCAACCTCGGACGCTTCGGTCCGTTCATCATGCACCAGCTCCCCGACGAGGAGAAACCGGTCTACGTGAACCTCAAGGAGTTCCAGGAGGTCTTCGAGATCGGCATGAACCACGCGGTGGAACTGCTGGCCGAGAAGCGGGCGAACCCGGGCCGTGGCCGGGGTGGCGCCGCCAAGACGCTCAAGGATCTGGGCGAGCACCCCGACGGCGGCAAGATCGCCGTCTACGAAGGGCGTTACGGGCCCTACGTGAAGTGGGAGAAGGTCAACGCGACCCTGCCCAAGGATACCGAGCCCGCGGACGTGACGCTTGAGACGGCGCTGGCGCTGATCGCCGAGAAGCAGGCCAAGAAGGGCGGCGGCAAGAAGACCGGGGCCAAGAAGGCACCTGCCAAGACGGCGGCAAAGAAGACCACCGCCAAGAGGACCACCACCAAGAAGGCCGCGCCGAAGAAGGCCGCGCCGAAGAAGGCCGCCGCCAAGAAGGACGGCGACGCCGGGGACGCCTGATCCCCGGCCCGTTCCGGCACGGCGCCTCCGATGCGCCGCGCCGGAACGGGCAGGCGCAGGCCCGCAGCGCAGAACCGGGCCGAAAGGCGCCGACGCGGTATCCCGTGACCTTCCAACACCGATATGTGATTGGAAGAGCCGCGGCTTGCGCGCCATGTGGTCGGGAGCATCCTGAAACAGCCCCCGAAACAGCCAGAGGTTCCGCGCATGTCCGATCTGCCCATCTCCCGCCGTTCGCTGCTGGCCGCCGCCGGCGCTGCGCTGATCCTGCCGCTGGTGCCCGCCCGGGCCCGCGCTCAGGGCATCCTGCGCCACAACATTTCCAGCTTCACCATGCAGGACTGGCGCGACCACTTCGACACCCTGGGCAAGGCCAGCATCGTCGCCGACACCTCGTCGCGTGCGCTGCACTTCTGGTCCGCCGACGGCAGCGACTACCGGGTCTATCCGACCTCGGTGCCCAAGACCGACGAGCTGACCAAGCGCGGCTATACCGAGATCGTGCGCAAGGTGGTGGGGCCGTCGTGGACGCCGACCGCCAGCCAGATGGAGCGCTACCCCGACTGGAAGCCGATTCCTCCGGGCCCGGACAACCCGCTCGGCACCCACGCGATGTATCTCGGCTGGCCCGCCTACATCATCCACGGCACCCACGACACCCGGAAGATCGGGCGCCGGTCGTCCGACGGGTGCATCGGGCTCTACAACGAAAAGATCGCCGAACTCTACCAGCTCTGCCCCATCGGCACGCAGGTCCGGGTGATCTGAGCCCGCCCGGCGCGGCGCCCGGCAAGTCCCCGCCCGGCTTCGTTGACTCTTACTCTGCGGCGCGGCACAACCTCAGGCAACAGCTTCAGGAGGGGAGATATCCATGAAGAAAGTCTACGGTTCCGCGGCGGAGGCCCTCGACGGGGTGCTGCATGACGGAATGCTGATCGCGGCGGGCGGGTTCGGTCTCTGCGGCATTCCCGAGCTGCTGATCGACGCCATCGTCGAGAGCGGCGTCAAGGATCTGACCATCGCGTCCAACAACTGTGGCGTCGACGGCTTCGGCCTCGGCAAGCTGCTGGACACCAAGCAGATCAAGAAGATGATGTCGTCCTACGTGGGCGAGAACGCCGAGTTCATGCGCCAGTACCTGAGCGGCGAGCTCGAGCTCGAGTTCAACCCGCAGGGCACGCTGGCCGAGCGCATGCGCGCCGGCGGCAGCGGCATTCCCGGCTTCTACACCAAGACCGGTGTCGGCACCGTGATCGCCGAGGGCAAGGACGTGAAGAACTGGGGTGGCCAGGACTACATCCTCGAGGAGGGCATCTTTGCGGATCTCTCCATCGTCAAGGCGTGGAAGGCCGACACGACCGGCAACTGCATCTTCCGCAAGACCGCCCGCAACTTCAATCCGCCTGCCGCGATGTGCGGCAAGCTCTGCGTGATGGAAGTGGAAGAGATCGTCGAGCCCGGTGAACTGGACCCCGATCACATCCACCTGCCGGGGATCTACGTGCACCGCATCATCAAGGGCGAGCACGAGAAGCGGATCGAACAGCGCACCGTGCGCAAGCGGGAGGAAGCCTGATGCCCTGGGATCGCAATCAGATGGCCGCACGGGCGGCGCAGGAACTCGAAGACGGCATGTACGTGAACCTCGGCATCGGCATTCCGACGCTGGTCGCCAACTACGTGGGTGACAAGGACATCACGCTGCAGTCCGAGAACGGCATGCTGGGCATGGGCCCGTTCCCCTTCGAGGGCGACGAGGACCCCGACCTGATCAACGCCGGCAAGCAGACCATCACCGAGCTGCGCCGCACGGCCTATTTCGACAGCGCCATGAGCTTCGGCATGATCCGCGGCGGCAAGATCGCGGCGGCGATCCTCGGCGCCATGGAAGTGGCCGAGAACGGTGACCTCGCGAACTGGATGATCCCGGGCAAGCTGGTCAAGGGCATGGGCGGCGCGATGGACCTCGTGGCCGGTGTCGGCAAGGTCATCGTGGTCATGGATCACGCCAACAAGCACGGCGAGAGCAAGGTGCTGAAGGAATGCACCCTGCCGCTGACCGGCAAGGGCGTGGTCGACCGCATCATCACCAATCTCGGCGTGCTGGACGTGGTCGAGGGCGGGCTGAAGCTGGTCGAGCTGGCCGATGGCGTGACCGAGGAAGAATTCCGCGCCGCCACCGATGCGACCCTCGTCAACTGACGGGCAGGGGTCGGGCACAGAAAGCCCGGCTCTGACCCCTGAAAACGCAAACGCGGCCCGGTGGGCCGCGTTTTTTCATGTCCGGGGACGGGTCCCCCCGAGCGCCGAGAGATCAGCTCTTGGTGGTGTCGGTGGGGGCGGCGTCCTTGGCGGCTACCTCGACGGTCTCCGCGACCTCTGCGGTCTCGGCGGCGGTCTTCTTGGCGGCAGCGGTGGTGCGGCGCGTGGTGGTGCGTGCCGCGCTGGTGGCCGCGGTGGTCGCCTTTTCGGCGGCCTTCTCGGTCGCCTTGGCCGTCGTGGTCGCGGCGGCGGTGGCGTCGTCGGCCATGTCCTTGCCCAGCGACATCATGAGCGACATGGTCTCGCTTTGCGCTTCCTTGGCCACGTCGCCGAGGGCGGTCATGTGGGCCTTGGCGCTTTCCATCTGCGCGGTGGCGAAATCGCTCATCGCCTGCGCGTAGTCGGTCGGCGCGGTGCGCGCCTTGGCGAGGTCGCCCATGCGGCCCAGCGTTTCCATGGTCCAGCCGACCGAGATGTCGGTGGTCTTGCCAGCGGCGTCGAGCGCGATGCCCGAGGCCTTTTCGCCGAAGCCGGTGGAGGACTTCCAGGCCTCTTCGAACTTGGCCTGATCCATCTGCCAGGCGCCCATCATGTCTTTGAGGGTATCGGTGAAGTCTTGCGTGGTTGCCATTTGCTCACTCCCTTGGGATTACGGCGGATGCTCCGCCTAGGCCTACGCTGTCGCCATATTGATGCTGCAGTGCAGCAATGCAAGGCTTGACAGCGCGAATTCAGAAAAAGTTCACGCGACGCGCGAGTCTTCGCCACCGCCGCGAGAACCGGTCGACCCTGCTTCGAGGGACATGAAAAAGGGGCGGGTTCGGAATGGAACCCGCCCCACGTAATTGCGCCTTTTGTTGGGAGGAGAGGGGGCGCAATCCGAGTTCCGGCGCCCACAAACGAAAGGCGCCGGGAAAGGGTCTTACTTCGTGGTCGCCTTCTTGGCGGCCGCGGACATATCGTCGGTGGCCTTCTTGACGGCGGCGGTGGCGTCTTCGGTGAAGTCCTTGCCAGCGGCCATCATCAGTTCCACGGTGTCCATCTGGACCTTCTTGGCGATCTCGGCGAAGGCGGCCATGTTCTCGGCGGCAACTTCGGACTGGGCCGACGCGAAATCGGTCATCGCCTTGGCGTAGTCGGCCGGCTCTTTCTTGACCTTGGACATGTCAGCCAGCTTGGCGAGGGTGTCCTTGGCCCATTTGGCGGAGATCTCGGTCGACTTCTCGGCGGCTTCCAGAGCCACGGCCGAGAGCTTTTCGTTCAGGGTCGCGGTGGTCTTGAAGGCTTCGTCCATCGCTTTGGTGTCGACGGGGAACGCGCCCATCATGTCTTTCATCATCGCGGTGATATCTTGGGTCTTGGCGGCCATTGCTAAATTCCTGTCTGTGTCTGCCTCGGGGGCCCACCCCCGCATTCATCGGCTGACACCAATATGAATGCTGCAGCGCAGCATTTCAAGGGAAATTTCTGCGGTGCAGCATTATTGTGCAATTGCCTGAATTTACTGGTTCGCTTTCACGCGTACATAGGTCCCGGGTGCCGCGCAAAGAGGCGGATGCTCCGAATCGCCGGGTTGTCTTGCCGGGACCTTTTTCCCGGAACGCTTGCGCAGCCACGCTTCCCAGAACGGCCACCACGAGCCTTCGTGGTAGTCCGCGCTGTCCTGCCACTCGTCCGCCGAGAGCTTGAGATCGGGGTTCAGGTAATGGCCGTACTTCTTCTTGCTGGGCGGATTGACGATGCCGGCGATATGGCCGGATTCCGACAGCACGAAGGTCTTGGAGCGCGAGCCCATCTTCTGCACGCCGCGGTAGCAGTCCTTCCACGCGGCGATGTGGTCGGTCTCGGCGGTGATCGAGATCAGCGGCACGTCGACGTCGCGCAGGTCGAGCGTCTCGCCCATGAGCTCGAAGCGGCCCTCGGCGAACTCGTTCTTCTGGCACAGGCCGCGCAGGTACTGGATGGTCATCCGTCCGGGCAGGTTGGCGCCGTCGCCGTTCCAGTAGAGCAGGTCGAAGGCGGGCGGGGTCTCGCCCATCATGTAGGAGCGGATCGCGGGCGTGTAGATCAGGTCGGTCGAGCGCAGGAACGAGAAGGTGCGCGACATGATGAAGCTCTTGAGGATACCGCTGGCCTCGATCTCCTTCTCGATGCCGTCCACGAAGTCGTTCTGCAGGAACGGCACGAACTCGCCCTGGTCGCTGAAGTCGGTGAGCGCGGTGAAGAAGGTCGCCGACTTCACCTGCTTGTCGCCGCGCTTCTTCAGGAGCGACAGGGTCAGCGCCAGCGTGGTGCCGGCGATGCAGTAGCCGGTGACGTTGACCTGCTCGGTGCCGCAGATCTCGCGCACGACGCGCATGGCGGTGAGGTAGCCGTCCTCGATGTAGTCCTCGAGCCCGACGTCGCGGTAGCTCTCGTCGGCGTTGACCCAGCTCACCACGAAGAGCGTGTAGCCCTGGTCGACGATGTAGCGGATCAGGCTGTTCTGCGGCTTGAGGTCGAGAATGTAGAACTTGTTGATCCACGGCGGGAAGACCACCATCGGGGTCTCGTGCACCTGCTCGGTGGTGGGGGAGTACTGGATGAGCTCCATCATCCGGTTGCGCCAGACCACCTTGCCCTCGGCGGTGGCGATGTTGCCGCCGACCTCGAAGGCCTCTTCGTCCACGAGTCGGACCACCAGCTCGCCGTTGTTGGCCTCGAGATCCGCGACCAGATTCTCGAGCCCCTTCACGAGGCTCTCGCCCTCGGTCGCGACCGCCTTCTGCAGCGCGTCGGGGTTGGTCGCGAAGAAGTTCGTCGGCGCCATCATGTCGGTGATCTGCTGGGCGAAATACCGCAGGCGGTGCTTTTCCTTGGGATCCATCTCCTCGATCTGGTCGACCGCGTCGCGGATCGCCTCGGAGTTGATGAGATACTGCTGCTTGATGAAGTTGAAATAGGGGTGGCTGTCCCAGAGCGGGTTGCCGAAGCGCTTGTCGGTGGGCCCGGTGTCGGCGGGCGGGGCGAGCTTGCCCTCGGCCAGCGCCTGCTGCGCTTCCATGAAGTGGTTCAGGGACTTGCCCCAATACCCCACCTGCTGCTCGAAGACTTTCGCCGGGTTCTTCAGCCATTCCTGCCAGTACGCCTGCGCCGCCTCTGCATAGAGTAGGGGGTCGGGGCCGTGCAGCGCCTGGTTGATGGGTTTCCGGTGCGCCAGCGCCTCGATCAGGCGCTGTGAAAGCGCCTCGATCTTCGCGAGGTTTGTTTCGAATGTTTCGCGCTCCGAGCTGATGACGCCTGCTTTTGTTGTCATGGCCACGAATCCCCCCTATCTTCCTCCCTCGGAAGAATAACGATGCCGCTGGCTAGGGCAAAGCGGCGAATTGGTTTGACGCCGAGGCGGTCCTGGTTGCAAAGGAGGGGGCAACCCGGGACACGTAAGCTTTGGCGGGTCACGATACAGGAGAACTCGCACATGCGATTCATGGCGACCTACGACCTGATGGAATCCCTTCGCAACACCAACCAGTGGTTGGGGGCCACGGCCAAGGCAATGGCCTCGTACCCGGCACTGGCGGCGCTTCCCAACCCGGCGATCGCCTGGATGGCCGCCTGGGGCGAGGTGACCGAGCGCAGCTTTCAGCGCATGGTGGTGAAACCCAGCTGGGGCATCCGCACCATCACCTGCAACGACGGCAAGGACCACCTCGTGCAGAAGGAGACGGTGCTCGAGAAGGACTTCGGCAACCTGATCCACTTCAACGTGCTCGAGCGCGAGGAGAAGGCCCGCAAGATCCTCGTGGTGGCGCCGATGTCGGGCCACTACGCGACGCTGGTGCGCTCGACGGTGATCTCGCTGATCCCCGACGCCGAGGTCTACGTCACCGACTGGAAGAACGCCCGCGACATCCCGGTGAGCTGCGGCAAGTTCGACATCGAGGACTACACGCTGTACCTCGTCGAGTTCATGCGCCACCTCGGCCCTGATACCAACGTCATCGCGATCTGCCAGCCGGCGCCGCTGACGCTTGCGGCGACCGCCTATCTCGCCGACATCGACCCCGACGCGCAGCCGCGCACCATGACGCTGATCGGCGGCCCGATCGACCCCAACGCGACCCCCACCGAGGTCACCGATTTCGGCCACCGGGTCACCATGGGCCAGCTCGAGGAATCGATGATCCAGCGGGTCGGCTTCAAGTACAAGGGCGTGGGCCGGCTGGTCTATCCCGGGCTGCTGCAGCTCTCGTCCTTCATCGCGATGAACATGGATCGCCATTCCAAGGCCTTCAACGACCAGATCATGCGGGTGGCGCATGGCGATGCCACCGACCACGACGCCCACAACCGCTTCTACGACGAGTATCTCGCGGTCATGGACATGCCGGCGGAGTTCTATCTCTCGACGGTGGAGCGGATCTTCAAGAACGGCGAGATCGCCAAGAACCAGTTCGTGGTGGCGGGCCGCAAGGTCGACATCGGCAAGATCACCGATGTCGCGGTGAAGACCGTCGAGGGCGCCGCCGACGACATCTCGGCCCCGGGACAATGCGTCGCGGCGCTCGATCTCTGCACCGGGCTGCCGGATGCGAAGAAGGCGAGCCATCTCGAGCCCAATGCCGGCCACTACGGCATCTTCGCGGGCAAGAGCTGGCGCAACAACATCCGCCCGCTGGTGCTCGATTTCATCGACGCCAACGCCGGCACGCCCCGCAAGAAGGCCGCGAACGCGGCCTGAGGGCTCTTGCGGATCGGTAATGATCCGGAGGTGCGCCCTTGCGGGCGCGCTTTCCGTCTCGGCCCCTCCTTGAGGGGCCTCGGGGGCTCTCTGGCCGGGGTGACGCGTTCGGGAATGCGTTGCGGGCTTGGGGGAGGTCGTGCGGCGAGGGGCCAGCCCCTCGCGCTCCCCGGAGTTCAGGGGCAAGATGAAGGGCGGGCGTGGTCGCTTTGGCCCAGAGGTCGGTCAGGGGCGGCCGGTCAGAGGCCGTCGAAGGCGCAGAGGGCGTGGACGTCCATGTCGAGCGCCTCGAGCCGGGCGCGACCGCCGAGGTCCGGCAGGTCGACGATGAAGGCGCAGCCGATGATCTCGCCGCCCAGCCGTTCTACCAGCCTGATGCCCGCCTCTGCCGTGCCGCCCGTAGCGAGCAGGTCGTCGACCAGCAGGATGCGCTCACCGGGGGTGATGGCGTCGTCGTGGATCTCGACCACTGCCTCGCCGTATTCCAGCGTGTAGGCCTCGGAGATCACCGCGCCGGGCAGCTTGCCCTTCTTGCGGATCGGCACGAAGCCCGCGGAGAGCTGGTGCGCCACCGCGCCGCCGAGGATGAAGCCGCGCGCCTCGAGTCCCACCACCTTGTCGAAGCGCATGCCCGCGTAGGGGTGCAGCAGCTGGTCGATGGCCATGCGGAAGCCGCGGGGATCGGCGAAGAGCGTGGTCACGTCGCGGAACACGATGCCTTCATGCGGGAAGTCGACGATCGAGCGGATGTAGTCGCGGACCTGTTTCTGGGCGATCATGGGGCTGTCCTCAGGCGCTGCGGCGCAGGGTTGCGGTGAGAAGCCCCATGCCGATCAGCGCGGCGCCGCCGCAGCGGGTGAGCCAGGCGATGACCAGGGGGCGGGCGATGGCGCTGCGCAGCCGGTCGGCGGCGAGCGCGTAGGCCAGCGCGTTGAGCGCGGCGAGGCTTACGAACGTGGCGACGAGGATCGCGAACTGCGGCAGGAGCGGCGCCTCCGCGGTCAGGAACTGCGGCACGAAGGCGATGAAGAATGCGATGCTCTTGGGGTTGAGTGCGGTGACGGCGGCGGCGTGGGTGAAGACGCCGGAGGCGCTGACCTCGGCGCGGGGCAGGGCGAGGCCGTCCTTCGGCGCCGAGCGCAGCAGCTTCACGCCGAGCCAGACGAGGTAGGCGGCGCCGATCCACTTGAGCGCGGTGAAGAGCGCGGCCGAGGTCATCACCAGCGCGCCGAGCCCCGCGAGCGACAGCGACATGGCGGTGAAATCGCCGAGCGCCACGCCGGCGGCGGAGGCCACGGCGACCGAGCGGCCCTTGCTGAGCGCGTAGGAGAGCACCAGCAGCACCGTGGGGCCCGGGATCAGCAGCAGCGCGGTCGAGGCGGCGGCGAAGGTCAGCCAGAGATCGAGGGTCATCGTCTAGTTCCCATAGCTCCGACGAATGGTGTCCAATTCGAGCACTTCATTGTCCGAAAGGTGCCACAGGCGATCATTTCGATCACAATGTAGCTTCGATCGTAGCGTTAGTTTTTGCCTGTCGCAGTTATCTAGCCAGCTAGGCGGGATCCTCCGTCCATAAACTGTCTCTTCCCCGAGTAGCACGGCCGCCTGCAGCATATTCATGACTGTGTACTCTGCAACGAGACCTTGGGAGTTGATCCAGACAAACAAGATATCTCCTCGTTCCGGTCGAGTTGCCGGACAGGCCCTCTTCGGAAAGACAATCTGGCAATCGTTCGGAAGTGGCGAGGCCGTCTTCAAAAGAAATTTCTCCATAGGCTAAACAAGCCTCCCTGCCACCGCGTCGAGCCTTGCCATCAGCGCCGGGTCGCGCCGGTCGGGGGCGGTGAGCAGCGCGTGGTCGAGCGCCCGGTCGCAGCCGTGCGGGCAGGGCGCGCGCCCGGCGCCGAGCAGGGCCGGCAGGCGCGAGACCAGCGCCCGCGCCTTGTCGGCGTTGCCGGTGAGCACGCGGACGATGTCGGTGATCTCGACGGCGCCGTGATCGGGGTGCCAGCTGTCGTAATCTGTGACCATGGCGACGGAGGCATAGCAGAGCTCGGCCTCGCGGGCGAGCTTGGCCTCGGGCATGTTGGTCATGCCGATCACGTCGGCGCCCCAGCTCTCGCGGTACATCCGGGATTCCGCCAGGGTCGAGAACTGCGGCCCCTCCATGGCGAGGTAGGTGCCGCCCTCGTGCACGGTGATGCCGGCGTCCCGCGCGGCGGCGAGGCAGGCGGCGCCGAGCCGCGGGCAGGTGGGGTGTGCGACCGAGACATGGGCGACGCAGCCGGTGCCGAAGAAGCTCTTCTCGCGGGCGAAGGTGCGGTCGATGAACTGGTCGACGACGACGAAATCGCCCGGCGCCATTTCCTCGCGGAAGGAGCCGCAGGCGGAGACCGAGATCACGTCGGTGACGCCGAGCCGCTTCAGCGCGTCGATGTTGGCGCGGTAGGGCACGGTCGAGGGCGAATGCACGTGGCCGCGGCCATGGCGCGGCAGGAACGCCATGGGCACGCCGTCGAGCGTGCCGGTCAGGATCTGGTCCGAGGGCGTGCCCCAGGGCGTCTCGACCGCGACCCATGTGCGGTCCGTGAGCGTGTCGAGGTCGTAGACCCCCGATCCGCCGATCACCCCGATCATCGTGCCGCTCATGTCCTGCCCCCTGCCTGTTGGTGTCGCGGGGAGCTTGCACCGGGGGAAAGCGGTTGAAAAGGCGTGATCGGCTCAGCCGAGAAGCTGCAGCCCGCGCTTGACCAGCAGACGCCCCGAGAGCGCGAGGAGCAGGGTGCGGATCCGCCGCACGCAGAGCGCCTCGGGCAGGCGGCCGGTTGGCCAGCGGCCGGCGAAGGTGCCCGCGATGCCGGCGAGCGCGAGGCCTCCGATCAGCTGCCGGTGCAGCCCGTCGAGCTGACCGATGGACCGGCAGGCGGGGATCTTCACGAGCTTGCCGACCGCGAAGGAGATCGACACGGTGCCGGCGAACCCGAGCTTTGGCAGGCGCTGCCGCAGCAGGTAGGCCTGGCTCGGGGGCGCGGCGGAATGGGTGAGGAAGCTCGCGATGCCGGTGACGGTGCCCCGGAACAGGCCGGGCAGCAGCCGGGTGGGGGTCTGCTCGGTGGCGCCGCGGGCGAGCCAGACCCGTGCGCAGGACCAGAGCCCGATGCCGCCGCTGAAGAGCAGCAGCGCGATTTCGGGCGTGCAGGAGGGGATGACAGTGGCGACGGCGACGCCGAAGAGGATGGCGGGCACGAGAATGCGCACGTTCCGGCGCGAGGAGCTGCGGCGGTAGAGCCAGACGCCGATGCAGTCGGTGACCACGCAGACCGGCAGCAGGGTCGCGGCGGCGGTGACCGGGTTCATGAAGAGCGACAGCAGCGGCACGGCGACCGCCGCGGCTGAGGCGAGCCCGCCCTAGGAGAGCCCGACGATGACGGCGGCTGCGTGGAGCAGGACGGTGGAGAGCACGGCGGGACCTTCCGGCGGAGACGGCTGGGGGCGGCTCGGGGCTGCGGGGGCAGAATGGCCGCGACCGGCGGGAATGTCAGGGCGCGGCGCGGGGATGTGAGGCAAATGCGGGGCGATGGGGCGGCTTTGGGCGGATGTGGGCCTGAACGGGTGGCTTTTCACGCCGCGGTGCAGTATGCGCAGGGCCGCGCATCAACACGGAACAGGACATAGCTCATGGCCAAGGCCCTTCTGGCACGCTACGCACGCCGCATCTCGATGCCCGACCTCAGCATCCACCCGACCGGCCGGCTGACCCCGGGTCAGATCAAGACCGACGTGCTCTCGGGTCTGACCGTGGCCCTGGCGCTGGTGCCCGAGGCGGTGGCCTTTGCCTTCGTCGCGGACGTGCACCCGCTGGTCGGGCTCTACGCCGCCTTCCTCGTGGGGCTGATCACCGCGGTGCTGGGCGGGCGCCCGGGCATGATCTCGGGGGCGACCGGGGCGCTGGCCGTGGTCATGGTCGCGCTGGTCGCGCAGCACGGGGTCGAGTACCTCTTTGCCACCGTGGTGCTGATGGGCATCCTGCAGGTGATCGCGGGCGCGCTGCACTGGGGCAAGTTCATCCGGCTGGTGCCGCACCCGGTGATGCTGGGCTTCGTCAACGGTCTGGCCATCGTGATCTTCCTGGCCCAGCTCACCCAGTTCAAGGTGCCGGGCTCGGGCGGGCAGGAGTGGCTCTCGGGCGGGCCGCTGATGCTGATGCTGGGGCTGGTGGCGCTCACAATGGCGGTGATCTGGCTGCTGCCCAAGGTGACCCGCGTCATCCCCGCGCCGCTCGCCGGGATCGTGGTGACCGCGGTGCTGGTGATCGTCTTCGGGTTCGATACGCCGCGGGTGGGGGACATGGCCTCGATCCAGGGCGGTTTCCCCTCGTTCCACATTCCCGCCGTGCCCTTTGACCTCGAGACCCTGCAGATCATCCTGCCCTATGCGGTGATCCTCGCGGCGATCGGGCTGATCGAGTCGCTGCTGACGCTGAACCTCGTGGGCGAGATGACCGGCCAGCGCGGCGGCGCCAGCCAGGAGTGCATCGCGCAGGGCACCGCCAACGTGGTGACCGGCTTCTTCGGCGGCATGGGCGGCTGCGCCATGATCGGCCAGTCGATGATCAACGTGAAATCCGGCGGACGGACGCGGATCGCCGGCATCGTGGCGGCGCTGTTCCTGCTGTCCTTCATCCTTTTCGCCTCGCCGCTGATCGAGCTCATCCCGCTGGCGGCGCTGGTGGGGGTGATGTTCATGGTGGTGATCGGCACCTTCGCCTGGAACAGCCTGCGCATCCTCTTCAAGGTGCCGCTGATCGACGCCTTCGTCATCGTGCTGGTGACCGTTGTGACGGTCTACGAGGATCTCGCGGTGGCGGTGGTCGTGGGGGTGATCGTCTCGGCGCTCGCCTACGCGTGGAACAACGCGCGGCGCATCCATGCGAAGAGCTACGTGACGCCCGAGGGGGCCAAGGTCTACCAGATCCAGGGGCCGCTGTTCTTCGGCTCTTCCGAGGGCTTCGCCGAGCTCTTCGACGTGGCGGGCGACCCGGGCACGGTCATCGTCGATTTCGCCGACAGCCGGGTGGTGGACCAGTCGGCGCTTCAGGCGATCGAGGCGGTGGCGGCGAAATACGAGGCCGCGGGCAAGCGCCTGCAGCTGCGCCACCTGTCGCGCGACTGCCACCGGCTTCTGAGCAAGGCCGGCCACCTGATGGTCGATTCCGATGACGACCCCGATTACGCGCTGGCGGTCGACTACCACGTGCGCACCGGGATTCTCGGCGGGCACTGACAAGGGATTGCGCCGCGGGCGTCGCCCGGGGGCGCGCACCTGACGGTGCGCGCCCTTTGCATTTGTCATGTGCATTTTTCATGGGGTGGTGAGGGGAGGATGGGCCGGAGGGGGCGCTGCCCCCGCCGCTGCGCGGCTCCCCCGGAGTTCATCTGGCAAGATGAAGGGTGGGGATGCGCCGGGTGTGGGGCGCCGGAATCTCGCGGATGGGGGCGCTGGAGCAGTCCGGTCGCGGAGCAGGTCAGTCGCCGGGGCGTTTGAGTTCGAAGACCTCGGTCACGGTGGCGTAGTCGCGGTAGCCGAGCCGCGAGAGGGGGCGGAAGCGGGTCACGTCGAAGCGGCCGTTCACCAGGCAATCGTCGCGCATGTGCACGCCGGTGACCTCGCCGAAGGTCACGAAATTGGCGGCACCGGGCAGTTGCACGACCTGCACCACCTTGCATTCGAGCGCCGCGGGCGCCGCCGCCACGCGGGGGCAGTCGATGGTCCGGCACTCCGCCTTCTCGATGCCCGCAAGCTCGAACTCGTCCTGCCCGGCCTGCCACGGACCCGAGGTGGCGTTCATCGCGTCGCGCATCGCCTCCTCGACGATGTTGACGCAGAACACGCCGCTTTCGCGCAGTTGCGCCACGCTGTCCTTGGTGTCGCCGCGGTCCTCCTTGGTGGAGGTCGAGGCGAACATCACCTGCGGCGGCAGGTAGGCCACGGCATTGAAGAAGCTGTAAGGGGCGAGGTTGTCTCCCAGCGCGCCACGCGTCGAGATCCAGCCGATGGGTCGCGGCGTGACGATGGCGTTGAAGGGGTTGTGCGGCAGGCCGTGACCCTCCTCGGGGCGGTAGAACATCACTGTCCTTTCAGAACTTTGCGCATATATGGGGGAGACGGTAGGCCGGTTCGCGGTCGAATGCACGGGAGAAGGCGCGCTGTATACGCTGTCACAGGAAAAATCGGGCGACTGGTGGGAGGTCGAGGCGCTCTATGACCATTGCTTCGCGCCGGGACGCACGCTGCTGTCGTCCTACCGCTTGCGTGACGACGTGCCGCCGGTGCCGGAGCTGTGCCGCGTCGCCCGTGACGAGACCGGGATCATTGGCGGGGCGATCCGCTACTGGCCGGTGCGCATCGGGCGCTGGCAGGCGCTGCTGCTGGGGCCGGTCGCCGTGCACCCCACCGCGCAGGGCGAGGGGCTGGGGGCGGCGCTGATCCGCGACACCGTGGAGCGGGCGCGCGCGCTCGAGTGGTCGCGGGTGCTGCTGGTGGGGGACGAGCCCTATTACCGGCGCTTCGGCTTCGTGAAGCTCGACGAGGTGGTCATGCCGCCGCCCACCAACCCCGAGCGAGTGCTGGGGCTCGAGCTGGTGCCCGGCGCCTGGGACGGGGTTGCGGGCGAGGTCACGCGCAGCGCTTGAAATCGGGCGCGGCGGCACGATCTCTTCTGGCAGGAGCCCGAAAGGAAGACCCATGACCGGAACAGACTTGGTCCTTGCCGACACCAGCACCGAGATTGCCGCGCTCGCGAAGCGGTACCGTTCGGCGGGCGGAATCGGATTGCAGGTGCTGAATGCGCTGGGCGGGAAGGCGGAGAACCTGCTCGAACGGCTGCCCGACAAGGTCAAGGACCGGCTCGAGAGCGCCACCGAGAAGGCGCTCGAGGTCGCGCTGCGCGCGGCTGCGGGCTCGCGTGGGGTGGTGCCGGACCAGAAGGGCTGGCTCAACACTGCGCTGGCCACCGCCATGGGCGCGGCGGGCGGCGCCGGCGGGTTGCCCTCGGCGCTGGCAGAGCTGCCGGTGACCACCACGGTGCTGTTGCGTGCGATCCAGGGGATCGCCGCGGAGCATGGCTTCGATCCCGATCTGCCCGAGATCCGCAAGGAATGCCTGAGTGTCTTCGCCTCGGCGGGGCCGCTGTCGCAGGACGACGGGGCCGACATGGCGTTCCTCTCGACGCGGGTGACGCTGACCGGGGGCACGGTGCACGGCATCATCCGCAGCATCTCGCCGCGGCTGGCGACGGTGATGGGGCAGAAGCTCGCGGCGCAGACGGTGCCGATCCTGGGCGCGGCGGCGGGGGCCGCGACGAACTACGCCTACACCAGCTACTACCAGCAGATGGCGCAGGTGCATTTCGGGCTGATGCGTCTGGCGCGCGACAGCGGACAGCCGCGCGAGGCGCTGATCGCGGCGCTGCGGCAGGAAGTTGCCCGACGTTAACGGCATCTTTGGAGGTCGGCGGCTATGACGGGGGGCGGAAGGGCAAAAGCCCGCCGCACCCGGCCCGGTCGAATTCGGGGGCTGCCATTCGGGGGCTGTCACACCGATGCCGGGGACCGAGGGGGCTTACCCCGCGCAAAACGCGCGGGCAGTGTCCGTCGCCAGAACGGCGCGTGGCACGTTTCGGAACAGTGGCGTCCGGCCGCCGGGGAAACCCGGTTCGGCCGGGCGGTCCGGCGGTCCGGCGGGTCGGATCGGGCGGTTGGGGCAGGCGCCGTGGTGTGACCTGAGGGCCTGGTGGCTGGTGGCTGGTATCGGTCAGCCGTTTGAAACCGCGTGAACCCTCGCGACGGGACCAGGGTTTGGGACCGCCCGGCGGATTGCTGTCTGTCAGCCGCTTGCGAAGGGTCAGCCGCTTTCAGCCGTCTAACCGTTTGCGAGCGGGAGTCTGCTCGCGATCAGTCGGCGGCTGGTAGCCGCTTGACCGCCAGCAGCCGTTCGACCGCTTGCGACGGGTCAACCGATTGGGACCGGTCAGGCTGTCGCGCCCCTACAGCCCGCAGGCCTCGTCTGCCGTCAGCCGTCGCGATCCGCCCTGCCGCAAGCCGCAGTTGCTTGCCGGGGCTCAGCCGTTCCAGCGCAGGTATTCGAGCACCGACTCGCGCACGGATTGCTCGCCGCGTTCGCGGGCGTCGCAGATCACGTCGTAAAGCGCGTCGAGGTCTGTGCGCATGATCAGGCTCTTCACCGGTCCGATGGAGGCCGGGCGCATCGACAGCTTGTGCAGCCCGATGGCGGCCAGACAGACCGCCTCGATCGGGCGGCCCGCATCCTCGCCGCAGAAGCTGAGCGGCGTGCCGGACTCAGAGCATCGTTGCACGATGCCCTCGAGGAAGGTCAGGAAGCTGACGTTCAGCGTGTCGTAACGCCGCCGCACCCGCTCGTTCTCGCGGTCTGCGGCGAAGAAGAACTGCTTGAGGTCATTGCCGCCGATGGAGATGAACTCCACGTCTTCGAAGAACTTCTTCGAGGCATAGGCGAGGCTCGGGGTTTCGAGCATGGTGCCGATGGTGATCTTCTCGGGCACCGCGCGACCGAGCTTGCGCTCGATGGCGACCGCCTTCTGCACCTCGTCGCGGGCGGCGCGGAACTCTTCGTACTGCGCCACGAAGGGGAACATCACCGACAGCGGCCGGCCGTTGGCGGCGCGCAGCAGCGCCTGGATCTGCATCCGCATCACGCCCGGCTTGTCGAGCCCGACCCGGATCGCCCGCCAGCCAAGCGCCGGGTTGGGCTCGTCGTTGGGCTTCATGTAGGGCAGCACCTTGTCCGAGCCGATGTCGAGGGTGCGGAACACCACCGGCTTGTCGCCGGCCGCATCCATCACCCGCTTGTAGGTCTCGACCAGCTCCTTGCGCCGCGGCATCTGGTTGCGGATCAGGAACTGCAGCTCGGTGCGGAACAGCCCCACGCCCTCGGCGCCCGAGGTCGGCAGCGAGGGCAGGTCAGCCAGCAGGCCCGCGTTCATGAACAGCGTGACGCGCTTGCCGCAGAGCGAGGTCGCGGGCTTCTGGCGGATCGAGGTGTAGCGCTCCTGCGCCTGCGCCTGCATCGCGATCTTGTCGCGGAAGGCGCTGACCACGCTGTCGTCAGGCCGCAGGTGGACGATGCCGTGGTCGCCGTCCACCATGATGTGGTCGCCGTTCAGCGCCTCGTTGGTGATGCGCTGCGCGTGGATCACCAGCGGGATCGCGAGCGCGCGGGCGACGATGGCGGCGTGGCTGCCGACGGAGCCTTCCTCGAGCACGATGCCCTTGAGCCGGCGTCCGTAGTCCAGCAGCTCGGCCGGGCCGATGTTGCGGGCGACGAGGATCGGGTCGGCGGGCATCTCGGCGCCGGTCTCGCGGCCCTGTCCGGTGAGGATGCGCAGCAGCCGGTTCGACAGGTCGTCGAGGTCGTGCAGCCGTTCGCGCAGGTAGGGGTCGGCCACCTGTGACATGCGGGCGCGCGCGACGGACTGCTCCTT
This sequence comes from Salipiger thiooxidans, assembly GCF_900102075.1. GTDB lineage: Bacteria > Pseudomonadota > Alphaproteobacteria > Rhodobacterales > Rhodobacteraceae > Salipiger > Salipiger thiooxidans. The sequence goes on along the minus strand of NZ_FNAV01000002.1, from coordinate 356,795 downwards.
CTCGACCGCGGCCTCGGCCGAGAGACCCCGGTCGATGTCCTCTTCCATGCGGTTGCGCCAGCCCTTGGAGTTGGCGAACATCCGGTAGGCCTCGAGCACCTCGAGCTGCTCGCCGCTGGCGCCCTCGAGCATCTCGTTGACGCCCACGCGCAGCTGTTCCACCGCCGTGCGCAGGCGGTCGCGCTCGCGCTGCGGGTCCTCGGTCACGAGGTTGGTCACCACGACGCGGGGCTCGTGCAGCCAGACGTGGCCCTCGGTGGTGCCTTCCTGCCCGGTGATGCCGCGGATCATCGTGGGCTGGGTGTGGCGCGCCTTCAGCGCCGCGCCTTCGCCGACGAAGGCGCCAAGCTCGGCCATCTCGGCCAGCACCATGGCCACCACCTCGAGCGCGTAGATCTCGTCGTGGGTGAACTCGCGCTTGTCCTTGGTCTGCACCACCAGCACGCCCAGCTTCTCGCCGAGGCGCTGGATCGGCAGGCCGAGGAAGCTCGAGAAGATCTCCTCGCCGGTCTCGGGCATGTAGCGGAAGCCGCGCTCGGACGGGGCATCGGCGGTGTTCACCATCTTGCCGGTGCGGGCCACGCGCCCGACGAGGCCCTCTCCCAGCTTCATGCGGGTGCGGTGCACGGCCTCCTGTTTGAGGCCCTCGGTGGCGCACAACTCCAGCGTGTCATCGTCGCGGAAGAGGTAGACCGAGCACACCTCGGTCCCCATCGAATCCGCGGTCAGATGAGTGATCTTGTCGAGCCGCTCCTGACCGGCGGCCTCTTCGGCCATCGTGTCACGGAGGCGCACAAGCAGCTTGCGGCTTTCACTTTCCGAGCGGTCAATCATGGAATGGGCCGGTTTTCCTTGGTCTGGCACGCCACCTATAGGCGAGGGACGGGGGGAAGGGGAAGGATAAACGGCATTCTACCACAGGGGGATGTCCCTGCTGCGCGTCTCCGAGGCGGCGTGAGGTTCGTGTATCGGGGAGGTTGTCTGCACCAGCGGCAAGGGGGGCAGGGCGCGTCGCCACGAGCAGCGTGGCGCGGAGGGTCGGCGACGGGCGGGCGCAGGGGCGCGCCCGTCGCGGCAGGTCAGGCGGCCTTGTCGAGGTCGAAGGCGTCGTGCAGCGACTGCACCGCCAGTTCCATGTACTTGCGGTCGATCAGCACCGAGATCTTGATCTCGGAGGTGGTGATGACCTTGATGTTGATGCCCTCGTCCGAGAGCACCTTGAACATCTTGGCGGCCACGCCGGTGTGCGAGCGCATGCCGATGCCGACCACAGAGATCTTGCAGACGTTGGTGTCCGCCACGAGGTCGTGGAAGTTGATGTGGCCCGCGTCCTTGGCCTTCTTCAGCGCTTCCTCCGCGCGTGCCACCTGGTTGGTGGGGCAGGAGAAGGTCATGTCGGTGCGGCCATCTTCCGAGATGTTCTGCACGATCATGTCAACGTTGATGCCGGACTCGGAGAGCGGCGTGAAGATGGCGGCTGCGATGCCCGGACGGTCGGCGACCGAGATCAGGGTCATCTTGGCTTCGTCGCGGGAATGGGCGACCCCGGAGACAACGTTCAGTTCCATGATTTCCTCCTCGTCGCAGACGAGCGTTCCGGCCTCGTCGGACTGTTCCTCGAAGCTCGAGAGCACCCGCAGCTTCACATTGTAGCGCATTGCCAGCTCGACCGAACGGGTCTGCAGCACCTTGGCCCCAAGCGAGGCGAGCTCGAGCATCTCCTCGAAGGCGATCTTGTCGAGCTTGCGGGCCTTCTCGCAGATCCGCGGGTCGGTGGTGTAGACGCCGTCGACGTCGGTGTAGATGTCGCAGCGCTCGGCGTCGAAGGCGGCGGCAAAGGCCACGGCAGTGGTGTCCGAGCCGCCCCGGCCCAGCGTGGTGATCCGGCCCTCGGACGAGATGCCCTGGAAGCCCGCGACGACCGCGACCTTCATGCCCTCGCCGAACTTGCGGTTGATGTTGTCGGTCGGGATGTCGACGATCCGCGCCGAGCTGTGCGCGCTGGTGGTCATCAGCGGCACCTGCCAGCCCTGCCAGCTGCGCGCCGGCACGTCCATCTCCTGCAGGGTGAGCGCCATCAGGCCGGCGGTCACGTTCTCGCCCGAGGACACGACGGCGTCGTATTCGCGCGCGTCGAACAGCGGCGAGGTCTCTTCGACGAAGCCCACCAGCTTGTTGGTTTCACCGGACATGGCTGAGACGATGACGATGACATCGTAGCCCTTGGCCACCTCGACGCCGACGCGTTTCGCCGCCCGCCGGATCCGGTCGAGCGTCGCGACGGAGGTGCCGCCGAATTTCATCACGAGAACGGGCATGAAGCACCCCCCGGGTGGTCTGAATCAGGCGGGGTTTAATCCGCGCCCGCGCGCGGCGCAAGAGGCCGGCGGCGGGGCCTGCGGCGGACGCGGGAATTCGGGGATGCGGTGGATCTCGGGAACCCGGGCACCAAGGGCGTGGCGCCGGCCGGGGCCGGGTGGCCCGGCGCTGGTCGCGTCAGTTGGTCTTGCGGGTGGGGCGGAAGGGCAGCGGCGCCACCGGCACGCCGTCCTCGATCAGCTTGCGGGCCTCGTCGCCGCGGGTCTCGCCCCAGATCGCGCGCTGCGGCGCGTCGCCCTCGTGCATGGCACGGGCCTGGGCCGCGAAGTCGCGCCCGACGTATTCCGAGGTCTTCTCGACCTGCTCGCGCAGCGCCCGCAGGGCCTGCTCGGCGGGGGACGCGGGACCCGAGAGCGCAGGCGTGGCCTCGGCCTCGGGGCGGGCGGCCTGCGCGTTCACGCGCGGCGCCATCAGATCCTTCTCGACCTCGGTCGTGCCGCACACGGCGCAGGTCACCATGCCGGCGGCATGGAGCTTGTCGAAGGCGCTCGCGGACTGGAACCAGCTGTCGAAGCGGTGATCCTCGGCGCATCTGAGGGAGTACTGGATCATGTGTATGTCCGGATATATCCAGAAAAACCTAATGTTCTTTCAGCGGCTTTCAAGAGAGCGTCACGAGCGCCGGCCGCCGGGCTCGAAGTCGCGGAGCAGTTTCGCGAGCTCCGGCTCGGACACCACCGCAGCGGCCTTGCGGCGGCTCATCCAGCGACGCTTGCGCTTGCCGCGCTCGGGAAAACGCTTCTCGAGCCGTTTGACCTCGAGCGGGAAGACGATGGCGAGATGCTGCTGCGGTTCGGAGATCTTGGTGTAGGTGTAGCCGCCGATGCACTTGGCCTTGGCCTCGCCCCGGACCCCGGCCTCCTCCCAGGCTTCCTGCGCGGCGGTCTCGGCGGGGCTGCGCTTGCGCATCGGCCAGCCCTTGGGCAGCGTCCAGCGGCGTCCGCCGCGGCTGGTGATCATCAGGATCTGCAGTTTTCCACCACGCTGCCGGTAGCACAGGGCAGCGTATTGCAGGTACGGGACTTTCGCGCGTTTCGCGGCCTTGGCGTAGTGTGAGATCAGGCTCATTGCTTTGTTGCTTGCTCGATTCGAGCGTCGAGACTGCCGCGCTCAGGACGCAGCGTCCAGACGTTGCGTGATTGCCCCGACAAGTTCTCGTGCATCTGCCTGCGGACGCAGCGCCGCCTGCGCCGCGGCCCCCATGGCGCTCTGCTTCTCCGGGTCGGACAGGGCATTGAGACCCGCCGCCAGCGCTTCGGCATCGGCCACGGTCAGCGCCGCGTTTGCCGCCTCGAGCCGGTCGAAGCCGGGGCGGTGCTTGGCCACGTCGGGCCCGCGCAGCAGCGCCGCGCCATAGGCCGCGGGCTCGTAGGGCGTGTGGCCGCCGCGGTCGGTGAGGGTGCCGCCGATGAAGACGCGCCCGGCCAGCCCGTAGAAGAGCGGCATCTCTCCCATGGTGTCGGCGAGATAGATGTCGGCCCCGGCGGGCGGCTCGTCGCGGCTGCGGCGGGCGCAGTCGAGCCCGCTGTCGCGGATCAGCGCCTCGACCTCGTCGCCGCGGCGCGGGTGGCGCGGGGCGAGGATCAGCCGCAGGCCGGGCTCGGCCTCGCGCGCCAGCTTGTGCGCGGCCAGAACCTGCTCTTCCTCGCCCTTGTGGGTCGAGGCGGCGAGCCAGGTCCGGGCGCGGTCGAAGACCGCCTCCAGCGCCACGTCATGGCGCGGATCTGCGGCGTAGAGCGCCTTGAGATCGACCACCGGCCCGGCGGCGGCCTCGGGCAGCCCCGCCTCGCGGTAACGTGTCGCCGAACCCGTTTCCTGCGCCGAGACGAAGGCGATGCGCTGCAGCAGCCGCCGGTGCAGCCCGCCGAGCATCCGCCAGCCCCGCGCCGTAGCTTCGCTGAGCCGGCCGCCCATGATGAAGACCGGGCCGGGGCAGGCGAGGGTGCGGTGCGGCCAAAGCTCGGATTCCATGGTCAGATGCGCGCGGACGTCCCAGTCGCGGTGCATCCGCCGCGCCACCCACCACAGGTCGAGCGGGGCGAGACGGGCGGGCAAGCCCCAGCGCTCCGCCAGTGCGACGCCGGTCGTGGAGTTGCAGGTCACCAGCAGGGGCAGGTCGGGGCGGTCGGCCCGCAGGGCGTCGATCACCGGGCGGATCGAGGCCAGCTCTCCGTTCGAGGCGGCATGCAGCCAGAGATGGGGGCCGGGCTCTGCCGGGCTGCGCGCGAGCCGCTGCTGCAGGGCCTGCCAGTCGCGTTTCAGCACCAGCCGCGCCAGCACTCCCAGCGCGAAGATGGTCACGAGCAGGCGATATAGCAGCATCGGGTCCCCTCACGGCAGGTCCGGCGCGGGTCGTGCGCCGGGTCGGGGCTTAGGACGGGTCTCGCCACGTGGCAAGCCTCGAGCGGCTCAGGCCTCGAGTTCGGCGTCCCAGTAGAGGAAGTCGAGCCAGCTGTCGTGCAGGTGGTTGGGCGGGAACTTGCGGCCCACGTCCATGAGCTCGGAGGCGCCGGGCTGGCGCGGGATCTTGCGCAGCGACATGTTCACCTGACGCAGCGATTTCGAGCCCTTCCGGAGATTGCAGGGGGCACAGGCGGCGACGACGTTCTCCCACGAGGTGATGCCGCCCGAGGCCCGGGGCACCACGTGGTCGAAGGTCAGATCGTCCTTGGATCCGCAATACTGGCAGCGGAATTCGTCCCTCAGAAAAAGATTGAAGCGCGTGAATGCCACGCGCTTCCTCGGTTTCACGTAATCTTTCAGCACCACGACGCTCGGGATCTTGAGCGTCATCGAGGGGCTTCGGACCTCCTCGTCGTATTCGGCGATGATGTCGACCCTGTCGAGGAAGGCCGCCTTCACCGCTTCCTGCCAGGGCCAGAGGGATAGCGGATAATAGGAGAGCGGTCTGTAGTCCGCGTTCAGGACCAGCGCTGGATAGTGTTTCAGCGACGAGGGTTCCCTGACGAAATGTTTTCTGAAATCGCCATCCATTGAGTGACTCGCTTCCTGCTCTGTCTGCCCGTTCCGAAGCACCAGAGCGGGACGCCCCGCCCCAGCCTGAAATCACTATATCTCGCGTTTACTCTCTGGCAAGCTTCGCAACATGGTGTGGTCACGTCTTCTCTAGCGCGCCCACGTAAAGCTCATATGACAGGCGTTACGAAGTGGTTAGCGATGCGTCCGGGTGGGGTTAGCGCAGGACGGCGAGGCGGACGGCCTCGAACTCGGTCCGGCCCTCGCCCTGACCCTCGGCAAAGCAGGCGACGGTGACCGGCTCGGGGGCGTCGGGGAAGTGGCTGACGGAGTTCACGCAGAAGGGCCCGCCACCGGCATGGCCGACCACCCGTCCGGCGGGTCCGGCGCGCCCGATCATCAGCCCCAGCCCGTAGCCGTGCGTGGTCCAGGGCCGTCCGGGAAGGGCGCCGCCGAGCCGGTGCTCGCGCTGCATCTCGCGCTGTTGCGCGGCAGAAAGCAGGGGGCCGGTCATCAGCCCGTGCAGCAGCCGGGCCGCGTCGCGGGCGGTGCCCACAAGGCAGCCGTGGTAGACCCAGCCCGGATGATAGCGCCGCGCACCGGGCCAGCAGATGGTCGCGAACTCTTCCCGGGTGGTCGCGAGGATCACGCTCCCGAGCCCGAGCGGCCCCGCAATCCGCTCGCGCACCAGCGTGGCGAGATCGGTGCCTGTCGCTGTCTCGAGCGCCTCGCGCGCCAGCATGTAGCCGAGGTTGGAATAGGACCACCCGTCGCCCGGAGCAAAGAGCCGGCCCTGCGCCATCGTCCGCCCGGCGAGCAGGTCGCGCGGCCACGGGTCCTCGTCGGCGGCGACGGCGGCATGGTAGCTCGGGAGCGTGCCGTAATCCGGCAGCCCCGCCGTGTGGTCGAGAAGCTGGCGCAGGCTGTGGGGCGCGTCCCCGAGGCGCCCATCGAGCGTGACCTTGCCCTCGGCGGCGAGTTGCAGGGCAAGCGCCGCGATCACGGTCTTGGTGAAGCTCCAGTAGGGGAAGACCAGCGACGGGTCGCCGAAAGCGGTCTCGCCGCTGGCAGAGATCCGGTGCGCGGGAAGCGGGGTCGGGGACATGCGGGACGGTCCGGGGGCGTGACAGGGGGAGCCTAGGCGGGGTGCCTGATCCCGGTTTTGCGAACGAGATGCGCTTTCGGCTGAGCCAGTGCATCTCGGCAATTGGGGCGCAGCAGCCCGTCCCGGCGTTGGGTCACGTCGGCGCCTCGGCCTCTTCGGGATAGAGCGCGCGGCATTGCGCGACGTCGCGTTGGGCGTTGGTGCGCAGCGAGGGGATGGCCCTGGCGAGCTCGGCGTCGCGGGCCTGCAGCGCGGCCTTGTCGACCGGCACGCGTCGGGTCACCGGCTGGGTGTCGTTGTCCCAGCAATAGGACATGAAGCCGCCCCGGGTGCGGCAGGGCACGTAGCGCGAACGGGTCTCGAACTCGGTCTTGTAGGTATAGCCGCGGGCAAGATCCTTGGCGATGCGCTCTCGCTCCTGCACGGCCGAGCGCCACGGACCGGAGGCATCGCTGATGCAACGCTCCTGCGGGGTGCCGCAGGCAGCGAGCACCAGAAGGCCGAGCAGGGGAATCGCGAAGGCGTTGCGCATGGTCAATAGTTTATCCCCAGCGAAGCGCCTGTCGAGTCCCTCGACGTCGCAGGAAGGGTGGTGGCGCGCACCAATCGCCGTATCATCGCGGCAGGAAACCGTTGCCGGCGCCCGGCGCGGTGCAAGATAAGAGGACATGTCATGACCGCCATCCACCGAGTTTCCGCCGCCGCCCTGCTGCTTGGCCTGCTCGCCGCCTGCGAGCCCGAGATGGTCGAAGAGGCCGGCGCCTGCAGCCCCGAACGGTTCACCCCGCTGATCGGCTCCAACATCGCCGCCGTGACGCTGCCCGCCGACGCCAACATTCGCGTGCTGGCCCCCAACTCGGTCATGACGATGGACTTCAACCCCACGCGGGTGAACATCAAGCACGACGCCGAAGGGGTGATCACCGAGGTCACCTGCGGCTGACGTTTCTGGCGATCCCTGCGGCACCCCGGATCGGAAGTGCCGCAGGGGTCGCAGACCTTACCGCTTCCGCCGCTTTACGTTGCCGCCGCGCTGGCCGGGGCGGCCGGCGGTCGAGCGGCCGCGGGATTTGACGGCGGCCTCGGAGGCGGCGTCGACCGCCGATTGCCGCGCCAGCGGGTCGTCGTGGATGGCAAGGTCCACCGCCTCGAGCCGCTTGATCTCGTCGCGCAGGCGCGCGGCCTCCTCGAACTCGAGGTTCTCGGCCGCCTTGCGCATGTCGGTGCGCAGCCCGTCCAGCACCGCCTCGAGATTGCCGCCCGCGCGGCTGCTGTCGATGGTTGCCGTCACGCGGTTCATGTCGACGTCGCCCTGGTAGAGCCCCGCGAGGATGTCATCGACGTTCTTCTTCACGGTGGCGGGCGTGATGCCGTGTTCCTCGTTGTAGGCGACCTGCTTCTCGCGGCGGCGGTCGGTCTCGGCCATGGCGCGTTCCATCGAGCCGGTGATGCGGTCGGCGTACATGATGACGCGTCCCTCGGCGTTCCGCGCCGCCCGGCCGATGGTCTGGATCAGCGAGGTCTCGGAGCGCAGGAAGCCCTCCTTGTCGGCGTCGAGGATGGCCACCAGCCCGCATTCGGGAATGTCGAGGCCCTCGCGCAGCAGGTTGATGCCGATCAGCACGTCGAAGGCTCCGAGCCGCAGGTCGCGCAGGATCTCGATGCGCTCGATGGTGTCGATGTCCGAGTGCATGTAGCGCACCTTGATGCCCTGCTCGTGCAGGTACTCGGTCAGGTCCTCGGCCATGCGCTTGGTGAGCACGGTGCAGAGCGTGCGGAACCCGTCCTTTGTCACCTTGCGGATCTCGTCGAGCAGGTCGTCGACCTGCATCTCTACGGGGCGGATCTCGACCATCGGATCGAGCAGGCCGGTGGGGCGGATCACCTGCTCGGTGAAGACGCCGCCGGCCTCTTCCAGTTCCCACGCGGAGGGGGTGGCCGAGACGAAGACCGACTGCGGGCGCATCGCGTCCCATTCCTCGAACTTGAGCGGGCGGTTGTCCATGCACGACGGCAGGCGGAAACCGTGCTCGGCCAGCGTGAACTTGCGCCGGTAGTCGCCCCGGTACATGCCGCCGATCTGCGGGACGGTGACGTGGCTCTCGTCGGCGAAGACGATGGCGTTGTCGGGGATGAACTCGAACAGCGTGGGGGGCGGCTCGCCCGGCGCGCGGCCGGTGAGATAGCGCGAGTAGTTCTCGATGCCGTTGCACACCCCGGTGGCCTCGAGCATCTCGATGTCGAAATTGGTCCGCTGCTCCAGGCGCTGGGCCTCGAGCAGCTTGCCCTCGTTCACCAGCTGGTCGAGCCGCTGCCGCAGCTCCTTCTTGATCTGCACCACCGCCTGATTCATCGTGGGCTTCGGCGTCACGTAGTGCGAGTTCGCGTAGACCCGGATGCGCTCGAAACTGCCGGTCTTCTCCCCGGTGAGCGGGTCGAACTCGGTGATCGCCTCCAGCTCCTCGCCGAAGAACGACAGCTTCCACGCCCGGTCCTCGAGGTGGGCGGGCCAGATCTCGAGACTGTCGCCGCGCACCCGGAACGAGCCGCGCTGGAAGGCCTGGTCGTTGCGCCGGTACTGCTGCGCCACGAGATCCGCCATGATCTTGCGCATCTCGTATTCGCTGCCGACGTGCAGATCCTGGGTCATGGCGCCGTAGGTCTCGACCGAACCGATACCGTAGATGCAGGACACCGAGGCCACGATGATCACGTCGTCGCGTTCGAGCAGCGAGCGGGTGGCCGAGTGGCGCATCCGGTCGATCTGCTCGTTGATCTGGCTTTCCTTCTCGATATAGGTGTCCGACCGCGCCACATAGGCCTCGGGCTGGTAATAGTCGTAGTAGCTGACGAAATACTCGACCGAGTTGTCCGGGAAGAAGCCCTTGAACTCGCCGTAGAGCTGGGCCGCCAGCGTCTTGTTGGGCGCGAGAATGATGGCCGGACGCTGAGTCTCCTCGATCACCTTGGCCATGGTGAAGGTCTTGCCCGTGCCGGTCGCCCCCAGCAGCACCTGGTTGCGCTCGCCGTCGCGCACCCCGGACGACAGCTCGGCGATGGCGGTGGGCTGATCGCCCGCCGCGGTGAACTCGGTGTGCATGACGAAGCGCTTGCCGCCCTCGAGCTTCTCGCGCGTCTTCACGTCAGGCGCGGGCGCGTGCATCATCGGCTGCGTCTTGTCGGAATGGGCGTAAGGCATGTGGGAGGCTCCTCGGGGCAGGCCCTGTCAGAATTGTTGCCGCGGGCCCGAGATTCAAGAGCCTCTTGCCGAACGCGGGCTGCCCGAAAAAACTGCAGCCCGGCGGGCGCGGCGCTTCTGTCGCGTAAGCTTCTGTTTAAGCGTGAAATTCCCGTCGAGTCCTCATCCCTGGCGGGTGCAGTGCGCCGTCGCGGTCCTATTTTCCCTTTGATGAAAGATCAGTTTTGGACATACCTTTTAGCGGCAAGCAGCTGGCCCGGCCGACCGGAGGGCACGACACCACCCCTCGCTCCCCTGTGCTGTCGGGACGACCGGGCCCTGCTTGCACCAGCGCAACCGTGCCGCGGAAAATCGCGCCGATTTCCGCCTGATCCCTTGCCCTGTTTCCGCAAATCCCCGATAACGCTTCGTGATCTTCAGGAGGGATTCCATGCGCGCACGGATCTACCAGCCGGCCAGGACCGCAATGTCGTCGGGCCAGGGCAAGACCAAGTTCTGGTTCCTCGAGTTCGCCGCCAGCTCCCCGCGCGAAGTCGATCCGCTGATGGGCTGGACCTCGTCCTCGGACACCCAGTCGCAGGTACGGCTGAAGTTCGACAGCAAGGAGGCCGCGCTCGACTACGCCCGCGAGAACGGGATCGAGGCGACCGTGCAGGAACCCCACAAGCGCAAGACGAACGTCCGCCCGCGCGGCTACGCCGAGAACTTCGCGGTCGATCGCCGCGGCGCCTGGACGCACTGAGCCCTCACCGACAGGGCGCAGGGCGGTCCGCGCCTGCGACGCGGTCCCGTGCCACAAGCCAGTCGTAGCGATCCGGTCGCCGCACCCCGCGGCGTGGCCGGTGTCGGAAAGGTGGCCGCCATGACAGAACAGATCCGGACCTTCGTCGGGGGAGACATCTTCGACGGCCAGCGCACCCTCACTGACCATGCCCTGCGGATGCTGGGGGCGAAGGTGCTGGCACTGGCGCCCCGCGCGGAACTGGCGACCGAGGGCACCGTCACCGACCTCGGCGGCGACCTGCTGGCGCCGGGCTATGTCGACCTTCAGGTCAACGGCGGCGGCGGGGTGATGGTCAACGACGGCCCGAACCCCGGGGACCTTCGCCGCATCGCCGCCGCCCACCGGGGCCTTGGGGCCACCACCATCCTGCCCACGCTGATCACCGACACCTACCAGCACAGCCGCGACGCCATCGAGGCGGTGCGCGCGGCGCTCGCCGCGGGTGTGCCGGGGATCGGCGGGCTGCATCTCGAGGGCCCGCACCTGTCGCTGGCGCGCAAGGGCGCCCATGACGGCCGGCTGGTGCGCCGGATGGAGCGGCGCGACCTCGACATGCTCTGCGCCGCCGCCGCCGACCTGCCGGTGCTGATGGTGACCATCGCCCCCGAAAGCGTGAGCCCCGACCAGGTGGCCGAGCTTGCCGGGGCAGGGGCGCTGGTGTCGCTCGGCCACACGGACGCCGATTACGACACCTGCATGGACTACCTCGAGGCCGGCGCGCGCTGCGTCACCCATCTCTTCAACGCCATGAGCCAGATGGACAAGCGCGAGCCGGGGCTCGTGGGGGCGGCGCTCTCCGAAACGGGCCTCGCGGCAGGGATTATCGCCGACGGCGAACACGTCCACCCGGCGGCGATGCGCATCGCGCTGGGCGCCCGTCCCGAGGGCATCTTCCTCGTCACCGACGCCATGGCGGTCGCGGGAACCGGGGACCGGAGCTTCCGGCTGAACGGGCGCGAGATCCGCCGCTGCGACGGGCGGCTGGTGCTGGCCGACGGCACGCTCGCGGGCGCGGATCTCGATCTCACGCGGGCGGTGAACGTGCTGGTGGCGGATGTGGGGATCGCGCTGGACCGTGCGCTCGCCATGGCGACTTCGGTTCCGGCAAGACTGGCGGGGCTGCCCGAGGGCATCGGCGCGCTGCGGCCCGGCGCCGAGAGCACGCTCATCCGGCTGGCGAAACGCCCCGACGGGCTGGAGCTGCAAGGGGTCCTCTGACCCGCTTCTCCACGAGGGAAGGCCCCGTGCCCTTCCAATGGCTTCAAATATCCCGGGGGACCGGGGGCAGAGCCCCCGGTCCTGTCTTCAGGGTCAGAGCACCGTCAGGCGCTCAGAGCATGCCTTCCGACTTGGCCCACTCCAGCGCCCGGTCGAGCGCACGCCCGAAGCGGGCAAGGATCTCGGTGATGTCGTCCTCGGTCACGATCAGCGGCGGGCAGAAGGCCACGGTCTCGTAGACGTTGCGCACGATCAGGCCTTCCTCGGCGCAGAGCGCGACGACCTTCGCGGCCATGGAACCCGCGGGCTCGAAGGCCTCGCGCTTTTCGCGGTCCTTGGCAAGCTCGACGCCGGCGATGAGGCCGACGCCGCGCACTTCGCCCACCAGCGGGTGATCGGCGAACTTGCGCAGACCCGCCTGGAACATCGGCTCCAGACGCTCGGCGTTGCCCATCAGATCCTTCTCTTCGATGATCTTCAGGTTCTCGAGACCCACGGCGCAGGCGACGGGGTGGCCCGAGCCGGTGAAGCCGTGGCCGAAGGTGCCGAGCTTGGCGGTGTTGTCTGCGATGGCGTTGTAGACCTTGTCGTTCACCACGATGGCGGCGAGCGGCATGTAGGACGAGGTGAGCTGCTTCGAGGTCACGAGGATGTCGGGAGTGAAGCCGAAGCGCTCGCAGCCGAAGGGCTTGCCGGTCCGGCCGAAGCCGTTGATGACCTCGTCCGCCACCAGCAGGATGTCGTACTTGGCGCAGATTTCCGCGACGCCGGGCCAGTAGCCCTCGGGCGGCACCATGACACCGCCGGCGCCCATCACGGGCTCACCGATGAAGGCGCCGATGGTCTCGGGGCCTTCGGCGATGATGGTGTCCTCGAGCTCCTTCAGCAGGCGCGCGGTGAACTCTTCTTCGGTCTCGCCTTCCTCGGCGAACTTCCAGTAGTGCGGCGTGGTCAGGTGGGTGACCGGGATCGCCGGAAGGTCGAAGTCCTTCTGGTTCGCCGGCAGGCCGGTGAGCGAGCCCGACGCGATGGTGATGCCGTGGTAGGCCTTGTTGCGCGACAGGAACTTCTTCTTCTCCGGGCGGCCAAGGCCGTTGTTGAGGAACCAGACCATCTTGACGACGGTGTCGTTGGCTTCCGAGCCGGAGTTGGTGAAGAACACCTTGTTGAGCCCCTCGGGGGTCATCTCGACGAGCTTCTCGGCCAGACGGATCGACGGCTCGTGCGACTTGTGCGCGAAGGTGTGGTAGTAGGGCAGCTTCTTGAGCTGCTCGTAGGCGGCATCGGCGAGACGGGTCTCCGAGAAGCCCACCGCAACCGACCACAGGCCTGCCAGTGCCTCGATGTATTCCTTGCCCTCGGTGTCATAGACCTTGGCGCCGTCGCCATGGCTCATGATCATCGGACCCTTTTCCTCATGCAGGCGCATGTTGGTGTAGGGGTGCATCGTGTAGGCGATGTCGGCGGCGTGAAGCGAATTCGGACGCTGGTTCATTTGGGATCCCTTGTTGGCTGTCGGGCCCGCGCGGGCCCGGGGTTTCGGTTCGGGGAAGGGCCATGGGAGACTCGGGTCCCCGTTGGCGGCAAGTCTAAGTGCAGTTGGCGGGAAAGGTCACGTGAGAATTTGATCAAATCTCCTCCAGCCCGCACCATTCGGCGATAAAGAGCGCAATCGTGCCCGTCACGCGCTTCACCGACGACAGCTTCACGCGCTCGTCGAAGCCGTGGATCGCTTCGGAGTAGGGGCCGTAGACGAGGCAGGGTGTCTCGCCGTAGATCACGAAGACCCGGCCATCGAGATAGCCCGGCGTCACGAAGCTCTCGAGCGGCTTGGCATAGCTCGACATGTGGGCGCGGGCGAGGGTCTCCTCGGCCTCGGTGCCCTCTTCAAGCATGTAGCCCTCGGCGAAGAAGCCGTTGAAGATGACCTGCGGCGGGTTGTTGGCCAGGAACGGGATGCCGTCCGACACGCGGCGCAGGTGGTCCTCGATCTCGCGGGCGGCATCGGCGGCCCTGATGCCGGGATAAAGCGCGATGCGGCAGTCGAATTCGCACCATGCCGGCACCGACGAGGCCCAGTCGCCGCCCGCGATCTTGCCCACGTTGAAGTTGATCGGGTGGTCGAGCTCTTCGAAGTAGCGGTGGTCGCCCTTCTGGTCGTTCCACGCGGCCTCGAGCGCGCGCAGCCCCTTGATCAGCTCGTAGGCGGCCTCGATGGCGTTGGCGCCGGAGCCCGCCTCGCGCACGTGCACGGGCACGCCCTGCACCCGGACGCGGAACCACAGCACGCCGGTGTTGGCGCGCACCAGCTTGTCGTCCTCGGGCTCGGGGATGATCGCGGCGTCGGCGTTGTAGCCGCGCAGCAGCGCCGCGAGCGCGCCGTTGCCGGTGCATTCCTCCTCGACCACCGACTGCTGGTAGACGGTGGCGGCGGGCCGGTAGCCGAGGCGCTTCAGCGCGTCCACGGCATAGATGTTGGCGGCGATCCCGGCCTTCATGTCGGCGATGCCGCGGCCATAGAGCCAGTCACCGTCGCGGCGCGGCTCGAAGGGGGGCGAGGACCACATGTCGAGCGGCCCCTCGGGCACCACGTCCACGTGGCCGTTCAGCACCAGTGACTTGCCCTTCTCCTCGCGCGGGCGCAGCGTGCCCACGACGTTGATGGCGTTGGAATAGTCGACCTCGACCGGCGAGAAGCCGGGGTGATGCCTGATGTCGTCGACCTCGATGGTCCAGCGGTCCATCGCGTAGCCGCGCTTCTTCAGCTCGTCGTGCAGGAAATCCTGCGCCGTCGCTTCCTGCCCGCGCAGCGAGGGGTAGCGGCCGAGCGCCTCGGTGAAGTCGATCTGCTCCTCGAAGCCCTCTTCGACGGCGGCGAGGATCTTCTGGGTAAGCTCCGGCGACAGGCTCATGCGTCGCGGCCCAGGAAGCCGTTCATGAACGACACCAGCGAGGTGGTCAGGTCCTCGGAGAGGTAGCCGCCTTCCTGCACGATCACCGTGGGGTAGCCCGCCGCGGCGATCATCTCGCCGGCCCGGCGGAAGCCGTCCCAGCTGATCTGCATCCCCATGAGCGGGTCCTTCTCGTGCGCGTCGAGCCCGAGGCTCAGCATCAGGGCGCCGGGCTCGAAGGAGGCGATGGCGCGCAGCCCCTCGGCGATGGTCTCGAGCCAGGCCTCGTCGGTGGTGGTGCGGGGCAGGGGGAAGTTGACGTTGTGGCCTTCGCCCGCGCCGCTGCCGGACTCGTGCGCGTAGCCCACGAAGAACGGGTAGTAGCTCGTCGGGTCGGCGTGGACCGAGACGGTCAGCACATCGGCGCGGTCGTAGAAGATCGCCTGCGTGCCGTTGCCGTGGTGCACGTCGATGTCGAGCGTCGCCACCTTGTCGTGCTGTGTGCGCAGGCGGGCGGCGGCGATGGCGGAGTTGTTCATCATGCAGTGACCGGCGGCCATGTCGGCCGAGGTGTGGTGCCCGGCGGGACGGCAGAGCGCGTAGGCGACGCGGTCGCCCGCGAGCACCGCGTCGGCGGCCGCCACGGCGCAATCGGCAGCGCGGCGGGCGGCGGTCCAGGTGTGCTCGCCGATCGGGGCCGAGGTGTCGCCCATGTGCCAGCCGGCCTTGCCCACGACGCTCTCGGGGTAGGTGGCAAAGCTGCGCTGGGCGAAGACGTTGGGCACCACCTCGGGGCCGCAGTTGGGCAGCTTCTGCCACTCGTCCCAGGCGGTCTCGAGGAAGTCGAGGAACGCGGGCGTGTGCACCGCCTCGAGCGCGTCGCGCGACGCCTGGGCCGGCTCGATGGTGGCGAGGCCGAGCTCGTCAAGCCCCGCCTTCAGCAGTTTCGCGCGCTCGGCCTGCTCGGCGTTGCGGAGGATCTTGCCGTGAGTGAGGCGAAAGACCGGGTCATGAAGGTCGGTCTCGGGGGCGTAGAAGCATTTCATTCGTCGGATCCGTCTTCCAGTTTGCGGAACTGCTCGGTGACCAGCAGTCGCGCGACATCGAGGTGAAAATGCATGGCCTCGACGGCCACGCGCTCGTCGCCGCCGCGCAGCGCGTCGAGAATGGGGACGTGGGTGTCGGCCAGCCGGTGGGCATCGTCGTAGAGCTTGCCGATCAGCATGATGGTGAGCTCAGTCTCGAGCGCGATCTGCTCGAACACGCCGAGGAAGCGGGGGTTGCCCGAGCCCGCGCAGATCAGCCGGTGGAACTGCATGTCCGCCTCGACCTGGGTCAGCATGTCGTGGCCGGGCCCGGCCACCCGGTGCAGCTCCTGGATCTGGGCCTCGAGCGCCGCTTCGGTGTCGCCCAGCCCCTCGCGGATCAGGCGGCGGATGGCGGCGGTCTCGATGATGATGCGCAGCTCGTAGAGGTTGTCGAGCTCCTCGGCCGAGAACTTGCGCACGAAGAAGCCGCGGTTTGGCAGGTAGGTGACCAGCCCCGAGTTCTCGAGCAGTCGCGCCGCCTCGCGCACCGGCGCCCGGCTGACGCCGAGCTGCCGCGCCACGACCGATTCGGAGAGCCGCTCGCCGGGTGTCAGCTGGCCGGACACGATGGCCTTGCTCAGTCGTCGCGCGACGCGCTGGACAAGCCCCTCGCGGTCGAGGGGTGCAAAGCCTTCGTTTGCGTCGGAGTGATCCATAAAAACCATCACGGGGAGTGCAACTTTGAAGTCAGGCTAATTGTCTTTCTGCCGATTGTCGACAATCGACTTGACCAAAGATGCAAAATTGTCCTTCCTTTCGACACCCGACAGCAGAAGGACGACTCTCATGCCCGACGGCGCGATGACGGACACGGTGGCGCAGCTTCGGCGCGATCTCGCGGCGGCCTACCGGCTGATTGCCCACTACGGGATGGACGACAGCATCTACACGCACATCTCGGCGCGCATGCCCGACGGCCCCGACGGCGAGAAGCGGTTTCTGCTCAACCCCTACGGCCTGCGCTTCGACGAGGTCACGGCCTCGAACCTCGTCACCATCGACGAGACCGGCGCTGTGGTGGACGATCCCTACGGGGCAGGGGTGAACGCCGCGGGCTTCACCATCCACTCGGCGGTGCACATGGCCCGTCATGACGCGGTCTGCGTGCTGCACACCCACACGGTGGCGGGTGTCGCGGTCTCGTCGATCAAGGAGGGGCTGCTGCCGCTCAACCAGTGGTCGGCGCAGTTTTACGACCGCATTGCCTTCCACGACTACGAGGGCATCGCACTGAACCTCGCCGAGCGCGAGCGCATCGTGGCCGACCTCGGCGACAAGTTCGTCATGCTGCTGCGCAACCACGGTACGCTGCTGCTCGGCCGTTCGGTGGCCGAGGCGCTGAAGCTGGCGCTGAACCTCGAGCGCTCGTGCAAGGCGCAGGTCGCGGCGCTGGGCATGGGGCTCACGCCGGTCGTGCTGCCGCACGAGGTCGCCGAGCACACCGCGAAGCAATACGCCCGCGCCTATGACAAGGACGCCGAGACCGGCCGCGCCGACCCGGAGTGGGATGCCTTCCTGCGCCAGCTCGACAAGGTGGCGCCGGGCTACAAGGACTGAACCCAGGATTTCGCGTCTCGTCCACGGGGGGCGGGGCGCGTCACGACAAATCTGCGACAAGACAGATGTCAGCCAATCACCAGAACCATAATCGACAGGGAAGCCATGAAACATCTCAAAGCGACAACGTTCCTTATTGCCGCGGCTCTCGCGGCGCCTCTCGCCGCGCAGGAAGCCGGCGGGCGCCTCGACATCGTCGTGCAGCCCGAGCCGCCTTCGCTCATGCTGGGCCTCGTCCAGAACGGGCCCACGCAGCTTGTCGCGGGCGACATCTACGAAGGCCTGCTGCAATACAACACCGACCTCGACCCACAGCCGCTGCTGGCGGAAAGCTGGGAGATCTCCGAGGACGGTCTCACCTACACCTTCCACCTGCGCGACGGCGTGACCTGGCACGACGGCGAGCCCTTCACCGCCGATGACGTGGTGTTCTCGGCCGACGTCTTCCTGCGCGAGACCCACGCCCGCCTGCGCTCGTCGCTGGCCTATGTCGAGAGCATCACCGCGCCGGATCCGCTCACCGTGGTGTTCCAGCTCAAGGAGCCCTTCGGCCCGTTCATCTCGGTCTTCGAGACCGGGACCATGCCGATGGTGCCCAAGCACATCTACGAAGGTACCGATTTCGCCACCAACGAGATGAACGCCACGCCGATCGGCACCGGCCCGTTCAAGTTCGAGGCCTGGGAGAAGGGCAGCTTCATCCACCTCGTGAAGAACGAGGACTACTACGTCGACGGTCTGCCCTATCTCGACGAGGTCTACTATCGGGTGATCCCCGACGCCGCCTCGCGCGCGGTGGCCTTCGAGACCGGCGAAGTCGACGTGCTGCCCGGCGGCTCGGTCGAGAACTGGGACGTGCCGCGCCTGACCGAGATGGAGGGCGTGTGCTCGACCGGCTCGGGCTGGGAATTCTTCGCGCCGCACGCCTGGATGTGGCTCAACAACCGCGAGGGGCCGACCTCGGACGTGCGTTTCCGCCAGGCGGTGATGTACGCGATGGACCGCAACTTCCAGCGCGACGTGGTGTGGAACGGCTTCGGCACCGTGGCCACCGGCCCGGTCTCGTCCAAGACCAACTTCTACTCGGACGACGTCACGATCTACGACTACAACCCCGACAAGGCCAAGGAGCTGCTCGAGGAGATGGGCTATGACGGCGAGGCCGTGCGCCTGCTGCCGCTGCCCTACGGCGAGACCTGGCAGCGCTGGGCCGAGGCCATCCGCCAGAACCTCACCGAGGTCGGCATCAACGTCGAGATCGACAGCACCGACGTCGCCGGCTGGAACGAGAAGACGTCCCAGTGGGACTACGACATGGCCTTCACCTACCTCTACCAGTACGGCGATCCGGCGCTTGGCGTGTCGCGGAACTACACCTCTGACCAGATCAGCAAGGGCAGCCCTTGGAACAACGTCGAGGGCTACGAGAACCCCGAGCTCGACGAGAAGTGGTTCTCTGCCGCGACGATGATCTCGCCCGAGGACAGGCAGACCGCCTACAACGAGATCCAGAAGGAGATCGTCGATGACGTGCCGGTGGCCTGGCTGCTCGAGCTCGAGTTCCCGACCATCTACCGTTGCGACATCAAAGACCTCGTGACCACCGGCATCGGCGTGAACGACGGTCCGCGCAACGCCTGGATCGAGAAGTAACAGAGCCGGTCGGGCGGGCCCCTCGGGCCTGCCCGGCCTCCCCTGACGACCCAATCTGAGGGAGCGACCGGCATGTCCGTTTTCGTCGCCATCCTGTCGCGGCTTGCGAAAGCCGCGCTGACGCTGCTTGCCATCGCGGTTCTGAACTTCTGCCTGCTGCACGCGGCCCCCGGCGATCCCGCCGTGGTGCTCGCGGGCGAGGCGGGCGCCGCCGACGAGCAGATGATCGCCCAGCTGCGCGAGCGCTTCGGCCTCGACCAGCCCTTCTACATCCAGCTCGCGAAATACGTGGGCGGTGTGGCCCAGCTCGACCTCGGCTACTCGTTCCGCCAGAACGCCCCGGTAATCGACCTGATCGCCGAGCGCCTACCCGCGACGCTGCTGCTCACGCTCACCGCCTTCGTCATCTCGCTGGTGCTCGGCATCGCGCTTGGCGTCGCCGCCGCCGCGAGGGTGGGCAAGCCGCAGGACAGCCTGCTGACCACGCTGGCGCTGCTGTTCTACGCGACACCGCTCTACTGGGCGGCGCTGATGGCGGTGCTGGTGTTCTCGGTCTGGCTCGGCTGGCTGCCCGGCTTCGGCTACGAGACCGTGGGCGCCGACTACACCGGCCTCGCGCGCGTCATCGACATTCTCAAGCACCTGATCCTGCCGGCCCTCACGCTGGGGCTGTTCTTCATGGCGGTCTACATGCGCATGACGCGGGCCTCGATGCTCGAGGTCTCGACCGCCGACTTCGTCAAGACCGCCAAGGCCAAGGGTCTTTCGGGGCGGGTCATCCGTCGCCGCCACATCCTGCGCAACGCCATCCTTCCGGTGGTGACGCTGGCGGGCCTGCAGGCGGGCCAGCTGGTGGGTGGCGCGGTGCTGACCGAGACCGTCTTCGCCTGGCCCGGCATCGGGCGGCTGATGTTCGAGAGCCTCGCCGCGCGCGACTACAACACCATCCTCGGCGTGTTCCTCGTCTCCGCCGCCATGGTGATCCTGTTCAACATCGTGACCGACATCGTCTACCGCCTTGTCGACCCACGCATCGGCGCGAGGGCCTGAGCCATGTGGAAACGCTTCCGGAGCAATATCGGCGCGGTGATCGGCGTCGTCCTGCTGGTGCTGGTGATCGCCATCGCCATCTTCGCCCCGCTTATCTTCGCCAACTCGCCCTGGCAGATGGTACAGCGGCCCTTCCTTGCACCCTTTGCCATGGACGGGCTGCCGCTCGGCACCGACACGCTGGGCCGCGACGTGGCGGCCCAGCTCGCCTACGGCGCGCGGGTGTCGCTGCTGGTGGGGCTCGTCTCTACGCTGGTGGCGCTGCTGATCGGCGTGCCGCTGGGCGCGCTGGCCGGCTTCTACGGCGGCTACGTCGATGAAGGCGCCATGCGCTTCACAGAGTTCTTCCAGACCATCCCCAACTTCGCGCTGGCCATCGTGCTGGTGGCGATCTTCGAGCCGACGCTGGCCTCGATCACGCTGGCCATCGCCATCGTCTCGTGGCCGCCGGTGGCACGCCTCGTGCGGGCCGAGGTCATGTCGGTGCGCAAGCGCGAATTCGTCGACGCCGCGACCCTCGCGGGCCTGTCGAAGCCACGCATCCTCGTGCGGCAGGTGCTGCCCAACACGGTCTCGCCGATCATCGTCATGGCCTCGCTCATGGTGGCGACGGCGATCCTTCTGGAAAGCTCGCTCTCGTTCCTCGGCCTAGGCGATCCCAACGCCATGAGCTGGGGCTACATGATCGGTGCCGCGCGCACCGTCATCCGTTCGAGCTGGTGGCTGAGTTTCTTCCCGGGCGTGGCGATCATCATCACCGTTCTCGCGCTGAACCTCATCGGCGAAGGACTCAACGATGCACTGAATCCGCACCTCTCCCGAAAGGGCAAGGCATGAGCACGACACTGACCATCGAGCACCTCTCCATCGGCCTGCCCGAGGGCGCCGACCGGCCCTTCGCGGTCGAGGACGTGAGCTTCGCCATCGACAAGGGCGAGATCCTCTGCGTCGTGGGCGAATCCGGCTCCGGCAAGTCGATGACCGCCAACGCGCTGATGGGGCTGCTGCCCCCCGGCGTGACGGTCAAGGCGGGCCGCGCCATGTTCGAGGCGCGCGACGTGCTGCGCCTTCCGGAAAGCGAGAAGCAGGCGCTGCGCGGCGCGCAGGTCGCGATGATCTTCCAGGAGCCGATGACGGCGCTGAACCCGCTGATGCGGATCGGCGACCAGATCGCCGAGGTCTTCGCCGCCCACGACCGCTACACCCAGTCGGAACGGCGCGAACGGGCACTGGAGCTGATCCGCGAGGTGCAGCTGCCGGACCCCGAGAAGATCATCCGCGCCTATCCCTTCCAGCTGTCCGGCGGGCAGCGGCAGCGGGCGATGATCGCCATGGCGCTGGCGCTGGAGCCGAAGCTCCTGATCGCGGATGAGCCCACCACGGCGCTCGACGTGACGACGCAGGCGCAGATCCTGAAGCTGATCCTCGACCTGCGCGAGCGGCGGGGCATGGCGGTGATGTTCATCACCCACGACTTCGGCGTGGTGGCGGAGATCGCCGACCAGGTCATCGTCATGCGCGAGGGCAAGGTGGTCGAGCGTGGCGCCGCGGCAACCGTGCTCAACGACCCGCAGCACGACTACACCCGGCGCCTGCTCGACGCGATCCCGACCGGGCGGCTGCCCGAGGCGCGCGCGCTGTCCGAGACGCCCGCGCTCGAGATCAAGGGGCTGCGCAAGGTCTATCGCACCGGCGGCGGCTTCTTCCGTCCGGTGCGCGAGGTGCGGGCGGTGGACGACGTGTCGCTCTCGGTGGCGCGCGGCGAGGTGCTGGGCCTCGTGGGCGAGTCGGGTTCGGGCAAGTCGACGCTGGGCCGCACCGCGGTGCGGCTGGTGACGCCGGACGGCGGGCAGGTGCTTGTGGGCGGCACCGACCTTGCGGCGCTCTCGGACGAAGAGCTGCGCAAGCAGCGCCACAAGGTGCAGATGGTCTTCCAGGATCCCTACGCCTCGCTCAACCCGCGCCAGCGCATCATGGGCGCGATCACCGACGGCCCGATCACCCGCGGTGTGCCCCGCAAGCAGGCCGAGGCCCGTGCCCGCGAACTGCTCGAGATCGTGGGACTCGGGGCCGATGCGGCGCAGCGTTTCC
Source organism: Salipiger thiooxidans (assembly GCF_900102075.1). Taxonomy (GTDB): domain Bacteria; phylum Pseudomonadota; class Alphaproteobacteria; order Rhodobacterales; family Rhodobacteraceae; genus Salipiger; species Salipiger thiooxidans. The sequence continues at coordinate 334,804 of NZ_FNAV01000002.1, read as the reverse complement.
CGCATGAATTCTCGGGAGGGCAGCGCCAACGTATCGGAATTGCCCGCGCTTTGGCCATGGACCCCGAACTGATCATCGCGGATGAGGCAGTTTCGGCTCTCGACGTCTCTATCCAGGCCCAGGTGCTGGACCTCCTGCGGGAGCTGCGCGAGAAGATGGAGCTGTCGATCCTCTTCATCACCCACGATCTGAGGGTGGCGGCCCAGCTGTGCGACCGTATCGCGGTGATGCAGAAGGGCCGGTTGGTCGAGATCGGCACCGTGCATGACATCTTCCTGCGCCCTCAGCAGGAATACACGCGAAAGCTTCTGGCGGCCGTGCCGGGGGCCGACTGGGAACAACAAAGGACTGCCACCGTATGACCCGCATTCTAGGCGTCGTGAGCGACTCTCGACTCGAACTGGGAGAGCGATACATCCCGCTTTTCGAGAAGGTCGCGCCCGAGCTCGATCTGCGACGCCCCGACGAGATCGCCAACCCGGCGGAGGTGCAGTTCATGTTCACCTTCCTGCCGGCGGCCGATGCCTTCACCCCCTATCCCAACCTGCGCGCCGTCTTCGGCGCGGGGGCGGGAGTGGATGCCATCGAGGCCTGCCCCTCGCTGCCCAAGGGGCTGCCGATCTTCCGGGTCGAGGATGCCGATCAGGCCCAGCAGATGGCGGGCTTCAGCGTCTTCCATGTCCTCTGGCACCACCGCGAGATGGCGAGCTGGTTCGAGGCACGTGGGCGGCAGGACTATCAGCGCAAGCTCTACGGCATCTCTCCGCTGGAAAAGCGTATCGGCGTCATGGGCTTCGGTCACATGGGGCAGGCCATCGCGCGCGGCCTGACGGCGCTCGGCTACCCGGTGGCGAGCTATTCCCGCCGCGCGCCCGAGCCGATGCCGGGCGTGACGCATTACACCGCCGACGGGCTCGACGACTTCCTTGCCCAGAGCGACATCCTGATCAACGTGCTGCCGCTCACCGCGCAGACGCAAGGGATGATCGGCGCCGAGCTGATGGCGAAGCTGCCGCAGGGCGCCGCGATCATCCACATCGGGCGGGGCGGGCAGGTGGACGAGACCGCGCTGGTCGAGGCCATCGACAGCGGCCACCTCTCGGGCGCCTCGGTGGACGTGTTCGAGACCGAGCCGCTGCCGCAGGGCCACCCGTTCTGGTCCCACCCCAGGATCTTCATCACGCCGCATGTCGCCAGCATTCCCGTGCCCGAAAACGTCGTCCTCGCCATCCGCGCGCGCATGCTCGACCTGCAGCCGGCCTGATCCCGTATTTCCCGTCTTCTCGAAAGTCCCCCTGAAATGAGCACCGATCCGAACACCCTTTCCGCGCGCGAGCTCGCCGCGCGCATCCGCCGTGGCGAGCTGAAGGCCGCCGACGTCATCCGCGACACGCTCGACCGCGTGGCCAGGCTAAACCCGCAGGTGAATGCCATCGTGCAGGATTGCAGCGAGGACGCCATGGGCGAGGCCGAGGCGCTGGACGCCCGCATCGCCCGTGGCGAGCAGATCGGCGCGCTGGCAGGCGTGCCGGTGACCATCAAGGTACTGTCGGACCAGAAGGGCTATGCCTCGACCAACAGCTGCCGGATCTTCGAGAACGTCGTGGCGACGCAGGACAACCCGTTCCTGCGCCACATGCGCCAGCACGACGCCATCGCCATCGGGCGCACCAACACGCCCGCCTTCTCGTACCGCTGGTTCACCACCAACAACTTCTACGGCGAGACCAGGAACCCGCATAACCCGGCGCTGACCGCCGGCGGATCGTCGGGCGGGGCAGGGGCCGCGGTGGCGACCGGCATGGGCCACATCGCCCACGGCACCGATATCGCGGGCTCGATCCGCTACCCCGCCTATGCCTGCGGCGTGCAGGGGCTGCGCCCGACGCTGGGGCGGGTGCCGACGTTCAACCACTCCTCGCCCGACCGGGGCATCGGGCCGCAGATCATGGCGGTCTCGGGCCCCATCGCGCGCCGGGTCGACGACCTGCGCCTCGGGCTCGAAGGCATGGCGGGCTACGCCGCGGACGATCCCTGGAGCGCGCCGGTGCCGCTCGAGGGGCCGCGCTACCGGCGCCGCGTGGCGCTGGTGAAGCGTCCGGGCGGCATCGACACCGACCCGCGCATCCTCGACGATCTCGAGCGTGCCGCGAACATCTTCCGCCTCGCGGGGTGGGAGGTCGACGAGCCCTCCGAGATCCCCGAGATCCGCGAGGCAGTGGAGCTGCAGATCGACCTCTGGCTCTCGGACGGCCACGCCGACAAGATGGCCGCAGCGCAGGCCGAGGGCGATCCCGGCGCCATCGCGCTGCTCTCGCATTACGCCGCGCGCGCCGCGGCGGTGGACGTGAAGCGCTTCAGCGAGGTGTTCATGCGCCGCTCGGCGCTGATCCGGGCGTGGCGCGGCTTCCTGCAGGACTACCCGGTGGTGCTGATGCCGGTCTCGGCGGATCTGCCGTTCAGGCAGGACGCGGATCTCGAGGGCGGCGACGCCGTCGCGCGGCTCTGGGAGGCGCAGCTTCCGCAGATCGCCATCCCGCTGCTGGCGCTGCCGGGCATCTCGATCTCGTCCGGGGTCATCGACGGCGTGCCCTCGGGGGTGCAGCTCGTGACGGCGCCGTGGCGTGAGGACATCTGCTTCGAGGCGGGCGAGCTGCTCGAGCAGGGCTTCGGCGCCCCGGCGCTGGTGTCCTGAGGCGCAACCGGCCCGGGATTGCGGAAAATCAACGCCTGTCCGGCCCCGTCCCGGGGCGCGGGCGGGCGAAAGGGTCAATCATCGTGACGCACCGTGCTTGACTTGTGGACGGTTTTGCCCCACATGGGCGGTAACGCTGCGCTGCCGCGTGAACTAGCCGCGCCATGAACGATCGGTCCCGAACGACGGGACGGGTCGGGCGCAACAGCGTTGCCACCTAAAGGTTCCCCATCACGCAGGGTTCTGAACGCGACGGCCAGACGCGGCGGGAGACGCCCGCCTGTCCCGAGGCCGCGCGGCACCCTGTCCACACCGCCCTGCAAGGCGGGTGGCGCCATGCCGTGTCCCAAGCGGGGGCGCGGTTCCGCAAAGGATACTTCTTGTTCGATTTCGACATGCTCGGCCTCGCGCCGACCCTCTCCGACGCTCTGAAGCGCAACGGTTTCTCCGAACCCACCCCGATCCAGAACCAGGCCATTCCACTGGCGCTCGAAGGTCATGACGTGCTTGGCCTCGCCCAGACCGGCACCGGCAAGACGCTGGCCTTCGGCCTGCCGCTGATCGACGCGCTGCTGGCCCAGCCCGGCAAGCCCCTGCCCAAGACCGTCAAGGCGCTGGTGCTGGCCCCGACCCGCGAACTGGTGAACCAGATCGCCGAGAGCCTGCGCCAGCTGACCGAAGGCACCAAGCTGCGCGTCGGCACCGTCGTCGGCGGACAGTCGATCAACCGCCAGATCAACTTCCTGTCGCGCGGCACCGACATCCTCGTCGCCACGCCCGGCCGTCTCATCGACCTGATGGACCGCAAGTCCGTCGACCTGTCGCAGACCCGCCAGCTGGTGCTGGACGAGGCCGACCAGATGCTCGACCTGGGCTTCATCCACGCGCTGCGCAAGATCGCGCCCAAGCTCGGCACGCCGCGCCAGACCATGCTGTTCTCGGCCACCATGCCGAAGCAGATGGAAGAGCTCTCGGCCGCCTACCTGACCAACCCGCGCCGGGTGCAGGTCTCGCCTCCGGGCAAGGCCGCCGACAAGATCACCCAGTCGGTGCACTTCCTCGGCAAGGACGACAAGCCGCGCAAGCTGCGTGAGGTCCTGCGCCAGGACTTGGACGCGCTGACGCTGGTGTTCTCGCGCACCAAGCACGGCGCCGAGCGGCTGATGAAGGGACTCGTCGCCGACGGCTTCAACGCGGCCTCGATCCACGGCAACAAGAGCCAGGGCCAGCGCGACCGCGCCATCAAGGCGTTTCGCGACGGTGACATCAACGTGCTGGTGGCGACCGACGTCGCCGCGCGCGGCATCGACATTCCGGGCGTGGCCTACGTGGTGAACTACGACCTGCCCGAGGTGCCCGACAACTACGTCCACCGCATCGGCCGCACCGCGCGTGCCGGCCGCGAGGGCGAGGCCATCGCCTTCTGCGCTCCGGATGAGGCGGACCTGCTGCGCCAGATCCAGAGGCTGATGAAGATCGAGATCCCCGTGGCCTCGGGCGAGGCTCCCACGGCGCTGACCGAGGGCGGCGGCCAGAGCCGTCGTCGTGGTGGCGGCGGCGGTGGCGGTCGTGGCCGCGGCGGCCCCGGCAAGGGCGGCTTCAAGCCCGCCGCGCATGGCAAGCCCGGTGGCAGCGAGGGTCGTGGACGCCGTCCGCGCCGTCGCGCCGCCTGAGGCTGACATCGCCGCAGCGTCGCCCACGGGCGGCGCTGTTTGCTGACCGGCACGGCAGCGATACGAAAAGCGATACGAGAAAGACCGGCCCTCAATCGCCTTGGGGACCGGTCTTTTCATGTCGCGAGGCGAAGCGTTGAGCGGGCGTGGCGCTCAACAGTTGGGGACGTTGACCGCGAGCCCGCCGAGCGAGGTTTCCTTGTATTCCCGGGCCATGTCGCGCCCGGTTTGCCGCATGGTCTCGATGCAGGCGTCGAGCGGGACGAGGTGGGTGCCGTCGCCGCGCAGGCTCAGCGAGGCCGCCGACACCGCCTTGATTGCGCCGAGCCCGTTGCGCTCGATGCAGGGCACCTGCACCAGGCCTTTTACCGGGTCGCAGGTCATGCCGAGGTGATGCTCGAGCGCGATCTCGGCCGCGTTCTCGATCTGTGCGGGCGTGCCGCCCAGCACCGCGCAGAGCCCGGCCGCCGCCATCGCCGCGGCGCTGCCGACCTCGGCCTGGCATCCGGCCTCGGCGCCCGAGATCGAGGCGTTGTACTTCACCAGCCCGCCGATGGCGGCGGCGGTGAGCAGGAACTCGGGCACCCGGCTCGAATGCGCGCCCGGCACGAAATCCAGCCAGTAGCGGATCACCGCGGGCACCACGCCGGCGGCGCCGTTGGTGGGCGCGGTCACGACCTGGCCCATGGCGGCGTTCTCCTCGTTCACCGCCATGGCGTAGCAGCTCATCCAGTCGTTGATGACATGGGGCGCGGTGAGGTTGCGGCCGTATTCTTCCTTGAGCGCGTCATGAATGCCCTTGGCGCGGCGCTTCACCCGCAGCCCGCCCGGCAACTCGCCGTCCGAGGCCAGCCCGCGGTTGAGGCAGCCGTTCATGACCTCCCAGATCCGCTCGAGCCCCTCGTCTAGATGCGCCGCTGGACGGCGCGACAGCTCGTTGCGGCGCTTCATCTCGGCGATGCCCAGCCCTGATGCATTGGCCATCTCGAGCATCTCGGCGGCAGAGCGGAACGGGTAGGGGACGCGCGGCCCGTGGTCCACGTCATCGCCCGCCTCGAGCTCGGCCGCGGTCAGGACGAAGCCGCCGCCGACCGAGTAGTAGGTCTCGGACAGGATCACGTCGCCCTGCGCGTCGGTGGCGTGCAGCATCATGCCGTTGGCATGGCCGGGAAGGTTGTGCTCGTAGTCGAAGCGCAGGTCGGTGGCCGGGTCGAAGACCAGCGGCGGCAGCCCCTCGGGGGTCACCTGCTTTTCGGCGGCGATGCGCGCCATCTCGGTCTCGGCGGCCTCGGCCTCGTAGCCCTCGGGGGTGAACCCCGCGAGCCCGAGGATCGTGGCCCGGTCGGTCGCGTGGCCGACGCCGGTGAAGGCGAGCGAGCCGTGCAGCGACGCGCGCAGGCCATACGGCTCGAAGGGCGCGGCGCGCAGCGTGTCGAGGAAGCGCGCGGCGGCCACCATCGGCCCCATGGTGTGCGAGGATGACGGGCCGATGCCGATCTTGAACATGTCGAAGACGGAAAGGAACATGCGCGGGCCCCCTGTTCGCGGAAAATCCGTTTCTTGGTAGCGCAGGTCGGGGGTGGCCGAACAGGATGAATGCGTCATTGCGCCGTACAGATAAGCCTTGGCGGCGGAAAAGCCTTCACGGCATCCGAATATGTTGTCGCGCGGTGGCACCGGGCTGACTATAAGGCCGCGCAAACAGAGATTCTTGGGGGATCACCATGACCGGAGAGCTTTCGCCGATCGACAAGGCCAAGTTCGTCGCAGCCAAGCGCGCCGCCGAATTCGTCGAGGACGGGATGCGGGTCGGGCTCGGCACCGGCTCCACTGCCGCCTGGCTCGTCCGCTGCCTTGGCGAGAAGGTGCGCGAGGAGGGGCTGAAGTTCCGCGGCGTTCCGACCTCGACCCGCACGGCAGAGCTGGCCCGCGAGGTTGGCATCGAGGTGATCACGCTGGAAGAGGCGCGCTGGCTCGACCTCACCATCGACGGCGCCGACGAGTTCGACGGCGAGCTGAGCCTGATCAAGGGCGGCGGCGGCGCGCTGCTGCAGGAAAAGATCGTGGCCACCGCCTCGGACCAGATGGTCGTCATCGCCGACGCCGCCAAGGAGGTCGGGACGCTGGGCGCCTTCCCGCTGCCGGTCGAGGTCATTCCCTTCGGCTGGACCGCGTCGCAGGCGCTCATCGAAGAGGCGCTGGTCTCGATGGACGTGATGGGCCGCCAGATCACGCTGCGGATGGACGGCGACGCCGCCTACCGCACGGACGAGGGCAACTTCATCCTGGACCTGCACCTGACCCGCATCGGCAACCCGCGCCAGCTGGCGCTGATCCTGAACCAGATCCCGGGCGTGGTCGAGAACGGACTCTTCATCGACATCTGCGACCAGGTGGTGATCGGCTACGGCGACGGCCGGGTCGAGGTGCGCGACATCAACGCGGGCACCACCTCGGAGGAGCAGATCGCGCTCGCCGAGAACGACAACCTGTTCCGCGACATCTGATCCCGGCGCCTCGCGCGCCACAGGAACGCACTGCCCGGCAGGCCCCTGCCGGGCGGTTTCGTTTCCGGGGGTGGCCTGCGGGGCAGGGGGGGGGGCGCTGCGCCCCTGCGCGGCGCGCCATGCGGGCCCGGTACGTCTGGTCATCCGGGCGGGGCTGTGGGATACCCGGGGCAACACCAGAACAGGAAGTGCGTGATGAGCGATTTCGACTACGATCTCTTCGTCATCGGTGGCGGATCCGGCGGCGTGCGCGCGGCCCGCGTCGCGGCGGGCGAGGCCAGTGCCAAGGTGGCGCTCGCGGAAGCCGACCGGTACGGCGGGACCTGCGTCATCCGCGGCTGCGTGCCCAAGAAGCTGATGGTTTTTGCCAGCGAATACGGTGACTTGGTCGAGGATGCCCGGAGCTACGGCTGGGACATCGGGGCCGGCAGCTTCGGCTGGTCCGGGTTCAAGGACAAGCTCAACGCCGAGCTTGATCGGCTCGAGTCCGTCTACCGCTCGCTGCTGAAGAATTCCGGCGTCGACAGCTACGACGCCCGCGCCACGATCAAGGACGCGCACACGGTCGAGCTTTCGACCGGCGAGACCTTCACCGCCAAGCACATCCTCATCGCCACCGGCGGCCGCCCGGTGCGGCCCGATCTGACGAACGCCGATCTGGGCCTCGTCTCGGACGACATCTTCCACCTCGAGCGCCTGCCCAAGAGCGTGCTCATCGTCGGTGGCGGCTATATCGCCTGCGAATTCGCCTGCATCCTGCACGGGCTCGGGGTCGAGGTGACGCAATACTATCGCGGCGCCCAGATCCTGCGTGGCTTCGACGAGGAAGCCCGCGGTCTCATCGCCGACAGCATGACCGAGCGCGGCATCAAGCTGCATGTCGGCACCGACCTGGTCGAGATGCGCTGCGCCACGCCCGAGGACATGACCGGCGGCTCCGAGGGCGTGCTCGGCGCGCCGATGCTGGAAAGCGGCGAAGTGGCCCCCGAGGGCAGCGACAGCTCCGGCCCGATCCTCGTCAAAGCGACCAACGGCGACGCGAAGGTCTTCGACCAGGTGTTCTTCGCCACCGGCCGCCGCCCCAACACCGACCACATGGGACTCGAGGAGGTCGGCGTGAAGCTCGGCCGCCGCGGCGAGGTGCTGGTGGACGAGTACAGCCAGACCTCGGTGCCGTCGATCTACTGCATCGGCGATGCCACCGACCGGGTGAACCTGACCCCGGTGGCGATCCGCGAGGGGATGGCCTTCGTCGAGACCGTGTTCAAGGGCAACCCGACCCCGGTGGATCACGAGCTGATCCCCTCGGCGGTGTTCACCCAGCCCGAATTCGGCACCGTCGGCATCTCCGAAGAAGAGGCCCGCGACCGCGAGCCGGTCGAGATCTACTCGACCTCCTTCCGCCCGATGCAGAGCGCCTTCGCCGGCCGCCCCGACCGGGTGCTGATGAAGCTCGTGGTCTCGAAGGAGACCCGCAAGGTGCTTGGCTGTCACATCGTCGCACCCGGCGCGGGCGAGATGATCCAGCTGGCCGGTATCGCGGTGAAGATGGGCGCGACCAAAGAGGACTTCGACCGCACGGTTGCCGTTCATCCGACCATGTCGGAAGAGATTGTAACCATGCGCAAACCGACCCGGAGCTATTGAATCTGCGGTCAGAATACCCAGATTCTGCCGGATGTCCGGCGCGCGGAGCGCGCTGGGTCCCGGGACGACAGGACAGGCCCGAACGCGGGCAACGGACAAGAACTGAGGGGAAGGGAAAGAGCTTCATGGCAGGAAACAGCGGCGGCCCCTGGGGCGGCGGTGGCAATCGTGGCGGTGGTGGCAGGCCGCCGAACGGTGGCGGAGGAGGAAACGGCGGGCGCAAGCCCGACGACCCGCAGATCCCCGAGATCGACGAGCTGATGAAAAAAGGCCAGGAGCGTCTGCGCGTGCTCATGGGCGGGCGCGGCGGCAACGGCGGCGGCACGCCCTCGGGCGGCAGCGGCGGCTCGGGCGGCCCCGGCATCACGAAGGGCACCGTGGCCATCGCGGCGCTGGTGGCTGTGGGGCTCTGGGGCTACATGAGCTTCTACACCGTGAAGCCCGAAGAGCAGTCGGTGGAACTGTTCCTCGGCAAGTACAGCTCGACCGGCAACCCCGGTCTGAACTTCGCGCCATGGCCCTTCGTGAGCGCCGAAGTGGTCAACGTGACCTCCGAGCGGACCGAGACCATCGGCGCCGGTCGCGATGCCGACGGCCTGATGCTGACCACCGACGCCAACATCGTGGACATCGAGTTCCAGGTGGTCTGGAACATCTCGGACCCGGCGAAACTGCTGTTCAACATCCGTGACCCGCAGCTGACGGTCCAGGCGGTCTCCGAGGCCGTGATGCGCGAGATCATCGCTGCGTCGAACCTTGCGCCGATCCTCAACCGCGACCGTGGCATCATCGCCGACACCGCGCTCGAGCAGATCCAGGCGACGCTCGACGAGTACGAGAGCGGCATCACCATCGTCCGGATCAACCTCGACACCGCCGACCCGCCACGCGAGGTGATCGACGCCTTCCGCGAGGTGCAGGCCGCCGAGCAGGAACGCGACCGTCTCGAACGTCAGGCCGACGCCTACGCCAACCGCGTGGTTGCCGAGGCCCGCGGCGACGCGGCGCAGATCCGCGAGCAGTCCGAAGGCTACCGTGCGCAGGTCGTGAACGACGCGCTGGGTGAGGCGTCGCGCTTCACCGCCGTGCTCGAGGAATACGCCAAGGCGCCCGAGGTGACCCGCCGCCGTCTCTACCTCGAGACCATGGAACGGGTGCTGGGCGACGTGGACAAGACCATCCTCGACGAGGCGCTGACCGGATCCGACGGCGGCGTGGTGCCCTACCTGCCGCTCAACGAGCTGAACCGCTCGCGCACGACGACGGGGGGGAACTGATCCATGCGCAAGACGACCTATATCCTTCCGGCCATCGTCATCGTGCTGGTGCTTCTGCTGTCCTCGATCTTCGTCGTGGACGAGCGTGAAAAGGCGCTGGTGCTGCAGTTCGGCCAGATCAAGTCGGTGAAGGAAGAGCCCGGGCTCGCCTTCAAGATCCCCTTCATCCAGGAGGTGGTGAAATACGATGACCGCATCCTCTCGCTCGACACCGACACCATCGAGGTGACGCCGTCGGACGACCGTCGCCTCGTGGTCGACGCCTTCGCGCGCTACCGCATCGCCGACGTGGTGCAGTTCCGCCAGGCTGTCGGCGTGGGCGGTGTGCGCACCGCCGAGGACCGGCTCTCGGGCATCCTCAACGCGCAGATCCGCGAAGTGCTGGGTGCCGACCAGGTGACCTCGGACGTGATCCTCTCCGAGGACCGCCGGGCGCTCACCAACCGCATCCGTGACCAGGCCCGTGCTTCTGCACGGTCGCTGGGGCTCGACGTGGTGGACGTGCGACTGAAGCAGACCAACCTGCCGTCGCAGAACCTCGAGGCGACCTTCGCCCGGATGCGCGCCGAGCGGGAACGGGAAGCGGCCGACGAGATCGCCCGCGGTAACGAGGCCGCGCAGCGGGTCCGCGCGCTGGCCGACCGGACCGTGGTCGAGACCCGCTCCGAGGCCGAACGCGACGCCAACGTGATCCGAGGCGAGGCCGACGCCGAGCGCAACGGCATCTTCGCCGAATCCTATGGCGCCGATCCCGAGTTCTTCGCCTTCTACCGCTCGCTTCAGGCTTACGAGGCGTCGCTCACCGGCGAGAATTCGACCATCGTGATGACGCCGGGGTCGCAATTCTTCACCTATTTCAACAACCAGGACGGTACCGGACGGGCTGCGGAAGCAGGTGCGGAAGCAGGTGCGGAGGCGTCTTCGGACGTGCCGGGAGCGGCGGCATCCGAAGCCCCCGGGTCCGAAGCGGCGCCGGCAGCTGAGGACGCACCGGCCGTTGACGAACCGACGGCAGACACGGCCCCGGCGCCCGAGGCCCCGGCCTCCGGCTCCGAGCCGGCGGACGACACGCCGCCGGCCAGCGAGTGACGCTGACCGACATCGGCACGGGGATCGCGATGGTCCTCATCCTCGAGGGGCTGGTCTATGCACTGGCCCCTTCGCTTGTGGAGCGCCTGCTCGAGGCGCTCCGCGAGCTGCCGCTCGAGATGCGCCGCAACCTCGGGCTGCTGACGGTGGTGACCGGTCTGATCCTGCTCTGGATCCTGCACGGGTAGGGCAGGGGCCGCACAAGGCGGCTGTCATTCTGCCCGGAGCTGTGCCGCCCGCCACAAGTGCGCCGCACCGCGCGATCAGCCGGTGCGCTGCAGGTCCTCATCGCCATCGCCCCAGCCGATCTCCATGCTGCCGCCCTGCTGGCGGAAGCGCAGGGAGCCGAGTTGGGTGCGGGTGTCCTCGGCCATGCGGCGGATGCCGTCCATGGCGTCCGAGGTCTGGTCCACCATCGAGGCATTGCTCTGGGTGATGCGGTCGAGCTCGATGATGCTCTGGCTGATCTCCTGCATGCCCTTGGACTGTTCGGTCGAGGACTCGGCGATGCTGCTGACCACGTCGAACATCGACGAGAAGCCCGAGACCACCCGCTCGAGCGAGCTGCGGGCGTTTTCGACCAGCACCGCGCCGTGCTTGACCTGATCCGAACTCGACTGGATCAGCGCCCGGATCTCGCGCGCGGCGTCCGATGAGTTGGCCGCCAGCGACCGCACCTCGCCCGCCACCACCGCGAAGCCGCGCCCGGCCTCGCCGGCGCGCGCGGCCTCGACGCCTGCGTTGAGGGCCAGCAGGTTGGTCTGGAAGGCGATGTCGTCGATCAGCCCGATGATCTGGGCGATCTTCTCGGAGGAGGTCTTGATCTCGCCCATCACGTCGGCGGCGTTGCCAGCAACCTGCGAGCTCTCGTACATCTCGCGCCTGGCGCTGTCGAAGATGCCCCGCGTCTCGGAGGTGCGCTCGCTGGTGGAGCGAACGCTCTCGTTGATCATCTGCATCGCGGCGGTGGTCTCTTCCAGCGAGGCGGCCTGGCTGCTGGTGCGGCGCGAGAGCTCGTCCGCCGAGCCGCTGACTGTCTGCACGATGTTCAGCAGATCCTCCATCGACAGGGCGACGCGCGCGAACAGCGCCTCGAGATTGCGCGCGGCGCCGTTCAGCTTGACCCGCACGTCGTCGTAGGCGGCGGGGAAGTCGCTTTCGCCCGGGCCCGGCACCGCGTGGGTGAGGTTGCCGTCGGCGAGCTCGTCGATCGCGGCCTCGAGATGGTCGAAGGCCTTCTTCTGCTCTTCGCCCCAGACCCGGAAGGTGACGTCGGTGACCTGCTCGATGTCGAGCATGAAGGCGCGGGTCACGGCGCTGACGATGCGGCGGGAGCGTGCGGCGGAGGGACCCACCAACCGCAGGCCGAGCTTGGCGAGCAACCGTTCGAGCAAGTCGCTGGAGGCCAGCGCATAGGAGGACACGAAAAGCTCGAGCGGCAGGTCGATGGCCGCGTGCACCCGGCCGATATGTTCGATCGAGGTGAAATACGCCTCGCCCAGATCGCCCGAGAGCAGCCTCGTCCAGTGCGCCTTCTGGGCGGCGCGGGCATGGGCCACGCGGCTGTCATCGGCGAAGAAGGCTGCGGCGACCGGATCGGCCAGCGCGCGGCGGTAGAACGCCTCGAGCACCGCGTCGAGATCGGGGATCAGCATGCGCCCGGCACTGCGCAGATCCTCCTGCGCCTGGTCGACGAGCCTGAACCGTTCGAGCTGTTCCCGTGCCATGCGCCTGCCTTCGGTTGATCCCTCCCCGAACGCTCTACCGCGCAATCCTTTACAAGAGACGAACGGACGCCCGGAGGCCGCCTTTCACCCATTCTCACCGCCGTTTCACATGCGCTTGATAGGCTGCAACCTTTTCTTTGGTGTTGCTCCCGAGCTCCTATGTTAGCTTCACGATGAGGAGGCAGGGCGCCGCGAACGCTCCGGCACGGGCGACTGCCGCATAGAAGGAGTTCCATGTGAAACCCGAAGCATTCGCTGCAACACGCGACAACGCCAGACCGCTGCGGCTGTTCTGGCTTGCCACGCTGTCGATGTTCATGATCGTCTCCCAGGCGCTGATGGCCAGCGCGCAGGGCGCGCCGCAGAGCTTTTCGGTCCTTGCCGAAAAAGTCAGCCCCTCGGTGGTGAACATTACCACGTCGACCATGGTCGCCGGCCGTACCGGCCCGCAGGGCATCGTGCCCGAGGGCTCGCCCTTCGAGGATTTCTTCCGTGAGTTTCAGGACCGCAACGGCGGCCCGGGTGAAGACCGCCCGCGCCGCTCTTCGGCGCTGGGGTCCGGCTTCGTGATTTCCGAGGACGGCTATATCGTCACCAACAACCACGTCATCGAGGGCGCGGACGAAATCGAGATCGAGTTCTTCGAGGGCTTTTCGCTGCCCGCAACCCTGGTCGGCACCGATCCCAACACCGACATCGCGCTGCTCAAGGTCGAGGCGGACAGCCCGCTCAAGTTCGTGTCCTTCGGCAACTCGGACAACGCCAAGGTCGGCGACTGGGTTATGGCCATGGGCAACCCGCTGGGGCAGGGTTTCTCGGTCTCGGCCGGTATCGTCTCGGCCCGCAACCGGGCGCTCTCGGGCACCTATGACGATTACATCCAGACCGACGCCGCCATCAATCGCGGCAACTCGGGCGGTCCGCTGTTCAACATGAACGGCGAGGTGATCGGCGTGAACACCGCGATCCTGTCGCCCAACGGCGGCTCGATCGGCATCGGCTTCTCGATGGCCTCGAACGTCGTGACCAAGGTGGTCGACCAGCTTCGCGAGTTCGGCGAGACCCGCCGCGGCTGGCTCGGAGTGCGCATCCAGGACGTGACCGACGACATGGTCGAGGCGCTCGGCCTCGCTTCCGCCGAGGGCGCGCTGGTTTCCGACGTGCCGGACGGCCCGGCCAAGGACTCCGGCATGCAGGCCGGTGACGTGATCACCAGCTTCGACGGCAAGGAGGTGCAGGACACCCGCCAGCTCGTGCGGATCGTCGGCAACACCGATGTCGGCAAGTCGGTCCGCGTGGTGGTGAACCGCAACGGCAACTCCGAGACGCTGCTGGTGACCCTCGGTCGCCGCGAGGACGCCGAGACCACCTTCCCGGCGAGCCAGGAAGTGACCCCGGGCGAGCCGTCGCAGAGCGAGCTCATGGGGCTGACGCTCAGCCCGCTGACCCAGGACCTGCGCGAGGAGCTGAGCCTCCCCGACAGCGCCAAGGGCCTTGCGGTGGTGAACGTCGACGAGAGCTCGGAAGCCTTCGAGAAAGGCCTGCGCCAGGGGGACGTGATCACCGAGGCCGGCCAGTCCGAGGTGCTGAGCATCTCCGATCTCGAGACCAAGGTGGACGAAGCCAGGGACGCCGGCCGCAAGTCGCTCCTGCTGCTGGTCCGTCGCGGCGGCGACCCGCGCTTCGTGGCGCTGTCGCTCGAAGAGCAGAACTGATCCACGGCTTCCGGCCGGGCGTACCGCCCGGAGCAGACGGAAAGACGAGGGGCGCGACCGCAAGGCCGCGCCCTTTTCGTGTTCCGGGCTCAGTACCGGGCGAGCGTTGTGTGTGGCTCCGGGGGGGCGCCGATGGTGAAGGATGCGCTGGCGTAGGAGGCGTAGCTTCTTGTGTCGCTCAGGGTGCTGTCGCCGTCGGTGATCGTGCCCTGGTCCGCCCAGGCGGTCATGGTCGAGACCACGACGGACAGGCCGCCCTGTTGGTAGTCGCGCATCAGGTGCCGGAACATCCCCTCGCGCTTGCCGCGAAGTTCGGCGTGGCCGTCGGCGCGGCGCTGGCCGATGTCGCGTTCCAGCGGCCCGTTCAGCGCGCCGGTGAGCTTGAGCAGCGCCGCCCCGCGCAGGGCGTCGAGGTCGATGCGCAGCGCCTCGGGTTCGTACTGCGCCGAGACCAGCTCGCGGACGGCGTGCTTGACGATGCCGAGGTGCCGGGTCTCGGGCAGCGGGGACTGCGCCATCCGGTCGATGCCGGCGTGCATGGTGGCGATGGCGGCGTTGAAGCTGTCCCTGTGGCCCTGGAAGGTGTCGGCGGCGAGCACGAGGATCGGCAGGTCCTGCTCTTCGGCCATGGCGCGCAGATCGGCGAGGCTGGGTGCGGCCTCGTCGGCGGGATCGAAGGCGACGCCCATCGCCTCGGCCATGACGCCGCGGATCCGAAGCTCAAGATTGTCGAGGATGTCGTTGCCGCGGGCCGACATCTCGTCGACGAGCCCGCGCAAAAGGTCGGTGGTGGTGAGGGGGGCGCCGACAGCCCGGGTCCGCGCCGGATCGTCGTAGGTGCCGAGGGGAACGTCGTCGCCGGCCTCGGGCGCGGGAGGCGCGCTGTGCCCGGAAGTCTGCGTGATGCTCACCACCGTCACCTGCAGGGCGCGACTGCTGCCCTGCGACAGGGGCTGCTGGCCTGGAAGCTGCTGGACCGGAAGCTGGTGGCCCGGGAATGCGGCGGGCGGGAGGGAGGCGGCAAGCGACATCGGCAATGCTCCTTTCGGGTGAGCGCAGGATGCCGGTGCTTCGGTTAATGTTTGCTTCAGATCGCGCCGCGGCGGGCGGGAAACTGCTTCAAAGGCTTTCGACCTGATCGAGCGGCGTGGCCACGATGCCGAGCGCCCGCGCGGTCTCGAGCGAGAGCTGCCCGCTCGGCAGGCCGCGCTCGGTCTGCCAGCGGCGGATCGCCGCCGTGGTCGGCGCATCGAGGCGCCCGGTGACGCTGCCCCGGAAGACGCCGCGAGCGGCCAGCGCGCGCTGCACGGTCGAGACGAACTCGGTGGTGAATTCCTCGGGGCAGGGGCTCGCGAAGATCAGCTCCTCGCGCGGGGTGACGACGCGGGGCACCGGGGCGCGGCGGTAGACCGGCGGGCGCAGCACGGTGCCATCTTCGGCGATCTCGGCCTGCACCACCTGCACCTCTCCCATGACATGCTCGTAGACCGCAGGCGTGACCTCGCGGGCCTGGCAGGTGCCGTCGGCGAGCCGCTCGGGGCGCGGCGCGTCGATGTCGGGCCAAGGGTTGTCCGCCGGGGCGGGGGCGCTGCAGGCGGCAAGGCTCGACGCAAGCACGGCGGCCAGGAGGGGCGGGCGGATCATCTGCTCGGGTCTTCTTCTCTGGGGCGTCATGGTCGTGTCATGGTCGTGTCGTGGACCATGTCATGGCGGCGACCGTTTTGCGGCGGATCTTAACGGGTTTGCCGCAGGCTTTAAAGCGCCTGCGCCTGCCGTCGATTAGGGCAACCGCGCCGGGCGTGGCGGCAGGCATGGCGAAGGGGCTGGAAATGGACGCGGGGCAGCACTAGGAATGGCGGGACTTCTGGAACGAGGAACGATCAGGCAATGGCTAAGATTACCTATATCGAGCACAACGGCACCGAACACGTGGTCGAGGTTGCCACCGGCATGACGGTGATGGAGGGCGCGCGTGACAACAACATCCCCGGCATCGACGCCGATTGCGGTGGCGCCTGCGCCTGCTCGACCTGCCATGTCTACGTCCATCCCGACTGGGTCGAGAAGCTGCCCGCCAAGGACGACATGGAAGAGGACATGCTCGACTTCGCCTTCGAGCCCGATCCCACCCGCTCGCGGCTGACCTGCCAGCTCAAGGTCTCCGACGCGCTGGACGGTCTCGTCGTGCAGATGCCGGAGAAGCAGATCTGATCTGCTCCACGCACCCGGATCCGCGCCGGCGCCCCGCGCGTGGGCGGGTCCTCTGTGCGTGGCTTGCGGTGTGCCTCGGGGCGGCGGCCCCCGCACTGGCCGAGCCGGTCCTGACCGGCGCCGGCTATCTCGAGCCCACCACCCGCTACGGCCATGCGGTGCTGGGCGACGGCGTCGAATGGGGCGCGCTGCGGTTGCGCCTGCGCGAGGCGGACGGCGGCACCCGCGACGTTCTGTTGCGCCTGCCGGAGACGCGGGTGTTCGAGGATCTCGCGCCCCGGCTCGTCGATCTCGGAGGGCAACGCGCGGCCATGGTGATCGAGACCGATGCCGCCCACGGCGCCCGGCTGGCGCTCTACACCTCCGAGGGTGTGCTGGCCGCAGGGCCTTTCATCGGCCAGCCCTACCGCTGGCTTGCCCCGGTCGGGGCGGCGGATCTCGACGGCGACGGACAGGTCGAGATCGCCTGGGTCGACCGTCCGCACCTCGCCCGCGTGCTCCGGGTCTGGCGCTATGTCCCGGGCAACCCCGCGCTGCAGGAAGTGGCGTCGCGCCCGGGCTTCACCAACCACCGCATCGGCTGGGATCACATCGCCGGAGGGCTGCGCGATTGCGGGCAGGGGCCCGAGATGATCACCGCGGACGGCGACTGGCAGCGGATCATGGCCTCGTCCCTCGTGGCGGGCAGGATCGAGACGCGCGCACTCGGTCCCTATGACGAGGCGGCGATTGAAGCGGCGCTGGCGTGTCGCTAGGCGCTCGCGGCGGGACAATGGCGGGGGAGTTTCCCGAAGGAGGACGTGCGCGGCGCAGGCCGACCGCCGCACCGGTCCGGCGATCACGCGCAAATCACGCTTTGCTTTTCGCGCGCAGCGGCTTAGGCATTCGGACATGAGACTGCTATTTCTTGGGGACGTGATGGGGCGCGCCGGGCGCACCGCCATCGCCGAAAACCTGCCCCGCCTGCGCGAGGACTGGAAGCTCGATTTCGTCGTGGTGAACGGCGAGAACGCCTCGAACGGGGCGGGGCTTACCGGCGAACACGCCAAGCTCATCCTCGGCGCCGGCGCCGACGTGGTGACGCTCGGAGACCATTCCTTCGACCAGAAGGACATGCTGACCTTCATCGAGTCCGAGCCCCGGGTGATCCGGCCGCTGAACTTCGCCAAGCAGGCGCCCGGACGCGGCGCCGGGCTCTTCGAGGACCGGCGCGGGCGCAAGGTGCTGGTGACGCAGGTGCTGGGCCAGGTGTTCATGAAGCGCCCCTTCGACGATCCGTTCTCGGCCATGGACGCGGTGCTGAACCGCTACAAGCTTGGCGGCATGGCGCAGGCCGTCATGGTCGACGTGCATTGCGAGGCGACCTCCGAGAAGATGGCGATGGGCCATTTCTGCGACGGCCGCGCCAGCCTCGTGGCGGGGACCCACACCCACGTGCCCACCGGCGACGCGCAGGTGCTGCCCAAGGGCACGGGCTATCTCAGCGACGCCGGCATGTGCGGCGATTACGATTCGGTCATCGGCATGGACAAGGTCGAGCCGATGCGGCGCTTCATCACCGGCATGGGCAAGACGCGCTTCCAGCCGGCGCTTGGCGAGGCGACGTTGTCGGGGCTTTATGTCGAGACCGACGACCGCACCGGCAAGGCGGTGACCGTGAAGATGGTGCGGCAGGGCGGCAGGCTGGAGTCCTCGGGGCCTTGAGGCCGGGAGGCCCCTCCGGAGTGGTCTCGCACACGGGCTTTCCGCCTCGTGTTCGCGCGGCCTCCGGGCCAGGGGTCTCGGGAAATGGAACGCTCCAACGCCCTGAAGATGCGCATGAAATTTGGCGCGATTCGGCGTTGGACGTGATCGGAAAAGCACGTGAGCAGGCGGGCGTCGGGGCCGCGCTTGTGTTAGCTGCAGTGCAGCGTAAGAATGCGTCGGATTGAGCAGCGATGGGCAATAAGCCATGCAAGTCTTCGAACTGAGCCAGACGGCCCAGGCGTGGGTAGCCATTGCCACGGTTGTGGCCATGTTCATCATGTTCGTTCGGGAACGCTATCCCACCGAGGTGGTGGCGATCGGCGGCGTCGCCTTCCTGCTGTTCATGGGCGTGCTGCCCTATGACGCCGGGCTGGCCGTCCTGTCGAACCCCGCACCCTGGACCATCGTGGCGATGTTCGTGGTGATGGGGGCAATGGTGCGCACCGGCGCGCTCGACGCCTTCGCGCATTTCGCCCAGGCTCAGGTGGCGCGGCGCCCGCGCCAGGCCATGGCGCTGATCATGCTGGTGGTGATCATCGCCTCGGCCTTCATGAACAACACGCCGGTCGTGGTGATGATGCTGCCGATCTTCGTGCAGATCTCGCATTCGCTCGGCATCCAGCCCTCCAAGCTTCTGATTCCGCTCAGCTATGCCGCCATCCTCGGCGGCACCACCACGCTGATCGGGACCTCGACCAACCTGCTTGTCGATGGCGTCGCGCGCAGTGCCGGGCTCGAGCCGTTCTCGATCTTCGAGGTCACGCCGCTGGCGATCATCCTCGTCGCATGGGGCATGTTCTACCTCGTCGTGGCGGGGCGCTTCCTGCTGCCGGAACGCCATTCGATGGCGGGGATGCTGTCGGACCGCTCGCGGATGAAGTTCTTCACCGAGGCGGTGATCCCGCCGGACAGCAACCTCATCGGTCGCGATGTGCTTGGCGTGCAGCTCTTCAAGCGCGAGGGCGTGAGGCTGATCGACGTGGTGCGCGGCGACGAGTCGCTGCGGCGCGAGCTGCAGGGCGTCACGCTCGAGGTCGGCGACCGCGTCGTGCTGCGCACCCAGATGACCGAGCTGCTCAGCCTGCAGCGCGACAAGTCGCTGAAACGCGTGGACCAGATCTCGGCGCGCGAGACCACCACGGTCGAGGTGCTGATCTCGCCCGGCTGCAAGATGGTCGGCCGCTCGCTGGGCGCCCTGCGCCTGCGGCGGCGCTACGGCGTCTACCCGCTGGCGGTGCACCGTCGGAACCAGAACATCGGTCGCAAGCTCGACGATCTCGTGGTGCGGGTGGGCGACACGCTGCTGCTCGAGGGCTCGCCCGAGGACATCAAGCGGCTGGCGGACGAGATGGAGCTGGTGGACGTGTCCCACCCCTCGGCCCGTGCCTTCCGGCGCGGCCATGCGCCCATCGCCATCGGTGCCATGGCGGGGATCGTCGTGCTTGCGGCGCTCGGGGTGGCCCCGATCCTGGCGCTTGCGGTGGTCGCCGTCGCGGTCGTGCTGCTGGCGCGCTGCATCGACGCCGACGAGGCATTCTCGTTCATCGAGGGCCAGCTGCTGGCGCTGATCTTCGCCATGCTGGCAATCGGCGCAGCGCTGGAGCATTCCGGCGCGGTCGAGCTCATCGTGGGCGCGCTGGCGCCGTTTATGGAAGTGTTGCCGGGGCCGCTGCTGATCTGGGCGGTCTTCGTGCTGACCTCGGTGCTGACCGAGGCGGTCTCGAACAACGCCGTGGCGGTGGTGGTGACGCCCATCGCGATCTCGCTCGCCAACGCGCTCGGTATCGACCCGCGTCCGCTGGTGGTGGCGGTGATGGTGGCGGCCTCCTGCAGCTTCGCCACGCCCATCGGCTACCAGACCAACACGCTGGTCTATGGCCCGGGCGGCTACCGCTTCTCGGACTTCCTGCGGGTCGGCGTGCCGCTCAACATCACCGTGGGCATTCTCTCGTCGCTGCTGATCCCGCTGATCTGGCCGCTCTAGGGCGCGGCGATTGACAGCGGCCCGCGCGGGCCGCTTAACTCCGCCGCAGGAATTTCGAGGCCCCAGACGTGTTTTCCCTCTTCGTCCTGTCGTCCTACGCCCAGCCCATCGACAAGGTCGGACTGCTGCCCGGCGAGGCGCGCAAGCTGGCGCTGGCCGAGCTTACCCTGCACAAGCGCATCGGCCAGCTCTCGCGGTTGCTGTCGCCGCTGACCCCGGAGGATGCGCTGCGCCGCCACGGTATCGCCGACGCCAAGGCCGCCCCGGCGCTCGATCAGCGTGATCTGCCTGACGTCGCCGCGATCCAGAGCCGGTTCGAGCACGTGGTGCCGGCGCCTCCCGGCAGCTCCGCAAGCTCCCGCGACCCCGAGGCCTACGCGCTGGCGCTGCTCTACCCGGACCTGCAGGTGGGCGCGGCGGCGCTCTACACCGAGACCAAGGGCACGCGGCTGGGCTTCTTCTGGCGCGGCATGCGCGAGGATGCCGAGGCCGCGGTAGAGGCGCTGCGGGCCGATCCGCTGCGCTTCGACCGGCTCTGGCGCGAGGTCACGCGCTTTCCCAGGCAGGGCTGATCCGGGGCCCACGCGCGGCAGGGTGGGGCACGGGCTCTGGTAAAATTGACTTTGACGTCAAACCTGCCTATATTGACTTACACGTCAATCCACGGATGCGATCAGGAGAGGTGGACATGGCACATACGGATTTCGAATCGCATGGCGCGGTGGCGGCCGAGGCCGACGACGGTTCCATCAACGGCTTCGGCGAGCCGGCGCAGTCCCTTTCGGGGGGCGCCGTCGACCCGGTGAAGCAGGCGCGCATCGCCGAGGCGGCGCTGCTCTCGGAACTCGAGGGCGTGCTGAGCGAACGCGACATCGGCCGCGCCGAGGCCGGAGCCGCCAAGGAGACGGCGCGGCTCATGGGCATGCAGATCGTGCGCAACATCCAGAAGCACAGCGGCATGACGCTCGACGAGCTGTCCAAGCGCAGCGGCGTTGCCGTCGGCACGATCTCGCGGCTGGCCACAGGCGCGCGCGGCACCGGCCCGGCGCTCTGGACGCTGATCGCGCTGTCGCAGGCCGGGGGCGTGCCGCTGAGCCTGCCCGAGGGCTGAACCGGGCATGATCTGCTCCCTTCCGCTGGATGTGGCCGGATGGCTGCTCATCGCCTGTTTCCTCGTCGGCGGGATCTGGACCGTGGGCGTGCCGCTGCGCGCCCGCTGGCACGAGGCGCGGGCCCTGCGTGCGGCGCGGGCGCGGTCGGGCGATCTGGACATCGCGGCGCGGGCCAGCCTCGACGAGGCCGACGGTCGCATCAAGGCGGGGCTCCTCGACGGACCGCTGTCGAAGCCGCCGACCTGGGTCGTGGTGGTGTCGGGCGTGGCACTGCTGCTGCGCATCGCGGTGGAGGTCGCAAAGACCTCCTGCGCGGGCTGAGCCGCGCGGGGGGCGGTCAACGTTGAACTCCGTCACTCGGACCTCCGACATTCGGGCCCCGCCACGTGAGCCTCCGACGCCCGGGCAGCTGACACCTGGACCTGTGCGACCCGGGCCTTCGTCGCCCACATCCCCGTCGCCAGCCCCCGCTGTCAGCGGAAGCGCTGCACGAAGTTGCTCAGGATCCGTTCGGGCCAGATGACCTCGGCCTCGCGACACATCCCGATAAGACCCTCCGCCTCTTCGGGCGCGAAATAGCCGCGGTGGCGGTAGATGCGGATGCGCGTCTCGAAGCCCGCGGCATCGGCCTCGGGGTGGAACTGCGTGGCGTAGACGTTGGCGCCGTGTCGGATCATCTGGAACGGACAGGCCGCGCCCTCGAGCAGGTGCACGAGCCCCGGCGCCAGCGACTGCACCGCCTCCTTGTGGCCGACAAAGGCGTCGAAGCACTCGGGCAGCCCGTCAAGCAGGGGATCGCGCGCGCCATCTTCGGTGACGCGGCAGGGGACGGCGCCCACCGGCTCGCCGTAGCGCGCCTTGCCGACCTCGGCGCCGAGGTGATGGGCCAGGATGCCGATGCCGTAGCAGCAGCCGAGATAGGACACGTCATGGCGGGTGATCGCGGGCATCAGCGACAGGCAGGCCGCCTCGATCCGCGCCTCGACCGGCGATTTATTCTCGGGCGGATCGGACACGCAGCCGGGACCGCCGCCAACGATCACCCCGGCATAATCGCGCGGATCGAGATCCGGCGGCAGATCCTCGCGGTCGAGACAGAGGCGGTGCACGTCCTCCTCGGCGAGACCGCCCTTGCGCAGGATGGCCTCGAACTCGTCGTCGCTGGCCTCGGTTTCGGGGCGCAGCTGGAGGATCAGAAAGCGGCTCATGATCTTCCCGAGGTAGCCCTTCGCGCGCGAAAGAAAAAGTCTGGACGGCGCGGGCGCGGGTGCGAAAGTTGCGCGATTCGGGAATTTGTGCTACCTATGGTAGATATACTCTCGGGGAAACTCTCCCCGTTACGGATTTGACCTTTGATTTAGAAGAACGAACCCATGCAACACAGTCTTCTTGCCCTGCTGCTCGCGGCCGCGGTGACCTTCTCCGCTGGCCCCGGCCCCGTGCTCGCCAATACATCGTGCAATCCCGAGTTCCAGAAGTGCTCCTGGTGACCCCGGTCACCTGACATAGCTCCTTTCACGCGTTCGGGGGACGCCACAGCCAAGCGAGCCGGTCTCATGCAGAACTATGCCATCTGGGCGATTGCCCTGGGCGCGGTGATCCTGCTTTTCGAAGCCTACAAGGAATACACCACCGCCGATGCCGTCGACAATCTGAAGTCGAACAACCAGACCTCGCGCAAGGAGCTCGAGAACGTCCGCATGTCGGCGCTCACCACCCGGTCCGAGCACCGGCGCGGGCTTCTCATCTACATGATATTCTTCATCGGGCTCTACGCCGTGCTGCTGCTGTCGCCCGAGCTGGTCACCGCCTTCATCGCCGGCAGCAGCCAGGCCGAGACCGTGAGCGGCGGCGCCAGCACCATCGCCCGCTCGATCGTCAACCGCGGCGAGGACGGCGCGGCGCAGGGGGCGCTGACCAACAGCACCGCGCTGCCGTTCTGGCTTGCCATGTCGATCACGCTCGGGGCGACCTCGCCCACCTTCCAGGTGATCGAGCGCAAGATCCGCGCCATCGCCTATTTCTTCGCAGGCGTCCCGCGCAACATCTTCCGGGTGCTGCAGTCGCTGGAAGAGCTCAACTACGGCCACTTCGGCGAGGACGCTCAGATGCCGCTGCT
Organism: Salipiger thiooxidans; assembly: GCF_900102075.1. Taxonomy (GTDB): domain Bacteria; phylum Pseudomonadota; class Alphaproteobacteria; order Rhodobacterales; family Rhodobacteraceae; genus Salipiger; species Salipiger thiooxidans. Next base: position 311,302 of record NZ_FNAV01000002.1, on the reverse strand, counting down.
GCAGGCCTTCTGCGAGCGGCTCGAGGCGCATCCCGCAAACCCGATCCTGCGCGGCACCGTGCAGAGCATCGAGAGCTCGCTGCGCTGCATCGACCTGCTTCAGGCGCCGATCATCGGGCCGCAGCGCTCGGCCTTCCGCCAGCTTTTCAACGACGACGCGCCGCTCGCGCGCATCGACGACCTGCGGGCCCGCTACAACCTGCTCGCCAACAAGATCAGCGAGCTGCACAGCAACGACGAGGCGCTGCAGGAGCTGCAGGACGAGGCGGTGACGCTGGCCGATTCCATGCAGTGCCTGTTCGCGCTTTATGCCATCCGCTCGCGCCGCATCCCCGAGGCGCTGCGCGACACGCCCACCGCCGAGATCATCGAGAAGGTGGCGGGCGAGAGCACCGCGCAGTCGCTGCACGACATCACGCTCGCAAGCATATTCGGCGCCGTCTTCAGCTACGTGCTGGTCGAGAAATACGCGCTGGTCGCAAGCGGCGTCGGTGCCTTCGACGAGGCCGAGGAGGTCCGCGTCGTCGCCGCCGCCATGCTGATCCCGCTGCTGCCGGCGCTGGTGCTGCTGGCCTTTCTCACCATCCTGTTCCGCCACCTGCGCATCGACCAGGGCGCCTGGCCGCGGCCAGAAACCGCGCAGATCCCGTTCTGGGATTACGCCAAGCTCGCCTTCTGGCCGGCGCTCTGCGCCAGCGTGCTCTACGGCCTCGTGACCTGCCTCTGTGCCGACGGCGTCGCCCGCCACATCCTTGCGGGCGAGGGCAGCAAGGCGGTGGGGGCGGGGCTCGCCTTCCTCGCCACCGAGGTCGAGCAGCTGCCGCGCATCTTCCTGATGTCCTACGTCTGCGCCTGCGGGCTGCTGTTCCTCGCGGACCAGCACGACCGGCTGCGCTGGTTCGTGACGCTTGGCGTGGCACTGGTGCTCTCGGCCTTCCTCTGGATGGTCGCCAACCTCGCCGCGAGCCTCTTCGGCATAGCGCCCCCGGGGCTGGTGACGCGCGCCGACATGACGATCATGGTGACGCTGCCCTTCTCGATCTTCCTGCTGCTCTACGCCAGCGCCGCCGAGTTTGCCGAGACCGAGTCGATGAAGCGCGTGTTCACCGCGGTGGGCCAGCCCTTCCGTGGCCGTCAGACCTGAGCCGATCCGAGAGGCCCCGATGATGTCCTGCCGAAGCCTTGCCGTTGCGCTCTTCGCCGCCGTGCTGCTCTGCCTGCCGGGCGTCCGTGCCCGGGCGCAGGCCGACCTGATCGTGGGGGTGCGCAGCGACGCGCCGCCCTTCGCCTATCTCGGGCCGCGCCGGACCGAGGGGCGGATGACGGTGGATGCGCCCTCGGGGCAGGGAGACATGGTCTTCACCGGCTACATGGTCAACGTCTGCACCGGCGCGCTGGAGGAGCTGCGCAAGCGCGAGACCTTCACCGTCGAGTACCTCGCGGTGGATGCCCCCGACCGCTTCGAGGAACTGCGCGCGGGCCGCATCGACATCCTCTGCGATCCCGCCACCATCACCCGCGAGCGGCTCGCCGGAGAGAACGTCTACGTCTCGCCGCCGGTCTATCTTTCGGGTGTGGGGCGCGCGCAGGTCAGCGAGCGGCAATGGGTGGCGCACTGGCCCTGTGTCGGGCCGGTGGTGGGCGTGGTCAATGGCACCACGGCACCGCGCGCGGTGAAGCTGATGGCCGACCAGTTCGGCTTCGGCGAGACCTTCTCGGAGGTGGTGCAGCGTCACCCCGACGTGGACAAGGTCGTGCTCAGCGAGAGCGAGGCCAACGACCTTACCCGCTGCGCCGCGGCGGCGGAGAAGTTCGGCAGGGATCCCGAGACCCTCGCCCCCTACACCAACCCCGACCCGGCGCTGACCGACCCGTCGGCGGCGGTCGCGGTACGCAGCTATCCCGACCACCGGACGCTGGCGCGGGCGCTCTGCAGCGGCGAGATCTACTATTCCGTCGGCGATCTTGAGATCGTGTCGCGCGCCATCGCTGCGATCCGCGAGACCGAATTCCGGGACTGCACCGCCCGGGTCGATCCGCAGGTCTTCTCAGAGGAACGCTACGGCATCTTCGTGCATATCTCGGAGGAGCTGGACCGCAGCGACCGGCTTGCGCTCGCCTTCCTGCGCCAGCTCTCCATCGAGATCCACAAGGGCTACGACTCGATCCTCGTGCGCAGCTTCGCCGACAATTTCGACCGCTCGCGGATCTCGCAGTCGCTCGACATCTTCCTCTGGAGTGTGGTGGCCGGAGCCGAGTGATCCCCCGTCCTCCCGCCGCCCGCAAACCGCCTGCCGGGGCGTGCCGGGGGCCTCTCTCGGCCCGCAGGCTTGCCAGCCCTCCATCGCATGGGGTAATGAGCCTCCAATTCCAAGCATAGCAAGGCAAGAGGCATCCATGGCCGGCCATTCCAAATGGGCAAACATCCAGCACCGCAAGGGCCGCCAGGACGCGGTTCGCGCAAAGCTGTTCTCGAAATTCTCCAAGGAGATCACCATCGCCGCCAAGATGGGCGATCCCGATCCCGACAAGAACCCGCGCCTGCGGCTTGCCGTCAAGGAAGCCAAGAGCCAGTCCATGCCGAAGGACAACATCGAGCGGGCCATCAAGAAGGCCATGGGCGGTGACGGCGACGATTACGAGGAAATCCGCTACGAGGGCTACGGCCCGAACGGCGTGGCGATCATCGTCGAGGCGATGACCGACAATCGCAACCGCACCGCGTCGAACGTGCGCTCGACCTTTACCAAGAACGGCGGCAACCTGGGCGAGACCGGCTCGGTCGCCTTCATGTTCGAGCGCAAGGGTGAGATCATCTACAAGATCGCCGCCGGTGATGCCGACACCATCATGATGGCCGCGATCGAAGCGGGCGCCGAGGATGTCGAGAGCGACGAGGAAGAGCACGTCATCTACTGCGCCGACACCGACCTGAACGAGGTCGCCACCGCGCTTGAGGCCGCGCTCGGTGAGTCGGAAAGCACCAAGCTGATCTGGAAGCCGACCACCACCACCGAGCTCGATCTCGACTCGATGCAGACGCTGATGAAGCTGGTCGACGCGCTCGAGGACGATGACGACGTTCAGCGCGTCACCACCAACTTCGAAGCCTCCGACGAGGTCATGGCGCAGCTCTGAGCCCGCGCCGGCGGCCCCGTGCCGCCTCCGACAAGACAAAAGGCCCGGAGCATGCCGTATGAGGGCATGCTCCGGGCCTTGCCGTTTCCGGGTCCGTGGGTGTGCTTCGGAAGGGGAAAGGGAGCAGGCCCGGTTCCGGCGGCGTGCCTCCGGGGATCCGGGCCCTCTAATCAGCTCAGCCCGATGGGCTCAGCGGGCTCAGTTCAGGGCGAGCTGGCTGTAGAGCGGCTCCGCCGCCACGGTGAGCGCGCCGTTGCTGCGGGCAAAGTTCCAGCTTGCACCGCTGTGGCCGGGCAGGCCGAAGACGACGCTGTCGCCCTCTTCGAGGCGCATGCGCAGGGTGCGGGGCTCGCTCTCGCCGCCCTTGGCGACATACTTGGCGGTGACGTCGAAGGCATCGCCTTCGGCTGCGGTGTAGTAGACCGACATGTCGACGGCGTCGGTGTGCAGCGTGCCGCCGGCAAGCGGGGCGGTGAGGGTCAGCGTGTCGGCAAGCGTGGCGACGGGGGCTGCGGCGATCAGGGCCGCGAGGGTCAGGGCTTTCATGGTCATTACCTTCGTGTTCGCGTGACGAAGGCACTCCGCTTCGTCTGGATTGCTTCGTCTGGATTTTCTGCGCTGCAGCATTCCACGTCGGGGCGGTGACCGAAACCGACAATCCAGAATGCCGGCCATGCGATGAAAACAACGCTTCAAATGCAGGTTTTGTGCGCCGAAAGTACCGCGCTACGCGCAAGTGACTGAGCCCGGGCGGAAAACCGGGATCCGGTGCGGCGCGGGCCGGCGCGCGGAAAGCCGGTTGCATCCGGCGGCATACCGGGGCCACTCTCGCGGCGACCGAGTCACGAGGAAATTGCCATGGCGGAAACAGCCTTTCTCGACGGGCCGAACGCGCGCCTCGCCTATGCCTTCACGCCCGGTTCCGGGCCGGTGGTGGTGTTCCTCTCGGGCTACAAGTCCGACATGGAAGGCACCAAGGCGGTGCATCTCGAAGCCTGGGCCGAGGCGCGGGGCCGCGCCTTCCTGCGGCTCGACTACTCGGGTCATGGCCAGTCCGGCGGCGTCTTCGAAGAGGGTTGCATCGGCGACTGGGCCGCGGATGCGCAGGCGGTGATCGAGGCGGTGACCGAGGGGCCGCTGCTGCTGGTGGGCTCGTCCATGGGCGGCTGGATCGCCAGCCTCCTGACGCAGCGGTTGGGCGCCCGTGTGGCGGGCTTCGTCGGCATCGCCGCGGCGCCGGATTTCACCGAGGACGGGTTCTGGGCGGGCTTTTCCGAAGAGGAGCGTACGAAGGTGATGGAAGAGGGCGTGACCTACCTGCCGTCCGCCTATGGCGACCCCTACGCGGTGACCCGGCGGCTGATCGAGGACGGGCGCGACAACCTCGTGCTGCGCGCGCCGCTGCCGATGCCCTACCCGGTGCGGCTGCTGCAGGGCTCCGGGGACGAGGCCGTCACGCGCGAGACGCTGCTGGCGCTCTTCGACCACATCGACAGCCCGGACCTGCGGCTGAGCCTCGTGAAGGGCGCCGATCACCGCTTCTCCGAGCCCGGGAACCTCGCGATGATCGAAGCGGCGATCCTCGACGTGCTGGGCGCGCCCGCCGCATGAGGCAGCTGATCTACATCTCGCATGCCGAGGTCGACATCGCCCCCGCGGTGCCGGTGCCCGACTGGCGCCTCTCGGCCCGCGGGCGGTCGCGCCACGCCCGCTTTGCCGAGCGCTGCCCCGGCGTGACCTCGATCTACTGCAGCAACGAGCGCAAGGCCCGCGACGGAGCCGAGATCATGGCGGCGACGCTCGAGCTCGACGTGCAGGTGATCGACGCGCTGCACGAGAACGACCGCTCGGCCACCGGCTACCTGCCGTCCGAGGCCTTTAAGCGCATGGCCGACGCCTTCTTCGCGCGGCCCGAGGACAGCGTCGAGGGCTGGGAGCGCGCGGTCGATGCGCAGGCGCGGGTGATGCGGGCGCTGCGCCGTCTGGTAGCGCAGGACGACCGCGGCGGCAGCATCGCGGTGATCGGTCACGGCGGCGTCGGCGCGCTCCTGCGGGCACACCTGCTGGGCCAATCCATCGACCGCAGCCACGACCAGCCCGCGGGCGGCGGCAACGTGCTGCGGGTCGCCCTGCCGGACTGGTCGCTGGTCGAGGGCTGGACGCCGATGGAGCAGTTCCGCAGTGTCTGGGACGAGACAGAGGAGCACTGACATGGAACAGAGGATCAGCCTGATCACGCTCGGCGTGCGCGACAAGGCCCGCGCCGCGGCATTCTACGACGCGCTCGGCTGGCAGCGCGCGCCGGGCCCCGAGGGGGTCATTGCCTATGACCTGCTCGGCCAGACCTTGGGGCTCTTCGGGCTCGAGGACCTGGCCAAGGACATTGGCGTGCCGGTCGAGACGCTGGGCCACGGCGGTCTGACGCTCGCCCACAACCTGCGCAGCCGGGCCGAGGTCGAAGACCTGCTCTCCCGCGCCGAGGCGGCCGGGGCGACGATCCTGAAGCCCGCGCAGGAGGTGTTCTGGGGCGGCTACCACGGCTATTTCGCCGACCCCGAGGGCCACGTCTGGGAAATCGCGCACAACCCGCTCTCGCCCCTGCGCGCGGGCGACGGCGCCTTCCGCTGGCAGGGCTACCCCGAGGACTGAGGCTGCTTGCCGGTCGGCAGGTGAGGGCCGAGGTCTTCGGATGAATGCTGGTCTGCCGGCGAGGTTGGAGGGAGGAGGCTGATCGCAGCTTGACGGGCCGGGTCAGGGGACTGAGACTGCTCACTGCTCACTGCTCACTGCTCACTGCTCACTGCTCACTGCTCACTGCTCACTGCTCACTGCTCACTGCTCACTGCTCACTGCTCACTGCTTGACGGCCGGGGCTGAACCTTCTTGAACGCGATGGCGGCCCGTGGCGTCGGCGCCGGTGGGCGCCACATGTCGGCTTCAACTATTTCCTAACCATGACGCGCCAGTCTCGTGGCCGTTCCCCCGTGCCGCCCCGGCGCGGGGCGCGGGGAGGGGCCATGATGGCCATGCAAGTCAGGCAGGCGCAGGCCGGGCGCGACACCGGCGATCACGACTACCCGGAGTTCCTGCGCGGCGTGGCGGGTACGCTCTGGAACCGCCGCGCGCTTGATGCCGAACTCGGCGGGCTCTGCCACCCGCAGCTCATCCATCGCCAGGCGCTCGGCATGGGCTACGGCGCCGAGGCGCTGCGGGGCGAGGCGCTCGAGCTGCTGGCGGCCCTGCCGGACATCTCTGCCCGGACCGAGGACGTGATCTGCTCGGGCACGCCACGGGTTGGAATGCTCGGGGCGCAGCGTTTGCATCTGAATGGCAGCCACACGGGCGGCGGGGTCTTCGGCGAGCCCTCGCGGCGGCGGCTGCGGTTCCGGGTGCTGGCGGATATCTATGCCAAGGACGGTCGGCTCTGCGAGCTTTGGGCCGTGCGCGACAGCGGCGCCATCCTGCGCCAGCTCGGGCTCTGCCCGCGCCGCTGGGCGGCGGAGCGGATCGGGGCCGAGACGGGCGACGGCCCGTTCCGCCCGGCACAGGACCAGCCCGGACCCTACACCGGGCAGGGCAACGGCAACCAGTGGGGCCTCGCCTTCGCCGCGCTGCTCGAGCGGGTGATGGGCATGGGGTTCTCGGAAATCGCCGCGCAATACGATCCCGCCGCGCGGCTGGCCTATCCGGGCGGGGTCCTCGACGAAGGCGCGGGCGGCGCCGAGCGTTTCTGGTTCGGTCTGCGCGCGGCCTTCCCGGACGCCCGCTTCACCATTCACCACGTCATCGGCCGCGAGGACCGCCTCATGCCGCCCCGCGCTGCGCTGCGCTGGTCGCTCGACGGGCGCCACGCGGGCTGGGGCGCGTTCGGGGCCCCGTCGGGCGCCCGGGTGCATGTCATGGGCATCAGCCATGCCGAGTTCGGCCCGGACGGGCTGCGCCGGGAATGGACGCTCTACGACGAGGCCGCGGTGTGTATGCAGATCTCTGCAGGGGCGTCGTCGGCGCGGCCCGAGGGGGTGTTGGCGGCGGAGTGAGGCGGTGTCGGCGCTGTGCGTCTGGTCAGGGCAGGACCGGGGGTTTCACACCCCCGGACCCCCGTGGAGTTTAGGGGCAAGATGAAGCCGCGGGCGGCGCCTTTGGGTCGGTATAGGGCACATGATGTGCGGTCGGCAGCGCGCTTGTGATCACCCTCGCGTGAGCGGGTGGGCGGAGGGCCGCCGCGCGGAGCTTTCCGCCTTTTCCTCGCCGAACGACCTGATAGATTCGCGGTCGAGGCAACACATGATAACGGGGCAGGGTATGGCGGTCTCCGCGCAGGGGCGGCGTTGGCACGGCTTGGGACGGCATGGCTGAACCGCTGGTTCTGCTGCCCGATCTCATGTGCGACGCGCGGCTCTTCGGGCCGCAGATCGCGGATCTGTCCCGCGAGATCGCGGTCACCGTCGCGCCCGTGAGCAGTGGTGAGCGGGTCGAGGAAGTGGCCTCGGCGCTGCTCGACGTGCTGCCGCGGCGCTTCGCGCTGGTGGGGCTGGGACTTGGCGGCATGGTCGCCATGGAGCTGCAGCGCCGGGCGCCCGACCGGGTGGCGCGGCTCATGCTCATCAGCACCACGCCGCTGGCCGAGACGCCGCAGCAGGCGGCCGAGCTCGATCCGCTGATCATCAAGGCCCGCACCGGCCGCCTGCGCGAGGCGGTGCGGGCGCTGCGCCCGGTCGACAGCCTTGCGCCGGGGCCGTTCCGCATGGAGATCCAGGCCATGCTCGACGAGATGGCCGAGGGGCTTGGCGTCGACGTCTTCACCCGCCAGATCCGCGTCCTGCAGCGCCGCCGCGACCAGCAGAGCGCCCTGCGCAAGCTGCGGGTGCCGGTCACCGTGCTCTGCGGTGCCCATGACATCACCCTGCCGGTCAAGCGCCACGCCTTCCTCGCCGAGCTGATCCCCGGCGCGCGGCTCGAGGTGATCGAGGACGCGGGCCACCTGCCGCCGCTCGAGGCGCCCGACGCGGTGAGCGACGCCATCCGTGACTGGCTGCAGGCGCCCATGCTCCCGCGCTGAGCCGCATTGACGTGCCCCGGACGGGCGCCTATGTGGGGCACGCGTGGAGGGCCGGGCGGCCGCTGCCGGCGGGGTGACCCGTCGGGAGAGGAAAGTCCGGACTCGCCGAAGCGCCGGTGCCGGGTAACGCCCGGGCGGGGCAACCTGACGGACAGCGCCACAGAGAACAGACCGCTCCGGTTCGCCGGAGCAAGGGTGAAACGGTGGGGTAAGAGCCCACCGGGGGACGGGCAACCGGACCCGCATGGCAAGCCCCACCGGGAGCAATGCCAAATAGGGACTTCGCGCGGGGCATGATCTCTTCGGGGATATCGCCGCAGGGCTGCTTCGGCCCGAGACGTCCGGGTTGGCAGCACGAGCCCGCGGGCAATCGCGGGCCTAGAGGAATGGTCGCACAGGGGTGGGGAGACCCGCCCTGGACAGAATCCGGCTTACAGGCCCTCCACGCAGAATTTTCCGCCGCGAACCCGGTTGACTCGGGCGCGCGCATCGGTAAAAGGCGGGCTTCAAGGATTTCACGGGGCGCGTGCATCTGTGCGCGCTTGCCCGTCGCAGGAGAAGAACCATGGCGAAGCCGACCACCATCAAGATCCGCCTGAACTCGTCCGCAGGCACGGGCCACTTCTACGTGACCAAGAAAAATGCCCGCACCATGACCGAGAAGATGACCGTGCGTAAGTACGACCCGGTCGCGCGGAAGCACGTCGAATACAAAGAAGGCAAGATCAAATAAGCCTTACCTCGTAAGAGGGACAGTGACAGAGACCGCGCGGGCCCCTACCTGTGCGGTCTCTTGTCGTATGCGCTGGGGCGAGACGGGGAGGCGCGATGCCGGCAGCAGGGTTCAGCGGCGTGCTGGTCGAGGCAGGCCCCGGGGGCCGTCCCGCGCTGTTCGACGGTGCGCTGGAGACCCTCACCGCCTCTGACGCCGAGAGCGCCCGCGTGGCGCTGGCGCGGCTCGAAGCTGCCCGCCGGGCCGGGCATTGGATCGCCGGTTTTGCCGCCTACGAGCTTGGCGTCGCGCTGGAACCCGCGCTGGAGGCCCTGCTGCAGGGCGTGACCGGCCCGCTGCTCTGCTTCGGTATCTTCGACGGACCCCGGGACGCCGCGCCGCTGCTGCGCGAGGCGGGCGAGGGCAGGGCGGAGATGCGCTCTGCGACACCGCTCTGGGACCGCGCCGCCTACGCCGAGAGATTTCACGAGATCAAGCGCATGATCGCGCGGGGGGACCTTTATCAGGTCAACCTCACCATGCCCGTCGCGCTGCGCTTCGGGGGCACGCCGCTGGCGCTATGGGGCGCGATGCGGGCGCTGCAGCCGGTGGGCCATGGGGCGGCGCTGTCGCTGGGCGGGCATGTGGTGCTGTCGCGCTCGCCGGAACTCTTCTTTGCGCTGGCCGGAGATGGCGCCATCACCGTCGCGCCGATGAAGGGCACGGCCCCCCGTGGCGACACGCCCGGGGCCGATATGGCCCTTCGTGACGCTCTGGCGCGCGATCCAAAGAACCGCGCCGAGAACATCATGATTGTCGACCTGATGCGCAACGACCTCGCGCGGATCTCGCGCGTGGGCTCGGTGCGCGTGCCGGACCTGCTGCGGGTCGAGACCTACGAGACGGTGCACCAGATGGTGTCGCAGGTCGAGGCGCGGCTCTCGGACGCGCCGGCGCTGCCCGAGCTTCTGGGCGCGCTCTTCCCCTGCGGCTCGATCACCGGTGCGCCCAAGATCGCCGCGATGCGGGCGATCCACGCGCTCGAACGGTGGGAGCGTGGGGCCTATTGCGGTGCCATCGGCTGGATGGCTCCGGACGGGCGGGCGCAGTTCAATGTGGCGATTCGGACGCTGACCGTCACCGGCCCGGGCGAGGCGCTGATGGGCGTCGGCGGTGGCATCGTGCATGACAGCGATTGTGACGCGGAATATCAGGAGGCGCTGTGGAAGGCACGCTTCGCGACCGGGCTGATCCCGGGCTGAGGATCATCGAGACCATGCTCTGGCGGCCCGGTGAGGGCCTCCAGCGCGGCGTGCTGCACCTTGCGCGGGCCGAGCGGACCTGCGCTGTCCTGGGCTTCGTCTGGGACGGGACGGCGGTGTCCGAGGCGCTGGCCGGGCTCGATGAACCGAGTCCGGTGCGGCTGCGCATGACGATCGGGCGGGATGGCGACGTCGAGATCACGCACCAGCCCTTCGTGGGCGGTGCCGTGGCGCCCGCGGTGCTGGAGGTCTCGCCCGAGCGGCTCGACCCCGAGGACCCGTTCCTGCGGATCAAGACCACGCGCCGCGCGCTCTATGACCGGACCCTGCGCGAGAAGCCCGCAGGCGTGGACGAGGTGCTGTTCCTCAACACCAGGGGAGAGCTCTGCGAGGGCGCCTACACCAACCTCTTCCTCACTCTCGGCGGGCGTCTGGTGACGCCTGCGCTTGGCTGCGGACTGCTGCCGGGGGTGCTGCGCGAGAGCCTGCTGCGCTCGGGCGAGGTGTCCGAGGCGGTGCTCACGCCCCGGGATCTGGCGGGGGCCGAGGCGATCTGGATCGGCAACTCGCTGCGCGGTCTGCGCCGGGCGGCGCTGGCCGAGGGCGTCGCGCTGCCTTGACGCCGAAGGCGTCACGCTGCCTTGAGGCCGAGGGCGTCGCGCTGCCATGAAAAAGGCCCCGCCGGTGGGGCGGGGCCTGACATGCTGGCCGGAAGGCCGGGTGTTCTTACTCACGGTTGCCAAGCAGTTGCAGCAGGAACATGAACATGTTGATGAAATCGAGGTAGAGGTTCAGCGCGCCCATGATGGCGGCCTTGCCGAGCCACTCGCTGTCACCATGCGCCGCATGCTGCAGGTAGGTGTTCTTGATTTTCTGCGTGTCGTAGGCGGTGAGGCCCGCGAAGATCAGCACACCCAGGATCGAGATGGCGAAGTAGATCGCCGGCGAGCCGAGGAAGATGTTGATGATCGACGCCACGAGAATGCCGATCACGCCCATGATCAGGAACGACCCCCAGCCGGAGATGTCCTTCTTGGTGGTGTAACCCCAGAGCGACAGGCCGGCAAAGGCGATGGCGGTCACAAGGAACACCTGCGCGATAGAGAAGCCGGTGAAGGCCACGAAGATCCAGCTCAGCGACAGGCCCATCACCGCCGCGAAGGCGAAGAAGAACAGCTGTGCGCCGGCGGCGGAGATGCGGCTGAGCGCCGCTCCGAAGGCGAAGGCCATGATCAGCGGGGCGAACATCACGATCCAGCCCAGGATGTTCGGCTGAAGCGTCGCCGGGTCGCGGAAGACGCTGAGAAGTTCGGGGCTAGTGCCGACGGCCCAGGCAACCGCGAAAGTCAGCAGCATCCCCACGGACATGGTCCCGTAGACCTTGTTCATGTGGGCGCGCAGACCCTCGTCAATCTGGGCCGCGCTGGTTGGTCCGGTGGCGGTCCGGATTGTTCTGTATTGAGCCATCTATACCTCCAAGCTGTGTAACGACGGGGAAATGATACACTTTCCTTTCCCATATTGGCAGAGCCAAGAGGCAATTCAAGAAGCCGAGAGCGCGATTCCGACGCTTTTCGTGCGCGCTTGCACGGGGTTGCGGGATCGCAGCGGGATGCGGCGCCCCGGACGCGTCAGTTTCGCCAGTGCGCGGGGGCGTCCCAGACCGGCCGGCGCGCCTCGTGCAGCGCCTCCGAGCGGGTGAGACCCATGTCGCGCAGCGCGGCGTCGTCCAGCTCGGCCAGCCGGCGGCGCTGGCGCCAGAGCGCCTGAAGATCGAGGAGCCGGGTCAGCAGCGCGCGTGCGCCACGGGGGCGGCGGATCGCGACGGGGGCGGCGCAGGTCTGTGCAGTGTCACGGGGCATGATGGCCTCCTTCACAGGTCGTGATGGAATTATTCGTTTTCATCGTCTTGTGTGATTGGTATGCTGGCCAGCGACCGATCTGTAAAACGAATATCCCTGAAGCCCTCCATCACGAAATCCGATTCATGCGCAATCTCGACATCACCACGCTCCGTTCCTTCGTCGCGGTCGCCGATGCCGGCGGCGTCACCCGGGCTGCGGGCTTTCTCAACCTCACCCAGTCGGCGGTCTCGATGCAGCTCAAGCGGCTCGAGGACATGCTGGGGCTGGCGCTGCTCGACCGCAGCGGTCGCGGCGTGAGCCTCACGCCTGCTGGCGAGCAGCTGCTGAAATATGCCCGCCGGATGGTCGATCTCAACGACGAGATCTATTCCCGGCTCACCATGACCGACTGGGAGGGCGAGATCGTCCTCGGGGTGCCGCATGACATCGTCTACCCGGTGATCCCGCGTATCATGAAGAAGATGCAGCGCGATTTCCCGCGGGTGCGGCTGCAGCTGCTCAGCTCCTATACGTCCGAGCTCAAGGACCTGTTCGCCCGAGGCGCCGTCGACGTGATCCTGACAACCGAGGCCGAGCCGGGCGAGGGCGGCGAGGGGCTGCTCGACGTGCCGCTGCGCTGGTATGGCGCGCCCAACGGCACTGCGTGGAAGACCCGGCCGCTGCGCATCGCGTTTTCGCGCCGTTGCGGGTTCCGCCCGGTGGCCATCGCGCTGATGGAGCGCGAGCAGTTCGACTGGGAGCTGTCGGTGGATTCCGAGAGCGACCGCACCATCGAGGTCTCGGTCTCGGCCGATCTCGCGGTGACGCCGGTCCTCGAGGGCCATGCGCCGGCGCATTTCGAGCTGGTGCCGAACGGGGTGCTGCCGGAGCTGGGGATGCAGAAGATCTGCCTCTACGCCGCCAGCGCCCGGCCGCGCATCGTCGAGCCGCTGGTCGAGATGCTGCGCAACGAGTTCTGCTCCCTGCGCGGCCGCAGCGACCTGGCCGCGCAGTAGGGCACCGGGTCCTGACGGGTGCGCGTCAGCCCGGGATCCGGATGACCACCTTGCCGGTGGAGGCGCGCGAGCGCAGCAGTTCCATGCCCTCCATCGCCCGGTCGAGCGGCAGCACGTGGCTGATGTGCGGTTTGATCCGCCCCTCGGCGTACCAGCCGAAGAGCGTCGCCAGCGAGCCGGTCAGCGCCTCGGGCCGGAAGCTCAGGTAGCCGCCCCAGTAGAGCCCCATCACCGTCAGGTTCTTCACCAGAAGGTGGTTGGCCTTGATCTGCGGGACCTCGCCGCTGGCGAAGCCGATGGTCAGGATCCGCGCCTCGGGCCTCGCCGAGCGGAAGGCGGCGGTGAACTGGTCGCCGCCCACCGCGTCATAGACCACGTCGGCGCCGCCGAGCGCCAGCACCGCCTCGCGGATGTCTTGGGAGCGGGCGTCGATCAGGTGATCGGCCCCGGCCGCCCGCGCGACCTCGAGCTTCTCGGCGCCGCGGGCACAGGCGATGACGCGGGCGCCCATCAGCTTGCCGATCTCGACCGCGGTCAGACCGACGCCGCCCGCGGCCCCCAGCACCAGCAGCGTCTCGCCCGGCTGCAGCCGCGCCCGGTGGTCGAGCGCGAGGTGGCTGGTGCCATAGGCGATCTGGAAGGCCGCGGCATCCTCGAGGCTCATGCTCTCGGGCATCCGCACTGCGCGCGTGGCATCGAAGACGCCATACTCTGCAAGCCCGTCGCGGCCACCGTAGACCGCGACCCGGTCGCCGGGGGCAAGCCCGGTGACGCCCTCGCCAAGGGTCTCGACGGTGCCCGCGATCTCCATCCCGAGGGTGAAGGGCAGGGGCGGGGTGTCCTGGTAGCGGCCCTGCATCATCAGGAGATCGGCGAAATTCAGCCCACAGGCCCCGATCCGCACCCCGATCTGCCCCGGTCCGGGCTGCGGCACGGGCAGTTCGCTCAGGGCGGGGGGCGACTCATGTGACGTAAGGTGCAGTGCGCGCATTGTTCTCCTCCGGGGTGACATATTCGTGAAGGGCTTGCCGCAACGTCGCGAAAAGTCAAGTATCCGAAAAAAGCTATTAAATTACCGTGGTTTGTTTCAACCGATGAGTGCATTCAGTTAACTGTGTCTACGCCTCCGGGCGCAAAAAGCTTGATTTCCGGCGCGCTAGCGATGTAGCGTCCCGTCATCCGGGAGCTGGGGCTTACTCGTGACAGGTATGCGTTCTGCATTTGTTCAGGCGTCGCCGTTGTCAATAACATATACAAGAAGTCACCCCCAAAAGGGGTGTGGTAGAAGGAACAACCGATGACGCATCCCGTCGACGTCCATGTTGGCAAACGCATTCGTCACCGCCGCTGGCTGGTGGGCATGACTCAGCAGCAACTTGCCGAACAGGTCGGGATCAAGTTCCAGCAGATCCAGAAGTACGAAACCGGTGCAAACCGCGTCAGTGCTTCCCGTCTCTGGGACATCGCCGACGCCCTGGACGTCTCCGTGAGCTTCTTCTTCGAAGGACTCGAAACCGAACAGGACGCCCCTGACTCCGCCGCTGCCATGCCGTCCGACATCCTCGGCGACAAGGAAGCACTGGACCTGGTGCGCTCCTATTACGCGATTCCGGAAAACCAGCGTCGCCGCCTGTTCGAACTGGCGCGCGTCCTGTCCGACGTGGCTTGAGCCTGACGGCCCGCTGCGCTAGGCGATCCTCGGATCAACAAGCGGGGCGGGCACCATGGCCGAGTTTTCGGACAAGCTTTCTGAAGAGCTTTGGACTACGGCGCACGCGCTGGCAGATGCCGCGCGTGCTTCGATTCTTCCGCACTTCCGGTCTGCGGGACTGAATGCGGAGAACAAGCTGGCCGAGGGCTTTGACCCGGTCACCGTCGCCGACCGCGCCGCCGAAGAGGCGATGCGCGCCGTGCTGGCCGAGATGCGGCCGCAGGACGGCATCCTCGGCGAGGAATTCGGCAACGCCGCTGGCACCAGCGGCCTGACCTGGGTTCTCGACCCCATCGACGGCACCCGTGGCTTCCTGGCCGGCACGCCCACCTGGGGCGTGCTGATCGCGCTTTCCGACGAGACCGGGCCGCGGCTCGGGGTGATCGACCAGCCCTACACCGGCGAACGGTTCTGCGGCGGGCTCGGGCGCGCCGACATGACCGGCCCGCTGGGACCGCGTGGCCTCAGGACCCGTGCGCCGCGCGGGCTTGACGAGGCGATCCTCTTCACCACCTTCCCCGAGATCGGCACCGAGGCCGACCGTGCGGCCTTTGGCCGGGTGCGCGACGCCGCGCGGCTGACCCGCTACGGCATGGATTGCTACGCCTACGCGCTGGTCGCGGCAGGGCAGATCGACCTCGTGGTCGAGGCGGGGCTGCACCCCTACGACATCCAGGCGCCCATCGCGGTGATCGAGGCCGCGGGCGGCGTGGTCACCGACTGGGAGGGCGGCCCGGCGCACAACGGCGGACGGGCTCTGGCGGCGGCCAACCCGGCGCTGCATGCCGAGGCGCTGCGGCTGCTCAACGGCTGAGACCCGCCGGCCCCGTCGCGCGGGGGCTTTTCATTCCGCGCGGGCCGGGCCACGCTTTCGGCGACCCCAGACGGAGCGACCGCCATGCCGGAAACCCTGATCCGCAACGCCCAGACGATCCTCACCATGGATGACGACGGGCGCGAGCTCGAGGGCACGGACATCCTGCTGCGCGACGGCGTCATCGCGGCCATCGGGCGCGGGTTGCGGACCGGGGGCGAGGTGGTCGACGCCTCGCGCTGCGTGGTGACGCCGGGGCTGGTGAACACCCACCACCATCTCTACCAGACGCTGACCCGCGCCGTGCCGGGCGGGCAGGACGCGCTGCTCTTCGGCTGGCTCAAGACGCTCTACCCGATCTGGGCGCGTTTCGGCCCCGAGGAGATCCGGATCTCGGCCCTCACCGGGCTGGCCGAACTGGCGCTCTCGGGCTGCACGCTGACCTCGGACCACCTCTACCTCTATCCCAACGGCGCCCGGCTCGACGATACCATCGACGCGGCGCAGGAGATCGGGCTGCGCTTCCACGCCACCCGCGGCGCCATGAGCATCCGCGAAAGCGACGGCGGCCTGCCGCCGGATTCGCTGGTCGAGCGCGAGGAGGCGATTCTCGAGGACTGCATCCGCGTCGTCGACGCTTTCCACGACCCGCGCGAGGGCGCCATGGTGCGCATAGGCGTCGCCCCCTGCTCGCCGTTCTCGGTGACCCGCGAGCTGATGCGCGACGCGGCGCTGCTGGCCCGCGACAAGGGCGTGATGATGCACACCCACCTCGCCGAGAACGACGAGGACATCGCCTATTCGCTCGCGACCTTTGGCTGCCGCCCGGGGCAATACGCCGAAGAGCTGGGCTGGACCGGCCCCGACGTCTGGCACGCCCATTGCGTGAAGCTCGACGGCGCCGAGATCGATCTCTTCGCCGACACCCGGACCGGCGTCGCCCATTGCCCCTGTTCCAACTGCCGGCTGGGCTCGGGCATCGCGCCGGTGCGGGCGATGATCGACGCGGGCGTGCCGGTGGGGCTGGGGGTGGACGGCTCGGCCAGCAACGACGGCTCGAACCTCGTGGCCGAGGCCCGGCAGGCGATGCTGCTGCAGCGTGTGACCCGCGGCGCCGACGCCATGAGCGCGCGCGAGGCGCTGCGGCTGGCGACCCGTGGTGGCGCCGAGGTGCTCGGCCGCTACGATTGCGGGCAGGTGACGGTGGGCAAGCGCGCCGATCTGGCGCTCTGGGACGTGAGCGGCATCGACAGCGCCGGGAGCTGGGACCGCGCCGCGCTGCTGCTCGCGGGACCGCAGCGGGTGCGGCACCTGTTCGTCGAGGGAAGGCAGGTGGTGCGCGACGGGTTGCTCGCCACGATCGATCTGGATGCAACCATATCGCGTCAGAACACGTTAGCTCTACAACTATCGCAGTAATGCACCGCCTTGCCACACGATCTTCCGAAACGCGCCGCAAAGGCCCGGAAGACAAGGCGCGGTGACAGGACCAGAACGACCAGGAGACGAACCATGCGTTGGATGATGCTGGCCGCGGGCCTCATGGCCGCGGGATGTGCCGTATCGACCTCGACCCCCGAAGTTGCATCGCAGGGGAAATCGCAGGGGACCCTGCGGCTTGCCGCCGCCCCGGCCCCCTCCGTGTCACTGAACGACTTCCGCACCACCAACGGCCGCCAGGCGCTGAAGCGCTCGCCGCGACTGCAGGCCGCCGCCGAGGCCCACGCCCGCGATATGGCGCGGATGGGCCGCATGACGCACCGCGGCTCCAACGGCAGCGAGGTCTCGGACCGGGTGCTGCAACAGGGCTACCGCTTTGGCCGCGTGGCAGAGAACATCGCCGAGACCGGGCGCGGCCCGGACCGTGTCATGGATCTATGGATCAACTCGCCGTCGCACCGCCGCAATATGCTGATCAAGGACGTGACGCACTATGGCATGGCGCGAAACGGCGACTATTACGCGCTGGTCGTTGCGCGCCGGCGCTGAGCGCCGCGCCTCGGCTGAAACGCGCCGTGGCAGGGCCGGGCGTCTGGTGACTTGCGCAGCTCGTGCTATCTGGTGTTCGATCTGCGAAAGACTGAAACCGCCGGAGACGCCATGAAACTCGCAAGCCTTGCCGCCCTGTTGATCCTTCCGCTTGCGGGATGCCTCGAGGTCGACGTGAGCGATGCCGCGGCGACGCCCGCCGCCAGTTCATCGGCCCGCAGCGGCACCAAGAGCGACGGGCTTTTCTACCAGTATGGCTCGGCCAGTACGCCGGCGGATGCCAATGTCGATCCCGGCACGGCGCTCAACGAATACCGCACCGCGCACGGGCTTTCGAAGCTGAGGAAATCCAAAAAGCTCACCGCTGCCGCGCAGGGCCACGCCCGCGACGTGGCGCGCATGGGCAAGGTCACCCACACCGGCTCGGACGGCAGCTCCATCGGCGACCGCGCGCGCGCCGAGGGCTACCGCTATGCCCGCATTGCCGAGAACGTCGCCTGGACCGCGCGCGGCTTCCCGACGGTGATGCAGGTCTGGGACGACTCGCCCAGCCACCGCGAGACCCTGCAGCTGCGCGACGTCGACCAGTACGGTCTGGCGCGTTCGGGTCAGTACTGGGTGCTGATGGTGGGCCGCTCACAGTAAGCGCCCGCCGCAAGGCCGTCAGCCGAGCGGCGCGGCCTTGCGTCCCGCCACCCAGGTCGAGTCAACGGCGCGGTCATCGCCCATCATGATGGTCGGGAAGACCGCTTCCCAGATGGTGTCTGCCTGCGCCACGCGTTGCGCGATGGCGGGCGTCGAGGCGAGGTCCAGCACCACGAAATCCGCCTCCATGCCGGGTGCGAGGTTGCCGATGCGGTCGTCGCAGCGCAGCGCCCGGGCCGAGCCCTGCGTCGCCAGCCAGAGAAGTTCCGAGGCGTGCAGCGGGCGATGGCGCAGCTGCGCGATCTCGTAGGCTGCGGCCATCGTGCGCAGCATCGAGAAGGACGAGCCGCCGCCGGTGTCTGTGGCAAGCCCGATGACCTGACCCTCCTTCGTGAGCCCGTCCATGTCGAAGAGCCCCGAGCCGATGAAGGTGTTCGAGGTCGGGCAATGCACCAGCGCCGCCCCCACCTCGCGCAGCCGGTCGCGTTCGCGCGGCTCGAGGTGGATGGCATGGCCGTAGAGCCCACCGGCACCCAGCAGCCCGTGAGCCTCGTAGGTGTCGAGGTAGTCGCGGGCCGAGGGGTAGAGCGACTTCACCCAGGCGATCTCGTCGGTCTGCTCGCTGAGGTGGGTCTGCATCAGGCAATCCGGATGCTCGGCCCAGAGCGCCCCCAGCGCCTCGAGCTGCGCCACGGTCGAGGTGGGCGAGAAGCGCGGCGTGATGACATAGGAGGCGCGGCCGGTGCCGTGCCAGCGCCGCAGCAGCGCGAGGCTTTCGTCATAGGCGCTTTGGGCGGTGTCGCGCAGCCCCTCGGGCGCGGTGTCCCGGTCCATGCAGGTGCGGCCCGCGAAGACCCGCATTCCGCGCGCCTCGGCGGCCTCGAAGAGCGCGTCGACCGAGGCCGGGTGGATGGTGCAGTAGGAACAGACCGAGGTCGTGCCATGGGCCAGCAGCAGGTCGAGGTACCGCGCCGCCACGTCCCGCGCGTAGGCGGGGTCGGCAAAGCGCATCTCCTCGGGGAAGGTGTAGTGGTTCAGCCAGTCGATCAGCCGCTTGCCCCAGCTCGCGATCATGCCGGTCTGCGGGTAGTGGGCGTGGGCGTCGACGAAGCCCGGCAGGATCAGCCCTTCGCCATGATCCACCACCTCGGCCTGCGGGTGCGAGGCGCGCATCGCGTCGGCGGGGCCGAGCGCCAGAACCTTGCCATCCTCGACCGCCAGCCCGCCGCGCCGCTCGTGCCAGACGGCGTCGTGGCCCTCGTCGAAGGGCGAGCCGTCGAAGCTCAGGATCTGTCCGAGATGCAGCGTCGCCATGTCCTGTTCCCTGTCCGCGCGTCGGGCCGGTTGTGGCCGCGCGCCAGAATGGCGATGCGGGCCGCGAAACTCAATGCGCCCTGTTGCATCTTTCCGCGATGCCCTAAACTCTGAGGCGAAGGCAAGACCGCGGAGCAGGCATGACCGAAGACACCGAAAACGCCGTGGTCGAAGAGACCCGCGACGACGAAGACGCCTACGCGCTCCAGCCCAAGAGCGTGGCGGCCATCCTCTATGCGGTCGACGTCGGCGACCGGGAGAAGCTCGTCGAGCTGATGGAGCCGCTTCACGCCGCCGACATCGCCGACCTTCTCGAACAGATCAACGCCTTCGACCGGATGCGTCTGATCAAGCTCTACGACAAGGAATTCGACGGCGAGATCCTGTCCGAACTGGACGAATCGATCCGCGAGGACGTGATCCGCGCCCTGCATCCGGCGGTTCTGGCCGAGGCCGTGCGCGAGCTCGAATCGGACGACGTGGTCGACCTTCTGGAAGACCTCGACCAGGCCCAGCAGGAAGCCATCCTCGAGGTGCTCGAGGACAGCGACCGGGTCGCCGTCGAGCAGTCGCTGACCTATCCCGAATACTCCGCCGGCCGTCTCATGCAGCGCGAGGTGGTCATGGCCCCCGAGCACTGGAACGTGGGCGAGGCCATCGACTACCTGCGCTCGACCGAGGACCTGCCGGACCAGTTCTACCACATCGTGCTGGTCGACCCGAAGCTGCGGCCCATCGGCAACGTGGCGCTGGGGCGGCTCATGGCATCGCGCCGCGAGGTGCTGCTGCGCTCGATCATCTCGGACACGTTCCACGTCTTCCCGGTGACCCGCCCCGAGGGCGAGGTGGCCTATGCCTTCAACCAGTATCACCTGATCTCGGCGCCCGTCGTGGACGAGAACGAGCGGCTGGTCGGTGTCATCACCATCGACGATGCCATGGCCGTGCTAGACGAGGAGCACGAGGAGGACATCCTGCGCCTCGCCGGTGTGGGCGAGGAGAGCCGCCTCTCGGACGGCACGGTCGAGACGGTGCGGCAGCGCCTGCCGTGGCTTGCCGTCAACCTTGCGACCGCGGTGCTGGCCTCGCTGGTCATCGCGCAGTTCGAGGACGTGCTGGCCACCGTGGTGGCGCTGGCGGTGCTGATGCCCATCGTGGCCTCAATGGGCGGCAACGCCGGCACGCAGGCGCTGACCGTCGCGGTGCGTTCGCTGGCCACCAAGGACCTGACCTCGAGCAACGTCTGGCGCATCATCCTGCGTGAACTGACGGTGGGGCTGATCAACGGGCTCTGCTTCGCCGTGGTGATGGGCATTCTCGCGCTGATCTGGTTCGGCTCACCGGTGCTGGGGCTGGTGATCGCCATCGCGATGATCATCAACCTCGTGATCGCGGGGCTTGCCGGGATCGGGGTGCCGGTGGTGCTGGAACGCTTCGGCGTCGACCCGGCGCTGGCCTCGGGCACCTTCGTGACCACGGTGACCGACGTGGTGGGCTTCTTCGCCTTCCTCGGCCTTGCCTCGGCGGTGCTGCTGTGAGCGACGCGCTGGCCGCCGCCAAGCAGGCGGCACGGACTGCCGCCTATGCCCGCCGTGCCGCCGCCCATGCCGCCGATGCGGGCAGCGCCGCCGGGCGCCTCTCCGAGCTGCTGGCGGGCCATCGCGGCGTGCCGCTGGCGGGCTACGTGCCGATCCGTTCCGAGATCGACCCGCTGCCGGCGATGGCCGAGGCCTCGGCCTATGGCCCGGTTTCGGTCCCGGTGATCGAGGCCGAGGCGACGCCTCTGCGCTTCGCCCTGTGGGAGCCCGACATGGCGCTGGTCCCGGGCCCGTTCGGCGCCCGCATCCCCGAGCGGCCCGAGTTCGTGACCCCCGAGATCGTCGTGGTGCCGCTGGTGGCCTTCACCCGAGCGGGCCACCGTCTGGGCTACGGCGGCGGCTACTACGACCGCACGCTTCAGGCGCTGCGGGGCAGGGGGCCGGTCTTCGCCATCGGCTTCGCCTACGCCGCGCAGGAGGCCCCCGAGCTGCCGCACGATCCCAACGACCAGCCACTCGATCTCATCGTCACCGAGTCCGAGGTGATTTCTCCTCAGTGACGGAACCCGCGCGGGCATGCGGACGTTCTTTTGCTGAAACCCGGACAGAACTCCCGGGCGGCGCGGGCCGGCAAGGCCGCGCCTTTATGTTGCAAGAAAGAATGGAGAGAGACATGCCGCAGAACTTCGTTCCCTTCCTCAAGGAAAACGCCCGCAAGGACATGATCGCGCTTCTCAACGAGCGTCTGGTCGACACCATCGACCTGACCAACGCCGTGAAGCAGGCGCACTGGAACCTCAAGGGTGTCGGCTTCATCGGCGTGCACGAGCTGCTCGACGACGTGGCGGCGCACCTGCGCGACGGTGCGGACATGATGGCCGAGCGCGTCGCCATGATGGGCGGAATGGCCCAGGGCACCTCGGAGACGGTGGCCGAGAAGTCCTCGCTCACCGCCTATCCCACCGATATCGTGTCGGTCGAGGATCACGTGAAAGAGCTGGTGAAGCGCTTCAACGAGTATTCGACCAACGTGCGCAAGGCCATCGAGGCTGCGGACGAGGCCGGAGACGAGGACAGCGCCGACCTGTTCACCGAAGTGAGCCGCACCGCCGAGAAGGACGCGTGGTTCATCGGCTCGAACAGTGCCAAGGCCGCCTGAGCCGACACCGGCTCACACCAGTGACAGACACGCGCGGCGTCCCTGCGGGGGCGCCGCGTTGCGTTTGCGGGGATGGGTTCGGTTTTCTGGGGTCCCGTCGCGTTGGTGAGGGAGGCGTCCGGTTTGAGCAGGACCTGTCGCGTTTGCGGGGCAGGCTTCTGCCAGCGGGGCGGACGCTGCCGGTTGGTCTCGGAGGATACCCCCTTGGTTGGTCCCGGAGAGGCGTTCGCCGTCGCCCGTACCCGCCTGGCAGGGATCGCGACACCTTCCCGGAGCCATGGCGGGCCAGGCCTCAGCCCGCCAGAGTCAGGGACCGTCGCGAAACTGGGCTCAGAGCGCCCGCCAGCCGATGTCGCGGCGGCAGAAGCCCTCGGGCCAGTCCACCGCATCGACCAGCGCATAGGCGCGCTCGGCGGCCTCGGCCAGCGTCGCGCCGCGCGCCGTGGCGTTGAGCACGCGGCCACCGGTGGCCACGACCTTGCCGTCCTGCTGCGCGGTGCCCGCGTGGAACATCTGGTGGAAGCTGTCCTCGGGCAGCCCGTCGAGGCCGCCGATCACCGTGCCCTTGCGGTAGCTGCCGGGATAGCCCTCGGCGGCCAGCACCACGGTCATCGCGTGATCCTCGGCCCAGTCCACCCGCGCATCCGCCAGACGGCCCTCGGCGCAGGCGTGGATGAGGTCGAGCGCCTGCGCGCCCAGCCGCATCATCAGCACCTGGCATTCCGGATCGCCGAAGCGCACGTTGTACTCGACCAGCCGGGGCTCGCCGTTCTCGATCATCAGCCCGGCGTAGAGCACGCCGGAATAGGGCGTGCCGCGCCGCGCCATCTCGGCCATGGTCGGCTTGACGATGCGGTCGAGCGCCTTCTGCGCGATCTCGTCGGTCAGCACCGGGGCCGGGGAATAGGCGCCCATGCCGCCGGTGTTGGGGCCGGTGTCGCCTTCGCCCACGCGCTTGTGGTCCTGCGCGGTGCCGATGGGCAGCACGTCCTCGCCGTCGACCAGCACGAAGAACGAGGCTTCCTCGCCGGTCATGAACTCCTCGATCACCACCTCGGCGCCGGCCCCGCCGAAGGCGCCCCCGAACATGTCGTCGATGGCGGCGCAGGCCTCGTCGACCGTCTCGGCGATGATCACGCCCTTGCCCGCCGCGAGCCCGTCCGCCTTGACCACGATGGGCGCGCCCTGCGCCCGCACATAGGCCTTGGCGGCCTCGGCGTCGGTGAAATGGCCATAGGCCGCGGTGGGCGCGTGCGCCGCGTCGCAGATCGCCTTGGTGAAGCTCTTCGAGGCCTCGAGCTCGGCTGCCGCCTGCGACGGTCCGAAGACCAGGAAGCCCGCCTCGCGCAGCCGGTCGGCGACGCCCGCAGCCAGCGGCGCCTCGGGGCCCACGATCACCAGGTCGATGGCGTGCTCGCCCGCGAACTCGGTCACCGCGCCGCCGTCCTCGGTGTCGAGCGCCGCGCATTCCGCGATCTGCGCGATGCCGGCATTGCCCGGCGCGACGATCAGCTTGTCGCACTTGGGGTTCTGCATCACCGCCCATGCCAGCGCGTGTTCGCGCCCGCCGCCGCCGAGAATGAGAATGTTCATCGTCGTGCCACCTTTCGCCATCGCCCGCCCGTGTCTCGCCCCGGTCTCTAGCGGGGGCAGGGGAACTGCGCAACAGCCGGAACCGCTCGCTTCGGGGGACGTTCTGCCCGCAACGGCAACAGGAGACCCGTCCCGATGATCGAGAAGAGCTATCTCGTGACGCGCGACAAGGATCTCGACGATCTGCATTTCGTGCATACAGAGGACTGCCAGGTGCTGCCCGACCGGGCCCGGCTCGACCGGCTCGGTGCCTTCGAGCGCTGCGCCCCGGCGATGGACGCCGCCCGCGAGCGCTTCCGCGCGGTCGAGGCCTGCGCGCTGTGCTGCCCGCGCTGCCGCAACGTGGCGCAGTCCGAGGCCGCCTGAGGCGTTTCGCCAAGGCGTGGTCGCCGCTGCGCCGCGGCCTTTCCCTTGCCGCCGCCGCCCGTTACCATCGGGGCAAGAGCATATGAGGCACGAGGCACCGCGGCATGGACCTTCTCGACGACGACAGCGGCAACACCCCGGAATTCTCCGTCTCCGAGCTCTCGGGCGCGGTCAAGCGGGTGATCGAGGGCGAGTTCGGCCATGTCCGCGTCAAGGGCGAGGTCGGCCGCGTGTCGCGCCCGCGCTCGGGGCACATCTACCTCGACCTCAAGGACGACCGGTCGGTGATCGCCGGCATCGTCTGGAAGGGCGTCGCCGCCCGGCTCGAGACCCAGCCCGAGGAGGGCATGGAGGTGGTGGCCACCGGGCGCCTCACCACCTTCCCCGGCCAGTCCAAGTACCAGATCGTCATCGAGGACATCCGCCCGGCGGGCCTCGGCGCGCTGATGGCGATGCTCGAGAAGCGCAAGGCGCTGTTGCAGGCCGAGGGGCTCTTCGACGCCTCCCGCAAGCGGCCGCTGCCCTACCTGCCCGAGGTGATCGGCGTGGTGACCTCGCCCTCGGGGGCGGTGATCCGCGACATCCTGCACCGGCTGCGCGACCGTTTCCCGCGCAAGGTGCTGATCTGGCCGGTGGCGGTGCAGGGGCAGAACTGCGCCCCCGAGGTGGTGCGCGCCATCGAGGGCTTTAACGCGCTCAGCCCCGGCGGCGCCCTGCCGCGCCCGGACCTGCTGATCGTGGCCCGTGGCGGCGGCTCGGTCGAGGATCTCTGGGGCTTCAATGAAGAGGCGGTCGCCCGCGCCGCCGCCGCCTCGCAGATCCCGCTGATCTCGGCGGTGGGGCACGAGACCGACACCACGCTCATCGACTTCGTGTCCGACCGGCGCGCGCCCACGCCCACCGCCGCCGCCGAGATCGCGGTGCCGGTGCGCATGGAGCTGCTGTCCTGGACCGGCGAGGCGGGCGTCCGCATGACCCGCGCCATGGGCCAGCGGATCGAGGTGCGTTCGCAGCGCCTGCGCGACCTCTCCCGCGCCCTGCCGCGCGCCGAGACCCTGCTCGACCAGCCGCGTCAGCGGCTCGACCTGCTGGGCGACCGGCTGCCCCGCGCGCTGATCCGCGGCACCGAGCAGCGGCGCGTGGCGCTTTCCGATGTGGCCGGCGCCCTGCGCCCGTCGCTGCTGACCCGGGTCATCGCCCATGGCCGCGAATCGCTGGGACGGCGCACCGACCGGCTGTCGCTGCGCCCGATCGAGCGCGAGATCGCGCAGGGCCGCGACCGGCTCGCCACGCTCTCGCGCCGGCTGGAAGAAAGTGCCACCCGCCGGCTCGACGATCCGGCCCGCAAGCTCGACGGGCTGTCGCGGCTGCTCGAGACGCTGAGCTACAAGGGCACGCTGGCGCGCGGCTACGCGGTGGTGCGCAGTGCCGAGGGCACGATCCTCACCCACAAGGCCGCAGCCCAGAACGCCGCCGGGCTCGAGATCGAGTTCAGCGACGGCCGTTTCACGCTGGGCGGCAAGGCCCGTCCCAAGCGCAAGGACACACCGGCGCCGGAGCAGGGCAGCCTGCTCTGAGCGCCTGTTCATGCGCGTAGGTCGTCGGGAAAAGCGCGCTGCCCGCGCCGTGCGCTTGTGGGGGTGGGCTCAGACGCCGACGTCCGG
Source organism: Salipiger thiooxidans (assembly GCF_900102075.1). Lineage (GTDB taxonomy): Bacteria > Pseudomonadota > Alphaproteobacteria > Rhodobacterales > Rhodobacteraceae > Salipiger > Salipiger thiooxidans. The sequence continues at coordinate 285,478 of NZ_FNAV01000002.1, read as the reverse complement.
GCCGAGGCACATCATCGGCTGGTCGTCCTGCTGCGCCTCGTAGAGCACCGTGCTGTCGGGATCGTTCTCGAACACCGCGCGGAGCTTGCCGCCCTCGCGGAAGAAGCTCCAGCACTGCGGTGCCGGCTGGTCCTCGTAGACGAAGCAGATCATGCCGGCCTCGTCGTACCAGAACCCGTCCTTGCACTGGCCGTCGAGGAACGACCAGCGCACCTGCCGGTCGGGCAGGTATTCCTCGACCCCGTAGGCGGTGCCTTCCTGGCCGAAGTAGAGCGTCTTGCCCTGCACGTAGGATTCGAACTCGGAGGCGGACATCGGCTGCGCCGCCGCGAGGGGCGACGCGAGGACGGTCAGAAGGAGGGGCAGCAGCGCACGCATGCCAGCACCCTGCCAGACCTCGCCCCCCGAGGGAAGGGCGCAGGCCCCGCGCCGAGGGGTGGGATTTGGAAACATCCGGAGCGGCCCGCGAGAGCTCCGGCCCGGGTCGGCCCTGACGCGCACCGGGCTGTCATCCGCTGCCACGGTTTTGGAATGCAGGTAAGCTCGCCAACGCGATCAGGGGCTGTCGTGCGGGGCCGCGACGCAGCGCTCGCCCGTCCTCGACGCCTTTGCCTCCGGCGCACCATTTCCGGCAGCGTCGTCGCGCCCGCCGCCTGCCCCTGTCCTGCGCCGGTTCACGCCCGCCTGACCTCGAGACGGGCGGCGCCGCGGCGACCGCCGTGTCACGCCATGCCGCTTCCACCGATTGGCAGGCCATGCTGCGCCTATCAAGCAACAGACCGTCCTGCGCCGACCATGCGTTACGCCAATCCCGTGCCGACCAAACGTCAGGCCACGCGGCGACGCACAGGCGCTCAACCGTTGGCGTAGACCGCGCAGGCGCAGCCCCGCGCCTTGAGCTTCGTGCAGTAGCGCCAGCCCTCTGCGAGGCTGTCGCGGCCGATCCTTGCCATCCAGTAGCCGCCGCGCGGGCTGGCGCGGCTCTTCTGCCAGACCAGCTCCGGATCCTCTTCCGCCACCAGCGCGGCGCAGGACCTTACCCGCACCCGGTACTGTTCGAGCGCCCGCGCCTTGGTGGTGCCGTAAGCCATCTGCACCCCGAACGGCGCCCGCGCCGGTTCCGGCTCGGGATAGGCGGTGAGGCGGCGGTTGCGGGCGAGATCGTGGCAGGCCTCTGCGAAGGGCACGCCGGGCTGCAAGCGGTAGTCATGCGCCTCGGGCGGATCCTCGGCCCATGTCCCGGCATCGACACCGGTGACGATGCGCACGTAATCGACGGTCTCGCGGGGCAGGGCGGCGTCCTGCGCCATCAGCGCCTCGGCGCGGCGCTCGCCGCCATTGTAGGCCACCGCCGCAAGCCCGGGGTTGCCGTAGCGCCGCACCAGCTCGCCCAGGTACTCGGCGGAATACTCCATCGCCTCGGCGGGATTGTACGGGTCGTGGAGCCCGCGCAGCCTCGCGGTCGAGGGGATGAACTGCGCGATGCCCTGCGCGTTGGCGTGGCTCAGCGCGTTGGGATCGAAGCGGCTCTCCTGCCAGAGCAGCCGCGCGAAGAAGCCGGGCTCGAGCCCGTTACGCAGGGCGAAATGCTCGATGGCCTGGCAGGTGTCGTGCACGACCTGGCTCGGCCGGATGCACTCGACGGGCCCGAAGGTGCCGGGCGAGCACAGGGTGCCGGGCTCGGGAAGTGGCGCCTCGGGGCCGGCCCGCAGCGGGGCGGCCATGGCCAGAAATCCGAAGAGGAGCACCACCCGCCACATGCCGTCACTTGGCCGCGCCCGCCGCCGGAGGTCAACTCACAGTTTCGTCGCGGGCGGCCCCGCGCGGGTGCTGAACGGCATCTAAGACACAAACCGCCGCCGGGTGCTTTAGCTTCCGCCCGAAACGCTCTATCTGAGGGGGAACGGCAGATCAGGGGTCCCGTCCATGTCCTTCTTCGGCAAGCTCAAGAACAAGCTCTTCAAGTCCTCCTCGAAACTCGAGGAAGGGCTCGACGCCATCATGCAGGAGGGCGGCACCGAGGACGCGCCCGAGCCGTCCTCGCCGACGCCGACGCCGACGCCCACGCCGCAACCGGCGACCCCGACGCCCGCCCCGGCGGACGTGCCGCCGCCGCCCGCCGAGACGCCCGAGCCCCCGGTCGAGACGCCGGCGCCCACGCCCAGCGAGACGCCGCCGCAGACCCCGGGCGAGATCGTTCCCCCGTCCGATCCCGCGCCGACCCCGGCCGGGACCCCGGCTCCGGGCCCCGACGCGACGCCGCCCGCCGATCCGATGCCCGCGCCCGCGCCCGAGATCGCACCGCCGCCGCCGCTCGAGATGCCGGTGCCGCGCGACCCCGAACCGGTGTCCCCGCCGGTCGAGACCCCGACCGAGACTCCGACCGAGACCCCGCGCAGCGGCTTCCTCGGGCGCCTCTTCGGCCGCGAACCGGCGGGCGCCCCTGTGGTGCGCCGCGTGCTCGACGACGAGATGCTGGAAAGCCTCGAGGAGCTGCTGATCGCCGCCGACATGGGCGTCGACACGGCGCTGCGGGTGTCCGCCAACATCGCCGAGGGGCGCTTCGGCAAGCGCGTCTCGACGCAGGAGATCAAGCAGGCGCTCGCCGGCGAGGTCGCCCGGATCATGGAGCCGGTGGCGCGGCCGCTGCCGCTCTACCCCAAAAAGCCGCAGGTGGTGCTGGTGGTCGGCGTGAACGGCTCGGGCAAGACAACGACCATCGGCAAGCTCGCCTCGCAGTTCCGTGCTGCGGGCAAGTCGGTGGTGATCGCGGCCGGTGACACCTTCCGCGCCGCCGCCGTCGAGCAGCTTCAGGTCTGGGGCCAGCGCGCCGGCGTGCCGGTGCTGACCGCGCCCGAGGGCTCGGACCCGGCGAGCCTCGCCTTCGACGCCATGAGCAAGGCCCAGGCCGAGGGCGCGGACCTGCTGATGATCGACACCGCAGGCCGCCTGCAGAACCGCCAGGACCTGATGGAGGAGCTGGCCAAGATTGTCCGCGTGATCCGCAAGAAGGACCCAGACGCCCCGCACAACACGCTCCTGGTGCTCGACGCCACCACCGGCCAGAACGCGCTCAACCAGGTCGAGATCTTCCGGCAGGTGGCGGACGTCTCGGGGCTGGTCATGACCAAGCTCGACGGCACCGCCAAGGGCGGCGTGCTGGTGGCGCTGGCCGACCGCTTCGGCCTGCCGATCCACGCCATCGGCGTGGGCGAACAGATCGACGACCTCGCCCCCTTCGATCCCGAGGAATTCGCCGCGGCCCTCACTGGCCTCGACAACGGCTGACAGGGCCCGGGCGCGCGCCCAAATGCGCGCCCGGCCCCTCACACCGCTCGGACACACCGCCCGAGCGGCGCCGCCAAACCTCCTCCTCCCATGCGCCGCGCCCCAAGCGACCACGGCACACGGACCGCCAACACAGGCACGCCCCTCGGCAAGGAGCACCCCCTCCTTCATCTTGCCAGATAAACTCCCGCCGGAGGCGTCCTGCCGCCTCCGCCCGCGAAGCGCCCGTCATCGCGCACCGGCACTCCGCACCAGCCCCCGCTCCTTCATCTTGCAAGATAAACTCCCGCCGGAGGCATCCCGCCACCTCCGACAGTGCACCGCCTGCCATTGAGAACCGGCGCCGCCGCGGCTATCTCTCGTGCAAACAACGGGAGAGCCGCATGGCCGCGAAACAGATCAACCCTTTCCTGAAGTCGGCGCTCGAGATCGGCCCGATCCTCGTCTTCTTCGCCGCCTACCTGCTCCTGAAGGACCGGACCTTCACTCTCGGCGGCACCGAGTATCAGGGCTTCATCCTCGTCACCGCAGGCTTCATCCCGCTGATGCTGGCCTGCACCGCGGCGCTCTGGAAGCTCACCGGTCACCTGAGCCCGATGCAGATCGTCACCTCGGTGCTGATCGTGGTCTTCGGCGGGCTCTCGGTCTGGCTCAACGACGACCGTTTCTTCAAGATGAAGCCCACGCTGATCTACCTGCTCTTCGGCACTGCGCTCGGCATCGGCCTGTTGCGGGGCGAAAGCTACCTGCGGACCGTGATGGAGGGGGTGATGCCGCTCAAGCGCGAGGGCTGGATGATCCTCACCAGGCGCGTCACGGCGCTGTTCTTCGGGCTCGCGCTGCTGAACGAGGTGATCTGGCGCACGATGAGCACCGAGAGCTGGGTCTATTTCAAGACTTTCGGCCTCACCGCCGCGGTGTTTGCCTTCTTCATGACGCAGGGCAAGCTCTTCAAGCGCTACGGCATCGAAGAGGCCGAGGGGAAGGCGGAATAGCCCCCCTGAGCACCGGACAGAATAAAGCGGCGGGCCCTCGGGTCCGCCGCTTTCGTTTCTCGGGACAGGCCGGTCTTCAGACCTTGCCTCGGGCGCTCGCGAAGATGCAGAGCAGGGTGATCAGCGCGGCGGCGCAGAGGTAGTAGCCGACGTAGGCGATGCCGTGGTTGGCCTGCAGCCAGGTCGCGATGTAGGGCGCCAGCGAGGCCCCGAAGATGCCCGCGAAGTTGAAGGTGATCGACGATCCGGTGTAGCGCACCCGGGTCGGGAAGGGGGCGGCCAGCGCGGTGCCGATCAGGCCGTAGGTCATGCCCATCAGCGCCATGCCCAGCGTCACGAAGCCAAGGATGCGGGCCTCGTTCGCGACCATCAGCACCGGCACGAGGAACGAGAAGGCGGCGATGGCGAGGGTGGTCGCGATCAGCACCTCGCGGCGGCCGAAGCGTTCCGCCGAGAGGCCGGCGATCGGGATGAAGATGCCGAAGACGATGGAGCCCCAGATCTGGATCGCCAGCGCGTCGGTGAAGGGGATCTTCACGACCTTGACGTTGTAGCTGAGCAGGTAGGCGGTCGAGATGTAGAACAGCACGAAGGTCGCCAGCGCCACGAAGGTTCCAAGAACGATCGAGACCTTGTGCTTGGCGAAGAGCTCGATGACCGGGACGGCGACGCGCTCCTCGTTCTCGATGGCCTTCTGGAAGTCCGGAGTCTCGGTGATCGACAGGCGCACCCAGAGGCCGACGATGATCAGCACCAGCGAGGCGACGAAGGGAATGCGCCAGCCCCAGCTCAGGAGGGTCTCCTGCGGCATGAACTGGAGCAGGATCCAGAACAGGCCTGACGACAGGAAGAGGCCGACCGGAGCGCCGAGCTGCGGGAACATGCCGTACCAGTTCTTCTTGCCCTCGGGGGCGTTCTCGGTCGCCATGAGCACCGCGCCGCCCCATTCGCCGCCAAGACCGAAGCCCTGGCCGAAGCGGCAGAGCGCCAGCAGCAGCGGCGCCACGACGCCGATCTGCTCGTAGGTGGGCAGCAGACCGATGACGACGGTCGAGATGCCCATGGTGAGCAGGGCGGCGACCAGCGTCGCCTTGCGGCCGATGCGGTCACCGAAGTGGCCGAAGACCACGGCGCCGAGCGGGCGCGCGAAGAAGGCGATGGAGAAGGTCGCGAAGGAGGCCAGCAGCGCCGTCATCGGATCGCTGTTGGGGAAGAACAGCGCGGGGAATACCAGCACGGCCGCCGTGGCATACACGTAGAAATCGAAGAACTCGATGGTGGTGCCGACGAGGCTCGCAGTCAGAACCTTGGCGGGGGAGTTGAGAACCGGCTGGCCCTTTGAGGCCGCCGTTTCAAAATCGGCGGTGCTGTCAGTCATTTTATTACTTTTCCGTTCGCGCTTGAGACACTTATTTTTTCGAGAGGTTCCGTTAACGCGAACGGCGGGCGGAGTCAGCGGGCGTGCACCTGTTGATTTGACAGCCCCGCCATGCCCATGGCGCATGGCCCGGTCGCGCCAGCGCGCCGCTTCCTGGGGCGGAGTGAGCTGGCCGCAGGGCCAGTCACGCCTTGATCATGTCGGGAAAGGGCGTGTTTTTTTGAGCGTTATCAGAAAGATGAAGGGCCTTCGCAAAGGCCCTGTCGCCGCCGCAAGGCGACATTTATCTCTCGGCAAGGCCCTCTGCCGGACCCTTTGGCCGCGGGGGCCATGCGCTCAGGCGTCGGGGTCTTCGCGGCCGACGCCCTTGAAGACGAAGCGGAACGGCACGGCCCAGAGGAACCCGAGTGCCACGTAAACGAGGAGTTCCGCCCAGATCGGCGGCCGGTCGAGAGCGTTCACGATGCTGACTGCCGCCACGATATAGAGCGGCAGCCAGACCACGAGCAGAAGCAGCGAGAGCCGCTTCCGCGTCTTGTGCTTGAGTGCCATCAGTCCTCGAACGGGTCGGTGACGAGGATGGTGTCCTCGCGCTCGGGCGAGGTCGAGAGCATGGCGACCGGGCAGCCGATCAGCTCTTCGATGCGGCGCACGTATTTCACCGCGGCGCCGGGCAGGTCGTTCCACGAGCGCGCGCCCTCGGTCGACTCGCTCCAGCCTTCCATCTCCTCGTAGACCGGCACGCAGCGTTCCTGCTGCTCGGTGGCGATCGGCAGGTGGTCGAGGATCTCGCCGTCGAGCTGGTAGCCGGTGCAGATCTTGATCTTCTCGAACCCGTCCAGCACGTCGAGCTTGGTCAGCGAGATGCCGTTCATGCCCGAGGTGGCGCAGGTCTGGCGCACCAGCACCGCGTCGAACCAGCCGCAGCGGCGTTTGCGGCCCGTCACGGTGCCGAACTCGCGGCCACGCTCGCCGAGGCGCTGGCCGTCGTCGTCATCCAGCTCGGTCGGGAAGGGGCCTTCGCCGACGCGGGTGGTGTAGGCCTTCACGATGCCGAGCACGAAGTCGATGCCGCCCGGGCCGATGCCGGTGCCGGTGGCGGCCTGACCCGCGATCACGTTCGACGAGGTGACGAAGGGGTAGGTCCCGAAATCGATGTCGAGCAGCGCGCCCTGTGCGCCCTCGAAGAGAATGCGCTTGCCGGCGCGGCGCTTCTCGTTGAGCACCTTCCAGACGGGGCCTGCGTATTTCAGGATCTCGGGCGCGATCTCCTTGAGGCTGTCGATCAGCGCCGCGCGGTCGACGGCCGGCAGGCCGAGGCCCTTGCGCAGCGCGTCGTGGTGCAGCAGCGCGCGGTCGACGCGCACCTCAAGCGTGGCGAGATCGGCAAGGTCCGCGACGCGCACCGAGCGGCGGCCGACCTTGTCCTCGTAGGCCGGGCCGATGCCGCGGCCGGTGGTGCCGATCTTCGAGCCCTTGCTGGCGGCCTCTTCGCGGGCGCGGTCGAGCTCGCCGTGAATCGGAAGGATCAGCGGGGTGTTCTCGGCGATCATCAGCGTCTCGGGCGTGATCTCGACGCCCTGTTCGCGGATCTGCGCGATTTCCTTCACGAGGTGCCACGGGTCGAGCACCACGCCGTTGCCGATCACCGACATCTTGCCGCCGCGCACCACGCCCGACGGAAGGGCGTTGAGCTTGAACACCTTGCCGTCGATCACGAGGGTATGGCCTGCGTTGTGGCCCCCCTGGAAACGGGCGATCACGTCGGCCCGGCTCGACAGCCAGTCCACGATCTTGCCTTTGCCCTCGTCGCCCCACTGGGCGCCCACGACGACCACGTTTGCCATAGCTCACCTGTCCTTTTGGAGGTCCAAACGCGCCTCGTATAGCGAAGCGCAGGACGGGGCGAAACCGCGAATTTGCCCCTCGGAGACCGCTTTGGCACAGAGCTTTGCGCTCAGGGCGGCATTTCCCGTGCGCATCCCGTCCCCGGCACGCGTGCGGCCCTGCGACTCGGCCCGGATGGGGGGCTGCGGGGCCCATGCCTGCCCGATCCTTTGGCCCGATCCCCCTGCGCGGCGCCGGGTCGCGGTCCCCGGCATTGCGTTTTGCTGCAGGGCGGCATGAACTTGGCGGGCGACTCGCCCACGCGCGGCGGGCGGCAGGAGGAACGATGCGATGACCGGGCTCAACTTGGGAGAGGTGGCGCAGGCCACCATGGCGCTGGCGCTGGCGGGCGTGCTCGGGCTGCTGCTTGGGCGTCTCAGCATCCGCGGCGTCGGGCTGGGCATCGGCGGGGTGCTCTTCGCGGGCATCGCGCTCGGTGACGTCTCCGCGCGGCTCGGGCTGCATTTCAACGCCGAGATGATGGAGTTCGTGCGCGAATTCGGGCTGATCCTCTTCGTCTTCACCATCGGCATCCAGGTCGGGCCCGGCTTCTTCGGCTCGTTGCGCCGCTCGGGGCTGCAGCTGAACCTCGCCGCGGCGTCGGTGGTGGTGCTCGGCGTGCTGGTGACGCTGGCGGTGCATTTCGCCTTCGACGTGCCGGTGCAGGCGCTGGTGGGGATCATGTCGGGGGCGGTGACCAACACGCCCGGGCTCGGTGCCGCGACGCAGGCGCTTGCGGACGTGGGCGCGGGCGCCGACGCGGTGGCGATGCCGTCGCTGGGCTATGCGGTGGCCTATCCCTTCGGCATCGTGGGCATCCTGCTGTCGATGCTGCTGCTGCGCTTTATCACCCGCGTCGACATTCCCGCCGAGGCCGAGGCCTATGACGCGCAGCGCCGCCGCGGGTCGGGCTCGCTGCCGTCGCTCGACGTGGTGGTCGAGAACCGCAACCTCGACGGGCTGCGGCTGGCCGAGGTGCCGGGACTGTTCGACGCCGGCGTTGTACCCTCGCGGATGCGCAAGGACGGGGCGCTGCTGGTGCCACAGCGCGACAGCGTGCTGGCCTGCGGCGACGTGCTGCACCTCGTCGGGCCCACCGAGAAGCTGCAGGCGATGCGGCTGGTGCTGGGCAGCGAGGCCGCGGCGCCGCTCACCACCAAGGGCACCGACCTCGCGTGGGCGCGCGTCGTGGTCACCGACCGCCACGCCTCGGGGCACCGGCTGCGGTCGCTGCGGCTCGAGGAGAGCTACGGCGTCTCGGTGTCGCGCATCAACCGGGCCGGGACCGAGCTGCCCGCGCAGGGCGACAGCACGCTCGAGTTCGGCGACATCGTCACCGTCGTCGGCCCGCGCGACAGCATCGACCGGGTGCGCGGCATTCTCGGCGACGAGAGCCGGAGGCTCGACGAGGTGGATTTCCCGGGCGTGTTCCTCGGCATCGTGCTGGGGGTGCTGCTGGGCAGCATCCCGATCGCCGTTCCCGGACTGCCGGCGCCGCTGAAGCTGGGGCTCGCGGGCGGGCCGCTGGTGGTGGCGATCCTGCTCGGGCGGCTGGGCAGCTGGGGGCCCTTTACCTGGGTGATGCCGCCGGTGGCCAACCACGCGCTGCGCGAGTTCGGCATCATCCTGTTCCTTGCGGTGGTGGGGCTCAAGGCCGGGGACCGGTTCCTCGACACGCTGATCACCGGCGACGGCCTCGCCTGGGTGGGCTATGGCGTGATGATCACGCTGGTGCCGCTCTTGCTGGTGGGCTTCGTGGCGCGGCTGGTCTTCGGCTTCAACTACCTCGCGCTCTGCGGCGTGCTGGCGGGCTCGATGACCGATCCGCCGGCGCTTGCCTTCGCCAACGCCCAGAGCCCCTCGGCCGCGGCGTCGGTGTCCTACGCCGCGGTCTACCCGCTGGTCATGGGGCTGCGGATCTTTGCGCCGCAGCTCCTGGTGCTGATGCTGTTCGCGATGTGAGGCCGGTCAGGGCAGCGGGTCAGGGCAGCAGGTGCAGCCAGACCCAGCTCGAGACGATGCAGAGCCCCGTCGCCAGAAGCACCGCGGTGGCGGCGACGCGTTTGGCGCGGCCGTACATGTTGGCGAAGACATAGGCGTTCACGCCCGGCGCCATGGCCGCGGTTACCACGCCCGAGCGCAGCGAGTCGGTCGACAGCCCGAAGGCCGAGCCCAGACCCCAGGTGATCGCCGGGTGCAGCCCGAGCGAGATGGCGCAGACGTAGAGCACCGTGCGCAGGTCGCCCTCGGGGCGGTAGCGGAACAGGATGCCGCCGAGCGCGAAGAGCGCTGCGGGCAGGGCGGTGCGGGTGACCATCTCGAGCGCCTGCACCACCGGGTTCGGCAGGCTGACACTCCCGAGGTTGAAGGCGACGCCGATGATGATGCCGATCACCAGCCCATTGCGGAACATGGCGCGCGCCACCGTCACCGGCAGCCGGCGCAGCCCGGTGCCCTGGGCCCGGGCGATCTCCATCGCGGTGATGCCGAGGGCGTAGCAGAACGGCGAGTGCATGGCGATGATCGCGTAGTTCCCCGCCAGCGCGTCGGTGCCGTAGGCGCGCTCGGTGATCGGCAGGCCGAGCAGCAGCGAGTTCGAGAAGAGGCAGGCGAAGCCGATGGCGACACTGTCCTGCCAGTCGCGCCCGAACAGCAGCCGCGCGCCCAGCAGCCCCGCGAGGAAGCCCGCGCTGGCGCCGGTGTAGAAGGAGATCAGCAGCGGTGCCGAGAAATTGGCGCCGAGGTCGAGCTTCCACATGGCGCTGAACAGCAGGCAGGGAATGGCGATGGTCTGGGTGAAGCCCATGAGCCCGTCGATGGCGTTTTCGGGCAGCAGCCCGCGCCACGCGGCGAGATAGCCGGCGCCGATCACGAGGAAGACCGGCAGGATGATGTCGATGAGGGCCGTCATTGCTGAGCTATGTCCGTGCGGAGAGCCGCCGTGCTGGGCGCGTCGGTGGGCAGGGAGAGTGGGGTGTCCGGGATGGGCGCCCTGTGGGGGAGCTTCGGGTGCGGCCGGGCGGCGTTGCGCATCGGGCAGGAGGTGTTGCGCCGCGCTGCGCGCGTCGCCGGGGCGCGCCGGTGCTGGGTCGGCGCAGTGCCCGGCGTGGCAGAGGCCGGGGAGCGGGGCCTCCGGCGGGAGTTTTTCCGGCAAGATGAAGGGACGGGCTGCGCGTTGTCCCGTCCGTGGCGCCGCGACGGTGTGAGCCGTGGGGCGCGGGCCGATCGGGCGGGTCCGCGCGTCGGGTGGGAGGAGCTGTGCCGTGCGGTCCTGGCCGTGGTATCGGGCGTGGGGAGAGCGGTCGCAGCCGGGCGGGGCTGCGGCTCAGAGCGCATAGCGCAGGACCATGCCGTCGTAGGCCGGGGTGATGTGCTCGGGGGTTTCGGCGGCCACGGTCTCGTAGTCGAGATCGAGGTGCATGTTGGTCAGCACGGCGCGTTTCGGCCGGGCGCGGGCGATCCATTCCAGCGCGAGGTCGAGGTGGGCGTGGCTCGGGTGCGGGGTACGGCGCAGCGCGTCGAGGATCCAGCAGTCGAGCGCCTCGAGCCGGGGCCAGACCGCCTCGGGGATGTGCAGCACGTCGGGCAGGTAGGCGAGGTCGCCGATGCGGAAGCCGAGCGCCTCGATGCTGCCGTGGTTGACCTCGAACGGCTCGAAGGTGATCGCGCCGCCGGCGCCCTCGATGGTCACCGGGCGGTCGGTGATCGTGTGCATGTCGAGGATCGGCGGGTAGGGGCTGCCCTCGGGTTGCACGAAGGCATAGGCGAAGCGCAGCAGCAGCGAGTTCTGGGTGTCGCCGTCGGCCCAGACCGGCAGCCGGGCGCGGCGGTTGAACACCACCTGCCGCAGGTCGTCGAGCCCGTGGGTGTGGTCCGCGTGGGAATGGGTCCAGAGCACCGCGTCGAGTTCGCCTATCCCTGCGTCGATGAGCTGCTGGCGCATGTCCGGCGTGGTGTCGATGAGCACGCGGGTGGTGCCCTCACCGGTCTCGCGCTCGACCAGCAGCGAGCAGCGGCGGCGGGTGTTCTTCGGGTTCTCCGGATCGCAGTCGCCCCAGTGCCCGCCCACGCGCGGCACCCCGCCCGACGATCCGCAGCCGAGGATGGTGAAGCGCAGCTCGCTCATGCGGTCTCCGGGGTCCAGGCGGCCGCCTTGGCGAAGAGCCTCTCGAAATTGGCCTCGGTGGCCTTTGCGAACGCGTCGTAGCTGAGCCCGAAGGCCTCGGCGCCGACCCTGGCGGTGTGCACGGTGTAGCCCGGCTCGTTGCGCTTGCCGCGGTAGGGCGGCGGCGCGAGGTAGGGGCTGTCGGTCTCCACGAGGATGCGCTCGAGCGGGGCCGCGGCGAAGATCTCGCGCAGGTCCTTCGACTTGGGGAAGGCCGCGATGCCCGACATCGACAGGTAGAAGCCGCAGTCGAGCGCCGCGCGGGCGAGCTCGGCCGAGGAGGAGAAGCAGTGCATCACGCAGTCGTAGGGCTGTGCCTTCCACGCCTCGGAGAGGATCCGGGCCATGTCGTCGTCGGCGGCGCGGGCGTGGATGATCAGCGGCAGGCCGGTGTCCTGCGCCGCCTCGATGTGGACGCGGAGCGAGGTCTTCTGAATCCCGGCGCTGTCGGCGCTGTAGTGGTAGTCGAGCCCGGTCTCGCCGATGCCGACGAATTTCGGGTGCTGCGCCAGCGCCTTGAGCTCGTCCAGCGTGGCGAGCGGCTCGTCGGCGGCGCTCATCGGGTGGGTGCCGGCGGCGTAGAACACCGGGTCGTGCGCCTCGGCGATGGCGCGCACCTGCGGCTCGTTGCGCAGGCGGGTGCAGATGGTGACCATCCGATGCACCCCCGCGGCGACCGCGCGGGAGATCACGTCGGCGCGTTCTTCGTCGAAATCGGGGAAGTCGAGGTGGCAGTGGCTGTCGGTGATGCGGGGGATGGTCATGGTCACGTCCTTTGCGCCCGGTTGTGAGGGAAGGGGCGCGCAGGGTCAAGCGGATGCGGCACCGCGGCGGGCGATGCGGTCCGCGATCCGGCGCCAGCGGTCAAAGCTGCGGCGCAGGCGGGATCAACGCAGCACGTCCAGCGGTTGCAGCAGGGGCCCGTGCGGGGTTTCGAGCATGTGGCCGCGCAGGTGAAAGACCTCGGCCAGGTGCGCCTCGGTCAGCACCTCGAGCGGCGGGCCGTCGGCGGCGACGCGGCCGCGGTCGAGCAGCACCAGCCGGGTGCAATGCCGCGCCGCCAGCGTCAGGTCGTGCAGCGACACCAGCACCGCGTGGCCCTCACTGGCCAGCGCCTCGAAGACCTGCAGGGTAAAGATCTGCGACGCCGGGTCGAGCCCCGCGACGGGCTCGTCCGCAAGCAGGAGCGGCGCGTCCTGCGCCAGCGCGCGGGCAATGAGCACGCGGGCCTGCTCGCCGCCCGAGAGCTCGGTGGCCTTGCGGTGGCGGAAGGCGGCGAGCTCCATGCGGTCCAGCGCGGTCTCGACGGCGCGGGCCTGCACCCGGCCGGCGCGGCTGTCGTGGGGCAGGCGGCCGAGCGCCACGAGGGTCTCGACGGTGACCGGCCAAGCGATTTCGCGCGATTGTGGCAGCCAGGCGGCGGCGCGGGCCCGGTCCCGGGCCGAGAGCGTCGCGAGAGACGAGCGGCCGCGGTGCGGCAGCAGGCCGAGAGCTGCGCGCAGCAGGGTGGTCTTGCCGGCGCCGTTGGGGCCGATGAGGCCCACGCATTCGCCGGGATCGACGGTGAGCGACACCGAGTCGACGACCGGGCACTGTCCGCGCGTCACCGTGAGCTGGTCGAGGGCGAGCAGGCTCATCCGGCCCTCCGGGTCTTGTAGATCAGGTGCAGGAACAGCGGCGCCCCGATCAGCGCCATGACCACGCCGAGCTTGAGGTCGCGTTCGGGCAGGACCAGCCGCACCGCGATGTCGGCGGTGAGCAGCATCGCCGCCCCGCCGAGCGCCGAGGCCCAGAGCAGCCGCGACGGCCGCGCGCCGCAGAGCGGGCGCAGCAGGTGCGGCACCACCAGCCCGACGAAGCCCACGGCCCCGGAGACGGCGGTGGCGGCCCCCACGGCGGCGGCGGTGCCGAAGAGCAGCCGCAGGCGCAGCGAGGTCATCGAGATGCCGAGCGCCTGCGCCCCGTCCTCGCCCAGCGTCAGCGCGTCGAGCCCGCGGCCCAGCGTCAGCAGCGCGGCGCCGCCCAGCGCGATGAGCGGCGCGGCGAGGGCGAGGTGCGACAGCGAGCGGTCGGCAAGCGAGCCCATCATCCAGAACACGATCTCGAAGGTCGCGTAGGGGTTCGACGACAGGTTCAGCGCCAGCGAGGTGAGCGCGCCCGCAAGCGCCGAGACCGCGATCCCCGCCAGGATCAGGGTCAGCGAACCTCCGCGCGGGCCCGCGAGCAGCAGGATCAGCCCCACCGCGCCCAGCGCGAAGAGCAGCGCCGTCAGCGGCAGGGCCAGCGCGAATGCCGCCGCCAGCCCGGTCTGCAGCGCGATCACCGCGCCCAGCGCCGCCGACCCCGAGACCCCGATCAGCCCCGGCTCGGCCAGCGGGTTGCGCAGGTAGCCCTGCATCGCCGCCCCAGAGAGCCCCAGCGCCGCGCCGACCAGCACCGCGAGCGCCGTGCGCGGCAGGCGGATCTCCTGCATGACCATGACGTGCAGCGGGTCGCCGGCGCCGACCAACCCGCCCAGCACCGCCTTCGGCGGCAGCGGCGCGTAGCCCAGCATCAGCGAGGCCAGCGCCAGCAGGGCGGTGAGCAGGGTGAGCGAGAGCGCCAGCTTCACTGCGTCGCCTCCCACTCCTCGCGCAGCGCCCGCATCGCGGCCACGGCGTCGAGCACGGCGGGGGTGCCGCAGATCCAGTTCGGGCTGTCGACGACCTGTCGCAGCGCGCCGGTGGCCTGAAGCGCCGGGTGCTGCAGCATCGAGGTCGCCTGCGCCGGGCTGTCAAAGGGCTGGCTCACGAGGATGAGGTCGGGATGCGCCAGCACCAGCGCCTCGAGCGGCAGGCGGCCGCCATAGGGCAGGCCGCGCACCTCGGAGAGGTTCTCCATGCCCGCCGCTGCGAGGATCTCTCCGGTCAGGCTCCGGGTGCCGGCGGTCTCGTTGAAGGGCAGGTAATAGGCCACCACGGGTCGGCGGTCGGGCTCGTCGCCGAGCGCGGCGAGACGCCGGTCGAAAGCGGCGAGCACCTCCGCGGCCTCGGCCTCGCGGCCGAGCAGCGCGCCCATGCGGCGGATGTTCTCGCGCGCGTCCTCGAGCGAGCGCGCCGGCTCGAAGCGCTCGACCCGGTAGCCGAGGCGCAGCAGCATCTCGACGGTGGCGCGCGCGGTGTAGCTGCCGGCGATCACGAGGTCGGGGCGCAGCAGCACCACTTCCTCGGCGCTGGCGCCGTTCGCGGGGATGGCGCGGGCCGCCCCGGCCATGGCCGAGCTGCGCGGGTCATGCGCCAGCCGCGACACCGAGACCAGCTGCCCGGGGGCGCCGAGCAGCAGCGCCAGCTGGTCGGTGCAGACGTTGAGCGAGACGACGCGGCCCGGTGCCCCGTCGCCCATGGCCGCCGTCCCGAGAAACAGGGCGGCGGCGAGCGCTATGAGCCTAGAAGCTGGCACGGACGCCGAAATACCACGCCCGGTCCGACTGGCCGTAGCCGGGAACGGTCTGGTAATTCTCGTCGAACAGGTTCTCGACCCGCAGGTAGGCCTGCGTGGTCTCGGTCACGTCGTAGGTAAAGGTCGAGTTAACCACGCCGTAATCGTCGAGCGCCTCGCGGTCGGCCTCGTAAAGCGCGCTGACCGAGAGCCGAGCGTGGTCGGTGATCTCGGCGCTGAGCCCCAGCGCGAAGCTGTGCTCGGGCACCGAGGTCTGCCAGCTGGAGCTGTCGAGCGCCACCTCCGAGAAGCTGTCGGTCCAGGTGTAGCTGCCGTCGAGCGTCACGCCCGGGCGCAGGTCCACGCCCCCCGCCAGTTCCAGTCCGCGCCGGGTGCTGGTGCCGTCGGCCTGCGCGTAGGCGTAGCTGGTGAAGGAGTAGTCGATGATGTCCTCGGCCTCGATCCAGAAGGCGGTGGCGCGCAGCCAGGCGCTGTCGCCGAAGCGCTTCTCGACGCCGAGATCGAAGCTGACCGAGGTCTCGGGCTCGAGATCGGCGTTGCCGGCGTAGGCGTCGTAGAGCTCGTAGTTCGAGGGCGCCCGGTAGCCGGTGGCGAGGTTCGAGCGCAGGATCAGGTCGGAACGCGCGCGCCAGACGCCGGAGAGACGCCCGGTGGTCTGACCGCCGAACTCGGAATGGTCGTCGTGGCGCAGGGCGAAGCTCAGGTCGATGTCCTCGGTGGGCCTCACGGTGAACTCGGTGAACACCGAGTTGACGATGGTCTCCTGGTCCTGGTCGCTGCCGTAGGGGCCATAGCTCGAGGCCCCCGAGATGTCGTCCTCGTAGGTCTCGACGCTGCGCTCGACACCGGCCACCGCACGGGTGATCGCGCCGAGGTCGAAACCTGCCTGGTAGCGGTAGGTCTGGCGCGTGCCCTCGTATTCGAAGCGGAACGGGTAGGGCGTGCCGTTGTAGGGCGGCGTGTCCGGCGCCCAGCTGTCGAGCGAGGTGCCGTGCATGGCGCGGCTGATCCGGAACCAGCTGGCCGAGACCTCGTGGTCGACGGCACTTGTCGTGAAGGCGAGCGCCGCGCGCAGGCCGCTCTCCTCGCGGTCGACCACGTCATCGGGGGAGCCGTCGAAGACCTTGCCCGAGGCGTTCTCGTCGTAGTCGTACCTGGCCTCCTCGTGGAAGCCTGACAGCCGCAGCTCGCCGGCACCGTCGCCCAGCTGGTAGGTGCCCGAGAAGCTCAGCCGGCGTGCCTCGAAGCCGTCGTCCTCGTCGTTGTGATCGCCCGGCGCCGAGGTGCCATAGTCGAGCCCTGTCTCGTCCGCCGCCGAGAAACCGTCGCTTTTCACGTAGGAGAGGGTGACCGCAGTCTCGTGTCCGGCGCCGCGGTTGTAGAGCGTGGCGGCGCTGCGCAGGGTCTCGTAGCTGCCGTACTCGGCGAAGACATCGGCGCTGAGCCCGTCGCGGGTGGCGCGCTTGGTGGTGATGTTGATGACGCCGCCGATGGCCTCGGAGCCGAACAGCGCCGATTGCGAGCCGCGCAGGATCTCGATCTGGCTGATGTCGCCGGCGGTGAGCCCGCCGAAATCATAGGCCACCTGCGTGCCCGAGGGGTCCGAGACGTCGATGCCGTCGATGCGCACCGCGATGTTCTGCTGCGAGACGCCGCGGATGGTGATCCCGGCGTTGGTCCCGAGCGGACCGTTCGAGCGGATCGAGACGCCGGGCTGGCGGGCGAGCACGTCGAGCAGGCGGGTGGCGTCAGCTTCCTCGAGCTCGTCCTCGTCGATGACCTCGACGCTGACACCGGTCTGCAAAGGCGTGGTGGCCTCGTAGCCGACGTTGATGATGATGGGCGGAAGCGCGTAGGGCTCCTCGCTCTGGGCGTGAAGCGGGAGGGTGCTCAGCGTCAGTGCCGAGACAGATCCGAGGATCTTTTTCATGGTGGCCGTCCTTTTCGTGCCGTGCCCCATGGGGGCGTGGGGGTGACGGTCCGGCCAGGCGCTCCGCCTGTCCGTGACCTCCGGGTCTCGTCACCACGAACGGACATGACCGTTCTCCGAAGCGCACCCCGCGCGTGGAGAGGGTGATCACCCTGGCAGGTCTCCTGACTTGCGGGTCAAAGCGCGGATCGGGCCTTCCCGGGCGTCTGCCCAGTGGCGTCGTGCCGAATGCGCTCGCCGCTCACAGTTGCGGGGGCAGTCGCGGATTTGCACCGCGTTCCCTATTCTCCGGACGAAGCGCCCGGAACCAAGGCCCGTCTGAAATACGCGGCAGGGACGCTCCGGGCAAGCAGCAGGCGCGCGGCGCGCGGCGAAGGTCGGAGAAGTGTTGCGGAAAGGGGGCAGGCGCGCGCCTGGCGGAGAAGTCGCAGGGGGCGCTGCCCCCTCGGCCTGCGGCCTCACCCCCGGAGTTTATCTGGCAAGATGAAGCTGCAGGTGCGTGGCGAGAGGCAGCGGGATGCCACGGCCTCGGGGCGTTTGGCTGCGGTTCGCGCTCTCCCGGGCGTCCTCACGACTTTGGCCATCCCGGATCTCCCGGGTTAGGCACGCTCTCTCTCTATCTCTACACCTCACCGCCGCCCGCCCTTCATCTTGCCAGATAAACTCCGGGGTGAATTGGCGCGAAGCGCCAAGAGGGGCAGAGCCCCTTCTGCCTCGGCCAAGAGACACCGCGCCTAAGTGAGGTGATGTGACGTGTCACAAGCCGTAGCGCTTGCCGGATAGCTCTGGAGGGGGCCGCGCATAGATAGAGCCATGTCGGTTCCCGGCGGCAGCAGACCGGACGGTGCGATCCAGGCGCGTGGCGAAAGGATCCCCGATCGGCAGGCACCGCCCGTCACCTCTCCTCGAGCTGGCGGCAGAGGGCGCGGGAGAGGTCGGCGGGGGAGCAGGGTTTGCGCAGGGTGGGGGCGGGGACGCCGCCCAAGCTCTCGCGGGTGATGCTCGCGTAGCCCGACATGTAGATCACCGGGATTCCGGGGCGCAGGTCGTTAAGGCGCCGGGCGAGTTCGAAGCCTCCCACGCCGCCGGGCATCACGATGTCGGTGAGAAGCAGGTCGAAGCTCTCGGCGCCGCGCTCGACGCGCTCGAGCCCCGCGCGTCCGGAAGGGGCGGTGATCACCTCGTAGCCCGGCGTGCGGATGATCTCGGAGGTCATCGCCAGCAGGTCGGTCTCGTCCTCGACCACGAGGATGGTCTCGCCGCTGCCGGGGCTTAGGCCGGGCTCGGCCGCGACCTCCTCCTCGTCCGGCAGCTCGCCCTCAGGCAGCAGGATGCGCACGCTGGTGCCCGCCCCGGACGCGGTGTCGATGATGAGCTCCCCGTCCGACTGCTCGGCGAACCCGTAGACCATCGACAGCCCGAGCCCCGTGCCGCCGCTCTCGCCCCTGGTGGTGAAGAACGGGTCGGTGGCGCGCTGGCGCACGTCGGGTGTCATGCCGGGGCCGTCGTCGGTCACCGAGATCTCGACCCGCGGATGGCCCGGCGGATGGCCCTCCGGATCGCTCTCGGCGGCGCGCCCGGCCTGCACCATGATGTTGCCCGTCCCGCGCTGGCCGAGCAGCGCGTCGCGGCTGTTCAGCACGAGGTTCAGCAGCGCGTTCTCGAGCTGGCTGGGATCGCAGAGCACCCGCAGCCCGGCCTCGGGGCCCCCACGTGCAGTACCACCGTGCGCTCGAGCACCGGCCCCGCGAGATCCTGCAGCGCGCTCAGCACCTCCGAGACCGGCACCGGGCGCACCGAGCCGGGCTGGCGCCGCGCGAAGGTCGGCAGGCGCGAGGTCAGCCGGTCGCCCCGCCGCACCGAGGCGAGCGCGGTGTCGAGGAACGTCTTCTGCGGCGCGTCGTCGCTCATCGCGGCGAGCTCGGTGGCATATGTGATGGTTCCGAGGATGTCGTTGAAATCATGCGCCACCCCGCCGGTGAGCTGGCCCAGCGCATCGAGCCGCCCCGAGCGTTGGGCCTGCTGGCGGTTGCGCTCCTGCTCGGTCACGTCTTCAAGACCATCACCACCACCATCACCATCACCATCACCATCACCATCACCATCACCATCACCGTGGCGACGTCGCCCTGTCCCGACGCCTCGACCTGCGCGCTCGACACCCGCACGACGCGGGCAGGGCTGTCGGCGCCACGGCGCAGGATCGCCCGCTCCGAAACCAGTGTGGCCCCCGCCATGGCGCGGTGGAGCGGGTCGGCGGAGGCGACGAGCGGGTGGCCATCCTCGGCATCGACGAAGCGCACCGTGCCGGGCCACGGCACCGGCCAGTCCTGCGAGGCAAGGCCCAGCATCCGGGCGGCGCCGGGGTTGGCGATGCTGATGCTGCCGTCCCGCGCAAGCCCGATGATGGCGCTGCGGGTGGTGTCGAGGATCGCGCCCAGCCGGACCGAGAGCCGCTTCATGTCCGCGGCCTGCGCCAGCGCCCGGCGCCCGGCGCGGCGGGATTGCAGCACGAAGCCCGCCAGGGTGGCGATGGCCAGCGCCGCCGCCAGCAGCTCGGCGATCAGGGTGCGCTCGGGTGTCCAGAATTCCGGCGGGCCGAGCCAGCGGTCGCGCAGGGACTGGTACTCCTCGGAAGAGATATCCCCCGGGATTACCGCGTTCAACCGCTCGCGCACCTCCGCGAGGCCGTGGCGCAGGGCGACGGCGCGGTCGGTGGTCAGGAAGGGCGGCGCCGCCTCGTCGACCTCGTCGAGGCGGCCGAGCTGCTCGAGCCGGTGGCGCACGGTCACCGTGGGGTAGAGGATCGCGTCGACGCTGCCCGACAGCAGCGCATCGATCAGGCCCCTGGCGCTGTCGAGGATCACGAGGTCGAGGTCGCCGCGCTGCTCGGCCTCCTGCCGGGCAAGGTTGCGGCTGACCACGCCGACGCGCCAGCCGACGAGATCGTCGAGGCCCGCGACCCCAGCGACCTCGCCGCGCGGCACGAAGATCGAGTAGGACGAGCGTTGCACGGGGATGGTGACATCCATCGCCGCGCGCTTCCCGGGCGTCACGCTGATCGGCGGCAGCAGGTCGTAGCGCCCGGCGCCGGGGCCCAGTCCTCGGAGCTGATCTGGCGGAACTCGAGCGTGAGCCCGGCGCGCCGGGCGAGGGGGCGCAGGGTCTCGACCCCGTAGCCCGTCATGGTGCCGTCCGGGCGGATGACCTGGTAGGGCGCAAACTCGGCGAGGCCGACGGTCAGCACCTCGGGTGGCGGCGCGGGCGGGAGAATGTTCCACGCGGTGAGCAGCGCGGTCATTGTGCCGTCCGCCTGCATGGCGGCGAGCGCGTCGTCGACCGCAGGCAGCAGCTCGGCACGTTTGCGGGCCAGCGCGACCACGTGGCGTTCGGTGCGCAGCGGGGCTCCGGCGAAGCGGATGCGGTCGTCGAGCCGCGCCCATTGCAAGACGGCGGCGCCGGCCTTGTGCAGCGCCACCACGCCGTCGACCTATACCAGCAGCAGCGCCCCGAAAGCGCCGGGCAGGCTGTCGTACACGGCCACGGGGCTGTCGTCGCCGCGCGGGGCGATCTCGCGCGCGGGCGAGCTCATGGTGTGCATGGCGTGGGGCAGGTCGGGCAGCGGCCGCGCGTCGGCGTCGGAGACCACCAGCGAGCAGGTGGCGTCGAAGCCGAGGCCGGTCACCCGCTCCGGTGCCGCGCCCGCCTCGGACATGGCGCCGCGCACCGCCCGGCAGACCGCCGCCCAGATGTCGGCGGCGCTTTGGTGCGGGTGGTCGGGGCAGGGGCGCCAGAGCGCGATGGCGGCCTCGGAGTTGCCGAGCAGCCGGCCCCGGGCGTCGAACACGCCGGCGCGCGCGCTGCCGGTGCCCACGTCCACTCCGATGAAAACATGGCTTCTCCCATGGCGCCGGACCGTCCTGCCGACCGGTGTAGTGCACAGCAGGAGATCGGGAGAGGGCCCTCGGGCAGACGGCGGGCTCAGAGCACCGGCGGGCGGCGGTTCGGCCAGTCGGTGGCGGCGTGATAGGCGTCGCCCATGGCGAGGATGGCCGCATCGCTGCCGGTCGGTCCGAATAGCTGCATCCCCATCGGCAGGCCGGAGGCGGAGAAGCCCGCGGGCAGGCCGAGGCAGGGCAGCCCGGCAAGGCTCACCGGCACCACGACCTCCATCCAGCGGTGGTAGGTGTCCATCTTCCTGCCCGCGATGTCCTGCGGCCAGCGCCAGTCCACCGGGAAGGGCCAGACCTGCGCCGAGGGCAGCGCCAGCGCGTCGAAGCGCTCGAAGGTGCGGGCGGCGCGCTTGTACCAGGCCGAGCGCAGCTTGCTCGCCTCGTAGAAGGCCTCGGCGCTGAGCGTCATGCCCTGGTCGATCTCCCAGAGCGACTCGGGCTTGGTGAGGGCGCGCTTGTCGGGGTCGGTGGCGAAGGCGCGCTTGGCACCGGCGTTGAGCCCGGCGCGCAGGGTGGTCCAGCTCGACCAGAGCTTCTCGGCCGGGAAGGGCGGGGCGAGCGGCTCGACGATGGCGCCGAACTCTTCGAAGACCGCAAGTGCCGCCTCGCAGGTCTCGAGGATGCCGGGCTCGGTGGCATAGGCCCCGCCCCAGTTCCCCAGCCAGCCGATGCGCTTGCCCCTGAGGCTGTCGCCGAAGCGCGCGGTGTAGTCCTCGGCCGGGCGGCAGAACGGCACCTCGGGATTGGGGCCCGCCAGCACCGAGAGCAGCAGCGCCACGTCGCGTGGGCTGCGGCCCATCGGGCCCTCGGTGGCGAGGGTCGAGAGAAACGTGTCGCCCTCGGCATCCTTCGGCACCAGCCCCCAGCTCGGGCGGAAGCCGTAGACGTTGTTGAAGGCGGCGGGGTTGCGCAGCGAGCCCATCATGTCCGAGCCGTCGGCCAGCGGCAGCATCCGCGCCGCGAGCGCCGCCCCGGCGCCGCCCGACGAGCCCCCGGCGCTGCGGCCGAGGTCATAGGGGTTGCGGGTCGGGCCGTGGACCGGGTTGAAGCTGTGCGAGCCGTGGCCCCACTCGGGCGTGTTGGTCTTGCCGATGATAATCGCCCCCGCCGCGCGCAGCCGCGACGCCACCAGGTCATCCGCCGCGGGGATGAAATCGGCGAACAGCGGCGAACCCCAGGTGGTGCGGAGCCCCTTGGTGGCGACGAGGTCCTTGACCGCGATGGGCAGCCCCGCGAGCGGGCCACCCGGGGTGGCATCGACCGCGCGTGCCTCGGCCAGAAGCTCGTCGCGGGGGCGCAGCGAGACGATGGCGTTGACCTGCGGATTGACCGCCTCGATGCGGTCGAGCACCGCCGTCATCAGCGCCACGGGGCTCAGCGCGCCGCTGCTCAGGTCCGAGACGAGCGACACCGCATCGCGGTCGGTGAGGCTGAGGGCGGTGGGGGTCTCGGTCATCTGGGCGGCCTTTCTGCGCGGAAGTCTGCGCCAAGAGAGCCGCCCGCCGCCCGGGATTGCAAGCCCGATCCCGTCTCCGCGCGGCCTAGCGGAAGTGGCGGAACAGCCCCGAGCCGATATCGAGCAGGTCGAAGACGCGGGCGTAGTAGTGCTCGTTTGCGGCGAAGCGGCGCGGCGGGGCGCCGGTCAGGTCGGTCTCGAGCGCATCCACCAGCCGGTGCAGGCGGCGGCGGTGCAGCCCGATGCGGGCCTGCACGGGGTCGGCGATGACGCCCGCGAAGGCGGTCACCACCGAGGCCAGCGCGATGAGCGCGCCGGTGATCACCATGACCTGGCTCAGCGTCGCGCCGACCGGGAACACCCCGTACCAGAGCGACGCCGCGCCGCGTCCGAGCGGAAAGGACGAGAGCGCCGTCTCGCGCGCGAAGCTGTCGGCCAGCGCGGGGCCGAAGGAAACCATGCCGGGCGTCAGCCGCCGGAACACCCACGCCCCGAAGACGACCGTGAGCAGCGCGGTGGTCAGCTCGGCCACTGCCGAGCGGGTGCCGGAATAGGCGGCAATGGTGTCGGCGGCGGCGCGGGTGCGGGCGGCGATGGCCCCGGAGCTCTCCCCGTCGCGCAGCAGCTGGCGCAGCTCGGGCGCCTGTTCGAGCTGCCGCGACAGCCCGCGCGGCGCCTTGGCGGGCCGCGCGATGCCGAGAAGCTCGTGCACCAGCCGGGCCTCGACCTCGGCGGCGACGCGGGTCGGCAGCACGAAGCTGCGGCGGTCGAGCCAGCCGGCAAGACGGCGGGCGCGCAGCAGGCGGGCGATCAGGGCGAAGAGCCGGGTCAGCGCGTGGATCGGCGCCAGCACCACGTTGAGCGGGGCGCGCAGAAGGTCGAGCCCGAACGCGCGCCGGTGCATCGCCGCAGAGCCGGTGACCGAGAAGTTGCGTGCCACGAAGCCGTCGATCCGGCCGCGGGCAGCGTCGAAGAAGGCGCGCGCCTGCGCGGCCTGCGGATCCTCTGGCGTGCCCGGCGGTTGCGCCGTCATGTCTCTCCCCCGTGGTGGCCAGTGGCTGCGGCGATGTCTCGGCGCCGATCCTTGCGATATAGGTACGCGACCCGCGGCTTCAAATGCGGGGCGGGGTCGGCAGCGACCTTTCGGCGGATATCCGGGCAGCGCCGTGGCCGCGCGGGCGGAAACCGTGTAGCCTTCTGCACACGTCCGCAGGGGGCGGAAGTCAGGGAGACAGCCCGATGGGTATCAGGACCACCTCAGGTCGCGGGCGGCGCTACGACAGCGTGCTCGACACGGTCGGCGACACGCCGGTCATCCGCATCAACCGGATCGCTCCGAAGAACGTCAGCGTCTACGTCAAGTTCGAGGCCTTCAACCCGGCCGGGTCGGTCAAGGACCGGCTGGCGCTCAACATCATCGAGGCGGCCGAGCGCGACGGGCGCCTGAAGCCCGGGCAGACGGTGGTCGAGGCGACGAGCGGCAACACCGGCATCGGGCTTGCCATGGTCTGCGCGGCCAAGGGGTACCCGCTGGTCATCACCATGGCCGACAGCTTCTCGGTCGAGCGGCGCAAGCTGATGCGGTTCTACGGCGCCAAGGTGGTGCTGACGCCGCGCGCGCTGAAGGGCTTCGGCATGTACACCAAGGCCAAGGAGCTGGCCGAGGCCAACGGCTGGTTCCTCGCCTCGCAGTTCGAGACCGACGACAACGCCGACATTCACGAAGCCACCACCGCGCGCGAGATCCTCGGCGATTTCGAGGGCGAGCGGCTTGACTACGTGGTGACCGGCTACGGCACGGGCGGCACGGTCACCGGGCTCGGGCGTGTGCTCCGGAAGGAGCGCCCCGAGACGAGGATCATCCTGACCGAGCCCTCGAACGCGGCCATCGTGTCCTCGGGCTACGTGAACACCCGCAACGCCGATCACCAGCCGACCGAGAGCCACCCGAAATTCGAGCCGCACCCGATCCAGGGCTGGACGCCGGACTTCATCCCGTGGGTGCTGCAGGAGGCGCTGGACAAGGGCTACCACGACGCGCTGGTCCTGATCGAGGGCGCGCAGGGCATGCAGTGGTCGCGGCGGCTGGCGGCGGAAGAGGGCATCTTCACCGGCATCTCCGGGGGCTCGACCTTCGCCGTGGCGATGAAGCTGGCCGAGGATGCGCCCGACGGTTCGGTCTTTCTCGTGATGCTGCCTGACACCGGCGAGCGCTACCTCTCGACGCCGCTCTTCGAGGGCATCCCGTCCGAAATGTCCGACGAGGAGCTCGAGATGTCGATGTCCACGCCCTCGGCCCAGGCGGCGGAGGGCTAGGATCCAGGGCCCCGCCGCATCCGGTTCGGGTCGCGGCGGGGGAAGCTAAGGCGTCAGCCTTCGACGTGCAGCCCCGCCGTGGCGAGGATCGCCGCCAGCGCCGCCGAGAGGCCGCGCAGGCTCTGGCCGGGCTCGAGATCGACCCATTCCTCGAGCGTGTGGGCCCGCGCTCCGCTGGCGCCGGTGCCGATGGTGACGGCGGGAATGTTCAGGCTCATCGGGATGTTGGAGTCGGTGGAGGCCGTGTCTCGCTTCATCTCGAAGCCGAAGGCCGCGAGCGCCGCGTCGCAGGCGGCGATGATCGGAGCATCGGGCGCGGTCTCGCCCGCCGGGCGGGCGCCGATGCGGGTGGCCTCGGCGGTGATGATCCCGGCAGAGCTGTCGCCACGGGCGTTCTCGGCCGCGGTCGCCTCGGCGATGAGCGCGTGCAGCCGGGCGTCGAGCGCATCGAGCGCCGGCTGGTCGACCGAGCGCAGGTCGATCTCGACCCAGACTTCCTGCGGGATGGCGTTGATCGAGCTGCCACCGCCGAAGACGCTGGCGCTGAAGGTGGTGCGCGGCTCGGCGGGCACCTGCCAGCGCGCCATGCCCGCCACCACGTCGGCCATCGCATGCGCCGGGTTCACCGTGCCGAAATCGCCGTAGCTGTGGCCGCCGGGGCCGCGGAAGCTCACCCGGTAGCGGTGCGAGCCGACGCCGCGCACGGTCACGCTTTCGGGCTCGGGGCTGTCGAGCGAGAAGAAGGCGCCGATGCGGTCGCGGAAATCGCCCTCGGTGAAGAGGTGGTGGATGCCGCGCAGGTCGCCCTTGCCCTCTTCGCCCGCGTCCGCGACGAACAGCAGGTCGGCCTCGGTCTCGATCCCTGCCGCGTCAAGCGCGCGGACGAAGGCGAGCAGCGCCCCCAGCCCCTGCGTGTCGTCGCCGACGCCCGGCGCGAAGAGCCGCGTGCCCTCGCGCCGCACGGTGACGTCGGTGCCTTCGGGGAAGACCGTGTCGAGATGGGCCGAGACCACCACGATGCCGCCGTTGCCGCGCCCGCGGCGCAGGCCGGTGACGTTGCCGATGCCGTCGAGCGCCACGTCCTCGAGCCGGTACCCGGCCAGCATCCCGCGGAAGGCCTCGGCCCGGCGCTCTTCCTTGAAGGGCGGGGCGGGGATCTCGGTGAGGGTGACGATCTCGTCCACGTAGCGGGCATGCCCGTCGCGCAGCGCGTCGCAGGCAGCGCGGAATTGCGGGTGGGCGAGGATCGCCGCGATGTCCTTGGTCATGGTCTTCCGGTCCCTTGTCTTGATCGTGTCCTGATCGGGTCTTGCTCGTGTCGTGCCCGGGTGGTCGCCGGGGGCGGGCCGGAGGCGCTTACCAGCCGCGCATGATCGGCCAGTCCTCGACGATCTCGCGGCCGCCGTCGGTGACGGCAAAGCTCGCGTGCATCGCGACGGTGGCGCAGGCGTGGTTGGGGTAAATGCGCAACAACGTACCGACCGGCAGGTCCGGCAGCGTGGCGGTGCTGCCCTCGCGCAGGGCAAGCACGCCGTGCTCCTGGCTGACGCCGCGCACCACGAGATCGCCGAAGGGCTGGCCGTCGATGTTGGCGACGAGCCCGTAGCCCTGGTCCACCGGCATCCCGGCGGTGCCGTGATCCTTGGAGAGCGCCATGAAGCCCGAGTCGGTCAGGATCCAGCCCCGGCGCGGCTGGTGGCCGATCACCGTGGTGACGACCGACAGCGCGATGTCGTCGATGCCGCCGACGCCGAGCCCGGCCATCATCAGGTCCGACAGCGTGTAGACCCCGGCGCGGACCTCGGTCACGCCGGTGAAGTCCTGCGCGAAATGGGCGCTGGGCGTGGAGCCGATGCTGACCACCGGGCAGGGCAGGCCGGCGGCGCAAAGGGCTTCGGCGCAGCGCACCGCCGAGGCGCGCTCCTGCGCGGCCATGGCCATCATCGCGCCGGGGGTGAAGGCGCGGTAGCTGGCGCCGCCGTGGGTCAGCACGCCGCGCAGTTCGGAGCCTGCGTGCAGGATGCGGCCGATCTCGACCAGCGCCGGGTCGCCGGGGGCGAGGCCTGCGCGGGCGTCATCGCAGTCGATCTCGATCAGCGCGGGGATCGGCGCGCCCGCGGCCTTCGAGGCGTCGACCACGGCGCGGGCCTGCGCGACGCTGTCGAGGATCACCACCAGATCGACGCCGGTCGCCCGCAGCGCCGCCACCCGGGGCAGCTTGGCGGGCGCGATGCCCACCGCATAGACAAGGTCGGTGCAGCCGGCGGCGGCAAAGGCCTCGGCCTCCTGCAGGGTCGAGACCGTGGCGGGGGAGGTCATCTCGCCGAGGATGCGGCGCGCGGCGGGGACCGACTTCACCGTCTTCAGGTGCGGCCGCAGCGCGACCCCGAGCCCTTCGACATGGGACCGCATCCGCGCGAGGTTGCGGTCCATCCGGGCGCGGTCGAGGGCAAGGAAGGGGGTGTCCTTCTCGGTCAGGCTGGGCATGGTCTCTCCTGTCTCGGCGGGGGCTTCGGGCCGTTTATCGGCCCGCACGTCGCGACCTGCAAGACAGGCGGGGCATCGAGCGACCGAAACCCCGTTCGGGACCGGGACCCGCGGCCGGTCGGATGAGAGCCGCCGTGCCGGTCAGCCCGAGGCCTTGATGCCCGCCAGCAGCCGGCGCAGCGGGTCGCCGTCCTCGGCGGCGAGCACGTCGCGGGCATAGGCGTCGTGCTCGCGGATGATCGGGTCCAGCGTCGCGTTCTTGGCCGTGCCCTCGGGGGCGAGCGTGACCAGCACGCGGCGGCGGTCCTTGTCGTCGGGCACCCGCATCACGAGGTTCTCCGAGGTCATGCGGTCGATGATCTTGGTCAGGTTCGCGGGCTCGACGAAGACCGAGGAGGCAAGCTCTCCCATCGGCAGGCGGCCGTTTTCCCCGAGGCAGCGCAGGATCCGGAACTGGTCGACACTGAGCGACAGCGGCTTGAGACGGGCCTCGAGATCCAGCTCGAGCTGGCGGTTCGTGCGCGCGATCTGGTAGCCGATCTGCCCGATCAAAAGGGTGTCTGGCACGTGGCGTCTCCTGCCTCGATTTATATCTTATTCGAATTTTCATTTTTACATATACGCCGAGGACAGGAATGGCGAGCGCTTTGCGTTCCCGCCGTCCGGCAAGCGGATGCCCCGTGGCGCCTCAGAGCGTCTCGCGCACCTCGAAGACGGTGCCGTCGGCCTCGGCGATGTGCACGGTCGGCGTCGGCGACACCTCGGGCTTGCCCAGCATCTCTTAGATCGACGGGCGCGAGAAATTCCGGTCGAGCATCCGCGCCATGAGGAAGCCGTCGACCCGGCGCACCCGCCGTGCAAGGGCGGCGGCGAGGTGCACGCCGTCGCATTGGGGTGCAGGGTCAGCGCCAGCTCCTGACGCAGCGCCGCCCCGGGAAGCCGCACGAAGGGCTGAGCGAAGAGCGCCAGCACCGCGCCCGCCGCCACCCGCAGCCGCCAGCAGGTCCGGGGCGTGGCCGCCGCCCGCGCCCTCGGTGTGGTACATGTGGGTGGTGCGGCCGGCGATGGCCGCCATCGTGTCCTCGTAGAAGCCGAACTCGTTGATCATGTCGGTGTGCAGGTGGACGGAGAAGTCGGATGCGTCCGCCGCCCGAAGGCTGCCGTCCATCACCGCCGGGGAAGCGGCGAAATCCTCGTGGATATTCACCCCCAGCGCGCCGCCCGCGACGGTCTCGGCCACCGGGTCGGGGTTGGAGTTGCCGCGCCCGAGGAAACCGAAGTTGAGCGGGCACTCGTCGGCGGCAAGGATGATGCGACCGAGCGTGTGGGGGCGGGAACAGCTCACGTCGAAGTTGGGGCCGGGCGACATGCCGATCATCGTCGCCGAACCGCCCGCAAGCGCGTGGTACGCCTGCTGCGGCGACAGGAAATGGGCGTGGGCCTTGACCGTGCCCGCGGTGACGAAGTGATGGTCGCCATGCACCACGGTGGTGTTGGGCCCGGGCACCAGCCCCGGCGTCACGCCGTCCATGATGTCGGGGTTGCCGGCCTTGCCGATGCCGATGATCTCGCCGCGGCGGATGCCGATGTCGGCCTTCACGATGCCGGTGACCGGGCAGAGGATCACCGCGTTCTGGATCACCATGTCGAGCGCCTCGTTGGCGTCGCTGCCGGTGGTGCAGAAGCCCTCGCCGTCGCGCATGAGCTTGCCCGCGCCGGTGGTCAGCTCTTCGCCGTAGTGGGTGAAATCCTGCTCGATCTCGGCCAGCAGCGAGGTGTCGCCGAGCCGCACGAGATCGCCGGTGGTGGGGCCGTAGTCGGCGGCGTATTGCGCGCGCGGCATCTTCATTTCAGGTAGCCGTCCCATTCCGCCATCTGCAATGCGGCCTCGCGGCGCGCCTCGGCGGGGCCTTCGGTCAGCCCAGCGAAGCCGTGGATCGTCCGGCGGCCGCCGTAGCGCACCAGCGTCACCCGCTTGGCGACGCCCGGGTCGAAGCGCTCGCCGTCGCCCGAGGGCCGGTCGAGCCGGTGGCCGTAGGCGCTTGCCCGGTCGAAGCGCGGCGCCCGGTTGACCTCGAAGAAATGCGCGTGCCAGCGCCCCGTCGGCCCGGTTTGCACGAACCCGGCGAGGTCGCGGCGCTGCAGCTGCGCGTCGGCCAGCAGCGTCTCCATGCGCCAGTAACAGGCGAAGGCGCCGGTCGGGAAGGCGCTGTCGCCGAGCTGCAGCGCGGTGACCAGCTCGGCATGGGGGGGGCGTGGCTCATTTGTCCGGCTCGGCGATGTGGGAGGAGGCGAGCCCCTCGAGGTCGCGCAGGCGCGCGCGGTAGCGGGCCTCGGGGCCGTCGAGCGGCACCGACATGACGCCCTCGGCGAAGCTCACCTTCCAATGCAGGTTGCCGCACCAGTGCCCGAGCCGCAGCGCCGACTGAAGGTCGTGCGGGACCAGCGTCAGCCGCGCGCCGCTGTCGACCCGCAGCACGATGGCGAGCGTGTTGTCGAGATGCAGCACCGCGCCGTCCTCGAGGCTCTGGTCCCGCAGCAGGGCGATCTGCACCTCGCGGACCTTGTCGGTGCGGGCGGCATCGGCGCGGGCAATGTCGATGACCTCGACGCGGCCCTCGTGTTCGAGGGCGTGCACCGCGTCGTGCCGGTCGGAGCGGGCGTTGCCCAGGAGGGCGGTGACCTGGAGCGGCTCCTTGGGGAGGGGGCTGCCGATCATGCGGGGCCTCTTCGGGTGGTTTCGTGGGGGTGGTTTTGCGGTTTGTGTGGTTTTGGGGGGATGTCGTTTCGGCGTTCGTGTGGCGGGGGATGGGCCTGCGTGCGGGTGGTGCGCTTGCGGAGGGGGCGGGAGTGAGGGGCCAGCCCCTCACACTCCCCGGAGTTTAGGGGCAAGATGAAGGGCGGGCGTGGGGACGGGGCCCCGGGGTGGGCGCGGCGTTCCGGGATGGGTTGGAGGCGGCGCGCGCGGCGGCCTCCGGCCTGGTCAGAGCGTCTTCCAGTCGGTGGCGGTCTCGAAGGCGTCGGCGACCCGGTAGAGCGTGGCCTCGTCCCGGAACCTGCCGACCAGTTGCAGGCCCACCGGCAGGCCGTCGACCATGCCGCAGGGCAGCGAGATCGCCGGGTGGTGGCTGATGTCGAAGGGCGCGGTGTTGGGCAGCATCTCGAAGGCGCGCTGCAAGATCTCCTCGCGCGGGGCGTCGGGGCCGGGCAGCGGCATCGCGGTCATCGGCACCGTCGGCATCAGCAGCACGTCGTAGGTCTCGAGCGCCGCATTATAGGCCGCGCGCAGGCTGCGCGACAGGTTCACCGCCTTGCCATAGAAGCGCTTGCCGTGGCATTTGGCGGCATAGGCGCCGAACAGCATGCAGAGCTTCAGCGTCTCGAAGAGCTCGTCGGCGCGCTGGCGCCACGCGCGCGCGTCCATCAGCCCGCGGAGTGGCCCGGCTTGTGGGGGGGTGCACCGGGCCGGTGGCGTTGGTGTGGCTGCCGCCCGAGAGGCAGAAGAGCTCGCAATGGGCCTTGCCGGCGATCATCGCGCCCTCGTCGAGCATCCGGCTCACGATGGTGGCGTCGATGTCGGGGATGTAGCCCACGAGCGTCGGGGAGCCGTTCATCATCGGCACGCCCGCCAGCATGACGTTGTCCTTGAGCACCACGGTTTTGCCCGCGAGCTTGCCGGTCTCGGCGCCGGTCACGGTGGACTTGTAGTACCACGCGTTGAGCGGGTTGTCCTCGGGCGCGGGGCGGGTGCCGATGGCCCGGGGGGAGGTCACCTCGGGCAGCGCGTCGGGGAGCTTCTCGACGATGGGGTAATGCTCGACATAGGCGCCCATGAGGCCCTGAAACGAGGCCACGTCCGCCTCGGTCAGGTTCATCCCGAGCTCTGCCGCGATCTCGGCGATCTGGTCGGTGGTGGGGGTCGATACGGTTATTGGTCTTTCCCTGTTGATGGTCGTGTCTGTCCCGGTCCCGCGCCAGAGTGCGGCGCGGGGCGGGGCGGTTTTCCGCGAGCGGTCAGGCCGTTACGCCGCGACGCCCGTGAATTCGCTGACCGCGCGGCTCTCCGTGAGCTGCTCCTTCGGGATCTGCCGGTCGAGCACGCCGCCCGAGATCGCGTAGACCCGGTCCGAGAGCCCGGTGATGAAGTCGAGGTCCTGCTCGACCTGCACGATGGTGATGTCGGAGGTCTTGGTGAGCTGCTTCAGCGTGTCCGAGATCTCGTCGATGTTCGACGGCTGGATGCCCTCGGTCGGCTCGTCGAGCAGCATGAGCTTGGGGCGCCGGCAGAGGCAGCGGGTCAGCGCCAGAAGCTGCTGCTCGCCGCCCGAGAGCGCGCCGCCCGCCCGGTCGAGCAGCCGGGTAAGGCGCTGGAAGAGTGCCAGCATCTCCTCGACGATGGGCTCCATCGGCTCCTTGCCGCCGGCGATGCCGCTCTCGAGGTTCTCGCGCACGGCGAGCGTCGGGAAGATCATCCGGCCCTGCGGCACGAGGCCGAGCCCGGCGCGGGCGCGGGCGTTGACCAAGAGCCCCCTGAGGCTCTGCCCGTCGAAGAGCATCTCGCCGCCCGTCACCTTCACGAAGCCCGTGATGGCGCGCAGCAGCGTGGTCTTGCCCATGCCGTCGTGGCCGAGGATGCCCACGACCTCGCCCGGCTGGACGTTGAAGTCGACCTGGTGCAGCGCGGGCACCATGCCGTAGGCGGCCTTGAGGTTCGAGACGTCACGCAGCGACATCGGCCTGTTTTCCCAGATATATTTCCTGAGCGGCGCGGTCGGACATGATCTCGTCGATCATCGCCTCGCGGAAGATCGCGCCGCGGTTGAAGACGGTGGTGAACCTGGCGATGCGCCGGATGAAGGCCATGTCGTGTTCGACCACGATGACCGCCGCCTTGCGCGCGGTCTCGAGCACGAGGTCCGCGAGCCGGTCGCGCTCGTCCCCGGTCATGCCGGCGGCGGGTTCGTCGAGCAGCACTAGCGGCGGTTCCTCGGCCAGCACCATCGCCAGCTCGACCAGCTGGCGCAGGCCGTGGGCCAGCAGCCCGACCTCGCGCCTGGCAAGATGGGCGACGCCGCATTTCTCCATCATCTCCTCGGCCTTGTCCCGGGCCATCGATTTCAGGTGCTTGCGCCGGGCGGCCATGCGGACGTTCTCGCAGACCGAGACGCCGTTGAAGAGGTTGGGCACCTGCGTCTTGATGCCCACGCCCACTTTCGCGATGTCTTGGGTGTTCCAGCCGGTGATGTCCTTGCCGCGGAACTTCACCGTGCCCGAGGTGGGCGTGAGCTGCCCGGTGAGGCACTTGAAGAAGGTGGACTTGCCGGCGCCGTTGGGGCCGAGAAGGCAGCGCAGCTCGCCTTCCCTGAGGGCGAAGTCGACGTGATCCACCGCGACGCCGCGGCCGAACTGCATCACGAGGTTCTCGGTGGTGAGGATGTGTGCGTCAGACATCGGAGGGGACCTTTCCGCCGGTGGCGTCGGAGGTCATCCGGCTCTGGCCGAAGAACCACAGGCGCAGGGTCAGCGCCTTGACGGTGGGCAGAAGCCCCTTCGGCAGCAGCACGAGCACCATCATGATCGCGCCGAGGATGACGTGGTTGTTGAGGATGTGCAGCGTGCCGAGCTTCAGCGACAGCCATTGCAGCAGGATCACCGCGAGGATCGGACCGGCCAGCGTGCCGACGCCGCCCGCCATCACCCAGACCGGCGCCTTGGCCGACATCTCGAGGGAAAAGGCGTCGGGGTCGATGAAGGTCTGGCAGGTGGCTCACATCGCGCCCGCCATGCCCGCGATGCCCGAGCCGATGGCGAAGACGATGACCTTGTGGCGGCGCACGTCGTAGCCCAGCAGCGAGGAGCGGGTCGCGTTCTCGCGGATGCCCACCGGGATGCGGCCGAAGTCGCTGGCGATGATCCCCCGCAGGAAGACGTAGACCACGATCAGGATGCCCATGAACACCTGGAACATCTGCGCCGGGTCGAAGGCGGCGGGCAGGGTCATCGCGTGCGGGATCAGCTTCTCGACGGTCTGCGCGGGCGTCGAGCCCAGCGTGATCTCGTTGCAGTCGCAGACGCCGCCCTAATAGAGCGTGTTGCAGAAATAGAGCGTCTGGTAGCGGTGGAAGATCGGCCGGAGGGTCTCGCGGCTGGCCGAGGTGATGCCGCCGTGCAGGACGGCGACGCGATCCTTCAGCGCCATCTGCGTGTCGTATTGGGAATAGAGCGACATGTTCGTTCGACTGCGGGTCGCAGACCACCGCCTCGACCTGCTTGCCGAGCAGGCCGCCCTGCGCGTTGATCTCGTCGATGGCGAGGTTGAAGACCTGGTTCATCGGGATGCCCGAGGAATCGAGCGGGCCCGAGAGGTCGTGCAGGCCGGCGACCTTGATGGTTTCGGCCTGTGCGCACAGTGTGGTGGGGGCCCCGAGTCCCGCGGCAGTCGCGGCGGCCCCGGTCGTCATGAGGAAACGGCGGCGATTGATCGTCGTCACTGTGGGTTGCTCCTGTTGGACGTTTGTTCTGGGGCGCAGGTCAGTACGAAGCATTTTGAAAAGTTAATAGTACAAAAATTAAATAAATTGATGTGGAGAAGTTTGCCTTGTTAATGGGCGGTCTTGCCCGGCGCCTGTCGGTTTTCTGGGTGGCTTCGCGCGGTATTGCGTGGATTTCGCCCCCCTGACGCAAGGTCCGGCGCGCAGCGGTCGCGCGATCCGTGGCAACCTGAGGGCGAGTGAAGGGCTTTTCCGTCGGGATCCGGTGTAATGGCCCAGAACTTCGGCATAGCGGTGCAGTTTCCGCAGTCCCGCGGGATTGCCGGGCCAACCGCACCGCATTGACGTTGCAGGCACCCCGAACTTCGGTCAAGCTGTGGGAACAGGCGTTGTGTAGTGACCAAGCCGTCATCGTGAAACGGCGGGCGCTGCAACTATCGAGAAAGGAAGCCGCATGAAACCGGCCGCCCGGCGCGAAATGATCGTACAGCTCGTGCAGGAGCTTGGCGAAGTCCATGTGGACGAGCTCTCCGACAAGTTCGACACCTCGCGCGAGACCATCCGACGCGATCTGAACGAACTCGACGCCACCGGGCGCATCCGCAAGTTCCACGGCGGCGCGCGCAAGACCTCGGGCATCGCCGAGACCGGCCTCACCGAGGGGCCCTTCGATGCCCGCATGGCGACCTTCACCGCCGAGAAGACCGCCATCGGACGCCGTGCCGCCGAGCTCTTCGAAGAGGGCGCGGTGATCTTCGTCGACACCGGCTCCACCACCATCGCCTTTGCCCGCGCGCTGGCCCGGCGGCGGGGGCTCACGGTCATCACCAACTCCCCCGAGATCGCCGGCCTGCTGGCGCGGCCCGAGGGGCACCACCGGCTCTACCTGCTGGGCGGAGAGATCGCCGCCGAGGGGCGTGAGACGCTGGGGGCGCTCGCCATCGAGCAGCTGCACCAGTTCAAGGCCGAGCACGTGGTACTGACCATCGGCGGCATGACACGTAACGAGATCATGGATTACGACCTGCGCGAGACCGAGCTCGCCCGTGCCATGCTCGGCCGGGCCGCCAGGGTCACGGTGCTGGCGGATCACTCCAAGCTCGACCGCGCCGCGGTGTTCGAGGTCGCGCCGCTTTCGGCCATCGACCGGCTGGTCACCGACCGCATGCCGTCCGAGGCCATGGTCACGGCGCTGGCCGACGCGGGCGTCGAGCTGGTGATCGCCGAACCGGTCTGACGACCGGCCCTCAGCCTTCCATCAACTGCCTGAGCAGGGTGATCGGGTGTGCCAGCGCGCGCCCGGCGACCTTGTCCGCCTGACAGCGGCACGAGAATCCGGTGGCGAGGATCGCGTCCGGGCCGGGCGCGGTGGCGTCGTCCCACGACTGAGCGAAGATCCGTTCCGAGGTCGCGCGGTTGCGCGTCTCGTGGCCCCAGGTGCCGGCCATGCCGCAGCACGAGGTGGCGGGCATGTCGAGCGTGATGCCGAAGCGGGCGAAGACCGCGCGCCAGCCATTCGACCCTGCCGCGCCGCGCACCCGCTCGCTGCAATGGGGCAGGAGCCGCACCGCCAGCGCGCTGGGCGCGACCTGGGCCGTCGCCATGAGTTCGGAGAGCAGGTCCTGCGGCGCCATCACCTGCGGCAGGTCGGCGGCGAAATCGCTGCGGTAGGAGCCGAGGATCGCGGGCTCGATGCCCACCATCGGCACGCCCGAGGCGGCGAGCTGGCGCAGCAGCGCGCTCTGCGCCTCGGCCTGCCGGTCGGCGCCCTTGCGGCGGCCAAGCACCCGGCGCGCCTTGCCCGAGGGGCGGTAGGGCGCGACCCGCAGCCGCCGCCCGAGACGGTCGAGCACTGCGGCGAGGTCGGCCACGATCTGCGGCTCGAAGACCAGTGTGAAGGCATCGGGCACCAGCACCACGTCGCGGGCCGGGTCGAGCGCGGCGATCTCGGCTTCGCGCAGCGTCGGCAGGGCGGGACGCGTGACAGGGAAGGCGGGCAGGGCGGTGAGCCCCGCGCGTTTCAGCAGCGCCGCTCCGGGGCCCGTGGTGAAGAGGTTCACCAGCCGCGGCATCTTCGCGGCGAGCGGCATCAACGCCTCGAGATGGTCGAGCGCGTGGTCGCGCAGCGGGCGGGCGTGGCGGGCGTGGTAATCGTCGAGGAAGGCCGAGCGCAGCTTCGGCACGTCCACCCGGATCGGGCATTGCGTGGCACAGGCGGCGCAGGACAGGCAGCCGTCCATGGCCTCCTTCACCTCGGCCTCGAAATCGGCGTCGGCCTTGCCTTCGGGGCCGCCCTGCCGCAGCCACTCGCGCATCAGCGAGGCCCGGCCCTTGGGCGAATGCCGCCGGTCGCCGGTGGCCTTGTAGGAGGGGCACATCACGTCGCGCGGGTCGCGGTTGAAGCAGGCGCCGTTGCCGTTGCAGGCGAAGGCCGAGGTGTTGGCGTCGCGCAGCGCCTGCGGCACCTGCCGGTCCATCTGGCCGCGCATCGGCACCTCGTCGATCTTCCACAGCGCGCCGTCGTCGGGGGTGGCGATCTTGCCGGGGTTGAGCTGGTTGCGGGGGTCGAAGGCGGCCTTGATCCGCTGCAGTGCCGGGTAGAGCGGGCCGAAGACCTCGGGCACGAACTCGGAGCGCACGCCCTTGCCGTGCTCGCCCCAGAGGAGCCCGCCGTGCTGCCGCGCCAGCGCCGCCACCTGTTCGGTGACGCGGCGGATCATCGGCTCCTGCGCCGGGTCGGTGAGGTCGAGCGCCGGGCGCACGTGCAGCACGCCCGCGTCGACGTGACCGAACATGCCGTAGTCCAGCCCCTCGCGATCAAGCACGGCGCGGAAGGCGGCGATGAAGGGCTCGAGGTTCTCGGGCGGGACGGCGCAATCCTCGACGAAGGGGATCGGGCGCTTGGCGCCATCGGAGCGGCCCAGCAGCCCGACCGAGGCCTTGCGCAGGCCCCAGACCTTTGCCACCTCGTCGCCCGACGCGATGGTGATCGCCAGCCGCCCCGGCGCGGTCGAGAGCTCGTCGCGCAGGGCGGTGGCGCGGGCGGCCAGCGCCGCGGGGTCGTCGCCGGTGAATTCGACGATGTTGACACCCTCGGCGCCCGCCTGCGGGAAGAGATGCGCCAGCGCCGGAAAGCCCGCTTCCTCGCGCGCGAGCCCGAGCACCCGGCTGTCGATGGTTTCGACCGAGGTGGCCCCCAGCGTCGCCATGTCCCGTGCGTCGCGCAGCGCTGCCTGGAAGTCGGGGTAGAAGATCAGCAGCAACGCCGAGGCGGCGGGAATCGGCAGCACGTTGAGCGTGGCCTCGGCGATCAGCGCCAGCGTGCCCTCGGAGCCGCAGAGCACCGCGCGGGCGTCGATGCTGTCGTCGTCGCGGATATGGGCAAGGTCGTAGCCGGTAAGTGCACGGTTGAGCTTGGGGAAGCGCTCCTCGATCAGCGCCGCCTCGTCGCGACTGATCTCGTCGAGCACCCGCAGCACCTCGCCGCCGCGACCGGCGCGTGGCGCATAGGGCGCGCGCCCGGTCTCGAGCATCTCGCCGCCCACCAGCGCCGCTTTCAGCGAGAGCACGTGGGTCGAGGTCTTGCCGTAGACGCAGGAGCCCTGACCGCAGGCATCGGTCGAGATCATGCCGCCGATGGTCGCCCGTGACGAGGTCGAGAGCTCGGGCGCGAAGAACAGGCCGTGCGGCTTCAGCGCGGCATTGAGCTGGTCCTTGATGACGCCGGGCTGGACCCGCACGCGGCGGGCCTCGGTGTCGATCTCGAGGATTTGGGTCATGTGGCGCGAGCAGTCCACCACCACGCCGCCGCCCAGCGACTGGCCGTTCGTGCCGGTGCCGCCGCCGCGCGGGCGCAGCACGATCTCGTGGAATTCCGGCCGGTCGAGCAGCCGGGCCACCAGCGCAAGATCGGCCTCGTCGCGCGGAAACACCACGGCGCCGGGCAATATCTGATAGATAGAGTTGTCCGTCGCCATCACCACCCGGTCCGACGCCCCGGTCGAAACCTCGCCCGTGAACCCCTCGCGGCGCAGCGCCTCGGCGAAGGCGCGTTCTGCGGCGGTGGCGGAGGGAATCTGGCTGGGCATCGCGAAGGCTCCGGGCGGGCTGTTGGGTTGCTGAAAATTGCCGCATGATGTGACCGATTGCAATGGATCCATGTAAAATTGACGGAAGGATATTGTGGAAACGGTCAAAAATATGCACGTTCAGAAGAAATGCTGCGATTGAGTTCAGTGTCGCAGCGGAATGACGGAGAATGCACTTGGTTCATACATCGCCAGAGGCAGATGTCGCGATCATCGGGGCGGGCGTGGTCGGTTGCGCCATGGCCCGGCGCTTTGCGCTCGAGGGCGCGACCGTGGTCGTGCTCGAGGCCGCGACGGACATCCTGTCCGGGGCCTCGAAAGCCAACAGCGCCATCCTGCACACCGGCTTCGACGCGCCCACCGGCTCGCTGGAACTGGCCTGCATGCAGGCGGCCTACGCGGAATACATGGACATCCGCGCCGCGATGAACCTGCCGGTCCTCGAGACCGGCGCCATGGTCGCGGCCTGGAGCGACGAGGAAGAGGCCCGGCTGCCGACGCTGCTGGCGCAGGCACAGGAGAACGGCGTCACCGACACCCGCCTGCTGGGCCGCGCCGAGGTGCTGGCGCGCGAACCCGCTTTGGCGGCCCACGTCCGCGGTGCGCTTCTGGTCCCGCGCGAGTACGTGATCGACCCGTGGTCGGCGCCGCTGGCCTATGCCACGCAGGCGCAGATGCTGGGCGCGCGCTTCCTCTTCAACGCGGCGCTCAAGGGCGCGCGGCGTGACGGTGCGACATGGGTGCTCGACACCGCAGCAGGCGAGGTGAAGGCGACCACCGTGGTCAACTGTGCCGGTCTCTACGGCGACCACGTCGAAACCATGTTCACCGGCAAGCCCAGCTTCGAGATCCGCCCCCGCAAGGGCCAGTTCGTGGTCTATGACAAGGCGGCGTCGGAGCACCTGCGCACCATCCTGCTGCCGGTGCCCAATGACCGCACCAAGGGCGTGGTGCTGACGCGCACGATCTTCGGCAACCTGCTGGTCGGCCCCACCGCCGAGGAGCAGGAGGCGCGCGACCGCCCCGACGTGACCCGGCCCGAGCTCGACATGCTCATGGACAAGGCGGTGGAGCTGGTGCCCGCGCTGCGCGACATGCCGGTGACGGCGGTCTACGCGGGGCTGCGCCCGGCCACCGAGCGCAAGGAATACCGTGTCCACGCCGACGCCGACCTCGGCTACTACTGCGCGGGCGGCATCCGCTCAACCGGGCTCACCGCCGCGCTCGGCATCGCGAGCCACGTCTTCGCACTCTGGGGCAGAGCGCATCAGGCGGTGC
This sequence comes from Salipiger thiooxidans, assembly GCF_900102075.1. Taxonomy (GTDB): domain Bacteria; phylum Pseudomonadota; class Alphaproteobacteria; order Rhodobacterales; family Rhodobacteraceae; genus Salipiger; species Salipiger thiooxidans. The sequence goes on along the minus strand of NZ_FNAV01000002.1, from coordinate 246,328 downwards.
GCGGGGCGGTGAACGCGCCACCGCAGCCGGTCATGCCCAACCTCGCCGAGCACCTGCCGCGCGACTATCAGACCCCCGGCCATGACGGCATCGTCTGCCATTGCGAGATGGTCACCGCGCGTGAGATCCGCGCCGCGCTCGACAGCCCGCTGCCGCCGGGCGATTTCGGCGGCCTGCGCCGCCGCACCCGCTGCGCCATGGGGCGCTGCCAGGGCTTCAACTGTCTCGCCCGCGTTGCCACCCTTTCCGAGGGCAAGCTGCGTGCCGACATTCTGCCGGAGGGCGACGCATGAGCGATACATGTGACGTGGCCATCGTGGGCGGCGGCCCGGCGGGCCTCTCGGCGGCGGTCGAGCTGAAGCGGCAGGGCGTGGCCCGGGTCGTGGTGCTCGAGCGCTTCGGCAGGGCGGGCGGTATCCCGCGCCACTGCGGCCACCCGCCCTTCGGCATGCGCGAGTTCCGTCGCGTGCTGTCCGGCCCCGCCTATGCGCGGCGGCTGGTGGCCACCGCCGAGGAAGCGGGCGTCGAGATCCGCACCGACCACACGGTGACTGCAGTGCGCTCGGGCGGCGTGCTCGAACTTGCGACCACGCAGGGGGCGATGACCCTCACCGCCCGCCGCGTGCTGATCGCCACCGGCAACCGCGAGCGCACCCGCGCCCAGCGGCTTGCGCCGGGGCTGCGCCCGGTGGGGGTGATGAACACCGCCGCGCTTCAGTCCTTTGTCTACGAAGAGGGGCGCAAGCCGTTCTTGCGCCCGGTGATCGTCGGCAGCGAGATGGTGGCGCTTTCGGCGCTGCTGACCTGCATGCGGCACGGCATGCGTCCGGTCGCGCTGGTCGAGACCCGCGAGCGGGTGCAGACCCGGCGGCTCTTCATGGCGCTGGCGGCGTTGCTGCGGGTGCCGGTGCTGACCGGCGCCGAGCTTCTGTCGATCGAGGGCCGCACCCGCGTCGAGGGCCTGCGCCTGCGCCGCAACGACGGCACCGAGACCATGCTCGCCTGCGACGGCATCGTCTTCTCGGGGCGCTTCACCCCCGAAGCAACGGTGGCGCGGGCCAGCGGGCTGGCGCTGGACGCGGGCTCGCTCGGTCCCGAGATCGACGCCGGGGGCCGCAGCTCGGATCCGCACGTGTTCGTGGCGGGCAACGTGCTGCACCCGGTCGAGACCGCGGGCGTCTGCTGGGCCGAAGGCCGGCGCGTCGCGGGCGTGATCGCGCGCGAGCTGGCCGCCGAGACCGGCGAGACGACCGAGCCCGCGTCGCGGGCCGGTGCCGCGGTGCGCCCCGGCGAGGGGCTGCGTTACGTGGTGCCGCAGCGAATCAGCGGCGCCACCGAGCTCAACATCCGCGCCGAGGGCGCGGCGCGCGGGCGGCTGGTGCTGCGCGATGCGACCGGGCGCGAGCTCGTGGTGAAGACCCTGCGCGCCTATCCCGAACAGCCGATCCGCCTGCGGGTGCCGGCACTGGACGCGGCGGCCCTGAGCGGCGATCTTCACCTCGGGCTGGAAAGGGACGACTGAACCATGCGCATTCTCGCGCTCGACCAGGGCACGACCTCGACCCGGGGTCTGGTGGCCGACGACAGCGGTGCGGTCGAGATCGTGCATTCGGTCCGCCACGCCCAGCATTTCCCCGCCGCCGACCGGGTCGAACACGACCCGATGGAGCTGCTCGCCAACCTGCGCGCGGTGATCGCGGCTGCGGGCAGGGTCGACGCCATCGCGCTCTCGAACCAGGGCGAAAGCTGCCTGGCGTGGGACGCGGTGACCGGCGCGCCTCTGTCGCCCGTGATCGTCTGGCAGGACCGCCGCACCGAAGCACGGCTGGCCGGGATGGCCGGGGCCGCGCCGACGGTGCGCGCGTGGGCCGGGCTGCCGCTCGATCCCTATTTCTCGGCGTCCAAGCTGGCGTGGCTCGGTGACAACGAGCGCCGCGTGCAGGAAGCCCATCGCGCCGGCCGGCTCCGGCTTGGTACCACCGATGCCTTCTTCCTCCAGCACCTGACCGGGCGCGCGCTCACCGACGTGACCACCGCCTCGCGCACCTCGCTGATGTCGCTCGAGACCGGCGACTGGGACCCCGAGCTCTGCCGGCTCTTCGGCGTGCCGCTCGACTGCCTGCCCGAGATCCGTCCCACGGTCTCGGATTTCGGCGAGATCGACGGCGTGCCTGTCACGGCGGCGGTGGTCGACCAGCAGGCGGCGCTTTACGGCCACGGCTGCCGGGCGCCGGGAGATGCCAAGATCACCTTCGGCACCGGTGCCTTCGCACTTGCGGTGACAGGCCCCGAGCGGCCCGCCGAGGATGACAGCGGGCTTCTGCCCACCGTTGCCTGGTGCATCGGGGACGAGACCACCTATGCTGTGGACGGTGGCGTGCATGCCGCCGGGGCCGCGGTGGAATGGGCGCAGCGCATCGGGCTGCTCGACGGTCCGGCGGCGCTTGCCGGGTTCGAGGCCGCGCCCGCCATCGACCGCGGGCTGGCCTTCGTGCCGGCGCTCTCGGGTCTGGCCGCACCGCATTGGGATGGCAGCGCCGCCGGGCTCTTCATCGGCATGACCGGGGCCACCACGCGCGAGGACATGGCCCAGGCGTTGATCGAGGGCATCGCCCTGCGCGCGGCCGAGGTCATTGCCCGCATGGGGCAGGGCGGTCCGGTGGCGCGGATCTCGATGGACGGCGGGCTGGCGCGCGCGCCCTACCTCTGCCAGTTCCTTGCCGACGTCACGGGCGCCGAGATCGTGCTGCCCGCCACCGAAGAGCTGACCGGCGTCGGTGCCGCGCAGCTCGCGGCGCTGGGACTTGGCGCGACCCTGCCTGCGCCGCCGCTGCGCGCCACGGTGAAGCCGCGGCCCTGCGACCGCGAGGGCCGCATGGCCCGTTTCGCCGGGGCGGTCGACCGCGCCCGCGGCTGGCGCGACTGAGGCACCAGCGCTTTTATGGAAAAGCCCCGCTCCGGCGGGGCTTTTTTGTGTGCGCGGAACGGCGGTCCGGACATCGCCCGAACCGGCATCCCCGGAAAAGTAGACGCCGCCCCGGTGGGCGGGACGGCGCCTGCGCGGAGGGAGAGTCCGCGCGTCGGCCCGCGGTCCGGTGTTTGTCCCGGAGCGCCTGGCCTTGTTCTGTCGTGGCTTACCGCAGCAGACCCAGCGGCACCGTGATGATCTGCGGGAAGAGCACCAGCAGCAGCAGCACCGCGATCTCGGCGAAGAGGAAGGGCAGCACGCCGACCATGATCCGGTCGAGCCGCACCCTGCCGACGCCCGCGACCACGTTCAGCACGTTGCCGACCGGCGGCGTCAGCATCCCCAGCGCCCCGGCGATTGTGAAGACCACGCCGAAGTAGATCAGGTCGATCCCTGCGGCCTTGCCCAGCGGAATGACAATCGGCATCAGGATCAGGCTCAGTGGCGTGAAGTCGAGCACCATGCCCAGCAGCAGCGTGAGCAAGACGATCATGCCGACCAGCATCTGCGGGCTGTCCATGAACGGCTGCAGGAAGGCGATCACCTGCGTCGGCAGGTTGGCGATGGTGATGAGCCAGGCCGAGACCATCGAGGTGCCGATGAGGAACATCACCACGGCCGAGGTCTTGCCGGCCTCGACGAGCCCTTCGTAGAAGCTCTTGAGGGTCAGCTCGCCATAGACGAAGGCGCCGACGAGCGCCGCGTAGACGGCGGCGATCACCGCGGCCTCGGTGGGCGTGAAGACGCCCACGCGCAGGCCGCCGATCACCACCACCGGCAGCACCAGCGCGGGCAGGGCTTTCCACAGCGCCTGCAGGATCTCGGCGCGGCTCTTGCGCTCGAGCGTCTGAAAGGCACCGCCACGCGACACGAAGCGCCACGCCAGCACCAGCGATCCCGCCATCAGGATGCCGGGCACGATGGCCGCCATGAAGAGCCCGCTGATCGAGACGTTGGCGATTGCGCCGAAGACCACCAGTGCGATGGACGGCGGGATCACCGGAGCGATGACGCCGCCCGCGGCGAGCAGGCCGCCGGACGAGCCCTCGGGGTAGCCGCCGAGCTTCATCATCGGGATCAGGATGGCGGCGAGGGCGGCGCTGTCGGCGATGGCCGAGCCCGAGAGCGAGGCCATGATAAGCGAGGCGCAGATCGCCACGTAGCCGAGCCCGCCGCGCAGGTGGCCGAAGGCGGCCATGGCGACCTCGATGATGCGCCGCGACAGCCCGCCGCGGTTCATCAGCTCGCCCGCGAGTATGAAGAAGGGGATCGCCAGCAGGATGAAGTTGTCGGTGCCGAGGATCATGTTCTGAGCGATGATCTGGGCGTTGAAATAGTCCAGATGCAGCATCAGCGCGATGCCGCAGGCGATCAGCGCCCAGGCGATCGGCAGGCCCAGCACGATGCCGAGGATCAGGACCGAAAGGAAGACGACGAAGGTCATGGGACGGTTACTCCGCGATGTCGGCGGACGCCGCCTGGAAGAACTTGTCGGCAGGCATGCGGCCCGAGAGGATCAGCACCATGCGCCCGGCCACGACCAGCGCGAGCGCGGTGCCGGCCAGGGTGGCGGCGACGTAGATGGTGGCGGAGGGCAGCCCCGAAATCTGGTAGTTCGACGAGAAGTTCAGCTTGGCCTGCATCCACGCGCCCTGCGCCAGCAAGAAGTTGCCGTAGAGCATGACCGCGCCGGTGAGCGCCACGACAGCCTTCTTGGCGGGCTCGGGCAGGCGGTCGACCACCAGCGTCATCGCGATGTGGCGCTGCTGGATCAGCGCCAGAACGGCGCCGGTGAGGATGAGGATGGAGAGGGCGATGCGCGAAAGCTCCTCGGTCACCACGATGCCGGAATTGAAGAAGAAACGCATCATGACGTTGGTGAAGACCATCGCCACGAGGGCGAAGAGGAGGAAGGCCACCATGGCTTCGAGAAGCCGTTCGGCCAGGCGTAGGGCGCGCATTCGATACTCCTGGGCTGGAGAAGGGAGAAGGGGCCGGCGCGGGAGCATGCACCGGCCCCGGCAGGGCGATCAGTCTTCGGCCAGGGTGGCCTGCATCTCTTCGTAGAGCGGACGGATCGCGTCGGTGACGAGGCCCTCGGTGACCGGGGCGACCGCTTCGACGATCTCGGCGCGGGCCTCGGGGGTAAGCTCGGAGACGGTCATGCCGCCCTCTTCGCTGGCGAGGAACGCCTTCGCCTCTTCGACGGCGGCGCGCATGATCTTGCGGTTTTCGATGGCGGTCTCGTCGGCGGCCTGCTGGAGCATGGCCTTGTCGTCGTCCGAGAGGCTGTTCCAGAACGGCTGCGAGATCAGCATGACCAGCGCCGAGTAGGCGTGCTTGGAAGTGGTGAGATAGTCCTGCACCTCGTAGAAGTTCAGGTCACGCACGGTCAGCAGCGGGTTGTCCTGGCCGTCGACGGTGCCGGTCTCGAGCGCGGTGTAGACCTCGGGGAAGGGCATCGGCACGGGGTTGGTGCCGAGCGCCTCGAAGGTGTTGATGAACACCGGCGCGCCGATCACGCGGAAGCTCAGGCCATCGAAGTCGGCCAGCTTTTCGATCGGGCGCTTGGAGTTCGACAGGTCGCGGAAGCCGTTGTCGATGAAGGTCAGGCCCTTCATGCCCGAGCCGTCGAGCCCGGCCAGCATCTCGTCGCCCACCGGGCCGAGCAGCACCTTGTCGGTGGCGGCGTCGTCGGCGAAGGCGAAGGGCAGGTCGATGAGCTGGAAGCGCTCGTTGTACTTGATGAGGTTGGTGGAGGAGGTGATCAGCATCTCCTGCAGGCCGCCCTGCAGCGCGCCGATCTGCTGCGCCTCGTTGCCGAGCTGGCCCGACGGGAAGTTGGTGACGGTGTAATCGCCGCCCGAGAGCTCTTCGACCTTCTCGGCGAAGAACTGGACGCCCTCGTCGAACGGGGTGCCCGGGGCGCCGAAGTGGCCGATCTTGATGTCGCGGGCGGCGGCGGGCGCCGCGAGCGTCGCGGCAAGGCCGGCTGCGGCGATCAGGGCGCCGAGGGGTTTGTGGAAGGTCATTGGCATTCTCCTGTCAAAGCGTCCCGGGACGAGCCGGAAGCGATTCCCTGTCTCTTGTTGAATCGGGTTCTACGGTAGCCGATCATGACTGAACAATCGCAGATTATCGACCGTTCGGGCAATATTTGCGAAAAATCGGCGTTGATACTCCCAAAACCCCAGAAATATCGTCACAATTGCATAAAATATGTGCGAACGGAAGGTCAGGCGAAGCCAAAACCCGTCGCTTCAGCGGATTTCACCCATCGGGAACCGGGCCGAAGGCGCCCTGTCCCGGGTTTCCGCGCCCGCATTATTGCCGCTTCGCGACAGGCTCCGCGGGATCCGGCACTTTCCGCGTGACCTTTGGCAAACGGCTCTGTAATTTTTGCCCGAAACCACAGTGGCAGCCCTCGCCGCCCGTGACGGGAGGCGCCGCGCTGCCACGCGACCCCGTCCGAACAGGAAAGACCGCACCATGCCCTCCGACACCACGCCGCTTCCCTTCATCTGCCGCAAGTCGCCCGCGCGGGGCTCGCAGGGGGTGGTGGTCACCAACCACCCGCTGGGCTCCGCCGCCGGCCACGAGATGCTGGCCTTCGGCGGCAACGCGGTGGATGCGGCCGTGGCGGCGCTGCTGGCGCTGACCGTGGTCGAGCCGATGATGGTGGGCATCGCGGGCGGCGGCGTCTCGCATCTGCGCCTGCCCGATGGCACGCACACCGTCTATGACTGCCTGTCGCAGGCCGGGGCCTCGGCCACGCCCGGGATGTTCACGCCGGTGTCGGACCGGCTGCCCGACTACATGGAAACCGCGGGCCGCCGCAACCTCGTGGGCGCGTCCTCGGTGGCGGTGCCGGGCAACCTGCGCGGCTGGTGCCAGATGCACGCCCAGCACGGCGCGCTGCCCTTCGCCGACGTGATCGCGCCGGCGATCCGGCTTGCCGCGGGCGGCTTCCCGGTCACCAGCTACCTGTCGTCGAACATCGAGCGCCATGCCGAGGACATGATCAACGATCCGGTGATCTCGTCCATCTTCCTGCCCGACGGCACCCCCGCCAAGCCCGGGCACCGGCTGGTGCAGGCGGACTACGCGGAAAGCCTCCGCCTGATCGCGACCGAGGGCGCGGACGCCCTGCATGGCGGTGCATTGGGGCAGGCGCTGGTCGACCGTCTGAACACCGGCGGCGAGGATGCGGGTCACGTCTCGATGGACGATCTGCGCACCTACGTGGCGCGCGAACGTGACGCCATCTTCGGCACCTACCGTGGCCACGACATCGTGGGCCCGCCGCCGCCCGCCTCGTCGGGCGTGCACGTGACGCAGATGCTGAACATGCTCGAGGCCTACGACCTGAAGGCCATGGGCTTCGACAGCGTCGAGAAGCTGCACCTGCTGGCCGAGGTCATCCGCGTCGGCTTCGAGGATCGCCGTGCCGCCTCGGGCGACCCGGATTTCGTCGACATCCCCGTGCAGAAGCTGATCTCCAAGGAATATGCCGCCGAGTGCCAGGCCCGTCTGCGCGACGTGGGCGGCGCGACCCCGGTGCCGCCGGGCTACGAGAGCAACAACACCACCCACATCACCGTCGCTGACCGCGACGGGCGGATCGTGTCGGCCACGCACACCATCAACGGCCTCTTCGGCGCGCGCATCATGGTGCCTGGCACGGGCATCATCCCGAACAACTACATGTACAACTTCGACCCGCACCCGGGGAAGGCGCTCTCGGTCATGCCGGGCAAGCGGGTGCCGACCTCGATGGCGCCGATGATCGTGCTCAGGGACGGCAAGCCCGCCTTCGCGCTGGGGCTGCCCGGCGCGCTGCGGATCTTCCCCTCGGCGATGCAGGCCATCGTCAACATGATCGACTTCGGCATGACCCCGCAGCAGGCGGTCGAGGCGCCCCGCGTCTGGACCGAGGGCGCGCATGTGGAGCTCGAGCCCGCCTACGCCCACCACCAGGAGGCGCTGGCGGCCAAGGGCCACGAGGTGCAGATCGTGCCGCATATCGCGGGCGGGATGAACGCCATCGCCTTCGGGGCCGATGGCGAGATGACGGGCGCTGCCTGCTGGCGCGCCGACGGAACCGTGTCGGCGCTCGGCGGCGGCCTTGCAGGCGAGGGAATTGCGTTCCACATCTGAAGGTAACGCAAGGACAGCTCGCCAGGAGAAACGGAAAGATGTTACAGAAAACACTGCTTCTGACCGGGGCCAGCCGGGGAATCGGCCATGCCACGGTGAAGGTGTTCCAGGCGGCCGGGTGGCGGGTGCTGACGGTGTCCCGCACCGCCTTCGACTCGCGCTGCCCATGGCACGCGGGGGCGACCGACCACATCCAGGGCGACCTCGCCGATCCCGACGCGCGCGACGAGATGGTCGAGCGGGTGCGCGAGGCGCTCGGCGGGGCCGGGCTCAACGCCATCGTCAACAACGCCGGCATCTCGCCCAAGGGCGAGGGGGGCGCGCGCCTCGGCATCGCCGACAGCTCGGACGAGGTCTGGCGCCAGGTGATGAACGTCAACCTGTTGGGGCCCGCTTCGCTGATGCGCGACCTGCTGCCCGAACTTTCGGCGGCCAAGGGTACCGTGGTCAACGTGGGCTCGATCGTGGGCAGCCGCGTGCACCCCTTCGCCGGGGTGGCCTATGCCTGCTCCAAGGCCGCGCTCGGGGCGCTGACCCGCGAGGCCGCGGCCGAGCTCGGCCCGCGCGGGGTGCGGGTGAACATGGTGACGCCTGGCGAGATCGAGACCGAGATCCTGTCACCGGGCACCGAGGACATGCTCGAGGTCATCCCGCTGCGCCGTCTGGGCAAGCCCGACGAGGTGGCGCGGGTGGTGCTGTTCCTGTGCTCGGAACAGGCCTCCTACGTGAACGGCGCGGTCATCGACGTGAACGGTGGCCAGCATGCCTGACCCGGCGGCGTGCCGATTGCGGGGGCATCCCCGCATCGGCGCGTCCGTCCGGCCGGGCCATTCCGTGGGCGGAGATGCGCGCGGGGCCGGGGGCAGGGACCCTCTCCCGCGCAGCTCAGCAGTACGGGCAAAAGAAAAGCGCCCGCCGGGGGGCGGGCGCTTTCGGTCGGTCGGACGTAGATCAGTAGCCGCGCTTGGCGTCGGCCAGGTCGGCGCAGGTGCCGGTTTCCTCGAAGGTCTTGAGGTTCGCCGCGATGATCCGGCCGCCGGTCACGGCGTCGATCTGCGAGGCCACGTGCGGGGTCACGGTGATCGCCGGGTGATCCCAGAACTGGTGCTCGGCGGGCAGCGGCTCGATGTGGAACACGTCCAGCGTCGCCTGCTTGATCTGGCCGCTTTCCAGCGCCTCCAGCAGATCGGCATCGACGAGGTGCGGACCACGCGCGCAGTTGATCAGGCAGGCGCCCTCGGCGAGCTTGCCGAAGAGCTCGGCGTTCAGGATGCCGGTGGTCTGCTCGGTCAGCGGCAGCAGGTTCACGAGGATCTCGCAGCCGTCGAGGAAGGCGTCCATGCCCTCGGGGCCGGCAAAGGTCTCGACGCCGGCGATGTCCTTGGGCGACTTCGACCAGCCACGGGTGTTGAAGCCGAGCGCCGACAGGGTCTGCGCGGCGGCGGCGCCAAGGTTGCCGAGGCCCATGACGCCGACGGTGCGGTTGGGGGCGACGGGCACCACGATGGCGTGCCAGTCCTTCTCGGCCTGCGCCTGAAGCTGGCGCGGCATGTCGCGGTGGTGGCGCAGCACGTGCAGGGCCACGTATTCGCGCATCCGCTGGGTCAGGTCGTCGCCGACGGTGCGGATGATCGGCACGCCTTCGGGCAGCTCGCTGTCGGCGAGCACGTGGTCGATGCCGGCGCCGATCGAGACCACGGCCTTGAGGTTGGGGAACTTGGCGATGTCACCTGTGCGGGGGCGCCAGACGACGGCGTATTCCACTTCGGCGGGGTCGGTCACGGCGTCGAGCGCCTTGACCGTCCAGCCCGGCAGCATCTCGGCCAGCATGTCCACCCACCACTGGGTCTTGTCTTCGAGGGGGAGGTAGAGGGCGACGGTCATAGTGGCTCCTTTGAGTCGTTTGTCTTTGGGGATCTGTCATGAATTTCAAGCAGCTGGAGGCCTTCTACTGGCTGAGCCAGTTCGGCAACCACCGCCAGACGGCCGAGTTTCTCGGGCTCACGCAGCCCGCGGTCTCGGCGCGCATCCATTCGCTCGAGAAGGATCTGGGAAAGACCCTCATCGACCGGGATGCGCAGGGGTTCGTCCTCACGGACCAGGGGCTCGAGGTGGCGGAGTTCGCCGTCCAGTTCCTCAACCTGCGCGAGGCCATGATGGGCCGGCTGCAGGACAAGAAGAAACGCCGCCTGACCGTGGGTCTCGCGGGCATGGCCGCGCTGACCTGGGGTCCGCTGCTGCGCGACGCGGCCGATGCCGACGGCGAGATCATGCTCGACATCTACTCGGGCTCGGACCTGCAGCTGCGCGGCTTCGTCGAGGCTGGCACGCTGGATGCGGCCTTTACCGCCAGTGGCGACCGGGTCTGCGCCGATTTCGGAGTGCAGTACGACGTGGGCTGGGTGGCGCATCCCGACGTGATCGCCGGGCGCTCCCTGCCGATGCCGCCGGAAGAGCTGCGGGCGCTGCCGCTGGTGCTCTACCCGAAGACCTCGCCGCTCTTCAATCCGGTGGCGGAATACGTCGAGGAGATGCGCGACCAGCCGGCGCCGCGGCACTACGGAAACTCGCTCGCCACGATCTGCGACATGGTGCGCAAGGGCTACGGTGCCTCGGCGCTGGCGCTCACCGCGCTCGAGCAGGACATCGCGGCGGGCCGGGTCGTCGAGATCCCGGCCACCGAACCGCTGCCGCCGCTCGTGGTGGCCTGCACCCACGCCAACCGTGCCCGCCGCAAGCAGGTGGACACGGTGCTGGGCCTCGCTCGGGAGGCGGCGCTGGCATGGTGTGCAGAGCATGGGCGCTACGCCTCCTTCACCGACCTCTAGGGTCAGGCCTTGAGCTTGTCCTCAATCATCTTGGACGCGCCGGACATCTCGCCGAGATGCGTGCCCTCGGTGATCTTGGCCTCGTTGACGCGGCCGCGCTCGGTCAGGAATTCGCCGCGCTCGAGCACTTCGTCGAGGTCCTCGGGGGCGATGAAGAGCACGCCGCAGTCATCGGCCAGCACCGCGTAGCCCGGCAGAACCGCCGCGCCGTTGATCGAGACCGGCACGTTGAAGCCGCCGCCGGTGTTGTAGAGGCGGGTGGTGACGGGCGAGGCGCCGCGCGACCACATGGCAAAATCCTGCTCGGCAATCTCGGCGGTGTCGGTGTGGGGGCCGTCGACGCAGCCGCCCTCGAGCCCGATCATCGCGGCCATGCGGGTCACGCCGCCGCCCCAGCAGGCGTATTTGGTGTCGCCCAGACGGTCGACCGCAAGGAAGTAGCCCGGTCCGCACTGGCTGAGGCAGTGGTGCAGCAGCGTCGAGTCGAGCCCAGGGATGGCCAGCGTCGCCACGGTCGCGGCGACCACCTTGCCCGGCAGCACGGGCTGCACGGCGGGACCGGCGAAACCGAAGTGGTAGAAGTGGCCGATGGTGGCGGTTTCGAGCTTCGCGAGCCGGTCGAGCTTCTCCTGCGGGATCTTCTCCGGCATCGGGTTCAGCTTGTAGATCAGGTTGGACATAGAGGTCTTCCTAGTTTTGGGGCCCGAGGATCAGGTCGGGCAGGAACGTGACGGTTTGCGGCACGTAAGTGAGAAGGATCAGCACCGCGAAGAGTGGGACCAGCATCGGCAGCACGGCCATGGTCACCTTCTCGAAGCGGACACGGCCGACCTCGGAGACGATGTAGAGGCCGATGCCCATGGGCGGCGTCGCGATGCCGATCAGCAGGCCGAGCTGGATGATGATGCCGAAGTGCACCCGGTCGATGCCGTAGGCGTCGATGAGCGGCAGCAGGGTCGGCACCAGGATCAGCTTCGCGGGCACCCCCTCGACGACGCAGCCGACGAGGATGATGAAGACCAGCAGCAGAGCGAGGAACACGTTCTTGTTGTCGGTCAGCGCGAAGGTGAAATCCGCAAGCTTCTGCGGCGTCTGGTCGATGGCCAGCAGCCAGCCCATGGCGATGGAGAAGGCGATGATGATCATGATGACGGCGGTCATCATGGCGGTGTCGCTGAGCGCCGCGAAGAAGGCGCGGAAGGTCAGTTCCTTGTACCAGATGCCGATCAGGATGCAGTAGATGCAGGCCAGAACGCCCGCCTCGGTGGCGGTGACGAAGCCGAACATGATCGAGCCCAGGATGATCGCGGGGGCCACCAGCGCAAGGAAGCCGTGCTTGGCGGTGCCCGCCACTTCACGCACGGTGGCCCGGCGCTGGGTGGGGAACTCCTGGAACTGCGCCCGGATACGAACGTAGATCATCAGCGCGAGGCCCACGAGGATGCCCGGGATCAGGCCCGCGAGGAACATCCGCTCGATGGATTGCTGCGCCAGGAAGGCGTAGAGCACGAGGCCGATCGACGGCGGGATGAGCGGGCCGATGACCGACGAGGCCACGGTGATCGCGGCCGCGAAGTCGGGCTTGTAGCCGTTCTCGCGCATTGCCTTGATCTCGATGGCGCCGAGGCCGGCGCAGTCGGCGACGGCGGCGCCCGAGATGCCCGCGAAGATCATCGACGACAGGATGTTCACCTGCGCGAGGCCGGCCTTGAGGTGGCCCACCAGCGCGTTGGCGAAGGCGAAGATGCGCTCGGTCACGCCGGTCGCGTTCATCAGGTTGCCGGCCATGATGAAGAACGGCACGGCGGTGAGCGACGCCTTGTTCACGCCCTCGAGCATCTGCTGGGGAATGATCTGCAGCGCGGTCGAGAAATCGGACGTCAGGAAGGTGAGCACCGTGGCGGTGCCGATGGCGATCGAGATGGGCACGCGCAAGAGGATCAGCGCGATGAAGGTGCCGAAGAGGATCCAGGCCATGGGTCAGATTTCCGGATGGTGGTCGGTGACGTTCTCGGGCATGCCGGCCGCCAGCTTCGCGATATCGAGAATGGCGGTCAGCGCTACGAGCGCCGTCGAGATGAAAAGCGGCAGCGACAGGGCGAGACGGGGGAGCTCTACGCCGGTCGGCATGGTGGCACCGTCATAGATGCCGGTGGAGGTCGCGATGACCTTGGGCACCTGCATCAGCAGGACACCGGTCACAATCAACGTGGCGGCGTCGGAGACGATCCGCGTCACCAGCATCCCGGCCGCGCCCATCCGCTCGGCGAGGAAGTCCACGCGCACGTCCTTGAGGCGCGCATAGAGGGCGAAGAAGCCGAAGAAGCTGAGCCAGATGAAAAACACCATGGTCCACGGCCAGATCCAGTAGGCGGCAAGGCCCATCGGGCGCAGGATCATGGTCGCGGTGGTCAGCGCCAGCATCGCCAGCAGGCAGGCGTTGGACAGCCACAGGAAGGCGCCGCCCATCTGCCAGTTCAACCGGTCGAGCCGGTTGAGAGCCCGCTGCAGCGGGCTCTCTGGGGAATATTCGAACGGTGTCACTGTGGGGTGGCCCGCGTCTCTTCGATGGCCGAGAGCAGACCTTCGGGCAGGGCGCCGGCAGCGTCCTGGGCCTCGTAATAGGTCTTCATGGTCTCGACCAGCGGGGCAGTGTCGAGCTCGACGTAGGTGGCGCCGGCATCGACCATGCGCTTGATGCTCTCGTCGGCAACGGAGAACATCAGGTCCTGCGACATCTCGCCGGCCTCGTCATAGGCCTTGAGCAGGCCGGCGCGCGTCTCTTCGTCGAGTGCGTTCAGAGCCTGTTCGTTGACCATGAAGCCGATGGACTGCCAGTACTCGTCCATGCGGGTGATGTAGGGAGCGACCTCGTTGAAGCGCATGGCTTCCACCAGCGCGATGGGCGAGTTCACCGCCTGCACGATGCCCTTCGAGATCGACTGGTAGACCTCGGTCCAGGGCAGGGTGATCACCTCGGTGCCGATGGCGTCCCAGGTCTCGATGGCGCTCTTGCTTTCGTGCATGCGCAGCTTGAGGCCGTTGTAGTCGTCGGCGGTCTCGATCGGCACGTTGGACACCGTCACGCGGAACGGGCCGCGCAGGACGCGGGTCGGGTCGCCCAGCGGACGCACGCCGGACTGCGCGGCGGCGTTGTCGAACCAGCCCTTCACGGTGTCCGAGTTCATGAAGCGGACCCAGTGGTCATAGTCGTCGAAGGCGAAGGCGGGCGTGGTCCAGTCCAGCGCCGGCTCCCACTTCTTCATGTAGCTGTAGCCCTCGGCGTAGATCTGGATGATGTTCGCCTGCAGCTGCTCGAGAACGGCGTTCTCCTTGCCCAGCTGCTCGTTGGGGTAGACGGTGATCTTGAGCTCGCCGCCGGTGTATTCCTCGGTCAGCTCGGCGAATTTCTGGAAGACCTGCCCTTCGGGGCTGTCCACCGGCATCTTGGTGGCCATCTTCCAGGTGGTTTCTGCATGGGCCACGGTGCCCAGCAGCATGGCGAGGCCCGAAGCGAGGCCAAGGATCGTCTTGGTAGTCATGGGAAGTTCCTCCTGGTTGGGGGGGTGACCGGCGGTCGGCGCCGCCGGTTCGTGGTTGTTGCGGGGATCAGTCGTGCAGGCCCTTGGCGACGTGGTCGATCACCAGACCCGCGCCGATGGCGGCAAGGCGTTTGACCAGCACGTCGCCGGTCTCGGCCGAGCACAGCGTCGGGTTGCAGCCGTAGGCGCCGGTCTCGGTCGCCTCGAGCGCCTCGATGGGCGCCTGGATCTTGGCGCCGTCGTAGACCACCGACGAGAAGCCGCCGATGTCCATGCCCTTGATGGTGCTGCCGGTGGGGGCTTCGCGCACGAGGTCCTTGCGGATCAGGTCGGGGTAGAAGTGCAGGCCGACCGAGGTCAGCGGGTCGCCGCCGTGGCCGGACGAGGCCTTGGCCTTCTCGGCGCCGATGAGCGCGGGAAGCTCGCCGTAGGCCACCTGCCAGAGGTACATCGACGGGATGAAGAGACCCGCCTTCTGGCGCCAGCGCAGCGCCACCTCGGTGATCGCAGGGACGTTGCCGCCGTGGCCGTTGACGATCATGATCTTGCGGATGCCGTGACGGTTGAGGCAGCCGAACATGTCGTCGAGGATGCCGCAGAGCGTCGCGTGGCTGATCGAGATGCCGCCGTGGCTCGATTCGAAATAGTCCTTGCCGCCGAAGGGGATGACGGGCGCCACGAATGTGGACACGCCGCCTTCGCGCGCGGCCTTGGCGATCTCCATCGCCATCAGGTCGGCGGCAAGGTAGTCGCCCATCGGCGCGTGGATGCCTTGGTCTTCGAGCGAGCCCATGGGCAGCAGCACCACGGCCTCGGAGGTGAGTTCCTGCCGTGCCTCTTCCGAGGTCAGCTCTGCCATTCGGATCTTGTCGATCATCTGTTCCGTTCCTTGTCAGTCGTCGTGTGCGGTCGGGTCCCAGTGAAGCGGAACGCCGCGGGGGGCGTCCAATTCATTCGGATTTCCGACCGATAGAGAAAATTTTTCCCGTCTTCGGTCACTCTGCCGCTTTCAGCATCGCTCCGCCGAAGCGGTCGAGCCGGAAGGGCGTGGGGTCCACGAGCGTCGGGACGCCCGTGGCGAGTTCGCCGGCCAGTTGGCCCGCGGCGGGGCCGATGCCGAAGCCGTGGCCAGAGAAGCCGCTGGCGATGACCAGCCCGGGGATCTCGTCCACCGGGTCGATCACTGGCACCGCGTCGGGGGTGACGTCGATGATGCCGCCCCATCTCTCGGTGATGGTGGCCTGTTTCAGCGCCGGGAAGGCGGCCTGCACGGCACGCATCGCCTTGGCGAGTGCGGCCTCCTGCGGCTCGGGATCGAGCACGCGGCATTTCTCGAAGGGCGAGATCTCGTCGGGCTGCCAGTGCCGGGGCGTCACCAGCCCGTCCCACATGCTGCGGTCGACGGTCAGGCTGATCTCGCCGCGGTTCTCGCGGAGGCTGCCGAGGTACTTGCCGAAGAGCCGGAAGCTGTCGGGCGTGATCTGCACCTTGGAGCGGCCGCGCTGAGCGATGGTATAGCCGCCATCGAGGCGTGGCCGGATCCCGAAGGCGCCGTTGCCGAGCGCGTGGGCCGGGCCGCCCTTGATCGGCGCGGTGCGCATGGCCGAGCCGCGCACCCGCAATTGCGGGAAGTCGATCCCGAGGTTGCCGAGGAACAGCCGCGACCAGGCACCACCGGCGACGATCACCGCGTTGCAGGCGATGCGCCCGCGCTCGGTGATCACGGCCGAGACGGTGCCGGCCTTGGTCTCGATGCTGCGCACGGCGCAGCCGGTGAGCACGGTGGCGCCCTTGGTGCGGGCGCCGCGCGCCAGCGCGGGGGCGGCGAGCGCCGGTTCGGCGCGGCCGTCGTCCTCGGTGTAGAGCCCGGCACGTGCGGTGAGCGACGCGCCCTCGAAGCGGTCCGACAGCTGCGCCGGGGTCAGCGACTGGGCGGCGAGCCCGAAGGTTTGGGCGTCCCGGCGCACCGTCTCGATCCACGCCATCTCGGCGTCGGTCTGGGCGGTGTAGACCACCCCGGTGCGGCAGAAGCCGGTGTCGTGTCCGGTGCGCTGCGCCAGCGTGTCCCAGATCCGCAGGCTCTCGATGCCCAGCGGGTACTCCGCCACGGCGCGGCCCATGCGGCGGACCCAGCCCCAGTTGCGGCTGGACTGCTCGCCGGCGATGCGGCCCTTCTCGATCAGCGCCACGCGGTGGCCCTGCTCGGCGGCCCAGAAGGCGGCGGAACAGCCGACGATGCCGCCGCCGATGACGACGATATCGACGGCTGCAGGAACGGACGGGTCGCTTTCGACCTTGTCTGCATAAGGACGCATCATAACCCCGGTTCGTAGCGCCAGTTGACATTGAGCTCGGAGACGCTGGCGCTGTTGGGAAGCGTGACCACCTCGGCGACGAGGCGAGCGAGGTCTTCGGGCTGGGTGATTTCGTGCCGGGGCAGGTCGTGCCGCAGTGTCAGGTCGGTGGCGACGAAGCCGGGGCAGACGGCGCAGGCGCGCACACCCTGGTCCCAGCCTGCGCGCCGTGCGGCGTGCGAGAGCGCGATCGCCGCGTGCTTGGTCATCTGGTAGCCGGCGTTCAGCCCCAGCACCCGCTGCCCGGAGAGCGAGGCCAGCACGATGACCCGCCCCGTCCCCGAACGGCAGAGCGCGGGCAGGGCGGCACGGGTCAGCCGGAACGGCGCCTTGACGTTGACCGAGAGCAGCCTGTCGAGCATCGCCTCCATCTCCTCGTCGTCCTGCGCGGGCTCGGGCATGAGCTCGAGCGGGCCGCCGATGCCGGCGTTGTTGACCAGCGCGTCGATGCGGCCGAACTCGGTCTCGGTGGCCTCGACGAAGGCACGGGCGTCCTCGGCCACGGCGGCGTCGTACTGCACCACCAGCGGGTCGTGCTCGGCAAGGCTCGCGGGGAGCTTCGAGGGATCGCGCAGCCCCAGCGCCAGCCGGTAGCCGCGCTCCGCCAGCGCCAGCGCGATGGCGGCGCCGATACCGCGATTGGCGCCGGTGATCATCGCGACGGGATCGGTCATGCGGGCACCCCCTCGGCCACGGGCGCGGCCTTGATGCAGGCGGCGCGCCAGCCGTCGCCCACGGGCGAGAGCGGCGGCACGCCTTTGGCGCAGGCCTCTTCGGCGAGCGGGCAGCGGGTGCGGAACGGGCAGCCCGAGGGCGGGTTGGCCGGGCTCGGCAGCTCGCCCTTGAGAACCTTGTCGCCCTCGGAGGGATCGCGCGGGTGCAGCGACGGCGTCGCCGCGAGCAGGGCGCGGGTGTAGGGGTGCGACGGCGTGCCGAAGACCTTCTCGGCCGGGCCCTCCTCGACGATGCGGCCGAGGTACATGACCACGATGCGGTTGCAGAGGTGGCGCACCACGTGCAGGTCGTGGCTGATGAACAACATGGCAAGGTCGAGATCGCGGCGCAGGTCCATGAGCAGGTTCACCACCTGCGCCTGGATCGACACGTCGAGCGCCGAGACGGGCTCGTCCGCCACGATGAAATCCGGCCGGGTCGAGAGCGCGCGGGCGACCGCGATGCGCTGGCGCTGGCCGCCCGAGAACTCGTGGGGGCGGCGCTCGGCGGCAGAGGTGGGCAGGCCCACCTGTTCGAGCAGCCGCGCGACCTCGGCCTTGACCTCGCTGCCGGGGACGATGTTGTGGGTGCGCAGCCCGTCGGCGATCTGGGCGCCGATGGTGCGCCGCGGGTCGAGCGAGCCGAAGGGGTCCTGGAACACCATCTGCATCCGGCGCGACAGCTTGCGCATCTCGGCGGACGAGAGGGACGACAGGTCGCGCCCGTCGAAGCTCATGCTGCCCTTGGTGGGGCTGTCGAGCCCCATCATCATGCGCCCGAGCGTGGACTTGCCGCAGCCGGATTCCCCCACGATGCCCACGGTCTCGCCCTTGGCGACGGTGAGGCTCACGTCGCGCACGGCCCAGACGTCCTGGGCGCGGCCGAGCAGCCCGTGGCGGGTCGGGAAGTTGCGGCCGAGGGTCCTTGCCTCGACCAGCGGAGCGTTGGCGTCGGTCATGTGACGTTCTCCCAGCGGAAGCAGCGGGTGACACGGTCGGCTGCGGGGTGTTCGGCCTTGGGCGACCGGCTCTCGCACTCGGCGGTCGCGAAGCCGCAGCGCGGCGCGAAGCGGCAGCCTGTGGGCATGTTGCGCGGCGAGGGCACGGTGCCGGGGATCGCGGTGAGCCGCTCGGCACCGCTCTCGGGCACCGACGAGATCAGCGCGGCGGTGTAGGGGTGACGGGGACGGGCGAAGACCTCGGCCACGGGGCCTTCCTCGACCACCTCGCCCGCGTACATCACCGTCACCCTGTCGGCGATCTCGGCCACCACGGCAAGGTCGTGGGTGACGAAGATCATACCCATGCCCGGCGTGTCCTTCTTGAGCTGCGCGAAGAGCTGAAGGATCTGCGCCTGGATCGTCGGGTCGAGCGCGGTGGTCGGCTCGTCGGCGATCAGCAGCCGGGGGTTGTTGGCCACGGCGAGGGCGATCATGGCGCGCTGACGCTGGCCGCCCGAGAGCTCGTGCGGGTAGGCGCGGTGCCGGCGCTCGGGGTCGGGGATGCCGACGTGGCGGAGCAGGTCCAGGATGCGCTTCTGCAGCGCCTCGCCAGAGATCTGGTGGTGGGCCTGGATCGCCTCGCCGAGCTGGTCGCCGATGCGCAGCACCGGGTTGAGCGAGGCGGCGGCGTCCTGGAACACCATCGAGATCTCGTCGCCGCGCAGCTTGCGGATGCCTTCCTCGTCGAGCTTGGCAAGGTCGACCGCGGTGCCGTCGCGGGTGGTGTAGACGGCGCTGCCGCCGGTGACGCGCAGGGTGTCGGGCAGCAGGCCGGTCATGGCGAGGCCGGTCAGGGTCTTGCCCGAGCCGCTCTCGCCCACCAGCGCCACGGTCTCGCCGGGGCGAACGGTCAGCGACACGCGGCGCACAAGCTCCATGTCGTGGACGGCGATGGACATGTCCGAGATCTCGAGCAGCGGCGCCTCGGCGGGGGCGGCGACCGGGGTCACCGGCTTTTTCGCCTCGCGCGAGCGGGGCCGCAGCCAGAGCGCGCCACCGGCGGTAACCGCCCGGGGATCGAGCGCGGATTGCAGGCGGTCGCAGAGCAGGTTGAAGGTCAGGATGGTGCCGGCAAGCGCCAGCGACGGCCAGACCAGCAGCAGGGGTGCGACCTCCATGGCGCCGCGGGCGGCGCGGATCATCAGGCCCCAGGACGGGGTGGGGGGCACCACGCCGAGGCCGAGGAACGACAGGCCGCTCTCGATCACCATGGCCGAGGCGACGACCAGCGACATCTGCACCAGCAGCGGCGGCAGCACGTTGGGCAGGATGGTCCGCACGAGGATCTTCAGCGGATGCGTGCCCATGGCGCGCTGCGCGGTCACGAAGTCGAGCCCGCGCACCTGTTGCGTGGCGGCATAGACCACACGGGCGTAGTTCGGCGTGTAGAGGATGGTGAGCGCGAGGATCAGCGGCCAGGTGCCCGCGCCGAGGATCGTCACGACCAGCAGCGCCAGCAGCAGCGGCGGCAGGCAGAGGATGATCTCGGCGGCGCGCACGGTGAAGAGCTCCACCGCGCCGCGGAAGTAGCCGCCCAGCAGCCCGAGCGCGGTGCCGGCAATGGCCGCCAGCACGGCCGAGCCCACGGCGATGAAGAGCGAGGCGCGGCCGCCCCAGATCAGGCGCGAGAGCACGTCGCGGCCGAACTCGTCCTGGCCGAGCCAGTGCGCGGCCGAGGGGCCGGCGAAGCGGTGGGGGATGTCCATGCCCCGGGTGTCCTGCAGCGGCAGCACGGGGGCGAGAATGACGGTGGCGATGATCAGCGCGACGATGGTGCCGGGCAGGATCAGCTTGCGGGTCGAGGCCTTCATCAGCGCACCAGCGAGATGCGGGGATCGAGCATGGCGTTCACCACATCGACCACGAGGTTGAGGAAGACGAAGAGGACCGAGATCGTCATCACGATGCCGACCACTTCGGGATAGTCGCGGGCATCGACGGCCGACACGAGGTAGCCCGACAGACCGGGCCAGTTGAAGACGAATTCCACCAGGACGGTGCCTCCGATCAGCGTACCCATCTCGAGCCCCAGCACGGTCAGCACCGGGATCAGTGCGTTGCGGACCACGTGGCGGCGCAGGATCGGAGCCCGCGACAGGCCCTTGGCCCGGGCGGTGCGCACGTAGTCGCGCTGGAGAACTTCGAGCACGGAGGCGCGGCTCATGCGGGTGATCACCGCGAGGAGCGACAGCGCCACGGTGCCCGCGGGCATCAGCAGCAGTTTGAAATGTTCCACCGGATCCTCGCTGAAGGGCACGAAGCCCCCGGCGGGGAGCCATTTCAGCTCCTGCGCGAAGATCAGGATCACCACCGAGCCCACGACGAAGACCGGGGTCGAGAGCGAGGCGGATGCGAAGAAGGAGATCACGGCATCGGCCTTGCCGTCGGCGCGGATGGCCGCGTAGGTGCCGAGCGGCACGCCGATGCCGGTTGCGATCAGCGACGCGGCGAGGATGACCTCGAGCGTGCGCGGAAGGCGCAGGGCGATCTGCTCGATCACCGGCGCGCCATCGCGGAACGACGCGCCGAGATCACCGGTGAGGACACCGGCCATATGGTCGAGATACTGCTGCCAGAGCGGAGCGTTGAGCCCCATCTGCTCGCGCAGGGCGGCGACCGCCTGCGGATCGGCCGCGACGTTCCCGGTGCTCAGCAGCAACTCCGCCGGATCCCCGGGGATGAGGTGCAGAAGCAGGAAGACGATCGTGACGACGACCCAGACGAGGAACAGGGCGACGAGGCTTCGGAAGGCGATGTATCTCAACATTTGTCTGACTTGCGCTTAGCCGAGCATCGCTTCTTCCAGCGTGAAGCCGGAATAGAAGGTCAGCTGACCGGGCATGTTGGAGAAGCCGCTGACGTTGCCGGCAAGGCCGTAGCCCTGCTCACGCCAGCACAGGCCCATTATCGGCGCCGTGTCGATGGCGATCTGCTCGAGCTCCTTGTAGATGGCCTTGCGCTCTTCGGCGTCGAAGATGGCGCGGCCCTTCTTGAAGAGCTCGGAGATCTCGGGCGTCTCGAGACCGTAGCTGCGGGCGTAGGCGGCGGGCAGGCTGCCGTCGAGCACGTTGGCAAGGCCGTCGGGGTCGTTGTTGTCGGCGGCGGTGCCCATGACAGACAGGTCGTAGCTGCCCTCGTTGCCCTTCTTGATGCGGGTCGACCATTCCGGCAGGTCGAGGGTCACGTTGATGCCGACCATCGACAGGTAGGCCTGGCAGACCTCGGCGGTGGACTGGTGCATGCCGTATTGCGCGGTCGACAGCATGGTGCAGTCGAAGCCGTCCGGGTAGCCGGCCTCGGCGAGCAGTGCCATGGCCTTGTCCGGGTCGTAGTTCCACGAGTTCGCGAGATCGGCGTTGTAGAACTCCGAGGCATCGGCGATCGGCAGGTGCTCAAGCGGCGCGCCGCGCTCGTAGAAGGCGGCGGCGGCGATGTCCTCGCGCTTGATGGCGTGGCCGACGGCGCGGCGGACCAGCGGGTTGTCGAACGGCGGCTTGCTGCCGTTGAAGGTCAGGTACATGAACGGACCGAAGGTGGTGTCGAGCTGCAGCGAGTCGTTGTCGCCGACCTGCGCCATGGCCTGCCACGGCACGTATTCCACGACGTCCACGTCACCGGCCTCGAGCGCCGCGACGCGCAGGTTCTCGTCGGCGTAGACGATGGCCTCGACGCCCGCGACCTTCGGCATGCCTTCCTTGTAGTAGTCGGTGTTTGCCTCGAGCGAGAGCGACACGCCGCGGTCGGTCGACACGAGCTTGAACGGGCCCGCGCCCATCATGCTGTCGCGCTCGGAGCCGGACTTCATGATCGACATGTTGTAATGCGCGAACCAGTTCGGCAGCACGGCCTGCGGTCCGTCGGTCTTCATCACGACGGTCTTCTCGTCCGGGGTCTCGATCGAGGTGATGGTGGCGAGCTGACCCTGCAGGTAGGCCGCCGAGTCCGCTTTCTGCGCCTCGGTCACTGTCCAGGCCACGTCGGCGGCGGTCACCGGGGTGCCGTCGTGCCAGTTGGCGTCGCGCAGCTTGAAGGTCCAGGTGCCGTCCTCGCCCACGTCCCAGCTTTCCGCCAGTTCGCCCTGCATGACGCCGTCCTTGTCGTAGCTCAGCAGGCCGCGGTGGCACATCAGCTTGATGGTGCCGGCAGCGGTGCCGTTCGAGGCCCAGACGTCGAAGCTCGGCGGGTAGGCCGAGAGGCCGAAGCGGAGCGTGCCGCCATCCTGCGCGAAGGCGGCCTTGCCGAGGAAGCCGAGGGCACCGGCAGCGGCGCCGGTGGTGGCGAGAAAGCCGCGACGGTTCATCTTGGTGGTCATTGTGACAGTCTCCTTGTCGGTTGTTGCGAGCTCTTTCCGGCCCTTGGGTTCTGATGCGTTTGGTCCGATGCGGGATCGGGGTGGTTCATTCGGCGGCGAGGGGCGCTTGGCTGCATTCCTCGGGCGTGCCGTAGCCGCCACCGCCGGGGGTGATGACCTCGAGCCATTCGCCGGCGCGCAGGGTGCCGTAGCCGCGCTCGAAGGGGGCGCAGTCGGGGCTGGTGACATAGCTGCCGTGGCCGCCTTCACCGCCGCCCTGAAGACCCCAGGACCGCGACTTGTTGCGCGACACGTCGACGTGGACCATGCAGTCCTCGGTCGCCCGGTAGACCCGGCGCAGACCCATGCCGCCGCGGTGCTTGCCGACGCCCGCAGAGCCGTCGACGAGCTCGTAACGCTCGAGGATCAGGGGGTATTCTCCCTCGAGCGCCTCGACGGGGAGGTTCGAGGTGTTGGTGGCGTGCACGTGGATGCCGTCGAGCCCGTCCGCGGTCGGGCGGGCACCGCCGCCGCCGCCGATGGTCTCGAGATAGACCCAGTAGGTGCCGGCGTCGGGGCCGCTCTGGCGGGTGCCCGAGAACACCGCGACCGAGCAGGCCGAGTTGGTGCAGGCCGAGACGCGCTCGGGCACCGCCTGGGCGAGCGCGCCGAGGATGAGGTCGGCGACGCGCTGGCAGGTCTGCACCCGGCCGTTCACCGCGGCGGGGTGCTTGCAGTTCAGGATCGAGCCCTCGGGCGCCTTCACGTTGAGCGGCCGCGCGAGGCCTGCGTTCGGCAGTACCGTCGGGTCGATGACCGACTTGACGATATAGTAGGTGGTGGCCAGCAGCGCGGTGCGCGTCATGTTGATCGGCGCGCGGATCTGCTCGGGGGCTTCGAAGTCGAGCGTCATCTCATCGCCCGCGACGGTCACGGTCACAGCGAAGGGGATCGGCTCGTCGAAGTCGAGGTTGTCGAAGACGTCCTCGAAGCGCCAGCTGCCGTCGGGGAGGGCGGCAATGCCGGCGCGCATCTTGCGCTCGGCGTAATCCAGCAGCGCCTCGCCCGAGGCCAGCACCGTGTCGACGCCGTGACGGGCGCAGAGCTCCTGGAAGCGCATGACGCCGACGCGGTTCGCCGCCATCTGGGCGCGCAGGTCCGACAGGCGCTCGCGCGGGACTTGGCAGTTGAGCAGGATGAGCTCCTGCACGTCCTTCTGCAACTCGCCCGCCTTGTAGAGACGGATCGGCGGGATGCGCAGGCCTTCCTGGTAGATGTGGGCGTGGGCCCGGTCGACGAAGTCCGAGTGGTGGGCGAGGTTCACGGTCCACGCCACCAGCTCGCCCTCGACGAAGATCGGCTCGGCAAGCACGATGTCGGGCAGGTGGGTGCCGCCGCCGCGGTAGGCGTCGTTGCCCACGAAGACATCGCCGGGGCGCATGTCCTCGGGGTTGTGATCCTTCAGCAGCATCGGGATGAAGTCGAGGAAGCTGCCGAGGTGGATCGGGATGTGCTCGGCCTGGCACAGCGTCTGGCCGTGCCGATCGAAGAGCGCCGTAGAACAATCGCGGCGTTCCTTGATGTTGGTCGAGTAGGAGGCGCGGACGAGAGCCTCGCCGGTCTCCTCCACGATCGACGAGAGAGCGGCGCCGATGACCTCGACGGTGATCGGGTCGAGTGCGTGAGTGGTGGTTTGGCCGGTCATGCGCTCAGCTCCAGGATGAGGTTGTCGATGGTGTCCACACGAGCCGTGACCCCCGGCGGGATGAGCGTGGTGGTGTCCATCTGCTCGACGATCGCGGGGCCCTGGAAGACGTTGCCGGGCGCCAGCCGGTCGCGGGCGTAGAGCGTCGTTTCGGTAAAGGCGCCGGTCTCGGGGTACCAGACCTCGCGGCTGCCGATGACGGCGCCCGAGGCATCCGCATCGCCCAGCGGGCGCTCGGGCAGCTCGGCCTTCTTCACGAGGCCCATGGCCTCGGCGCGGAAGGTGACGCAGAGGATGCGCTCTTCGGGCACCGCGAAGCCATACATGCGCTCGTGCGCCTCGGTGAACCCCTTCTCGAGCGCGACGAGCGTCTCGGCTGTCACCGGGCCGTCGGGCAGGGGGATCGAAAGCTCGTAGTTCTGGCCGTCATAGCGCATGTCGACGCGGCGGGTCGTCATCTGCTTGTCCGCCGGGATCGCCTCGCTGGCGAACCAGCCCGCCGCCTCGTCCTCGACCTTGCTCATGGCCTCGGCGATGACGTCGAGGTTCCCGGCGTCCAGCGCCACCAGCTTGGTGGTCGAGAAATCGGCGCGCAGGTCGGTGAGCAGAAGGCCCATGGCGCAGAGGATGCCCGGGTTGCGCGGGATCACCACGGTGGTCATGCCGAGTTCCTGCGCAAGGCGCACCGCGTGCAGCGGGCCGGCGCCGCCAAAAGCCATCAGCGCGTAGTTGCGCGGGTCGTGGCCACGCTGGACCGAGATCACCCGGATCGCCTTGGCCATGTTCGCGGTCACCACCGAGATGATGCCCTGGGCCACGTCCATGGTCTCCATCCCGAGCTTTTCCGCCATCTTGCCAATGGCTTCCAGGGCGAGGTCGCGGTGGACCTTCATCCGCCCGTCAAGGATCTCGACCGGGTTCAGCACCTGCAGAACGATGTTGGCGTCGGTGACGGTGGGCTCGGTTGCGCCACGGCCGTAGCAGACCGGGCCCGGATCGGCGCCGGCGCTCTCGGGGCCGACCTTGAGCAGGCCGCCGCTGTCGATGGTGGCGATGGAGCCGCCGCCGGCGCCCACGGTGTGGATGTCGAGCATCGGCGCCTTGATCGGGTAGCCGTGTACGATGCTCTCGTTGGTCTGGGTGGTCTCGCCGCCCGCCATCAACGCGACGTCGGACGAGGTGCCGCCCATGTCGAAGGTGATGATGTCGTCGAAACCGCCGCGCGTGCCGATGGCCTGCGCCGCCACCACGCCGGTGGAGGGGCCGGAGAGCACCGCGCGGACCGGGGTTTCGGCGGCCACCTCGAAGCGGACGACACCGCCGTTCGACTGGGTGAGGTGCGGCGCGATCGGCAGGCCGAGCTCTTCGAGCCGCGGCGTCAGGCGCGAGATGTAGCGGTGCATGATCGGCCCGAGATAGGCGTTCACGGTCGCGGTCGAGAGGCGCTCGAATTCGCGGAATTCGGGGGCAATCTCGTGGCTGGCGCAAAGGAAGACGCCGGGCATCTCGTCTTCGACGATGGCCTTGGCGATCTTCTCATGGGCGGGGTTCACGAAGGCGTAGAGGAAGCAGATGGCGACCGCCTCGACCCCGGCGGCCTTCATGGCGCGGGCAGCCTTGCGCACGGCCTCCTCGTCGAGCGGGACCGAGACCTCGCCGGTGCGCAGCATGCGCTCGGGCAGCTCGAACCGCAGCTCGCGGGGGACCAGCGTCTTGGGCTTCTCGGCGAAGAGGTCGTAGAGATCCGGGCGCTTCTGACGGCCGATCTCGAGCAGGTCGCGGAAACCGTCAGTGGTCAGCAGGCCGACCTTGGCGCCGCGATGGGTAATCAGCGCGTTGGTGGCGACGGTGGTGCCGTGGCCGAGATAGGCGATGGCCGCCGCCGGGTCGCTTTCGCTGCCACCGGCGCGTTCCTTCATGCCTTCCTCGACGCCCTGCGCGATGCCCCGCGACGGGTCGTCGGGGGTGGAGGAAACCTTCCAGACGGCGATCTCGCCGCTGGCCTCGTCAAACATGCAGACGTCGGTGAAGGTGCCGCCCGAATCCACCCCGACCCGCCAGGTGGTTTTGGATCCGAAGCCCTGAGTCCCGTCCATCATGGTTGCTTGTCCTTCTGACGTCTACGTCGTGTATACAAGAGAGGAGAGATGATTCTGTCCAGCCTTGTCGCGTGCGATCGCGGGGTTTGTGACAGAAAGTTGTGGAGAAGATGAGTGAACAGTCGAAAAGATGCTCATTCGGTCGGTGTGGGGCCGGTCCAGTCCGCCCGCGAGCGTGCCTACACCGGGATTCGATCCGCCATTCTCAAGGGAAGTTTCGAGCCGGGCGCTTTCGTCGAGGAGGCGCAGGCCTGCGAGATAACCGGCGTGTCGCGCTCTCCGGTGCGCGAGGCGCTGAGCCGGCTGGCTGCGGAGGGCTACCTCGAACAGCACCCGCGCCGGGGCGCCATGGTGCGCTGGCTGTCGCCCACCGAGCTGCGCGACCTGCACGAGGTCCGGCTGATGGTCGAGACCCACGCCGCGAGCAAGATCTGCCGCGAGAAACGCCCGATCCCGGACACGCTTCTGGAACTCTGCGAAGCCCATGAGGCGACCCCGGCCGAAGACCTGCTGGGCTGCGTCGAGATCAACCGGCTGTTCCATCAGGCGCTTGTTGCCGCGGCGGGAAATACCGTTCTGGTTCAGGTGTTTGATGGGCTTCAGGCGCCGCTGTCCCGGGCCGCGATGCTGTCGTTGCGGCAGGGCGTCGGCAAGACCGAGATCATCGAGGTGGAACACCGTGAGATGGTCGCCGCGCTCTCGGTCCACGACGAGGAGCGCGCGGTCGAGGTGATCCGCCGCCATCTTGCCCTGATGCCCCGCCTGACGCGCGCGCTGACCGCCTGAGCGGTACGCGGGTCGGAGCGGATTTCGGGTCGTTGCTGGCATGGCGTCGTGGGGTGTCCCGTGCTGCGAGCGGTCTCGATTGCGTTGAAGTGAGACAAGTTTGTGACACGTCGTCCAATTGAAAACATTTGTCGTCCGCAAAGTATTTCTTATCCCGGGCGGTGACGCGGACGCAGGATCACCCATCGGCCCGGCGCCATGCCCCCGTGTTCATTGGACGTTACGGCTGCGCGAACCCTCGCACGAATTCACACCATCAGGGGATCGCGTCGCGCTGGTACGCCGCGATACGGAGAAGAATTGTCCGAATTGTGACCGAATGCACGAAAACCGTGCGGCGTCAGACCGCGCGGATGCCCAGCGTGACGCCCGGTTCGGGACGGATCGTCATGTGCATCACCGGCTCGGGGTCTGGCCCCGCAGGGGTGAAGCGGAAGCGGGCCAGAAGCGTCGCCAGGATGATCTGCGCCTGCATCATGGCGAAATTGGCGCCCACGCAGATCCGGGGCCCGGCGCCGAAGGGCAGGTAGGTGTAGCGGTCCCGGCCGGCCCTGGCCTCGGGCGAGAAGTGATCGGGATCGAAGACGTCGGGGGCCGTCCAGTAGTCGCGGTGCCGGTGCAGCGCGTAGGTGTTGATGAAGACGGTCTCGCGCGGGCGGATCTCGCGGTCGTAGATCCGGTCGGTCTCGAGCACGTTGCGGGCGAGGAAGCCCACCGGCGGGTAGAGCCGCATCGATTCCTCGAGCACCTGCTCGATGTAGGGCATCTGCGCGAGGTCCTCGAACCCCGCGGGCCGGTCGCCCAGCACGCCGCGCGCCTCGGCATGGGCGCGCTCCTGCACCTCGGCGTCATTGGCCAGCAGGTAGAGCGCCCAGGAAATCGACAGCGCCGTGGTCTCGTGACCGGCGACGATGAAGAACTGCATGTTGTGCAAAAGCTCCTGCGGCGACATCGCCCGACCGGTCTCGGGGTCGGTGGCCTTCATCATGTGGTCGAGCAGGTCGTCGAGCGGCCCCGAGCCCTGTACCCGCCGTGCGTCGATGGCGCTGGCGACCATCCGGTGCATGGTCTTCACCGCGCCGCGTCCAAGCAGCTCGGCGGGGCGGGGCACCCATGGCGGCACCTCGAGGAAATCCATCAGCGAGGCGCGCCCCACGGTCAGGAAATAGCGGGTGATGGCGGCGCCATAGGCGTCGGCGTCGAAATGCTCGCGCCCGGAGAGCGCCACGTCGCAGATTACATCGAAGGTGGCCGAGAGCATCGCCTGCACCAGTTCGGCCTCGCCGCCGGCACGGGCCAGCCGGTCGGCGGCGCGGTCGGCGGTGGCGGTCATCACCGGGGCCAGGGCCTCGACATGGCGGGCGGCGAAGACCGGCGCAATGGCCCGGCGCTGCCAGCGCCAGTGCGCGCCTTCCGAGGTGAAGAGGCTCTCGCCCACCGCCGGACGCAGCATCCGCAGCATGACCTCGGACTTGGGATAGTTGGCGACGTTGTCCAGGAAGACGCGCTTCATCCCCTCGGGGCCCTGCACCATGTGCCAGCGCGCGGTGCCGGTGGTCCCGGTGACGATGGGCTGAGTGTAGGAGATCGCCGGGATGATGTTCAGCACGTTTCGCCGCACGGCCTTGAGGCTCGCGAGGATGCCGAGCGGCTTGCCGGGCGGGGTGACGGAGGGCGGTGTGAAGGCGTTCATGGGGCGGTCCGGTTGCGGGGGCTCTGCCTGCAACATAGGCCGCGGCGGCGCCTCCGCCAAACTCCGGCTCAGCACCCCTCGACGCGGGTCTGTCCCGAGAGCCCCGCGCCGGTGCGGCGGCGCAATGCCCGCGACAGCGCGTCGATGCCCGCGGTGACCAGCCCGGTGGCGATCAGCAGCACCACCGCCCGGTCGAGCCGAAGCTCGGCCATGGCGCTGTCGATGTAGAAGCCGAGCGTGGCGATGCCGAGCAGGCCCATGACGGCGGTCTCGCGCAGGATGATCTCCCACCGGTAGAGGCAGAGCGCGAGGAACGGCCCCGAGAGCCGCGGCGCCAGCTCCCACCCCCAGAGCGTCAGCCCCCGGGGCGCATCGCGGCGCAGGGTGGGCAGCAGCGTCTCGCCCTCGCGGCCCAGAAGGTGCGCGATGATGGCGCCGTTGTGCAGCGCCAGCGCCAGCACGGCGGGCAGCATCGAAGGGCCGAAGACCTGCAGAAAGAGGTAGGCCAGCATGTACTCGGGGAAGCTGCGCAGGATCACCAGTCCGAGATGTCCCAGCGCGCGGCCCCAGCGCGGCGTGACCCGGGGCACGATCAGCCCGAAGCCCGCGAAGGCCAGCGCCCCGGTCAGCGCCAGCGCGATCTGCGCCACGACGAAGGTGGCGAGGAGGCCGGGCAGCATCTCGTCGGTGACGAGCGGCACCAGCCAGTGCAGCAGCCCCGTGAAGTCCCAGCCGTCGCGCAGGGGCGCGGGCACGATGTCCTCGGTCAGGAAGCGCATCAGGGCGCCCGAGCCCATCGGCGGCGACTTGACCAGCGCCAGCGTCACCGCCGAGGCCAGCAGCCAGAGCGGCGCCAGTAC
The DNA here is from genome assembly GCF_900102075.1 of Salipiger thiooxidans. Taxonomy (GTDB): domain Bacteria; phylum Pseudomonadota; class Alphaproteobacteria; order Rhodobacterales; family Rhodobacteraceae; genus Salipiger; species Salipiger thiooxidans. The sequence continues at coordinate 216,331 of NZ_FNAV01000002.1, read as the reverse complement.
CGGGCGCATCCACTGCCGGACGCTGGCGATCAGCACAACGTAGCAGATCATGATGGCCGAGGCGGCGCCGTAGTCGCCCATGCGGAAGAAGCTGTCGAGCTGGAAGCCCAGCGTCGGAAGGCCGACGAAGCCCAGCACGGCGCTCGCCCGCATGCCGCATTCGAGCCGGTAGAGCGTGTAGTGCTTCATCGCGGTCAGTGCGAGCGGCGCGCGGGCGTAGAGGAAGCGCGACAGCGCGTCGGTGCCGCGCGGCAGCACCTCGGCCGGGCGCGGGTCGGCCTCGTCGAGCTGTTCCGAGAACACCTTGGCGAAGATCCCGGCATAGGGCAGGGCGATGGCCAGCACGCCGGTCAGGGGCGAGATCCCGAGGATCTGCATCAGCATCAGCGCCCAGAAGAGCTCGTGCACCGAGCGCAGCGCGATGCACAGCCAGCGCACGGCGCGCAGGTGATAGAACGGCGCCAGCACCAGCCCCGACGAGGCTCCCGCCGCCACGCCCGCGACGGCGAAGGCCACGGTCAGCCAGATGGCGCGGCCGATCTGCTCGACGGCGCCGAAATCGGGGCGCAGGAAGCCCGCAAGCATCCGCGAGAGCGCGGCGCCCGGGTCGTGGCCGGCGAGGCCGAAGTCGGCGAAGGGCAGGGCCAGCAGTGCCAGCGCGAGGAAGAGCGTGACCACCCGGGGGCGGGTCCAGCCCTCGCGGCGGGCGCTGCGGCGGGCCTCAGTGGGCGTAGAGAGCCGCGATGTCGCCATCGCTCACCTCCGTCGCCGGCGCGTCGAAGAGGATGCCGCCGCGGCGCAGCCCCACCAGTCGCGTGGCGAAGCTCCGGGCCAGCGCCACGTCGTGCAGCGCCAGCAGCGCCGTGGGGAAGCGGTCGCGCATCTGGCCGAGCAGCGCCTCGGCATGGGTCTCGTCCACGGCCGAGACCGGCTCGTCGCCGATCAGCACCGCGCCGCCGCGCCACCACGCGCGCCCCAGCGCCACGCGCTGTTTCTGTCCGCCCGAGAGCGCCCGCACCGGGCGGTCGGCAAGCTCGGCGAGCCCCAGCGGCGTCAGCACGTCGACCACGCCCGCTCGGTCGGCGCGGCGGACGTGCAGCAGGTTGGTGAGGTTGTAGAGCGCGCCGTGATCGTCGAGCCGGCCCATCAGCACGTTCTTGAGCACCGAAAGCTGCGGCACCAGCGCATGGTCCTGCGGCACGAGCGCCGTGCGGTGGTCGCGCGCCAGCCGGTCGTGCATGGCGTTGAGCAGCGTTGTCTTGCCCACGCCGCTGCGGCCCAGAAGCACGACGCGCTCGCCGGGAGCGAGCGCGAAGCTGAGCCCGGGCAGCACCGCGGCGCGCCCGTAACCCAGCGTTTCCCGATCCAGCGCGGCCAGCGTCATTCGATGAGGCCGAGCTCCTTGGCGGTTTCCTCGATCGGCTGGAAATCCTCGTTGGCGGCGGGGATGAAGGCCTCGCGCGGGAAGGCCGCGAGCAGGTCGGGGTCGTCCATGCCGATGAGCGCAGCCTGCACCTTGTCGGCGAAGCCCTCGCCGAAGCGGGCATCGACGTCGCCGCGGATGGTCCAGTTGTAATCGGGGTAGGGCGGGGTCTGCCAGATCACCTTGGCGGTCTCGACCTCGGGGGCGCCTTCCTCGACGGCCTTGTCGTAGACCGCGAAGTTCAGCGCACCGATGTCCCACGCGCCCGAGGCGACGAGCCGCAGGGTCTGGCTGTGGTCGCCCGAGAAGCCGACCTTCGAGAAGAACGCCTCGGGGGCCTCGCCGGTCTCCTGCCGGATCCAGTACTCGGGCATCAGCCGGCCCGAGGTCGAGGTCTTGGCGCCGAAGGTGAACGACATGCCCTTGGCAGCCTCGGGGAAGGTGTCGGACTCCTCGAGACCGGTTTCGGTATTGGCGATGAAGTAGCTCACGAAGATCGGGTCTTCCTTGCCCTGCGCGATGGCGCGGGCGTCGGGAACCGCGAGGCGGGCCTGCACGCCGGTGAGTCCGCCGAACCACGCGAGCTGGATCTGGTCGTTGCGGAAGGCGGTGACCGAGGCGGCGTAGCTCTTCACGGGCACGAATTCGACGTCGACGCCAAGCTCGCTTTTGAGATACTCGGCGACCGCCGAGAAGCGCTCGATGAGGCGGGTCTCGTCCTCGTCGGGGATGGCCGAGAAATAGAGCGTCTGCGCGGCGGCAAGCGAGGTGGAGCCAAGCAGGGCGGCAAGGGCGAGCGGGGCGATGCGGGTCATGGCGGACCTTCCGTCTGTCACGAGGGGATAGGAATGCGGTGCAGCCCGGCCGGGCTGGCTGGCCGCTTCCTAGTGCAGCTGGGGTCTTTCTTGCAATGCCGGAGTTGGCACGGCTCAGGCGGTGACGGCCTCGGGGCGGTGACACCAGAAGCTGCGGGCGGGCTCGGTGATGGCCGGGGCGGGACGTTCGGCGCAGCTTGGCTGCGCAAAGGCGCAGCGCGGCGCGAAGCGGCAGCCCATGGGCGCGAGGAACGGGTCCGCGGGCGGCTGGCCCTTGGGTTGGGCGGGCAGCGGGTGACCGGGCTCGGGCACCAGCGTCGCCCCCACCAGCATCCGGCTGTAGGGGTGGCGCGGGGTCTTGAAGAGCGCGGGCGCCGGAGCCTCCTCGACCTTGCGGCCAAGGTACATGACCGCGACCCGATCCGAGACGTGCTCGACCACGGCAAGGTTGTGCGAGACGAAGATCATGGTGAGCTGCATGTCGCGCTTCAGCTCGAGCAGCAGGTTCAGCACCTGCGCCTGCACCGAGACGTCGAGCGCCGAGGTAGGCTCGTCGCAGACCAGCACCTTGGGCTCGAGGATCAGCGCCCGGGCGATGGCGGCGCGCTGGCGCTGGCCGCCCGAAAGCTCGCCGGGGTAGGCGTCGAAAAGCCGGGTCGGCAGGCCCACGCGGTCCATCATCTCGCGCGCCTTGCGGGCGATGTCGCGGCCGCCGTGCAGTCGCAGCGGCTGCCCCACGAGGTCGCCGATCCGGCGCACCGGGTTCAGCGCTGCGCGCGGGTTCTGGAAAACGGGCTGGATCAGCCGCACCCGCTCGGCCACCGGCAGGGCGTAGAGATCGTGCCCGCCGATGGAGACCGAGCCGCTGTCGGGCCTGAGCAGCCCCACGGCCATGGACATGGCGGTGCTCTTGCCGCAGCCGCTCTCGCCGACGAGGCCCAGCGTCGTGCCCTCGGGCACCTCAAGGCTCAGCCCATCGACCGCGTGCAGCTCCTTGGGCTTGCCGAACATGCCCTGCCGCACGGAGTAGGTCTTGCGCAGGTCGCGCAGGTGGATCATCGGCTGGCGGGGGGCGGTCATTTGGGCGGTCTGGGGGGCGGTCATGGGCGCGTCTCCGAGAGCGAGGGCCGCGTGCATTCGACGAAGCCGCCCGAGGCAAAGGCGTGGCGGGGCAGCGGATCGCTGGCGCAGCCATCGCCCGCCAGTGCGCAGCGGTCGCGGAAGGCGCAGCCGGTGACGCCGCCGATGAGCCCGGGCACCCGGCCGGAGATGGCGGGCAGGGGCGTGCCGGGCCGGGTGCGTCCGGGCACCGGGATCGCGACCATCAGGCCTTGCGTGTAGGGATGCGCGGGCACCGCGAAAAGCTGCGCCACGGGGCCGGTCTCGATCACCCGGCCCGCGTACATCACCGCCACGTCGTCGGCGATGGCGGCGGCAACGCCAAGATCGTGGGTGATCAGCAGCAGCCCGAGGCCAAGCTCGTCCTGCAGCTCGGCGATGACCTGCAGGATCTGTGCCTGGATGGTGACGTCGAGCGCGGTCGTGGGCTCGTCCGCGATTAGCAGCTTTGGCCGCCCGATCAGCGCCGAGGCGATCATCAGCCGCTGCCGCTGGCCGCCCGAGAACTGGTGCGGGTACTGCCCGAGCCGCGACCTCGGATCGGCGATGCCCACGCGGTCGAGCATGGCGATGGCGCGGTCCTCGGCCTGCGCTTTCGAGAGCTTCTCGAAATGGCGCAGCGCCTCGGTCATCTGCACGCCCACGGTCATGGTGGGGTTCAGCGACTGGTTCGGATCCTGGAAGATCATCGCCATGTCGCGACCGCGCAAGTTCGCCCAGGCCTTGGGGGCCTTCCCGGCGTAGTCCGTGCCCATCAGCGCAAAGCGCCCGGCACTCTGCCGTGCCTTGCGGGGCAGCAGGCCCATCAGCGACATGGCGGTCAGCGACTTGCCGCAGCCGCTCTCGCCCACGAGGCAGAGCGTCTTGCCCGACTCCAGCCGCAGGCCCGCGCCGCGCAGCGCGTGAAGGTCGCCGCGATCGGTGGGGATGGTGACGTGCAGGTCGTCGATGTCGAGCAGGGGCGCGGTCATTTGCGGGCCTCCCCGGTCAGGTCGCGCATGCCGTCGCCCAGCAGGTTCACCGCCAGCACCAGCAGGCAGATCATCGCGCCGGGCAGGGCCACGAGCCACGGGTCGAAGAGGATGTTCTCGCGTCCCTCGGCGATCATCAGCCCCCACGAGGGCATCGGCGGGCGCACCCCCAGCCCTAGGAAGGACAGCGCGCTTTCCAGCAGGATCGCGTTGGCGATCTCGAGCGTCATCACCACGAGGATGGTGCCGCGCATGTTGGGCAGGATCTCGAGGAACAGGATCCGCGGCCAGCGCGCGCCGATGGCCTGCAGCCCCGAGATGAACTCCTGATGCCTGAGCGACTGGGTGGCGGCGCGGGTGACCACGGCGAAGCGGTCCCAGAGCAAGAGCCCCAGCACGGTCACCAGCGTGGTGAAGGACGCGCCTCCCATGGCGACGGCGGCGAGCGCCACCAGCACGATGGGCAGCGACAGGCGAATGGTGGTGGCGAAGCTGATGACCATGTCGATCCAGCCGCCGAAATAGCCCGCGATGAGCCCCAGCGAGATGCCGATGAAACCCGACACGATCACCACGCCGACGCCCACGCCCAGCGACACCCTTGCGCCGTAGATCAGCCGCGAGACGTAGTCGCGCCCGAGATGGTCGGTGCCGAGCAGATGCTCGGGCACGGCGCGGTCGTGCCAGAACGGCGGCAGGAAGCGCTGCGTCAGATCCTGCGCGTAGGGGTCGTGCGGGGCGATGAGCGGCGCGAGGATGGCGAGCAGCGCCACGATCAGGATCAGCAGGCCGCCCAGCGTGACGCCGCTGTTGCGCAGCACCTTGCGCAGGCGCGAGACGGGGCGGGGGGCGATGGCGGTCTCAAGGGTCATGCGGCGCCTCCTCTCAGGCGCGGGTCGAGCCATGCGTTCAGCAGGTCGGCGGCGGTGGTCAGCACCACGTAGAAGAGCGACAGGATCAGGATGATCGCCTGCACCACGGGCAGGTCCGAGCGCAGCAGAGACTCCCACGCGAGGCGGCCGAGCCCGTTCACCGCGAAGACGCTCTCGATCACGATGGAGCCCGAGAGCAGAATGCCCAGCTGCACCGCCGAGAGCGAGATCAGCGGCAGCACCGCGTTGCGCAGCGCATGCACCAGGATCACCCGTCCGGTGGGCAGGCCCTTGGCCTGCGCCGAGCGGATGTAGTCGGTGTTCAGCACCTCGATCATGCCTGAGCGTGTGATGCGCATGAGCTCGGGGATGGCGGAGTAAGCCAGCACCAGCACCGGCAGGATGTAGCCCTGCCACGTTTCGGTGCCCGAGATCGGCACGAGCCCGTACCAGACGCCGAAGACCACGATGGCCATGAGCCCGAGCCAGAAGCTCGGCACCGCCTGTCCCGAGACCGCGAGCACCAGCGCGAAACGGTCGATGAAGCCGTTGGGGCGCATGGCGGCGGCCACGCCCAGCGGCAGCGCGATGGCAAGCGCCGCGAGGAAGGCCAGCATGCCCAGCGTCAGGGTGACGGGAATGCGGTTGCCGATGATCTCGGAGACGGGGATGTTGAAATAGATCGACTGGCCGAAGTCGCCGGTGAGGGCGGAGCCGATCCAGTCGGCGTATTGCACGACGATGGGTCGGTCGAAGCCATAGGCCAGACGGATCGCCTCGGCGTCGCCGGCGCTGCCGCCCGAGCCCGCGATGGCGATGGCCGGATCGCCGGTGAGGAAGATCAGCGCGAAACTCAAGGCCGAGACGGCTACGGCGACGCCAAGCGCCACGACGAGGCGGCGCAGGAGAAAGCTCAGCATGGCAGGGGCCCGTGGTCAGTCGGAAAAGGTGGGGCGCGCAGGATCGCGCGCCCCCAGTCGGGGATCACTTCCAGCTGGCTTCCCACCAGCGGGCGAACTCGTCGGGGTAGGGCGTGAAGCTCAGGTCCGGCGAGAGGCCGTAGTTCACGTTGAAGTTGTACATGGGCATCCAGTAGGCCTGGTCCACGATCTCCTTCACCGCCATCGAGTAGTTTTCGGCGCGCACCTCGCGGTCCGACGCGGTGTCGGCGGTGGTGAGCCACTCGGCAAGCTGCGGGTCCTGGATCAGGTCGTCGGCGCCGCCGCCGAAGAAGTTCGACAGGATGAAGGCCGCGTCGCCGATGCCGTAGCTGCCCCAGTTCGAGAAGAACGCCGGAAGCTCCTTGGCGCGCCACTGGCCGACGCCGGCCGCGTATTGCTGCTCGTTCAGGATCAGCGTCACGCCGACCTTGGCGAGATCCGCGGCCACGGCCTCGGCCACGGGGCGGGGCATAGCGGCGAAGACCATCTCCATCTCGAAGCCGTCGGCATAGCCCGCGTCCGCCAGCATCTGCCTGGCCTTCTCGGGGTCGTACTCATAGGCGGTGACGTCCTGCTCGCAGCCGAACTGGGCCGGGTTGCAGGGCGTATTCAGCACCTCGGAGCCGGCGCCGCCGAAGGCTTTGGTGATGGCCTCGCGGTTGACTGCGTGGATCAGGGCCTGACGGACCTCCTGCTTGGCGATGGGGCTCTCGGCGTCGAGCGCGAGCGGTGCGAAGCCCACGTAGGCGATGCGCATGATCGGCGCCGAGATCACCTGCACGCGGCTCTCCAGACGCGAGGCCTGATCCGGCGGGATGCGCCAGATCCAGTCGAGGTTGCCCGACATCAGCTCGGCGTACTGGGTGTTGAGCTCGGGGATGGTGCGCACGACGATCTTGCCGATGCTGGCGCCGGCCTTCGGGCCCTCGGGATAGTAGTCCTCGAACTTCTCGAGCTCGTAGCGCACGCCGGGCTCCTGCGAGACCAGCTTGTAGGGGCCGGTGCCGATGGGCGTGCGGGTGATGCCCTCGGAGCCGTTCTCGGCGAAGAATTCGTGCGGGTAGATCGGCAGCGCGTCGGCGAGCATCTCGAGCGCGCCGGCGAAGGGCTTCGACATGTTGATGCGCACGGTGTAGTCGTCGATCTTCTCGACGCTGTCGATCCAGTCGACGTAGATCGCGTAGCGGGTGCCGTACTCGGGGTCGGTCACCATGTCGAAGGTGGTCACCACGTCATCGGCGGTGAAATCCGCGCCGTTGTGGAATTTGACGCCCTCGCGCAGCTTGAACTCCATCACCAGCGGCTCGACGTACTCGTAGCTCTCGGCCAGCGCCGGGAGGAACTCGCCGGTGTTGAGGTCCTTGTAGAGCAGCCCGTCATAGATGTGGCGGGCGAGGATCAGGCCCTGACGGCCCGCGATCTTGTAGCTGTCGAGCGGCTCCGGTTCGGCGGCGAAGGCCACGTTCAGCGTGTCGTCGGCCTTGCCCGCGTGGGCGGCACCGGCGGCCAGCGACAGCGCCAGAGCGCTCGCGCCCAGCAGGCGGGCCATGGTGGTCGTCGTGAGGGTCATGAGGAGAGTTCCCTGTTGCGTTGCGTTTGTCATTCAGTCGGCCGCCACGCGCGGCTCTTTCGGTTGGGCCAGGTCGGCCATGGTCTCGCCGGCATGCAGGCGGCGGATGAGCTCGGGTTCGTTGGCCTGCATCGCCAGCGCCCGGGTGCAGTGCATTTCGGCATCAGAGGGGGGCAGCACCACCACGCCGTTCTCGTCCGCGATCACCAGGTCGCCCGGCGCGACGCTGACCCCGCCGCAGGCGACGCGGTGATTGACGTTGCCGCCAAGCCCGCGCTGGCGGGTGGTGATGGGCGAGCGGCCGCGGCACCAGACCGGGAAGCCCAGCTCGCGGATCGCGCTGAGATCGGTGATGAACCCGTCGATGATGGCGCCCTTCACGCCGCGCGCGATGGCGGCATTGGTGGTGACGGCGCCCCAGCAGGCGTGGCGCAGGTCGCCGCAACGGTCGACGACCACGATCTGGCCGGGCTCGGCGATGGAGAGCGCCTCGACCAGCGCCATGCCGTCGTCTCCGGGCAGGCGGACGGTCAGCGCCGGGCCCGCGATGCGAATCCCCGAGCTCACCGACTGGATCGCCGGGACCATGAAGCCGTCGGACAGGAAGTGGCCCAGCGTCGCTGTTTCGACGGTGGCGTAATCGACGGTGGCGTCCGGGGTGGCGGTCATGAGGCGGTCCGATCTGCAAGAGTTCCCCAAATCGAAGCGTTATGATTGGGCAGGGTCAAATAACCGTCCGCTATCGCTGGGATAGCCTCGTGGCGGGCCGGCGCGCGGCGCGGCTGTGCGACGTTGTGCGCGGATGCTGGCGGAGGCGCGTTTTCGCTGTAAAGTCACGCCATCCGCGTGTAACGCCTCGCGGCGACCGTGCCCTGCGGTCCCCGGGGGATCGCGGGCCGGGACAATTCCCGTTGCTCCGGCAAGTGATGAAAAAATGGACGGTATTTCCCTGACCGAGCTGAACTGGAACCTCCTGCGCACCTTCCACGTGATCGCGGAAGAGCAGAGCCTGACGCGGGCGGCGCAGCGTCTGGGGGTGAGCCAGCCCTCGGTCACCAACGCCCTGCGCAAGCTCGAGGAGCAGCTCGGCTGTCAGCTGGTGTTCCGCGACAGCCGCCATTTCGAGCTGACCCTGCGCGGCACCAAGATCCACCGCGAATGCACCGAGATGCTCCGCTCGGCCGACCGCATCGCCGGCCTCAGCCGCCACGGTGTGGACGAGGAGCGCGGCGAGGTGCGGTTCCAGATCATCACCAACCTGCGCAGCCCGCTCTTCGACGAGGCACTCCGGCTCTTCCACCAGCGCCACCCCTCGGTCAGCTTCCGCATCGAGGTGCAAAGCAGCCAGACCATCATCCGCAACCTTCAGGACGAGCGCGTCGGCCTCGGGGTCTGCCTGCTGTCGAAGCCGGTGATGAACCTGACCTGCCGCAAGCTCTTCCGCGAGGAGTTCGGCATCTTCTGCGGCAAGGAGCACCCGCTCTTCGGGCGCGAGGACGTGGCGCTGCGCGATCTCCAGCAGGAGCCCTTCATCACCTTCGCCTGCGCCACCGACGCGGGCGGGCTCGAGCCCATGGCGGTGCTGCGCCAGAGCGCCAACCTCGGCCAGCGCATCAGCGGCGCCTCGCCCAACATGGAAGAGATCCGGCGCATGATCATGTCCGGGCTCGGCATCGGGATCCTGCCGCTGGTCTCGGTGATGGATGAAATCGAGCACGGCAATCTCTGGCCGCTCAAGATCTCGGACCAGCAGCTCGGCGCCGACGTCTTCCTCGTCACCAACCCGCGGCTGCAGCTTTCCTCCGCCGAGGAGAAGTTCGTGCATCTCATCGAGGAGCTGCTGAACCTCTACCCCGACATGGGCTGAGGCCGCGCACCGCCGGTCAGCGGTCGGCGCGGGCAACGGCCGTGTGCAGCAGCACGTTGAGACCGGCGACGAGATCCTCGGGCGCGCAATCCTCGCGGTTGTTGTGGGTGATGCCGCCTTTGCAGGGCGTGAAGATCATCGCGGTGGGGCAGTGGGTGGCGAGGAAATAGGCGTCGTGCCCGGCCTGGCTCTGGATGTCGCGCCAGCGCAAGCCCATGCGCTGCGCCTCGCCACGCACCATGGCCACGAGGCCTGCATCGAAGATGTCGCCGCCCCAGTGCCATTCGTCCTCGACGCTGGCGGTGCAGCCGGCCCTTGCGGCGGATTCGTGCAGCGCGCGGCGCATCTTCTCGGCCATGACGCGGGTGGTGACCGGGTCCGGGTGGCGAACGTCGCAGATCGCCTCGGCGCTCTCGGACAGGATCCCGGGCTTGTTGGGCCAGGCGCTGAGCTTGGCCGCGGTGGCCTTGCCGTCATGCACCGCGTAATCCCAGCCGATGTCGTCCACCGCCGTCAGCCAGCGCGCGCCGGCCACCAGCGCGTTGTGGCGCAGGTCCATGGGCGTGGGGCCGGTGTGGGCGGTCTCGCCCTCGAAGCGGGCGCGGATGCCGCGACTCGGGTAGCCGCCGGTCACCACGCCCAGCTCGTAGCCTTCGGCGTCGAGCAGCGGGCCCTGTTCGATGTGCATCTCGAGATAGGCGTCGATCTCGGCGCCGCCGCAGGGGATGTTGCCCTTGTAGCCGATGCGCGAGAGCTCGTCGCCGAAGCGGGCGCCGTCATCGGCGACGAGATCATGCACCCAGCCGGTCTCGTAGCGACCGACGAAGCAGCCCGAGGCCACCATCGGTGGCGAGAAGCGGGAGCCTTCCTCGTTGGTCCAGTTGACGATGACGATGGGGCGCCGGGTGACGTGGCCCAGATCGTTGAGGCTGCGCACCACCTCGAGCGCCGCCAGCACCCCCGCGATTCCGTCGAATCGGCCGCCGTTGATCTGCGTGTCGAGGTGGCTGCCGATCATCACCGGCGGCAGCTCGTTCTGGCGACCGTCGCGGCGGGCGAAGATCGAGCCGCATTCGTCGATGCCGATGGTGAGGCCCGCGTCCTCGCACCACTCCACGAAGAGGTCGCGCATGTCGCGGTCCGCATCCGACAGCGCCAGTCGCGACAACCCGCCAGGGCGCCCCATGCCGATCTGGGCCGAGGCCTCGATGGTGCTCCAATAGCGGTCGAGATCTGCGCGGGCGTCGGGCGAGAAGGGCATCGGTCGGTCCTTGGCTGTGAAAGGGGCGCGAGGCTGTCGGGCCAAGACAAGCACGAGGGCGGTCCGCTCACAAATAGCGCCTGCCTATGGCTGCGATACCTGCGCCGGTGGCCAGGGCGCGTGCCCAGGGCAAAGCCAGTGTGCTAAAATGTTTGCAACTGTTCGAATCTTGGTTAGGGTCGCACGAAACCAGCGGAGCCTTCATGACCGTACCGTCCGGGGCCGCCACCATCGCGGCCATCGCCTTTGACATTGACGGGACGCTGGTCGACAGCGAGCCGCTGCACCTCGACGTGCTGAACGAGGTCTGCGCCGAGACCGGGGTCGACCTGAGCGGCCTCGACGACGATCGCTTCCGCGGCGTGCATCTCGCCGACGTCTGGACCGCGCTGGAACCGCGCCGGCCTGCGGACCTGTCGCACCAGCGCTGGACCGACCTCATCGTCGCGCGCTACTGCGCCCGTGCCGGAGAGCTGCGGCCGCTGGCGGGCATGGAAGAGCTGCTGGCGGCGGCGCGCGGGGCAGGGGTCCGCATGGTCTGCGTCTCGAACTCGGTCCGCCGCATCGTCGACGCCAATATCGCGGCCCTCGGCATCGCCGGCGACATCGCGTTCTCCGTCAGCTACGACGACGTGCCCCACGGCAAGCCTCACCCGGCGCCCTACGCCATGGCGGCCTCGCGCCTCGGTCTCGCGCCCGCCCAGGTCGCGGCCGTCGAGGACAGTGAAACCGGCGCCATCTCGGCCAGCGCCGCCGGGCTGCGGGTCTTCGGCATCGCGACCGAGCATCTCGTTGTGCCCGGCGCCGAGCTGACCGTGGCGCGGCTCGACGAACTCATCACCCCCATTCTGGGCGTCACCGCGCCCGATGCCCTGCCGCGGCCGGGCGATCTGACCAAGGAGCAATGACCATGAAGATCGGAACCGACCTCGCAGGCAAGCGCGCTATCGTGACCGGCGGCGCGAGGGGCATCGGCGCCGCGATCTGCGCGACGCTGGCCGAGCACGGGGTCCGGGTCGCCATCGCCGACCTCGACGAGGCCGCCGCGCGCGAGACCGCCGCCGGGCTGGGCGCGGACCACATCGGGCTCGGCATCGACGTGCGCCGCCGCGACAGCGTCGAGACCGCCTTTGCGCAGGTGACCGAAGCCTTCGGCGGCTACGACATCCTCTGCGCCAACGCCGGGGTCTCGACCATGAACCGGGCGGTGGAGCTGACCGACGAGGAATGGGACTTCAACCTCGACGTCAACACCCGCGGCGTGTTCCTGACCAACCAAATCGCCGCGCGGCATTTCCTTTCGGCGGGCACGGGCGTGATCGTGAACACCGCCTCGCTCGCCGCCAAGATCGGCGCGCCGCTGCTGGCGCATTACTCTGCCTCGAAATTCGCGGTGCTGGGCTGGACGCAGGCGCTGGCGCGCGAGCTGGCCTCGGACGGCATTCGCGTCAACGCGGTCTGCCCGGGCTTCGTGCGCACCGGCATGCAGGAGCGCGAAGTGGCGTGGGAGGCAGAGCTGCGCGGCCTCACCCCCGAGGAGGTCATCGCCGACTACGTCCGCCAGACGCCGCTGGGCCGGCTCGAAGAGCCCGAGGACATCGCAACGCTGGTGGCCTTCCTCGCCTCGGACGCGGCGGGCTTCATGACCGGGCAGGGCATCAACGTGACCGGCGGTGTCTACACCACCTGAGCGGCGCGCTCAGGCCCCGGCGACGATCACCCTGACCTTCGCGGCGGCAAGATCCGCCGCGAGCGCGGGGCCCGGTGCCTCGTCCGTCACCAGCACGTCGAACTGGCCGAGCGTGCCGATCTGCACCAGCGCCATCTCGTCGAACTTCGAGCTGTCCGCCAGCACCACCTTGCGGGTGGCGCGGCTCATGTAGACGCGTTTGATCTCGGTATCCTCGATGGAATAATCGAAGATCCCCTCCGGCGAGATCGACGAGACGCCGATGAAGGCGATGTCGAACCAGAGCTTGCGCGCCTGTTCCAGCGCGATGGGGCCGACCATGGATTTCTCGTTGGGCCGCAGCCTCCCGCCGAGCAGGTAGACCTCGGCCCGGGTGTCGAGCGCCGCGACCCGCAGGTTGTTGGTGAAGACGCGCTGCTGCGCCTCCGCCACCAGCAGCTTGCCGAGTTCGAAGGTGGTCGTGCCCACGTCGAGCGCGGTGATCTGGCCCGCCGTCACCAGCCGGGCGGCGGCGCGGGCGATGCGGGCCTTGGCCTCGGCATTGCGCCGGAGGCGCTCGTCGAAGAAGGGCTCGGCGATGCGGGTCTCGGCCTCGGGCTCCGAGGCGATGGCGCCGCCATGGGTGCGCCGCAGGTCGCCGCGTTCCTCGAGCTCCGCGAGATCGCGGCGCACGGTCATCTCGGAGACCTTGAAGGTCTCGGCCAGATCGGCGGAGGACATGAAGCCGTTGTCGCGCACCATCTGCGAGATGCGGTCCTTGCGGACGCGCCCGATCAGCCTGCCGGGCCCCTTCGATGTGGCGGTGCTCATGCTGTGCTGGTCCCTTCCTCAGGTCATAAGGTGCGGCCCACGACCCGGTCCGGTCATAGTCGGATCAATACAAACAGAAAGCAACATTGAAAGGCACAAGCGGCCCCCTGGCGCCGGGTCAGGCGGGCGATGCCTCGCGGTGGAAGAACGGCTTCAGCGCCTCGTAGAGCGCCCGGAAATCGCGGTAGCCTGCGTCGTGTACGGCCTTTGCGACGGGGTCGGGTTCGAACAGCTCGCCATAGGCCACGAGCGTGGTGATCTCGGCCCAGTCGGCGGTGCCAGCGGCCACCGCCGCCACCCAGGCCGCGCCCGCGCAGGAGCCGTGGGCATTGCCCAGCACCTGCACCGGCCGCCCGGCCACGTCGGCCATGATCTGCATCCAGACCCGGCTGGCGCTGCCGCCGTCCGAGGCAAACAGCCGGCGCGGGTGGTGGCCGATCTCCTCGAGCACCTCGAGGTGGTGGCGGAAGGCATAGGCCACGGATTCGAGCAGCGCCCGCCAGAGATGGCCGCGCGTGTGGTTGAGCCCGAGCCCGGTGAAGGTGCCACGGGCGAGCGGGTCGTGGATCGGGGTCTTCTCGCCGAGAAGATAGGGCAGGCAGAGCAGCCCGTCACTGCCCGGTGGCACCGCACCCGCGAGCCGGTCGAGCGTGCGGTGGGGCTTTTCCGCGTCGGGTTCGGGGCCGGGCTCGGGGATCAGCAGGCCCGAGAACCAGTTGAGCGCCGAACCGGTTGCCGCCATGCAGCCGTTGGGCGCGTAGAGCCCGGGTACGAGGTGGTAATCGAGGAACAGCCGCGGGTCGGCACGCACCGCGTCAGAGATCACGATGATGTCGCCCGCGCCGCCGAATTTCAGCAGCACGTCGCCGGGCGCGGTGAGCCCCGCCGCCAGCGCCGAGGCGATGTGATCCGCAGCCCCGCCGAAGACCGGCAGACCCTCGGGCAGGCCGGTCGCCGCGGCGGCCCCGGCAGTGACCGCGCCGATGACGTCGTGCGAGGCGTGTTTCGGCGGGATCGCCCCGGGCGGCAGATGCGCCAGAGCCACGAGATCCCCGGCGATGGCGTGGTCGGCGAGGTCGATGAATCCGGCCTCGAGCGCCCAGTTGTGCTCGACCCCGCGATGACCGGTGAGGCGCAGGTTTATGAAGTCGTAAGAACCGAAGACCGTGGCGATGCGGGCAAAGACCTCGGGCTCGTGGGTCTCGATCCAGCGCAGCTTCGCGGCCACCAGTTGCTGGTTGATGCCGTTGCCGGTGCGGGCAAGGAAGTCGGCCTCTGGCACCTCGGCGGCAAGCGCCTGCACCTCGGCGCCGCAGCGCCCGTCGCTCTGCTGGATCGAGGGGCGGAGCAGCTGGCCGTCGGCGTCGAGCAGCACCACCGCGGGCAGCATCCCGGTGACGCAGATGCCGCGCAGGCGGGCGCCTTTGGGCAGGGCCTGCATGACCTCGGCCAGCACCTCGCAGGCGTTGGCCCACCACTCCTCGGGGTCTTCCTCGGCCCAGCCGTAGTGCGGTGACGAGAGCGTCACGGGCCGGCTTGCGGTGGCGGTGACCCGCGCCGGCACGGCCACAAGCGCGGCGATGGTGCTGGTGGTGCCGATGTCCAGCCCGATGACGTAATCGTCTTGCATTATGGCCCCTTACAGGCTGTCGACCACGTCCATGAAACGCTTGACCCGGTCCGCGTCAACCTTGTTCCAGGTGTTGCCGTCGACCTTGAAATGAGTGCCGATGACGCAGCCGTCTGCGATCGACATGATCTCTTGCACGTTGTCGATGCGCACGCCGGTGTTGGCCAGCAGCGGGGTGTCGGGCACCGCCTCGCGGACCTTGCACAGGTCCGAGGTCTCGGCCGACTGGCCGGTGAGCGGCCCGGAGACGAGGATGGCGTCTGCCAGCGACGAGAACACCGCGCTCTTGGCGCGCAGCTCAATGGGGCGGCTGTCGAGGGACGAGGCGAACTCGGCGTTGATGTTGAACAGCAGCTTGAGGTCGGTGCAGCCGAGGTTGCGGCGCAGGCGCAGCGCCTCGCCGGCGTTGGGTTCCCACATGCCCATGTCCGAGGCGAAGAGCCCGGTGAAGATCTCTCGCGCGAAGCTCGCACCCGTGGCATTGGCAAGCGCCACCGAGCCCACCGGATCCCACAGGTAGTTCACGCCGAAGGGCACCTTCAGCATCGGCTTCACCGCCATCACCACCGCGGTCATCGCCGCCAGCGACTGCGGGCAGGCCTTGAGCTGGTAGGGGCGGTCGTTCTCGTTGCCGAACATGATGCAATGCACGCCGCCGGCCTGCAGCTTCTCGATGTCCGAGGCGACCTCGTCGATGAGCTTGGCCATGCCGCCGTCGGCGTCGTAGAGCGGCGAGCCGGGCAGGGCGCCGATATGGGCCATGGCGATCACGCCCTTCCGGTTCGACCCGAAGAATTCAAGTGTCATTGCTACTCGCCTTTCCCTGTGGCCGGGGCGGTCATGGCGCCGGCGGTCTGATCTCTGTCGCGTGGTGCGGGCGGGCAAAGCATTTGCCCGCAAAAGCGGCGTCCTGAAACGGTTCTCACAAAAACAAACAAAAACGCAAGTTAATTCGATCATTTTTGTTGCATGGTGGGCGGCGTCGTGGAAACGTCGATGAAAATTCGGGACGATGCACAATGACGCACAGGGATACCCGCGATCCGGGACGGTCGCTCGCATGAAGGTCGCGCGGCTCGATGGACTGGTGCGGCACCTGATCCTGGCGGGGTTCTCCGCCAGCATCGCGCTGCCGCTGCTCTGGGTGCTGCGGGTCAGCCTGACCGACAAGCTCACCGCCTACAGGCTGCCGCCCGAAATCGGCCAGATCGGCCTGCACAATTTCGTCGAGGTTCTGACCCAGTACGATTTCACCCGCTGGTTCGGCAATTCGGTCTTCGTGGCGGTGCTGGCCACCGCGATCTCGCTCCCCGCCGCGGCGATGATGGCCTATGCCACCGCCCGTTACCGCACCGGGGGGTGGCCGCTGATGATGATGGTGCTCTCGAGCCAGATGATCCCGCCCATCGTGCTGGTGCTGCCGATGTTCCTCGTCTTCACCACGCTGATGCCGGTGCCGGGGATCATCGCCATCACCATCGCCCACGTCGCCATCAACCTGCCGTTCATGGCGTGGATCATGATTTCCTTCTTCGACGAGGACACCCGCTCGCTCGAAGAGGCCGCGCGCTGCGACGGCGCCACCCGCTGGCAGGCCTTCACCAGGGTCACTATCCCCGTGGCCATGCCCGGCATCATCGCCGCGGGGCTGCTGGGCTTCATCCTGAGCTGGAACGAGTTCCTCTACGCGCTGATCCTTGGCAACCATTCCAGCCAGACGCTGGCGGTGGGGCTGGCCTCGCTCGAGACCCACGCGGGCGTCAACATCGCCCCCCTCGCGGCGGCCACGCTGCTGGCGCTGGCGCCGGTGCTCATCCTGCTGCCGTTCCTGCAGAAATACCTCATCAAGGGGCTGTCTCTCGGCGCCCTGAAGTGACCCGGACACGACCCCAAACCGACCCGGCGCAAAGATCGGGATCCCCGTCCAACAAGGAGACACCAGTATGAAGAAATACATGCTCTCATCGCTCAGCGCGCTGGCGCTGACCGCCGTGGCGGCCCACGCCGAGACGGTCAACATCCTGATGGAGGCGGTGCCGGACACCACCTACATCCAGCAGCTCCTGCCCGAGTTCGAGGAGGCCACCGGCATCGACGTGAACCTCGAGGTGGTCAACTACGCCGAGATGCACACCAAGCTGGTGCCGCAGCTGGTGTCGAACTCGGGCAGCTACTCGGCCATCGTGGTCGACTTCTACTGGGTGGGCGAGTTCTTCAAGGCGGGCTGGATGCAGCCGCTGGACGACCGCATCGCCGCTGACGGTTTCGACACCTCGGTCTACGTGCCCGCGATGATGGACCTCGTGGGGCAGGTCGAGGGCACCACCTACATGCTGCCCTTCTACAACTACGCCATGGGGCTGCTCTACCGCACCGACCTGCTCGAGGACGAGGCCAACAAGACCGCCTACATGGACGCTTTCGGCACCGAGCTGAAGAAGCCCGAGACCTGGGACGAGTACCTGCAGCAGGTGAAGTTCTTCACCAAGGACGGCTCCTACGGCGTGGTGAACCAGGGCCTGCGCCCCGATCCCATCGCGATGGAATGGTCGAACTACCTCTTCGCCAAGGGCGGCGAGTTCATCGACGACGGCTGGCACGCCACCTTCAACTCGCCCGAGGGTGTGGCGGCGCTCGAGGATTACATCACCAACCTCAACGACTACGGTCCGGTGGGCGCGGCCAGCTTCTCGTTCGACGAGGCGTTCAACGTCTTCAGCCAGGGCCAGGCCTACAGCTACATCACCTACAACTTCTTCCGGGCTGCCGTTGACGATGCCTCGGGCTCGGCCATCGTCGGCAAGGGCGAGATCATGGGCGTCCCCGGCCAGACGCCGGAAGAGGGCGGCTCTCTCAACGGCGCGTGGGGCTGGGCGATCCCGAAATCCTCTCCCAACCCCGACGCGGCCTGGGAATTCCTGAAGTGGGTCGAAAGCCCCGAGATCGCGAAGAAACGCGCGCTGCTCGGCGGCTCGGCCACCCGGCTCGACGTGTTCGACGACGCCGAGGTGATCGCCAAGTACCCGCAGACCACCGCGCTCAAGGAGCTGCTGCTGGGCTCGCATAACTTCCCGACCTTCACCTACACGCCTCAGTTCGTCGAGGTGCTGGGCCGCGAGCTGTCGCTGGCGGTCTCGGGCGAGAAATCGGCGCAGGAGGCGCTCGACGCCGCCGCCGCCGAGTTCGACGAGCTCGCCATCAAAGACGGCCGTCAGGAGTAACCCCGCCTCATGGCGCATGTGACGACCATGGAAAGAGAGAACCGGCGCTTCGGCTGGCTGCTGACGGCGCCGGGTCTCGTCCTTCTTGCGGCGGTGGTCCTGTTCCCGATCGTCTGGGCCGGGATCACCTCCTTCTTCAACTACTCGCTGATCTTCCCGGGCTACGACGATTTCGCCGGCCTCGGGAATTACGCCAAGGCCGCCGATGACGGCGAGTTCCTGCATTCCGCCTGGATCACGCTGCTCTTCGTGGTGGCGGTGGTTGGCATCCAGTTCGTCGCGGGCTTCGTCGTGGCGCTGATGCTGAACGACGCGAGGCGGGGCAAGACGGTCTACTACCTCATCCTGCTCTGCCCGCTGCTCATCAACCCGGTGGTGGTGGGGCTCATGTGGCGGATGATCCTGCACCCGACGCTCGGCATCGTGAACTGGCTTCTGGGCACCGTGGGGATCGAGCCGGTCAACTGGCTGGGCGCCCCCGACATGGCGTTCTGGACCGTGGTTCTGGTCGACATCTGGCACCAGGTCTCGTTCATGGTGGTCCTCCTGCTCGCCGGTCTCAGCGCGCTTCCCGCCGAGCCCTACGAGGCGGCGCGGGTCGACGGGGCCACACCCTTCCAGCGCTTCTGGCACATCACCCTGCCGATGATGAAGCCGGTGATCGTGGTGACGCTGCTCATCCGCATGATCTTTGCCATCAAGACCTATGACATCATCTACATCATGACCCGCGGCGGCCCCGGGGTCGCCACCGATCTCATCAGCTACTTCATCTACCGGCGCGCCTTCGTGAGCCTCGATCTGGGCGAGGCCTGCGCCATGGCGGCCATGCTTCTCATCGTGATCGCGGGGCTGACGGCGGTGCTGTGGCGCTCGATGCGCCAGGTTCAGGACTAAGACGCAATGGCATCCATCCAACTCAACTCCGTCTCGCGCATCTACGGGCAGGGCGCCTCCGCCGTGCACGCGGTCAAGGGCATCGACCTGCAGATCGAGGACGGCGAGTTCATGATCTTCCTCGGCCCCTCGGGCTGCGGTAAGTCCACCACGCTGCGCATGATCGCGGGGCTCGAGCCGGTGTCGCAGGGCGACCTGCTGATCGACGGGCAGCGCGTCAACGACGTGGACCCGGCCGAGCGCGACCTCGCCATCGTGTTCCAGAACTACGCGCTCTATCCGCACATGTCGGTGCGCCAGAACATGGCCTTCGGGCTCAAGCTGCGCGGCACGCCGGGGCCGGAAATCGAGAGCCGCATCGCGGGCGTGGCCGAGACGCTGGGCATCCGCCCGCTGCTCGACCGCAAGCCCTCGCAGCTCTCTGGCGGGCAGCGTCAGCGGGTGGCGCTGGGCCGGGCGCTGGTGCGCGAGCCGCGCGCCTTCCTGCTCGACGAGCCGCTGTCGAACCTCGACGCCAAGCTGCGCTCGGTGATGCGCACCGAGCTCATCAAGCTGCACCGCAAGCTCGGGACCACGATGATCCACGTCACCCATGACCAGGTCGAGGCGATGACCATGGGCACCCGCATCTGCATCATGCGCGGCGGCGAGATCGTGCAGGTGGGCAAGCCGCAGGACGTCTACCGCGACCCGGCGGACACCTTCGTGGCGGGCTTCCTCGCCACCCCGCCGATGAACCTGATCCCGGCGCGGATCGAGGCGGCGGGCGAGGGGCTCGCGGTCATCGCGCCCGGGCTCTCGGTGCCGGTGCCCGAGGCCTACCGCGCGGCCTATGCGCCCTATACCGGGCGCGAGGTGATCCTTGGCATCCGCCCCGAGGATCTCTTCGAGACACCCGAGGGGGCCGCCCCCGCCGCCATCGACTGCAGCATCGAGACCGTCGAGGCGCTTGGCCCCGAGACCATCCTCAACGTCAAGCTGGGGCAGGGCGGGTCCGAGCTGGCCGCCCGCCTTCCCGCCGAGGGCGACTGGGAGGTGGCGCGGCAGATCCGGCTCTTTGCGGACAGCCTGCGGATGCACCTCTTCGATCCCGAGACCACCCGCAAGATCGCGCGCTGAACGATGCTCTACGACGATGCCTTCCTTGTGGTACTGGAACGCGGGCTGCGCGAGGCGCTGCCGCTCTGGGGGCTCGCGCCCGACACGCCGTGCCGGCTGCTGACCGTCTCCGAGAACGCCACCTTCCTTGTGGAGCCGCCCGGGCGCCGCGTCGTCATGCGCGTGCAGCGGCCGGGCTACAATTCCGAAGCCGAGATCCGTTCGGAGCTGGCGTGGCTCGCTGCCCTGCGCGACGGCGACGTGGTGCCCACCCCCGCGCCGATCCCTCTGGCCGATGGCGCGCCGCTCGCGCGCTTCGACGCCGGGGGCACGCGGATGCTGATCGCCTGCTTCGAGTTCATGCCCGGCCTGCCGCCGGACGAGACCGGCGACCTCGTGGCGTGGTTCACGACGCTGGGCGAGATGACCGCGCGGCTGCACGACCATGCCCGGCGCTGGAGCCCGCCCGCGGGCTTCGTGCGGCGGGTCTGGGACTGGGAGAGCTGCATCGGCCCGGACGCCGACTGGGGCGACTGGCGCTGTGGCATCGGCCTCGGGCCCGAGGGGCGGGCAGTGCTGGAACGCGCCGTGGCGCACCTGCGCGAGCGCACCGATGCCTATGGCCGCGACGCCGCGCGCTGGGGGCTCATCCATGCCGACATGAAACCCGCCAACCTGCTGGCCGAGGGCACAAGGCTCGGCGTCATCGACTTCGACGACTGCGGCATGGGCTGGTTCATGTTCGATTTCGCCGCCTCCGTCAGCGGGCTGGAATGCGACCCGCGGCTCGGCGCGCTTCAGGCGAGCTGGCTCGAGGGATACCGCGGCGTCGCGCCCGTCGCGCCCGAGGACGAGGCGATCCTGCCCGCGCTGGTGCTGCTGCGGCGTATCCAGCTTACCGCCTGGGCTGCCGGCCACTCGGAAACGCCTCTCGGCCAGAGCGCCGGGACCGGGTTCACCGTGGGCACGGTGGAACTGGCGGAACGCTACCTTTCGGAACACGGATAGGACAGATGTCAGAGATCAGCGAAGTCATAGACCTGAACCGCTTCGACGAGACGGCCGTGGTCGAGGATCCCGGCCTCGCCGCGGCGCTGGCCCGCCGCCGCGCCAGCTTCGGCGCCGCCTCGGTGCTGTTCTACGACCGGCCCATCCACATGGCGCGGGCAAGCGGTGCGTGGATGTACGACGTCGACGGGCGGGGGTACCTCGACCTCTACAACAACGTGCCCTGCATCGGCCATTCGCACCCCGCCGTGGCCGAGGCCATCGCGCGGCAGGCGGGCATCCTCAACACTAACACACGCTACCTCGTGGACATCGTGCACGACTACGCCGAGCGGCTGCTGGCCGAGTTTCCGGCGGGGCTCGACAACGTGGTGCTGACCTGCACCGGCTCCGAGAGTAACGACCTTGCCCTGCGCATGGCCGAGGCCTTCACCGGCCGGCGCGGCGTCATCGTGACCGAGCTCGCCTATCACGGCAACTCGAGCTCTACGACGGCGATCTCGCCCGGGTCTCGCGCCGACCGCTCGGTGCCCGCGCACGTGCGGACGGTGCCGCCGCCCGAGGCCTTCCGCAGCGGTGACGCCGATCCGGGCGCCAGCTTCGGTGCGGCAGTGCAGGCGGCGATTGACGATCTCGGGCGCGCGGGCTTCGGGATCTCGGCGCTGATCATCGACACGATCTTTTCGAGCGACGGCGTCTACGCGGCGCCCGAGGGGCTGCTCGTGCCGGCGGTCGAGGCGGTGCAGGCGGCCGGGGGGCTTTTCATCGCGGACGAGGTGCAGCCTGGCTTCGGGCGCACCGGACAGTCGATGTGGGGCTTCGGCGCCCACGGCGTGACGCCCGACATCGTCACGATGGGCAAGCCCATGGGCAACGGCTTTCCGATGTCGGGCGCGGTGACGCGGCCCGAGATCCTGACCGCCTTCTGCGCGCGGAATGCCGGCTATTTCAACACCTTCGGCGGCAATCCTCTGGCGGCTGCCGCGGGGCTTGCGGTGCTCGACACGCTCAAGGGCGAAGGGCTGCTCGCCAATGCCAGCGCCATGGGCGCGCATCTGCGCGAGGGCGTGCGCGGGCTTTGTGGCGAGGGCTCGGTGATCGGCGATGTGCGCGGCGCGGGGCTGTTCCTAGGGGTCGAGATCAGCCGTCCCGGCACCCGCGAGCCCGATGGCGCCGCCGCCCGCGCCGTCATCAACGGGCTGCGCGAGCGCGGCGTCATGGTCGGCGCGACGGGGCCCTTCGGCAACGTGCTGAAGGTGCGGCCGCCGCTCTGCTTCAACCGCGACGATGCGGCGGCGTTCCTGACCGCGCTGGCTGAGGTCTGCGTACCGCTCGCGCGCTGAGCGGGGCTCAGCTCTCGAGCCGGTCGCGCACCTTGTTGATGGTGCCGCGGAAGCCCTGCACCGCAAGTCCGATAGCGCGCCCGGCAACAATGCGCGCGGGCGACTCGGAGGGCCAGAGCTTTGCGCCCTCGTCGGGATCCCGAAGCGTCTCGGCGAAGGCGCGCCCGAGCGCCGCCGAGGTCGGCACGCCGCGCCCGGAGTAGCCCACGAGCCCCCAGAGCCCGTCCTCGAGCTCGAAGATCGCCGGGCGCTGGCGGGCGGAGATTCCGACGGTGCCGGACCAGTGGTGCGTCCACTGCAGGCCCTCGAGCACCGGGTAGAGGTCCGTGAGCCGCTTGGTGAAGCCCTCGAAGGTGTGCTCGGTCAGGCGACCGCGCCGGGGTTCGACCAGCCCGCCGGTGATGATCCGGCCCTCGGTGTCGACGCGGAAGAACATCGGGTCGCGCCGGGTGTCCGAGAAGTTCACACCCGAGGGCAGCACCGCCGCGCGCTGCGCCTTTGTCAGCCGCTCGCTGGCGACCGCGTAGGAGGTGATCGGCACGATGCTCTTGCGCAGCCGGGCGGGAATGACCTGCGTGCCATAGGCGTTGGTGGTCAGCCCGACCTTGCGGCTGGTGATCTCGCCATGCGGGGTGCGCAGCAGCCAGCGGCCCTGCGCGCTCCGGGTGATGCCGATGAGCGGCGTTTGAGTGAAGATCCGGACGCCCGCCTCCTTCGCGGCCGAGGCGAGCCCGCGGACGTAGGCCAGCGGGTTCAGGTGGCCGCCGTCGCGGTGCACCCAGCCGCCGAGATAGCCGGGGATGCCGCTCAGCTCCTCGACCTCGGCGGGATCGAGGAAGCGGTCGGCCTTGCCATAGGCTGCGTACTTGGCGTGCGCGGCCTGGGCACGGGCAAGGCCCGCGGGGCTGTGCGCGGCGTTGAGCCAGCCCTTCTGCACGGGCGCGCAGTCGATCCCCAGCTCCTCGATCATGTCGAAGACCATGCGGCCGGAGTCGCGCAGCAGGGCAAAGCCCGCGGGCGGCAGCTCGGCGGGGTCGAGGTAGTTGAACACCGGAATGCACTGGCCATGGTTGCGGCCCGAGCCGCCTCGGCCGATCTCGCCCGCTTCCAGCAGCGCCACCGACAGCCCGCGCCGCGCCAGTTCCAGCGCGGCGATGGTGCCGCTGAAGCCCGCGCCCACCAGCGTCACGTCGGCGGTGTAGAGCCCCTCGAGTGGCCGCGTCGGCGGGGGCGGGGGCGCGTCATGGGCGTAGGGTGTCTTGTTGATTTCGGTCATGCGCGTTCCCTTTCGCCGACACAGGTTTCGAGTGCCGCCGCCAGGCGCGCCGCCCAGCCGGCGGTGTCACGCGGTGTCTCGAGCAAATCGTTGCTGATTTCGATGCCGCAGGCCCGGAGCCCGCTGCCATGCGTATGGCGGTCCACGGTGTAGATACCGCCGCGCCCGGAGTAGGGCTGGTTGTCCCCCAGCCTCAATCCGGCATCGCGCCCGAGGGCCTCGAGCAGTGGCCTTGAGAGCGCAGGGTTCTCGTTCCAGATCGTGCCCGCGTCCCACGGCCGGCGGATGCCGTCGAAGACGCGGGTGCAGCTGTGCAGGGCAAGGAACACCGGGTCGGCATGGCGCGCCGTGACGCGGGCCCAGAGCACACCCACCGCCTCGTGGTAGGGCCAGAAGATCGCCTCCTGCCGCAGCGCGCGGGCCTCGGGCGTGAGCGTGCGGTTGCCGGGGATCGGCGTGCCTTCGACCTGCACCGCGATCGAGCGCGGATCCTCGAGCCAGCGGTTGAGGTCCAGCACCAGCCGGCTCACTGTCCCAAGCACCACCGGCGCGTCGAGCCGGTCGGCCAGCGCGCGCGCCAGAGGCTCGACGCCGAGGTCGCAGAAATGGTGCGTCGCGTGCCAGTGCTCCTCGAGCCCCAGCGCGCCGAAGCGGTCAGGCGTCGCGATGCCGGCGTGGTCCACGACGATGAGCCCGGGGAAGCGGCCCTCGGGGTTCAGGATCACCGGGTATTCAGTCATGCGTGTCTCCGTCCGTGCGCTTGGCGCCCTCGCTGCGCAACGTCTCGATCCGCGCCAGCCGCGCCCGGGCCGCCTCGCGGTTGCGGTCGGCCACCGCGGCCACCAGCGCCTCGACCTGCGCGGTGGGCACCACCCGTGAGCCGAAGGGCGACAGCGTCTCGTCGGGCGCGGTCAGCACCGCCTCGGCCAGCTGCGCGATGGGCGAGCGCCACGGATCGGTCAGCAGCACGATGCGCGCCCCCGCCGCCCGCGCACCCTCGGCGAAGGAGAGCAGCTCTTCCTGGTAGCGGCGGTAGTCGAAGATCACCACGAGGTCGCGCGGGCCAAGATCCACCAGCGTGTCGTAGGCAAAGCCCAGCTGCATATCGAGCAGCGTCACGTCGGGGCGCAGCTGCGAGAGCTGCATCGCCAGCCGCTGCGCGAGGATGCGGCTGTAGCGCCCGCCAAGGGGCCGCACGTGCAGGCGGCTGTCCGACAGCAGCTCGGCGATGGCGTCGAACTCGGCCGGCACCGCCTGGTCGGCGGCACGGCGCAGGCTCTCGGCCTGCATCAGCAGCGCGCGGCGATAGAGATGGTGCTCGGCGCCGCCGTCCTTTGCGCGGTCGATCTGCTGCAGGGGCGAGCCGAGCTGGCGGTCGATCTCAGCCTTCACCGCGTCCTGGAAGTCTGCGAAGCGCGGGAACCCGAGCTTGGCGAGGTAGCGCAGCACGGTCGGCCCGCTCACCCCGGCGCGGGTCGCCAGCGATTCGACGGTTCCCAGCGCGCTGCCGGGAAAGTTCTCGGCAAAGGCCGCGGCAAGCTTGCGCTCGGCGGTGGACACCGCCGAATTGCGCAGCCGCGCGGCAAGATCGTCGGAGGATTTCATTGGGGCAGGCGCGGGTTGAGGGCGATTGTGCGGTGTATGGTTTGTTACATATTGACTGAAGCGCGTATACTGCGCAACTTTTATTACATAAAGCCCGGCGCGCCTGAGGCCGTCGGGGACCGATCCCAACAGGAGACCCCCCCATGAAACCCCATGCCCTGATGGCCGCCACCGCGTTGGCGCTGCTGCCGATGACGGCGAGCGCCGAGCGCGGCAGCGACGGCGCGCTGAAGATCCTCTACTGGCAGGCGGCCTCGACGATGAACCCGTATCTTTCGGGCATCGCCAAGGAGGTCGAGGCCGCCTCGCTCGTGCTCGAGCCCCTGGCGCGCTTCTCCGAGACCGGCGCCCTGGTGCCGATCCTCGTGGACGAGATCCCGACGGTCGAGAACGGCGGCGTGGCCGAGGACCTGATGAGCATCACCTGGACCCTGCGCGAGGGGCTGACCTGGGCCGACGGCACCGCCGTGACGCCGCAGGACGTGATCTTCACCTGGAAATACTGCACCGATGAACACAGCGGCTGCGCGGCGCTGTCGCAGTTCGACGGTGTCGCCGACGTGGTGGCCGTGGACGACCGCACCATCGAGGTGCGCTTCTCCGAGCCCAAGCCCTATCCCTACACCGCTTTCGTGAGCTCCGAGGCGCCGATCCTGCAGGAAGCGCAGTTCAAGGACTGCACCGGCGAGCTGGTGGCGACCTGCACCGAAGAGAACACCTATCCAGTCGGCACCGGCCCCTACATGGTGACGGACTTCCGCGCCAACGACGTGATCACCTACGCGATGAACCCGAACTACCGCGAGGCCGACAAGCCGGCCTTCGCCTCGGTCACCATCAAGGGGGGCGGCGACCCTGCGTCGGCGGCGCGCGCGGTGCTGCAGACCGGCGAGGTCGACTACGCCTGGAACCTGCAGCTCTCGCCCGACATCCTCGCGCAGATGACCGACGGTCCGGGCGAGGTCATCGCCTCGGACGGCTCGGCCGTCGAGTTCATCTTCATGAACCAGACCGACCCGGATCCGGCGCTCGGCGAGGCGCGCGCCACCTTCGCGGGCGGCAAGCACCCGTTCCTCTCGGATCCGCGCGTCGGCAAGGCGCTGTCGCTGGCCATCGACCGTTCGATCGTCGCCGAGGCGCTCTACGGCGACGCGGGCGTGCCGGGCTGCGCCGTGGTCCCGGCGCCCGAGCTCTATGCGTCGGACGCCAACGCGGGCTGCGAGGTGCAGGATCTCGAGGCCGCGGCCGCGCTGCTCGATGAGGCCGGCTGGACCGACAGCGACGGCGACGGCATCCGCGACAAGGACGGCGAGAAGCTTTCGATCCTGTTCCAGACCTCGACCAACGGCGTGCGCCAGGACAGCCAGGCGCTGATCAAGCAGTGGTGGGGCGAGATCGGCGTCGAGACCGAGCTGCGCAACATCGACGCCTCGGTGTTCTTCGGCGGCGACCCGGGTTCGCCCGACACCCGCCAGAAGTTCTACGCCGACGTGCAGATGTACACCGACAACTCCAAGGGGCAGGACCCCGAGGCCTTCCTCGGCAACTGGAGCTGCGCCAACGTGCCGTCGCCGGAAACGCAATGGCAGGGCAACAACATCCAGCGCTTCTGCTCGGAGGATTACGACGCCCTGATCGCAGAGTTCCGCACCGCCGCGACGCTCGACGAGCGCGGCCGCATCGCGCGCGAGATGAACGACATGCTGATCGACAGCTACTCCATCGTGCCGCTCATCCACCGCAACAACATCTCGGGCAAGGCACGCAGCCTCGAGGGCGTGCGGATGAACAGCTGGGACAGCCAGA
Organism: Salipiger thiooxidans; assembly: GCF_900102075.1. GTDB lineage: Bacteria > Pseudomonadota > Alphaproteobacteria > Rhodobacterales > Rhodobacteraceae > Salipiger > Salipiger thiooxidans. Next base: position 189,108 of record NZ_FNAV01000002.1, on the reverse strand, counting down.
TCTGGAACATCGCCGACTGGTACCGCGCCGAGTGATCGGCGCCTTTCATCGGGACAAAAGGAAACGGGGCGTGGAAACACGCCCCGTTTTTTCTGCCAATGACAAAGCGGCAGGTCCGGCGGCGGGTCTTTGCGCCCGCCTGTCCGGGATTACTTCGCGGCGGTGACCACGATCTCGACGAGCACGTCCTTGCCCAGTTCGGCCACGCCGATGAAGGCGCGCACGGGCAGGTGCTCGGGGTCGAGCCAGGTGGTCCAGGCCTCGTTCAGCCCGTCCTTCTGCGAGAAGTCGGTGGCGTAGATCATGGCGGACAGCAGCTTGTCCTTCGAGGTGCCGGCCTCGGCCAGCAGCGCGTCGAGCTTGGCGCAGATCTCTTCGGTCTGGCCCTTCATGTCCTTGCTGCGGTCGTCGGCGACGAGGCCGCCGATGTAGACGGTGCCGTTGTGCTCGACGATGCGGTGGTGGATCGCGGTGCGCGTGGTGCGGGTGATCATCCGGTTGTCTCCTTGCTGGACGAAATGGTCCTGTCGTCGCGGCCCGAAGCGGGGCGCGCTGGCGCGGAGCATTTGCCGCGATGCGGCAACGTGCAAATGAGAAATGATGTCAAGGTCATGACCCGAGGTTATGACCGGAGGCGCGCGCCTCAGAACACCGGCAGCGGCGGCAGCTCGGAGATGGCCTCGGGATCGGGGCGGTACTTGTCGTTGATCTCGTCCAGCGCCTCGCGCACGCGGCCCAGCAGCAGGCCCGCCAGCATCGAGAGCGGCTCGTAGGTGCGGGTATAGAGCCACATGGTCTTGTTCACGCTCGGCCAGATCGGGCGCAGCTCGATCTCGTCGGTGCGCCAGCCCAGGGTGGCGAGCACCGGCACCAGCGCCACACCCTGGCCCCTTGCCACGAAGGTGCAGGCGGTGTCTGCCATCTGGACGTGGATCGCGGCGTCGATCTCGACCCCCGCCCGGTCGAACGCTTCCTTGGTGACGACCGTCGACAGGTCGTCCCTCCCGAGCGAGATGAAGCGCTCGTGCACCAGTTCGCGCAGGTCGACGATGGGCTTCTCCGTCAGGCGGTGCCCGGGCGGAAGGGCGCACACCAGTACGTTGTCATGGAAGGGCTTGCACTCGATGCCGCTGTGCCTGGTCGGGACGAGGGAGATGCCGAAATCCGAGGATCCGTTGAGCATGGCCTCGTAGACCGACTGCGAGTTTCGGGTCTCGATCGCGAGCCGCACGTCAGGCCGTTCCGCGAGGAAGTCAGACGCGATGATCGGCAGGAAGCGAAGGCTGAGGGCAGGGTAGGCGGTGACGGCCACCTCGCCGCGTTCGAGGTCGCGGATCGCCCGGGCGACGTTCTCGACCCGCGCCACCCCGGTCAGCAGCTTTTCGGTTTCGAGAAACAGCCGCTGCGCCTCGGCGGTCGGGTGCAGCCGGCCGGCCGCGCGTTCGAAGAGCGCGAAGCCGCAACTGTCCTCGAAGGCTCGAATCAACTTCGTGACGGCCGGTTGACTGACAAACAGCGTTTCCGCGGCGCGCGTCACGGACCCGCATTTCATTACGGCATTGAAGGCCTCGATCTGCCTCATATTCGTGCGCGCCATGAATGACCCATAACTTTATGGAATGAACGTTCGAATTATTCTCATTTGAAAGAATTGGCAATCGTCGGCCTTCATTTAGGCGTCACAAGCAACCAACAGGGATACGGCAAATGCTGAAAAAGACGATTGCGACGACGGCCCTCCTGAGCCTGGGCACCGCGCTTCCGGCGCTGGCGCAGGACAAGACGCTGACTGTCGGCGGCTATGGCGGCTCGTTCGAGACGCTGATGAAGGAACTCATCATCCCCGAGTTCGAGAAGACGCATGACGTCACCATCGCCTTCGTTCCCGGCAACTCGACCGAGAACCTCGCCCGTCTCCAGGCGCAGAAGAACGCGCAGGAACTCGACGTGGTGATCCTCGACGACGGCCCGATGTACCAGGCCGACGCGCTTGGCTTCTGCGACGCCATGGTCGACAGCCCGGCCAAGGAGAACATCTACGATATCGCCAAGCTCGGCCCGAACTCCATCGGCATCGGCTTCGTCGCCACCGGCTTCACCTACAACACCGAGTGGTTCGAGCGCGAGGGCTGGGACGCCCCGTCAAGCTGGAAGGACCTGATGGATCCGAAGTTCGAGGGCATCCTCTCGATCCCGCCGATCTCGAACACCTATGGCCTGCACACTCTGGTCATGGAAGCGCGCCTCGCCGGCGGCGGCGAAGAGGACATCGACCCGGGCTTCGAGGTCATGGCCAACGACATCGCGCCGAACGTGCTGGTGTTCGAACCATCCTCGGGCAAGATGTCCGAGCTCTTCCAGTCGGAAGAGATCGCCGTCTCGATCTGGGGCTCGGGCCGCACCAAGTCGCTGGCCGACACCGGCTTCCCGGCCGCCTTCGCCTATCCCGAAGAGGGTGCCGTCGCCCTGATGCTCGCCGCCTGCCCGGTGGTGGACAGCGACGTGCCGGAAGAGGCGCAGGCCTTCATCGACTTCCTGCTGGACCCGGAAATCCAGGTGCGTCTCGCCGACGCCATGGGGGCCGGCCCGGTCAACACCGAGGCCGAGCTGCCTGCAGAGCTCGCCGAAGTGCTGCCCTACGGTGACAAGATCGCCGACCTCGTCGCCGTCGACTGGGACGTGATCAACCCGGCCCGCCAGGAGTGGACCAGCCGCTGGGCCCGCGAAGTCGAACGGTAATTCCACCCACACACAGATACGGCGGGCGGGGGCAGCGCGATCCCCGTCCGCCCATCCATGCAGGAGCTAAGATGGCATTTCTGGTACTGGACGGCCTCACCAAGACCTATGGCGAGGTCAGGGCCGTCGACTCGCTGAGCTGCACGGTCGAGAAGGGCGAGTTCGTCTCGCTGCTGGGGCCCTCGGGTTGCGGCAAGACCACCACGCTGCAGATGATCGCCGGTTTCGAGACTCCGACCTCGGGTCGGATCGAACTCGCCGGGCGCAACCTCGCCTCCATTCCCGCCCGCCAGCGCGGCCTCGGGATCGTTTTCCAGACCTACGCGCTGTTCATGCACATGACCGTGCGCGAGAACGTCTCTTTCGGCCTCGAGATGCGCAAGGTGTCCGGCAGGGAGCTGAAGACCCGCGTCGACCGGGCGCTCGAGATGGTCCACCTCGGCGCGCTCGCCGACCGTTACCCCCGCGCCATGTCCGGCGGCCAGCGGCAGCGCGTGGCGCTTGCCCGGGCGCTGGTGATCGAGCCGGAACTGCTGCTGCTCGACGAGCCGCTCTCGAACCTCGACGCCAAGCTGCGTGAAGAGATGCAGCTCGAGCTGCGCCGCATCCAGCGCGAGGCGGGCGTCACCACGGTGATGGTCACCCACGACCAGTCCGAGGCGCTGGCCATGTCCGACCGCGTCGTCGTGATGAACGGCGGGCGGCTGCAACAGGTCGACAGCCCCTTCGACGTCTACGAGACGCCGAAGTCGAGCTTCGTGTCGACCTTCCTCGGCAAGAGCAACAACTTCGCCGCTAGGCTCGAAAGCACGACCGACACCGGTTCGGTGCTGACCTCGGGCGGCATCACGCTGTCGGGCCCGCGTGCCTCGCTGCTTCCCGGCGCTGCCGAGATCGCCATCCGCCCCGAGCGGATCGAGCTGACGGGCCCCGAGCAGGGCATCGTCTCGGGCACCGTGCGCGAGCGGATCTTCCTTGGCGCACAGTGGATGCTGGCGATCGAGACGGCGATGGGCGAGTTCCTCGTTGCGCGCCGCAACTCCGGCAACCGAGAGGCCGACATCGGTGACACCGTGCACCTCGTCTGGGCGCCGCAAGACCTGCGCATCCTGCCCGCGAAGGAGGGCGCCCGGTCATGAGCGCGCGTCCCTGGCTGATGTCCGCGCCGGCGCTGATCCTGTTCGGGGTCCTGCTGCTGGTGCCGCTCGGCATGACCTTCGTGCTGAGCTTCAACGCCTTCGACTTCTACGAGGGCATCATCCCGACCACCGGCCTTGCCAACTACGCCGATGTGCTGGGCGATTCCTACTACTGGGAGATCTTCGGCCGCACCTTCGGCATCGCGCTCGCCACCACGGCGATCTGCGCGCTGATCGGCGTGCCGCAGGCCTACATCCTCTACCGCCTGTCGCCGGTCTGGCGCTCGGTGGTGGTGCTCATCGTTATCGGCCCGCTGCTGATCTCGGTGGTGGTGCGCACGCTGGGCTGGGCGATCCTGCTCGGCAACCGCGGCGTCATCAACACCGCCCTGAAGGACTGGGGCCTGATCGAGCGTCCGATCAAGATGATGTACACCGAGGGCGGCATCGTGCTCGCGCTGGTCCACGTCTTCGTGCCCTTCATGGTGCTCGCCGTCTGGGCGGCGCTGCAGCGCAAGGACCCCTCGACCGAGGCCGCGGCGGAAAGCCTTGGCGCCTCGCCCTTCACCGTCTTCCGCCGCATCGTGCTGCCGCAGACCGTGCCGGGGATCCTGTCGGGTTCGCTCATCGTGTTCTCGATGGCCGCCTCGTCCTTCGCCACCCCCGCCATCCTCGGTGGCCGCCGCGTCAAGGTCGTCGCCACCACCGTCTATGACGAGTTCATGAACACGCTCAACTGGCCGCTCGGCGCCGCCATCGCGGTGACGCTGCTGGTCGCGGTGATGATCATCATGATCACCTGGAACCGCCTGGTCGAGCGCCGCTACGGGGAGGCCCTGCAATGAACCGCAACGGCTCTGTCGCCCTGATCTTCAACGTGCTCTTCTGCACTTTCATGCTGGCGCCCATCGTCGTGGTGCTGGGCGTGTCGCTGACCCCCGAGGGCTTTCTCGAGTTCCCGCCGAGCGGCATCTCGATGCGCTGGTACAAGGCGATCCTCGACAACCCCGACTTCATCGACGCGGCGTGGATCAGCCTCAAGCTCGCCATCGCGGCAGCGACCCTGGCCACCGTGCTCGCCATCCCGGCGGCGCTCGCCATCGGTCGCGGCAGGTTCGCCGGCCGCGAGGCGCTGCAGGCGCTGTTCCTGTCGCCGCTGATGGTGCCGACCGTGGTGCTGGGCATCGCCTTCCTGCGGTTCCTGAGCCTCTTCGGCCTCAACGGCACCTTCATCGGCCTGATGGCCTGCCACGCGATCATCATCACGCCCTTCATCCTGCGGCTGGTGCTGGCGGCGGTGGTCGGGCTCGACCAGACCGTCGACCGCGCGGCCGAGAGCCTCGGCGCCAGCGGCTGGACCGTGTTCCGCCGCATCACGCTGCCCTCGATCATGCCGGGTGTCGTCGGCGGCTGGGTGCTGGCCTTCATCACCAGCTTCGACGAGCTGACGGTCTCGGTCTTCATCGTGAATCCCTCGACCACGACCCTGCCTGTGCGGATGTTCTCGCACATCACGCAGACGACGGACCCGCTGGTGGCCTCGGTGTCTTCGGTTACGGTGATCTTCAGCGTGGTTCTCATGGTGATCGTGGATCGCCTCTATGGCCTCGACAGGCTGCTGATCGGAGAGGGCAAGAAAGCATGACGACGGAACGAAGCGCCGATACGCTCGTCGTGGGCGGTGGGCTGGTGGGCGCCGCCATCGCCTGGGGCCTGGCCCGCGAGGGCGAGCGGGTGACGGTGATCGACGAGGGCGACATCGCGCTGCGCGCCTCGCGCGGGAACTTCGGCCTGGTCTGGGTGCAGACCAAGGGCCAGAACCTGACCGACTACGCCCGCTGGACCCGCCGCTCGGCGGATCTCTGGACCGGGTTCAACGAGGAGCTGGCAGAGCAGACCGGCATCGGCCCGGACTACCACAAGCCCGGCGGCATGTCGCTTTGCCTCTCGAACGAGGAACTCGACGACGCCCGTAACCTCGCGCACCGGATGCACAACGTGAACGGCGAGGCGGGCTACGGGGCCGAGATCCTCGACCGCCAGCAGGTGCAGGAAATGCTCCCCGGCATCCGCCTCGGCGACGAGGTCGTCGGCGGCTCCTATGGCAGGCATGACGGCCACGCGAGCCCGCTGCGGCTTCTGCGGTCGCTCAACGCGGGCATGAAGGCGCGCGGTGTCAGCTACCGCAGCGACGGCCCGGTGGTGAGCGTCGGCAAGGACGGTGACGGCTTCTACGCCAGGACCGCCACCTCGACCTACCGCGGCGCCAAGCTGGTGCTCGCGGCGGGTCACGGCAACACCAAGCTCGCGCCGATGATCGGCGTGAACCCGAAGCTGCGCCCGGAGAAGGGCCAGATCCTGGTGACCGAGCGCTGCGCGCCCTACCTGCCGATGCCGACCCATGTGGCGCGGCAGACCGAGGAGGGCACGATCATGCTCGGCGACAGCCACGAAGACACCGGCTACTCGACCCTTTCGGCGACGCCGCCGCTGACCGACATCGCCCGCAACGCCATCCGCTGCTTCCCCGAACTGGCGAAGCTGCGCATCGTCCGGAGCTGGGGCGCCGTCCGCATTCTCAGCCCCGATGGCGGGCCGGTCTACGAGCAATCCGAGACAATGCCCGGCGCATTTTCGATCAACTGCCACTCCGGGGTCACGCTGGCCGGCGCCCACGCGCTGGCGCTCGCGCCGATGATCGCGCGCGGTGCGCTCGACCCCGATATCAGCATTTTCACCACAAGGAGGTTCCATGGCGAGGCGTATTGAGAGCGGGACGACCATCGTCCGCTTCACCTTCCAGGACCGGACCATCGAGGCGCAGGAAGGCGACACCGTCGCCGCTGCGCTCACCGCGGCCGGCGTCCGCGAGCTGCGCGAGAGCGTTGTCTCCGGCTCCCCGCGCGGCATCTTCTGCATGATGGGCACCTGCTTCGACTGTCTGGTCGAGGTGGACGGGCGCACCAACGTGCAGGCCTGCCGCACCACCGTGACCGAGGGCATGACCGTCATGCCGCAGAAGGGCGGCCCCGCCGTGGAGGCCGGAGAATGACGATGATGGACAGCAACACGCCCCACGCCTGCGATCTTGCCGTGATCGGGGCCGGGCCTGCGGGCATGGCCGCCGCGGTGACCGCCTCGAAGGCCGGTCTCTCGGTGGTGGTTCTGGACGAGGGCGAGGCGCCAGGTGGCCAGATCTACCGCGACATCGAGCGCACCACCCCCCGCCGCAGCGCCGTGCTGGGCGAGGATTACGTCGCCGGAGGCGCGCTTGCGAAGGCGCTGCGCGAGGCCGATCTCACCTACCTGCCGCGCAGCACGGTGTGGAACATCTCGACCGAGCGGCTGATCGACTTCTCCCGTGACGGCGGCTCCTCGCAGCTGCAGGCGAACTACATCCTCGTGGCCACCGGTGCCGTAGAGCGGCCGTGCCCGATCCCCGGCTGGACCAAGACCGGTGTCACCACCGTCGGCGCGCTGCAGATCCTGCTGAAATCCGCGGGCATCGTCGAGGAAAGCGCCGTGCTGGCGGGCTCGGGCCCGCTGCTGTGGCTGGTGGCCAAGCAGATGGTCGACGCCGGCGCGCCGCCCGTGGCGGTGGTCGAGACCACGCCCGCGGGCCGGATGCAGGCGGCACTGCCGCATCTCTTCGGCGCTCTCAAGGGGCATCGCTACCTCAGCAAGGGTCTGAAGCTTTTGCGCGCGGTCAAGGCCGCGGGCGTGCCGGTCTATTCCGCCGCCACCGATCTCGAGGTGACGGGCGAGACCGCTGCCACCGGGCTGCGCTTCACCTCGAAAGGCAAGCAGCACCTCGTCAGCGCCAACCACATCGCGCTGCATCAGGGCGTGGTGCCGAACCAGCAGGTCACGCGGATGCTGCGCTGCGAGCACCGCTGGGATGCCTCTCAGGCCTGCTTCCGCCCGGTGACGGATGCACGCGGGCTCACCAGCTTCGAGAACGTCTACACGGCGGGCGACGGGGCAGGGATCATGGGCGCCGTCTCGGCGGCGCTGCAGGGCCGGCTCGCCGCGCTCGATATCGCGACGAAGCTCGGCAAGAGCGCGCCGGAACGGGCCGACCGGCTCGAGGCGGCGCTGGCCAGGGATGGGGCGGTGCGTCCCTTCCTCGAGGCGCTCTACGCCCCGGCGACTGCCTTCGTCCTGCCGGCGGACGGCGTTACCGTCTGCCGCTGCGAAGAGATCACCGCGGGCGCCATCCGCGAGGCGGTGGACCTCGGCGCGCCCGGTCCGAACCAGGTGAAATCCTTCCTGCGCACCGGCATGGGCCCGTGCCAGGGCCGGGTCTGCGGGCTGGTCGTGGCCTCGATCATCAACGAGCGCCGCAAGACGCAGATGGACGAGACCGGCTACTTCCGCATCCGCCCGCCGCTGAAGCCGCTGCAGCTGTCGGAACTCGCCAACTTCAAGCCGCTGGAAAAGCTCGAACCATGACCCATGGGACCGAAAAGACCGCCGACCTCGTGATCGTGGGCGGCGGTATCCATGGCTGCTCGGCCGCGATGTTCGCCGCGCAGCGCGGGCTCGATGTCATCGTGGTCGAGAAGGACACCGTCGCGCGCCATTCCTCCGGCGTGAACGCGGGCGGCGTGCGGCGGCTGGGGCGGCACTTCGCCGAGGTGCCGATCTCGCAGAAATCCATGGAGATCTGGTACGACCTGCCGGACATGGTCGAGGACGACTGCGGCTTCCAGGTGGCGCCGCAGATCAAGGTTGCCGAGAACGCGGAAGAGCTCGAGAAACTGGCCGCGCGGGCACGGACCCTGCGGGGCATGGGCTTCGAGCACGAGGTCATCCTCGATCACAAGGAGATCCGCGAGCATCTTCCCGCGGTCGCCGATCACGTGGTGGGCGGGCTCGGCAGTCTCACCGACGGTTTCGCGCAGCCCTACCAGACCACCTTCGCCATTTCCCGCCGCGCCAGGCGCGACGGGGCGCGGATCTTCGAGGGCCAGACCGTGACCTCGGTGCGCAAGGACGGCGCCGACTGGATCGTCGAGACAGCCGAGACCCGCTACCGCGCGCCGAAGGTGCTGAACTGCGCCGGGGCCTGGGCCGGAAAGCTCGCCGGCTCGCTCGGCGAGCACGCCCCGGTCGAGGCCGTCGCGCCGATGATGCTGGTGACCGCGCGGCTGCCGCATTTCTGCGACGCGGTGGTGGGGGCCACGGGCCGTCCGCTGTCGTTCAAGCAGATGCCCAACGGCACCGTGGTGATCGGCGGCGGCCGCAGGGGGCGGGCGGATACCTCGGACGACCTCAGCGAGATGCTCTTCCCCGAGCTGCGGCTCACCGCGGAGACGGCGATGGACCTCTTTCCGATCATGCGCGGCGCCACCATCGTGCGCAGCTGGTCCGGCGTCGAGGGCCGGATGCCCGACGACATCCCGGTGATCGGCATGTCGGGAAAGCACGAGGGGCTCTACCACGCCTTCGGCTTCTCGATGCACGGTTTCCAGATGGGGCCGGGGGTCGGCAGCCTGATGGCAGAGCTTATCGCGACGGGGGCGACGCAGGCCCCGATCGCGCCGTTCTCGATCACCCGCTTCGCCTGAGCGGGACGGCTCTGCGCAGCCAGTGAGCGCGGATTTCCGAGTGGTTCCGGAAAGATGAAAGAGCCGGGGCTGTGCTCTGGTCTTCCCACGCGAAGACGGTAAACGGAAGGGGCCTGGCGCGATTGCCAGGCGCATCCGAGGACTGAGCATGGCTGAGAAGAGACTGGCGCCGGACGAGGCCGAGGCGCTGCTGACCCGCATCCTGATGCGGTGCAAGACGAGCGAGACCAACGCGCGCGCGGTGGCACGGGCGCTGGTGGCGGCGGAGCTTGCGGGGCAGGCGGGGCATGGCTTCCGGCGGATGCCGTCCTACACGGGGCAGGCGCTCGCGGGGAAGGTCGACGGCTTCGCCACGCCGGTGGCCGAACAGATCCGCCCGGGCGCGCTCGCTATCGACGCGATGCACGGCTTCGCCTATCCCGCCGTCGATCTCGCGCTCGACTGGCTGCCCGGCGCGGCGCGGGCACAGGGCATCGCCATGGCGGGGATCCGGCGCTCGAACCATTGCGGCGTCGCCGGTGTCATCGTCGAGCGGCTGGCCGAGGCCGGCATGGTGGCGCTGCTCTTCGCCAACGCGCCTGCCTCCATCGCGCCCTGGGGTGGCAAGGTGCCGCTCTACGGCACCGATCCCATCGCCTTTGCCGCGCCGCTGCCCGGAGCCGCGCCGGTGGTGGTCGACATCGCGCTCTCGAAGGTGGCGCGCGGCAAGATCCTCGCCGCAACCCAGACCGGCGCGCCGATCCCCGAGGGCTGGGCCTTCGATCCCGACGGCAACCCCACCACCGACGCCCACAAGGGCCTTGCGGGCACCATGGTGCCGATGGGCGACGCCAAGGGCACGGCGCTGGCGCTGATGGTCGAGCTGCTTTGCGCGGGGCTCACCGGCGGGCGCTTCGGCTACGAGGCCACCTCGTTCTTCGACGACAAGGGCGGACCGCCCGAGACCGGTCAGTTGATCATCGCCATCGACCCCGGCGCCTTCGGGCCCGGCGCGCTCGAGCGGTTCGCGGCGATGGCGGCGATGATCGAGGGCATGGACGGCGCCCGGCTTCCCGGCCGGCGGCGCCAGCAGACCGCCTCCGATCTGGCCGAGGCGGGCATTCCCATCGACAGCGCCTTCCTCGCCGAGATCGAGGCGCTGGGGGCCTGATCCCACGACAAACAGGCGGCCCCGCGCCGCCCGCACAGAAAAACGGGGGCCCCGGTGGGGCCCCCGCGATGCTTCCGTGAGTGTGGTAATCAGACCAGCGCGAGCGACAGCGCCGGGATGAAGGTGACAAGGATCAGCGCCACCAGCAGGGCCAGCAGGAACGGCCAGCCGCGGCGCATGAACTCCGCAAAGGAGGTGTCGGTCAGGTTGCAGACCAGCAGCATCACCGTGCCCACCGGCGGCGTCAGCGTCCCGAGCGCGAGGTTCAGGATCATCACGATGCCGAAATGCACCGGGTCGATGCCGAGCTGCAGCACCACCGGCTTGAGCAGCGGCACGAGGATGATCAGCAGCGCGTTGCCCTCGATGAACATGCCCAGCACCAGCAGGATTACGTTCACGATGATCAGGAACAGCCACGGGTTCTGGGTCAGAGACATGATCCATTCCGCCAGCGCCACGCCCGCCTGCTCCAGCGAGAAGATCCACGCCAGCGCCGAGGACATCATGATGACCAGCAGCACGGCGGCGGTCTGGCGCGCGGTGGAGCCGAAGGCGTCGGTGAGGTCGCGCATCTTCATCTCGCGATAGACGAAGAGACCGATCAGGATGGTGACCACGGTGGCAATGGCGCCGGCCTCGGTGGGGGTGAAGACCGCAAGGCGGATGCCGCCGATGATCACGAGGATCAACAGGAACGCGGGCCATGCCTCGACCAGCGTGCTGCCGGTCTCACGCGCGGTGGGCCAGGTCTGGCGCGAGGGCTTGTAGCCCTCCTTCTTGGCGACGAGGTAGACCGCGCCGATCAGCAGGCCCGAACACACGAGGCCGGGGATGATGCCCGCCACGAACATCGAGCCGATCGAGACGTCCGCCACGAGCCCGTAGATGATGAGCGCGATGCCCGGCGGCAGGATCGGGGTGATCAGCGCCGAGGTCGCGGTGATCGCCGCGGCGGTGCCCTTGTTGTAGCCCGCCTTGATCATGTCGGGCACCAGCATCCGGCACATCATCGCCGCGTCCGCGAGGTTCGAGGCCGAGAGCCCGCCCATCAGCGTCGACAGCATGACGTTGGTGTGGCCGAGCCCGCCGGTCAGCTTGCCGACCAGCAGGTCCGCGACCTTGAGCAGTCGCGAGGCGATGCCGGTGGTGCCGAGCAGCGTGCCCAGCAGGATGAAGAACGGGATGGCCAGCAGCGACGGGTTCTGCGTCGGCGCGATCAGCCGCTGTACCGCGATCTGGATCGGGATCTGCTGGAAGAACACGAAGTAGCCGAGGATCGCTGCGAACATGGCAAGGTAGATCCGCATGTTCAGCGCGAAGAGCAGGAACATGAACGGGATGATGATGAACCATTCCATGCTCAGTGCTCCCTGCTCATGTCTTCGGTTTCAGGGGCGTCGACGGGCTTGCCGGTCAGCAGCAGCCAGACCCGCCAGGCCATGACCAGCGCGATGCCGATGGCGCCGACGGTGACGGCGATGTCGATCCAGAACCAGGAGATCCGCAGGATCTGCGTCTTCTTCAGCGCAGCGCTTTCCGAGAGCACGTAGCCGAGCCACGCCATGTAGCCCAGAAGCCCCACCGAGGCTGCGCCGACGATCGCGCCGAGCCAGCGCACCAGCCCGTCGGGCAAGGCCATGGTGACGACGTCGATCTTGAGGTGGTGGTCCTCGATCTCGCAGGCGATGGCGCCCAGAAAGACGATCCAGATCAGCAGGAACGCGGACATTTCCTCGGTCCACTGGATCGGGGTGCCAAGCACGTAGCGGGCGACGACGGAGGCGGCGGTGATCGCGATCAGCGCGAACACCAGCAGCCCTGCCAGCGCGGAGACGAGTTTGAAGGAGAGCTTCATGACGGCCCTTGGGTCTGTTTGAACGGACTGCGCGGCCCCCGGGAGAGGGCCGCGCAGATATGTGCAGAGATTACTGGCCGAGTTGCGACCGGATCTCTTCGTAGAGACCCTCGGACCACTCGGGGAACTGGTCGTAGACCGCCATGGCCTTTTCGCGGAAGGGTTCCACGTCCGGGTAGCTCACGGTCACGCCCGCGTCCTGCATCGCCTCGAGGATCTTCTCGTCCTCGGCTGCGGCGAGCTCCTGGCTGTAGAGGCCCGCCTCGTAACCGGTCTCGTGCAGCATCTCGACCACTTCCGGGTCGAGCGTGTCGAAATAGGCCTGGCCACCGAGCCAGAGCGAGGTGTTCTGCAGGTAGGAGATCATCGACAGCTCCTTGGCCTGCTCGTGCAGCTTCTGGCCGAAGAGCACCGGCAGCGGGTTCTCGACGCCGTCGATCACGCCCTGGGTCAGCGCCGGGTAGACGTCGCCCAGCGGCATCGGCGTCGGCGTGCCGCCCATCGCCTCGATGGCACGGATCTGCATGATGTTGTTGGGGGTGCGGATCTTCATGCCCTTCAGGTCATCCGGCGTCTCGACCTTCTTGGTCGCGAGCAGCTGGCGGGTGCCGTAGAGGTAGTTCTTGATGACGATGTGGATGCCCTGCTCCTGAAGCTTGGCTTCCTTTTCCTTGAACCAGTCGGATTCGTAGATCTTGAACAGGCTCTCGGCGTCGTCGGTCAGGTACGGTCCGAACAGGATGCCGAGGTCGGGGTCGTAATCGGTCAGGAAGCCCACGTCGGCGATGGTGATGACGTTGACGCCGAGCATGCCCTGCTCGATCACGTCCTTCTTCCCGCCGAGCTGCGACGAGGGATAGAGCTCGAGCACCACCTCGCCGTCCGACGCTTCGGCCACCAGCTCCTTCCAGCGGTTCATCACGAGGTCCGCGGGCTCGCCCGGGTTGTTCTCGTAGGCGATGCGGACGGTGGTCTCGGCAAGGGCGGGCATGGCCAGCATGATGGCCGTGGTGGCGCCAAGCAGGGTTTTCGTGAGCATGTTCATAGGATCTCCTCCGTATCAGCTCGTTTGTTTCGAATGGATGGGTCGCTGGACCGGCCAGATCGTGATCGGCTCGGACCGGCGTTCGCGCGTGGCCAGCCAGCTGGCCAGCACCTCGCCCGAATGCTGGAAATGGTCGGCCAGCGCCTGCGCCAGCGCCGCCGCGTCGCGGGACTCGAGCGCCGCGATGATGTGGTCGTGCTGGGCCTTGGCGGTCGCGGTGTTGAGCTCCTGCGACTTGCCGACCTCGAGATAGTATTTCAGCGGCACCGACAGCACGTCGTACATGCGGGCCAGCACCTCGTTGCCGGCGGCCTGCACCAGCCCGTAGTGGAAATCGTAATCCGCCTGCGCGGCTTCGGCGGCGGTCAGCGCCGCGACCATGCGGGCGTTGGCGGCGCGGATGGCGTCGAGCTGGGCGTCGGTGACGTGGCAGACCATCAGCGGCGCGGCGCCGGTCTCGTTGATGCGACGGAAGTTCAGCACATCGGTGAAGCTGCGGGCGGAGGTGTCGAAGTGGTTGGTCAGCTCCTGGAACATCACCCCGAAATCCGGGGTGCGCACCCGCGCGCCGCGCTTGGTCTTCTCGATGAGCGAGAGGGCTTCGAGATGGATCATGGTCTCGCGAATGGTGTTGCGAGACACCTCGAAGCGTTCGGCAAGCTCGCGTTCATTGGGAAGCAGATCGCCGGGCCGGAAGCCTTCGGCAATCTCGCGGCGCAGCACGTCGCGTATCTCCTCCACCGTCGATTTTGCCACCTGTTCCTCCTACAGACCGGGATTTTTGGTTGGACCATAGGGCCACAGAAAAGAGGCCGTCAAGGACGATTCTGACTGTTTGCGCTACCGTAGGCGCGGCGTCAGCCCCAGTTTACCGATGCGAGCAGAGTGGTTCGTGCAGTCGCCAGGTGGTGGTCGAAGGCGGCCAGCGCATCCTCGCCGCGGCCGCTCAGCACCGCCCGGATCACCGCGAGATGCTCCCGGATCGCCGCCCGGTTGCGCGCGGTCTCGTCCCGCTTGTTCCATTGGTAGTGGTAGTGGACGATGATCGAGATCCGGTGCGCGAACTCGTCGAAGAAACGGTTGTCCGCGGCCTGGCAGATGATCCGGTGAAAGCGCGCATCCAGCGCCGGGAACTCGGTCATCGCCGCGTCGTCCCGGGCCAGAAGCGCGATGTGCAGGCGCTCCATCTCGGCCATGCGGGGCAGGGAGGGATGCTCAGGATCGGCAATGAGCTGGCGGATGGCGGCGCGCTCGATGAGCTCGCGCATGTCGCACATTTCGGTGGCATACTCCCGGGTGAAGCCGCGAAACGTCCAGTGTTTGTTGGGGTTCTTCTCGATCAGCCCGCTCACCCGGAAGTTCTGCAGAAGGTCGCGGACCAGCGCCACGGGGATGTCGAGCTGCCGCGCAAGCTCGCTCTCGTGGATCTGCGAGCCGGGCGGCAGGTCGGTGCGCAGGATCCATTCCTGCAGCTGCCGCTCCGCCAGCTCGGCGGGCAGGGCCACGTCCTCGGGCGGGAAGCGGTCCTCGGGGCAGGGCGCCCGCAGCAGGGTCTTTCGGCGCCCCTCCCACTCGACGACGCCGAGCTGCACGAGATGGGCGAGCACGTTGCGCGCGGTGGTCCGGCTGATCGAGAGCTTCGCCGCGAGCTCGGCCTCCGAGCCCAGCTCCGCGCCGGGGGCAAGCGCGCCGAACGAGGCCAGCGCGCTGTTCACCGCCGCCTTGAAGGTCTGGTTCTGTCGCGACATCGCGTGTCCTCCCGCAATTCCATCTTGAGGTAAAGGTATTTTATTTATAAAAAACCGTAAAGACCGTGCGCGACTCCCCTCGCCACCCGTCAGCCTATGGAGGACCCCATGACCGCACCCGAGATGAAAGCCCTGCTGTGTGACGAGCCGGGCAAACTCACCTGCGTGACCCGCCTGCGTCCCGAGGACAAGCCGGGCCACCTGCGCATCCGCATCGAAGCCATCGGCATCTGCGGCACCGACTACCACATCTTCGGCGGCAACCAGCCCTTCCTGCAGTATCCTCGCGTCATGGGGCACGAGCTTTCGGGACGGGCCATGGCGGACAGCGCCGACGGGCGCATCAGGGAAGGCGATCTGGTGGTGGTGAACCCCTACCTGACCTGCGGCGAATGCCGGGCCTGCCAGATCGGCAAGCCCAACTGCTGCTCGAACATCGCGGTGCTCGGCGTGCACACCGACGGCGGCATGTGCGAAGTGATCGTCGTGCCCGAGGGCAACCTCTACCCGGCGGGCGACCTGAGCCCGCAGGCCGCGGCCATGGTCGAGTTCCTCGCCATCGGTGCCCACGGCGTGCGCCGCTCGGGTCTGGGCGCGGGCACGACGGCGCTGATCGTCGGCGCGGGCCCCATCGGCGTCGGCGCCGGGCTCTTCGCCCACATCGCCGGGGCCGAGGTCACCCTGCGCGACACCTCGCCGGACCGCCTTGCGCTGGCGCAGGCGATCATCCCCTCGGCCAAGGTCGAGCTGGTCTCCGAGATGGCCGACACCGTCTATGACACCGTCTTCGACGCCACCGGCAACATCGGCGCCATGAACGCTGGCCTCAACTACCTCGCCCACGGCGGCAACTACGTGCTGCTCTCGGTGGTGAAGGGCGATCTGAACTTCGCCGACCCCGAGTTCCACAAGCGCGAGACCACGCTCTTCGCGAGCCGCAACGCGCTCAAGGTCGATTTCGAGCACGTCATGGACTGCATGGCCAGGGGCCTTGTCCCGGTCGACAAGATCGGCACCCACCGCACCACCATCGAGGGCGCGGTCGAGGACCTGCCGAAGTGGGCGCAGGACCGCGGCACCGTGGTCAAGGCGCTGATCGAGGTGGCCGCATGAGCGTGACCCCCATCGTCCAGTTCGGCACCTCGCGCTTCCTTCAGGCGCATGCCGACCTGTTCTTCGCCGAGGGCAAGCCCGCCCGCGCCATCACCGTGGTGCAGAGCTCGGGCGATGCCTCGCGCGCCGCGCGGCTGGGTGCGCTGGCAGCCGAGGACGGCTACCCGGTCCGCATCCGCGGTCAGCAGGACGGCAAGGTCGTCGATGAAGAGCGCCGCGTGACCTCGGTCAAGCGTACGCTCTCGACCGCCACCGACTGGGCCGAGTTGTCGCGCGTGGTCTCGCAAGAGGCCGAGATCATCCTGTCGAACACCTCGGATTCGGGCTTCGACCCGAAGCCCGCCGACGACAAGGCCCGCCCCGATCAGGCGATGTCCTACCCCGCGAAGCTCTTCCATCTGCTGGCCGGGCGCCACGCGGGCGGGGGCAAGCCGCTGACCATCTTCCCGATGGAGCTGATCCCCGAGAACGGCACCGTGCTCAGGACCCGCGTGCTCGAGATCGCCGCCGGTCAGAAGGCCGATCCGCAGCTGGTGCGTTGGCTGGAGAGCTGCCTCTGGGTGAACAGCCTCGTCGACCGCATCGTCTCGGAACCCATCGAGCCGGTGGGCGCCGTGGCCGAGCCCTACGCGCTCTGGGCCATCGAGGCGCAGGAGGGGCTGGCGCTGCCGGTGGTGCATCCGTCGGTCGAGCTGGTCGAGGATCTCGAAGAGATCGAGCGGCTGAAGCTGCACATCCTCAACCTTGGCCACACCGCCATGGCCGCCTTCTGGATGGAGGGCGAGGCCGCTCCCGACGCCATCGTGCGCGACCTGCTCGCGGGCGAGGTCGGCGACCGGGTCAAGGCGGTGATGCAGGCCGAGGTGCTGCCGGGCTTCGCGCTGCGCGGGCTCGGCGCCAAGGCCGAGGCCTATCTCGCCGTGACGCTCGAGCGTTTCGCCAACCCGTTCCTCGATCACCGCATCGCCGACATCGCGCAGAACCACGCCCAGAAGCTCGAGCGCCGCATCGGCGCCTTCCTGGCCTGGGTGCGCGAGGTCGAGCCGGGTTACGAGGCCCCGGTGCTGGACGCTCTTTGTGCAAGAGAGGACGCCTGACATGTCAGCCCCCACGATCATGGTCCTCGACCCCACCGACACGGTGGCGGTCGTTCTGTCGGACATGGACGCAGGTGAGACCCGCGACGGCATCACCGCGCTCGAAGCGATCCCGCGCGGCCACAAGGTGGCCCGCAAGGCGATGAAGGCGGGCGATCCGGTGCTCAAGTACGGCCAGGTCATGGCGGTGGCGAGCGTCGACATTCCCGAGGGCGCCCATGTGCACGTGCAGAACTGCGCGCTGCCCGAG
Source organism: Salipiger thiooxidans (assembly GCF_900102075.1). Lineage (GTDB taxonomy): Bacteria > Pseudomonadota > Alphaproteobacteria > Rhodobacterales > Rhodobacteraceae > Salipiger > Salipiger thiooxidans. The sequence goes on along the minus strand of NZ_FNAV01000002.1, from coordinate 171,399 downwards.
GGCAGCCACGGCATCAGCGCCGCGCAGGCGCGCCTGCCCGAGGCGCCGACGCGCAACACCTTCCAAGGCTTCGCCCGGCCCGATGGGCGGGTGGGGACACGCAACTACATCGGGGTGATCGCCTCGGTGAACTGCTCGACCACGGTGTGCGACGCCATCGCGGCCGAGGCCAACCGGACGCTGCTGCCCAAGTATCCCAACGTCGACGGCTTCGCGCCCATCGTGCACGACCAGGGCTGCGGCATGGCAAACCAGGGCGAGGGCTTCGACGCGCTCGTGCGCACGCTCAAGGGCTACCGCGACCACCCGAACTTCGGCGGCGTGCTGATCATCGGGCTGGGCTGCGAGGTCAACCAGCTGACGCTCTACAAGCCCACGGAGTGGACCAGGGAGCGCTTCAAGACCTTCAACATCCAGGAGGTCGGCGGGTCCCGGTCCGCGGTGAAGCGCGCGCTCGACCTGCTCGAGCCCATCGCCGCCATGGCCAACGAGGACACGCGCAGCGAGCAGCCGGTGTCGAAGCTGACGCTCGGCATGCAATGCGGCGGGTCGGACGGCTTCTCGGGCATTACCGCGAACCCGGCGCTCGGCGTGGCGTCGGACATGCTGGTGGCCGCGGGCGGGACCTCGATCCTGTCCGAGACGCCCGAGATCTACGGCGCCGAGCACCTGCTCATCGCGCGGGCCGACGAAGCCACCGGCCAAAAGATCGAGGACATGATCGCCTGGTGGCGCGACTACGCGTCGAAGAACGGTGCCTCGCTCGACAACAACCCGAGCCCGGGCAACAAGAAGGGTGGGCTGACCACCATTCTCGAGAAATCCCTGGGCGCGGTCGCGAAGGGCGGGCTGGCGCCGCTTTCGGGCGCGTTCGCCTATTCCGAGAAGATCGACACCCACGGCTTCGTCTACATGGACAGCCCCGGCTACGACCCGGTGGCGGCGACGGGGCAGGTGGCCTCGGGCGCCAATCTCATCGCCTTCACCACGGGGCGGGGCTCGTGCTTCGGTGCCAAGCCCGCGCCGTCGATCAAGCTGTCGTCCAACTCGCAACTGGCGCGCTCGATGGCCGAGGACATCGACATCGACTGCGGCGGCGTGGTCGAGGAGGGCGTGAGCCTGACCGAGATGGGCGAGCGCATCTACGACCTGCTGCTCGACGTGGCCTCGGGCAAGAAGACCATGTCCGAGGAGTTCGGCTACGGCGACAACGAGTTCGTGCCGTGGAAGATCGGCGCGGTGCTCTGAGGTCCTGAGGGCGGGCGGTGCGTTTGGCGCGTGGCGCTGTGTGCTTGAGAGAGGCGTCGCGCGTCCCTCACAAGAGCGAGGTGGCGCGGTTGCCTGACGCGTTTCGGCAGTGTTGAGATGACAGAAAGGCGCGGCACGGAATGTGCTGCGCCCTTTTGGTTGCCCGGAATGGGCCCCGCTGCGCGGTCGCCGCAGGGCGTCTCACGATTTTCCTGAACCAAACACGACGCGACGACGGAACACTGCAAGGCTCGTCCGGCCCGGAGGCTGCCAACAGACCACGCCCGAACCCCGCCCGCGCGGAACAAGGCCGAAGGCCGCCGCGCATCGCCGGCCCGGCCGCCGGGCTGGCGATCTGGCCGGGCTTGGTGCTGCGTGTCGAGGTCCTTCGGACGTGGCCGGGATAAATCGAGAGGTTGCGAGGCCGCATCGCCAACCTGCGGCCCGGCGATGCGCGGCTCTCGTTGCGCGAGGCCTTGGGGGCTCGTGTGCCTCGGCGAGGTGCATCGCGCTTCACGCGCCTGAGCGGCTCGGATGACGTGCCGCTTGGGGGGGAAGCGAGTTTCCCGGCGGTATCGCGTGGTACGCTGATCGGATCGCGAAAAGACCCGCGCTTTGGGCGCGGGTCTTTCTTGTCTTGGCAATCGTTTGAACTTGTCTGTCGCCGAGGCTTGGGATCACCCGCGACGCCCGGACCAGCCTCGCCCCGATCCGGGCCCGACCCGGTCCGAACTCAGGCGCCGATCTGCGAGATCATCCGTTCCAGCCGCTCCATCGCGCGCACGCCGTCGCCGATGTCGGGCACGTCGCGGCTCTCGCCCTTCAGCACCGCCGCCACGTCCGCCAGAAGCGCCGCGTAGCCCTTGTGATCCTCGTTCGCCGCCGCCGTGAAGTTGGGCGTCCAGCTCAGCGTATCGCAGGCGGGATCCAGCACCGCGGCGGGGTCCGCCGCCTTGAACGGCGGATCGCGGTAGAGCGCCACGTTGATGATGTTGTCGACGTGGATGCGGGCGTGATCGCCCATGATCCGGATCTCCTCCATCGGCGTGCCGCGCGACTGCACCGTGCCCATGACGATGTTGCCGATCTTGCCGCCCTCGGTGGTGAAGTTGAGGTGCAGCAGCAGCTTACCCGGCTCGGGCGAGACCGAGCGCACCTGCATGTCGCCGAAATCCTCGCCCGCGAACCAAGGGATCAGGTCCATGTAATGCACGCAGTGGTGCAGGTAGAAGCCGGTGTAGTCGACCTCGCCCTTGAAGTAGGTGGGCGCGGTCATGTAGGCGCCGGTGATCCCCAGCACGTCGCCGAACTCATCGCCCTTGAGGATGTTCATGGCGATCTTGTTGCCGGTGGAATAGCGCTTCATGAACCCCACCATCACCGGCTTCCCGGCCTTCTCGGACGCCTGCGCGATCTCGAGCGCGCCGGCCGCGGTGGCGGCGGGGGGCTTCTCCATGAACACCGGCAGCCCCGCCTCGAGCGCGGCCAGCGTCGCGACCCGGTGCAGCTCGGGCCCCACCGCCATGCCGATGGCATCAAGGCCGGGCGTCTTGATCAGCTCGTGGAAATCATCGGTGAGATGCTCGACGCCATACTCGGTGGCAGTCTTCTTCAGCGCATCGCCGTCGCGGTCGCAGAGCGCCGCGATGTTGATGTCGTTGCGCCCCATCTGGGGCAGAAGCATCTGGCGGGCGTGGGTGCCACAGCCGATCCATCCGATATTGATCATTGGTCCACCTCTGCGAGGGTCAGGGCATTGCGGATGACGCCGAGGCCGGCCATGAGCTTTTCGCTCTCGTCCTCGCGCGGGGCGCGCCAGTGTGCGATGGGCAGCGCGATGCGGTCGTCGGCGCGGCGAAAGGGCTCGAGCGAGATCGGGCCCGCGTAGTTCACCTGCGCCAGTGCGCGCATCACCGCGGTCCAGTCGATATGGCCGGTGCCGGGGTGGCCGCGGTGGTTCTCGTTGGCCTGGAAATGCACGATCCGGTCGCCCGCCATGCGGATGGCGTCGGGGATCGAGCGCTCCTCCATGTTCATGTGGAAGGTGTCGAGCATCAGCTTGAAGCCGGGGTTGTCGACCGCGTCCACCACCTCGCAGGCCTGCCGCGTGGTCGACAGGATGTCGGTCTCGAAGCGGTTCAGCGCCTCGACGGCGAAGGTCACGCCCGCGGCCTGCGCCAGCGGCGCCACCTCGGAGAAGGCGCGGATGGTGCGCTCGGCGCGGGCGGCGATCTCGTCGTCGCTGCGCGGCAGCGGCGGGCGGCCGGCAAAGACCATGGGTTCGCCGTAGAGCGGCCCGCCGACGACGCCGCCGCCAAGCTCGGCCGCCACGTCGATGCAGAGCTTGAGGTAGTCCATGCCGCCCTTCTGGTTTGCGGGATCGTCCGAGGCGACCGAGCGTTGCTGGTTCACCCGCGCCGCGAGGACCACGAAAATGCCCGCGTCGGCGGCGGCCTTCTTCACGTCGGCGATGGAGAGATCGTCCTCGGGCTCGGGCACCAGCAGCTCGACGAAGTCGAAGCCGAGGTCCGCGGCCTTCTGGAAGTAGTGCAGGTCCTTGCCGGCGAACGGCCGGATGAACTGCATGGAGATGATGCCGATGGGATTTTTCAACAGGGGGGTCCTTTCCGTCAGCCCTTGACCGCGCCTTGCGTCAGGCCGGAGATCAGTCGTTTCTGCACCAGCAGGAAGAGCACGGTGGCGGGCATGGCGCCCACGATGCCGCCGGCGGTCAACAGGCCCCATTGCACCTCGTATTCCCCGATCAGCGTCTGCACGGCAACGGTGATGGTGCGGACTTCGCGTCCGCCGAGGGTGAGGGCGTAGAGATACTCGTTCCAGGAGGTGATGAAGATGTAGATGCCGGTGGCGATGATCCCCGGCAGGCAGAGCGGCAGCACCACGCGGCGCAGGGCCTGCAGGCGGGTACAGCCGTCGGTCATCGCCGCCTCGTCGAGCGAGCGCGGGATGCCGTTGATGTAGCTCACCATCATCCAGATGGAGAAGGGGATCGCCACGGTGGAGTTGGCGATGATGAGCGCGAGGTGGGTGTCGAGCAGGCCCAGCACCCGCATCAGCACGAAGAGCGGCAGGATCAGCAGCACCAGCGGGAACATGTTGATGAGCAGGAACTGCAGCATCAGGATCCGCTTGCCCTTGAAGTTGAAGCGCGAGAACGAATAGGCCGCCGTGATGCTGAGCGAGAGGCCCACGACCACGGTGCCGACCGCGACGATGAGGCTGTCGAGCAGGTTGTCGGCAAAGCCCACCGTGCGGAAGAGCCTCGTGTAGTTCTCGATGGTGGCATTGAGCAGGGAGGGCCCCTCGGTGAAGAGCGTCTCCTGCCGGCTGATCGAGGTGAGGAACATCCACAGGTAGGGCCCGAGGGTGAAGGCGAGGATCGCCAGCATCGGCAGGTCGACCGTCAGGATGCGCTTGAGTTTCGTGGGTTTGTGCAGGGCCATCACTCCACCGCCTTTCCGGTACGCCGCAGGTAGAACAGCACCACCACCATCAGCAGCATGGTGAAGAGCACCGCGATCGCCGAGCCGTAGCCGAAGTCGAGGTTGGTGCGCGCCTTGATGAAGGCGTAGAGCGGCAGGGTATGGGTGGAATAGCCGGGGCCGCCGCCGGTCATCACGAAGATCACGTCGAAGCTGTTGGCGACCCAGATCATCCGCAGCAGCACGGCGGTCATCATCACGCCCGAGATGCCGGGCAGGGTGATGTGCCAGAACTGGCGCCAGGCCGAGGCGCCGTCGATCGAGGCGGCCTCGTAGTAGCTCTGCGGGATCGACTGCAGGCCTGCGAGGATCATCACCGCGAAGAACGGGAAGCCCTGCCAGGTCAGCGTCAGGATGATCGAGGCCAGCGCGGTATCGGGGTCGGCAAGCCACGGGATCGCCTGCTGGATGAGCCCCATGCGCAGCAGGAGTTCGTTGGCGATGCCGTAGTTGCTGTCGTAGATCCACACCCACATCAGCGCGATCACCACCGAAGGCAGCGCCCAGGGGATGATGATCAGCGCCCGCGCCACCGGGCGCCAGGGGAACTCCTGGTTCAGCAGCAGCGCGGTCGCCAGCCCCAGCAGCAGCTGCGCCGGGATCGTGGTGCACATCCAGATGATCGTGTGCTTGAGCGAGATCCAGAACACCTCGTCCGAAAGCGCCGCCTTGAAGTTGTCGAGCCCGACCCAGGTGAAGTCGTTGGGCCGGAAGAGCACGTAGTCGTGCAGGCTCATCCAGGCGGTCTGGATCATCGGGAAGAACACGATGGCGAGGGTGACGAGCACCGCCGGCGACAGCATCGCGTAGGGCAGCACATGGCGTCCCAGCGAGGCGCGGCGGGCGGTTCTTTCGGAGACATGTGTCATGGTCGCGTCCGTCATGGGCACGGTCTTTCGGTGTCCGGGGGAAGGGAAGTCCGGGCGCCCTGGGGATGGGCGCCCGGGGGGTGGGTCACTCGGCGAAGAGCTTCTCGATGTTGGTGTTCATCTGCTCTGCGGTGATGTCGCCGGTGAGGACCCGCTGCATGTTCGTGGGCCACTCGGTGTTGACGAAGTCCGCCGTGGCGTTGCTGTTGGGCAGCATCTCGGCGAAGGGCAGGCTGTCGACGGTGGCCTGCACGAAGCGCTGCGGGTGCAGGCTCCAGGCCTCGCTGTCGGACTTCACCACCGGAAGCTGGCCGGTGGCCTCGTTGAAGAGCGCGTTGTTCTCGGGCGAGGACAGGAACGAGATCCACTTCCACGCGGCCTCGGGATCCTCGGCCGATGACAGCACCGCGGTGCTCTCGTCGCCGAAGGCGGTCCACTGGCCACCGCCGCAGGCGGGCACGGGCGCCGCCGCCACGTTGTCGCCAAGCGCCTCGACCATGCCGTTGGCCGAGCCGATGTGGTGGATGGTCATCGCGGTCTTGCCGGCCTTGAAGGCGCCGATGATCTCCTGGAAGCCGTCGTTGGGGGCCGAGGGCGGGAACACCTTGTCCTGCTGGAACAGGTCCGCCACGAACTGCGTGCCGGCGATGCCCGCCTCCGAGGTCAGCCCCTCGGTCAGGCTCACGCCGTCGGCGCCGAGCACGAAGCTCGCCCAGTGGTCGTGGCCGCCCTTGCCGCCGCGGAAGCCGAAGCCGTAGGTGTCGATCTGGCCGTCACCGTCGGTGTCGCGGGTGAGCGCCTTGGCCGCGTCGCGGAACTCCTCGCAGGTGGTCGGCACCGAGAGGCCCAGTTCCTCGAACATGTCGGGGCGGTAGTAGAGGTAGAGCACGACGTATTGCACCGGCAGGTAATACTGCTTGCCGTCCGGGCCCTTGGTGAGCTCGATCAGGTTATCCTGCAGCCCCTCGGTGCCCTCCCACGAGGCCAGCCAGTCGTCGATCGGGGCCAGCGCGCCCATCTCGACGAGGCGCGGCTGGGCGAACATCTTGACCATCGCCGCATCCGGCGCGTTGGCGCCGATGATCGCGGTGTAGAGCTGGTCGTAGTAGCTGTTCCACGGGATGTTCTCGGCCTCGACGGTGATGTCGGGGTTGGCGGCCTCGAACTTCTCGACCAGCGCGTCCATCGGGTTGTCGGCGTTGTCGAAGTGGTACCAGAAACGCACCGTGCTGTCGGCGCTGGCCATGCCCGCGCACAGCGCAAGGGTCGATGCGAGCCCGGTCAAGGTTCTGAATTTCATTGTCTTCCTCCCTAAATGTCCGCCTCTTCCTCAGGCGGTAATGCGTTGAAAGACCTCGCCGGCCCGGCTGAAGGCGTCCGCCGCCTCCGGCAGGGCGAGGCCCATCTGCATGAACCCGTGCACGACGCCCGGGATCAGGTCATAGTCATCGTTGCGTCCCAGCGCGCGCAGCCGCGCCACCAGCGCCTCGGTGTCCGAGAGCAGCGGGTCGAGTTCGGCGGCGTTGAGATAGAGCGGCGGCATCGCGGCAAGCTGCGCGTCGCTCGCGGCCAGCGGCGCCACGGTGGGCGTGCCGCGCTTGGTCTCGGGGGCGTACCAGTCCCAGTAGCGCATCATCTTGGCGCGGGTGAGCCCGGGGCCCTCGGCGTTGCGGATGTAGCTGGGACTGTCGAAGTCGGCGCCGTAGACGCCGTAGAACAGCAGCGCGGCGGCGGGCAGGGGGGCGCCCTCGTCGTGCAGCGCCAGCATCGCGGCAAGCGACAGGTTGGCCCCGGCGCTGTCGCCGCCGATGCTCCATCGCCGGCCCGTGTCGAGCGCACGCCAGGCGCTCAGCACATCCGCGAGGCCCGAGGGGTAGGGGTTCTCGGGGGCGAGCCGGTAGTCGAAGGTCAGCACCGGGCAGGCACAGGCCTCGGCGATGCGCCGCGCGGCGCCCTCATGGGTGGAGACCGAGCAGAGCGCCCAGCCGCCGCCATGCACGTGCAGGATCGCCTCGGTGCCCTTGTCGTTCTTCGGCACCACCCAGCGGGCGGGCATGCCGGCGTGGATCACGGTCCGGGTCTCGGCCATCTCGGGCAGCCCGGCGTTCCAGCGCGTGTTGGTGAGTTCCGCCAGCGCGCGGGCGTGCTGCGGCGGCATCAGCGTCGGATCGCCAAGGCCCGCATCCTCGCGCGCGAGCCTCTCGAGAACCGCCATCATGGTGTCGCTGGGCGTGCTCATGGCTTGCTGTCTCCGTCGCTGAGGTCCGGGCCGAAATCGACGATGGTCGCGATGTGATGCGCCAGCAGCTCGCGCAGCGCCGCCACGTCGCGGGCGGCCAGCGCGTCGAGGATCGGCAGGTGCCGCTCGGCGGTGGCCTCGAGCGCGCGGTTGGGCGTCGAGTTCAGGATCTTGTAGCGGTGGTTGTGGATCAGGCAGCGGGTCAGGATCGGCGCCACCAGCGGCAGGTCGGCGGCCAGGAAGAGCCGGCTGTGAAACGCCCGGTCCCAGACCGACAGCATGTATTCGTCACCGTCGCGCGCGGCGTTGCGCATGCCGTTCAGCATCTCGTGCAGGTCGCGGTCGAGCGCCGCGTCGGCGCGGGCGACCACGCGGTCGAGATAGGAACACTCCACCTCGCGGCGGATGTGCAGCAGGGCGCGGGCGTCGTCGGCATGGCAGGGCGCGACATGGGTGCCGCGGTTGGGCAGGCGCTTGACCAACCCCTCCTCGTTGAGCCGCATCAGCGCCTCGCGCACGGTGCCCTGGCTGCAGTCAAAGCGCTGGGCGAGGTCCATCTCGGTGAGGGCCTGCTCGGGCAGGAGCGAGCCCAGCACGATCTCCTTTTGCAGCGCCTCGAACAGCGCGTGGCTGCGGCGACTGGTCCGGCCCTGCGTGTCGGCAAGGGACGTGACACTGCTGAAACTCTCCACGGCCATCCTCCGCCGTCCTCCTCCCTCGGTGTCGGCAAGCCGGAATCTTCGGGCTTGTCGTCAATTATCAATATTGATAACGTCAGGTATATCGATAATGCAACCCCCGAATTTTCGGGGCGGCCTGTCAGGGAGGACCAGATGGCAGAGATCCGGCTGGAAGGGATCGTGAAGGACTACGGCGCGCACCGCGCCATTCACGGTGTCGATCTGCATGTGAACGACGGCGAATTCGTCGCCTTCGTGGGGCCCTCGGGGTGCGGCAAGTCCACCATGCTGCGGATGATCGCGGGGCTCGAGGAGATCTCGGGCGGCACGCTGAGCATCGGCGGGCGCAAGGTCAACGACGTCGAGCCCAAGGGCCGCGACGTGGCTATGGTGTTCCAGGATTACGCGCTCTACCCGCACATGACGATCCGCGAGAACATCGGTTTCGGGCTCAAGATGCGCGGCTGGAAGGCGGCGGACCTGGCGCCCAAGGTCGAGGACGCGGCGCGCATCCTGCAGATCGGCGACTATCTCGAGCGCAAGCCGGGCCAGCTGTCGGGCGGCCAGCGCCAGCGGGTGGCCATGGGGCGCGCCATCGTGCGCGAGCCCTCGGTGTTCCTTTTCGACGAGCCGCTCTCGAACCTCGACGCCAAGCTGCGGGTCGAGATGCGCACGCAGATCAAGCGGCTGCACGCGATGCTGGGCACCACCACGGTCTACGTCACCCACGATCAGACCGAGGCGATGACGCTGGCGGACAAGGTCGTGGTGCTGAAGGCCGGGCACATCGTGCAGGAAGGCCCGCCGATGGAGCTTTATGACCGTCCCAACTGCCGTTTCGTGGCCGAATTCATCGGCTCGCCGCAGATGAACGTATTCTCGGGCGAGCTCGACCGCAGCACCGGCGCGCCGATCCTGCGCACCGGCGGTGCGGCGATCGCGCTGGGCGAGGTGGCGGCGCGCGACGGCGCGAAGATCGACGTCGGCGTGAGGCCCGAAGATCTCGGGCTCGCGGCACCGGGGCAGGGGCTGATCCGGCCGGTGGTCGACGTGTTCGAACCGCTGGGCTCGGACACCATCGCCATCTGCCGCCTTGGCGAGACCGAGGTCTCGGCCCGGCTCGCACCCAACGTGGCGCTGCGTTCGGGGCAGGAGATCATGCTCGATTACGACCGCGCCAAGCTGCACTACTTCGACAGCGAGACCGGCCGGCGGCTCGAGGCCGCCTGATCCGCACACCCGGGCACCCTTCGGGGTGCTCAATCGGCGAGGGTGCGGGCGTTGCAGCCGCAATCGCCCGCGTCGTGCCCGCATCCGGGACGGTTGCGGGCACGGCACGGGCCGAAATGGAATGCAGGCTGAAAAGTCCCCATCCTTGGGGGCTTTCTTTTTCTCGTTTCGCGCGAGCATGCCGACGGGGGCGAGCGTGACGTCAATCTCAAGCAGCTTGCACAGTTCATCGTCGTGGCCGAGGAGCTGCGTTTCGTCCTCGAAGCCGCCGCTGTCGCGTCAGATCAAGAGCATCGAGGACGGGCCGGGCGCCGCGCTGCTCAATTGCGGCTCGCCAACGAGAGCATTGCCTGCGGCTACCCGAGAGAGGGCTACGTGCTGTGGATGGACTCCGTCGCCGTGCTCAAGGACGCGCAGAACCCTGAGGCCGCAAAGACGTCCATGAATTCCACCATGGAGCCCGAGACCGCTGCGATGATCTCGGAGGTCGCGCGCTACGCCAACGGCAGCTCGGGTTCGTAAGCGTTCATGCCCGAGGACATGAAGACCGCGCGCTGGATCGTCATCCCCAAAGAGCTGAAGGCCCCGGACGTCTTCCGTTCGACCTGCCCGCCGGATGTGCGGCAGATCTGCACCCGGATCTGGACCGACCTGCAGAAGCGGTCCACCATTCACGGAGATCGCTGACCCCGCCGCCCGGCACCGCCCGGGCGGCGGTTCCGTTCCGGCCGGTGCTTTGCGCGGACGCGGGGCGCCCCTATATCACGGGGGACGATCAATGCCGCAGAGCAGAGGAATTCGCAGGATGGGTTACTTCAAGACCGCCATGCTGATGGCCGCGATGACGGCGCTCTTCATGGGGCTCGGCTACCTGATGGCCGGCAGCGGAGGCATGATCATCGCGCTGGTGATCGCCGGCGCGATGAACGCCTTCACCTGGTGGAACTCGGACCGCATGGTGCTGAGGATGCACAACGCGCACCCGGTGGGCGCGAACGACCGCAGCGGGCTGTCGCAGATGGTGGCCGAGCTCGCGCGCAATGCGGGCATGCCGGTACCGGCGGTCTATCTCATCGACACGCCGCAGCCCAACGCCTTCGCCACCGGCCGCAACCCGCAGAACGCCGCTGTCGCGGTAACCACCGGGCTCATGCGCACCCTCTCGCGCGAGGAGCTGGCGGGGGTGGTCGCGCACGAGCTGGCGCACATCCGCAACCACGACACCGCCATCATGACGGTGACCGCGACCTTCGCCGGTGCGATCTCGATGCTGGCCAACTTTGCGCTGTTCTTCGGCGGCAGCCGCGAGCGGCTGGGCATCGTGGGCACGCTGGCGATGATGATCCTCGCGCCGCTGGCGGCGGGGCTGGTGCAGATGGCGATCTCGCGGACGCGGGAATACGCCGCCGACAAGGCAGGTGCCGAGATCTGCGGCCAGCCGCTGTGGCTCGCCTCGGCGCTCGAGCGCATCCAGGCGGGGGCCTCACGGATCGACAACGACGCCGCCGAGCGCAACCCGGCCACCGCGCACATGTTCATCGTCAACCCGCTGCACGCGCACAAGCGCGACAGCCTCTTCGCCACCCACCCGGCGACCGAGAACCGCATCGCGGCGCTGCGCCAGATGGCCGGCGGTGCGGCGCCCCGCCCGCAGCCGCGCCGCGAGGCGCAGGCGCCGTGGGGCGGCGAGGCCCCGCGGGATCGGCAGGACAAGTCGCGCGGCCCCTGGGGCTGAGCGCCCGGTACGACAGGTGAAGGCCCGGTCCCGGGGCGATCCGGATCCGGGCCTTTTTCATGTCCGGGGGCGTGCCCGGATCAACGTGCGGGACCGGGCGTCAGTTCAGCCGCGCGCCGCTCTGCGGTTCGAAATACGACACCTTGGCAAGGTCGAAGGCCAGCCGCATGGTCTCGCCCGGCTTGGCCACCGTCTCGGCGTGCAGCCGCGCGGTGAAGGGCGCGCCGCCCAGCCGCGAGACCACATAGGTGTCGGCACCGGCGGGTTCGACCATGTCGATCAGGCACTCCGCCTCCTGCACGTCCTCGCCTGCGCGGAACCCCGCCTCAGCCACGTCCTCGGGGCGCAGCCCGAGGATCACCTCGTCGGGCAGGTCGCCGGCGTGGTGATCGTGCAGCACGATGGGCGCGCCGTCCTCGCGCCGGATCTCGATCAGCCGCCCCTGGCCGTTGGGCCGGGTCTTGGCGGGCACGAGGTTCATCGCGGGCGAGCCCATGAAATCCGCCACGAAGAGGTTGGCCGGCCGGTTGTAGATCTCGGCGGGCGAACCGATCTGCTGCACCACGCCGCCCTTCAGCACGACGATCTTGGTGGCCAGCGTCATCGCCTCGATCTGGTCGTGGGTGACATAGACCATGGTGGCGCCCAGCCGGTGGTGCAGCTTCTTGATCTCGGACCGCATCTCGACCCGCAACTTGGCGTCAAGGTTCGACAGCGGCTCGTCGAAGAGGAAGAGCTTGGGATCGCGCACCAGCGCCCGCCCGATCGCCACCCGCTGCCGCTGCCCGCCCGAAAGCTGGCTGGGACGGCGGTTGAGGTAGGGCTCGATCTGCAGCTGGTGGGCCACTTCCTTGAGCTTCTTCTCCTGCGTGGCGGCATCGACGCCACGCACCTTCATGCCGAAGGTGATGTTCTTGGCCACCGACATGGTCGGGTAGAGCGCGTAGCTCTGGAACACCATGGCGATGTCGCGGTCCTTGGGCGAGACGCTGGTCATGTCGCGCCCGCCGATCTCGATGCTGCCGCCGGTGATCGGCTCGAGCCCGGCTATGCAGTTGAGCAGGGTGGACTTGCCGCAGCCCGAGGGGCCGACGAGCACGAGGAAGTCGCCGGGCTCGATGGCCACGTTGATGTCCTTGAGGATCTCCACCGGGCCATAGGCCTTGTCGAGGTTCTTGATGTTCAGGATCGGAGCCATGGGATCAGCCCTTTACGGAACCGGCGGTCAGGCCGCGGATGAAGTATTTCCCGGCGAGCACGTAGACGAAGAGCGTCGGCAGGCCCGCGATGATCGCGGCGGCCATGTCGACGTTGTATTCCTTCACGCCGGTGGTGGAGTTGACGATGTTGTTGAGCGCCACGGTCACGGGCTGGGTCCCGGCCGAGCTGAACGAGACACCGAACAGGAAGTCGTTCCAGATCTGGGTGAACTGCCAGATCACCGAGACGGTGATGATCGGCAGCGACAGCGGCAGGAAGATCGCGAAGAAGATCCGCAGGAACCCCGCGCCGTCGACCTTGGCGGCCTTCACCAGCTCGTGCGGGATGGTCACGTAGTAATTGCGGAAGAACAGCGTCGTGAAGCCGAGCCCGTAGATCACGTGCACGAAGATCAGCCCCGGGATGGTGCCGGCGATGCCGAGGATGCCCAGCATCCGCGCCATCGGCAGCAGCACCACCTGGAAGGGGATGAAGCAGCCGAAGAGCATCAGCGCGAAGATGATGTTGGCGCCCTTGAAGCGCCATTGCGCGATGACGTAGCCGTTGAGCGCCCCGAGCACGGTCGAGATCAGCACCGCCGGCACCGCCAGCAGCACCGAGTTCCAGAAGTAGGGACGCAGCCCCTCACACTGGATGCCGGTGCAGGCGCCGGACCAGGCGGTGCGCCACGCCTCGAGCGTGACCGAGCGGGGCAGGGCGATGAGGCTGCCGGTGCGGATCTCCTCGAGGCTCTTCAGCGAGGTGGTGACCATCACGAAGAGCGGCATCAGGTAGAACAGCGCGAAGAGGCCGAGCATCACGAAGAGCAGCCAGCGCAGGGCGATGGTGCTCCAGCCTTTGCGATCCGCTCCGGCGACGCTGGTCTGGGTGGAGAGGGGAATGTCAGTCATGGGGTTTCGCCCTCAGCTCGGAGTAGAGGTAGGGGACCACGATGGCGAAGACGACGGCCATCATGACCATGGCCGAGCTGGCCGCCTGGCCGAGGTCACCGCGCGAGAAGGCCATGGCGTACATGTAGGTCGCGGGCAGGTCGGTGGCGTAGCCGGGGCCACCCCCGGTCAGCGCGATCACGAGGTCGAAGGCCTTGATGGCGAGATGCGCCAGCACGATGAAGGCCGACAGGAAGATCGGCGCCATCGAGGGGATGATGATCGCGGTATAGATCCGCCACGTCGGGATGCCATCCACCTGCGCCGCCTTGATGATCTCGCCGTCGACCGAGCGCAGCCCGGCGAGGAACAGCGCCATCACGAAGCCCGAGGATTGCCAGATGCCGGCGATCACCACGGCGTAGATCGCCCTGTCGGGGTTCACGATCCAGTCGAAGGTGAAGCTCTCGTAGCCCCAGCCGCGGACCATCTCCTGGATGCCGAGGCCCGGGTTCATGATCCACTTCCATGCGGTGCCGGTGACGATCATGGAAAGCGCCATGGGGTAGAGGTAGATGGTGCGCAGCGCGCCCTCGATGCGGATGCGCTGGTCGAGCATGATGGCCAGCAGCAGCCCCAGCACCATCGAGATGCAGATGAACAGCCCCCCGAAGATGTAGAGGTTGTCCATCGCCGTGTCCCATCGGGGCGAGGCGAAGAGGCGCTTGTATTGGATGAAGCCGTCGATCTCGTAGCGCGGCATCAGCTTGGAGCGGGTGAGAGACACCCATGCGGTCCAGCCGATGAAGCCGTAGACGAAGATGAGGACGGCGATGAAGGAGGGTGCGAGCACCATCCGGGGCAGGTTGCGTTCCAGCCACACAGTCATCGTGGTGTTCCTCGGGTCAAGACAAGGACCCCGCGCCCGGGACGGACCCGGACACGGGGAAGGTTGTCTTACATGGAGTTTGCGACGGCCTCGGCCAGCATCTTCACGGCGTCCTCGGAGCTCATGTCCGAGTTGAAATGCGCGGTCACGACGTCGGTGATGGCGCCGGCCTGCGCACCGCGCAGCGCCATGCCGTGGGCGTAGGAGGGCAGCAGCGAGCCGTTCTCGGACGCTGCCGCCATGTCCTCGGAGGATTTCTTGGCGCAGCTGTCAAACTCGTCGAGAGCGACGTCGGTGCGGACCGGGATCGAGCCCTTGTTGAGGTTGAACACCTTCTGGAAGTTCGGGCCGACGATCAGCTTGGCCAGCAGCTCCTGCCCGGCCTTCTTGTCGTCGCCGTCCACTTCGAACATGGCGAAGCTGTCGACGTTGTAGAGGTAGCCGTCACCGGGGGCGCTTTCACAGAGGAAGTCTTCGCCCGGGACCTTGCCGGCGGCGAGGAATTCGCCCTTGGCCCAGTCGCCCATGATCTGGAACGCGGCCTCGCCGTTCATCACCATGGCGGTGGCGAGGTTCCAGTCACGGCCGGGGAAGTTCTCGTCCACGTAGCCGCGCATCTTGCGCATCTGGTCGAAGACCGCGACCATCTCGGGCGAGCTCAGCGTGTCGGCGTCGAGATCGACGAATGCCTTCTTGAACCCGTCCGGCCCGAGAAGACCCAGCGCCACGACCTCGAACACGGTCGCGTCCTGCCAGGCCTGACCACCGTGGGCAAGCGGGATGACGCCCGCTTCCTTCAGCTTGTCTGCGGCGGCATTGAACTCGTCCCAGGTGGTGGGCATCTCGATGCCGTTGGCCGCGAGCACCTCGGCGTTGGCCCAGATCCAGTCGACGCGGTGCACGTTCACCGGCGCGGCGCACCAGTGGCCCTCGCACTTCATGTGCTCGGCGATCGAGGCGGGCAGCACGTCGGCCCAGCCCTCGGCCTCGGCCACGGACGAGATGTCGGCCAGCACGCCCTCTTCGTACCATTCCTGGATCGCGGGGCCCTTGAGCTGCACGGCGGCAGGGGCATTGCCCGACAGGACGCGCGCCCGCAGGGCGGTCATGGCGGCGTCGCCGCCGCCGCCCGCCACGGGCATGTCGGTCCAGGTGCCGCCGTTGGCCGAGAACTCTTCCTGCAGGACGCCGACGGCCTTGGCCTCGCCGCCGGAGGTCCACCAGTGCAGGACCTCGGCTTGCGGCTCGGCTGCGACCGGGGCGGCAAGGGCAAAGAGGACGGCCGACGAGGCCGCCAGAGCGGATAGTTTCATCTGAATGTTCCTCCCAAAGAACAACGGCCGCCACGGGCGGCTGCGTGCCTCCATGTTTGCCGTTTGCGCCTCGTGCTTCAATGCGCTGCAGCAGGTCGGCTCCACGCTGCGGGCAAGAAAATTGCGATCGCTGTTACAGATTGTTACACGCTGTTTCGCGACGTCCTGACTCGACCTGCAGATGCTGCGGATGCGAGAAAGGGGCAGGCCGGGGGGAGGCGATGGGTTGCACGGGATGAGGACATGACGATACCGCGGCTGCTGGTGGTCGACGACGATGCCGAGACCCGTGGCATGATGACCGAGTTCCTGCACCGGAACGGCTTCATGGCGCTGCCCTGCGACAGCGAGACCGGCATCCGCAGCCATCTCGCCAGCGGCCGTGTCGACCTGATCCTGCTCGATGTCATGCTGGGCGACGAGAACGGCGTCGAGATCTGCGCCCGGCTGCGCGCCGACCAGGACGTGCCGATCATCCTCGTCTCGGCGCTGTCGGCGGATCACCAGCGCATGGCGGGCTACGAAGTGGGGGCGGACGACTACATCGCCAAGCCCTTCAACCCCGACCTGCTGCTGGCGCGGGTCAAGGCGGTGCTGGCGCGGGCGCGGCGGTCGTCCTCGCTGATCTACCGCCGGCAGACCTCGACCTTCCGCTTCGGCGGCTGGAGCTACGACGCCAAGCACGACGAGGTGCGCAGCCCCGACGGCGTGCAGATCGCGCTGTCGCGGCGCGAGACGGCGCTGCTGAAGGTGTTCCTCGCCAACCCCCGCATCCCGCTGACGCGCGAAGAGATCGCCGCCGCGATGGATGTCTCGGGCGAGGGCGCGGGCGGCGGCGAGACCCCGGGCCGCGCCATCGACGTGCTGGTCGGGCGGCTGCGCGGCAAGATCGAGACCCGCCCCAAGGATCCCGAGCTTCTGCGCACCGAGCGTGGCATCGGCTACGTCCTTGCGGCGGACGTGGCCGTCGAGGCGGGATGACGCGGCGCTGGCCGGTGCCGCTGCGGCTGCGGACGCTGGGCATGCTGCTCTGCCTCGCCGCCTTCCTGAGCGGCGTCGGCGCCTCGGTGCTGTGGTTTGCCTCGAGCCGCGCCTGGGACCGGCATCTCGAGCGGGCCTTCATCGCCGGGCTGAACCTGAGCGAGACGCTGCAGCAGGGGCTGGCCCCGCCCGAGGGCGTCTCGGTGACGCCGCTGCCGCCCGCGCAGGCGGCACTGGCCGGGCGCGGCGCCTTCTCGCGGCTCGACGGGCTGCCCAGGCCGTCCATCATCACCAACGTTTCGCTGATCGAGCCCGGCCCAGACCCGGTCTCGGGCACGGCGCTGTCGCTCGCCATCGTCTCGGACAGCCTGCAATATCCGGTCGCGGCCGTGGTCTCGGCCGAGGGGCAGGGGGTGCCACAGAAGCTCGCCAGCGTGACCCGGCTGCTGGCCACCTACTGCAGCGAGCCGATCCTCGTCGCCCGCCATGGCGACGGCGACTGGCTGCGCATCGACGGCACCGCCGTCTGGGGCTGCGGCGCGGGGCCCTCGGACTACCGCCTGCTCGCGGTGTTCCTGTCGCTGGTGGCCCTGGTCATCCTCGTGACCGTGGTGGCCGACACCTCGGCGCAGTTCGACCGTTTCGCCCGGGCGCTGCGCGACCGCCGGCGGCTCGGCGGGCCCGAGAGCTACACCGCCGACGGCCCCGAGGAACTGCGCGAGATCGTCTCGGCGGTGAACGCCTATCTCGACACCGAGCGCGCCCAGCTCGAGAAGCGCGCGGTGGTGCTTTCGGGGATCAGCCACGATCTCGGCACGCCGGCGACGCGGCTGCGGCTGCGCGCGGCGCTGATCCCGGACCCGGCGCTGCGCGAGAAGCTCGAGGCCGACATCGACCGCATGACCGGCATGATCGAAAGCGTCCTGACCCTGACCCGCAGCGAGATCAACGCCGAGGCGCCGCGCCAGCTGTCGCTGAACTCGCTGGTCGAGGCGATGGTGGACGACTACCGCGACACCGGCCGCCCGGTCGAACTGCTTGCCCGCGCCGCCCGCATCGTCGAGGGCGGAGGTTCGCTCTTCAGCGCCAAGCGTGGCCACGGCGCGCTGCCGAGGCCCGATCACGTGCTGGTCGTGGGCCGGCCGCTGTCGCTGCAGCGCGCGGTCTCGAACCTCATCGACAACGCGCTGAAATACGGGCGCCGGGCCATCGTCGGCATCGAGGCCAGTGTCACCCACGTGGTGATCACCGTCGAGGACGAGGGGTCTGAGCTGTCTGTCGCCGAGATCGAGGCGGTCATCGCTCCGTTCCAGCGCGGCAGCAACCATGGCAGCATCGACGGCTTCGGGCTGGGGCTCACCATCGTCGACACCGTGGCCGAACAGCACGGCGGGCGGCTCTACTTCGAGGAGGGCGCCCATGGCTTGCGCGCCTGCCTGCAGATCCAGCGCGGCTAGGGCGCGGGGTCAGGCTTGACCTTCGGCCCGCGCGGGCGTTCACTGGACGGCCTCACGCAGGGGAGCCCGCCACCATGGCCACGGAACTTTTCAGCATCGCGGGGCAGGTCGACGCGCCCGGCTTCGCACCGTGGATCGAACGCCACGCCCGCCGCATCGGCGTCGGCGTCACCCTGCTGCAGGCCGCGTCCGACCATGTGGAGATCGAGGTCGAGGGTCCGCCCGCGCTGCTCGACGCGATGGAGATGGGCTGCCTGCTCGGGCCGATCGAGGTCTGGGTCGAATCGATTGTGCGCGAACGGGTTTGCGCGGCCGGGGCGTGATCTTGCGTTTGACCTGAAAATAGGCGAACTCCCCCCTCGCGATGCGATTTCCGGCACGATACCGCGACGTTTTCCGGCGGATCTGCTAGCCTTAGGGCAGGCCGGATGATCGGATCGCGCGGCACCGAAACTTGGTACTCAGGACAGGAATACTTCCGTGACGACCGACTGGACACCCGCGGCGCTCTCGCGCGACATCCCCGCGGCCTCCGCCGCGCCGGGGCAGCTTGGCGAGACCGATCTCGCGATCTGGCGCAGCGCCTCGGGGCGCATCGCAGCATGGTCCGACCGCTGCCCGCACCGGGGCATGCGCCTGTCGCACGGCTTCGTGCGCGGCGAGCGGCTGTCGTGCATCTACCACGGCTGGGGCTACGGCGAGGGCGGGCAGTGCGTGCGCATCCCGGCCCACCCGGAACTGACCCCGCCCGAGGCCATCAAGGTGCCGGTTTTCGCCGCCGCCGAAGCCAGCGGCGTGGTCTGGGTCGCCGACGGGACCCCCGCAGGCGCGCCGCCCGAGTTTCCGGGCTTCGAGGGCTTCCGCAGCCTGCGCATCCACGCCCCCGCGACGGTGCTGGCGCGGGCCTTCGGCGGCGCGGGCCATGTGATCGAGGGCACGCTCGGGCCGTGCGCGGTGGTGGCGCTGATCCAGCCGCTGCCGGGCAACGTCTCGGCGCTGCACCTGCTGGCGCCAGAGGGCGCCGGGCCCGCCACGCTCGACGCGCTGTCGCTGGCGGCCGAGGCGCTGCGGCGCACCGCCGAGGCGCAGGCAGAGCAGGCAGAGGAGGAGACCGCATGAGCGATCAGGGCGCGATGCGCGACCACTGGTACCCGGTGGGCATGACCAAGCAACTGACCGCGGGCGGCCGCGACACGCTGCTGATGGGCGAGCCGATCCGGGTCTACCTCGACAACGGCGCGCCAGCGGTCTCAGATGGCACCGGGCGCAGCCTGCCGGTCATCGACCGCTTCGGCCATGTCTGGACCTCGCTCGGGGCGCCGAACCGCGATCTCTTCACCATCCCCGAGGCCGACCAGCCGGGCCGGCGCCTTGTCGACGTGGGCGTCTGCCGGGTGCGCTGCTCGCCGTTGCGGGCGGTCGAGAACTTCCTCGACATCGCGCATTTCCCCTTCGTTCACACCGACATCCTCGGCTCCGAGCCGCACACCGAGGTGCAGCGCTACGAGGTCGAGATCCGCGAAGACGTGGACGAGGTCTGGGCCACCAAGGTGAAGTTCTACCAGCCGCAGGCCGCCAAGTCCGCCGAGGGCGGCATCACCACCGACTACATGTACCGGGTCTGCGCGCCGACCTGCTCGGTGCTCTACAAGACCTGCCCGCCGAAACCCGGCGAATGGGACGTGATCGCGCTTTTCGTGCAGCCGCTGACCGAGACGCTCTGCGAGGTCTGGCCGTGGATGGCGCTTTACGACGACGCGGCCGAGATGACCGACCTCATCCATTTCCAGCAGATGATCTTCGTGCAGGACCGTTCGGTGCTGGAGAACCAGCTGCCGGCGCTGCTGCCGCTCGATCCGGGGATGGAGATTCCGACCCGGGCCGACATGACCTCGATCGCCTACCGCCGCTGGCTCAAGCGGCACGGCTTCACCTACGGCGCGCAACTGGTGGCGGCATGATCTTCTACGACTACATTCTTTCGCCCTCCTGCTACCGGGTGCGGCTTTTCGCGGCCGTGATCGGCCGCCGGCTCGACCTGCGGGCCGTCGACTTCCACCCTGGGCAGGAGCACCGTTCGGACGCCATGCTGGCGCTCAATCCGGCGGGCACCCTTCCGGTGCTGAAGGACGACGGCATCGTGCTGACCGAGAGCACCGCGATCCTGACCTATCTCGCCGCCCATGACGCCCCCGCCTGGCTGGGCGACGACACCCCGGTCATGCGCGCCCGTGTGGCGCAGTGGCTGGCCTTCGCGCAGCGGCTGACCGACAGCGCAGGTGCTGCGCGCGCCCATGACATGCTGCTGGCGCCCGGCGACATCGACGCGCTGCGCGCCGAGGCCACCACCGCCCTGCGCGAGCTCGAGGCGGCGCTCTCCGCCGCCCGCCGGCGGGGCGAGAGCTTCCTCGCGGGCAACCGTCCGACCATCGCCGACATCGCCTGCTTCCCGCACGTGGCGCTGGCGCCGGACGGGGGGCTGCCGCTCGACCCCTATCCGTCGATCCGGCTCTGGATGCGGGCGCTGCGCGGGCTCGAGGGCTTCATCGAGATGCCCGGCATCCACCGCCTGCACGAGCTGCTGCCCGAACCCGGGCCGATGCCTGACGTGATCCGCAAGGAGCGTGCCTGACATGCCCGGATACCTTCTGAAAGGCTGCGCCGCCGTGGTGACCGGCAACGGGGTGCTGCGCGATGTCGACCTGCTGACCGAGGGCCCCGCCATCAAGGCCATTGGCCCCTCGCTCGAGGCCAAGGGGGCCGAGGTCATCGACGCCGCGGGCTGGTTCGTCTACCCGGGGCTCGTCAACACGCACCACCACTTCTTCCAGTGCTTCGTGCGCAACCGCGTCGATCTGGACTGGACCAGGCTTTCCGTCATCGAGTGGCTCGACCGGATCTATCCGATCTTCGCCCAGCTCACCGAGGACTGCTTCTACCACGCCTCGGTCACGGCGCTGGCGGAGCTTGCCAAGCACGGCTGCACCACCGCCTTCGACCACCAGTACTGCTTCCCGCGCAAGGCCGGGAAGGGCATCGTCGACCGCCAGTTCGAGGCTGCCGAGAAGATCGGCCTGCGCTTCCATGCGGGCCGGGGCACCAACACGCTGCCGAAGTCCGAAGGCTCGACCATCCCCGACGAGATGCTCGAGACCACCGACGAGTTCCTCGCCGATTGCGAGCGGCTCATCGACGCCTACCACGATGCGGGGCCGTTCTCGATGCGGCAGGTGTCGCTGGCGCCGTGCCAGCCGGTGAACGGCTACCGCGAGACCTTTGTCGAGAGCATCCGGCTTGCCCGCGACAAGGGCGCCATCCTGCACACCCATGTGGGCGAGGGCGAATCCGAGGTCATCCGCGCCCGTCACGGCATGCGCACCGTCGATTACCTCGAAGAGATGGGTTTCTGTGGCCCCGACACCTTCTACGCCCATTGCTGGGAGCTTACCGACGCCGAGCTGCGCCAGATGGCGGCCAGCGGCACCGGCGTGTCGCATTGCCCCGAGCCTGTCTACCTCGTGGGCGCCGAAGTCACGCCCATTCCGGCGATGGAGGCCTTCGGCGTGCGCGTGGGGCTGGGCTGTGACGGGGCGGCGAGCAACGACAACTCGAACCTCATGCACTGCCTGCACTCGGCCTACATGCTGCAATGCCTCGTCGCGTCCTCGCGCGAGCATCCGGTGCCGGACCCGGCGACGTTCCTGCGCTACGGCACCTCGGGCGGGGCGTCGCTTCTGGGCCGCACCGACATCGGTCAGCTGGTGCCCGGCATGGCGGCGGATCTCTTCGCCATCGACAGCCGCCGGATGGATTACGTGGGCACCCGCCACGACCCAGAAAGCCTGATCCCCCGCGTGGGCATCGGCATGGCCACCGACATGACCATGGTCAACGGCAAGATCGTCTGGGCCGACGGGGAATTCCCCGGGCTCGACGAACGGGAGATGGCCGCCGACGCAGAAGCGGCCCTCGCAACCATCGATATTTGACAGGGAGACATCGATGACCACTCTGAACCGCCGCAGATTCCTGCAGACCTCCGCCGCCACCGGCCTCGCCGCCGGTCTTCCCGGGCTCGCCCACGCGCAGGACCCGCTGGGCATCGCGCTCGTCGTGCCGTCGCCGGTGGGCGAGGTGGGCTGGTCCCACGCGCTTGCCATGGGGCTTGAGCCGATCAAGGCCGAGTACGGCGATGGCGTGAACATCACCATTCTCGAGAACATCCCCGAGGGCCCGGACGCCGACCGCATCATGAACAAGGTGGTCTCGGACGGTACCAGGGTTCTGGTCGCCGGCAGCTTCGGCTACCAGAACGGCGCCATGCAGATCGCCCGCCGCAACCCCGACGTCACCGTGCTGCACGCCTCGGGCTTCATGGTCGCACCGAACTTCTCGCCCTTCGCGGCGAAGTACTTCCAGGGCACCTACCTGATGGGCATGGCCGCCGCGGCGCTGTCGAAAACCGGCAAGCTGGGCTCGGTCTCGGCCTTCGCGATCCCCGAACTCATCACCTCGATCAACGCCTTCGCGCTGGGCGCGCAGTCGGTCAACCCCGACGTCGAGGTCTCGGTGGTCTGGGTCAACTCCTGGTTCGACCCCGCGCAGGAGCAGGACGCCGCCAAGGCGCTGCTGGCGCAGGGCTGCGACGTCATCTTCTCGAACGCGCAGGACACGCCCTCGGTGGTCTCGGTCTGCGAGGAGGCGGGCGCCTACGTCTTCAACCTCAACTCGTCGATGAAGGCCAACGCGCCGAACTTCTACCTCGGCTGCGTCGAGACCGACTGGTCGCCGTTCTTCGTCGAGTCGGTCAAGGCGCACATGGACGGCACGTTCGAGGGCCGCAACGCCTTCCTTGGCGTTGAGGACGGAGTGGTGAAGATCGTCGACTGGAACCCGGACATCCCCGCCGAGACCAAGGCGAGGATCGACGAGACCGCCGCCGGCATCGCCGACGGCTCGTTCCATCCGTTCACCGGCCGCATCGTCAGGCAGGACGAGACGGTGGGCGTAGAGGACGGCGAGACGCTGTCCGACGAGGCGATCGTGTCGATGGACTGGCACGTCGCCGGCGTGACCACGCCGCTGCCGAAGTAGATGTCGCTGCTCTCGCTCAGGGGGCTGAGCAAGTCCTACGGGACCGTGCGGGCCAACCGCGGCATCGACCTCGATGTCGCGGAGGGCTCCATCCATGCGATCCTGGGCGAGAACGGTGCCGGCAAGTCGACGCTGATGAAGTTGATCTACGGTGTCGAGAGCCCCGACGAGGGCGAGATCTTCTGGCAGGGGGACAAGGTCTCCCTGTCTTCACCTGCCGAGGCAAGATCGCGCGGCATCGGTATGGTTTTTCAGCATTTTTCCCTGTTCGAGACGTTGACGGTCGTCGAGAATATCTCGCTGATCGTGCCGGGCCGGAAGGCCGAGCTCACGTCGCGCATCCGCGAACTCGGGCGCGACTACGGTCTCGAGGTCGACCCGGCCGCGCATGTGCATGCGCTTTCGGTGGGCGAGCGCCAGCGGGTCGAGATCATCCGCTGCCTGATGACCGACCCGAAGCTCCTGATCCTCGACGAGCCGACCTCGGTGCTGCCGCCGCAATCGGTGGAGAAACTCTTCGAGACATTGCTGAAACTGCGCGACCGGGGGGTGTCGATCCTCTTCATCTCGCACAAGCTGGAAGAGATCCGCTCGATCTGCGACCACGCCACGATCCTCCGCGACGGCGCGGTCACCGGCAACGTCGACCCGCGCGAGCACGACGCGCATGACCTTGCGCAGATGATGATCGGCCGCGACATGCCCGCGCCCAGGCCCTTCGAGGCGCGCGCGCCAGGGCCGGTGATGCTCGAACTCGCGGGGCTTGATTGCCGGCCCGACGACCCGTTCCAGATTTCGCTGAAGTCGGTGAGCCTGCAGCTTCACGCGGGCGAGATCCTCGGCATCGCGGGGGTGTCGGGCAACGGGCAGGGCGAGCTTGCCCGGCTGATCTCGGGCGAGACCCGCCGCCACCCAGAGGCCCGGGCCGAGGTCATGATGATGGGCCAGCCGGTGGGCCATCTCGGTGCCGCTGCCCGCCGCAAGCTGGGCTTTGCCTTCGTGCCCGAGGAACGGCTCGGACGCGGTGCCGTGCCCGAGATGTCGCTGGCGGACAACACGCTGCTCACCGCGCACCGGCTGGGGCTGGTGAAGCGCGGGCTCATCGACCGGCGCGCCGAAGAGGCCTTCACCGCGCGCTGCATCGCCGACTACGACGTGCGTACGCCGGGGCCGCAGGCCGAAGCCGGGGCGCTGTCGGGCGGCAACCTTCAGAAGTTCATCGTGGGCCGCGAGATCGAGCTCGGGCCGAGACTGCTGTTCGTGGCGCAACCCACGTGGGGCGTCGATATCGGGGCGGCCACCGCGATCCGGCGCAAGCTCGTGGACCTGCGCAACGCGGGCACCGCCGTGCTGGTAATCTCCGAGGAGATCGAGGAACTGTTCGAGATCTGCGACCGCATCCAGGTGATCCGCGAGGGCCGGCTGTCGCCCTCGCTCGACGTGTCCGAGACCCGGGTCGAGGACGTGGGCCGCTACATGATCGGCGCGGAAGAGAGGGCGCGGCCATGATGGGCTACCGGATGATCCGCCGCACCACCGCCTCGCGGCGCATGGCGGTGCTGGCGCCGCTGGCCGCGCTGCTGGCCGCCATCGTGCTGAACTTCGTGCTCTACCTGCTGATGGGCAAGGACCCGGGCGCGGTGTTCTACGCCATGCTGCTCGAGCCCTTCATCTCGTGGAATTCCTTCGCCGAGGTGCTGCTGAAGATGACGCCGCTTCTGCTCATCGCGCAGGGGCTGGCGATCGGCTTCCGCGCAAAGGTCATCAACATCGGCGCCGAGGGGCAGTTCGTGCTGGGCGCGATCTTCGCCTCGTCGGTCCCGGTCTGGTTCCCGCAGGCCACCGGCTGGTGGCTCTGGCCGCTGATGCTGCTGCTGGGGGCCATCGGCGGCGCGCTCTGGGCCGCGCTGCCGGCATTCTGGCGGGTGCGGCTCAACGCGTCGGAAATCCTCGTGACGCTGATGATGAACCTGATCGCGGCGCAGCTTCTGGCCTACCTTCTGGTGGGGCCGTGGAAGGATCCGATGGGCTTCAACTTCCCGCAGACGGTGATGTTCCAGTGGGACGCGATGGTGCCGACGCTCTTCCCCGGGACGCGGGTCAACGTGGCGCTGATCCTCGCGCTGGTCTGGTCGGTGCTGGCCTGGGTCTACATGCAGCGCAGCTTCCAGGGCTACCAGCTGGTGGTCGGAGGCCTCGCCCCCCATGCCACCGCATACGCGGGCTTTTCCGAGGGCCGAGCGGTCTGGCTGTCGCTGCTGATCGGCGGCTTCGCGGCGGGGCTCGCGGGCGCCGCCGAGGTCGCGGGACCGCTCGGCCAGCTCCAGCGCGGCATCGCCTCGGGCTACGGCTACGCGGCGATCATCGTGGCCTACCTTGGCGGGCTGCACCCGGTGGGTATCGTGTTTTCCTCGCTCTTCATGGCGGCGCTCTACATCGGCGGCGACAACGCCATGGTCTCGGCCGGGCTGCCGGCTTCGGCGGTCGAGGTGTTCCAGGGCTCGCTGCTGGTCTGCTACCTCGCCGCCATCGTGCTGGTCCGCTACCGCTTCGCCCGACCGGCGGAGGTCGCGGCATGAGCGCGCTCTCCTTCATCCTGGCCGGTATGCTCGCTGCCGCCATGCCCTTCCTGCTGGCGGCACTGGGCGAGCTGGTGGCGGAGCGCTCGGGCGTGCTGAACCTCGGGATCGAGGGCATGATGGCCCTGGGTGCGGTCGTGGCCTTCATCGTCGTGCGCCACAGCGGCGGCCACGCCATGGGCTTCGTGGCGGCGGGGCTCGCGAGCGCGGCGCTCTCGCTGGTCTTCGCGTGGCTGGCGCTGGCGGTGCGGTCGAACCAGGTGGCGGCAGGGCTCGCGATCGGCATCCTGGGGCAGGGGCTCTCGGCGCTGTTCGGCAAGGGCTACGAGAGCCTGACCGTCCCCGGTCTGCCCAAGCTCGCAATCCCCGGCCTGTCCGACCTGCCGGTCATTGGCGGGCTCTTCGCGCAGGACGCGGTGGTCTGGCTTGGCCTGCTCGGCACGCTGGCGATCTGGGCGGCGATGCGCTTCACCAAGCTGGGACTCGTGATCCGAGCGGTGGGCGAGAACCCCCACGCGGCCCGGGCGCTCGGCTATCACGTGATCGGCATCCGCTACGGGGCGGTGGCGTTCGGCGGGCTGATGGCGGGCTTCGCGGGCGCCTATGCGGCGACGGTCTACACCCCGCTCTGGGCCGAGGGCATGATCGCGGGCCGCGGCTGGATCGCGCTGGCGCTGGTGGTCTTCGCCACGTGGATGACGGGCCGGGTGTTCTTCGGCGCGGTGCTCTTCGGGGCGGTGTCGCTGTCCCAGCTCGCGGCGCAGGCAGGGGGCGTTGCGCTCAGCTCGCAGCTGCTGGCGAGTTTACCCTACATCGTCACCATCCTTGTGCTGGGGGTGATTTCGGCCAACAAACGGCTCCTGAAGATCAACGGCGTGGCCTCTCTGGGCGAACCTTTCGGCCCCTGAGCCTGTCACGAAACCGTCGCCCGGCCACGATACCCGGGGCCAAAGACACAGGAGACACGCGCATGGCGCTTTCGGCCTTCACCGCAAGGGGGCGCTTCTGGCGCGGCAACCTGCACACCCACTCGACGTTGTCCGACGGCTGCCTCGCGCCGGAAGAGGTGTGCCGCCGCTACGCCGCCGAGGGCTACGACTTCCTCGCCCTGACCGATCACTTCATCGGCCAGTTCGGCTATCCCATCGCCGACACGCGGCCCTACCGCTCGAACAGCTTCACCACCATCCTCGGCGCCGAGCTGCACTCGGGCGCGATGCAGAACGGCGAGCTCTGGCACATCCTCGCCGTGGGCCTGCCCGAGGATTTCCGCGCCCCCAACGCGCCCGGTTTCGTCCCCGTCGAGGGGCAGGAGACGGGCCCCGAGCTTGCCGCCCGCGCCCGCGCCGCCGGGGCCTTCGTGGCGATCGCGCATCCGCAATGGTCGGGGCTGACGCTGGATGACGCGCGCAGCATCGACGCCGCCCACGCGGTCGAGATCTACAACCACGGCTGCGCCACCGGTTGCGACCGCGCGGACGGCGCGCATACCGCCGACCTGCTGCTATCCGAGGGGCGCCGCCTGAGCCTCATCGCCACCGACGACGCGCATTTCACCGAGCCCGACCATTTCGGCGGCTGGGTCATGGTCAAGGCCGAGGCCAACCACCCCAAGCTGCTGCTCGAGGCGCTGAAGCGCGGCGATTTCTACTCGAGCCAGGGGCCCGAGCTGCGTGGCGTCCTGCTGGGCGACACCAGCGTGCGGGTCGAATGTACCTCGGTGGTGAGCGTGATCGTGCAGGGCCACGGCTCGGCGGCGGTGGCGCGTCACGGCGAGTCGATGACCGTGGCAGAGATCCCGCTCGAGCGGTTCCGCAACAGCCCGTGGCTGCGCGTCACCGTCATCGACCGCGCCGGAAAGCGGGCGTGGTCGAACCCGATCTGGCGCTGATCGCGGCGGTCAGCCCTCCGCGCACGCCGACCGTGCGCGGCCCCGCGCCGCAGCCAACCGGCTTCCGGAGGTTGCGGCAAGCGGGTATCAAGCTCGCGACCGAGGTCACCGGAGCAGGCACATGGCGAAGAGCATGAACAGGCAACCATCGCGGACCGGGGCGGTCCTGCGAGCGGCGCTCCTGCTGCTGGCGCTGGCCTCCTGCGCACCGCGTCCGGACACCTCGGCGCTGGTCCCGGTCGCGCGCCCCGAGGGCGCCGACGTGGTCCGCGTCTACGTCGCCACCACGCGGGCGCCGCTGGCGCCGCCGTCCATCGGCTTTTCCTCCCAGCCGTCGCTGGCGGTGAGCTATCGCTACTACGACATCTCGGTGCCGACGACCCCCTCGGCGCGCGAGGTGTTCTGGAACGACGGCACGCCGGACCCGAAGCAGGATTACCTCGTGGTGGGCACCGGCGCGCTCGACCGCAGGTCGTTCCTTGCCGAGACCGGACGCGCGGTGGCGCAGAGCCCCTCGTCCGAGCCAACGGTCTTTGTCCACGGTTTCAACTACCGCTTCGCCGAGGCGCTGCTGCGGCTGGCGCAGTACAGCAAGGAGGCGGGGATGACCTCGCCGCCGATCCTGTTCTCGTGGCCGTCCAAGGGGCACCCGCTGGAATATGTCGCCGACCGGCAGGAGGCCGCGCTGTCGCGCGATGCGCTGGCGGACCTCATCGTCGATCTCGACCCGCAGCGCGGCCGCACCCTGCTGGCCTCGCATTCCATGGGAAGCTGGCTCACCATGGAGGCGCTGCGCACGCTGGCGCTGCGCGGCGAGGACCGGGTGGTCAACAACGCCGAGGTCGTGCTGATCGCCCCAGACATCGACGTGCTGGTCTTCCGCGAGCAGCTCTCGGCGCTGCCCGATCTCGAGACGCCGATCTCGGTCATGGTCTCGAAGGACGACCGCGCGCTGCGGCTCTCGTCGCGGCTCGCTTCGAAGCGGCCTCGGCTGGGGGCGGTGGACGTCGAGAACCCCGTTGCGCTCGAGCGGGCGCTGGAATCGCAGGTGCGCATCGTCGACATCTCGACGCTGCCGGCGGCGACCGCCATGCTGCATGACCGCAGCCACGAGCTCGCGCGGCTCTACCAGACGCTGCGCAAGGACGGCGGCACCATCGAGTCGGTGACCGTGGCCGGAGCCTACGTTCTGGATTCGCTCGGCAATGGGCTTATCGACGTCGGGGCCTCGCTCACCGGCAACTGATCGGCGGCGTCGCGGCGCTGCAGCCCGGCGTCGCGCACGATGGCGGCGATCTCGCGCAGCTGCGCGGCCAGCGGGTTGGAGCGCCGCCAGACCATGCCGACGGTGCGCCGGGGCCGGGGCTCGGGCAGGCGGGCGAGCGAGACCTGCGCCGAGCGCGTCTCGATCGGCAGCGCCATCTCGGGGATCAGCGTGATGCCGATGCCCGCGCCCACCATCTGCACCAGCGTCGAGAGCGAGCTGCCCTCCATCAGGTCGCGGCTGACCGAGGGCGAGAGCTTGCAATAGGACAGGGCCTGGTCACGGAAGCAGTGGCCCTCCTCGAGCAGCAGCAGCCGCATCTCGTGCAGCATGTCCGGCCGCGGCACCGGCTTGCGGGCGTCCTGAGCGGCGCGCACCAGCACGAATTCCTCGTCGAATAGCGGCACCTCCTCGAGCGAGGGTTCCGAGATCGGCAGGGCGACGATGGCGGTGTCGAGCCGGGCGTCGAGCAGGTCGCGGATCAGGGTGCCGGTGACCGCCTCGCGCGGGCGCAGGTCGAGCCCCGGGTAGCGGTCGGTCAGCGCGGTGATGACGGCGGGCAGCAGGTAGGGCGCGACGGTGGGGATGACCCCGATCCGCAGCCGGCCCGCCAGCGGCCCCTGCGAGGCGCGGGCGAGATCGCCGAGGTCGTCGACGGCGCGCAGGATTTCGCGCGCGCGGGTGGCGAAATCCTCGCCAAGCGTGGTCAGCCGGATCTGCCGGGCGCCGCGTTCCACGAGCGGAGCGCCGATGATGTCCTCGAGTTCCCGGATCTGCATCGACAGCGCCGGCTGGCTGATCGCGCAGACCTCGGCGGCGCGGCCGAAGTGGCCGACCCGGGCGAGGGCCTCGAAATAGCGGAGGTGTTTCATCGACAGAGGTATCATAAGCACTGCTTATCGGATGTTTAAGAAAATGCAATTGGGAATGATGAAACTCCGATGGTAGAACGATTCTAGGTTGGCAGAGGGGGCCAGCACACATGACGCGATACATCGTCATGCTACGGTCGCCTCAACGAACCTAATGAGAATTGCTTGGAGCGAGTCCCGGAGGACATCATGGACGGAAACAACGTGGGTGGGGGCAAATGCCCCGTGATGCACGGCAGCCAGACTGCCATGGGCAAATCGGTGATGGATTGGTGGCCGAACGCGCTGAACCTGGACATCCTTCACCAACATGACACCAAGACCAACCCGATGGGCCCGGACTTCGATTACCACGAAGCCCTGAAGTCGCTCGACGTCGAGGCGCTGAAGAACGATCTGCGCGCGCTGATGAACGAGAGCCAGGAGTGGTGGCCGGCCGACTGGGGCTCGTACGTGGGCATGTTCGCCCGCGTGGCGTGGCACGCCGCGGGCTCGTATCGCCTGGCCGACGGCCGTGGCGGTGGCGGCACCGGCAACCAGCGCTTCGCGCCGCTGAACTCGTGGCCGGACAACGTCAACACCGACAAGGGCCGCCGCCTGCTGTGGCCGATCAAGAAGAAGTACGGCAACAGGATCTCCTGGGCCGACCTGATGATCCTGTCGGGCACCATCGCCTATGAGGTGGCCGGCCTGAAGACCTTCGGCTTCGCCTTCGGTCGCGAGGACATCTGGCACCCCGAGAAGGACGTCTACTGGGGCGCCGAGAAGGAATGGCTCGCGCCCTCCGACGGCCGCTACGAGAGCGTCGACGATCCCTCGACCATGGAAAACCCGCTTGCCGCTGTGCAGATGGGGCTGATCTACGTGAACCCCGAGGGCGTCAACGGCAACCCCGACCCGCTGAAGACGGCCGCGCAGGTGCGCGAGACCTTCGCCCGCATGGCCATGGACGACGAGGAGACCGCCGCGCTGACCGCGGGCGGCCACACCATCGGCAAGTGCCACGGCAACGGCGACGCGGGCTTCCTCTCGGCCGATCCCGAGATGGCGGGCGTCGAGTATCAGGGCATCGGCTGGATGAATACCAAGGGCCGCGGCGTCGGCCGTGACACCGTGGTGTCCGGCATCGAGGGCGCCTGGACCAGCGAGCCTACCAAGTTCGACATGGGCTGGTTCGACATGCTCTTCGGCCACGAGTGGGAGCTCAAGAAGTCGCCCGCCGGTGCCTGGCAGTGGATGCCGGTCTCGATCGACGAAAAGGACATGCCGGCGGATGTCGAGGATCCCTCGATCAAGACCATGCCGATCATGACCGACGCCGACATGGCGATGAAGATGGACCCGGCCTACAACGCGATCTGCCAGAAGTTCATGGCGGACCCGAAGTACTTCGAGGACACCTTCGCCCGCGCCTGGTTCAAGCTGACCCACCGCGACATGGGCCCCAAGGCACGTTACTTCGGCCCGGATGTGCCCTCCGAGGACCTGATCTGGCAGGATCCGATCCCCGCCGGCTCGACCTCCTACGACGTCGCCGCTGTGAAAGCCAAGATCGCCGCCGCCGGGCTGTCGCTCACCGACATGGTCTCGACCGCATGGGACAGCGCCCGTACCTACCGCGGCTCGGACATGCGCGGCGGGGCCAACGGTGCGCGCATCCGTCTCGCGCCGCAGAAGGACTGGGAGGCCAACGAGCCCGCCCGTCTCGCTGCGGTGCTGGCCAAGCTCGAGCCGATCGCGGCCGAGACCGGTGCCTCTGTCGCCGACGTGATCGTTCTGGCGGGCAACCTCGGCATCGAGCAGGCCGCCAAGGCGGCGGGCTTCGACATCGAGGTGCCCTTTGCGCCGGGCCGCGGTGACGCGACCGACGAGATGACCGACGCGCCGTCCTTTGACTCGCTCGAGCCGCTCGCCGACGGGTTCCGCAACTTCCAGAAGGCCGATTACGTGGTGAGCGCCGAGGAAATGCTCCTCGACCGCGCACAGCTGCTCGGCCTGACGGCGGCGGAGATGACCGTGCTGCTCGGCGGCATGCGCGCCATGGGCACCAACTACGGCGGCTCGAAGCTGGGCGTGTTCACCGACCGTGAGGGCGCGCTGACCACGGACTTCTTCGTGAACCTGACCGACATGGCCTACAGCTGGGTCCCGGTCGCGGACGGCACCTACGAGATCCGCGAGCGCACCACCGGCGCGGTGACGTTCACCGCCTCGCGCGTCGATCTGGTGTTCGGCTCGAACTCGGTGCTGCGCGCCTATGCCGAGGTCTACGCCCAGGACGACAACGCTGAGAAGTTCGTGAAGGACTTCGTGGCGGCCTGGACCAAGGTGATGAACGCCGACCGCTTCGACATCGCGGCCTGACGACGGCGCGCCGGGGCGTCTGTCCCGGCAGCTTCAAGCAACATCGGACCCCGCATGGCGCTGGCCGTGCGGGGTCTTTTCATGGCCAGACGGGGCAGGGCGCGCTGCGCCGATGCGCCGCACGGCTGCGAACGCAGCTTCCGATGCCGCCCGCGCCGTGGCATAGCGAGGGGATGCTGCAGCGCCTCCTGTCCCTCTTGCCGGCCGTCCTGCTTGCTGTCGCCCTCGCGGCGACCGGCGTGACCTCGGCCGGGATGATGGCGCCGGATGCGGATGCCGTGGCCTTCGCGCAGTTCGAGCACGCCCATGGCGCCGTGCAGGGCGATCTCTGCGGCAAGAGCCATGGCCACGATCACCACTGTCCCTTCTGTCACGGCCTGCCCGAGGCGGCGCTGCCGCAGCCGGAGGACGCGCAGAGCCTGCTGCTGCCGCATGACGGCTGGCGGCGGATGCGCGACCTGCATCGTGCGGCGCAGGCCCGCAACCCCAGTCACGCCCCGAGAGCCCCTCCGCAGCGCGCCTGACGGCATCCCGCCGTCCCCGCGACCGGACCCGGCCCGCGGCGCCCCGCCGCCGGGCCTCTCTCGTATTGCCCGCGCCTGACGCGGCCCATCGGACTGGACACATGACCGAAACCCCCAACCGCGCGGCCGGTGCCGCGCTCTATCGCGCTGTCTGGCGCTGGCATTTCATCGCCGGGCTGGTGATCCTGCCCTTCGTGCTGATCCTCGCCGTCACCGGCGGCATCTATCTCTTCAAGGACGAGATCAACGACGCCGCCTACACCCGGCTGCGCCTCGTCGAGGCGGGCAGCACGCAGCTTGCGCCGTCGCAGATCACCGCCGCGGCGCTCGAGGCGCATCCCGGCACGCTCTATTCCTACGCACCGCCCGCCGCCGCCGACCGCAGCGCCGCGGTCGGCATCCGTGGCGAGGACGGGCTCAAGGATACCGTCTACGTCGATCCCTACAGCGGCACGGTGCTCGGCCATCTCTGGGACGGCGGAGCCGCGGGCAGCCCCGCCATGTACGTGGTGCGCAAGCTGCACTCGCTGGAATACGTCGGATGGTTCGGCAACCGCCTGATTGAGCTCGCCGCGGGCTGGATGGTGCTGCTCGTGGGTACCGGCATCTACCTGTGGTGGCCGCGCGGGCGAAAGCTCGGCACGGTCTCGATAAAGGCCAGCCGCGGCCGCCCGTGGTGGCGCGACCTGCACGCGGTGACGGGGATCTACACCGGCGCCTTCATCGTCTTCCTCGCCATGACCGGCCTGCCGTGGTCCGGCGTCTGGGGTGGCAAGTTCTACGACTACGCCTATGCGCTGGGGCTGGGCATGCCGGACGGCTACTGGTCGGGCAAGCCGGTCTCGACCGTGCCCGTGGGGGACGTGGTGAATCGCGCGCCGTGGATCATGGAGAAGCAGCCGCTGCCGCTGTCGGGCGACTCGGCGGGCGTGCCGCAGGCGCTCGACTCGGTGGTGGCCACGGTCGAGGGGCTGGGACTCGTGCCGGGCTACGCGGTGTCGATGCCGAACGGTCCCGATGGCGTGTTCACCGCCTCGGTCTATCCCGACGACATCTCGGACGAGCGGGTGATTCACCTCGACCAGTACAGCGGAGAGGTGCTGTATGACGCGGGTCTCGCGGATCTGGGCGCGCTCGGATGGGCGGCGGAGTGGGGCATCAGCATCCACATGGGGCAGGCCTGGGGCCTCGCGAACCAGCTCGTACTGCTGGCGGCCTGCGCGGCCATGGTGATGCTCTGCGTCTCGGCCGCGATGATGTGGTGGAAGCGCCGCCCGTCGGGCGCGCTCGGCGTGCCGCAGGTGCCGGCGGACTGGCGAATCCCGCGAACGCTGCTTCTGATGGCAGTGGCGGCGGGGATCTTCTTCCCGTTGGTCGGTTTGTCGATGCTTGTGCTTGCCGCCGTCGAAATCGTGGTGCATTTGTCACGCCGCAGGCGCCTGCGCGCGGCCTGAGAACAGGGCTGCCCGGCAGCCCTGCCGGGCGCCTTCCGCCGCCGCAAAGCCGGGCAGGGCGGCCCACTCCTTCACCAAAATTCCGGCTTTTCAGAAACACCATGTTGACGTCCCTGCACGTGTCGTATCTAAATGTAGGTGCTTCAGGTGTCGGGGGAGTCGCCTCCTCCGGTGAAGAGGGAAGCCGGTGAAACTCCGGCGCTGCCCCCGCAACTGTCAGTGGAGAGCACGGCCCAAGATGCCACTGGGATCATCCCGGGAAGGTGGGCCGCTGCGGTGATCCGCGAAGTCAGGAGACCTGCCTGGAGCATGGATTTGACCGCGAACGGAGGGTTCGGGGCGTGTCGGCGGAACGGGCGGTGCCCGTTGCGTGCGCGTCGCCTGTTCCCTTCACGAATGAGACAGGACAGAGGACGCCGCCATGACCATCATCGTCTATTCCAAGCCCGCCTGCGTGCAGTGCACCGCGACCACCCGTGCGCTGGATGCACGCGGTCTGCCCTATGATGTCGTGGACCTGACCGAGGATGCCGCTGCGATGGCCCGCGTCACCGAGCTTGGCTACCGTCAGGCGCCGGTCGTCATCGCAGGCGAGAACCACTGGTCGGGCTTCCGTCCGGACATGATCGGGCGTCTCGTCTCCTGAGCACGACCATGGCGGGGCTGCTCTACTATTCGTCGCGCAGCGGCAACACCGACCGTTTCGTCGCGCGGCTTGGCCGCGCGGCGTTGCGCATCCCGGTGTCGCCTTCCGAGCCGATGCCCGAGCCCCCCGCCGACTACGTGCTGATCTGCCCGACCTACGCCGACGGCGAGGGTCGCGGCGCGGTGCCCAAGCAGGTGATCCGTTTCCTCAATGACGCCGGACGCCGTGCCGGGCTGCGCGGGGTCATCGGCTCCGGCAACCGCAATTTCGGAAAGACCTACGGGCTCTCCGCCGACATCATCGCCGCGAAATGCGGCATCCCGCTGCTCTACAAGTTCGAGCTCGCGGGCACCGACACCGATATCGCCCGCGTGAACGACGGGCTGACTGCTTTCTGGGGATCCCGATGCTTGACCGCCTGACCGACGGCCTCGACTACCACGCGCTGAACGCGATGCTGAACCTCTACGACGCCGAAGGCCGCATCCGCTTCGACGCGGACCGCATGGCGGCGCGTCAGTACTTCCTGCAGCACGTGAACCAGAACACGGTGTTCTTCCACTCGCTCGACGAGAAGCTCGATTACCTCGTGGAGGAGGGCTACTACGAGGCCGAGGTGCTCGACGCCTACCCGCGTGAGTTCCTGCACGCGATCTGGGACGCCGCCTTCAAGCGCAAGTTCCGCTTCCCGACCTTCCTCGGGGCGTTCAAGTACTACACCTCCTACACGCTCAAGACGCGCGACGGGAAACGTTTCCTCGAGCGCTACGAGGACCGCGTCGTCATGGTGGCGCTGACGCTGGCGCGCGGCGACCAGGCGCTGGCGATGTCCTTCATGGAAGAGATCGTCACGGGCCGCTTCCAGCCCGCCACGCCGACCTTCCTCAACGCCGGAAAGAAGAGCCGTGGCGAGCTGATCTCGTGCTTCCTGCTGCGGCTCGAGGACAACATGGAAAGCATCGGCCGCGGCATCAACTCGGCGCTGCAGCTCAGCAAGCGCGGCGGCGGCGTCGCGCTCATGCTGACCAACATCCGCGAGCACGGCGCGCCGATCAAGGGCATCGAGAACCAGTCCTCGGGCGTGATCCCGATCATGAAGCTTCTCGAGGACAGTTTCTCCTACGCCAACCAGCTCGGCGCGCGTCAGGGGGCAGGGGCGGTCTATCTCAACGCCCACCACCCGGACATCCTGCGTTTCCTCGACACCAAGCGCGAGAATGCCGACGAGAAGATCCGCATCAAGACGCTGAGCCTCGGCGTGGTGATCCCCGACGTGACCTTCGAGCTCGCCAAGCGCAACGAGGAGATGTACCTCTTCTCGCCGCATGACGTCGAGAAGGTCTACGGCGTGCCGTTCTCCGAGATCTCGGTCACCGAGAAATACGCCGAGATGGTCGCCGACAAGCACATCCGCAAGAAGAAGATCAACGCCCGCGCCTTCTTCCAGACGCTGGCCGAGATCCAGTTCGAGAGCGGCTATCCCTACATCATGTTCGAGGACACGGTGAACCGGATGAACCCGATCGCGGGTCGCATCACCATGTCGAACCTCTGCTCCGAGATCCTGCAGGTGAACGAGGCCTCCGAGTTCAACGAGGACCTGAGCTATTCCCGCATGGGCACGGACATCTCGTGCAACCTCGGCAGCCTCAACATCGCGCGCACCATGGACGGGCCGGACTTCGGCGCGACCATCGAGACCGCGATCCGGGCGCTGACCGCCGTCTCCGAGATGTCGTCGATCGAGTCGGTGCCGTCGATCCGCAAGGGCAACGACGAGAGCCACGCCATCGGCCTCGGCCAGATGAACCTGCACGGCTATCTCGCCCGCGAGCACGTCCACTACGGCAGCGCCGAGGGCATCGAGTTCACCTCGGTCTATTTCGCCGCCGTGGCCTATCACGCGCTGCGGGCCTCCTGCGCGCTGGCGAAGGAGCGGGGCGAGACCTTCAAGGGCTTTGCCGACAGCGAGTACGCCTCGGGCGCGTTCTTCGACAAGTACACGAGCCGCGACTGGCTGCCCGAAAACGCCCGCGTGGCCGAGCTCTTCGCCGACGTCACCCTGCCGACCCGCGACGACTGGGCGGCGCTGAAGGCCGACGTCATGGCGCACGGGCTCTACAACCGGAACCTGCAGGCGGTGCCGCCGACCGGGTCGATCAGCTACATCAACAACTCGACCAGCTCGATCCACCCGATCGTGTCGAAGATCGAGATCCGCAAGGAAGGCAAGATCGGCCGCGTCTATTACCCGGCGCCGTTCATGTCGAACGAGAACCTCGAGTACTACCGCGACGCCTACGAGATCGGCCCCGAGGCGCTGATCGACACCTACGCCGCGGCGACCGAGCACGTCGACCAGGGCCTGTCCCTGACGCTGTTCTTCCCGGCCGAGGCGACCACGCGCGACATCAACCGCGCGCAGATCTACGCTTGGAAGAAGGGGATCAAGACGATCTACTACGTGCGCCTGCGCCAGACCGCGCTGGAAGGCACCGAGGTCGAGGGCTGCGTCTCCTGCACGCTGTGACCGCGGCCTGCGCCGCCGGCGCCGGGATGACGACGATCCGAGGAAAGACGAAAGGGGCGGCCGCACCCCTTTCCGGACAGGATGCAAGGGGCGCCGCAGCGCGCCTCGGAAAGAACGAGGGCCGGCTGGCCCGAAGAAGGGACGATCCGCGATGAAGGACACGATCAACGCCCCCGCCGTGCCGCGGGCGATCAACTGGAACCGGCTGCAGGACGACAAGGATCTCGAGGTCTGGAACCGCCTGACGGTGAACTTCTGGCTGCCCGAGAAGGTGCCGCTGTCGAACGACGTGCCGTCCTGGGCGACGCTGACCCCCGAGGAGCAGCGGCTCACCATCCGGGTCTTCACCGGGCTGACGCTGCTCGACACGATCCAGAACGCGGTCGGCGCGCCGGCGATGATGCCCGACGCCCAGACCCCGCACGAAGAGGCGGTGCTGACCAACATCGCCTTCATGGAAGCGGTGCACGCGCGCAGCTACTCGTCGATCTTCTCGACGCTGTGCTCCACCCGCGAGGTTGACGAGGCCTTCCGCTGGTCGGACGAGAACCCGCACCTGCAGGCCAAGGCCCGCGCCATCCTCGGGACCTACGCGCCCGGCGCCGACCCGCTGAAGCGCAAGGTGGCGAGCGTCTTCCTCGAGAGCTTCCTGTTCTACTCGGGCTTCTACCTGCCGATGTACTGGTCGAGCCGCGCCAAGCTCACCAACACCGCCGACCTGATCCGTCTGATCATCCGCGACGAGGCGGTGCACGGCTATTACATCGGCTACAAGTTCCAGCGCGCCATGGAGCGCGAGACGGCAGAGCGCCGGCAGGAGCTCAAGGACTATGCCTTCGGCCTACTGTTCGAACTCTACGAGATCGAGGGCCACTACACCGAAGAGCTCTACGACGATCTCGGCCTGACCGAAGAAGTGAAGAGCTTCCTGCACTACAACGCCAACAAGGCGCTGCAGAACCTCGGCTTCGAGGCGCTGTTCCCGCCCGAGGCCTGCGAGGTCAACCCGGCGATCCTCGCGGCGTTGAGCCCCGACAGCGAGAACCACGACTTCTTCTCGGGCTCGGGCTCGTCCTACGTGATCGGCCGCGCCGTGGCGACCGAGGACGACGACTGGGATTTCTGATCCCGCGTCTGGTCCCGCCACCGATTCCGCCTTCGATCCCTGGGCCTTCGGGCAAGGCACAAAAAAACCGCCCCGCGCGATGCGGGGCGGTCAGTTCGGGTCGTAGGCGTGCCGCGCTTCAGGCGGCTTCGCGAAGATCAGGGGCGGCTTCGCCCTCGATGAAGGTGCGGTGCAGCGCCTTGATGACCGGCTTCAGGATGTCGCGCTCGAGAATGAACTGGACGTCCACGTTGCGCGGTCCCTGGGTGGCGCCGATCGCCTCGAGCCCTTCGCCCGCGATGGCCACGAGGCCACGCTGCAGGCAGGACAGCCCGTTGAGATCGCGCCCCACCACCGAGGCCATGGCCAGCGTCCGCGACGAGATCCGCGCCGACGGGTAGAGCCTCTCGATATCCTTCTCCACGCGGCGCATCAGCTTCAGCGACGCATCCACGTAGTGGGTGATGGTGTTGGCGTTCGACACTTTCGACACGATGCGCACGCCATGGCGTGTCAGCACGTCGAGGATCGCCGCGTCGTAGCCCTTCACGCCGACCATGTCCTGTTCGAACACTTCCAGCGCGATGATGTCGAGCCCGGTGACGATCTCGACCGCGGAGTGGTCCGCCGGCTGGTCGTCGATCAGCGTGCCCGGATCGTTCGGCTCGAACGCGTTGGTCACGCGCAGCGGCACGCAGGCCTGGCGCAGGGTCTTGGCGGCCTTGGGGTGGATCGCCTCCATCCCGAGGTTCGACAGCTGGTCGGCCACGTCGTAGTTGGTCCGGCCGAGCTTGCGCACCGCGTCCTGACCCACGAGGTTGGGATCCGCCGACGAGAGGTGGAACTCCTTGTGGATGATCGCCTCGCGCGCCTGCGTCAGCGCTGCCATGTGCGAGAAGGTGACCTCGGAATAGCCGCGGTCGAACTCGCGCATGAGCCCTTCCTTGCACTGGGCGTAGCCTGTCACGATGGGCATCTCGGACATCGGGTCGACGCCTTCGAGCGCGCCGAGGATGCGTTCCTCGAGCGTCACGTCGCCGTCGCCGCGCCAACCGCTGAGATCCACCAGCCGGGCATCGACGCCAGCGCGCTGAAGCATCAGCACGGTGACGAAGGCCGAGTGTGCCTCGCCGAGACCGGAGAGCAGCTCGCGGGTCTGCAGCATGTGCTCGGACAGCCGGAAGTGCCCGTAAGAGCAGACGCGGGCCAAGTCGATCAGGCAGTTGCGCGCACCGTCGATGCGGGTACGCACGAAATCGGTCGCCTGCTGGATGTCGCCGGGGTGATCGAGCACCGAGCTGTGGGCGTCGATCATCGCGTCCGCCACGCGGTTCAGCGCGTCGTGCCAGCCGTGCGAGTTGTCGCTCTCGGCGAACTGCCCGTAGACGCCGGGTTCGCCGGTCTTCTTGTGCTCGAGCAGCAGGTTGGTGATGCCGCCGAACGCGGACACCACGAAGATACGGCCATAAAGCTCAGGCCCCTCGCGACCGCCGATCAGCAGCGTGTCGCGCAGTTCGTTGAGGCGGGACATGGACGTTCCGCCGATCTTTTCAACCGTATGTTCTGCCATGGCTTACGCCACCTCCTCGGCCGGCGCGTAGGAGCCGTCCTCGCGGTGCACCTCGTTGCCGGTGACCGGAGGGTTGAAGCAGCACGCCATGTGCAGCTCTTCCTCGGCGCGCAGGATGTGCTTGTCGTGCAGGTTCAGGGCGTACATGACGCCGGGCTTGATCTCGTGCGTCTCGCCGGTGGCGATGTCGGTGATCGAGCCCTTGCCCTTCATGCAGTAGACGCTCTCGAAGTGGTGCTTGTAGTGAAACGTGTGCTCCGAGCCCGCCTCGAGAATGGTGATGTGGAAGGAGAAGCCCATGCCGTCCTGCGCCAGCAGCATCCGGGTGGAGGTCCACTGGGCGTCGGCCACGTGCTTGTCGGTTTTCTTGAGGTCGTTGAAGTCGCGAACGATCATGATGATTTACTCCGCTGCAATCTTGCTTGTTTCGGTGAGGGCGGCACGGGTGGCGTCGCGCAGGATCTCGAAGCCCTTCGCGAACTGCTCGTCCGTGGTGGTCAGCGGTGCGAGGACCTTGACCACCTCGTCATGCGCGCCCGATGTCTCGATGATGAGCCCTCGCTTGAACGCCTCGGCACAGATCTCGGAGGCAAGCTCGCCCGAGCCCACGTCGACGCCGCGCATGAGACCGCGCCCCTTGAGGCGGGCGCCATCGACCATGTCGGCAATCGAGGTGAGGCCGATCTCGACGATGCGGGCCTTCTTCTTGAGCTCCTCCTGGAAGGCATCGTCCTTCCAGAATTTCTCCAGCGCCACGCGGGCGGTGACGAAGGCGTGGGTGTTGCCGCGGAAGGTGCCGTTGTGCTCGGCCGGCTTCCAGATATCGAGCTCCGGCTTCACCAGCAGGGCGGCGAACGGCAGGCCCATGCCTGACAGCGATTTCGCCAGCGGGATGAGGTCCGGTTCGATACCGAACTCCTCGAACGAGAAGAACGTGCCGGTGCGGCCGATGCCCGCCTGGATGTCGTCGGCGATAAGCAGCGCGCCGTGCTTCTTGGCGAGCCTGGCAATGCCTTGCATCCATTCCTTCGACGCGGCGTTCAGACCGCCTTCGCCCTGAACCGGCTCCACGATGAAGGCGGCGGGGGCGTCGAGGCCCGAGGACGGGTTGTCGAGCATCCACTCGATCTGCTTCAGCGTGTCGGTGTCTTCGCCGAAGGCACCGTCATAGGGCAGGTGGGTGACGCCCTGCAGGGGCATCGCACCGCCGCCGCGCTTGCCGGAATTGCCGGTCGCGGCGAGCGCGCCCATGGTCATGCCGTGGAAGCCGTTGGTGAAGGCCACGATGTTGTGGCGGCCCGTCACCTTGCGGGCGAGCTTCATGGCGGCCTCGACGGCGTTGGTGCCGGTCGGGCCGACCATCATCACCTTGTGGTCCATGCCGCGCGGCGCGAGGATGATGTCCTCGAAGGCGGTCAGGAAGGCTTCCTTCTGGTCGGTGTGCATGTCGAGCCCGTGGGTCACGCCGTCGGCACTGATGTGCTCGATCAGCGCGGCCTTCATGTCGGGGTCGTTGTGGCCGTAGTTCAGCGACGAGCAGCCGGCGAGAAAGTCGATGTACTCGCGGCCCTCTGCGTCGGTGAGGATCGAGCCGCTGGCCTTCACGAAGCTGGTCGGGAAGCTGCGGCAGTAGGAGCGCGCTTCGCTTTCGCGGCGCGTGTAGATGTCGCGTGTCATGAGACGTCCTTTCGTCTTCTGATGTCGGGGTGTCGGCGAAGAGGGGGTGGTGGCGCGCCTCAGGCGGCGCGCAGCACCTCGGCCTCGTCGCGGGGCAGGCTGATCGTCACCATGTGCTCGGTGTCGTGCTGCCCGTCAAAGTGGACTTCCTTCTCGTAGTGGGGTTCGTCCGTGAGCTCGCCGCCGATGTCGCGGGCAAAGCTGCGGAACAGGCCCCAGGACGCATCGTTGTCCTCGGTGATGGTGGTCTTGAGGTGATCGGCGTCCGCGCATTCGTCACGGTTGGCCAGATGCGAGAGCATCTTCTTGCCAAGGCCAAGGCCGCGGGCCTTGGGGCTCACCGCCACCTGCCACACGAAGAAGGCGTCCTTGTTGGGGATCAGGTGACCCGAGATCCAGCCGACGACATCTCCGTCGAGTTCCGCCACCACGCAGGTGTCGCGGAAGTGCTCGGCCTGCACGATGTTGCAGTACATGGAGTTCTCGTCGAGCGGCTTGCACGCGCGCACCAGTTCCCAGATGGCGGCGCCATCGGTGGCCTCGGGCTTGCGGAGAAGGAGCGATTCCTTCCGGGTCGTGAAGCTGTCTTTCGGCATCGGGTCTCGTTCCCTTTCGGTTCCTTTGGTTGGTAAACTAGTCAAAGCAGGGTAAAGTTTCAACAGCCAAAGTATTTTTCGACACTTTCTCGCTGATCTTATGTTAATAGGCTGTAATATAGCCAGTATTTTCTCGTTCTTGAAAACATTCTGCAAAGCATTATCCTTAGGGAAACGAAGAAATCGCGGGAGATGCTTAGTCAGTTGAAGTATTTCCCGTTCCATGCAAACAAAGGCCCTTCACCCCTGAACGTATGAGGCGTTGGTCCGATGGATCGAACGGATGACAGCTTGATCGCCCTGCGGCGCATATTGCGAGCCACCGAGCTCTATGAACGTGACCTGGCCAATGCAGCCGGGGTGACGCCGGCCAAGCTGCGCGTCATGCAGATCGTTCATGCGCGTGGCGGCACGGCGACGCCCAAGGCGCTGGCCACCCAGATGGGGGTGACGCAGGCGACGATTACCGGGCTTGTCGACAAGCTGGTGAAGGACGGGCTTGTGCACAGGGCCCAGTCCAGCCTGGATCGCCGTCAGGTCAACGTCGTCTTGAGCGAGCGCGGGGGAGAGACCCTGCACCGCGCTCCCGATGCGCTGCAACAGCGCTTCGTGCGCGAGTTCGAGCGGCTCGAGGACTGGGAGCAGGCGCAGCTTCTGTCGTCGCTGGAGCGGGTCGCGGCCATGCTAGACGCCCGCGACCTCGACGCCTCGCCGGTGTTGACCACCGGCGCCATCCACGCCGACAAGCCCGAGAAACGCCCGGCCTGAAAAATCCCGGCCTGAGCGGCCCTCGCGCGCAGCTCAGAGCAGTGCGCGGATCGGCTCGAGCAGCCCCTTGTTGCGCAGCGTGCGCACCGGGTAGTTCTCGTCGTTGACGATGCGGTCGATGGTGAAGCCGGGCTCGATCTTGGCCAGCTTCACGGCGGTGGCCTGCGCCTTGTCGAGCTGGTTCTCGAGCGCGTAAAGCGCGAGCAGGTGCCGGTGCGCCGGTCGCGAGAGCGGCGCCGCGCGGGCGGCGGCCTCGCCTGCCTCGATGGCCTCCTGCGGGCGGCCGCCGGCGATGGCGATGATGCAGTGCCCCATGTCCCACCATTGCTTGAACGGCGAGCTGCGGGCGATGGCCCGGGCCCGGGCCGAGGCGTCGAAGGCGGCGCTCACGTCGCCTTTCATCATGTTGGCCTCGGCCAGCGATTTCCACGCAAAGGCGGACGCCGGGTTGCGGGTGACCGCGGTTTCGGCCAGCTCAAAGGCTCCGGCTGCGTCGCGCTGCGCGGTGCCGCGCACCTTCGAGATCAACGCCTGCACCAGCGCGTTGCCCTCGCTTTCCTCCATGGCGCGGTAGTTCAGCGCGATGGCTTCCTCGCGCAGCGCCTCGCGGTCGTCCTCGAGCAGCTCCATCAGCTGGATCATCCGCACCATGCTCGACCACGCGAGGTAGATGCCGTTGCCGTCGAGCTCATGCGCCTGCCTGAGCAGCGAGTAGGCCTCGCGCAAGGCGTTTCGCTCGAAGCTGAACATCCGGTACATGCTGAGACGCGAGAGCGCGGTGGCGCGGCTTTCGGGCCGGCTGCTGTCGAGCACCTGCGGCAGCTTGCCGATGATCACGTCGGCGGCCTCGAACACCAGCCGCGACATCGCCTCGTCCGGGTTCAGGATGTCCTCGAGATGGCGGATGGTCTGCAGCTTGGAATGCAGGATCCGCCCGGTCGGCAGGTGCATGCCCTTGACGAAGACGGTGTGGCCGTCGCTGGTCTTCATGATGTCGCAGGACAGCGACAGGTCGCTGACCGGCAGGTCGGCGGGGCAGTCCGGGTCGTTGGCCTGCCGCCAGGCGCGGATCTGCTCGGCGATGTTCTCGCCGATCTGGTTGGCGAGCACGTCGGCCATGATGACGCCGGCGCCGCCGTCGGGCGCGGAGGCACGGCAGTTGATGAGGATGCCCTTGGCCTCTTTCGGCGTCGCCTTCGACAGCCGGGCCTGCAGGTCGGCGCGCTCCATCCGGAGCC
Source organism: Salipiger thiooxidans (assembly GCF_900102075.1). GTDB lineage: Bacteria > Pseudomonadota > Alphaproteobacteria > Rhodobacterales > Rhodobacteraceae > Salipiger > Salipiger thiooxidans. Next base: position 126,993 of record NZ_FNAV01000002.1, on the reverse strand, counting down.
ATTCCTCGAATTCGGGGTCGCGCGCGTCCAGCCCCTCGAGCAGCTCGGTCCGGAGATCGAGCGGCAATCCGTCGTCGTGCAGGTCCACCGTCACCCGCGACACGTCGAGAGACACCGAGCTGCGGTCGGCCATCAGCGCGTCGGCGTCCTCGCCCAGTGCCGTGCGCAGCTTGCTCAGCGCCTGCCGCAGGTTGGCGCTGGCCTGTTCGGGGCCGAAGGTGCTCCAGAGCTTGTCCTCGAGCCAGCGCCGGGGGCGGGCCATCTCGGGGCTGAGCGCGAGCAGCGCCAGCAGCGCCTGGTTCTTCGCGCCTTTCGGAGTCACCTGTAGCCCTTCGGCCGACTGCACGCGCAGCGGGCCGAGCACGGAAATCCGGATCAGAGGAGCGCAGTCGCGCATTCGGTGTCCCCGCGCAGGAGGCTACGTTGTGACGCAACGGTAACATTGGCTCCCCGCGACGGCAACTGGCGTGAATTGTCCGTGAATATTTCCCGGTCCGCGCGATAAGCTTTTGACGGGGTCGGCGGATTTTTGCGAGTTTGTCGGGGGAAACCTCATTTTGAGTGCAGATTAGATCCCTTGGGGGGGAACAAGATGCCGATTTACGGTCACGAAGGTCATGAGGGCCACGAAGGCCACGAGGGTCATGAGGGACACGAAGGCTCTGCGAGTGGCTCCGGAAGCAGCGCCGGAGCGGTAAGTTCCGCCCTTGGCAGCACGCGGGATGGCACGCTGGGGTACTGGGATGGCTACCCGGACCGCACCAGCCGGGTCGTCGGCCGCTCGGCCTGGGACACGGTCAAGTCGCTGGCGACGGTGCCGCGGCAGGCGGTCATCGATCAGACGATCCAGGGGCTCTTCCGCGTCGATTTCAAGAACAGCAGGAAGGCCAACACCAAGGGCACGGTGTATTTTCAGGACGAGCCGCTGGTCACCATGTACGCGCCGACGCTCAAGATCATCGAGGAAGACCAGTTCCCGTTCCTGCGCTCTGCCGCAGATCTGCGCTATGACCGTCTCAACGAGATCCTCGTCGAGACCGGCGACATCGCCACCTTCTTCTCGAGCGTCAGCTACCTGAGCCCGGGCGCCACCAAATGGACCATTGCGCTTCTGCAGGCGGTGTTCCGGCTCTGCACCCGGGTCGAGATGCCGGTGAAGCTGGGCTTCGACGTGCCGCGTCCGATCACGCTGTCCTACCAGGTGCAGCCGATCATCCAGACCCCGGGTCACCCGGCCTGGCCCAGCGGCCACGCGACCGAGAGCTTTGCGGGTGCCACGCTGCTCAACTGGCTGGTGCGCGACCCGAACGGGAAGAACGCTCCGAAGTTCGATCCCGACGCGCTGATCGCGGCGCAGGTGCCGCTTTACCGCCAGTCCGAGCGCATCGCCATCAACCGCACCGTCGCGGGCGTGCACTACCCGACCGACAGCATGGCGGGCGCGGTGCTGGGCGTGACCATGGTCGAGGCGCTGGTGAACCTGATGGAGGGCAAGAAGGAAACCACGGCCCGGACCTACTTCGGCAACAGGTACAAGGGCGACTTCAACCTGTCGCTGCTTTCGGCCGAGATGCAGCCGGGGGGGACGATCAAGCAGAAGCCGCTGGCGATCAACCCCAAGGGCGTGCCCGACTGGCTTCAGGACATGTGGGACACAGCCAAGCTCGAGGGCTGAGGGTGTTTAAAGGGTGGGTGCGGAGCGTTCCGCGCCATGTTGACGAGTGAAGGGCCGGGGCGGCGTCGCCCCGGCCTCTTTTGTGTTGCCTGTCTTTCCCTGGCCTGCCGTGTCCGCGTCAGACCTTGAGCGAACCGGCGTCTTCCATGACGAAGGGCTGGATGACCTCGTCGCCGAGGCGCGACCGCAGCGGTGCCGGCACCGGCCAGATGGTCAGCTTGTCCGGGTCGAAATCATAGCTCTTGGGCGTGGTGGCGTTGGCCTCGAGCCGCGCCGCCGAGAGCCCCAGCGCCCGGGTCAACCGTCCCGCCGCGGCGCTGGTGCCGTTGCGGAAGCGGGTGCTGCTGCTGAAGGTGCCCGCACCCTTGACGCCGGGATGGATGCGCGAGCGGTCGGCAATGGTTGCGGCGGAGGGGCCGGGGACCGCCCACTCCGCGCCCTCGCCGGTGTAGACCGAGGGCACGATCAGCCCCATCTCGCGCGCCAACTGTGCGGCGCCGGTGTGGAACACCTGCCGCGCCGTGGACGACGCCAGAGCGTTGAACGTGCCCTCGTGCCGGATCACGCAATCGGGCAGGAGCTTGCGGTGGTCGAGGTATTCCTCGCTCCAGCCATAGGCCTTGTCGTTGTCGAAGTAGCTCTGCCGTGCCTTCGGACGGTAGCCGATGAGGCTGTCGTCGCGCTGGATCTGCAGGATCAGGCTGAGTGGTCCCTTGCCCTTGTAGCGGCACACCAGCTTCCAAGTGCCCGCAGGCGCCAGCGGCTCGTTGAAGGCCGAGGCGGTGGGCGAGAGCGCCAGCAGATAATAGGGCCGCTGCAACGTCTCGGGGTCGAGATGGCGCTCGGGCACGTGGTAGATCCGCCCGACGGTCTTGCCATCGAGCTTGAGATCGCGCGAGCAGCCCGGCGGCACCGGTCCGAAGCCCGAGGCGGGCCCGGCGGGCGTCTCGAGCGAAAGCGACACGTCCTTTAGGCTCTGGCCCGGGATCGGGCGGACCTCCATGTAGGTCTCGGTCTGGTCGCCGGTCTGCACGATCCAGTCGATGCTCTGCCTGCCCCGGCGCTCGTAGTCGAGCCGCGCCACCAGCCGCTTGCGGTAGTCGTTGCCGAAGGACCAGACGATGCGCACCGGCTGGTTCTTCACCCGCTCCCAGGCCTCGGCCTCGCGGGTGATCTGGTAGTCGGCAAAGCGGGTGCCGTCCTTGGGACCTGCCAGCATCCCCAGCGACAGGTTCACGATGACCGGCGCCGTGGGGTCGATGACATGGGCCTGCCGCAGCACCCAGCGCACCGCCTGGATCAGGTAGCTTTCCATCTTGGTGCCCGAGGTGTCGGCGATGGCCTGGGGCGGCAGCTGCACCCCGATCAGCGGCCAGTCGCGGACCTCGTCCGCGCCGTCGGCGGGATCGGCCCCGGCGGCGAGGTCGAGCACATGGGTGCCGTGGGTGCTGCCGTGATCGGTCGAGCGGAAGCCGTCATAGAGCGAGAGCTTCGCGTTGAGCGCATTGTAGACGGTGATCTCGCTCAGGGCGCTGCCCTGCGAGAGCATCTGGTCGTCGATCTCGTCTCGGGTCAGCACCTCGCCGAGGATGACGCTGCGGGGCGTCCTGCCACGGCGTTCAAGCGATTGCAGCCAGATCGCGTGAAAGCGCGTCCTGTCCTCCCGGCGGAAGCGGGCGTTGAGGAAGCCGATGCCGTCGTCGATGATCGCCACGATGGGGCGGACGGGGCCGGGGGCCGCCGCCTCTGGGGGGATCTCGTCCGGCCTCGGCGACGTCTCGGGCATCTCGGTGTTGAGCCCGGTGGGATCGAGCGCCACCGGTGTGCCGGTGTCCTGAAGATTGAAGAGCGCGACGTAGTGGTCCTCGGGCGTGTCGAGCTTCCAGTAGAGCGCGTATTCGTCGGGCATTCCGGCGTCGGGATCGACCGGACCGCAGCGCGCCGCCAGCAGCTCGAGCTCGAACGGATCCATCAGCAGGGGCGAGAGCGGATCGAGCACCTCCTTCAGCAGTTCGCGCCGCTCGGCCAGCGGGTCGCCGCCGTGCAGGCGCACGAAGATCGGCTGGTAGATGTGCGTGCCCAGGGGCGGCTCGTGACGCTGCCGCAGCATCCAGGAGAACTGCACGTAGGGATCGCGAGGGGCGTTCGGTTCGGCGTCTGCCCATGTCAGCGTCATGGCTGGCTCTCCGTGAAAGGCTTAAACTATGGTGTAAGGAAAACCGACGGTTGAGGGCTGGTCAAGCGAGCCGGAATCGGTAAACACGGGTTTTGCGCAATATTCACGCATGGTTTTCCTGAGAGATTTGATCTTTCTTACCAAATTCGCGCTAAACTCACGGGGATTTTGCGCCCTGATAACGCTGCATTCACGGTGAAGCGTCAGATTGCCGTTACGTTAGTTAACAAGGCGCCGAACTTACCAGGTGCCAGAAAAATTCATAACAGGGGCGCTCACTTTCCGCGGCGTCCACGACAAGGGACGATAGCATGTCCGCTCGGACCGATTTTGATATGCCCTGCCTCCGCTTGATTGATGGCGGACGCCAGCCCGGGATGCCGGCTGCTCCGAATCTGCAGCTTCCCGCCGCGCCGCACATGGGCCCCGCCGAACTGGCCGCCGAACTGGCCGAACTCTACGCTCTCTCGCTGGTGCGGGACCTGCCTTTCGAACTCATGCAGAATCCGCACTGCACCGTCTGGATCGATGGCACCACGCGCTTCACCTTGCACGAACTGCTCTGCGAGCTGCGCAGTTTGAGCTGGTTTGACGATCAGGCCCTCCCTGTCCCCGGGCCGATCGAGACGGTCCTCTGCTCCCGGACCGTCTGCGGGGAAGCTGACCATCGCCGGGGCCTTCGGCTCAACGGCGATGGTCAGCTGACCTTGCGCACGCTCTTCCGCGGGGTGGTGGCCCGGCATGGCACAGAGATGCGGCTGTCGGCCTTCCACCGCGCCGATCCCGATGCGCGGACCGACCTCGAACCCAGCGAGGTGCCCGATGCCACCGCGCCGATGTCGCGCTGGCTCGACTGGATCGAGCGCTGCTCCGGCGCCTCGCTGACCCTCCCGGACGAGCCCGAGATGGCGCCGCCGGGCGTCGACACGCCACGGGCGCTGGTCGAGCGCATCCATAAGAGCCACCCGTGCCGCACCTATTTCAACGCGGTGCTGCGGCTGCTGGCGCGCGGGGCCGAGTTCGACACCGGGCTGCGGCCGCTGGCCGGCGAGGCGCCGCTGGCGCCGCAGGGCATCCTGTCGATGATGGCCGAGGCCGCCGACCTCGCGTTCTCCTCGGCGATGCGGATGCAGGGCCGGGCCGACCGTCTCAGCCGTCCGGGGGTCTTCGCGGCGCGGATCACCTCGCTGCTCAGGACCGACGAGATGCCGGCGCAGGAAAACGGCACGCTGCGCGCCGCCGCCGAGGAACTGTCGCACAAGGCGCCGAACCTGCTGCACTGGATCGACCGTTACAACCGGGTGCACGGCCGCGACGGCCTTGACGGCCAGACGTTGCTGCTGCCGGCGATGCGCTGGTCGGTGCCCCAGCACCGGGCGGACTACGTCGCCCAGGCAATGATCGCGGGCGCTCTCTCGACCCTGCTCAAGGCGCTCTTCGACTCGCGCCGCCACGCGCGGCTGCGGATGGTCGGCGCCGACAGGTGCGGCGTGGACATCTGTGCCGAGGCCGACCGGCTGGCGGCGGACGTGGCGCTGGCGCGCTCGGTGGCGGGCGGCTACTTCCAGGCCGAGAACCACCAGGATCTCCGCCTCGGCGAGGCACTGGCCTGCCAGGTTCTGCGCAGGCGGCTCGAGGCTCAGGGTCGCAGCCTGTCGCTGGGCTTCACCGATTTCGATGGCCGCGCGGTCTCGCTCTCGGTGCATCCCCGTGGTCTGCATGGCGGCCACGCCACCTTCCAGCGCGACGGGCGCCTCGCGCCCTGGCCGATGGAGCGGATGCGCTCCGGCGCCCATCTCGCGGTGGTCTGACCGGCGCGCGCGCCGCGCGTCCCGGTTGACCCGGATCAAGGCGCTCCCCTGCGGCCGGTGCGACAATCGGCCAGCTAGCAGGGGAGGATGCCATGCGAAGCTTGATCCGCCTTGCCCTCGTCGCGGCGCTGGCCGCCACGGGTGCTGAGGCACAGGACGCCGATATCGGCCGGTCCCTCTTTCACACCCATTGCGCCACCTGCCACGGGCTCGAAGGCCGCGGCGATGGCCCGATGGCGGGTGTGCTCATCGTCAAGCCGGTGAACCTCACCGAACTCACCGCCGCCAATGCCGGGGTCTTCCCGCTCGAGCGGGTGGTGAAGCGGATCGACGGGCGTGACCCGCTGGTGAGCCACGGCTCGCCCATGCCGGTCTACGGCGACTACTTCGAGGGCACTTTCGACCGGCCCATCAAGACCCCCGCCGGCCAGCCGATCCTGACCTCGGAGCCGGTGGTCGATCTCGTGGCCTACCTGCTCGAGATCCAGCGGCAGGAATGAGCCGGCCCGCGAACGGGCAGGGTGCCTAGCGGCAGATGTTCTTCTGCTGGATCCCCGACCAGGGCACCATCACCTCGGGGTTGTCGAGCGCGCGCTCGAGCCCGTCGACCGGCAGCTCGGCGGAGATCATCTCGCGCAGGCGCGAGGTGCGCGGCGCGTCGGGGTCGAGCATGTGGCAGCAGACGTATTCCTCGACGATTGCGCCCTGCTGCTCGTAGCCGTGGTCGAGGAAGCGCCCGGGCTTGTCGGGCTCGAAGAGATAGGGATCCTCGGACACGCCATGCTCCAGCGCCGCCTTGAGCGGGGTGTAGCCGGTGCGGTCGCGGTGCTGCCATTGCCAGACATGCACCATCTCGTGCGCCAGCAGCATCGCGTCCAGCAGGTCGACGCGCTGCGGGTAGTCCGGCACGAAATCCTCGCGGTAGAGGTCGTCGCGGTAGAACACCCGGTTGAAGATCGTCATCGCGCCCGGCGACACGGTCACCGTCTCGCCCTGCGACGGTGGCCAGACCCGCTCCATGCAGGTCAGCCGCGGCCGGATCGGGCGCTGGTAGGTGATTGAGCCCGCCCAGAGCCCGTCGTGGAACCGCACCCGGCGGGTGTCGAGCTGGTCGCCCTGCATTGCCTGCAGGAAGGCGGTCTCGTTCTCCGACAGCGGGCGGCCGCAGGCGGAGACGATCAGGCAGAGGACGAGAAGCGGGGCGAGGACAAGGGTGCGCATGGCGGGATAGGGACAGGAGTCGCGCGGCGGCGCAAGGGGCCTCGGTCAGGGGGCGGCGGCATGGCGCTTTTCCACCATGCCCGATTGCGAGATCTCGAGGATCAGCTTGCGCTTCACTGCCTCGGCAAAGCTGTCGCGGTCGCCCGCGGTGACCACGAAGGCGCCGAGCCCGCCGATGATGCGCTCTTCGTAGATGCGCTCGAGCCCGCCCTGCGCCCGGCCCGGGTCGTCGGGGCGCAGGATCGGCAGGCCGTTGATGGTGATGCCCTTGGCGACCACCGCGTCGCGGGCCTCTTCGATGGGCGGGCCGGACCAGTTGCCGGCGCTGTCGCCGGAGAAGTCGATGACCCGGCGCCAGCCGTCGATGTCGTTGCTCTCGATCAGATGCGCGCCCTGCAGCAGCGCCGCGCCGATGGCGTTGCGCCCGAACGCCATGCGCGGCGTGGTCAGCAGCTGCTCGGCGAATTCCGCGGCGTCCTCGGGGCCGCGGATGCGCATCCACTTCACCACCTGGCCCTGGTTTGCCGCCCATTCCACGTAGGTCACGGCGATCTCGCCATAGGCGGTGTTGCCGATCACCGACAGCACCTCGGGGTCGGTCATCGCCTGCGCGTAGCCCTCGCGCTGGAACATCAGCTCCGAGGCGGTGATCGAGCCCGAGGCATCGGCCAGCAGCACCAGCTCGAGGTCGGTGTCCTGCGCGGCGGCGGGCAGGGCGAGCAATGTGGCGGCGAGGCAAAGACTGAGGCGGCGCATCCGGGGCTCCATCGTGGTCGCCTTTAAAGGCTAGCCGGGCCGGGCGCCATTCGCGAAGCGCCGCGTGGGGGCGCTGACGCAGATGTGAGATTTGGGCGAGGCCTTCGCCTGCCGCTTCACCTGGGGGTGTTCGCCTGTGGGCCTAGCGGGGGGCAGCCGTGCCCCAGTGGCGCGCCTCGTCGGCCCACTCGGTGACCGCCTGCAGGGTGGCCTCGTAGACCGCCCGCCCGAGCGCATGGCCCGCTGCCGTGTGCTTGCCCGCGAAAGGGGTGTCGCCCCCGGGGGCCGCGACGGCGATGCAATCAGTGCCCGTGCCGGTGGCCTTGCCCCCGGGCAGGGTGACATCGGCGTCGAGCACCGCGGCGGTGCGGGCCTCGGCGGCAAGCGTGATGGCCTCGATCAGCGCGGTGGGCGCGAGCGGGCAGGACAGCCGGACGGCGATGTTGATGGTGCCGTAGTCCTGCGGCGCGGGCTCGAGCCAGGTCTGCGGCAGCCGCGAGCCGATACGCTCTGCGTTCGAGAGACCGGCGGTGACCACGGCGGTGGCGCCGACGCCGCCCTCGACAGCCTCCGCCACCCGGTGCGCCGCGAGCCGGCGCGAGGTCAGGAAGCAGACCGCGTCCGTGGCGTCGCGCCCTGCGAGCTCGGTTCCGAGCCAGCGCAGGGCGTCGAAATCCTCGGCCAGGTCCTCGTTGCGCACCTCGCGCCAGAGGATCCGGCGGGCGCGGGCGAAGTCGCCCCGGTGCGGCGCGAAGCTCAGCACGGGCATCTCGGCGCCGAGATCGAAATCGAGCCAGGGAGGGGAGAGGTGAAGCATCGTGCCGCCGCGTCTGGTGTCGCCCTGTTGAACCCGCTGTGGGGCGGCGAGGCAAGAGGCTTGCGGGCGCGCTGTTGTGGCGGCGGCCGTGTCGGGCTTCCGGGCGCTTGTCCCGGGCTGTTGGCGAGACCGCATGCCGGCATCGGGGATCCGACCCCTGTTCGGTGCCCCGGCGCGGAACAAGGCCGAAGGCCGCCGCGCCATCGCCGGCCCGCCCCACGGGCGATGGCGCGGCTGACCCTAGACCCAGTTGGAGCAGACTTCACACATCAAGCTCCGCCACGAACCGTGCGTTCTCCTGGATGTACTGGAAGCGCAGCTCGGGTTTCTTGCCCATGAGGCGCTCCACGAGGTCGCCGGTCTCGCCCGGTTCGTCCTCGTCGATGGTGACGCGGATCAGCTTGCGGGTCGCGGGGTCCATCGTGGTTTCCTTCAGGTCCTTCGCGTCCATCTCGCCCAGACCCTTGAAACGCTGCACGTCGATCTTGCCTTTGCCGCCGAGCCCCTTCTTCAGCATCTCCTCCTTCTCGGCGTCGTCGGCCACGTAGATCCGGCGCGCGCCTTGGGTCAGGCGATACAGAGGCGGGCAGGCGAGGTAGAGGTGGCCCTGGTCGATCAGCGGGCGCATCTGGGTGTAGAAGAAGGTCATCAGCAGAGAGGCGATGTGGGCTCCGTCCACGTCCGCGTCGGTCATGATGATGATCTTCTCGTAGCGCAGGTCGTCGAGGCTGAACTTGGTACCGAGCCCGACGCCGAGCGCCTCGCAGAGATCGCGGATCTCGGCGTTGGACGTCAGCTTGTTCGAGGCGGCGCCGAGCACGTTCAGGATCTTGCCCTTGAGCGGCAGCAGTGCCTGGGTCTCGCGGAAGCGCGCGCCCTTTGCCGAGCCGCCGGCCGAGTCGCCCTCGACGATGAAGAGCTCGGTGCCCTCGCGGCTCTTGGCGGTACAGTCGGTGAGCTTGCCGGGCAGGCGCAGCTTCTTGGTGGCGGACTTGCGCGCGGTCTCCTTTTCCTGGCGCCGCCGCAGCCGCTCTTCGGCGCGCAGCACGAGGAAGTCGAGGATGGCGCCGGCGGACTTGGTGTCCGAGGCCAGCCAGTTGTCGAAGTGGTCGCGCACCGCGCCCTCGACCAGTCGCTGGGCCTCGGTCGTGGCCAGGCGGTCCTTGGTCTGGCCGACGAATTCCGGCTCGCGGATGAAGCAGGACACCAGCGCGCAACCGCCGGTGATCAGGTCGTCGCGGGTGATCTGGCTGGCCTTGCGGTTGTTGACCAGCTCGCCATAGGCGCGGATGCCCTTGAGGATGGCGGACCAGAAGCCCGCCTCGTGAGTGCCGCCCTCGGGGGTGGGGACGGTGTTACAGTAGGACTGGATGAACCCGTCGCGCGAGGGCGTCCAGTTGATCGCCCATTCGACCTTGCCCGGGGTCTGGAACTTTTCCTTGAAATCCACGGTGCCGGCAAAGGGCTTGTCGGCGTAGGTGGACGAGCCGTTCATGGTCTCGCTCAGGTAGTCCGCGAGGCCGCCGGGGAAGTGGAAGGTGGCCTCGGTCGGGGTCTCGCCGTCTTCGATGGCGGATTTCCAGCGGATCTCGACGCCCGAGAACAGGTAGGCCTTCGAGCGCACCATCTTGAACAGCCGGGCGGGCTTGAAGCGGTGGTGGCCGAAGATCTGCTCGTCGGCGTGGAAGGTCACCGTGGTGCCGCGGCGGTTGGGGGCGGCGCCGATCTTCTCGACCCCGCCAAGGGGGATCCCGCGCGAGAAGCGCTGCTCGAACAGCTCCTTGTTGCGCGCCACCTGCACGACCATCGAGTCCGACAGCGCGTTCACCACCGAGGCGCCGACCCCGTGCAGGCCGCCCGAGGTCTCGTAGGCCTTGCCCGAGAACTTGCCGCCCGCGTGCAGGGTGCAGAGGATGACCTCGAGCGCGGACTTGCCGGGGAACTTGGGGTGGGGGTCGATCGGGATGCCGCGGCCGTTGTCACGGATGGTGAGGGCGTAATCCTCGTGCAGCTCGACCTCGATGCGGTTGGCATGTCCCGCCACCGCCTCGTCCATGGAGTTGTCGAGCACCTCCGCCACGAGGTGGTGCAGGGCCCGCTCGTCGGTGCCGCCGATATACATGCCCGGACGCTTGCGCACCGGTTCGAGCCCTTCCAGCACCTCGATGGAGGACGCATCGTAGGTCGTGGTCTCGGTTGCCGCGAGGAGATCGTCTGCCATGGTCCGCTGCTCGTTTGGTTCGTTGATTGGCAGGCAGTATGTCAGAGCAGGGCGGGCTGGAAAAGGCCGGAACCCCGCGCGACCCCATGATGGTGGGGAGAATGCTGTGGATTATGCCGGATCTTGTGGCGCAAGCACCGACCAGTGCTCTCCCATGGCCACGATGCAGGAGGTGCCGGAGGCATAGGCGATGACCATGGTCCAGTCGCCGTCGGGCGAGGTCCAGAGCTCGACGACCTCTTCGGGACTGCGCAGCCCGGTCGAGCTCAGCGTCGCGCCCTGGCGGCGGGTCATGCGTTCGGTCATGCGTGCGCCCGGCTCGCAGACTACGTCGGCAATGGGCGAGGCCGCCTGCACCGGGGCGGCGAGGGCCAGGGTCATCGTGAGGGGAATCAGGAAGAGGGGCCGCATGCACCAAAGTGTAACGGCGTCATGACGATCTGCAAAAGCAATCCGAAAGGCCGCGCCCGGCGGTGAGGCCGGGCGCGACGGTGCTCGATCCGCGGTCGGATCAGAAGCGGTAGTTGATGCCCACGGTGGCGGTGGTCGCGCCGACTTCCAGGTCGTCGTCGTCGAAGTCGCTGAACTCGTTGTAGTTCACTTCACCGTTCAGGGTCACATTGTCGGAGACGAAGGTCTCGACGCCGGCACCCACGTAGTAGCCGCCCGAGCTGCCCGCATCGAGGCTGCCGCCGTCGGTGGTGGCGTGGGCGTAGCCGCCGGTGCCGTAAACCATGGTGCGGCCGAGGTCGTAGCCCACACGGCCGCCGACCTTGGCAATGCCGTCGAGATCGCCGGCGTCGCCGAGATCGATGTCGGTGGCGTCATACTGCACGCCGGCACCGGCGACCCAGTTGCCGAAGTCGTGGTCATAGAAGGCGCGCAGGCCGTAGACCATGCCGTCCTCGGAATCGTCGCCCGCACCGTCGGTGTCGACGCTGCCGTACCCCAGCTGGGCACCGACCGACGGGCCGGTCCAGTCACCGGTGACCGGCGAGGCTACGGGGGCGAGCGGAGCCACGGGCGCGGGCTCGACCGGCGTCGGCTCCAGCGAGCCTGCCAGAGCGGGCGTGGCGAGGAAGGGCACGAGGATAAGAGATTTGAGAGTCATGTGTCTGCTCCTTTGTCGTTCTGTCTGGCCCATGGTCGGGGCCGGCGACTGGGGAGATAACGACGAGCCGGGCGTCCGGCTCCACACGAAGCGCTCACATCATTTTGCTGTTGCGGAACCGGGACAGATTTGCGGCTTTCCTGGCCTCTGCGCCAAGAACAGCCGCCACGTGAGCGTCATCCGGCAGGGTTTGGCCGACCTGACGCTACGTCAATGGAACCACCTCGGGCCGGGCTGACGCGCGCTCCGGGCTGTCTCGGGCGCGCGAGGGCCGCGAAGGGGCGTTGCCGGATGCCGAGCACCTTCGTCGCGCGGGCCAGAGTCGCGACCGGGGCGTCTTGATCGCCCGCTTTGTGCTGCGCCTCTCCGGCGGCACGTCCTTCGCGCACCGTGGTGAGGTCGGGGTCCGAGAGCGAGGTGCCCGCGTCGATCTTCTGCATGTCGGCGGGACAGTGGAAGGCGAAGGCCGGGGCCGCCGCGAGACAGAGCGCGGCTGCAACTGCGCGACGGATCATGGATGAGCCCTCCTTGTGTGGGCGCCAAGGATCGCACGGACCGTGATCGCCCGGACGTGGAAACAAAAGCCGCGATTTCCCGCCGGATGCGGGGGGCGGGGGCGGCGGCGATCCGCGAGTCAAATTCGCTGCGCGGAGCGTTGCCACCGCAAAATCCGCGTTCCGGCAGGAGTTTGCTGCCCTGCGGCAAGAACGCCGGATGCCCTTTGATGCGCCGGGGGACGGTGCATAGCTCTGGGTCGAAGGCACGGGATGCTCCCGTGTCGGAAGATCAGAACCTCCGAAAGGAAACAGCATGAAACGCAACGGTATCCTGCTCAAGTCCACGGTCATCGCAGCCCTGATCGCCGCTCCGGTGGCGCCGGTACTGGCCCAGACGGCCCCCGAGAGCGCGACGGAGACCGCGCCCGAGGCGGCTCCGATGCAGGCCGCGCCCGAGGCGCCCGCGGCGGACTTCAGCGAAGCCCAGCTCACGTCCTTCATCGACGCCGCGATGCAGGTGCAGGACGTGCAAGAGGACTACGCCGCCCGCATCGACGGCACCGCAGAGCCCGAAGGCAAGCAGGCGCTGGTGCAGGAAGCCCAGCAGGAGATGGCCTCCGCGGTCGAGGAGACCGAGGGCATGGACGTGCAGACCTACAACCAGATCAGCGCCGCGGCCCAGGCCGACCCGGAGCTGAACGAACGCCTGCTCGCGATGCTGCAGACCAAGCAGCAGGACGGCGCGGGGGCCACGATGACGGAGTGACCCCTGTCTCCCTCATCGTGCAAAGCCGCCCTTCGGGGCGGCCTTTTTCGTTGGGACGGGTCAGTAGAGCGAGTTGGGAGAGATCTCGGTCGGGAGGAAGACCACGCGCCCGATGGTGCGGTTCGGTCCCCAGGCGCGGTGCCGGAGCATGCCGTCGACGATGTAGAGATCGGCCACCTTGTAGGTGCTGCGGGTGCCGTCGGCGTCGTGAAGCTCGATGAACGGGTTCAGGTTGTCCTCGACCAGCCGGAAGGCGCGCGGGTCGGAGTGGTTCTGGAAATCGCGCATGACCTTGAGCACCGCGTCGTAGTCGGTGATGCGCTCGTCCACGAAGAGCGCGCAGGTGGCCTCGTAACCGACCCCGCCCGCGCCGATCACCAGCGCCGGGATCCAGACACCGGGGTTCGCCACCACCGAGGCCACGCCCGCGCCGCTGCCGGAACTGCCGACGCCTGCGGCGGTGCCCGAGGCGGCGAGCTTGGTGCCGAGCAGCGTAAGCCCGCTGGTGGCGTTGAGCAGCGTGTAGAAACCGCCGTCCCCCGCGATGGCGTTGCCGCCAAGCTTCGAGACCGCCCCGGCGGCCTCGCCTACCGCCTCGCCGAGCAGCCGGCTGGGGCGATAGTCGCAGACCTCGGCCCGGGCGGTGCCGGCGGCGAGGATCAGGGAGAGCAGGAGAGGGATCGTGACGTGACGCATGATGGACCGCCAGTGAGCAATGTGCATGGGCCACCGCGGCCCCGCGCGATCTGAACGGCAAATCCGCGGGATTCGCAATCGCGACGCAGGCCTGCGCGGGGGTGCAAGGCGGCCGTCTCTCGAAGCCGTGATCCGCAAGCCGTGCCCGGCCACGAAACAGCCGCCCCGAGGGGCGGCCATTCCTTGATCACGTGGGGCAGGGCTCGGTCAGCTGTCCATCTTCAGCGCGGAGATGAAGGCTTCCTGCGGGATGTCGACCTTGCCGAACTGGCGCATCTTCTTCTTGCCCGCCTTCTGCTTCTCGAGCAGCTTCTTCTTCCGCGTGGCGTCGCCGCCGTAGCATTTGGCGGTCACGTCCTTGCGCATGGCCGAGAGGGTCTCGCGCGCGATGACCTTGCCGCCGATGGCCGCCTGGATCGGGATCTTGAACATGTGGCGCGGGATCAGCTCCTTGAGCTTCTCGCACATGGCACGGCCCCGCATCTCGGCGCGGTCGCGGTGCACCATCATGGCCAGCGCGTCGACCGGCTCGTCGTTCACGAGGATCGACATCTTCACGAGGCTGTCCTCGCGGTAGCCGATCATCTCGTAGTCGAACGAGGCATAGCCCTTGGTCACCGATTTCAGCCGGTCGTAGAAGTCGAACACCACCTCGTTGAGCGGCAGGTCGTAGACCGTCATCGCGCGGCCGCCGACGTAGGTGAGGTCCATCTGGATGCCGCGGCGCTCCTGGCAGAGCTTGAGCACGTCGCCGAGATACTCGTCGGGCACCATGATGGTGGCCTTGATGCGCGGCTCCTCAATGTGGTCCACGGTCGAGGCGTCCGGCATGTCGGCCGGGTTGTGCAGGTCGCGGCGCTCACCGTCCTTGGTGAACAGGTGATAGATCACCGACGGCGCCGTGGTGATGAGCTCGATGTTGTACTCGCGCTCGAGCCGGTCGCGGATCACCTCGAGGTGCAGCAGGCCGAGGAAGCCGCAGCGGAAGCCGAAGCCGAGCGCTGCCGAGGTCTCCATCTCGAAGGTGAAGGACGCGTCGTTCAGCGCCAGCTTCTCGATGGCGTCGCGCATGTCCTCGAAATCGTTGGCATCGACCGGGAAGAGGCCGCAGAACACCACCGGGACCGAGGGCTTGAAGCCCGGCAGCGGCTCGGCGCAGGGCTTCTTCTCGTGGGTGATGGTGTCGCCGACGCGGGTGTCGCGGACCTGCTTGATCGAGGCATTGAGATAGCCGATCTCGCCCGGTCCGAGCTCCTTCACGTTGGTCATCGCGGGGCGGTAGACGCCCACGTCGTCCACGTCGTAGGTGCCGCCGGTCTTCATCATCCGGATGCGGTCGCCCTTCTTGAGCACGCCGTCGATGATGCGCACGATACAGATCACGCCGAGATACTGGTCGTACTTGGAATCCACCAGCATCGCCTTGAGCGGCTTGTTGCGGTCGCCCTCGGGCGGGGCGGGCAGGCGCTTGACGATGGCCTCGAGCACGTCGGGGATGCCGACGCCGGTCTTGGCCGAGATCAGGCAGGCGTCCTGGCTGTCGATGCCGATCACGTCCTCGATCTGGGTCTTCACCCGCTCGGGTTCCGCGGCCGGCAGGTCGACCTTGTTCAGCACCGGCACGATCTCGTGGTCGGCGTCGATGGCGGTGTAGACGTTCGCGAGGGTCTGGGCCTCGACGCCCTGGGTCGCGTCGACCACCAGCAGCGAGCCTTCGACCGCGTGCATCGAGCGCGCGACCTCGTAGGCGAAGTCGACGTGGCCGGGCGTGTCGATCAGGTTCAGGACATAGGTCTCGCCGTCCTGCGCCGGGTACTCGATGCGGACGGTGTTGGCCTTGATCGTGATGCCACGCTCCCGCTCGATGTCCATCGAGTCGAGCATTTGCTCCTGCATGTCGCGTTCGGCGACGGTGCCGGTGAGCTGAATCAGCCGGTCGGCCAGGGTGGATTTCCCGTGGTCGATGTGGGCGACGATGGAGAAGTTACGAATATGCGCGAGATCGGTCATGATTTGCTGGATATGCTGGTGAATCACGGGCCGGTCAAGGCGGATCGCGTGATGACCTGACGGGCTGGTGAATTGAATTCCTCCGGTCTTTGCGGCAGTCTGTGGAAAAGGCCACCCCGAAGCGAGGGCGAAAAGCCCCGAGGGTGGTGTCGAGCGTAAGGAAGACAGGCGTATGAGAACCATTTCCTGTGTGGTGGCACTGGCCGTCGTGGCGGGCTGCGGCGGTGGCGGATCAAGGTCGGGCAGCGACTATTATGTGACGCGGATGGCCAGCGGGCCGATCAGCAAGGCCTGCATCGCCTCGGACCGGACGGCACGGAACCCGCAGCTGTGCGGCTGCATCCAGGCCGCGGCGAACGAGGAACTGAGCAACGGCGACCAGCGCCGGGCGGTGAAGTTCTACCAGGACCCGCACAGCGCGCAGGAGGTCCGCCAGTCCGACCGGTCGTCGGACCGCAGCTTCTGGGAGCGCTACGCCAAATACGTCGCGCGCGCCGAAAGGCTCTGCAGCGGACTGTGAGCCGGGTCGGCTCGGCGTCGACCTCGATGACAGCCGTTCAGCGCTGCCCACGGACCTTTCTCGTCCGCTGGGCGGCGCCTGGCGTCTTCATGTGATGCCCCTCAGGACCCGCAGCAGCGACCGGCGTTGCGGTCGGGCAGGCGGGCATCGCAGGCGCGGGCATGGCCTTCCATGCCCTCGGCGCGGCTGATGCCGGCGCTGGCGCGGGCGAGATCGGCCAGAGCCTCGGGTGCGGCGCTCTGCCATGTCACGCATTTCAGGAACTTGTGCACCGACAGCCCGCCAGTATAGCGCGCCGCGCGGCCGGTGGGCAGCACGTGGTTCGGCCCCGCGGCCTTGTCGCCGAAGGCCACCGTGGTGTCGGCGCCAAGGAACAGCGAGCCGTAGGCGCTGAGCCTCTGGCGCCACCAGCAGAGATCGGCCGCCTGCACGTGCAGGTGCTCGGGTGCGTAGAGGTCGGCCTGCGCCGCCATTTCCTCGCGCGTGTCCGCCAGCATCACCTCGCCGAGCGCGGCCCAGGCCTCGTGCGCGGCCGAGCGGTTGGGCTCGGGCAGCGAGGCGATGATCCGCGGCACCATGGCCAGCACCGCGTCGGCCAGCGGCGCGTGGGTGGTGACAAGCCACACCGGCGAGGTGCCGCCGTGCTCGGCCTGACTGACGAGATCGAGCGCCACCCGCTCGGCGCGGGCGGTGGCATCGGCGAGGATCATCGAATCCGTGGGGCCCGCTACCATGTCGATGCCGATGGGCCCGAAGAGCTGGCGCTTGGCCTCGGCGACGAAGGCATTGCCCGGGCCCGCGACCAGATCGGCGCCGGGCAGGTCGAAGAGCCCCAGCGCCAGTGCGGCGATGCCCTGCACCCCGCCCATGGCCAGCACGCGGTCGGCGCCCGCGAGGTGCAGCGCGTGCAGGATCGCCGGGTGCGGGCCGTCGGGGCCGGGGGGCGTGCAGGCGGTGACCGTGCCCACGCCCGCGGCCCGGGCGGTGGTCACCGTCATCAGCGCCGAGGCGATGTGCGCGTAGCGCCCGCCGGGCACGTAGACCCCGGCGCAGCCCAGCGGCAGCAGCCGCTGTCCGGCGCGCAGGCCGGGGCGCAGCTCGACCTCGAACTCCTGCACCGAGGCCCGCTGCGCCTCGGCGAAGGCGCGGATGTTGGCGTGGGCGTAGGCGATGTCCTCGACCAGCGTCACCGGCAGCAGGCGGTGGGCCCCGGCGAGCGCGGCGGGCGACAGTTCGGGCGCGGCGTCGTGGCCATCGAGGCGGCGGGCGTAGTCGAGCGCGGCCTCTTCGCCGCCGGTGCGCAGCGCCGCGAGCATGACCTGCACGGTGTCCGAGATGTCGGCGGCGTTCTGCGGCGGCAGGCCGGGGGCGGCTTTGAGATGGGTGATCGGCATGGGGAACGCTTGACCTGACAGGGTGATAGTTTCAGAAAAGGTGAATGTGTGAGTGACGGGCCTTGCGGCCGGAGAAGGGGGCGAAATGCTGATGAAGGGGGTGACGCTGCGCGGGCTCGAGGTGTTCGAGGCGCTGGCGGCAAGCGGATCTGTGGCGCAGGCGGCCGAGATGACGGGGCTGAGCCAGCCCGCGGTGAGCCAGCAGATGCGCAATCTCGAGGCCGCGCTCGGGGCCGATCTCGTCGACCACGGGCGCCGCCCGATGCAGCTCACCCAGGCGGGACGGTCGTTCCTGCTGCGCACCCAGTCGGTGCTGAGCCAGCTCCGGCTCGCCCAGAACGAGCTCACGGTGATGGATCTCACGCATCTGTCGACGCTGAGCCTCGGGGTCATCGACGATTTCGACAACGACCTCACGCCGCAGCTGGTGACCATGCTTGCCGAGAGCATGACCCGCTGCCGCTTCAAGCTGATCACTGCCCCCAGCCACGAGATCGGGCAGGCCATGCGTGACCGGCGCCTGCACATCGCCATCGCCGCGAGTTCCGGGGCGGTGGTCGACGGCGTGGTGGAATACCCGCTGATCCGCGACCCGTTCATGCTGGTCTGTGCCCGCGGCGCACTGGCCGAGGCCGGGGGTGCGCAGTCGCTGATGCACGGGCTGCCGTTGCTGCGCTACGACCGCGAGCAGCTCATCGGCCGGCAGATCGAGGCGCATCTGGCGCGCCAGAAGCTCGAGTTCCCCGAGCGCTTCGAGATCGGCGCGCACCTGTCGCTGATGACGCTGGTGGCGCGCGGCGTCGGCTGGGGCATCACCACGCCGCTGGGTTACATGCGCGCCAAGCAGTTCCAGGACCGGATGGAAGCGCACCCGCTGCCCTTCAGCCCCTTCGCGCGCACCATCTCGCTCTTCGCCGCTTCGGACTGGACCGACCGGGTGCCGCGCGACGTGGCGCAGACCATGCGCAAGCTGGTCTCGGAATCGGTGATCGAACCGGCACTGCGCCAGTTGCCGTGGCTCGAGGGCGAGCTGCAGGTGCTGGCCGGGGACTGACGGGGCGAGGGGCATCGGAGCTCCTTTCTCGAGGGGAGAAAGGGGTGCCCGGCGCTTTGGATCAAGCCGCGGCGTGACTCATTCCGAAACAAGAACCTGCAGTTTCGGTTTTCCTGAATCCACTGTCAGGCAGCGTTCAGATAGGCCCTCCCCGCTGCCTCGAACTCGCGCGGTTTCTCGGCATGCAGCCAGTGTCCGGCGCCGGGGATCTTGGCGAAACGCGATTCGGGGAAAAGGGCGCGGATGCGTTCGCGATACTCGGGAAGGACGTAGTCGCTCTCGGCCCCCGACAGGAACAGCGTCGGCCCGTCGAACTGGCCGTCGATGTCGGGGAAGCCCAGGATCTTGGGCATCTCTGCCGCCAGCACGTCGAGGTTCAGCTTCCAGCGTTTCTCGCGCAGGTCGAGCGACTGGGTGAAGAAGGCCTGCAGCGTCGGGTCCGGGACGTGCCGTGCGAGCTGGGCGCTGGCGTCCGAGCGTTTCTCGATGGCGTCGAGATCCACCGCCCGCATCGCCTCGATATGCTGCATCTGGGTGTGGCCATAGGCGACCGGCGCCACGTCGGCGACGATCAGCCGCTTGACCAGTTCCGGCCGGGTGAGCGCCAGCACCATCGAGGCCTTGCCGCCCATCGAATGCCCGAGCAGGTCGGCCTGCCCGCCGTTGGCCTCGATCACCTCGGCGATGTCGGCGGCCATGTCCTCGTAGCCGTGCAGGTCGTTCCACGGCGAGTCGCCGTGGTTGCGCTGGTCCACCGCGATCACCTGCCGCTCGTCCGACAGGCGCTTGGCGATGACGCCCCAGTTCCGGGCGGATCCGAAGAGCCCGTGAACGATGAGAAGCGGCGGTTGGTCGGTGGCGGAGCCGTGTGTGATCGTGTTCAGCATGACGCCAGACATAGGAGACGGCGGCGGCGAAGGGAATGGGGAGCGTGGCGCTTCTGCCGCGATCCGACGCGGATCGCCTGTTGGCGATGCGGCAGGGCTTGCGCGGCGGGGCGGCTTGCGCCGATCTGGGGACCATGTCGATGATCGCAACACATGACCTCTCCGGCGCGCTGCAGCGGCTCGAAAAGCTCTTCGAGGACAAGCTCGCGCTCAGCCGCGGCGGGTTCGAGAGCCGTGCCGCCCGGGCCAGGCGCGTGCTGCCCCGCAGACTGCAGGGCGACCTCACCCGCGTGCTTGCCGCGCGGCGGGTCGAGGGCAACCCCAAGCTGTCGCGGATCACGGGAGACGCGGCGCTCGGCGCCTCGCTCGGACGGCTCGAGGCCTATCTCGGCAGCTACGACCGGGCGGACCGGCGCAAGGGCAGGGTGCTGTCGGTGCTGGCGGCGGTGATCCTCAACGCGGTCGCCATCTTTGCGCTGGTGATGGCAGTGCTGCTCTGGCGGGGCTTCGTCTAGGCGCCCGCACCGTTTCAGGGCATCGGCCGTCCGTGCAGTTGCAGGAACAGGCTCGCCTCGTCATCATTGCGGAAGAACGGCACCGAGGCGGGCGGCGACGCGTCCCGCGCCCGTGCGGCGACCTCGGCCAGCACCACCTCGGTGATGAAGGGCATGTCGAAATGCCTGACCTTCTCGAGCGGGATCCACTGCAGGTGGCTGAGCTCGTCGCAGGCGGCCGAGAAATCGTCCGGGTCCGAGGCCAGCGCCGCCGCATCCGCAAGGAAGAAGCGCGCGTCGAAGCGGCGGGGGCGGCCCGGCGGGGTGATGGCGCGGAACACGAACTGCAGGCCCGAGGCGTCGGGCAGCAGCCCGTTGTCCGCGAAGCCCTGCCAGTCGGCCGGCGGGTCGCGCCAGTCGCCCGGCGTGCCGAGCCGCAGCCCGGTCTCTTCCCAGAGTTCCCGAATCGCGGCTGCCGCCAGCGGGTGCGCGAGGCCGGCGGGCGAATCCTCGTCGATGCGCAGGCGGCAGAGCTCGGGCAGGGGACGGGCCAGCGGCACCGCGGCATCCGCCGCGTCGACGGCGCCGCCGGGGAAGACGAACTTGTTGGGCATAAAGGCCGCCTTGGCGCCGCGCTGTCCCATGAGGATGCGCGGGTTCGTGTCGCGGTCGCGCATCACGATCACCGTCGCCGCATCGCGGATCGCCGTCTTGTCGATGGTCATTCTTCCTCCTGCCCCGGCCCCGGCGGGCGCTTCGATCAGCCGGATTGCGAGAACCCGTGCATCCGTCGCGCCCACTGGAAGCCGACGATCGCGCCCTTGAGCCTTGGCAGAAGATAGAGGGACAGACCGATGCAGCCAATGGAGAATATGGTAATCAGGATAAGCGGTTCCGGACGCCACGTCACGAAGGAGATGTGCAGTGCCGGGGCCATGATGTGACCCACGATCAGGATCGTGAGATAGGCGGGGCCGTCGTCGGCGCGGTTGTGGAACAGCTCCTCGCGGCAGACCGGGCAATGGTCGCGCACCTTGAGGTAGCTGCGCATCAACGGGCCCTTGCCGCAATTCGGGCAGCGACGGCGGAACCCCTTCCAGATCGCGGGCCAGGTCTCGCGCTCGGGAAGGCGTTCTGCGGTGGTCGCCGGAGCTGCGTCGAGCGGCGCGTCCGCCGGGTCGGCAGAGCGGGGCATGTCGTGTGGCTGGTCGGTCTGCGTCATCGGTATGGTCTTTTGCGTCACGTGTGCATGTAGGTCGGTCATCGGCGCAACCTGCGCCATGGCGCCCCTGCCGCGGAAGTGCGCAACATGTCCTTGCGGCGCCATGTCGCAAACAGGGATACCACGTGCATCTTTGCAATGCGACCGGCGCGGCGCGGGTTTTCCCCTTGCAGTCTCCCCGACGCCGCGACGTGAGGGCGTTCTCGAGAGTTTTTTCGCGCAGTGCCGACGGAAGTTCCGGACCGGGGCGTGAAAGCTACAGATCGGCGGCCACAGCGGGCGCCGACAGCAACGAAACAGGAGATCGCAGGAATGACACGCATGTCCAAACTACTCATGGGTGCGGCCATTGCCGTGATGGGGACCGCAAGCCTCGCCATGGCCTTCCCGGGCGACAAGGGTCCGTCCGGCCAGTCCGGCC
The DNA here is from genome assembly GCF_900102075.1 of Salipiger thiooxidans. Taxonomy (GTDB): domain Bacteria; phylum Pseudomonadota; class Alphaproteobacteria; order Rhodobacterales; family Rhodobacteraceae; genus Salipiger; species Salipiger thiooxidans. The sequence continues at coordinate 105,244 of NZ_FNAV01000002.1, read as the reverse complement.
AGCGTGAGGGCCGTGGTCCGATGTTCGTCGAGATGTTCGACGAGCTCGACGCCAACGGCGACGGCAACGTGACGCGCGAGGAACTCGACGCGGCAGGGCCCGCTGCGGCCTTTGCCGAGGCCGACGCCAATGGCGATGGCGTGCTCGAGGCCGACGAACTGACCGCCTTCCGCGACATTCAGGAGCGGATGCGCGAAGAGCGTCGCCAGCAGCGCATGGTCAAGCGCCTCGACACTGACGGCGACGGCAAGCTGAGCCTCGAGGAAATCAAGGCCGGCCAGCGCGGCGGTGCAGAGCGCATGTTCGACCGGCTCGACGCCGATGGCGACGGCTCGGTCAACCGCGACACCGTGGCCCTGCTGCAGAAGCAGATGCAGGAGCGTCACCAGATGATGCAGAACGGCCGCGGCGGCCCGGACGGGAAGGGGCGCCAGCAGGGCTTTGAGAAGCACCATGGCCAGAAGGGCGAATTCGGCCGTCATGACGGCCGGCAGGGTCCGATGCACTGGGGCCAGCAGGACGGTCCGCGCGGCCACGAGCGCTTTGGCCAGAACGATGGCCCGCGCGGCATGAACGGCAACGGTATGCAGGGCAATGGAATGAACGGCAAGGGTGGCCCGCAGCAGGGTGGCCAGGGCCGGATGATGCAGCAGCCGGCACCGCAGGCGAACCAGCCCGAGGTGCAGCAGTAAGCCGTTCATGGCGCCGGGCGGCGTCTTGCCGCCGCCCGGCGCCATTGCGCAACCCCCGGCCAGGGGCTAGCGCAAGAGGATGGACCGGATGCCCTATGACGCGATGAGCGATTGCAGCGACGAGACCTTGCTCGCGGCCTATGCGGCGGGCGACCCGGCGGCGGCGCGCGCGCTGACCATGCGCCTGGGCCCGAGGGCTTTTGGTCATGCCATGCGCATGCTCAACGACCGCGCCGAGGCCGAGGACATTGTCCAGGAGGCGCTGCTGCGGCTCTGGCGGGCGGCGCCGGGCTGGCGCGAGGGCGAGGCGAAGGTGTCGACCTGGGTCTACCGGGTCGTCTCCAACCTTTGCATCGACCGGATCCGGCGCCGGCGCGGCGGTCATGTCGACATCGACGCGGTGGCCGAACCGCCGGACCCGTCGCCCTCGGCCGAGCAGGGGCTGCAGGACACGGCGCGGGGACAGGCATTGCAGGCGGCGCTCGACACGCTGCCCGACCGGCAGAAACAGGCAGTGGTATTGCGGCATCTCGAGGGGCTTTCGAACCCCGAGATCGCCGGCATCATGGACATAGGCGTGCGCGCGGTCGAAAGTCTCAGCGCGCGGGGCCGCAAGGCGCTGCAAGGGCTGTTGGCTCCGCGACGCGCAGAACTGGGATATGACGATGACTGACAAGCGCAAGGCTGAGGAAGGGGCCATGGCCCCGTGGTTCGAAGCGGCCCGTGCCGATGCGCCGGCGCCGTCGGGGGACTGGCTCGCACGGATGGAACGCTTGGCGCTGGACGAGATGCCGTCACCGCGGCCCGATCCCGCGGCAGAGGCTGCACCCGCCGCGCGGCGCGGTCTTGGCGCGCGGCTCGGGACGTCGCTGCGCGACGTGCTGGGCGCGGTCGGGGGCTGGCCGGCGATGGCCGGGCTGGTGGCCGCCTGCGCCACCGGCGTGTGGTTCGGGGCGGTGCCGCCCTCCGGGGTGTCGGACTGGCTCTCGGTGTCGGCGGCGGATTCGGTGATGACGCTGGAGCCCACGAGCGGCTTCGACGATGTGATGTTGGGACTGTAAGAGATGGCCGACGCAGAAAGCAGACCGAAGATGCGGCGCGGGTTGCGGGTGCTTCTTTTCGCCTCGCTGGCGCTGAACCTCGCGGTGGTCGGGGTGGGCGCGGGCTTCGTGCTGCGCCATCCGGTGCACGACCGGGAACCCCCGCCGCGCGGGCGCGATTTCGTGTTCCCCTACACCAGCGCCTTCAGCGAGGAGCAGCGGCGCGAGCTGGGCCGCAACCTCCGCCAGTCCTTCAAGCACGATCGGGCTCAGGGCGGCGAGCCGCCGAGCTTCGTCGACGGCTACAATGCGGCGCTCGATCTGCTGCGGGCCGAGCCCTTCGACAGCGCGGCCTTCGGGGCCACGCTCGAGGCACAGAGCGCGCGCGGCGAGGCCCGGCAGAAGGCGGGGCAGAGGTTGCTGGTCGACTACGTGGCCACGCTGGACCCCGAAGAGCGCCGCGCCTACGCGGACCGGCTCGAGGTGGAGATCGCGAAGATCGCCGAACATGCAAAGCGGTTCCGGCCGAAGGACTGAAGGCTGGCGTTCCCTGTCGGGGCGCTCGCGGATGCGCGGGACCGGCTGGGGCATGTGACGGCTCAGGCGACCCCGTGCGGGACGGACGTTCCAGCGGGCTGTTCCATGGCGGGACGGGGGCGGCGTGCTGATCCCGGCGCAGGTGGGGGTTCCCGGAGCGGTTCCCCGCGCCGGAGGGGGAGGGATGCGATGCCGGCGCGGAACGCCGGTCACGCCACCGAACCGACGTCCCGGGCGGGAAGTCTGTCATGTCGTGCCGGGGACGATCCAATGGCGCGGCCTCTGCCTGTCGGGCGCCTGCCTCTGTCTTTGACGCCAAGACGCCCGCCCTCATGCGGTCACGCGCCGGCCAACTCGCGGCTCTCAGGGGCCGGCGGCCGCCGCGCGTGGTGGAGGGCCGACCGGGTCCGCCGCCAGTAAGGCGCAGTCGCCGCCCGCCAGCGCGACCTGGTTGCGGCCGCTGTTCTTGGCGACGTAGAGCGCCCGGTCGGCGCGGTCCAGCAGGATCTCGGGCGGCTCGGCGCGGGTGCGCCGGGGAAGCGCCACGCCGATGCTCGCGGTGACCTGGCGGCCGCCCTCGGGAAGCCCGGGGACGGTGAAGGGGGTCTTCGAGATCACGCTGCGGAGCCGTTCCGCTGCGAGCAGCGCGGTGTTTTCCGAGGTGTCCGGCATCACCACGAGGAATTCCTCGCCGCCGATACGTGCCACGAGGTCCGAGGGCCTGAGGTTCGCGGACATCCGCCGCGCCGCCTCGACCAGAACCGCATCGCCGACAGCGTGGCCATGGGCGTCGTTGATCGTCTTGAAATGGTCGAGGTCGAGCAGCAGCAGCGCGTAGCTGCGCGCCTTCTCGATGGCGCGATCCGCCACCCGCGTCAGGTGCGGCAGCACGTAGCGGCGGTTGTAGAGCCCGGTGAGCGGGTCGGTCACCGCCGCCCGCAGCCCGTCGCGCATGTTCGAGCGCAGCCGGTCGGCGGTGCGCTTGCGGGCGATCTGCTTCGGCAGCCGCAGGATCAGCTCCTCGGCGTCGAAGCCGTCGGCCAGCAGGTCGTTGGCCCCGAGATCGAGCGCGCTCGCCGCCTCATGCCGGCACTCGGCGCGGGTCACGTAGACGATCGCGGACTGCCGGTAGGGCGGGCTCGCGCGCAGCTGGGTGAGCAGCGACAGGCCGGCGCCGGCCACGCTGCCGGTGTCGACGATGACGAAGACCTCGGGGGCGCCGCCCGCGAGCCGCAGCGCCTCGTCCGGGCTGCAGATCTCGAAGCGGTCGGGCAGGCGGGCGCGCAGCGTGCTCACCACAGCCTTCACCGAGACATCAGCCTGCACCGGCACCACCGCCACCCGCGCCGGGCAGTGCAGTTCCGCCGGGGGCTCGGCCAGCCCGAGCGCGCGGCGGGTGTCGTCGCGCAGGCGCAGCTCGTCCTCGGCGTGGCGGGCGCGGAGCAGGCTGCGCAGGCGCGCCAGGAGCACCAGCTCGTCCACCGGGCGCGACAGAATGTCGTCCGCCCCCGCCGCCAGCGCCCGCATCCGCTGAAGGCGGTCGGGCGCGGGATGGATCAGGATCACCGGCGTGTCGGGCGCCACCTGCAGCGCGCGGATCTGCTGGCAGAGCACCTCTCCGGTCATGTCGGGCAGGTCGGCGGCGGCGATGATCAGGTCCGGGCGCTGCAGCCGCACCGAGAGCAGCGCGTCGGCGCCGGAGCCCGCCTGCAGCACCTCGTAATAGGCCGAGGACAGGCGGACCCGCAGCACGATGCGATTGGTCGGGACCCCGTCCACGATGAGTATGCGTCCTGTCATTGCCTGGGCCCCACCGTTCGTTTACGCAGGCTTCACGGCCCGCGTCCTGACGGGCAGTCTTCCTTGATAACGGTTAACAAACTCTTTCGGATTTGAGGTGACATGGTGCTGTCGCGGGATACCGCCGAACTGATCGGACTGCAGGCCGTGGCCTGGCTGGCCTCGAACGACGAGCTGCGGCCTGTCTTCCTGGGCGCCACCGGTGCCTCCGAAAGCGATTTTCGCGCCGGGCTCGAGGATCCCGAGTTCCAGGGCGCGGTGCTCGACTTCATCCTCATGGACGACGCCTGGGTGGCCGGGTTCTGCGAGGGGCTCGGGCTCGACCTAGACACGCCGCGCATGGCGCGGGCGATGCTGCCGGGCGGCGGCGAGGTCAACTGGACATGAGCCTGCGCGCCGACGCGGTGCTGTTCGACAAGGACGGCACGCTCTTCGAATTCGGCGCCACCTGGGATGCCTGGGGCCGTGCCGCGCTCGAGCATTTCTCCGAGGGGGATACCGAGGCGCTGCGGGCGCTGGCCGAGGTCTCGCGCTTCGACCTCGTGCGGGGCAGCTTCCGCGCCGACAGCCCGGTGATCGCCGGCACCAACCGCGAGGCGGCCGAGTGCCTCGCCTCGGCGATTCCCGGGCTCGATGCGGATGTGGTCGAGGCGCACATGGCGCTCACCGCGGCCGAGGCGCCGCTGGTCGAGGCGGTGCCGCTCGGCCCGCTGATGGCGCGGCTCGACGGGCTGGGCCTGCCGCTCGGCGTGATGACCAACGACGCGGAGCGCTCGGCCCGGGCGCACCTGCGCAGCGCCGGCATCGAATCCGCCTTCCGCTTCATCGCGGGCTTCGACAGCGGCCACGGCGCCAAGCCGGACCCGCGCCCGCTGCTGGCCTTCGCCGAGGCGGTGGGGCTTGCGCCCGCGCGCATTGTCATGGTGGGCGACAGCCCGCACGACCTCTCTGCCGGGCGCGCCGCGGGAATGCAGACCGTGGGTGTCACCACCGGCCCGATACCCGCCGAGGCGCTGGCGCCGCTCGCCGACGCGGTGTTGCCAGACATCGGGCACCTGCCGGGCTGGCTTGGCGCCGCCTGAGGGCATTTCGCTAAAATCTTCGCTCTTACGGCATTCTTAAGCCCTGCCTGCCAGTCTGCCCGAAGCAACAGGCAAGCGGGACAAGCCGATGCACGGGCTGATCGCCAGGACACTCCAGTGTTTCCTGCAGGACACCTACGGATATGCCGCATGGCAGGACATCGCCCGCCGCGCCCGGTTCGAGGCGGCGGAATTCGAGGCGATGCTCGATTACGACATGGTGACGGTCGAGCAGGTGCTCGACGGCGCGGTGGTGCATCTCGGCAAGCCGCGCGAGGTGATCCTCGAGGATATCGGCACCTATCTCATCACCCATTCCAACAACGAGGGGCTGCGCCGGCTGATGCGCTACGGCGGCGTCGACTTCATCGAGTTCCTGCATTCGCTCGAGGATCTGCCGGGCCGCGCCCAGCTTGCCGTGGCCGATCTCGACCTGCCGGTGCTCGAGCTGGGCGATGATTCCCCGGGCGCGTTCGTGCTTGCCTGCCAGGCGGGCCAGCGGTCGCTGCCGGGCTTCGGATACGTGCTGGTGGGGGTGCTGCGGGCAATGGCGGACGACTATGGCGCCCTGGTGATCCTCGATCACCGGGGCATCCTGGAAGAGGCCGAGATCATCGGCATCACCGTGGTCGAGACCGATTTCGCCGAGGGGCGGGATTTCGACCTCGCTGCGGCCCCGGCCCTCCGGCGCGAGGCGGCTTCGTGATCCTTCCCTCCGATACTCTCGACGCGCTCTGCCCGATGCACATGCACATCGGCGCCGACGGCGGCGTTCGGCGCATGGGCCCGACGCTGCGCAAGCTGATGGAGGGCGCCGCGGGCGAGGGCGCCCAGTTCGCCGAGATGATGGACGTGTTCCGCCCGCGCCGGGTCGGCACCGTCCCCGACCTGCTTGCGCTTTCGGGGCGGCGGCTGCAGCTGCGGCTCTGCCGGGGCTCGCAGATGGTGCTCAAGGGGCTCGCCATGCCTGACGGGCAGGGCGGGGTGATCGTGAACATGTCCTTCGGAATCGCGGTGGTCGACGCGGTGCGTGAGCATGCGCTCACCAGCACCGATTTCGCCGTCACCGACCTCGCCATCGACATGCTCTACCTGGTCGAGGCCAAGTCCGCCGCCTTCGAGGCCTCGCGCACGCTCAATCGCCGTCTGCAGGGGGCGATGCTGGCCGCCGAGCAGCGCGCCTACACCGACACGCTCACCGGCCTGAGGAATCGCCGTGCGCTCGACCACGTGCTGCAGCGCCTCCTGCTCGAGGGCGGGAACTTCGCGCTGCTGCACATCGACCTCGACTACTTCAAGCAGGTGAATGACACCCATGGCCACGCGGCGGGAGACCGGGTGCTGCAGGCGGTGGCGCGGGTCATGCTCGAACTGACCCGCAAGGACGACACGGTGGCGCGCATCGGCGGTGACGAGTTCGTGATCCTGCTTGTCGGCCTGACCGACCGGGTTCGACTCTCTGCACTGGCCGAGCAACTGATTCACCGGATCGAGCGCCCGATTCCCGTCGAGGACGTCGAATGCCGCGTCTCGGCAAGCATCGGGATCGCCTTCGGAGCGCCGAAAACGGGCGCTCGTCCCGGCGCGGAAGAGCTCATGGAACGCGCGGATTCAGCGCTTTACAGGGCGAAAAGGCAGGGCCGCGCACAACATGCCTTCGACGAACCGACCCCCGTCGAAGACCTCCGTTAGCCCTTCCGAAAATATGTCAGATTTTTTGCATTTTCGGGTCTTGCTCCCCGCGAACGGGTAGCGTAAACCCCGCGCCACGGTTGGGGTGTAGCCAAGTGGTAAGGCAACGGTTTTTGGTACCGCGTACCGTAGGTTCGAATCCTACCACCCCAGCCAGTTCTTCCTGATTGTGATGTTCGCCGAAGATCGGAACCTGTCCGGTTCTACTTGGCATCTTGCCCGGGCAAGACTGGCATCTGCTGACATTCCGAACGTCTCGCTGTCCAGAATCCTTCCGAACTAACAGGCATTTGTGCCGGTGTGATCTCGGCCCTAAACTGAGCGGTGACGAACACGGAGGGCACAGGTATGGCCAACTGATATTCGGCCGACCTGCACTTCGGCCACCACCGCATCATCGACTTCTGCAAGCGCCCCTTCGCCGCAACGGCAGAGATGAACGCGACCCTGACAGACAGCACCGGCATCAAGTTCCTCGGCGACGGCGAATGGCAGGCCCGAAAGCATGGCCCGCAGGGCCGGCGGCAGTGGCGCAAGGTCCATCTGGCCATGGATCCGGCCACTTCGGACAGCGGCCTCACACCCTACGAATACATCTGCAAGATCTGGCCTTCAGAGCCTGACGGATTCATCGTCGATCCGATCCACCTGATGCCGGGACTGAACACCCAGCGAGCCCCGGCGCTTCAGCGCTGCACTATAGGCCGGCCAGTTCCTGGTCTTGTACCTCGGGGGGGAGGTCTGCTCATGCAGCCCAGCTACCATGCTGGATTCACGAGATGAATCTCTCGCAGGATTTGGGCAAGAGAGCCGGCATGATTGTCCATGACAATCCAGAGGCTTCCGGCGATGTCTTCGCAATCTCCCTGAGCTTGGCTGTCGACGTGGCGCCATATCCGGGCGCGGCTCCTCTCCCGCCGGCACCGCGGACAAAATCCCGTCACCCCGCCCGCCAGGCGCGGATGGTGTCGAAGATCTCGCCCTTGATCAGCAACCCGCGATTCACGAAGTCGCCGGTGGTGTGAATCGCGATGACGAAGCGTTGCGCGCGGCGCTTGTCGTAGAACCAGACCGGGCTGCCACTCTGGCCGCCCTCGGTGTCCACCATATAGTCGATGAAGGCGTCGTCGTGGTGCTGCTCGGCGGTGCGGCCGGCGTTGTACCAGAGCGTCCCGTAGGGTTTGTTCGGGCTGTGAGGGTAGCCGGCGGTGTTCACGAAAAGGAATTCGCGGTCCTTCTCGTCGATGCTGTCGAACTCCTTGAAGCCGAAATGCCCGAGGCGCTTGCCGATGCATTCGCCGCGGACCTCGCGGTCGAGCCGGATGCCGGCGTAGTCCTGCGACAGCGCCGCCTGTTCGACCTCCATCGCCTCTTCCTTGCCGAGACCGTCGCGGTGCCAGATCTCGGGGATGAGCTGCTCGGCCGGGTCCTCGGGGATGTCGACGACGAAGGCCCCGTAAGGCGCCAGCGTGGCGTCGCGCCCCGGCGCGATGCGCACCCGGCGGGCGATGCGGGGCTTTTCCTGCCAGCCGTAGGCGCCGCGGTCCACCAGCACATGCGCGGCGGTCAGCAGCAGGTTCTCGCCCGCGATGAAGCCGGTCCCGAAGCCCACCGGGCCGCGGTCATACTGGACCTCGAGATGGCAGATGCAGCGCCAGGGCAGCATCGCGGTCTCGCCGATGCGCGCGCGGTTGTCGTAGCCGATGACCTTCTCGGACATCGGCCCCGGCACCCGGTCGTCATCGGCCGACGGTCCGGCATCGGAGAAGAAACCTCCGTCCGGCCGGTCGCGCAGCACCGTGGGCCCGAAAAGCGTCTCCTGCCGGAAGCCCGCGGTGGCGGCGCGGAAGAAGTTGAAGCCCTCGACGTTCTCGGGCGAGCCGCCGCCGTTGGTCTGCTCCATGAAACTGTCGAGCTCGGTGACCCGCTTCTTCGTGCTGCGCTTTGCGACCATCAACCCTCTCCCAGAAACGCGCCGAGCGACAGCGCCACGTAGCCTTGCGGTGCCTCGGTCCGCACCCCGTCCGCGACCCGCATCACCGGCCGCAGGCGACGGCTCTCGGGTTGCGGGGCATTCTCGCCGTATTGCGACCAGTCATGCTCGAAGAGCTCGGCGAAATAGGCGTTGGCGGCGGGGTGGCGGATCACGAGGCTGGCGTCGCGGTTGGGCCCCGTGCCCGCGGCGGTGAGGTTCTGCGAGCCCAGCATCACCGTATGGCCGTCGATCACCATGCCCTTGGTGTGGTTGGTCGGGAAGTAGCGCAGGTGATCGGGGCTGGTCTCCATGCCGAACGCCTTGAGCCGCCGGATCACGTTGCGCTCGCTGCCGAAGAGGCTGCGGAACAGGATCCGCACGTCGACGCCCGCGCGTTGCCTGTCGCGGATGGCCTCGGCGAGGGCGAGGAAATGCGCGGGCGTGTCCTCGGGTGTCTTCCAGAGGTTGAAGGACTGGTTCTGGATCCAGAGCCTCTCCTGCGCCTCGCCGACCAGCGAAAGAACCACCTCGGGGTAGTTGTCGGGGGTGAGCAGCGGCTGCACCGTCATCTCCTCGTCGAGATCGAGCGGCGCGAAGGCACGGAATCTGCCGGGGGTCTTTGGCCGCTCCAGCGCCTCGGCGGGCACGAGGATGCTGTCCTCGCAGGCGGTGAGCCGGGATTCCGCGGCGCTCGCAAGGGCATTGTCGAGCTGGTCCTGCTCGAGATGGGCGCGGAAGGTGGCGGCCAGGCCGGGGTGTTCTATGACCGCGTGCCATTCGCGGTTGTAGTCGGCCACATCCTCGAAGCGCACGCCGGGGGCGTCGGCGGGGGGGATCCCGAGCGGTTGCTGGTTCGACGACTGCCAGTTGCCGCTGGAGAGCCACAGCAGCTTGTCCTTGCGCCGGTTGCCGGGCAGACGGTCGGTCCAGACCGCGACCTTGATGTGGTAAGCGGTGGGGAACAGCCCGCCGCTGCCGAGCGAGGCCTTGGCAAAGGAGAAGCGGTCGCCGAGCGCCGCGCTCAGCCGGGCCAGCGTCTCGCGCTCGGGGATGTCGTCGGCCTTGGTGCCGCCGGAGGTGTCGTCGGGGTTCACCGCCAGATCGCCGCGCTGGCGGTCGAGCGTCAGCGTCAGGCGCGAGGTCGGCCGGCTGCGCCCGGCAAAATCCAGAAGCGCGGCGATCACGTGCGGGGCGGTCACGTGGTACATGCCGATGGTGAGCTGCTCGTAGTCGCGGATCGACAGGAACTCGCGCAGCACTGGCCAGCCGGCCTCGGGGCTGACGCAGAGCCGCAGGCGGATGCGGTCGGTCACCGGCGCGAGGCTGAAGCGCGGCTCGCCGAGGTCGCGCTCATAGGCGGCGCGGCGGCCGCGGAAGGCCTCGCGCTCGACGCCAAAGCCGAACATCTCCTCGGCGATGGTGGCGGGGTCGGCGGTCTCGATCACTACTCTGACGCCGGCATGGCGCTCGGCAAGCCCGTAGTCCGCGGGCTTCAGCGGTGCGCCGGGGGCGACGGCCACCACGACGCCCAGATCGTCGGTGATGCCGTGCGCGTCGAAGAGATACTCCGCCCGCACCGCGAGCACCTTGTCGGCCTCGGCCGAGCCCCGCGCCAGGGCGGCCACCTGCGGGGCGGCGGCCTCGGCCGAGGCGCGGTCGCTGCGCGGGGGGGCTGCGGCGGCCCCGCCCAGCGTCAGCCCGCCGTCTCCGAGCCGCAGGTTCAGCGTCAGCGGCACGGTGATGTCCATGCTGCCGTCGGGGCGCGCCACCCAGCCGGGGGCGGGGGGCGAAGCGGGGCGTTCCATGCCATGCCACGGGCGGGTGCGGATGATCTCGCGCAGCTTACGGGCGGGCACGGCGAAGTTGTTGGTGAAGGCGGTGCCCGCGAAATGCAGGCCTGCCGCGGCACCCTGCGTGGCGTCCCAGATGACCGAGCCCGACGAGCCGGGCAGGGTGGAGCAGTCATGGGTGATCCAGTCCTCGGTGCCGCCGGGCGTCGGTCGCCCCAGCGCCAGCCGCTTGATGCCGAACTCGCTGCCGAAAATCGACGCCAGCCGGTCGGCATATTCCGCCCGGTCGTCCTTGCCCGGGTAGCCGATCACCGCCAGCAGCGCGTCCTCGGCCCCGGGGCCGCGCGCCAGCGGCACCGGCGGCGCGAGCCGGTCTTCGCCGGCCTCCCGGGCCACCCGCAGGAAGGCCACGTCCGGGCGCTGTCCAGGCGAGACCCAGATCACCTCGGTCACCGGGAACTCGCGCGGGGCGCTGTGCGAGATCTCCTCGCGGAAGTCGATGCGCGCGTCCTGCGGCACCGTGGGGTCGGGGATGCCGGGGCGGAAGGTGAAGCGCCCGCCCGCCGCCTGCGCGAAGATCTCGGCCACGTGGGCGTTGGTGATGACGATGTCGCTCTCGCCGTCGAAATCGACGATCCAGCCGGTGCCGCACCAGGCGAAATGCAGGTTGTTGCGCAGCTCGATGCGCCCGACCGAGGGGATGATGCCGGTGATCCCCGCGCGGTGCGCGTTCATCTCGGCGATGAGGTCCTGGTCGGCGTCGTCGGGCACGCCGAGCGACCACGCCTCGTCCACCTCGTCGCGGTTGATCCAGAGCACCGGGCGGCTCCAGCGGATGATCGCCTCGAGCTCGGCGCGGGGCGAGGCGGCGCTTTCCATCGCGCCGAAGGGTTCCGCCCCGAAGGGCTCGGCGCCCATGAGCGGCGCCTCGGGGCTGGGACCACGCCCGGGAAAGCGCTTGCCCGAGCGCGCCTCGAGCTTCCTGGCGAGGGCGCGCAGGCGGTTGAGATAGGCCTCGTCATCGGACATGACCGGACACCTCATGAAAGCAATTGGTCAGAATGACTTGACCCGACGCTAGCAGAGAACGTCCGCACGGTCTCCTTCCGAGTGTCCTGGTTGCGAGAAATTCACGTTTTGTGAGATTTTGCCGTGGTGCCGCCCGCGCGGCGCGTGCCCGTCAGGCAGCGATCTCGCGCAGTAGCCAGTTGCGGAACCGCTGGACGTGGGGGCTTTGGCGGGCGGGCTCGGGCAGGATCAGCGCGTAGCTCTCGCCGGTCTCGAAGCGGCGCGGCGCGGCCAGCGCAAGTGCGCCGCGGTCGAGCGCGGGCCGGGCGACGATCTCGGGCACGATGCCGATGCCGAGCCCGGCGATGGCGGCGTCGACGATCATGTCGAAGTGGTCGAGCCGGGCCCCGCGCAGGATGCGCCGCGGGTCGGTGTCGGAGCCGCGGAACCAGTCGAGCCAGAGCGTCGGGCGCGTGGACTGCTGCAGCAGCGGCAGCGCCAGCATCTCGGCGTCGCTGAGCTGCGCGCGGCCGTCGAGCAGGGCAGGGGCCGCCACCGTCACCATGGTTTCCGGCAGGATGGGCTCGGTGGTGACGCCGGGGATGTCATGCCGGCTGCGCATAATCGCAAGCTCGAAGGGTTCGCGGCCGAAATCCACCGGCAAGAGCCGCGCCGAGAGGTCGAGGCTGATCTCGGGCGCGTCGCGGGTGAAGCCGGGAAGCCGCGGGATCAGCCAGATCCGCGCGAGGCTCGGAAGCACCGCCATGCGCAGCACCGCGTCGTGCCCGCCAAAGGCCATCACGCCCATTGCCGCCTCGTCGAGCCCGGCCAGTAGATGCTCGGCACGGCCAAGGAACGCGTGGCCCGCGGGCGACAGCACCAGCCGCTGGCGCACCCGGTTGAAGAGCGCGACGCCGAGCCGGTCCTCGAGCGAGGCGAGCGAGCGCGAGATCGCGCTCTGGGTCAGGCCGAGGCTCGCGGCCGCCATCGTGGTGGTACCGCGCCGGGCGCAGGCGGTGAAGGCCTCGAGCTCGGCGACGGAGGGAATGTAGGCCTTGCGCATGGTCTCTCGCGTGCGTTTCCCGGCGGTGTCCGGGCTCACGAGTTTATGAGATAAACTCATTCCTTGCGCAAATTAATTCGTTTCCATGTGGCGCCGATCCGGCTTAGGGTTCGCGGCAAATTCGAAAGGACTCATGCTATGGCCGACGCCCCCGCTCTTCGCCCCAAGGACAACCCGGCGCTTGCCTCCTTCTCGTGGGAGGACCCGTTCCTGTTCGACGCGCAGCTCGAGGAAGACGAGCGCATGATCGCCGAGAGCGCCCGCGCCTTCGCGCAGGACAAGCTGCTGCCGCGGGTCGAACACGCCTACATGGAAGAGCAGACCGATCCCGAGATCTTTGCCGAGATGGGCGCGCAGGGCCTGCTGGGGGTCACCGTGCCCGAGCAATACGGCGGCATCGGCGCCGGATACGTGAGCTACGGGCTGGTCGCGCGCGAGGTCGAGCGGGTGGATTCGGGCTATCGCTCGATGATGTCGGTGCAGTCCTCGCTGGTGATGTACCCGATCTACGCCTATGGCTCGGAGGCGCAGCGCGAGAAGTACCTGCCGAAGCTGGCCTCGGGCGAGTGGATCGGCTGCTTCGGCCTGACCGAGCCCGATGCCGGCTCGGACCCCGCGGGCATGAAGACCCGCGCCATCAAGACCGAGGGCGGCTACCGCCTCAAGGGCGCCAAGATGTGGATCTCGAACGCGCCGATCGCCGACGTCTTCGTGGTCTGGGCCAAGTCCGAGGCGCATGGCGGCAAGATCCGCGGCTTCGTGCTCGAGAAGGGCATGAAGGGGCTGTCGGCGCCGAAGATCGGCGGCAAGCTGTCGCTTCGTGCCTCGATCACCGGCGAGATCGTCCTGGATGACGTCGAGGTCGGCGAGGAGGCGCTGCTGCCCAACGTCGAGGGGCTCAAGGGGCCGTTCGGCTGCCTCAACCGCGCGCGCTTCGGCATCGCATGGGGCGTGATGGGTGCGGCCGAGTTCTGCTGGATGCAGGCGCGCCAGTACGGGCTCGACCGCAAGCAGTTCGACAAGCCGCTGGCCGGCACGCAGCTCTACCAGAAGAAGCTCGCCGACATGCAGACCGAGATCGCGCTGGGGCTTCAGGCGGCGCTGCGCGTGGGCCGGCTCATGGACAGCGCCAAGGCGGCGCCGGAGATGATCTCGCTCATCAAGCGCAACAACTGCGGCAAGGCGCTCGACATCGCGCGCATGGCCCGTGACATGCATGGCGGCAACGGCATCCAGATCGAATATGGCGTGATGCGCCACGCGGCGAACCTCGAGACGGTGAACACCTACGAGGGTACCCACGACGTGCACGCGCTGATCCTCGGCCGGGCGCAGACCGGGCTGCAGGCGTTCTTCTGACGGCCTCTGGCGTCGGACGGGGAAGGGGGCTTCGGCCCCCTTTTTCGTTTTTGATGGGTGGGTGGCTGGTGTGGGAGGGGGCTCTGCCCCCGTCGCGCTTCGCGCGCCTCCCCCGGAGTTTATCTGGCAAGATGAAGGGCGGGGCGTGGCCCCGTCGGGTCAGCGGATCACGAGGATGATGGCGGCGTAGTGGCTGGCGGCGGCGGCCAGCACATGAGTGTGCCAGATGGCGCGGGCGTAGGGGATGCGGTTGGAGTGGTGGAAGATCGTGCCCACCGTGTAGGCTATGCCGCCCGCCACCAGCAGCACCAGCGAGTCCGCCGGCAGCCTGGTGAGGAAGGGCCAGGCGGCGAGGCCGCCGAGCCAGCCCTGCGCGAGGTAGAGCGCGAAGCCCAGCCGCGCCCAGCGATGGATCGAGCGCAGCTTGAGGCTGATCCCGATGAGCGAGATCGTCCACGAGGCGGCAGTGAGCGCCAGTCCGGCGCTGCCGCCGATGCCGAGCAGCGCCATCGGTGTGTAGGTGCCCGAGATCAGCAGGTAGATCGCCGCGTGGTCGAAGCGCCGGAGCACCGCACGGGTGGGGGCGTGGAGGGTGAGGTTGTAGGCGGCGGAGAAGGAGAAGCTCGCGATCAGGCCCACCGCGTAGGGCACCAGCGGCCAGAGCGCGCCCGAAGGTGCGGCGAGCGCGGCCCAGACGAACAGCGCCGACACAGCACCGACCGCGAAACAAAGCCCCAGGACGAGCACGACACCGTCGGCCATGTGTTCAGCGGGCGAATGGGACAGGATGTGGCGGGTCATCTTGGTGTCTTCCGGCTGTGCTCCGGGCAGCGGTTGCGAGGGTAGAAACGCGGGTGCGTTCCCATAGAGATGGGTGGGTGGGCCGCGTCGGGCGAGCGCCAGCGCGATTTTGTGATCACGCGCTGCAGGCTGCGTGATCTGGCGTGGCCACCGTCCGGCGGCGTTCGCGTGCCTCTGGCGGGGTCCCGACGGGCCGGCGGGGGCCGTGGTCGGGGGTGGTCAGGGCTGCCTGGTCGGACCTTCCCGGTCGGTGCGAGCGGGCAGTGCGAACTCGGTCACGCGACTCAGGCTAGCGGCCAAAAGTAACCGGAGCATTATGGCGGCGCGCGATGGCGCCGGGGTGTTGGAGAGGTGTCGGGCGGGGGGCGGTAACGCCCCCCGCCGCGGTGTCAGGCGGCGGCTGCCTGTGGGGCGAAGCGGTCGTAGAAGGCCTCGCCGTCCTCGGCCATCTCGCGCAGCAGCTCCGGGCAGGCGAAGCGGGGGCCGTGAGCTTCGGCCAGCGCGTCGCAGCGCTCGGCCGCGTAGGGGGCGCCGAGGATGTCGAGCCACGAGAACGGACCGCCGGACCAGGGCGCGAAGCCCCAGCCGAGGATGGCGCCCACGTCGCCCTCGCGGATGTCCTCGAGCACGCCTTCCTCGAGCGCACGCACCGCTTCCAGCGCCTGCACGAAGAGCAGACGGTGCTGCACCTCGGTCAGCGAGGGCTGCTCGTCTGCGACCGGGTATTTCGCCGCGAGACCCTCCCAGAGGCCCTGACGCTTGCCCTTGTCGTCGTAGTCGTAGAAGCCCGCGGCGGCCTTGCGGCCCATACGGCCCTCGTCGGCGAGCCAGAAGATCACCTCGTCCACGGCACCATCTGGGTAGGCGTCGCCCATGGCGGCCTTCGTGGCCCTGGCGATCTTCACCCCGAGGTCGATCGAGGTCTCGTCCACCAGCTGCAGCGGCCCCAGCGGCATGCCCACGAGCTTGGCGGCGTTCTCGATGAGCGCGGGCGACACGCCCTCGGCCACCATGCGGATGCCTTCGTTGATGTAGGGGATGATGCAGCGGTTGGCGTAGAAGAAGCGCGCGTCGTTGACCACGATGGGCGTCTTGCGGATCTGGCGCACGAAGTCGAGCGCCTTGGCCACGGCCACCTGACCGGTCTCGCGACCCTTGATGATCTCAACCAGCATCATCTTCTCGACGGGCGAGAAGAAGTGGATGCCGATGAACTGCTCGGGGCTGGACGAGGCCTTGGCGAGCTCCGTGATCGGCAGGGTCGAGGTGTTGGTGGCGAAGATGCAGTCGGGGCCCACGTGCGCGAGCACCTTCTTGGTGACCTCGGCCTTGACCTTCGGATCCTCGAACACCGCCTCCACGATCAGGTCGCAGCCCGCGAGATCGGCATAGTCGTCGGTCGCGGTGATGAGCGCGAGCGCGGCCTCCTTCTTCTCGGGGGTGGCCTTCTTGCGGGCGATGCCCTTGTCCATGTAGCCCGCGGTGTAGGCGCGGCCCTTCTCGGCGGCCTCCTTCGACTGGTCGAGCAGCACCACCTCGATCCCCGCCATGGCCGAGACCAGCGTGATGCCGGCGCCCATCATGCCGGCGCCGAGCACGCCCACCTTCTTCACCCGCTGGTCTGGGACCTGCGGCCGGTTGGCGCCCTTCTCGAGCGCTTCCTTGTTGATGAAGAGCGACCGGATCATGGCGCTCGACGACGGGTTCAGCAGCACCGAGGTGAACCAGCGCGCTTCGATCCTCAGCGCCGTGTCGAAGGGCACCAGCGCACCCTCGTAGACCGCCGAGAGCATGGCCTTGGCAGCGGGGTAGACGCCCTTGGTCTTGCCGTTGACCATGGCCGAGGCGCCGACGAAGGTCATGAAGCCCGCCGGGTGGTAGGGGGCGCCGCCGGGCATCTTGTAGCCCTTCTCGTCCCAGGGCTTCACGATGTCGGCGGGCTTGGCGTTGAGCACCCAATCCTTTGCGGCGGCGAGGGGGTCGTCGCAGACCTCGTCGATCAGCCCCGCGGCCTTGGCCTTCTTCGGATCGCTGAGCTTGCCCTCGAGTAGGAAGGGCGAGGCCGCCATGGCGCCCAGCTTGCGCGACAGCCGCGTGGTGCCGCCGGCGCCGGGGAAGATGCCGACCATGATCTCGGGCAGGCCGATCTTGGCCTTGGGGTTGTCGGCGGCAAAGATCCGGTGGCAGGCCAGCGGGATCTCGAAACCGATGCCGAGCGCGGTGCCGGGCAGCACGCAGGCGATGGGCTTGCCGCCCTTGTTCCTGTCGTCCATCGCGGCGCGCTCGATCTTCCGCAGGATGCTGTGGATCTGCATGATCCCGGCGAAGATGCTGGATGCCGGATCGTCACCGCCGTCCTCGCGCATCTTGGCGAGCACGTTGAGATCCATGCCTCCGGCAAAGCTGCCCGCCTTGCCCGAGGTGATGACGATGCCTTTCACCGCCTCGTCGGCGAGAGCCGCGTCGATGAAGCCGTCGAGCTGGCGGAAGCCCTCGATGCTCATGACGTTCATGCTCTTGCCGGGGGTGTCCCAGGTGATGATTGCGACGCCGTCGGCGCCGGTCTCCATGGTGAAGTCTGTGGTCATGTCGGTGCCTCCCCCTTACACGCGCTCGATGATCGTGGCGGCGCCCATGCCGGACGCGATGCAGAGCGTGGCGAGCCCCACCTCCTTGTCCGAACGCTCGAGCTCGTCGAGCAGGGTGCCGATGATGATGGCCCCGGTGGCGCCCAGCGGGTGGCCCATGGCGATGGAGCCGCCGTTCACGTTGACCTTCGAGTGGTCGACGTCGAAGCGCTGCATGAAGCGCAGCACCACGCTGGCGAAGGCCTCGTTGACCTCGAAGAGGTCGATGTCCGAGATCGCCATGCCGTTGTCGGCGAGGATCTTCTCGGTCACGGGAACAGGGCCGGTGAGCATGATGGTGGGATCGGTGCCGATCTTGGCGGTGGCGCGGATGCGGGCGCGGGGCTTCAGGCCGCGCGCCTCGCCGAATTCCTTGCTGCCGATGAGCACGGCGGCGGCGCCGTCGACGATGCCCGAGGAATTGCCCGCGTGGTGGATGTGCTCGATCCTCTCGAGATGCGGGTACTTCATCAGCGCGAGCTGGTCGAAGCCGGGCATGACCTCGCCCATCTCCTTGAACGAGGGCTTGAGCGCGCCCAGCGACTGCATGTCGGTGCCGGGGCGCATGTATTCGTCCCGGTCGAGGATCGCGACGCCATTCTGGTCGCGTACGGTGATCACCGATTTGTCGAAGCGGCCCGCCTCCCAGGCGGCGGCGGCGCGGCGCTGGCTTTCCACCGCCAGCGCGTCGGCGTCGTCGCGGCTGAAGCCGTACTCGGTGGCGATGATGTCGGCCGAGATGCCCTGCGGCACGAAATAGACCTTCATGGCAAGGCTCGGGTCGACGGCGATCGCCGCCCCGTCGGAGCCCATGGCGACGCGACCCATCATCTCGACGCCTCCGGCTATGTAGGCGTCACCTGCACCGGCCCTGACCTGGTTGGCGGCGAGGTTCACCGCCTCCATGCCCGAGGCGCAGAAGCGGTTGATCGAAAGCCCCGGGATGCGCTCGTCGAGATCCGAGGCCAGCACGGCGGAGCGCGCGAGGCAGCCGCCCTGTTCGCCGACCTGGGTGACGTTGCCCCAGATCACGTCCTCGACCGCGTGGCCGTCGAGATCGTTGCGCTCCTTCAAGGCGTTCAGGGTCAGCGCCGAAAGCCGCAGCGAGGTCACCTCGTGCAGGGCGCCGTCCTTGCGGCCCTTGCCCCGCGGCGTGCGGATGGCGTCGTAGATATAGGCGTCGGTCATCGTGTCTCCTCCGTCTTGCCTGATGTCACGCCCGGTCCGCAGGGGAGCCGGGCATCAGGTCGTATGGGTGTTTCCATCCGTCCAGCGCCTCGATGTTCGAGAGCCAGCGGTCGATATGGGGCCAGTCGGCGCGGGTGAAGCCGAAGGGCTCGGGATAGAACAGGTAGCCGCAGCACGAGAAATCGGCGTTGGTCGGGGCCGCGCCCACGATCCAGTCGCGGCCGTCGAGATGCCCGTTCAGGACGTCGTAGGCGGCCTTGAGGCGGCCCTGCATGAAGGGGA
This sequence comes from Salipiger thiooxidans, assembly GCF_900102075.1. Lineage (GTDB taxonomy): Bacteria > Pseudomonadota > Alphaproteobacteria > Rhodobacterales > Rhodobacteraceae > Salipiger > Salipiger thiooxidans. The sequence goes on along the minus strand of NZ_FNAV01000002.1, from coordinate 86,308 downwards.
TCACCGCCTCCGGGCGCTTGTCCTCGGGCAGGAAGTTCATCAGGAAGCGCGTCATTCCGGCCTGGCTCGAGAGCTTGTGGTTGTCCCAGAACACCCAGCGCATCACCTCGCGCGCCTCCTCGGGCGTGGCGCCGCCGAACTTGCCGCTCTTCTCGGCGACATACATCTGGATGACGCCCGACTGTGTGAGCCTCACCTCGCCGTCGACGAGCACCGGGGCTTCGCCCATTTCGTTGACCGTCGAGCGGTATTCCGTTGTGCGCGTCTCGCCGTTGAAGAAGTCCACCTTCACCGGCTCCCAGTCGAGACCGGAAAGCTCGAGCGGCAGTGCCGCCTTGTAGGCATTGCCGGATTCGCCGAAGCAGTAGAGCTTGATCGTCATGAGGATATCCCTGTCGTTGCGCGTGTGGCGGAGGCCGGAGTGGGGGCTTCGCGCCCCCACACCCCCGCGGAGTTTAGGGGCAAGATGAAGCCATGGGTCGCGCTTAACGTCATCTTAAGCAAGCTGCCTCTAAGGTTTCGTTGCGTCGCAGACTGGAGAGTTGAGCGGCGTGCAAGGTGAAGCTCTCCCGCGCGCCTGCGTTCCGCCAAGCGGTCGGGCGCGCGGGAGAGTGGACCGAGTGCAGCCCGACCTGCAGGCCTACCCGGGTTCGATGTGCGGTCCTGCAACTTCATCTTGCCCCTAAACTCCACGGGGGTCCGGGGGTGTGAAACCCCCGGTCCTTCGGTTCGGGCCTGGTACCGCGCCCGGAGGGTCTCGAACCAGTCACATCCCGCCGTCCTGCCACACGAGTCCCGCCATGTGACGCCCGCTCTTCAGAGCTTCCGACGGTCGACATTCCACTCGCGTCGCGCGCCCCTTCTGCAGCGCCAGACCCCGGAGCCGGACGGCTCCGCCGCATGCCTTCTGCGGAGCCGCCGGGTCCCAGCGCCTGCGCGCCTCCATTTCCGAGTTGAAGAGCCGCAGCCGGCGCCCCGGCAGGTCCGTGTCGGTCACGCTGTCGAAGCTCTCGATGAGAAAGGACAGCGCCTCGCCCTGGTCGAGACCCGCCTGTGCCGCGAAGCGCTTCAGCCCGCGCTAGGGTTCAGACTCAATCAGGTCCACCATATGACGATGGCGGCGAGTGCGATTGCGGATTCGAAGTTGATGGCGAGCTTGTCGTAGCGTGTGGCGATGCGCCTCCAGTCCTTGAGGCGGCAGAAGGCGCGCTCGATGAGATTTCTGTCGCGGTAGGCTTCGGTGTCGTAGGGGATGGGGGCCTTGCGCGATCTGGTCGAGGGGATGACAGCCTCTGTTTGGGTCGCCGCGAGACGGTCACGCAGGCTGTTGGCGTCGTAGCCCTTGTCGGCCAGAAGCCGGGCTGGCGCGGGGCATTTGTCCAGAAGCGCGGGGGCTTCAGATATGTCGGCGTGGTTTCCGGGGCTGAGCGTGAATGCCACGGCCCGCCCGCAACCGTCTGTCAGGGCGTGGATTTTGGTGGTTGGCCCCCCACGCGAGCGCCCGATGGCCTGAACTTTCGCCCCCCTTTTCCGCCATGGGCGGAGCGGTGGGCGCGCACGGCGGTGCTGTCGATGCTCAATTCGTCCGGCAGTTCCGCCTGCGCCGCAAGGGTCGCGAAGATGCGTCCCCAGAGGCCGCGATGGCTCCATCGGTTGAAGCGGTTGTAGATCGTCGTCGACGGGCCATAGGCGGCCGGGCAATCCTCCCAGCGGCAGCCGATCCGCAGCACATGAATGATACCGCTGATAACGCGGCGATCATCCACCCGCCGAGCGCCAGGTTGGTTCTTGGGCAAAAGCGGCTCGATCGCCGCCCAGGCCCGATCCGAAAGCCAAAATCCCACCGTCATGCCCAACTCCCTTGTGACCAACACGAAGTGAATCAGGCGGATGACTGTAAATCAATACGTTGATTGGGTTTGGAGCCTAGCAGTCCTCGGTCACCGCGACGGAGAAGCGGCGGGTGAGGAGGAGGCGTTTCGGCACGCGCGGGCTCCATGGCCGCGGGGTGGGCAGTCGGGCCCACCGAAGGCCTCAGAACGCCTCGGCGTCGAGCGCCATGACCGGCTCCGCCCCGCTCTCGATCCGTGCGAGATGGGTCTTCGTCGCCGGCAGCTGCCGCGCCATGTAGTAGCGCCCGGTGGCGAGCTTGGCGTTCAGGAACGCCTTGTCGCCGCCCGTCTCCAGCGCCGCCGTCGCAGCCAGCGCCATGCGGGAGTGCATGAACCCGAGGCAGACGTGGCCGAAGAGATGCATGAAATCGTAGGAGCCCGACAGCGCGTCGTTGGGGTTCTTCATGCCCTTTTGCATGAAGAACATGCCCGCCGCCTGAAGGTCCTTTGAAGCGGCCTTCAACGGCTCGAGGAACTGGGCATCGAAGGCCTCGTCCTGGCCCTTGTTCTCGGCGATGAAGCGCTTCACCATATCGAAGAAGGCCATGACATGCTTGCCGCCGTCCGCCGCCAGCTTGCGGCCCACGAGGTCGAGCGACTGGATGCCGTTGGTGCCCTCGTAGATCATTGTGATCCGCGCATCGCGCACGAACTGCTCGAGCCCCCATTCGCGGGTGAAGCCCGATCCGCCCAGCGTCTGCTGCGCCAGCACGCAGGTCTCGAAGCCCTTGTCGGTCAGGAAGCCCTTGATCACCGGCGTCAGCAGCGAGATCAGCCCCTCGGCGTCCGGGTCCTCGGCGCGGTGGGCCTTGTCGATCAGCATGGCGCCCCAGTAGACGAAGGCGCGGGCGCCCTCGGTGATGGATTTCTGGTCCATCAGGTTCCGCCGCACGTCCGGGTGTACCATGATGGTGTCCGCCGGCGCCTCGGGCATCTGGGTACCGGTCACGGCCCGTCCCTGCTGGCGCTCTCTGGCGAAGCCGAGCGCGTTCTCGTAGGCCACGGCGCCCTGCGCGAAGCCCTGCAGGCCCACGCCGAGACGCGCCTCGTTCATCATGGTGAACATCGCCCGCATGCCCTTGTGCGCCTCGCCCACGAGGAAGCCGGTGGCGCCGTCGTAGTTCATCACGCAGGTGGCGTTGCCGTGGATTCCCATCTTCTTTTCGAGCCCGCCGCAGGACAGGCTGTTGCGCGCGCCCGGCGAGCCGTCCTCGTTCACCATGAACTTCGGCACGATGAAGAGCGATATGCCCTTCACACCCTCGGGGCCGCCGGGGATCTTGGCCAGTACGAGGTGGATTATGTTGTCGACCATGTCGTGCTCCCCGGCCGAGATCCAGATCTTGGAGCCGGTGATGCGGTAGCTGCCGTCCTCCTGCGGCTCGGCCCTGGTCTTGATAAGCCCGAGGTCGGTGCCGCAGTGGGGTTCGGTCAGGTTCATCGTCCCGCCCCACTCGCAGCTCACCATCTTCGGCAGGTAGGTGGCCTTCTGCTCCTCCGAGCCATGCGCATGGATCGCGTTGTAGGCGCCATGGGTCAGGCCCTGGTACATGTTGAAGGCCATGTTGGCCGAGGAGAACATCTCGCCCACCGCCGTGGACATCAGGTAGGGCAGGCCCTGGCCGCCGTACTCCGGATCGCAGTCGAGCGCGGTCCAGCCGCCGTCGCGCATCTGGTCGAAGGCGTCCTTGAACCCTTCCGGCGTGCGCACCACCCCGTTCTCGAGCACGCAGCCCTGCTCGTCGCCGACGCGGTTGAGCGGCGCCAGCACGTTCTCGGCAAGCTTCGCGGCCTCCTCGAGGATCGCGCCCGTGGTGTCGCGATCGAGTTCCTCGTAGCCGGGGATGCCGGCCTCGCTGATCGCGAGCACGTCGTGCAGCACGAACTGCATGTCCTTCACGGGGGCGGTGTACGTCGGCATGTATTCTCCTCCTAAGATGCCGGGCTGCCTTGTCAGCTGGCCCTTTTCTGCTGCAGCTGGGACAGCATGCGCTCGCCCCAGGCGAGCTGTTCCTTCAGGTCGTCGATCGCCGCGTTCAGCTCGTCGCGCTCGCGTTCGAGGTCGGCAAGCCGGCCCTGGGCGATCTCGTAGGTGCGGGCGATCTGCGTGTGCTGCTGGTCACCCATGTCGTAGAGGTCGAGCAGCTGGCGGATCTCTTCCAGGCGGAAGCCGAAGCGCTTGCCGCGCAGGATCAGCTTGAGCCGCGCCCGGTCGCGCCGGGTGAAGAGCCGCTTCTGGCCCTCGCGGATCGGGAAGAGCAGCTCCTTCTGCTCGTAAAAGCGCAGAGTCCGGGGCGTGACTTCGAAGAGGTCGCACATCTCGCGGATTGTCATCAGTTGCTCGTCGCTCATTGGTCTGGATAGCCTCACGTTGCGTTAATGTGCCGCGTGAGGTGCGCTTTCGACCCCAGTCTTACAATGGTGAATTTCGGCCGCGTAACTCGGACGCTACGTCATTTTCAAGTTGACGTAACTTCCTTTCACGTCACCCGCATGATTTCGGAAAATTCTTTCCCGGTGACGGCGTCGTCAGGGCAGGTACAGGGCCACGCCAAGGCCCTTCCGGGCCCGACGGAGCCCGGCCACGACCGGTCGAATCGTTCGAAATTCGCAACAATCGGCCCGCGCGGGGTCCTGCAAGCGCTTTGAAAAAGGTCCGGAGAGGTCAGAGTTCGACGGTCTTCGCGATCTCGTCTCGCAGCGATTTGAGCTCGTCCATCGCCTCGTCGAGCTGCCGGCGCTGCTCGTCCAGCTCCAGCATCTGGCGGTCGGCCATCTCGACCCAGGCGCGCATCTGGGCCTCGTTGCCCTCCTGCTCGCGCATCTCCAGCCACTTCCGGATGTCCTCGAGCTGGAAGCCGAACTTGCGGCCGCGCAGGATGAGCTTCATCCGGGCCACCTCGCGCGCGCCGTAGAACCGCTGGCGGCCCTGGCGCTCGGGGGCGAGCAGCTCGATATACTCGTAATACCGCAGGGTGCGCGGCGTCACGTCGAAGCGCGCACACATCTCCTTGAAGCTGATGCGGGTGTCGGTCATCCGCTCCTCCTTGCTCTTGCAGCAAAACCTAGTCCGGCGCGGGACCCAGGGCAAGGCGGGGCGGTGTCGCGCCCTTGCGGTGGCGCGGCCGCGCCCGCATAAAGGCCCGAGCAAGCAAGGAGATGCGCCATGTGCGCCGACAAGGCCGAGATCGCCCGCAGTTTCATCCAGCTGATCCCGCAGGCGCGGGCGCTGAACATGGAGATCGTCGAAATCGGCAACGGCGTCGCGGTGATCCGCATGCCCTATGACCCGGCCCTGATCGGCGATCCCGACACCGGGGTGATTCACGGCGGCGCGGTCTCGACGCTGATGGATACCTGCGGCGGGGCGGCGACCATGTCGCACCCCTCGAACCCGGGCGGCACCGCCACCATCAGCCTGCGCATAGACTACCTGCGCGGCGCGGTGCCGGGGCAGGCGATCACCGCGCGGGCGGAGTGCCACCACGTCACCCGCTCGGTGGCTTTCGTGCGCGCCACCGCCCATGACGACGACCCCGACAACCCCGTGGCGACCGCCACCGGCACCTTCACCGTGGAGCGCCGCCCATGAACCGCCGCCGTCCCGAACCGATGCAGGTGGTCAAGCAGCGCCGCGACGCCGCGCTCTGCGCTCTGGCGAGCCGGGTGCCCTACACCCGCTTCCTCGACATCACATTCGACCGCCGCGGCGACGAACTGACGGGCGTACTGAACTTCGACGAAAAGCTCATCGGCAACCCGCAGCTCCCGGCGCTGCACGGCGGCGTCACCGCGGCCTTCCTCGAGGTGACGGCGATCATCTCGCTGAGCTGGGCGATGCTCTGGGAGGATGTCGAATCCGGTACCCTGACCCTCGACGCGCTCGAGGCCGGGCAGCTGCCGCGGATGCCCAAGACCATCGACTTCACCGTGGACTACCTGCGCTCGGGGCTGCCGCGCGATGCCTATGCCCGCGCCCATGTCACCCGCTCGGGCCGCCGCTACGCCAGCGTCCGGGCCGAGGCCTGGCAGGACAACCACGACCGCCCCATCGCCCAGGCCCACGCCCATTTCCTGATGCCCCGCAAGGAGGGCTGACGCCCGCGCCACGCCCCGCTTCATCTTGCCATACAAACTCCGGGGGAGTCCGCGGCACGCGGACGGGGGCAGCGCCCCCTCCCGGTCTCCACCAAGGTTCCCATGTCCCATCCGCCGCAGGCCCTCACGCATTCCCGTGTCCTGAAGATCGCTCTGCCGATCCTGCTGTCGAACGTGACGATCCCGATTCTCGGCGCGGTTGACACCGGCGTCGTGGGCCAGATCCCGGCGCCCGAGCCCATCGCCGCGGTGGGCATCGGTGCCATCGTGCTCTCGGCGATCTACTGGGTCTTCGGCTTCCTGCGCATGGGCACGGTCGGGCTCACGGCGCAGGCAGCGGGAGCGGGGGACCGCAACGAGGTCGCCGCCCTGCTCACCCGCGCCCTGATGATCGGGCTCGCCGGCGGGGTGCTCCTGATCGCGGCGCAATGGCTGATCTTCACCGTGGCTTTCGCGGTCTCGCCCGCCTCGGCCGAGGTCGAGGCGCTGGCCCGCGACTACATGCGCATCCGAATTTGGTCGGCGCCCGCCGCCATCGCCATCTACGGCATCACCGGCTGGCTCATCGCGCAGGAACGCACCCGAGGCGTCTTCGTCCTGCAGCTCTGGATGAACGGAATCAACGTGGGGCTCGACCTGCTCTTCGTGCTGCATCTCGGCTGGGGCGTGAGCGGCGTCGCCATCGCAACCTTCCTCGCCGAATGGTCCGGTCTCGCCATGGGGCTCTGGCTTTGCCGCGAGACCCTGCGGGCGCCGGCGGCACGGGCCTGGGCGCGGGTCTTCGACGCGGTGCGGCTCAGGCGCATGGCGGCGGTCAACGGCGACATCCTCGTACGCTCGATGCTGCTCGAGACGGTCTTCGTCTCCTTCATGCTGATCGGCGGCGGCTTCGGCGACGTGACGCTGGCCGCGAACCAGGTGCTGCTGCAGTTCCTGATGATCACCGGCCACGCGCTCGACGGCTTTGCCTTCGCCGCCGAGGCCCTCGTCGGCCGCGCCTTCGGGGCGGGGCAGGTGACCCAGCTCCGGCGCGGCGCGCTGCTGACGAGCCTCTGGGCCGCTGCCATCGCCTGCGTCATGGCGGTGGCGTTCTGGAGCTTCGGGCCGTGGCTCGTCGATGTCATGGCGACCGATCCGGAGGTGCGGGCCGAGGCGCGGGTCTACCTGCCCTGGATGGTGCTGGCGCCGATCACCCAGCTCGGGCTCACCATGTTCGACGGGATCTTCATCGGCGCCACCCGCTCGCGCGACATGCGCAACATGATGATCGTGGCGACGGCGGTCTATTTCGCCGCGCTGGCGCTGCTGCTCGGGCCGCTCGGCAATCACGGGTTGTGGCTGGCCATGCAGATCTGCTTCGTGACCCGGGGGCTGACGCTGGCGCTGCGCTACCCGGCGCTGGAGCGGGCGGCAGGGGCCGGGAAGGGTGGTCCCGCGGGCCGCGCGGCCTAGCTCTGCGGCACGGGACAGGTGACAGGGACGGGAGACCTCTTCATGACCAGCATCCTCGGGTTGTCGGGCAGCCTCCGGCGCAAATCCTTCAACACCGGGGTGCTGTACGCGGCGTCGGACCTCGTCCCGGCCGGCGTCACGATCGACGCCCGCACCATCCACGGCGTGCCGCTCTACGACGCCGATCTCGAGGCCGAGGGCACGCCCGAGACGGTGCGTGCCCTGCGCGAGGCCCTGTCGGCGGCGGACGGGCTGCTGATGGTCACGCCGGAATACAACAACTCGCTGCCGGGTGTGTTCAAGAACGCCATCGACTGGATCGGCTCGGGCGAGGGCGCAAAGCTCTTCGCCGGCAAGCCGGTGGCCCTGATCGGCGCCTCGCCGGGGGGATTCGGCACGATCCTGTCGCAGAATGCCTGGCTCCCCGTCCTCCGCACGCTGGGCGCGCGACCCTGGTTCGAAGGGCGGCTGATGATCTCGAAGGCAAGCGGGCTCTTCGACGAAGACGGCCGGCTGGTGGACGAAAAGACCCGCCAGCGCCTCGCCGAGTTCGTCGCGGGCTTCGCACAGTCGATCTCGGCACACGACGCCTGAGGCTGGCAAAGCGGGGCGACCGCCTCCGGCCGCTGCCCCTCTCTGGCGGAGCGGCCTTCCGGCCGCGCAGGTCAAGTCGCCCTTGCGGGCTCCGCCCCCCCCCTGGCCGGCCTGACGCCTCCGGCATCCAGCAGGACCTGTGGATCCAACCGGCAGCACTTGCGTGACGTTGAGAACCGGGCGCGACCCGCCCCTTCATCTTGCCGGATAAACTCCGGGGGGCCCGAAGGGCGGGGGCAGAGCCCCCTCCGGTCGCGGGACTGGCTGGTGGCTCGGGACAAAAGCCCGACCGCAATGAAGAAACCGCGGGAGCAGGGGGCGCTGCCCCCGTCGCGCGCTGCGCGACTCCCCCGGAGTTTCCCGGCAAGATGAAGGGGCGGGTCGCGCGTCTGCCGGGGCGGGCGGGGTGTGGGGAACATGGGCGCAGTATTTGCGGGGTTCGGGGCAGGCGGGGCTGGTCAAGGGGCGGGTCCTTGCCGTAGAGAAGACCAACTGCGAGACGGAGAGGCGCGATGGACGATCTGTTCAATTCCTTCATGAACGGCCCCGACGAGAAGGGCCGTTTCGGCATTTACGGTGGACGCTTCGTGTCCGAGACGCTGATGCCGCTGATCCTCGATCTCGAGGCCGAGTACGAGCGCGCCAAGACCGACGCGAGCTTCTGGGCCGAGATGGACGACCTGTGGAAGCACTACGTCGGCCGGCCGTCGCCGCTCTATTTCGCCGAGCGCATGACCGAGGAGCTGGGCGGCGCCAAGATCTATCTCAAGCGCGACGAGCTGAACCACACCGGCGCGCACAAGATCAACAATGTGCTGGGCCAGATCATCCTTGCCCGCCGCATGGGCAAGACCCGGATCATCGCCGAGACCGGCGCCGGCCAGCATGGCGTGGCCACCGCCACCGTCTGCGCCAAGTTCGGGTTGAAATGCGTCGTCTACATGGGCGCCCATGACGTCGAGCGCCAGCAGCCCAACGTGTTCCGCATGCGCCTTCTGGGCGCCGAGGTGGTGCCGGTGACTTCGGGTCGCGGCACGCTCAAGGACGCGATGAACGACGCGCTGCGCGACTGGGTGACCAACGTGCGCGACACCTTCTACTGCATCGGCACCGTCGCCGGTCCGCACCCCTATCCGGCCATGGTCCGCGACTTCCAGGCGATCATCGGCAAGGAGGTGCGCTGGCAGCTTCCCGAGCAGGAGGGCGAGGGCCGTCTTCCCGACAGCGTGGTCGCGGCCATCGGCGGCGGCTCCAACGCCATGGGGCTGTTCTACCCGTTCCTCGACGACCCGTCGGTGAAGATCATCGGCGTCGAGGCCGGCGGCAAGGGCGTGGACGAGAAGATGGAGCACTGCGCCTCGCTCACCGGCGGGCGTCCGGGGGTGCTGCACGGCAACCGCACCTACCTGCTGCAGGACGACGACGGCCAGATCCTGGAGGGCTTCTCGATCTCGGCCGGTCTCGACTACCCGGGCATCGGGCCCGAGCATGCCTGGCTGCACGACACCGGCCGCGCGGAATATGTCTCGATCACCGACAAGGAGGCGCTGGAGGCGTTCCAGTTCTCGTGCCGGACCGAGGGCATCATCCCCGCGCTCGAGCCCAGCCACGCGCTGGCCCACGTGATGAAGATCGCGCCGACCCTGCCCAGGGACCACATCATCGTCATGAACATGTGCGGTCGCGGCGACAAAGACATCTTCGCGGTGGCCAAGCACCTGGGCCAGGATCTCGCCTGACACGGGCCCCGCGCCGCGCCTGATCGCGCGGCGCCAGGAGGGGCGGGGCGTTGCGGCCGGTCCCGCCTTGCCACTCCTGCGACACGCAGGGGGTTGCAGCCGGCGACGCCTTGGGGTTTTGCTGGCAACCGGGCGGGCCGGGCCGTCCGGCCTCCGGTGACGCTCCACGGATCCCGCATGAGCTTTGTCGTCTTCATCAACGGCCTGACGCTGGTCTTCTTCGCTGCCCTGATGGCGGTGGATGCGCTGGTGTTTCCCGATACCGCCGAGGTCTTCGGACTGGCCGCGGCGCTGACCGGGCTGGCCGGTGCGCTGATCAGCATCGCCGCCACCCCCTCGCGCGACGGGCTGCGGCACCTGCATGCCTTCGTTCTCACCGCTTCGACCTGGTTCGTGGCCGCCGTGGCGGGCGCCATCCCGCTCTGGATGTGGCAGCTTGCGCCGGTCGATGCGCTCTTCGAGGCGATGTCGGGGATCACCACCACCGGCTCGACGGTGATGAGCGGGCTCGACCAGACGCCGCGCGGGGTGATCCTGTGGCGGGCGCTCCTGCAGGCGGTGGGAGGTGTGGGCTTCATCGTCACCGGCATCGCGCTGCTGCCGATCCTGCGCATCGGCGGCATGCAGCTCTTCCGCACCGAGAGCTCGGACAAGGGCGAGAAGGAGATGCGCAACGCCGCGAGCTTCGCCATGGCGACGCTCGAGATCTACGTGACGCTGATCCTCGTCTGCGCGGTGGTCTACCTCGTGGGCGGGATGAGCGTCTTCGATGCCATCACCCACGCCATGACCACGCTGTCGACCGGGGGCTACTCGGGCTATGACGCCTCGTTCGGGCATTTCGACAGTGCCTTCCTGCACTGGGCCTGCACCTTCTTCATGCTGGCGGGCGCGGTGCCCTTCGCCTGGTACATCCGCGGCGTGAGCCAGCGGCGGTTCCGCAGCGAGCAGGTGGAGGCGATGCTCATCACCCTGACCGTGACGATCCTGTTCCTGTCCGCGTGGCTGGTGCTCACCAGCGACTACGGTGTGTGGGACGCGCTGCGGCTGGTGGCCTTCAACGTGGTCTCGGTCGTGACCACGACCGGCTACGCCACCACCGACTACACCGCCTGGGGCCCGCCCGCAGCGGTGGCCTTCTTCGCGCTGACCGCGGTGGGGGGCTGCACCGGCTCGACCGCGGGCGGGGCCAAGGGCATGCGCTGGATCGTCTTCGCCCGCGCCACGCTGATGCAGCTGCGGGTGATCTGGTCGCCGCACGTGGTGCAGTCGATCCGCTACGAGGGCAAGCCGATCGGGCCGGACGTTCTGGCCGGGGTGATCTCGTTCTTCGCGATCTACATGGCGACCTTCCTCGGGCTCGCGGGGATCCTGTCGCTCCTGGGGCTCGATTTCTCGACCGCGACCAGCGGAGCGCTGACGGCGCTGGCGAACGTCGGCCCGGGCGTGGGGGCCACCATCGGGCCCGCGGGCAACTTCGCCACGCTCAGCGACACGGTGAAGCTGCTGCTGCTCTTCGGCATGTACCTCGGGAGGCTCGAGATCCTGACGGTCATGGTTCTGCTCACCCCGGTGTTCTGGCGCGAGGCCACGGCCTGAGCTGCCCGCGCGCCGGTCACACTCCGGCGCCCGCGTCCGGAAATGCCGTCCGGGCCCTTGCGCCCGCCGCCGCTTTGCAGAACAGATGAACCACCGGGAGACGCCCCCGCATCCGACGCGGCGAGGCCCTGACGCCCGGAGCACAACCGACAGGGACAGGACCATGAAACAACTGCTGACCGCCACCGCCCTGGGGCTCTGCCTGGCCGGGGCCGCACAGGCCCAGACCGTGCTGACCGTCGCCAACTGGCTGCCGCCGTCGCACCCGCTGGTCAGTGAGCTCATCGTGCCGATGACAGAACAGATCGCCGAGGCCACCGGCGGCGAGGTCACCGCCACCATCCTGCCCGCGCCGCTCGGACCGCCGCAGGCGCATTTCGATTTCGCGGTGAACGGTGTCGCCGACATCACCTTCGGCGTGCAGGGCTACAACCCCGGCCGCTTCAAGACCACCAACATCGTCGAGCTGCCCTTCCTGGGCGACAGCGCCGAGGACATCTCGGTGGCCTACTGGCGCGTCTTCGACCAGATGCTGCGCGACGCGGGCGAATATGACGACGTCCACGTGCTCTCGGTGTTCAGCCACGGACCGGGCGAGGTCTTCCTGAAATCCGGCGACGTCGCCTCGCCCGAGGTGCTCGACGGCGTGAAGCTGCGCGTGGGTGGCGGCATCGTGCACGAGGTCGCGACGGCGCTTGGCGCGGTGCCGGTCGAAGGCCCGTCCTCCAAGGCCTACGAGCTGCTGAGCCAGGGCGTCGCGGACGGCATTCTCTTCCCCTACGAGTCGGTGAACTTCTTCAAGCTGATCCCGCAGCTCGACGAGGCGATCTCGGTGCCCGGCGGGCTCTACAACACCTCGTTCTACATCGTGATGAACAAGGCAAAGTGGGACAGCCTCGACCCCGAGCAACAGGACGCCATCGACACCGTCGCCGGCGAGGCGCTGGCGCGCATGGCCGGCCGGATGTGGGATGCCGCCGACGCTGCGGGCAAGGCTGCCATGGAGGGCGAGATCACCATCACCCCCGCCACCGAGGCGCAGCTTGCGGCCTGGGAAGACGCGCTGTCGCCGCTGGTGCAGGCCAAGCTCGACGAGGCCGCCGAGACCGGCATCGACGCGCAGGCGGCGTTTGAGATGCTGAAGTCCGAGATCGCCAGGGAAGCCGCGGAGTAATGTCCGAGGCGACGCCCGACGCGCCCCCGCCGCGCGGCGCCTTCGGGCTGCGCGCGGCGCTGGCCGTGCTCGGGGGCATCCTGCTCATGGCGCTGATGGGGATGACCGTCACCGACGTGATCGGGCGCTACCTTTTCAACGCCCCGCTGCGCGGGGCGACCGAGCTTACCGAGCTGCTGCTGGCGGCGGTGGTCTTCCTCGGCCTGCCAGCGGTGGCGCTGGCGGACGAGCATGTGACCGTCGACCTTGTCACCGACCGCCTGCCGCGCGCGGCGCAGCCCTGGCGGCTGGCGGCGGCGGGGCTGTTCTCGGCGGTGGTGCTGGCGGTCGTGGCGTGGCGGGTCTGGGTCTACGCGTCCCAGATCGGAGGCTACGGCGGCACCACCACCACGCTCGCCATTCCGATCGCGCCGCTGGGCTATTTCTGCGCGGTCTGCACCGGCGTCGGAGCCCTGCTGACCGCCGCCGTTCCGGCCATCGCACTGGCCCGGCACCTGAAAGGACACTGACATCATGGAAAGCTGGCCGGTCGGCATGGCCATCCTCGGCGTGCTGCTTCTCGTGGGCGTGCCGATTTCGATGGCGCTCGCAGGGGTGGGGCTCGTGGGCGTGGCCTCGATCATCGGCTGGACCCCGGCGCTGTCGCTGCTGGGCTCGGCCTTCTTCGACAACGGGCGCGACTACTCGCTCTCGGTGCTGCCGCTGTTCCTGATGATGGGCAATTTCGTGGTGCAGTCCGGCATCGCGGAAGAACTCTACAATTCCGCCTACGCCTGGCTGCGGCACCGCAAGGGCGGGCTCGCCACCGCGACGGTCATCGCCTGCGGCGCCTTCAGTTCGGTCTGCGGTTCGTCGATGGCGACGGCGGCCACCATGACCCGCATCGCGTTGCCCTCGATGCGGCGCTTCGGCTATCCCGACCGGCTGTCGACCGCCTCCATCGCCGCCGGAGGCACGCTGGGCATCCTCATCCCGCCTTCGGTGATCCTCGTGTTCTACGGGATCATGACGCAGCAGGACATCGGCAGGCTGTTCCTCGCCGGGCTCGTCCCGGGGATCATCGGCATCATCGGTTATGCCATCGCCGTGCGCATCTCGCTCGCCACGCAGAAGATCGACCTGCCGGTCGAGCCGAAGCTGCCGCTGCGCGACCGCTTCCTGGCGCTGAGGGGCACCGCCGGGGCGCTCCTGCTCTTCGTCTTCGTGATGGGCGGGATCTACCTCGGCGTCTTCACCCCGACCGAGAGCGCGGGCATGGGGGCAGGGGGCGCCTTCCTGCTGGTGCTGCTCTCGGGACGGTTCAGCCGCGAGAAGATGATCGCGGTGCTCTACGACACCATGAAGACCACCTCGATGATGTTCTTCATCCTTTTCGGCGCGCTCACCTTCACCAACTACGTCAACATGTCGGGCATGACCCGCGACATCCAGGCGGCGCTGGCGGTCTTCGGCGACACGCCGATGATGACCATCCTCGTGATGCTCTGCATCTACCTCGTGCTGGGTTGCGTGCTGGAAAGCCTGTCGATGATCATGCTCACCGTGCCGGTGTTCTACCCCATCGTGGCGGCGCAGGGCATCGACCTGATCTGGTTCGGCATCTTCGTCGTCATGGTGACCGAGATCTCCTACATCACGCCGCCGGTGGGCATGAACGCCTTCGTGCTGCGCTCGGTGGTGCCGGAGGTACGGTTGAGCACGATCTTCAGCGGCCTGATGCCCTTCGTGGCGATGGACGTGCTGCGGGTGGCGCTGCTCACCGCCTTCCCGGGGCTGGTGCTGCTGCTGACCTAGGCGCCGCGCGCCAGCGGCCGGAACGACACCTGACCGATCAGCCAGTCGCGGAAGCCCGCGGCGCCGTCGGCGCGGCCCTCGGGGGTCACGATATAATAGGCCATGTCGGTCGAGAAGGGCGCGTCGAGCGCCACCCGGAGCGTGCCCGCCGCCAGCTCCTGCTCGATGAGGTAGAGCGGCAGCAAAGCGTAACCGAGCCCCGCGCGCACCGTCTCGATGGCAAGCGCGATCTCGTCCACCCAGTGGCCCTCGTTGGCGTTCTCGAGCTCGACCCCCTGCCGCCCGAACCACTCGGACCAGAGCGCCGGGCGCTCGGCGAGGTGGATCTTGGGGCGCTCGGCCAGCGCCTCGGCGCGGGTCACGGCAGGCAGGGCGGCACCCGCGACCGGCACCACGATCTCGGAGCAGAGATAGGTGCAGCTGCCGCCCGGCCAGATCGGCTGGCCGTAGTGGATCGCAAGATCGCACTGCACCTCGTCGAAGTCGAAGATCCCGCTGCGGGTCGACAGGTCCAGCCGCAGCCCCGGATGCTGCGCGAGGTACCCCGCCAGCCGCGGCACCAGCCAGCGCTGCGCAAAGCTCGGCAGGGCGTTCACAGACAGCACCGTCTCGCCCGCGGCGCCCGCGGTGGCATGGCGCATGGTCCGCTCGGCTATGCGCAGAAGCCGCTGCACCTCGGGCAGCAGGTCCTCGCCCGCGCGCGTGAGCACCACCCGCCCGCGCAGTCTCTCGAAGAGCGGTTTGCCGAGCTACTCCTCGAGATCACGGATCTGGCGGCTGACGGCGCTTTGTGTGAGGGCGAGCTCTTCGCCCGCGCGGGTGAAGTTGCCGTGCCGCGCCGCCAGCTCGAAGGTCTGCAGGATGCGCATGTCGGGAAGAAGGCGGCGTTGCAGGATCATGGGGACGGGTCCGGGGCTGGTGTCATGCGTATCGCGCCTCCTTACCAGCTAATTCGGCCATTGGTCATGCGAATTGGGAATGGGGGCAGCCGGAATCGTCGTGCGGACCCCGGATCGCGCCCGTGCTAGGCTGCGCCCGAAGCGCGCCCCGGCGTGCCAGACGGATTCCCCACCTGGGACGCCCTGACAGGAGACAGACCATGCTCACCAAACCGCTCGACATCGTCACCCGCGACACCATGCAAGCCTGTGGCGCCACCGCCGCGCTGGACGTGGCCGGCGGCATGGCGGTGATCTCGCCGGTGACCGGCACCGCCGTCGCCAGCCTTGCCACCCACAGCGCCGGGGACGCCGCCACGGCCATCGACCTCGCCGCCAGCGCCTTCCGCACGTGGCGCATGGTGCCTGCGCCGCGCCGGGGCGAGCTGGTGCGGCTCTATGCCGAGGAACTGCGCAAATCCAAGGAAGACCTCGGCCGCATGGTCTCGATCGAGGCCGGAAAGTCGCCGTCGGAAGGCCTCGGCGAGGTGCAGGAGATGATCGACATCTGCGACTTCGCCGTCGGCCTCTCGCGCCAGCTCTACGGTCTGACCATCGCCACCGAGCGTCCCGGCCACCGCATGATGGAAACCTGGCACCCGCTGGGCGTCGTCGGCATCATCACCGCCTTCAACTTCCCCTGCGCGCCCTGGTGCTGGAACGCGGCGCTGGCGCTGGTCTGCGGCGACCCGGTGCTGTGGAAGCCTTCCGAGAAGACCCCGCTCACCGCGCTCGCCTGCCAGGCGGTGCTCGAGCGCGCCATCGCCCGCTTCGGGTCGGACGCCCCCGAGGGCCTGAGCCAGGTGCTGGTCGGCGGGCCGGAACTGGGCGAGGCGCTGACCGACAGCTCCAGGGTGGCGCTGATCTCGGCCACAGGTTCGACCCGCATGGGCCGCATCGTGGGCCCGCGCGTCGCGGCGCGCTTCGGCAAATGCATCCTCGAGCTCGGCGGCAACAACGCCGGCATCGTCTGCCCCTCGGCCGACATGGACATGGCCCTGCGCGCCATCGCCTTCGGGGCCATGGGCACCGCGGGCCAGCGCTGCACCACCATGCGCCGGCTCTTCGTGCACGAGAGCGTCTATGACCAGATCGTGCCCGCGCTGAAGAAGGCCTATGCCAGCGTCACCGTCGGCAACCCGCTCGAGACCTCGGCCCTCGTCGGCCCGCTGATCGACGCGAGCGCCTACGAGTCGATGCAGGCGGCGCTGGCCGAGGCGGCCGGGCTCGGCGGCACCGTGCATGGCGGCGGTCGAGAAGAGGTCGGCGCCGACAGCGCCTTCTACGTCCGTCCCGCCCTGGTCGAGATGCCCGAGCAGGCCGGCCCGGTGCTGCGCGAGACCTTCGCCCCCATCCTCTACGTGATGAAATACGGTGATTTCGACGAGGTGCTCGAACAGCACAACGCCGTCGGCGGCGGGCTGTCCTCGTCGATCTTCACCACCGACATGCGCGAGATGGAGCACTTCCTCTCCGCCCGCGGCAGCGACTGCGGCATCGCCAACGTCAACATCGGCACCTCGGGCGCCGAGATCGGCGGTGCCTTCGGGGGCGAGAAGGAGACCGGCGGCGGCCGTGAAAGCGGCTCGGACGCATGGCGCGCCTACATGCGCCGCGCCACCAACACCATCAACTACTCGACCGAGCTGCCGCTCGCACAGGGCGTCACCTTCGACATCTGATCCGGTCCGGATCGACTGCACCCCGGGCGCCGACCATGACCGGCGCCCGGGTTTCCATTGGCCCCAAATATCCCGGGGAGTCCGCGCCTGCGCGGACGGGGCAGAGCCCCACCGACCTCAGGCCCCCCGCGCCGACACCGCGTGGGTCAGCGTTGCCCCGAACTCGTAGTAGCGACCCTTGAGCTTTGTCAGGCATTCTTCGTGGTGCTTCACCGGAGCCATCGGCAGGCCCGAGGCGTCCTCGCGCAGCAGCGCCTGCGCTGCCGCCATGCCGAACACCGTGCCCGGCCCGATGCCGCGGCCGGAATAGCCGAAGCAGGCATAGGCGCGCGGCCCCATCTCCACGATTTTCGGGATGTGGTCCGAGGTCATCGCGATGCGCCCGCACCAGCCGTGCTCGAAGGGCAGATCGCCGATCTCGGGGAACAGCGCCCGCAGCTTGCGCCGCGCCCAGCCGGCGTGGATCGCGCCGCCGGGGCCGTCGAGATCGCCTATACCGCCGATGATCAGCCGGCCGTCCGCGTCGGTGCGGAAGGATGACATCACCAGCGCCGTATCCCAGCAGCCCTCGCCGCCGGGCAGGATGCGGTCGCGCAGGGGCTCGGGCATGGGCACGGTGGCGAACTGACCGTAATGCACCGGCACATAGGCGGGGCCGGGCGCCCCGTCGAGCCGGAGGTGATAGGCGTTGGTCGCCATCAGCAGCGCCCCCGCCCGCACCGTCCGGCCGTTGCAGCTGACCAGCCACGTATCGCCCTCGCGCGTGAGCGCCGTCACCGGGCTGTCTTCGAAAACCGCTGCACCGGCGTCGTGCGCCGCCCGGGCCAGCCCGCGGCAATAGGCCAGCGGCTGCACGGTCCCGGCGCGGGGATCGAAGAGCGCGCCATGCACGGCGGTGCTGCCGGTGCGGGCGCGGGCGGTCTCGGCGTCGAGCAGCTCCAGCGGCGCGCCTGCAGCCAACCCCTGCCGCAACCGCTCGCGCAGGTCGTCCATGCCCGCGGGGGCATGGGCGCAATGCAGCGTGCCGGCGCGGCGCGCCTCGCAGTCGATGGCCTCGCGCTCGATCAGCCCGAAGACCGTTGTGGGCGCCTCGGCCAGCCGCGCGATCAGCGCCCGCCCTGCGTCCTCGCCCAGTTCGGCGGTGATCTCCTCGGGTTTCAGCCACAGCCCGGCATTGGCGAGGCCCACGTTGCGCCCCGAGCCGCCGTAGCCGATCTCTCGCGCCTCGAGCAGCGCCACCGCGGCGCCGCCCCGCGCCGCTTCGAGCGCCGCAGAGCAGCCGGTGAAGCCGCCGCCGATCACCGCGAGATCGACGCTCAGGTCACGGTCGAGCGCGCCCGCTCCGATGGCTTCCCGGCTGCTTGCCCGCCACAGGTTCGGTTCTTGTCCCGAGGTCATGCCACGCTCTCCTTCGTGCCGCGCGAACCCGCCCGCAGCGCGACTCGCACGAGGGGCAGGTTCGTCCTTCTAGCTCTTGATATAACGTGCGTTTCCGCGCAGGAAGGGGAAAGCCGCGAACGGCCCGTGCGTCACGTCGGCGGGTCCGGCAGACGCCGTGAAAAGCGGCGGCGCGGCGCTGCGGCAAACCGGCGCTGGCCACCGCCGCAGGTTGTTCTAAACTGCCCCGTATAGTTTCCGAGTCCCGCCCACCGTCAGGAGATCGCCCGTGCCCCTCAGCCCCCGTCCGCTGCTCTTCGCCCTTGCCCTTATCGCCGCTGCGGGGCCTGTGCTGGCGCAATCCCGGTTCGAGACGCTGCTGGCCCGGTTCGGCGGTCAGGACCGCTACGAGGGCATCGCCAGCTCCAACGGCAGGATCGAGGCGCAAAGCGTTGACATTGCGACGAAATATGCCGGGCGCGTGACCGAAATCATGGCCGAGGAGGGCGAGATTGTAGACGCGGGCACGGTGCTTGCCCAGCTCGACGACCGCGAGGCGCGCGCCCAGCTTCTGGCGGCGCAGGCGACGGTGCAGCAGGCGCGGGCGAGCAAGCAGATGGCCGAGGCCAACGTCATGCAGGCGCAGAGCGCGCGCGACGTGGCCAAGACCAGTTTCGATCGGGTCGAGCGGCTCCACACCGACGGCCACGCCAGCCAGAGCGCGCTCGACGACGCCACCAATTCGCTCAACAGCGCCCGCGCGTCGCTGGCC
This sequence comes from Salipiger thiooxidans, assembly GCF_900102075.1. GTDB lineage: Bacteria > Pseudomonadota > Alphaproteobacteria > Rhodobacterales > Rhodobacteraceae > Salipiger > Salipiger thiooxidans. The sequence goes on along the minus strand of NZ_FNAV01000002.1, from coordinate 67,197 downwards.
TCGGCCGAAGCGCAGGTGGCCAATTCCGACGCCACCATTGCCGCCGCCGAGGCCGACGTGGAGCGGCTGAAGATCGCGCTCGACGACATGACCATCCGCGCGCCGATCCGGGGCCGCATCCTCTACCGCCTGCGCGAGCCGGGCGAGGTGCTGGCGGCGGGCTCGGCGGTGTTCACGCTGCTCGATCTCACCAATGTCTACATGAACATCTACCTGCCCGCGCCGGTGGTCGGGCTGCTGTCCACCAACGACGAGGCGCGCATGGTGCTCGACCCGATCTCGGACTACGTGGTGCCCGCGCGGGTGAGCTTCATCTCGCCGCAGGCGCAGTTCACCCCCAAGAGCGTCGAGACCGAGAAGGAACGCGAGGAACTGGTGTTCCGCGTCAAGCTAACGGTGCCGCGCGACCTGCTCGCGCAGTTCGAGAACATGGTGAAATCCGGCGTCCGGGGCATCGGCTTCGTGCGCTCGGACCCCGGCGCCGAGTGGCCGGCGGATCTTGCGGTGAACGTGCCCGAATAGGCGGAGCGCATCATGGATTTCGCCGCTGAACTCGAGGGTGTGCGCCATCGCTACGGCAAGGTGACGGCGCTGGACGACGTGGCGCTGCGCGTGCCGGCGGGCGTCATGGCCGGGCTGATCGGCCCGGACGGCGTGGGCAAGTCGACGCTGCTGGGGCTGGTCTCGGGCGTGCGGCGCCTGCAGGAGGGCCGGGTGCGCGCCATCGGCGAGGACATGGCCGACGCACGCGCGCGGGCCCGGGTGGCGCCGCGCATCGCCTACATGCCGCAGGGATTGGGGCGGAACCTGTCGCCGACGCTCTCGGTGCGCGAGAACCTCGATTTCTTCGGGCGGCTCTTCGGCCAGCCCGCGGTCGAGCGCGACGCCCGCATCGCCATGCTGCTCGAGGCGACGGGGCTCGCGCCGTTTCCCGACCGTCCGGCGGGCAAGCTCTCGGGCGGGATGAAGCAGAAGCTGAGCCTGTGTTCGGCGCTGATCCACGATCCCGACCTGCTGATCCTCGACGAGCCCACCACCGGCGTCGACCCGCTGTCGCGGCGGCAGTTCTGGGACCTGATCGACCGCATCCGTGGCCACATGCCGGGCATGTCGGTGCTGGTCGCCACCGCCTACATGGAGGAGGCCGAGCGCTTCGACTGGCTCGCGGCGATGGACGCGGGGCGGGTCATCGCCACCGGCTCGCCCGACGTGCTGCGGGCGCAGGGCGGGGCCGAGACGCTCGAGGCCGCCTTCATCAACCTGCTGCCCGGCGGCGTCGACCACGCTCCGGTGGTCCTGCCGCCGCGCCCCGAGCGCGACGGCGCGGTGCCCGCGATCGAGGCCGAGGGCCTCACCAAGCGCTTCGGTGACTTCACCGCCGTCGACCACGTGAGCTTCACCATCCCCGAGGGCGAGATCTTCGGCTTCCTCGGCTCGAACGGTTGCGGCAAGTCGACCACCATGAAGATGATGACCGGGCTGCTGGACCCGACCGAGGGCCACACGCGGCTCTTCGGGCAGGAGCTTGCGGCCTCGGACATGCAGAGCCGTCTGCGCATCGGTTACATGTCGCAGACCTTCTCGCTCTACACAGAGCTCAGCGTGCGCCAGAACCTGATGCTGCACGCGGAACTCTACGGTCTGCCGGCCGACAGGCGGCAGGCGCGGGTGGAGGCGGTGCTCGACGCCTATGACCTGCGCGCCGAGGCGGATGCCATGCCCGACGGGTTGCCGCTGGGGCAGAAGCAGCGGCTGCAACTGGCGGTGGCGGTGATCCACGAGCCGCGCATCCTGATCCTCGACGAGCCCACATCGGGCGTCGATCCGCTGGCGCGGGACGATTTCTGGCGCACCCTGATCCGGCTGTCGCGGGAAGACGGCGTGACGATCTTCATCACCACCCATTTCATGAACGAGGCCGAGCGCTGCGACCGCATCTCGCTGATGCACGCGGGCCGGGTGCTCGAGATGGGCGCGCCGGCCGAGATCGTGGCCCGGCGCGAGGCCGAGACGCTCGAGGGCGCCTTCATCGATGCGCTCGAGGACGAGATGGGGCGGGAAGAGGGCGCGGTCGATGCGCCGGTCTACGATGCCGACCCGGCACCGCGCGGGCCTCTGCGGCAGGCGGCGCAACGGCTCTGGGCCTATACCTGGCGCGAGACGCTGGAGCTGCGGCGCGACCCGATCCGGCTGTTCTTCGCGCTCGCGGGCCCGATCCTGCTGCTCTTGACCATGGGCTACGGCATCTCCTTCGACGTGGACGAGCTGAGCTTCGCCGTCAACGACCAGGACCGCACGCCCGAGAGCCGGGCGCTGGTCGAGGCCTTCACCTCGATCCCGCAATTCGCCGGGACCCCCGATTTCGCAACGCTCGACGAGCTCGATGCCCGCATGGGCCGCGGCGACCTCGCGCTGGCGCTCGAGATCCCCGACGGCTTCGGCCGCGACCTGCACCGGGGCGACACGCCCGAGATCTCGCTCTGGATCGACGGCGCCATGCCGTTCCGGGCCGAGACCGCGCGCGGCTATGCCATGGGGCTGCTCGAGGCCTACGAGACGCGGGTCGCGACCGAGGCCGGGGCTCCCAGCACCGGCCTCGTGGACATCGAGACCCGCTACCGCTTCAACCAGGCCTTCGAGAGCGCCAATGCCATGGTGCCTTCGCTGGTCATGCTGATCCTGATGCTCATTCCGGCGATCATGTCGGCGGTGAGCGTGGTGCGCGAGAAGGAGACCGGCACCATCGCCAACTTCCGCTCGACCCCGGTGAGCCGGCCCGAGTTCCTCGTGGGCAAGCAGATCCCCTACGTGGTGACCGCCTGGGCGAGTTTCTGGGTTATGGCCGCCATGGGGCGCTGGCTCTTCGGGGTGCCGTTCAGCGGCAGCGTGCTGGCGCTGGGGGCGGTGGCGACGCTCTATGTCATCGCCTCGACCGGCTTCGGGCAACTGGTGTCGACCTTCGTGCAGACGCAGGTCTCGGCGGTGTTTGCCACCGCGGTCATCACCATCATCCCGACGGTGAACTTCTCGGGCCTCATCGTGCCGGTCTCGACCATGGCCGAGGGCGGGAGGCTCTTCGGCCAGGCCTTTCCCGGCGCGTGGTTCCAGCCGGTCACCGTGGGCGCCTTCGTCAAGGGCTTCGGCTGGTCCGAGGTGTGGTTCAACGCGCTGATGCTGGCGGGGTTCGGGGTGCTCTACCTGCTGATCTCGTCGCTTGCCCTGCGCAAGCAGGAGGCCTGAGCCATGCGCGCGATCTACAACACGCTGAGGCTCACGATGAAGGAGTTGCGCGCGATCCGCCGCGACCGGGTGATGATCGTGCTGATGATCTACGTCTTCACGGTGGCGATCTGGATGGTGACGAGCGCGGCCTCGACCGAGGTGCGCGACCTCTCGGTGGCGGTGGTGGACGAGGACCACTCGCCGCTCTCGGGGCGGCTGATCGATGAGATCCGCCCGCCGCTCTTCGCCGCGCCCGACCTGCTGGCCCCGTCCGAGGCCGCGCAGGCGCAGACCGACGGCCGCTTCGTGCTGGTGCTGGCGATCCCGCCGGATTTCGAGCGCGACCTGCGCGCCGGGCGGGCGGCGACGCTGCAGCTTCTGGTGGACGCGACGGCGGTGGCGCAGGCGGGCAACGGCGCAACCTTCCTGCAGCAGTTGCTGGCCGAGACGCTGAGCGAATACCTGCAGCCGGGCGCCGACAGCGACGATCTCGTCGAGGTGGTGATCCGCACCCGCTTCAACCCCAACTTCAACGCCACGTGGTTCAGCGCGGTGATGCAGCTGATGAACAACGTCACCATCCTGACGCTGATCCTCTCCGGCTCGTCGATGATCCGGGAGCGCGAGCACGGCACCATCGAGCACGTGCTGGTGATGCCGATCCGCCCGGTTGAGATCGTGCTGTCGAAGATCATTGCGACCGGTGCGGTGATCCTGCTGGGCTCGGTTTTGAGCCTGACGCTGGTGGTGGAGTGGGCGCTGGGAGTGCCGGTCTCGGGGGCGCTCTGGCTCTACGTGCTGGGCGCGGGGCTCTACGTGGTGGCGGTGGCGAGCCTCGGGCTGCTGCTGGCGAGCTTCACCCAGAACATGGGGCAGTTCGGGCTGCTGGTGATCCCGGTGATCATCGTGCTCTTCATGCTCTCGGGCGGGATCACGCCGCTTGAATCGATGCCCGGCTGGCTGCGGCTGCTGATGCAGGTCGTCAGCCCGGCAACCCATTTCGTCTCGTTCGCACAGACGGTGCTCTACCGGGGCGGGGGGATCACGCTGGTGGCAGGAGATCTGGCGGCGATGGCGCTGATGGCGGGCGTGGCGCTGGCGATCGTGCTGGCTCGGTTCCGCAAGGTGCTGGCGGGGTAGCCCGGTCGTCGAGGTTGTACCGCGTGGAGGCGTCGGGATGCCTCCGGCGGGAGTTTGTCTGGCAAGATGAAGCTGGGGGCGCCCGGGAGAACGGGAGGGTCCGGAGCGGGGGCGGGCGCGTTGCGCGGGCGTGGTGCCGGGGCGGGCGCCGCGGGCAGGGCGGGTCAGCCCTGCCGCACCAGCTTGCCCGGGTTCATCAGGTTCTGCGGGTCAAGCGCGCGCTTGATCTGGCCCATCACGTCCCAGCCCTCGCCGTGCTCCGCCTCCATGTAGTCGAGCTTGCCCATGCCGATGCCGTGCTCGCCGGTGCAGGTGCCGCCGAGCGCCAGCGCGCGTTCGGCCATGCGGTGCGAGAGCCGCTTGGCCTCTTCCATCTCGGCGGGCTGGTCGGGGTCCACCAGCAGGATGGCGTGGAAGTTGCCGTCGCCCACGTGGCCGAGGATCGGGCCGGGGATCGAGCCCCTGGCGATGTCGGCCTGCGTCTCCTCGACCGCCTGCGCGAGCTGCGAGATCGGCACGCACATGTCGGTCACCAGCGCCCGCGCGCCCTTGCGCGACGCGAGAATGGCGTAATAGCCGTTGTGGCGCAGCGCCCAGAGCGCCCGGCGTTCTTCCTCGCGGGCCGACCAGCGGAACGGCGAGGCGCCATGGTCGGCGACGATCTCGCCGAAGCGCTCGGCGTCCTGCGCCACGCTTTCGGGCGAGCCGTTGAACTCGACCAGCAGGTGCGGCGCCTCGGACATCTCCATGCCGGAATAGGCGGTGAAGGCGCGCGCGGTGGCGGCATCGACGAACTCGATCCGCGCCATGGGAATGCCCATCTGGATGGTCTCCATCACCGCCGTGACCGCGGCATGCATGTCGGGGAAGGCGCAGATGCCGGCGCTGGTGGCCTCGGGCACGCCGTGCAGGCGCAGGGTCAGCTCGGTCACGAGGCCGAGCGTGCCCTCGGATCCCACCATCAGCGCGGTGAGATCGTAGCCCGCCGAGGATTTGCGCGCGCGGGTGCCAGTGCGGATCACGCGGCCGTCCGCCAGCACCACCTGCATGCCCAGCACGTTGTCACGCATGGTGCCGTAGCGCACCGCCGTGGTGCCCGAGGCGCGGGTCATCGCCATGCCGCCGAGGCTCGCGTTGGCGCCGGGGTCGACGGGGAAGAACAGCCCCGTGGCGCGCAGCTCCTCGTTCAGCGCCTCGCGGGTGACGCCGGGTTGCACCGTCACGTCCATGTCCGCGGGCCGGATCTCGAGCACCTTGTTCATGCGCGAGAAGTCGACGACCACGCCGCCCCTCACCGCGAGCCCGTGGCCCTCGAGCGAGGTGCCGGCGCCCCAGCCCACCATCGGGCAGCCGTGCCCGGCGCAGATCTTCACCAGAGCCTGCACCTCGGCGAGGGTCTCGGGATAGGCCACCGCGTCCGGCTCGGTCTGTGGGAAATAGGACTCGGAGCGTCCGTGATGCGCCAGTTCGGACTTGGAGCGGCTCAGCCGTTCGCCTAGGAGTGGGGCAAGAGCGTCAAGGGCTTTGGCGATGGTCATCAGCTACCTCCGGGGACTTCGGAGGCGACCTTATACGCGCCTCTCGCCCTGCGAAAGCCAAAGGGGACCTGGGAATGTTGCGGGCGTTTTCCCGCCAGTGGCACGAGCTGCGCGGCACCTGCGGGCGAAGCTGGGACATGCTGCGCCACAAGGCTCCGGGGCAGGTCACGTTCTGGCTCATCGCGCTGGTCGTGGGCGCGGCGGCAGGTGCGTCGGCGGTGATTTTCCGTTTCGGCATCAACCGCTTGCAGGCGGCGCTTTACGGCACGGAAGATGTCAACACGCTGGCCAGCTTCGCCCGTGAACTGCCCTGGGTCTGGGTGCTGCTGATCCCCGTCGCGGGCGGGCTCGTGGTGGGCGTGATCCTGCAGTACTTCACCCCCGACGGGCGGGTGCGCTCGGTCTCGGATGTGATCGAGGGCGCCGCGCTCAACGACGGACGGGTCGAGAAGAAGGCGGGAATCGCGTCGGCGCTCTGTTCGTGGATCACCCTCTCGACCGGTGGCTCGACGGGTCGCGAGGGGCCGGTGGTGCATATCGCGGCGATGATCTCGTCCTGGGTCGCCAACCGGCTGCGCGTCGACGGCATCACCGGGCGCGACCTGCTGGGCTGCGCCGTGGCCGCCGCCGTCTCGGCCAGCTTCAACGCGCCCATCGCCGGCGCGCTCTTCGGGCTCGAGGTGGTGCTGCGCCACTTCGCGCTGCACGCGTTTGCGCCCATCGTGGTGGCCAGCGCCGCCGGCACGGTGATCAACCGGCTGGCCTTCGGCGACGTGACCGAGTTCCTGCTGCCCGGCACCACCACCGTCGAGTTCTACCTCGAGCTGCCCGCCTTTTTCCTCATGGGGCTGGTCTGCGGCCTGGTGGCGGCGCTGATGATGCGGGCGATCTTCTGGTCGGACGATTTCGGCGGCCGCATCCAGAAGCGCCTCGGACTGCCGCACTGGCTGCGCCCGGCGGTGGCGGGGCTGCTTCTGGGGGCGCTGGCGATCCAGTTTCCGCATATCATCGGCGTGGGCTACGAGACCACGTCGCGGGCGCTGACCGGCAATCTCGGGCTCACGCAGGCCTTCGTCTTCACCGCCGTCAAGGTTGCCGCGGTCTCGATCACCATGGCCGGACGCATGGGCGGCGGGGTGTTCTCGCCCTCGCTCATGGTGGGGGCGCTGACCGGGCTCACCTTCGCCCATATCGCCACCGGCATCTTCCCCGAGCAGAGCTCGGCCTTCACGCTCTACGCGCTGGCGGGCATGGGGGCGGTGGCGGCGGCGGTGCTGGGCGCGCCGATCTCGACCACGCTCATCGTCTTCGAGCTCACCGGCGACTGGCAGACCGGGCTTGCGGTGATGGTGTCGGTCTCGATGTCCACCGCGCTCGCCTCGCGGCTCGTGCACCGCAGCTTCTTCCTCACCCAGCTCGAGCGGCGCCACGTCCACCTCGCGGCCGGCCCGCAGGCCTACCTGCTGGCGATGTTCCGCGTCACCGGCGTCATGCGCCGGCCCGGCACCGAGGGCGCCGCCGACGAGGAGGCCTGCCACCGGATGATCGCGCAGGGGCTCTACGTGCCGCAATCCGCCACGCTCGAGACCGCGCTGCCGCGCTTCGACAAGTCCGGGGTCGCCTTCCTGCCGGTGGTGACGCTCGAGGGCGAGGACCAGTCCCCGGTGCTGCAGGGCGCGCTCTTCCACGTGGATGCGCTCAAGGCCTACAACCGGGCGCTCGCCGCGACCGCGGCGGAAGAGCATTCCTGATCCGCCAGCATTGCAATCTGACATCCAGATCAAGGGGATTGGCGGATTTCTGCCGGTTCCAACACGACCCTCTTTGCATTGGTAAACGAATGGTCAAAAGTCTGTGTCAGCTCCGGCAACAACGGGGCAGGGCAGAATAGACTTTCGAGGGACAATATGCGCGTGACCCGTGTCCGCAAGGCTGGCCTTTGCCTGCCGGTACTCTGTGCTTTGCTGCTGGCCACTGCGGCCTGCTCGACCAAGTCGCCTGACATCACCTATGCGTCCTCCGCCGGCATCGACCTCGATCGTCGCGCCATGGCACTGCGCGAGGTGAAGGAACTCCAGAACGCCGGCAAGCGCGTCTGGTGCGTGCCCTTCGCCCGCAACGCCAGCGGTGTCGAGATCCGGGGCAACGCCAACACCTGGTGGGGCAAGGCCAAGGGGCTCTACGACCGTGGCGCCGAGCCCGTCGTGGGTTCGGTCATGGCCTTCGCGGGCACCGGCGGCATGCCGATGGGCCACGTTGCGGTGGTCTCCGAGGTGGTCTCGGACCGCGAGATCCGCATCGACCACGCCAACTGGTCGCGCAACAAGGTGTCGCTGGGCATGTCGGTCAAGGATGTCTCTGCCAGCGGCGACTGGTCCTCGGTGCAGGTCGAAAGCAACCCCGGCGCCTACGGCAAGTCCTACCCGATCAACGGTTTCATCTACCCCGCCGCGATGAACTGATCGCATGGCCGCAGCGGGAGGCTCTTCCGCTCGGTCATCGGCAGGCGGCACGGAAAAACGGCCGGAGCGTCAGAGCTCCGGCCGTTTTCGTATGTGGGAATGTGCTTCCCGGAGGGTAGGCCGGGAAAGCGGTCTCAGACCTGCTCCACCGCCACGCCGTCCTGCACGTGGAAGGCGAGGTAGCCCTCGAGATCCTTGGCCTCGTCCAGCGGTGCCTCGTAGGACCAGACGGCGTTGTCGTAGTTCCGGCTCTTGGATGCGATGTTGAAATAGCGCGCCTCGCCGATCCACTGGTTCAGCGTGCGGTACTCGGACGGCTCGAGAAAAGCCATGGCGATGTCCTCGCGCGGGAAGTAGATGACGCTGGGCATATCGCCCTCGGTCAGCTCCAGTGCGCGGCCGCTTTCGCCAAGGACGGCACCTCCGGCGCGGATCACCCATGTGCCCCCGGCCGGGCGGATCTTGATGTGCTTCAGCATGTGTCTCTCCCCGTAAGTCCGCGGATCATATATAAGCCGCGATATGACATCCCTGTGTCAAAGCGGCGCGCAGGCCGCCTCGAGCCAGGTTGCATCGTCTCCCTCGACCAGCGGTGCGATCCGTTCGAGCACTTCGGCATGGTATGCGTCCAGCCAGTCGCGCTCCGCCGCGGTCAGCAACGCGGTCACGATCAGCCGCCTGTCAATCGGCACCCATGTGAGGGTTTCGAACCGCAGCATCCGTGGCACCACCTGGCCCGCAAGGGGCGGGGCCTCTTCCACGGCGATGAGGTTCTCGATCCTGATACCATAGGCGCCCTCGCGGTAAAACCCCGGCTCGTTCGACAGGATCATGCCGGGCTCGAAGGGCACGGTGCCGGTGCGCGCGATGCGGGCGGGGCCCTCGTGCACGCTGAGATAGGCGCCGACGCCGTGGCCGGTGCCGTGACCGTAGTCGAGCCCCGCCTCCCAGAGCGCGGCCCGGGCGAGCACGTCGATGTCGCGCCCGGCGAGCCCCGCCGGGAAGCGCAGCCGCGACAGCGCGATCATGCCCTTGAGCACGCGGGTGAAGTTGGCGCATTCCTCGCCGCCCACTTCGCCGACAGCGACGGTGCGGGTGATGTCGGTGGTGCCGTCGACGTATTGCCCGCCGCTGTCGACGAGCAACAGCTCGCCCTCGCGCACGGGACGGTTGGTGCCCTCGGTCACCCGGTAGTGCACGATGGCCCCGTTGGGCCCGGCGCCGGCGATGGTTTCGAAGGAGATGTCGCGCAGCGCGTTGGTGGCGGCACGGCAGCCCTCGAGCGTCGTCACCACGTCGATCTCGGTGAGGCTGCCCGGCGCCTGCCGGTCGAGCCACGCGAGGAAGCGCACCATGGCGGCGCCGTCGCGCAGATGCGCGGCGCGGGTGCCCTCGAGTTCGGCGGCATTCTTGCGCGCCTTGGGGATGAGGCAGGGATCCTGCGCCTCGGTCACCTCGCAGGCGATCAGCGTCTCGCGCACCGCAACGGGGCAGGAGGCCGGGTCGAGCCGTACCGTGCCGCGCAGTGCGGCAAGCGCCTGGGGGAACTCGGACGGGTCCCGAAGAATGACGGCGGCGCCAAGGTGGTCACCCAGCCCCTCGAGCTTGCGGGCGTCCATGAAGAGCGTGACCGTGGCATCGGCGTGAAGCAGGGCGAAGCCGTGCGGCACCGGGTTGCGGGGGATGTCGCTTCCGCGGATGTTGAGCAGCCAGGCGATGCTGTCGGGCAGGGTGAGGATGCAGGTGTCGGCACCGAACGTGCGCGCGAGGCGGGCGATCTTGTCGCCATGCGCCTCGCCGGCAAGCTCCACCGGCTGCGCAAAGACCGCGCCCATGGGCGGCGCGGGCTGGTCCTCCCAGATCCGGTCCACGAGATTCTCGCAGCGCCGCAGCTCGATGCCTGCGAGCCGCTCTTCGAGCCCGCGGGCCTGGTCGACCGAGAACAGCCACGGGTCGATGCCGACCGCACCGCCCCCGGGCAGCTTGGGGGCAATCCACTCGGCGAGCCCGGTCTCGGGCCAGTCGACGGGGGTATAATCGGACGCGACCTGCGCCTTGACCTGCACCCGGTAGCGGCCGTCGACAAAGACCCCGGCCACGTCGCGCAACGCCACGCAATAGCCCGCCGACCCGGTGAACCCGGTGAGCCAGGCCAGCCGGTCGTCATGCGGCGCCACGTATTCGCCCTGGTGGGCGTCGGCGCGCGGCACGATGAAACCGTCGAGCCCCTCACGCGCGAGCTCACCGCGCAGGGCCTTCAGCCGCGGCGGCCCCTGCTCGGGGCGGGCGGTCTCATGGAACGTCTGGAACATGGCTCGGCCTCCTTTTGCGCAGAACTTACCAAGCCTGCGTCGAGGCGCCAGTGGCAAAGACCCGCGACACAGGCGCGTCATCTGCCGAAAGGTCGCTTGTGATCACAATCCGGCGCCAAGAGGGAGCGTTGGGGGGCGCAGGGCCATCTCACCTCTGCCGGACCCCTGCCTGCGGTCTGGTGTCGCTTGCTTGTGGGGTCGGATGAGCCGATCATAACTCACGGATAGAATTCACACCACGCGGTGTAGATCCACCCGCGGAACCTGCGCCGTTCTTGACGTAGCACCATTTGCCCAGACAGGCGCGCATGTAGGCGGCGTCTCCGTTGTGAAGGCTGCCGATCTGCTGATAATGGCTGCCCGGGCCCGTGCGCAGGGCGAGGAATCCGTCGCCGTTGGGATCGAGCCCGGTCACGAGGCACCCGGTGTCTGTGATCCGCTCGCCCTGAGGCGGGACGATGTTCTGAGCTTCGAGCGGGGCGGCGCATGTCAGCGCCAATGCGATGACCAATGGTCTCTTCATCTAAATGCAGCCTCGCAACCTTAACGTGTGCACAGGGTAGCAGACCTCTCCCGATCGGCATAGCGGGCAGGGTCGGTCTCCCTGCCGGCCGACAAGAACCGCGCAGTCTGCGGGCGCTCACGGTCAGGATAGCGTCCCGTCGATGCGTGTGATGGCTCCGGAGAGTGCCGCCCGCATTGCGGACGGCAGCGGGGGCCAGCCCCCGCACCCCCGGAGTTTAGGGGCAAGATGAAGGGGACGGGCCCGCTCTTCATCTTGCCAGATAAACTCCGGGGTGAATTGGCCGCAGGCCAAGAGGGGCAGAGCCCCTTACCCTGCCTTCTTGATCCCCATGAAGCGGGCGCGGGCGCGCGGGTCGCTGTCGAAGAGCGCTGCGAGCTGTTCGGTCATCGCGCCGGCGAGCTGTTCGACGTCGGTGATGGTCACCGCGCGGTCGTAGTAGCGGGTCACGTCGTGGCCGATGCCGATGGCCAGCAGCTCGACCTGCTTGCGGCGCTCGACCATTGCGATCACGTCGCGCAGGTGCTTTTCGAGGTAGTTCGCGGGGTTCACCGAGAGCGTCGAGTCGTCCACCGGGGCGCCGTCCGAGATCACCATGAGGATCTTGCGCGCCTCGGGGCGGCCGACCATGCGGCGGTGCGCCCATTCCAGCGCCTCGCCGTCGATGTTCTCCTTCAGGAGTCCTTCCTTCATCATCAGCCCGAGGTTGTCGCGGACCCGGCGCCATGGTGCGTCGGCGCGCTTGTAGATGATGTGGCGCAGGTCGTTGAGGCGGCCCGGCTGCTGCTCGCGGCCCTCGTTGAGCCACTTCTCGCGGGCGAGGCCGCCCTTCCAGGCGCGGGTGGTGAAGCCGAGGATCTCGACCTTCACGTTGCAGCGCTCGAGGGTGCGGGCGAGGACGTCGGCGCAGATCGCCGCAATGGAAATCGGCCGGCCGCGCATCGAGCCGGAGTTGTCGAGCAGCAGCGTCACCACGGTGTCGCGGAACTCGGTGTCCTTCTCGACCTTGAACGACAGCGGCGTCGTCGGGTTTGCGACCACGCGGGCGAGACGGCCGGCGTCGAGGATGCCTTCCTCGCGGTCGAACTCCCAGCTGCGGTTCTGCTGCGCCTGCAGGCGGCGCTGCAGCTTGTTGGCGAGCCGCGAGACGGCGCCCTTCAGCGGCTCGAGCTGCTGGTCGAGATAGGCGCGCAGCCGCTCGAGTTCCTGCGGTTCGGCCAGCTCCTCGGCGGGGATCTCTTCGTCGTGGGTGCCGTCGTAGACCTTGTAGGTCGGGTCGGCCTCGGAGACCGGGGCGGGGGCGGGCGGCTCCATCGGCGCCTCGCCCTCGGGCATCTCGGTTTCCTCGCCCATCTCCTGGTCGGCCATGTCGTCGGCCGAGACCTGCGCCTGGCTGGCGTCCTGGGTCTCGTCCTGGCTCTGCTCGGGCGAGGCCTCGGCCTCGTCCTGCTGCTGGTCGTCCTGGCCGGTGGAATCGGCTTGTTCCTCCTCGGCACCATCGGGTTCGGCCTCGTCCTGATCCTCGTCGTCGAGCTGATCGGGGTCGTCGCCGAGCTGGTCGCCGTAGCCGAGGTCGGTGATCATCTGGCGGGCGAAGCGCGCGAAGGCGGCCTGGTCGGAGAGTTTCTCCTGCAGGTCCTCGAGCGTGCCGCCGGCCTGGTCCTCGATGAAGCCGCGCCACAGTTCCATGACGTGGCTGGCGTCCTTGGGCAGGTCGCGGCCGGTGGCGAGGTGGCGTATCAGGTAGCCCGCGGCCACCGGCAGCGGTGCCTCGGAGGGCTGGGTGATCTGGCCATAGCCGCGGCGCGCGGCCTCGTGGCCGATCTTGGCGTCGATGTTGCCGGCGGTGCCGGGCATGTCGCGCGCGCCCATCGCCTCGCAGCGGGCGGTCTCCATCGCCTCGTAGAGCTCGCGCGCCATGTCGCCCGGAGGGGCGTAGCGGGCGTGGGTGCCGGCGTCGTGGTAGCGGCGATAGAGCGCCAGGGCGTCGGCGGTGCCGCGCGCCAGCAGGACCTCGTCGCGCGTCATCCGGCGCGAGACCTGCGGCAGGCGCATGATGTCGCCCGATACACCCGACGGGTCGACGGTGTAGTTCACCGTCAGGTCGGAATCGTCGGCCATGACCTTGGTCGCCTCGGCCAGGGCTTTCTTGAAGGGATCTGCGGGGTTGTCGTCATTACGCGCCATGGCCACAGGTTTCGCGCCGCGCGGCGCAATTGGCAAGGGGCAAAGCGGTTGGAATAGCGCGATGGTGCGGTCGGATCAGCGGGTCAGCAGCTCGTGGCAGGGCATGAGGTGCCGCAGGGCGGTGGCGAGCGCCAGCCGGGCGCGGCGTGGGTCCTGGTTGAAGCTTGCGGTGTCGAGCAGGCTCTTGTGTTCGCGGCGGGCGCGGTGGCGCGAGATCGACAGCGCGCGCTGCGCCTCATCGCCCGGAATCGCGGCGCTGATCGCCTCGAAAAGCGCGATGGTCCAGTCGCGGCGAAAGGCGATGGCGTCGGCGGCGGGATCCTGCATCAGCCAGTTGTGCTCGGTCAGGGCGGCGAGGCGGCCGGCGCAGACGGCATAGTTCTCGGCCAGTTGCGCGGTGTCGCCGGCGACCGCCGCCCGCAGGGGCGCCGAGATCAGCGCGAGGGCGGCCAGGAGCCAGAGCAGAGGTCGGCTGCGGCACATGGCGCCACTCTGGGGGCGGAGACGTTACCGTTCGCTGACCCGCCCGCGCGATCCCGCGATGAATCTGCAACGAATTTTAGCGTTCTCCCTGTCCGGGGCCGCCGGTCACTTCGTCCCGGGGGCAGGCAGCAGCGCGTCGCAGCGCGCGCCGATGCGGCGCTGCAGGTCGGCGCTCTGGCGGTCGCCCGAAAGCGCGTAGCGGTGCATCAGCCGGTAGCTCGCGATGCGGTCCTCGGCCACAGCGCCGCCCGAGAGCTTGCGGAAATCGTCCACGAGGGCGAGGGCGGTGCCGGGGGCGGTCCAGACCCCGGGGTAGTCGCGCCACACCCCCGCCAACGCCTGCCAGAAGGCGGCGCATTCCGCCGCGGTCTCGGCCCGAGCGGGGCTTGCCGCGAGCACTGCCAGCAGGCAGGCCGCCCGGAGTCTCACAGCGTGGCGTGGCCGGTCGCGAGGCGGGCCAGCAGATCGACGTGCACGTCGAGCGCATCCACCACGCGGTAGCCCGGGGCGGCGCCCTCGAAGGCGAGGTTGAGATCGGTGCCAGCGAGCACCACCGCCTCGGCGCCGAGCTCGTCCACCAGCTGCCGTCCGGCGTGCAGGAACTGCATTCGCTGTTCGCGCGTGCAGGTGCCGGCGACGGCCATGTCCTGGTAGCTCTGGCCCAGCTCGTCGATGCGGTCGTCGAGGGTCACCGCCTCGGTGCGTGAGAGCTGGCCGTAGAGGCGGGTGCGCATCACCACGCGGGTGCCGAGCAGGCCGACCCGGTGCAGCCCCTGGCCCGCGAGGAAATCGTCCAGCGGCGCCACAGCCGAAATCAGCGGCAACGGGCTGCGCGCGACGGTCTCGTCAAAGCAGAAATGACCGCCAAGCGAGGTGATGGCGGCGCAATCGCAGCCGGCGTCGCGCAGGCGCTCGATGTGGCGGAGGTAGACCTCGGCCTGCGCCTCGCGCGCGTCGGCGAGATTGTTGCGGATCAGCTCCTGCACATCGGCGTGCACGATGGTCAGCTCGAGCTTGCCGCCAAGCCGGTCGACGGCGGCGGCAAGGCGCTGGTAGTAGACGAGCGTCGCCGCCACGCCGATACCGCCGATCAGGCCGATATGGAGCGGCGCCGACACCCGCCCGGATCAGGCGATGCTGAGGCTCGCCGCGCTCTCCGGGAGTTCCTCGTCGAAGCAGCGCTGGTAGAACTCGGCCACGGTCTGGCGCTCGAGCTCGTCGCACTTGTTGAGGAAGGAGAGACGGAAGGCGTAGCCCACGTTGCGGAAGATCTCGGCGTTGGTCGCCCAGGCGATCACGGTCCGCGGCGACATCACGGTCGACAGCTCGCCGTTCATGAAGGCGCGGCGGGTGAAGTCGGCCACGGTGACCATCTGGCGGATGGTCTTGCGGCCCTTCTCGTTGTTGTAATGCGGCGCCTTGGACAGCACGATATTCACCTCGGCGTCGATGCTGAGATAGTTCAGTGTCGCCACCAGTGACCAGCGGTCCATCTGGCCCTGGTTGATCTGCTGGGTGCCGTGATAGAGGCCCGTCGTGTCGCCGAGGCCGACGGTGTTGGCGGTGGCGAAAATGCGGAAATACTTGTGCGGCGTCAGCACCTGGTTCTGGTCGAGAAGGGTCAGCTTGCCGTCGGTCTCGAGCACGCGCTGGATCACGAACATCACGTCGGCGCGGCCGGCGTCGTACTCGTCGAACACGATGGCGGTCGGGTTGCGCAGCGCCCAGGGCAGGATGCCTTCCTGGAACTGGGTGGTCTGCTTGCCGTCGACGAGCTTGATGGCGTCCTTGCCGATCAGGTCGATCCGGCTGATGTGGCTGTCGAGGTTGACGCGCACGCAGGGCCAGTTCAGGCGGGCGGCGACCTGTTCGATGTGGGTCGACTTGCCGGTGCCGTGGTAACCCTGGATCATCACGCGGCGGTTGTTGCGGAAGCCGGCGAGGATGGCGAGCGTGGTGTCCGGGTCGAACTTGTAGGTGCTGTCCACATCCGGAACACGGTCGGTGCGCTCGGGGAAACCATGCACCACCATGTCGGTGTCGATGCCGAACACCTCGCGGACCTCGATCTCTTCGGTCGGTTTCGCATTGATGTCGATATCGCTGCTCATGGCGTGCCCCTGATCGTCATTAATCTCTCGGCACCCGTGGTGCCTCATATCGCGGGGAAGGGCAAGAGCGGCACGTGGGTGCACTTGGCGTTTGCCCCGCCTGCGCTGCCGGGATAGGCTTCGGCAAGACCGACCCTGCTCAGGCGCCGTATCCAAGTGACCACCCCGCAAGCCGAGATCGAAGACCTGATCGCCCGCACCGCCATGGGCGACCGCGCGGCATTCCGGCTGCTCTATGACCGGACGGCGGCGAAACTCTTCGGTGTGTGCCTGCGTGTCTTGAACGACCGGGGCCTGGCAGAGGAGGCGCTTCAGGACGTCTACTGCAAGATCTGGGCGAGGGCCGGGCAGTATCGTGTCAACGGCTTCTCGCCGATGACCTGGCTGATCACGCTCGCGCGCAATGCCGCCATCGACCGCCGCCGTCGCCGCGACGCGGGCGCGCGGGCGCGCGTGGCCCCCATCGACGCCGCCGAGTTGGTGGCGGACCCGGCGCCGGGCCCGGCGCAGCAGGCCGAAAGCCGGTCCGAAGCGCAGGCGCTGATGTCCTGCATGTCCGAGCTGCCGCCCGAACGTGCCGAGATGGTCCGCCGCGCCTATCTCGAGGGCGCCACCTATGCCGAGCTTTCCGACGCCACCGGCGTCAAGCTCAACACCGTGAGAACCTGGCTGCGCCGCAGCCTGATGCAACTGAGGGAGTGCCTGAGCCGATGAGCGGGCCCGAGGACACCGATCTACCGGGCGGCTGGGAAGCCGCGGCGGCGGAGTACGTGCTCGGCCTGCTGCCCGAGGACGAGCTTCGCGCCTTCGAGGCACGGCTCTCGCAGGACCGCGACCTGCAGCAGGACGTGGAGGCGTGGAGCGAGTATTTCGCCGCGCTGACCGATCCGGTCGAGGCGGTGGCGCCGCCGCCGCAGCTGCTGCGCCGGATCGAGGACAGGCTCTTCGGCCGCAAGCGCCCGTCGGTCTGGCAGCAAATCCTGCCCTATCTGCTCGGCGCCGTGGCCGCCGCCGCCATCGCCTGGGCGGCGATGTTCTCGGGGTTGCTCGACTTCCGCAACAAGCCCGATCTCTGGGCCGACCTCGAGACCCCGTCGCGAGGGCTGGTGCTGCTGGCGCATTACGCGCCCGAGAGCCAGACCTTCATGATGCAGCGCGACGCCGGCGACTACCCGGCGGGACGCTCGCTCGAGATATGGATGATCCCCGAGGAAGGCGACACGCCGATCTCGCTGGGTCTCGTGGCCGAGGACGGTCTGACCCAGATCCCGATGCCGCAGCAACTCGCCGAGGCGATGGACGGCGCGGCCATCGCGATCTCCGAGGAAGAGCCCGGCGGCTCGCCCACCGGCGTGGCGCAGGGCCCGATCCTGTCCATCGCCCAGATGGCGCCGCGCGACGAATAGCGCCTGCGGGGCCGGCGTTACTGCTCCTTATCGGTATTGCGTCATGCACCCCGGAGCCTTCCCTGCCGGATCCCCTCCCCATGCCCGCCCAAATGCTCGACGTCTTCGGCATGTCCTCGATCACGACCACGGCGACGGGTGGGGTCGACAACAACGGCGGTTACACGTTCGTCCTTGGGTCCGACGCGGTCACCCTCCTGCCGGGCAGCACGTCATACGTGATTTTGGTGATCGATGACACCGACGGCTATTTCGCCGACGATCAGGGCATGGCGCAGCGCCTCGACGGAGATCAGATCCTGAGCGGGGCGATCTATGCAGGCGGCTCGGACATCGAGGCCGAGCAGTCCGTCACGCTCCGGTGTCCCGGGGGGGGCGACAATGACACGCTGCAGTTCATCTCGGCGGCTCGGCGGGCATGAAAAAGGGCGGGGCGCTGGGTGCGCCGCCGCCCGGAGCTCTGGTGAGGAGCCCGCTCCGCAGGGGCGGAGCGGCTCTGGAGGCAACGGGACAGCAGCGCTGTCCCGAGGCCGGATCAGCGACCGCGGATGCGCGGGTCGAGCGCGTCGCGCAGGCCGTCGCCGAGGTAGTTCACCCCGAGCACCGTCAGCGAGATGGCGATGCCCGGCAGCATGACGCGCTCGGGGAAGTCCTCCATCCGCGCCACGGCGTCGGCCAGCATCTTGCCCCAGGTCGGGAAGTCCGACGGGAAGCCGACGCCAAGGAAGGACAGCGCCGACTCGGTGATGATCGCGGTGGCAAGGCCCAGCGTCGCCGAGACCATGATCGGCGACAGCACGTTCGGCAGCAGGTGGCGCGTGATGATCTTGAACGGCTGAGTGCCGATGGAGCGGGCGGCGAGCACGAACTCGCGCTCCTTGATGGCGAGGACGTCGCCCCGCACGATCCGCGCCGTGGGCATCCACGAAGTGATGCCGACCACCGTCACGATCAGGATGAACATCCCGCCCTCGGGGCCGAAGTTGGCCCGCAGCGGCTGCCGGAACAGCGTCACCGCGACCAGCAGCAGCGGCAGGATCGGCAGCGACAGGAACAGGTCGGTCAGGCGCATGAGCGGGCCGTCGAGCTTCTTGAAGAAGCCCGAGATGACGCCGACTCCGGTGCCGATGACCAGCGACAGCACCATCGCCGCCCAGCCCACCGCCATCGAGGCGCGCCCGCCCGCGATCAGCTGCGCGAGATTGTCGCGCCCGAGCTGGTCGGTGCCCAGCGGGTGGGCCCAGCCGGTCTTGGCCGCGCTGTCCCAGATCGCGGTGTAGATCGGGCGCATGTCTTTGGCCCGGATGTCGAGCTTCTGCGGATCCAGCGTCCAGAGCCACGGACCGGCAAGCACGCCGAGGGTGATGAAGATCAGGAAGAAGGCCCCGATCATCGCGCCCTTGTGCTTGCGGAACTGCTCCCACACGTCGCGCCACTTGGAGCGCGGCGGGGCCGAGGGAACCTTGTCCCTGAGCGCGCCCAGCGCGGCTGCGTTTTCGGCTTCGGCAAGGATCACGTCGTCCTGGGGGCTGTCAGTCATAGCGGATCCTCGTGTCGAGCAGGCCGTAAAGGATGTCTGCGATCAGGTTGAAGAGCACGATGAGGAACGCGAAGATGAAGGTCAGCGTCATCACCATCGGCAGGTCGTTGGCGAAAAGGGCCGTGATCAGCAGCTGGCCGATGCCGTTCACCTTGAACACGTTCTCGGTGATGATGGCGCCGCCGAAGATCGCGGGCACGCCCAGCGCGATCACCGTCACCACGGGGATCATCGAGTTGCGCAGCACGTGGACCATGACCACCACCGCCTCGGACAGGCCCTTGGCGCGCGCGGTGCGCACGTAGTCCTGGTTGAGGTTGTCGAGCATCGAGGCCCGCATGTAGCGCGACAGCTGCGCCGTGGTCTGCAGCGCCAGCACCATGACGGGCATGATCATCTGGCTGAGCTGGAACTTGAAGCTCGCCCAGTCGCGCACGACGTGGGTGGTGTCGTAGATCGACGGGAACCAGCCGAGGTAGACCGAGAAGACCACGATCAGCAGCGGGCCGGTGAAGAACGGCGGGATCGAGAAGCCGATCATGGTGATGAATGTCCCGGCCTGGTCGAACACCGAGTACTGGCGGTAGGCCGAGTAGATGCCGATGGGCAGGGCGATCAGCACGCCCACCACGTAGGACATGCCCACGACCCAGAGCGTCTGCGGAATCCGCTGCAGCACGATGTCCATCACCGGCGAGCGGGTCTGCCACGAGATCACCCGCAGCTCGCCGTTGTAGAGATGGGTGTCGGGCAGCCAGCCCAGCAGCCAGCTGTCGCGGGTCAGCCAGTCGATGAAGATCTTGGGTTCGATCCAGAACACCTGGACCAGCCATTTCCAGTATTGCACCAGCGGAGGCTCGCCGAGCCCGAGGGCCTGGCGCATCTTCTCCTTCACATCGGGCGGAACCGTCAGCGGCACCTGCGCCATCGGGTCGCCGGGAGCGAGTTGCAGCAACATGAAGATCACGAAGCTGATGAACAGCAGCGTCGGGATCGAGAGAACCAGTCTTCGCACGGCAAAGGTCAGCATGGGCGGGTCTCCGGGCTCAGTGCGGGGGCTGCGGGTGGCAGGCGATCTGCCCGCGTGCCGGTAACCGGCACGGGATCGGCATGCAACCGGCGATCTGCGGTTGCCCGGTGGTGAGTGGGATCTGGATCACCGTGTCTCCGATTTCGGTCTTGAAGGGGAATTGCGTTGGGGCGGTGCCGCGGCGCGGTCCGGCGTCCGAGACGGGCTCGAGGAGGTGCCGTGGGCCTGGCGGGCGTGGGGGACGTCAGGCGCGGGGCGCCGGGACAGCGGGCGCGGGATGCGCCCGGGACGTCGCACGGGGGCGTGCGGTCGGGGGTCCAGAGGTCTGCGTCCACGGGGAGCCTTCCGGAAGAGGGCGCGCCCCCGCGAGAGGGGCGCGCCGGTGTCAGGCGATCAGCCGTCGATGCGGTACCAGTCCGCGGCGTTCCAGAGCTCGGAGTCCCAGGTGTTCAGGATCACGCCGCCGAGGCTGTTGGAATGCGCCGAC
Organism: Salipiger thiooxidans; assembly: GCF_900102075.1. Taxonomy (GTDB): domain Bacteria; phylum Pseudomonadota; class Alphaproteobacteria; order Rhodobacterales; family Rhodobacteraceae; genus Salipiger; species Salipiger thiooxidans. The sequence goes on along the minus strand of NZ_FNAV01000002.1, from coordinate 46,756 downwards.
ACGCGGCCACGGTCGACCAGCGGAACGATGGTCATCGTTTCCTTGGTGATGATGTCGTTCAGCTTCTTGGCGATCTCGCCGCGCTTCTCGAGTTCGCCGGTCTTTGCCAGCTCGTCGAGGAGGGCGTCGTACTCTTCGTTGCAGAAGCGGTTGATGTTCTCGCCCTGCCATTGCGAGGACGGCTTCGGCTCGTTGCCGCAGCGGTACATCTGCAGGTAGGACTGCGGGTCGGTGCCGTCGAAGTTGTTGGCGTACATCTCTACGTCCGCGTAGAACTTCTGGAAGGTGTCGGGCGAGCCCGGGTCACCGCCGAAGAACACCGACGAGTCGACGTTGCGCAGTTCGGTCTCGACCCCGATCTCCGACCACCACTGCTTGATCAGCGCCTGGAAGTCCTGGCGCACGGCGTTGGTCGACGACTGGTAGAGCAGCGAGAGCTTCTCGCCGTCCTTGTCGCGGATGCCGTCGCCGTCGCTGTCGGTCCAGCCGGATTCCTCGAGCAGCGCCTTGGCGCCCTCGATGTCCTGGGTCAGGCATTCCTCGTTGTCGGAGGCATAGAGCGCCGGCGCGGGCACGAGGTTGCAGGTCGGGCGACCGGCCTGACCATAGCCGATCTCGGTCAGCAGCGCGCGGTCGATGGCCATCGACAGCGCCTTGCGGACGTTGAAGTCCGACAGGATGGGGTGCGGATGCGCGACGGTCGACCGCTCGCCTTCCGGCAGGTCCGGCGACGGGTCGGTCATGTTCATCTCGAGGCGCTCGACCAGCGTGCCAAAGGCCGAGACCGGGGTGCCGGAGCCGCCTTCTGCCATCGAGGCAAGCACGTCGGGTGCCAGCTGCAGGTTCCAGGCATAGTCGAACTCGCCGGTCTGCAGGACGGCGCGGGCCGCCGATTCCGCGTCGCCGCCGCCCTTGAGGGTCACGGTCGCGAAGGCGGGCTTGGCCGGGTCACGGTAGTTGGGGTTGGCCGAGAGCGAGATCACGTCGTTGGGCTTGAACTCGTCGACCACGAAGGGGCCGGTGCCGATCGGGTTGAAGTTGGCCTCGGTGCAGGTCGACGCCGCAGCGCCGGTGCAGTTCTCGAACTGCGCTTTCTGCAGGATCGGGGACTGGCCGCCCATGAACGGGCCGTAGGGGTTCGGCATGGGCTCGTCGAAGTTCACCACGACGGTCAGATCGTCGGGGGTGTCGATAGAGGCGATGTGGTCGAACTTGGCGAGCTGCGCGCAGCCGCCCTCGGGATCCATGCAGTAGTCGGCGGTGAATTTCACGTCCGCCGAGGTCACCGGGCTGCCATCGGACCACACAAGGCCTTCCTTCAGCTTCCAGGTGATCGACTTCAGGTCCTCGGCCACGCCGCCGTTCTCGACCGTGGGGATCTCTTCCGCCAGGAAGGGGACGAGCTCGCCGGTCTCGGTGTAGCGGCCCAGCGGTTCGAGCACGAGCGAAGACGCCTCGATGTCCTTCGTGCCACTCGAGAGATAGGGCGTCATGATCGAAGGCGCCTGCCAGTAGATGATGTTCACATGCCCGTCCTCGCCGCGCTCGGCGAAGGCAGCTGGTGCCAGTGCGGATGTCGCAACCGCTCCGAGCAAGAGGGTCTTGAGGGTCATAGCTCTCTCCTTGTTGGGCTCCCCGGTCCGATACGAACCAGTTTTTTGGTCTTGGGAGGGGGAATCACCTTTTCGACCCGGACCTTTGATTGGCTCGTCCGGACCGGCTCCCGATCCCCCTTCGTGTCGCCAATCGAAACAGAACATCCGGAAATTGCAAGCACTGCCTTGGCGGAAAGCATTGGCGGGGTTTGACACTACCAAGACACTGCCCGTAGCGTTTGCACTCGAAAGTCAGGAGAGCATGCATGCTGGACAACCCCATCGCCCGTATCGAGAAGCTGCGGGTCGAATTCGAAACAAAGGACGGCACCGTTGCAGGTGTCGAAGACGTCAGTTTCGAGGTCGGGCCGGGCGAAACCGTCGCCATCGTGGGGGAATCCGGGTCGGGCAAGTCGGTGAGCTCGCTGACGCTGATGCGGCTGATCGAGTTCGGCGGCGGCACCATCGCCAACGGCCGGCTGCTGTTCGACCGCAAGGATGGCGGCGAGATCGACCTCGCTGCCGCCGAGCAGGACCTGATGCGCACGATTCGCGGCAACGAGATCGGCATGATCTTCCAGGAGCCGATGACGGCCCTGAACCCGGTCTTCACCGTCGGTCGCCAGCTCACCGAAGGGTTGCGCGTTCACCGCGGCATGAGCCGCGACAAGGCCGAGGAACGGGCGCTCGATCTGCTCAAGCAGGTGCGCATCCCCGAACCCGAGCGGCGGCTCAAGCAATATCCGCACGAGCTCTCCGGCGGCATGCGGCAACGGGTGGTGATCGCCATGGCGCTGGCCTGCAAGCCGCGCCTTCTGATCGCCGACGAGCCGACCACCGCGCTCGACGTGACGATCCAGGCCGAGATCCTTGCGCTGATCGACCGGCTCAAGCGCGAGACCGGCACCGCGGTGATGTTCATCACCCACGACATGGCGGTGGTGGCGCAGATGGCCGACCGCGTGGTCGTCATGTTCCGCGGCAACAAGGTCGAGGAAGGCCCCGTCGCGCAGATCTTCGAGAACCCGCAGCACCCCTACACCAAGGCGCTGCTGGCGGCAGTGCCGAAGCTTGGCGAGATGACCGGCAAGGCGCTGCCCGAGCCGATGAAGCTGCTCGGCCGCGACCAGGGCGAGATCAGGCCGATCCCCGGCACCGACACGCCGCTGCTGACCGTCGAGGGGCTGACCACGCGCTTCCCCGTCAAGGGCGGCTTCTTCCGCCGCACCGTCGCCAACGTGCATGCGGTCGAGGACGTGAGCTTCGTGCTCAACAAGGGCCAGACCCTGAGCCTCGTGGGAGAATCCGGCTGCGGCAAATCCACCTGCGGGCGCTCGATCCTGCGACTGGTCGAACCGCTGCGCGGCAAGGTCGATCTCGATGGCACCGACGTGATTGGGCTGGGCCCCAGCATGCTGCGCGACGAGCGCCGGCAGATGCAGATGATCTTCCAGGATCCCTTCGCCTCTCTGAACCCGCAGATGCAGCTCGCCGACCAGGTAGCCGAGCCCATGCGCAACTACGGCACCCATTCGGGCTCCGAGATGACGGACCGCGTGGCGATGCTCTTCGACAGGGTGGAGCTGCCGCGCAGCTTCATGCGCCGCTTCCCGCACGAGCTCTCGGGCGGCCAGCGCCAGCGCATCGCCATCGCCCGCGCGCTCGCGCTGAACCCCAAGCTGATCGTCGCGGACGAGGCGGTCTCGGCGCTCGACGTGTCGGTGCAGGCGCAGGTGCTGAACCTGATGATGGAGCTGCAGGCCGACCTGGGGCTGTCGTATCTCTTCATCAGCCACGACATGGCCGTGGTCGAGCGGGTGAGCCACAAGGTGGGCGTGATGTACCTTGGCCGCATCGTCGAGATCGGCCCGCGCGCGGCGGTGTTCGAGAACCCGCAGCACCCCTACACCCGGGCGCTGATGAAGGCGGTGCCGGTGGCCGACCCGCACATGCGCAAGACCGAGAAGGATCTCAACTTCAAGCCGATCCCGTCGCCGATCCACCCGGTCGGCTACGAGCCCGAGCCCAACACCTACGACGAGGTGGCGCCCGGGCATTTCGTGCTGACGTCGCACAGCGGTTACTGATAGCACGGCAGCGGCAGGGTCCCGCCGCATGGCGAGGCGGGGGGACCGTGCCTTCGCAAGGACAACGAATCGACAGGACGACCGCATGGCCCACAGCCTTTCCAACGCCCAGACCCCCGCCGCACCGACGCTTCTCAACCGCCCCGACCTTGGCACCGACGCCATCCGCGGCGCGCGCGAGGATCTCGCCGCCTGCTTCCGCATGGCGGCGCGCTATGGCTTCGAAGAGGGCATCTGCAACCACTTCTCGGCGGTGGTGCCGGGGCATGACGACCTTTTCCTCGTGAACCCCTACGGCTACGCCTTCCGCGAGATCACCGCCTCGTCGCTGCTGATCTGCGACTACGAGGGCAACGTGGTCGAGGGCAATGGCACCCCCGAGGCCACCGCCTTCTACATCCACGCCGAGATGCACCGCCGCCTGCCGCGGGCGAAGGCGGCGTTTCACACCCACATGCCCTACGCGACCGCGCTCTCGATGACCGAGGGCGAGCCGCTGATCTGGGCCGGGCAGACCGCGCTCAAGTTCTACGGCCGCACCGCGGTGGACCACGACTACAACGGGCTCGCGCTCGACAACACCGAGGGCAAGCGCATCGCCGAGGCGGTGGGCGAGGCGGACATCGTCTTCATGAAGCACCATGGCGTCATGGTGCTGGGTCAGACCATCGCCGAGGCCTGGGACGACCTCTACTACCTCGAGCGCGCCGCCGAGGTGCAGCTTCTCGCCATGTCCACCGGCCGTGCGGTGCATCCCGTGGCACCGGACGTGGCGCAGGCGACCTACGACCAGATGCGTGAGGGCGACGCGGAATCCGCGCGGCTGCACCTCGCCTCGGTGCGCCGCCAGCTCGACGCCGAAGAGCCGCAGTACCGGCACTGACGCGCTGACGTAGCCACAGCGACAAGGCCGCGCCCCGTGCGCGGCCTTTTGCTGCGTGCTAGCCTTTCGACCGTGGCTGGGATCGGAGAGGCGGCGGTGCGGATCGTGCGGGCGGTGATGAAGGCTTCGGGCGCGCTGCTGGCGCTGCTCGTGCTCGTGGCCTGCGCCCAGCAGATCCGGCTCAGCGACGGCGCCCCCCTGCCTGAGCCCCACGTGGATACGCTGCGGGTCGCCACGCTCAACGTCCACTACATCGACCTGCGCTCGGGCGGGGAGGGGCCTTGGAGCCTCGCCGGCTGGGAACGGCGCAAGGCGGCGCTGGGCGACACGGTGGCGGCGCTGAAGGCCGACGTCATCGCCTTCCAGGAGATGGAGAGCTTTCGCGGCGGCGACGACGATTCGGACAACCTCGCGCGGGGCTACCTTCTCGGGCGCTTGCCAGGCTTTGAGGCCGCCGCCACCGGAGACTGGCGCAGCTTCCCCTCGACCCAGCCGATCTTCTACCGCACCGACCGGCTGCGGCTGGAGGATCAGGGCTGGTTCTTCTTCTCCGAGAAGCCCGCGGTGATCTATTCCCGCACCTTCGACGGCTCCTGGCCCGCCTTCGCTTCGTGGGCCGAGTTCACGCCGGTGGGCGGCGGCCAGCGCTTCCGCCTGGTGAATGTGCATCTCGAATACCGCAGCGCCTCGAACCGGAGACGCTCGGCCGAGCTCATCGCGCGCCGCCTGACGGCGGTGATCGACGCCGGCACGCCGGTGATCCTTGCGGGCGATCTCAACGCCTTGCGCGGCTGGCGCGTGATGCGGATCCTTCAGGACGCAGGGTTGCGCTTTCCAAGGGTGCCCGCCGCGACCCACCATCTGAACCGCGGCGTGCACCTCCTGCCCGCCATCGACCACATCGGCCTCGCGGGGCTCGACGCCACGGGTGGCCCCTACGTGCCGCAGATGCGGCACGGCGGCGTCTGGCCGACGGACCATCACCCGGTGGTGCTCGACCTCGCGCCCTGACCCCCGGGCCCCGCGGCCGCTGCCTCGAAGACGGGCAGGGCGCGCGGACCATGGCCGGGTTGCATGAGCGGCCCTTGCCGGGGATGCGCCCGCCGTCGTAGGCCATTTGCAGACAAACGAAGGACCCTTCATGCCGACCCGCCTTTCCCCCCGCGAGATCCTCGCCAAGCTGGTGAGCTTTCCCACCGTCAGCCGCGATCCCAACCTGCCGCTGATCGACTGGGTCGAGGAGTATCTCGCCAGCCACGGCATCGAGAGCCAGCGCCACCCCAAGCCGGAGGAGCCCGAAACCAAGGCGGCGCTCTTCGCCCATGTGGGGCCGATGGTCGAGGGCGGGGTGATCCTCTCGGGGCACACCGATGTGGTGCCGGTGGACGGGCAGGAGTGGGACAGCGATCCCTTCACCCTGACCGAGCGCGACGGCAAGCTCTACGGGCGCGGGTCCACCGACATGAAGGCCTTTGACGCGCTGGCGGTCTGGGCGGTGGTCGAGGCGAAATACCGTGGCGTGACGCGGCCGATCCAGCTGGGCCTCAGCTACGACGAGGAACTGGGCTGCATGGGCGGCAAGGACCTTGCCGAGGCGATGCTGGCGGGGCTGCCCAAGGCAAGCTCGGTGATCGTCGGTGAGCCCACGATGCTCAAGGCCGTCACCGGCCACAAGGGCGGGGTGAACTTCTGGGTCCACGTGCACGGCGTCGAGGTGCATTCCTCGATCCTGCACCGGGGCGTGTCGGCGATCATGTGGGGCGCCAAGCTCATCGAATGGGCCAACGAGACCAACGCCGCCAACGCCGAGAAGACGCCCGACGCCATCGCGGCGCTCTTCGATCCGCCCTTCACCAACGTGCACGTGGGCCAGATCCGCGGCGGCACGGCGCACAACATCACCGCCAAGGACTGCGAGTTCGGCGTGGGCTTCCGGGTGATCCCGGGAGAGGATTCCCAGATGTGGCGCGAGCGCTTCCTCGCCAAGGTCGCCGAGCTTCAGGCCCAGATGCAGGCGGTGTGCCCCGAGGCGTGGATCGAGGTCCGCGAGATGTTCGAGCTGCCGCCGCTGAACCCGACCGAGAACAACTCGGCCGAGGAACTGGTGCGTCAGGTCACCGGCGACAACGGCGTCATGCAGGTGAGCTACGGCACCGAGGCCAGCCACTTCCAGCGCACCGGCTACGATGCCGTGGTCTGCGGGCCGGGCGACATCGGCATCGCGCACCAGCCCAACGAGTACATCGAGATCAGCCAGGTCGACGCCGGGCAGGCCTTCATCGAGAAACTGCTGGAGCGTCTCGCGTGACGGTGACCTTTCCGTTCCGCGACGAGGGTCCGGTCGAACACGACGGCGAGCTGCCGGGCTTCGCGGATCTCGTGGTCATCGGCGGCGGGGTGATCGGGGTTTCGACCGCGCTCTACGCCGCCCGTGCCGGGCTTTCGGTGGTGCTGCTCGAGAAGGGCCGCGTCGCCGCCGAGCAGAGCTCGCGCAACTGGGGCTGGATCCGGGTGCAGGGCCGCGACCTTGCCGAGATCCCGGTCGCGCTCGAGGCGCAGAAGCTCTGGACCGCGCTCGACGCGGAATGCGACGGGCGGCTGGGCGTGCGCACGGTGGGGGTGAGCTACCTTGCCCGCACCGACAAGGACATGGCGGGTTACGCCGACTGGCTGGCGCAGGCGAAACCGCTGGGCGTCTCGTCGCGGCTGCTCGACGCGGACGAGACGCAGGCACTGCTGGGCGCCGGGGCCGGCCGCTGGGTCGGGGCGCTGCACACGCCGACCGACATGAAGGGCGAGCCCTGGGTGGCGGTGCCCGAGCTGGCGCGGCTGGCCGTGCGCGAGGGCGCCATGGTCCGCGAACGCTGCGCCGTGCGCGGGCTCGACATGGCGGGCGACGAGGTCTCGGGCGTCATCACCGAGCGCGGCCGCATCGCCACCGGGCAGGTGGTGCTGGCGGGCGGGGCGTGGTCCTCGTTGTTCCTGCGGCGCCACGGGGTGCGGATCCCACAGCTCTCGGTGCGCTCGACCGCGATGGCCACGGCACCGCTGCCGCAGGCGGTGAACAGCGCCGGCGTCGACTCCGACTTCGCCTTCCGCCCGCGCGCCGACGGCGGCTACACGCTGGCGCCCTCGGCGGCCTCCGAGCTCTTCGTCGGGCCAGACAGCTTCCGGGCGCTGGGCACCTACCTGCCGCTGGCGGTATCGGGCGAGTTCGACATCCGCCTGCGCGCGCTGGCGCCGCGCGGCTATCCCGACGCATGGGGCACGCCGCGGAGCTGGAACGACGATGACGAGACCCCCTTCGAGCGCATGCGCATCCTGTCGCCCGATCCCAACAAGGGGCTGGTCGCCGCGACCCGCCGCAACTTCGGCAGCCAGTTCCCGCAGATGGGCGAGGTGCCGCTGCAGGCGGCCTGGGCGGGAATGATCGACGTATTGCCCGACGTGGTGCCGGTGGTCGACCGGGTGCCGCAGATCCCGGGGCTGACCGTGCTCACCGGCATGTGCGGCCACGGCTTCGGCATCGGCCCGGCCTTCGGACGCGTCGCCGCCGACATGGTGATGGGCCGCGACCCGGGCCACGACCTGTCGCGCTTCCGGATCGCGCGGTTCTGGGACGGCACCAAGCTGGTCACCGGCCCCAACCTCTGAGCCTGCGGCGTGAGCCTTGGCGCGCGACGTGTCACCATGGCAGGGCCATCCGGGGCCCCGTCGTCGTGTTGGGACCGGCCCGGCCGGAGCTCGGGACGGAGCTCGGGACCCGGGGCTTGCGCCGGGGCAGCCCTTGCGGGGGCCCGCAGGCGGTGGCAGGGTCGCTCCGGAAAAATGATCAAATCAATGGAGCCCTCCATGCCCGTCAAGAACCGCTTCGCCGAGCTGCAGGATGAAATCACCGCCTGGCGACGTGACTTCCACGAGAACCCCGAGCTGCTGTTCGAAACGCACCGCACCGCCGGCATCGTCGCCGGGAAGCTGCGCGAGTTCGGCTGCGACGAGGTGACCGAGGGCATCGGCCGCACCGGCGTCGTGGGCGTGATCAGGGGCAAGGCCAGCGGCTCGGGTAAGGTCATCGGCCTGCGCGCCGACATGGACGCGCTGCCGATCAACGAGAACACCGGCGTGCCCTATGCCTCGAAGACCCCGAACGCCATGCACGCCTGCGGCCACGACGGCCACACCGCGATGCTGCTGGGCGCGGCCAAGTACCTTGCCGAGACGCGCAACTTCGACGGCACCGTCGTGGTGATCTTCCAGCCCGCCGAAGAGGGCGGCGGCGGCGCCAAGGTCATGTGCGACGACGGCATGATGGAGCGCTGGGGCATCCAGGAAGTCTACGGCATGCACAACTGGCCGGGCCAGCCGCTCGGCAGCTTCGCCATCCGTCCCGGCCCGTTCTTCGCCGCCACCGACACATACGAGGTGGTTGTCACCGGCCGCGGCGGCCACGCCGCCAAGCCGCACGAGACCATCGACCCGGTCGTCATCTCGGCCCAGATCGTCACGGCTCTGCAGTCCATCGCCAGCCGCAACGCCGACCCGGTGAGCCAGATCGTCGTCTCGGTGACCAGCTTCGTGACCTCGTCGCAGGCCTTCAACGTGATCCCGCCGAGGGTGACCCTGCGCGGCACCGTGCGCACGCTCTCGCCCGAGAACCGCGACCTGGCCGAGACCCGCATCTCCGAGATCTGCACCGGCATCGCGACCGCGATGAACGCCGAGGCCACGGTCTCGTACAGCCGTAACTACCCGGTGATGGTGAACCACGACGAGCAGACCGATTTCGCCGTCGAAGTTGCGAAATCCGTCGCCGGTGACTGTGCCGAGGCACCGCTGGTCATGGGCGGCGAGGACTTCGCCTTCATGCTGAACGAGCGCCCGGGCGCCTACATCCTCGTGGGCAACGGCGATACCGCCATGGTGCACTCGCCCGAGTACAACTTCGACGACAACGCCATCCCGGCGGGCTGCTCGTGGTACGCCGAGATCGTCGAACGCCGGATGCCCGCCGCCTGACGGCGCGGCCGTCCTGTCACGATCCCCGGGACCGGTGCGGCATCGCCGCCCGGTCCTTTTTGGTGGCGGGTGGCGGACCTGCGCCGGTGCCACCGCTTGGCCGCGCGGGCGCTTTGGGCTAAAGCGCTGACGACACAGCGTTGACGACAAAGACCGAGGAACCCCAAGTGACGCAACCGGCCAACATCATCTGCATCAAGTGGGGCACGCTCTTCGGGCCGGAATACGTCAACCGGCTCTATTCCGGGGTGCGGCGCAACATGTCGCGCCCGATCCGCTTCTTCTGCATGACCGAGCACGCCGAGGGGCTGCACCCGGAGATCGAGGTGCTGCCGCTGCAGGTCGAGCCCTTCGCCGAACCGATGGCCGCGGCGCTCGCGGTGGCCAACCGGCAGGGCGCCATGCGCAAGGTTTCGCTCTTCCGTCCCGGCCTCGTGCCGGATCTCGAGGGACCGTTCCTCGGCTTCGACCTCGACGTGGTCATCACCGGCTCGCTGGACGAGATCCACGACCTCGCGCCCGGCACCATCGCCATGCGCCACGACTGGACCGAAAAGCGCAAGGGCCGGCCCACCGGACACGGCTCCGTCTTCCGCTTCGACCCGGCGCTGCACGGCTTCCTCTATGAGGACCTCGCCAGCGACGCCTACAGGGAAGTCGAAAAGGCGCGGGGCTCCGAGCAGCGCTACACCAGCCACAAGGCCATGGACCGGGGCGTCTTCACCTACATCCCCGGCGACTGGGTGGTGTCGTTCAAGTACGACTGCAACCCGTTCCCCGGCAACTGGCTGCACAAGCCGCGTCTGCCCGAGGATGCCCGCGTCGTCTGCTTCCACGGACGCCCCAAGATGAGCGACGCGATCGACGGCTGGAACGGCAGCGTCATCCGCCATTCCAAGCCCTGCGACTGGCTCCGGGACCACTGGATCGACCGGTCACGGGCGGATCTCGGCCCGGAGTGGGGCTGAACCGCCTTCGAACCCTTGCCCCGAGGCGCGCGGGCAGGGTAAGAGCGGGTCCACGAAAGAATACTTGAGGGAAGGGTAGAGCAATGCGTCGCGTTGTGGTTACCGGGCTGGGGCTGGTGACGCCGTTGGCCGACGGTGTTGAAAAAAGCTGGGAGCGCATCCTCGACGGTCAGTCGGGTGCCGGACCGATCACCGGGTTCGATACCGAGGGCCTGACCACGACCTATGCCTGCGAGGTTCCCCGCGGCGAGGGCGAGGGCGAGTTCAATGCCAACGTCTACATGGAGCCGAAAGAGCAGCGCAAGGTCGACACCTTCATCCTCTTCGGTCTCGCAGCCGCCCAGCAGGCGGTTGAGGATTCCGGCTGGATGCCCGAGGATAAGGAAGATCTCGAGCGCACCGGCGTCCTGATCGGCTCCGGCATCGGTGGCCTGAACTCCATCGCCAACACCGCCGTGATGATGGAAGAGAAGGGCCCGCGCCGCGTGTCGCCGTTCTTCGTTCCCGGCGCGTTGATCAACCTGATCTCGGGTCAGGTCTCGATCAAGTACGGCTTCAGGGGCCCGAACCACTCGGTGGTCACCGCCTGCTCGACCGGCGCCCACGCCATCGGCGATGCGATGCGCCTGATCAGGTACGGCGACGCCGACGTGATGGTCGCGGGCGGCGCCGAGGCGGCGATCTGCAAGATCGGCATCGCCGGCTTCAACGCCTGCAAGGCGCTGTCGACCAAGCGCGCCGACGATCCCACCAAGGCCAGCCGTCCCTATGACGCCGACCGTGACGGCTTTGTCATGGGCGAGGGCGCGGGCATCGTGGTGCTGGAAGAATACGAGCACGCCAAGGCCCGCGGCGCCAAGATCTATGCCGAGGTGCTGGGCTACGGTCTCTCGGGCGACGCCTACCACATCACCGCCCCGTCCGAGGACGGCGACGGCGCCCTGCGCTCGATGAGCGCCGCGCTGAAGTCCGCCGGGCTGCAGCCGTCGGACATCGACTATATCAACGCCCACGGCACCTCGACCATGGCCGACACCATCGAGCTCGGCGCCGTCGAGAAGCTGCTCGGCGAACACGCGGGCAACGTCACCATGTCCTCGACCAAGTCGGCCACCGGCCACCTGCTCGGGGCCGCCGGTGCCATCGAGGCGATCTTCTCGATCCTCGCGATCCGCGACCAGGTCGCGCCGCCGACGATCAACCTCGACAACCCCGCGGTGGAAACGCCGATCGACCTCGCGCCCAACGCCAAGCGCGAGCGCAAGGTCACCTACGCGCTCTCCAACTCCTTCGGTTTCGGTGGCACCAACGCGAGCGTGATCTTCGGGAAGGTCGAATAAATGTGGCGCAACATCGCCTCGAACGCGCTGACTTTCCTCGTCGTGGTGGTGTTCCTCTTCGGCGGGGCGCTGATCTGGGCGCAGAACGAGTACTCCGCCAGCGGCCCGCTTGACGCGCCGATCTGCCTGCAGGTCGCGCGCGGCAGCAACTTCAACCGGGTGTCCCAGGACCTCGAGGAGCAGGGCGCGATCTCGTCCGGCATGATCTTCAGGCTCGGCGCCGACTACACCGAAAAGGCAGGCCAGCTGAAGGCGGGCGCGTACCTCGTGCCCGAGCGCGCCTCGATGACCGAGATCACCGACATCGTCACCAAGGGCGGCGCCTCGACCTGCGGCACCGAGGTGGTCTACCGCATCGGCGTGAACAGCGCGCTGGTGCAGGTGCGCGAGCTCGACCCCGCGGTCGGCCGCTATACCGAGGTGCTCGAGTTCAACCCCGCCGAGCCCGCTCCGACCGAATACGCCGCCTTCCGCGATGACATGTCGACCCGCTTCCGCGTGTCGCTGGCCGAGGGTGTCACGAGCTGGCAGGTGGTGCAGGAGCTGGGGCAGGTCGACGTGCTCGACGGCGAGGTCGCGAACCTGCCGGTCGAAGGCTCGCTGGCCCCAGACAGCTACGAGGTCACCAAGGGCGACGGCCGCGGCGCGCTCATCGAGCGCATGCAGATGGCGCAGCAGGTCATCCTAGATAACGCGTGGGAGAACCGCGCAGAGGGGCTGCCCTACGAGAGCAAGAACGAGGCGCTGACCATGGCCTCGATCGTCGAGAAGGAGACCGGCAACGCCGAGGAGCGCTTCCTCGTGGCCAGCGTCTTCGTCAACCGGCTTGAGCGTGGCATGCGGCTGCAGACCGACCCCACGGTGATCTACGGCATCACCAACGGGCAGGGCGTGCTGGGGCGTGGCATCCGCCAGTCCGAGCTGCGCGCCGAGACGCCCTACAACACCTACGTGATCGCGGGCCTGCCGCCGACCCCCATCGCCAACCCGGGCCGCGCGGCCATCGAGGCGGCGCTGAACCCGGCGGCTTCCGATTTCATCTACTTCGTGGCAAAGACCCTGAACCCGGCGGACGGGCACAACTTCGCGGCCACGCTGGACGAGCACAACAGCAACGTGGCGGCCTATCGCAAGCTCGAGGCGGCGCGGCCCAACCAGTAGGGCGCTGCCCGAAACCTCGGCAGTACCACCGCACGGGCGGGATCGGGGCACCGGTCCCGCCCGTTGCACGTCGGGCGATCTGGGTCGCGGGCGCCGCTCTGCCAGGGTCAGGCCATGACCAGCTGACCCTATCGCGCATATCGCCACCGCCATCGCGGCCGTCACCGGGGCGCTCTGGCGCTGGCCTGCGGCGTGCTCTGGTGGGGGTTGTCACTGGCGGCGCTGATGTGGGCAACGGTGCGGCTGGACCCGGCGCGGGTCGGCATCCTCATGCAGACCAAGGTGGAGGTGGGCGCGGTCACCTCGGCGCCGCTCGCGGGCGAGCACATGCACCCCCTCGAGATCGCGGGAGGTGCGCTGGTGGTCTCGGCGGGGCCGTTCGAGGTCTGGCCGGTGCGCCGCCCTCGCGCGGGCAACGCGTAACCGGCTGGAGGACCTCTGTAGTTTTCGTTTGACCTCAATGGCACTTGAGGTCCGATGCTTGTGCCGTTCAAACCCAAGACAGGCAAAGGAGCCCCGAATGAACGCCACGCTGGAACACGTGAACATCGCCGTCCCCGACCCCCAGGCCACCGCCAGGATCCTCTGCGACCTCTTCGGCTGGCGCATCCGCTGGGAGGGCGCTGCGATGGGCGATGGCTGGTCCATCCATGTCGGCACCGACGACGACTACCTCGCGCTCTATTGCCCCGGGGGCAAAGCCCTCGAAAAGCCCGAGCGCTACGTGCGGCAGGGCGGGTTGAACCACATCGGCGTGGTGGTGCCCGATCTCGATGCGGCCGAGGACAAGGTGCGCGCGGCGGGCTTCCACCCGCACGAGCACGCGGATTACGAACCCGGGCGGCGGTTCTACTTCGACGGGCCCGACGGCGTGGAGTTCGAGGTCGTCAGCTACGCCTGATGTCCCGGCCCGCGCTGCGACACTGGCGGCGAACGGAGGCCGCCCATGACCCGTGTCACCCGTCTGCGGGGGATCAACATGGGCGGGGCCAATGCCCCGCCCATGAAGGAGCTGCGCGGGCTCTGCGACACGCTCGGCTGGCGCGACGTCGAGAGCTGCGTCTCCTCCGGCAACCTCGTCTTCGACGCCGACGACAAGCCCGAGGCGCAGGCCGGCGCGCTGCGCGAGGCGATCCGCGCCGCCAGGGGCCTCGACATGCCCGTGCTGGTGCTGACCGAGCCACGTCCGCGACGATTACCCCTTTACACCGGACGGCCCGGGGCTCGCCCACGCGGGTTTCCTCGTCGGCGCGCCCGCGCCCGACCGCGCGCGCGGGCACGCAGCGCCGAGGCGACGGTCCCGGGATGGGCAGTGGCATAGCCTGGCTTTTCAAGCCCGGGGCTTCGGGCGCTCGAAGCCGGCGCAGCGGCTCGAGGCGGTCGTCGGCTGCCCGCTCACCGCACGCAACCTGCGCACCGTGACCCGGCTTGTCGAAATGCTGGACGGACGGGGCCGATCGCGGTATGGGAGGCGTATGACCACGCAAGCAACCCTCATTCGGATCTGCTGCATTACCTGCTGAATTCTTCGGCGGGCCGGTCTTCTATTCCAATCCAGAAGTAGAGTTGCTAATCCCGCCGCGATCTTCGTGCGAAGGAGCGCGCCATGGATATTTCGCTGACCAATTCCCGCACCCGGAAGAAGGAGCCGTTCAGGCCCATCGACCCCGAGAACGTGCGGATCTACGTCTGCGGACCCACGGTCTATGACCGCGCCCACCTCGGCAACGCCCGCCCGGCCATCGTCTTCGACGTGCTCTTCCGGCTGATGCGCGAGGTCTACGGCGCGGATCACGTGACCTACGTGCGCAACTTCACCGACGTCGACGACAAGATCAACGCGCGGGCGAAAGAGAGCGGCCGGAGCATCGGCGAGATCACCGCCGAGACCACGCAATGGTATCTCGACGATATGGCCGAGGTGGGGGTGATGGAGCCCACCCACATGCCTCGCGCGACGCAGTTCATCGGGCAGATGGTGGCGATGATCTCGGAGCTGATCGAGAAGGGCCACGCCTACGAGGCCGAGGGCCACGTGCTCTTCGCGGTCGAGAGCTACACGGCCTATGGCGCGCTCTCGGGCCGCTCGGTCGACGACATGATCGCCGGCGCCCGGGTCGAGGTCGCGCCCTACAAGCGCAACCCGATGGATTTCGTGCTGTGGAAGCCCTCCGAGCCCGACCTGCCGGGCTGGGACAGTCCCTGGGGCCGCGGTCGCCCGGGCTGGCACATCGAGTGCTCGGCCATGGCCGAGGAGCTGCTCTGGAAGACGCCGCTCGACGAAGGCCGCCTGTCCGAGGCCGCGCTGGCGCATCCGCATCTCTTCGACATCCACGGCGGCGGCAACGACCTCACTTTCCCGCACCACGAGAACGAGATCGCCCAGAGCTGCTGCGCCAACGGCGTGGAGCACATGGCGCAGACCTGGCTGCACAACGAGATGCTGCAGGTCGAGGGCAAGAAGATGTCCAAGTCGCTGGGCAATTTCTTCACCGTGCGGGATCTGCTCGACGGTCATGACGGCCTGCCCGGCGTCCCGGGCGAGGTGATCCGCTTCGTCATGCTTTCGACGCATTACCGCAAGCCGATGGACTGGACGGCGGAGAAGGCCCGCGAGGCCGAGGCCACCCTGCGCAAGTGGCGCGCCATGGTCGAGGGCGTCGAGGCGGGCCCGATGCCAGAGGGCGTGCTGAAGGCCATCGCCGACGATCTCAACACCGCGGGCGCCATCGCCGAGCTGCACAAGCTCGCGGGCGCTGGCGATGCTGCTGCGCTGAAAGCGGGCGCGGGCCTTCTCGGGCTGCTGACGCCGGAACTGGGTGACTGGGCCGCGGTGCCCGTCGATCTTACGGCGCTGGCCGACCGGCTGGCAGGGGCTCGGAGCGCGGCGATGGAGAGCAAGGATTTCTCCGAGGTCGACCGGCTCAAGACCGCGCTGCTCGCGGCGGGGGTCGAGGTGCGCATGTCGAAGGCGGGGGTCGAGCTGCTGCCAGGCGCCGGTTTCGACGCGGCCAAGCTGGAGGGGTTGCGATGACCGTCTGCGCATGTGCCCCTGACGGGCGCCGGAGGGGGGCTGTCTGCCCCCCGCTCGGGCAAGCCGAGCCCCCCCGAGGATATTTCGTGCCAATGGATGCGAGGGCGTGGAGATGACGGAGAAGCTTTACCTCTACGACACCACGCTGCGCGACGGGCAGCAGACGCAGGGGGTGCAGTTCTCGACCGCCGAGAAGCTGCGCATCGCGGCGGCGCTCGACGGGCTCGGGGTGGATTACATCGAGGGCGGCTGGCCGGGGGCGAACCCCACGGATTCGGCCTTCTTCGACGAGGTCGGCGCCACCCGCGCGGTGATGACCGCCTTCGGCATGACCAAGCGGGCCGGGCGCTCGGCCGAGAACGACGACGTGCTGGCGGCGGTTCTGAACGCCGGGACGCAGGCGGTGTGCCTCGTCGGCAAGACCCATGACTACCACGTCACAGCGGCGCTTGGCATCGAACTGCCGGAGAACGTCGAGAACATCCGCGCCTCGGTCGCGCATATCGTGGCGCAGGGCCGCGAGGCGCTGTTCGACGCGGAGCATTTCTTCGACGGCTGGAAGGCGAACGCGCCCTATGCGCTCGAGTGCCTGCGGGCGGCGTTCGAGGCTGGCGCGCGCTGGATCGTGCTCTGCGACACCAACGGCGGCACGCTGCCGCACGAGGTCTACGGCATCGTCAAGCAGGTCATCGCGGGCGGCATCCCCGGCGACCGGCTCGGCATCCACACCCACAACGACACCGAGAACGCGGTGGCGGCGACGCTGGCGGCGGTGGACGCAGGCGTGCGGCAGGTGCAGGGCACGCTCAACGGCCTCGGCGAGCGCTGTGGCAACGCCAACCTTACCTCGCTGATCCCGACGCTGCTGCTCAAGGAGCCCTATGCCAGCGCCTATGACATCGGCGTCAGCCGCGCGGCGCTGGAGGGGCTGACCCAGACCAGCCGGATGCTCGACGAGGTGCTGAACCGCGTGCCGATGCGGCAGGCGCCCTACGTGGGGTCCTCGGCCTTTGCCCACAAGGCGGGCCTGCACGCGAGCGCGATCCTCAAGGACCCCTCGACGTACGAGCACATCGCGCCTTCTGCGGTGGGCAACCGCCGCGTCATCCCGATGTCGAACCAGGCCGGGCAGGCGAACCTGCGCCGCCGGCTCGCCGAGGCGGGGCTCGAGGTCGGGAAAGGCGATCCGGCGCTGGCCCGGATCCTCGAGACCATCAAGGCGCGCGAGGCCGAGGGCTACACCTACGACACCGCGCAGGCGAGCTTCGAGCTGCTGGCGCGCGAGGAGTTGGGGCGGTTGCCGGACTTCTTCGAGGTCAAGCGCTACCGGGTGACCATCGAGCGGCGCAAGAACAAGTACGACCGCATGGTCTCGCTGTCCGAGGCGGTGGTCGTGGTGCGCATCGACGGCGACAAGAAGCTCTCGGTGTCGGACAGCCTCGACAACGAGGGCCACGACCGCGGTCCGGTGAACGCGCTCGCCAAGGCGCTGGCCAAGGATCTCGGGCCCTATCAGGAGGTGATCGACGACATGCGCCTCGTCGACTTCAAGGTGCGCATCACCCAGGGCGGCACCGAGGCGGTGACGCGGGTCATCATCGACAGCCAGGACGGCGCCGGGCGGCGCTGGCAGACAGTGGGCGTGAGCGCCAACATAGTCGACGCCTCCTTCGAGGCGCTGCTTGACGCGGTGCGCTGGAAGCTGATCCGCGACTGCGGGGAGGCCGGCAAGGCATGACGCGGCCGCCCGGGTTCGTGACGCTCTATGCACGGCTCGACCGGCAGGGGCCGGGGCTGGCCGGAGACGTGCTCTGGGCGCTGGAGAGGCTGGGGATCGAGGGCACGGTGCGGGTCTGCGACGCGGGCTGCGGCACCGGTGCCGATTGCGCGACGCTGGCGCGGGAGCTGCCCTCCGGAGAGGTGGAGGGGATCGAGGCGATCCCCGCCTTCGTGGCGGCGGCCGAGGCGCGGCTTCGGGGCTTGCCCAATGCGCGGGTCTCCGTGGCCGACATGGCGGCGCTCTCGGGGCCCTAGGACCTGATCTGGTCCGCGGGTGCGATGTATTTCCTCGGCGTCACCGAGGGGCTGCGCGGCTGGCGCGGGGCGCTGGCCCCGGGCGGGGCGGTGGCCTTCTCGCAGGGCGTGTACCTTGGCGGGGACGAGCCGCAGGCGGTGTGCGACTTCTGGGCGGGCGAGCCCGGGCTCCCCGACCGCGCGGCGCTGCGGTGGCAGGTCGGGGCGGCGGGCCTCGAGGTCATCGCCACGCGGCTGCTGACCGGCGCGCCGTGGCAGGCCTATTACGACAGCCTCGCGCGCGAGGCGGCGGCGCTGCGGCCGGGGGCGACCCCGGAGATGGCCGCGGTGCTCGACGGTGCCGAGCGCGCGAGAGCGCTCTGGCGGCAGGCGCCCGAACGCATCGCCTACGAGCTGGTGCTGGCGCGCCCGCGCTGACCCTTTCCAACCGCGCGGCATCGGCATAGGTGCAGGGACATGGACTTCGATGACGATCTGACCGCCTGCGCCCGCCTCGTCGAGCGCGGCGACCCCGACCGCTTCGCGGCGGCGATGGCGGCGCCGGTGACGGCGCGCGTCGTGCTTTTCCCGATCTACGCCTTCAACCTCGAGGTCGCGCGCGCACCCTGGGTGACGAAGGAGACGATGATCGCAGAGATGCGGCTGCAATGGTGGCGCGACGCGCTGGACGAGATCCGCAGCGGCGGGCAGGTGCGGCGCCACGAGGTGGTGTCGCCGCTTGCGCGCGTGCTCGACGCCGAGGGTGCCGAGGCGCTCGACCGGCTGGTGGGTGCGCGGCGCTGGGACATCTACCGCGACGGCTTCGAGGACGAGGCGCATCTGGCGCGCTACCTCGAGGAAACGTCCGGCGGGCTGATGCTGGCTGCGGGCAGGGCGCTTGGGGGAATGCCGGCCGAGGTGGCGCGCGATGCGGGCTTTGCCGCGGGGCTGGCGCAGTTCCTGCGCGCGGTGCCCGAGCTCGAATCCCACGGCCGGGTGCCGCTGGTCGACGGCCGCCCCGAGGCGGTGGCGGCACTGGCGCGCGAGGGGCTGGCAAGGCTCGTCACGGCCCGCAAGGGGCTGGGGGCCGTGCCGCGTCCGGCACGGGCGGCGCTGCTTGCGGGATGGCAGGCGGGTCCGCTGCTGCGGCAGGCGGCCGCCGAGCCCCGACGGGTGGCGGCGGGGGCGCTGGAGCTTTCGGAGTTCCGCCGCCGCGCCGGGCTTATGCTGGCCGCGGCGACGGGCCGGATCTGAATGCCCCTCCTCCGGGGGGCTTTGACCACCCCGGGGGCGGGTTACTCCGCGGGTTGCTCCTCGGGGCGCAGGATCAGCCAGATCAGCGCGCCGCCGGCAAGCACCAGGAACGGCGCCATCGCCATGTTGACCGCGGTCCAGCCCTCTTGCGCGCTGCCGCCCGAGCAGTTCATCAGCCCGCCCGAAGCCAGCGAGGCCATGGTCACGCCGCCAAACACAATCAGGTCGTTCAGGCCCTGCATGCGGCCCCGCTCGTAGGGCGCGTGCGACGCGGCGAGCATCGTGGTCGCGCCGATGAAGCCGAAGTTCCAGCCGATCCCGAGCAGCACCAGCGCCAGGAAGAACTGTTCCAGCTCGACGCCGGTCAGCGCCACGCCGCCGGCGCAGGCGAGGATGAAGAGACCCAGTGCCACGATCTTCTCGACCCCGAAGCGGGCGATCAGGTGGCCGGTGAAGAAGGACGGCACGTACATCGCCAGCACGTGGGCGGTCACGACGTTGGCGGCGTCGCCGGTCTCGAACCCGCAGCCCACCACCGCCAGCGGCGTCGAGGTCATCACGAGGTTCATCAGCGCGTAGCTGACCATGGCGCAGATCACCGCCACTGCGATGCCCGGAGTGGTGATGAGCTCGCGGCGGCTGCGGCCGCGCGGCGCGTCCTCGGAGGGCACCGGCGGGCGCGGGATGTCGAGGAAGAGGAAGAGGAGCGCGCCCACGAGGTTGATCGCGATCACAGCGGCATAGGTGCCGAGGAAGGGTACCACGAAGGCGTCGGCGGTGAGCTTCACCAGCTGCGGGCCGATGATCGCCGAGGCGAGCCCGCCCGCCATGACATACGAGATCGCCTTGGGCCGGTAGGCGTCGGAGGCGGTGTCGGCGGCGGCGAAGCGGTAGAAGCCCTGCGCCGACATGTAGATGCCGGTGAGCAGGCTGCCCAGGAGGAACAGCGGGAACGATGCGGTGTAGAGCCCGAGCGCCCCGATCGCGCCCCCCAGCGCGCCCCCGGTGGTGCCGAGCGCAAAGCCCGCCCGGCGCCCGAAGCGCTGCATGAAGGCCGAGACCGGCGTGGCGGCGCACATCGAGCCCAGCACGATCATCGAGATCGGCAGCGTCGCGAAACACGGGTTCGAGGCCAGCGACTGGCCTGCCAGCCCGGCGATGGTGAAGATCATCGGCATCTGCGCGCCGAGAAGGGCCTGCGCCATCACCAGCACCACAACGTTGCGGCGGGCCCGGCTGTCCTGAACGTCTGTCATGGTTGCATGGGTAGGCGCAGAAACCGGGTAGAGCAAGAGGCCGCAGCTGTGCCAGATTGGCGCTGACCGGCAGCCTGCCGGACGACATGCACCTGGAAAGAAGAAAGGCCGGACGTGGTAGGACGGATCATCGAGAGCGACGCCTGCGTCGCGGAGGGCGTCACCTGGCTCTGCGGGGCGGAGCCGCGCTTTGCCCGGGCGCTGGAGCTCACCGGGCCATTGCCGTTGCGGCGGCGGCCCGACGGCTTCGGGCAGCTGCTCTCGGCCATCGTCAGCCAGCAGGTCAGCGTGGCCTCGGCGCGGGCGATCTGGGCGCGGCTCGAAGCGGCGGGAATGACCAGCCCCGGGGCGATCCGCGCGACCGATGAGGAGGGGCTGCGCGCGCTCGGTCTGTCGCGGCAGAAGGCCTCCTACGCGGTGGCGCTGGCGGGGGCGGGGATCGACTTCGACGCGCTGCGGCTGGCGCCCACCGACGAGGTGGTGAAGACGCTGGTGGCGGTGAAGGGCATCGGCATCTGGACCGCCGAGATCTACGCCATGTTCTCGCTCGGGCGGGCGGATGTCTTCGCGCCGGGCGACCTCGCGCTGCAGGAATCCGCGCGGCTTCTCTTCGACCTGCCGGAGCGCCCGAAGGAGCGCGCCCTGCGCGAGATGGCCGAGGCCTGGAGCCCGTGGAGATCGGTTGCGGCCCGTGCCCTCTGGGCCTACTACCATGTGGCGAAACAGCGAGAGGGGATCGCATGACCCGCGTTCTGAACACCGGCCGCAGGGAGCCCGTCTCGGGCGAGACCCGCTCCTGCGTCGTCTTCCTTCACGGCTATGGCGCCAATGGCGCCGACCTGCTGGGGCTCGCGGACCCGATGGGAGAGCACCTGCCGGATACGCTCTTCGTCGCGCCCGACGCGCCCGAGGCCTGCGCCGGCGCCCCCTTCGGCTTCCAGTGGTTCCCGATCCCGTGGATCGACGGCTCCTCGGAAGAGGAGAGCATGCAGGGCATGGGCCGCGCGGTCGAGGATCTGAACGCCTTTCTCGATGCGCTGATGGTCGACGAGGACCTGCTGCCGGAACAGGTGGCGCTCTTCGGGTTCAGCCAGGGCACGATGATGGCCCTGCACGTGGCGCCGCGCCGCGAGGACGAATTCGCCGGCGTGGTGGCCTTCTCCGGGCGCCTGCTGCAGCCGGAGCTTCTGGCCGACGAACTGGTCTCGCGGCCGCAGATCCTGCTGGTGCACGGCGATCAGGACGACGTGGTGCCGCCCGAGTCGCTGCCCGCCGCCGCCGAGGCCCTGCAGGGCGCCGGCTGGAAGGAGGTCTACGCCCACATCCAGAAGGGCACCGCCCACGGCATCGCGCCCGACGGGCTCGGCGTGGCGCTGGCCTTCCTGCGCGACAAGTGCGGGTTCTGAGCTGACGGACGGCGGTGGGCCGGGTGTCCGCCGCCGGGTGCCTCTGCCGGGTGTGTGGGAAGGTCCGGTCCCCGACACGCCCATGACCGGGGCGATGTGACGGTTCCGACGGGGCGTGCTGTGCTGTCCCCGGTGCAATCGCGCCTTGCTGTCCCGTGCTATCGGGATCTGGCCGCGCGCAGGCGTACGTACTGGATCTGCGGGCAGTGACGGAGGAGGGGCGCTGCCCCCGTCGCGCTTCGCGCGACTCCCCCGGAGTTTATTTGGCAAGATGAAGATGGACCCGGACTGGGCGGGGCGTGCTGTTTTTCGCGGCGTGTGGCGCTTTGTCTGTCGTCGGATTTCCGTGTCGGTGGTGTCCCGGAATTGGTCGCGTGCGGCGTCGGAGACCAGAAGAGGGGGCGGGAAAAGGAAAACGCCCGGCGCGGGGGCGTCGGGCGTTTCCCTGTGACTGTGTCGGCCGCTTACGGCTGCTTCGACATGCGCTTGCGCTCGTGCGGGTCGAGGTAGCGCTTGCGGAGGCGGATGGCGTTCGGGGTGACCTCGACCAGCTCGTCGTCGTTGATGTAGGCGATGGCCTCTTCCAGCGACAGGGTGATCGGCGTGGTCAGGCGCACCGCTTCGTCGGTGCCGGAGGCGCGCACGTTGGTGAGCTTCTTGCCCTTGAGCGGGTTCACCTCGAGGTCGTTGTCACGGCTGTGCTCGCCGATGATCATGCCCTGGTAGACCGGGGCCTGGGCGCCGAGGAACATCTTGCCGCGGTCCTCGAGGTTCCACAGCGCGTAGGCCACGGCCTCGCCGTTCTCCATCGAGATCAGCACGCCGGCGCGACGGCCCTCGATCGGGCCCTTGTGCGGGACCCAGCCATGGAACACGCGGTTCAGCACGCCGGTGCCGCGGGTGTCGGTGAGGAACTCGCCGTGGTAGCCGATCAGGCCGCGCGACGGCACGTGGGCGATGATCCGGGTCTTGCCCGCGCCCGCCTGGCGCATCTCGACGAGGTCGCCCTTGCGCACGCCGGTCAGCTTCTCGATCACCGCGCCCGAGTATTCGTCGTCCACGTCGATGGTGGCTTCCTCGACCGGCTCCATGAGCTGGCCGTTCTCTTCCTTCATGATCACCTGCGGGCGCGAGATGCTGAGCTCGAAGCCCTCGCGGCGCATGTTCTCGATGAGCACGCCCATCTGGAGTTCGCCGCGGCCGGAGACCTCGAAAGCCTCGCCGCCGGGGGTGTCCTTGATCTTGATCGCGACGTTGCCCTCGGCCTCCTTCATCAGGCGCTCGCGGATCACGCGCGACTGTACCTTCTTGCCGTCACGGCCGGCCAGCGGGCTGTCGTTGATGCCGAAGGTCACGGTGATGGTCGGCGGGTCGATGGGCTGGGCGTCGAGCGGCGTCTCCACGGCCAGTGCGCAGATGGTGTCGGCCACGGTGGCCTTCGACATGCCGGCGAGGCTGACGATGTCGCCCGCGAGGCCCTCGTCGATGTCGGCCTGGGCGAGGCCGCGGAAGGCCTGCACGCGGGTGACGCGGAACTGCTCGATCTTCTGGCCGATGCGGCTGATCGCCTGCACCGTCTGGCCGACCTTGACGCGGCCGGTCTCGATGCGGCCGGTCAGCAGGCGGCCGACGAAGGGATCCGAGCCCAGCGTGGTGGCCAGCATCCGGAAGTCGTCGTCCTGGTGCTTGATCTGCTTCGGCGCCGGCACGTGGTTCACGATGAGGTTGAACAGCGCCGAGAGATCCTTGCGCGGCCCGTCGAGCTCGGCATCGGCCCAGCCGTTGCGGCCCGAGGCGTACATGTGCGGGAAGTCGAGCTGGTCTTCGTTCGCGTCGAGCGAGGCGAAGAGGTCGAAGCATTCGTCGAGCGCGCGGTCGGGCTCGGCGTCGGGCTTGTCGACCTTGTTCAGAACCACAATCGGGCGCAGGCCGAGGCGCAGCGCCTTGGAGGTCACGAACTTGGTCTGCGGCATCGGGCCCTCGGCCGCGTCCACCAGCAGCACCACGCCGTCCACCATGCTCAGGATGCGCTCGACCTCGCCGCCGAAGTCGGCGTGGCCGGGGGTGTCCACGATGTTGATGCGCGTGCCCTTCCACTCGACCGAGGTCGGCTTGGCGAAGATGGTGATGCCGCGCTCGCGCTCGAGGTCGTTGCTGTCCATCGCGCGCTCGGCCACGGCCTGGTTCTCGCGGAACGCGCCGGACTGTTTGAGGAGTTCGTCGACGAGGGTGGTCTTGCCGTGGTCCACGTGGGCGATGATCGCGATGTTGCGAAGGTCCATGGGAGTGCCTTTTAGGGAGTTTCGCGGGATCGCCTAGCGTCATGGGGGCCAAAAGGCCAGCCCTTTAATGTCCGGACGTGGAGGAAAACAGGTTGATCACGAGGATGCCGGCAAGGATCAGCCCGATCCCGAGGACCGCGGGCAGATCCAGCCGCTGTCCGAAGACTACCAGCCCGATGATTGCGATGAAGAAGATGCCGAGCCCGGACCAGAGCGCGTAGGCGATGCCGACGGGGAAGCTCTTGAGAGCGATCGACAGCAGCCAGAACGCCAGCGCGTAGGCGACCACGACGATCACCGAGGGCACGAGGCGGGTGAACTGCTGGCTCGCCTGCAGGGCGGCGGTGCCGATGGTCTCGGCCAGCACGGCGAGGGCGAGGACAAGGTAGGGCATGGGGGGCTCCGGGCGAG
This sequence comes from Salipiger thiooxidans, assembly GCF_900102075.1. Classification (GTDB taxonomy): domain Bacteria; phylum Pseudomonadota; class Alphaproteobacteria; order Rhodobacterales; family Rhodobacteraceae; genus Salipiger; species Salipiger thiooxidans. The sequence goes on along the minus strand of NZ_FNAV01000002.1, from coordinate 22,050 downwards.
GGTCGCCCATACCTGACCCGAAATGTCGCGTGATGCCAGAGGCTTTCGTCCGCGGCGCGCCGGCGACGCCGCGGCGGGCGGTCCGGGCGGGACGGGGCGGTTGCGTGGGCGGGGACGGGTCCGGCGGATGACGGCTGGGGGGGCGGCCTCCGGTCACGAAACCGGGCGTCCGGAGATTCCGTGCTTGCGCTGTCATGCGTCGTTTACAAGAGTGTCACCAGAGTGACTTGAACCGGGTCTAACCGGCGATCCGACGGGCCCCGCGTGGCCCGCATTCCAGCAGAGAGGATACCAGATGACGATTTCCCGCCGCACCGCCCTGAAGATGACCGCCACCGCCGTTGCCGCGCCGGTGGTGCTGCGCGCCCATGACGCGCTGGCCGCGTCGGGCACCGTCAGGGTCCTCGCATGGCAGGATTACATCCAGCCCAACATCGCCGAGAAGTTCGAGGCCGACACCGGAATCACGCTCGAGCTCACCACCTTCGGCTCGAACAACGAGGCCGAGTCGACCATCTCGTCCGCCGGCGGCAAGGGCTTCGACGTGGTGTTCCCGTCGATCACCAACGCGCCGAACTACCTCGACAGCGACGGCAACAGCTACTTCATGCCGCTGCCCGCGGGCGTGAACACCGACGCGGTGATCCCGTCCTTCCTGCGTGACAGCGCAACGCTCGGCGGCATGCACAACGGCGAGCAGGTCGTGCTGCCCTTCGACTGGGGCACCGAGGGCATGACGCTCAACACCACCGCAGGCATCGACCCCGCCACGCTGTCCTACGGCGATCTCTTCGCGGACGGCACCGAGGGCAAGTCGGCGTTCCGCCAGAAATCGGCGCTGATCGGCATCGGTCTCTACCTCGACGCCACCGGCGAGGTGCCCTCGAACCGGATGCTCGACGTCTACAAGTCGGAAGAAGAGGCCCGCCGGGTCTTTGGCGCTGTCACCCAGTGGATCATCGAGCGCAAGGATCACTTCGGCGCGTTCTGGAACAACGCCACCGAAGCCACCGCCGCCTTCAAGGACGCGGGCTGCGTCATCGGCCAGACGTGGGACACCACCGGCCTGCTGCTGAACCGCGAGAACCCCGAGTTCATCTACCGCGCGCCCAAGGAAGGCATCATCACCTGGCTCGACAGCTTCGGCATCATGCGCGAGGCCGAGAACGTGGACCAGGCCGTGGCGTTCATGAACTTCATGCTGACCCCGGAAGTGGGCGGCATGTTCTCGAACAACACCGGCTACAACTCGGCGGTGGCCGGCGCTGCCGAGTTCGCCAGCGAAGAGTTCAAGCGCCAGTTCAACGAGGTCTACACCCAGGAGGTGCTGGGCAACATGTGGTGGTGGCAGGCCGAGACGCCGTTCCTCGCGCCGACCCAGAACGAGTTCTCGGAAATCATCACCAACGCCTGATTGCCGGACGGGGCGCGCGGCATCGTCCGCGCGTCCCGGCGGCCGCGCGTATTGCGCGCCGGGCGTTCCGCGCCCGGCGCCTTGCCCGTTCAAGGCCGACCGGCACGCACCCGCGCGCGCTTTGCCGCGCGCGCGATCGCCACGGAGAGAGCCCATGCGCGGCAAGGACGTGACGCTGGAAGGCGTCTCCATCACCTATCCCAACGGTTTCACCGCCGTGAAACCCACGTCGCTCAGGATCGAGGCGGGCGAGTTCTTCTCGATCCTCGGCCCCTCGGGCTGCGGCAAGACCACGATCCTGCGGGCGGTCTCGGGCTTCAACGAACCCTCCGAGGGGCGCATCCTCATCGGGGGCGAGGACATGGCGGGCAGGGGCCCCAACGCGCGGCCGACGGCGCTGATCTTCCAGAACCTCGCGCTCTTCCCGCTGATGCCGGTGTGGGAGAACGTGGCCTTCGGGCTCGAGGCGCGCGGCATCGGCAAGCGCGAGCGCCGGGCGCGGGCGCAGGAGCTGCTGGAACTCGTGGCGCTTGGCGACCAGGGCGACAAGCTGCCGTCCGAGCTGTCGGGCGGCCAGCGCCAGCGGGTCGCCATTGCCCGCGCTCTGGCGGTCGAGCCCGCGGTGCTGCTGCTCGACGAGCCGCTCTCGGCGCTCGACCTGAAGCTGCGCCAGCACATGCGCGCCGAGCTGCGGGCGATCCAGAAGAAGACCGGCGTCACCTTCATCTACATCACCCACGACCAGGGCGAGGCGCTGACCATGTCGGACCGCATCGCGGTGATGAACAACGGCGTGATCGAGCAGGTGGGCACCGGCGACGATGTCTACTCGCGCCCCCGCACCGCCTTTGCCGCAAGCTTCGTGGGCGAGATCAACCGCATCGACGGCCGCATCGAGAGCGTCGACAACGGCACCGCGACCATCGCCACCGATCTCGGCCGCTTCCGCGCCCGCAACCCCGAGCAGCTGGCGCCCGGCGCGCAGGCCATGCTCTTTGTCCGCCCCGAGGCGGTGATCCCCGAGCATGGCGAGAACCGCATCGCGGCGCGGCTGGTCCGGCGCGATCTCGAGGGTGCCTTCCTCAACCTCTTCTTCGAGGCGAAGGGCGTCGAGTTCGCGGTGCACGTCACCAATGACGGCGCTGCGCCCGAGGTCTCGGGCGACGCGCCGGTCATGCTGGGCTTTGCGGCGAAGCAGGCGGTGATCCTGCCGACGGGTCCGCTGGCGCGCACCGGGCAGGAGCTCGCGGCGCAATGAGCGGGCTGTTCCGGGGATACGGCAAGGGGCTGACGCTCGTCTTCTTCCTTGCGGCGGCGATCTGGGGGCTGATGCTCATCGTGCTGCCGCAGCTCACCATGCTGGAGCGCGCGCTGACCGCGCCGCCGCGGGCCGCCGACAGCGCCGTGGTGCAGATGGTCGAGCGCGACGCCCGAACCTGCGTGTCGATCCTGCGCACCTACGACACCCCGGCCGAGAGCGGACAGGGCTCCGGCGGGCTCGCGGTGCCGTCCATGTCCGGCGGCATGGCGGTGCCCTCGATGTCGGGCAGCGCGGACGGGGTCGAGGCGGCCCCCGCGCGGCCCTACATCCTGCAATGCGCCCGCGCCACCACGCACCGGGCGCTGGCGCGGAGCGAGGCCGAGACGGTCTGGCTCGACGAGGCCTACGATCTGCCGCTGCTCGAGGTCTCCGAGACCGTGCCGCTGGCGGACCAGCAGGCCGCCGCGCAGGAGATCGCGGAGCTCGCGAGCCAGCTCTACGGCGAGCTGCGCGCGCAGGAGGCCAATGCCACGCCCTACACGCTCGAGAACTTCGCGGCGCTGGCAGAGGCCCGGCACATCCCCATGTCGGACACCCAGCGCGCGCTCGAGGATGCGAAGTTCTCGAACCGGCTGCTGTCTCTGACCGGGCTGCGCTTCGAACGTGACGGGCAGGTCTACCAGCGCATCGCGCTCATCACGCTGGCGCGGACGCTGGTGCAGGCGGTGATCGCCACCGCGCTGGCGCTGCTGCTGTGCTATCCCATCGCCTACAAGGTGGCGCTCGCGACCCCGCCGAAGCGGGCGGTCTGGCTCTTCCTCGGGCTGGTGATCCCCTATGCCATCGTCGAGCTCATGCGGATCTACGCCTGGACCACGATCATCGACAACGCCGGGCTGCTGAACGGCCTGCTCGAGTGGCTGGGGCTGATCGACAGGCCGATCCAGTTCAAGCGCTTCCCCGGCACGGTCTTCCTCGTGATCGTCTACACCTATGTGCTCTTCATGGTCTTCCCGATCTACAACGTCATGAACACCCTCGACAAAAACCAGATCGAGGCGGCGCGGGACCTCGGGGCCTCGCCGTGGCGGGTACACTGGCGGATCATCATCCCGCATTCCAAGCCCGGCATCGCGGTGGGCACCATTGCCACCTTCATGCTGGCGGCGGGGGCGTTCTCGGTGCCGCGGATCATCTCGCGCGGGCTGCAGGCCGAGTGGTTCAGCCAGACGATCTACAACAAGTTCTTCGAGAGCCCCAACGCCAACAGCGGCGCGGCCTACAGCTTTGCCTACACCATCGTCTGCTTCGTGCTGGTCGCGCTCTTCATGTGGATCATGCGGACGCGTCTCAAGGATTTCGCGAGGGTGCAATGACCGATCTTTCCGACACCGGCGCCCGTCAGCACCGCGCCCGCGGGCCGCGCTTCCTGACCGCCGACGGGCTGCTCACCGCCTACACGTGGGCGTTCCTCGCCTTCATGTTCGTGCCGCTGCTGCTGATGATCCTGTCGTCGTTCAACGACGCCTCGCCGCCCACGGTGACCGACTGGCGCGGCTTCACCGGCAAGTGGTACGCCTTCTTCTGGATGCCCGAGGAGGCGCTGCGGGCCGACCCGGTCCTGCGCGCCATCGACCGTGAGCGCTTCATCGGCTGCCTCGGAAACTCGCTCTACGTGGCGGCCATCGTGGTGCCGATGTCGCTGATGCTGGGGCTCGCGGGGGCGGTGCTGCTGACCCGCTGGCGCTCGCGCGCGAACGGGGCGCTCTGGTGGGTGCTGCTGTCGCCGATGCTGGCGCCGGGGATCGTGCTCGGCCTCTCGGCGCTGGTGTTCTGGAACCGGCTCGGGGTAGATGCGGGGCTCTTCACCATCATCATGGCGCAGGTGACCTTCATCTCGGGCTACCCGATGCTGATCCTGATGGCGCGGCTGCAGCGCCAGCCGGTGGAACTCGAGGAGGCGGCGCTGGATCTCGGCGCGACGCCGTTCCGGGTGTTCCGGCGGCTGACGCTGCCCTATCTCGCGCCGGCGCTGGCCTCGGCGGCGGTGATCGCCTTCATGGCGAGCATGGAGAACTACAACACCACCATGTTCGCCAAGGGCGCGGCCTGCACCTTCGCCACCGAGATCGGCGCCATGGCCCGCAACGCCAACGGCCACCCGCCGGTGATCAACGCGGTGGGCACGGTGATCATCCTGCTGACGGTGGCGGGCGCGGTGGCGCACACGCTGCTGAAGCGGAAAGATCAGGGGCGGTAGGGCCAGAGCTCCGGCGCGGAATCAAGGCCGAAGACCGCCGCGCATCGCCGGTCCGCCCCCCGGGCCGGCGATCTGGCTGAGCTTGGTGCGACGTGTCGAGGTCTTTCGGACGTGGCCGGGATAAATCGCGAGGTTCCAGGCGCGCATCGCCATCCCGCGGACCGGCGATGCGCGGCTCGCGCCCGGCCCGGCGCTCAGTGCCCGCGCCAGATCCAGCCGCCGCCGAAGATGCGGCTGCTCTCGGTGTCGTAGAAAACGCAGGCCTGACCCGGCGAGACACCTTCCTCTGCGACCATCAGCTCGACCTCGGCCTCGGTCTCCGAGATCGGACGGATCACCGCCTCGCGCGGGGGACGGGTGGAGCGCACCTTGACCGACACGTGCCATTCCTTGCGCGAGGTGAAGGGCTCGTCGCCCAGCCAGTTGATCTCGCGCACCGGCACCGTGCGGGTGGCGAGCAGCTCCTTCGGCCCCACGATCACCTGTTTCTTGTCGACGTCGAGCTTCACCACGTAGAGCGGATCCGACAGCCCGCCGATCCCCAGCCCCCGGCGCTGGCCGATGGTGTAGTGGATGACGCCGCGGTGCTCGCCGAGCACACGGCCGTCGACATGCACGATCTCGCCCGGCTCGGCCGCACCCGGCCGCAGCTTCTCGATCACGCTGGCATAGTTGCCGTCGGGCACGAAGCAGATGTCCTGGCTGTCCGGCTTGTCCGCCACGCTCAGCCCGTATTTCGCAGCCAGCGCACGGGTTTCCGCCTTGCTCTTGAGGTGGCCGAGCGGGAAGCGCAGGAACGACAGCTGCTCGGGCGTGGTCGAGAACAGGAAGTAGCTCTGGTCGCGGTTGGCATCCGCCGCCGAGTGCAGCTCGGGGCCGCGATCGCCGACCATGCGCTGGATGTAGTGGCCTGTCGCCATACAGTCGGCGTCCAGATCCTTGGCGGTCTCCAGCAGGTCCTTGAACTTCACCCGCTCGTTGCAGCGGATGCAAGGCACGGGGGTGGCGCCGCCGAGATAGCTCTCGGCGAATTCGTCGATGACGGCGTCGCGGAAGATGTTCTCGTAATCGAGCACGTAGTGTGGGAAGCTCATCTGCTCTGCCACGCGGCGGGCATCGTGGATGTCGATGCCGGCGCAGCAGGCGCCCTTCTTGGCCAGCGCCGCGCCGTGGTCGTAGAGCTGCAGGGTGACGCCAACGACGTCGTAGCCTTCCTCGGCCAGCATCGCCGCCACCACCGAGGAATCGACTCCGCCGGACATGGCGACCACGACCCGCGTCTCGGACGGGGGCTTCGGCAGGCCGAGCGAATTGAGTTTCGGGGCATCGAGGGGCATGACGGACTCCTGGGGAATTGGCCCGGAATATAGGAAAATGCGCTGCACTCTCAAGGGGCGGTTTTAGATGCCGTTAAATTGAGCAGGGTCAAATAGGTCCCAGCCGGAATGACTGGGACGACGACGATGTACCTCAAGAAGATCGATGGCCCCCGTGCGGTGAACATGCCGGACGGCTCCATCATGACCCGTGCCGACCTGCCGCCGGTCGAAACCCGGCGCTGGGTGGCCTCGCGCAAGGCCGCCGTAGTGAAGGCGGTGCGCTTCGGTCTTCTCTCGGAAAAACAGGCGCTTGATCGCTACGGCCTCAGTTCCGAAGAGCTGTCGGAATGGATGCGCGCAGTGGCCTGCCACGGCGAAGAGGCGCTCAAGGCGACGCTGGTGCAGCGCTTTCGCGCGACCGGTCACGAAAATTCTGATCAGTAGGCTATAAGTGGCAACCGCAAGTTGAAATTGCTCCATTACCGGCTACAGTAAAGAAGCATTAACCTATTTCCGACAGGGTCGGGTCAATGGGACAGAACAAGCGGAGAACAGCTCAATGCGCATCCTTCTGGTGGAAGACGATCCGACCACGTCGAAGAGCATCGAATTGATGCTGACGCATGCCAATCTCAACGTTTATGCCACCGATCTCGGCGAGGAAGGCATCGACCTGGCCCGGCTCTACGATTACGACCTGATCCTGCTGGACCTCAACCTGCCCGACATCAACGGGCACGAAGTGCTGCGCCAGCTCCGGATGTCCCGAATCAACACGCCCATCCTGATTCTCTCCGGGGCCGACGACACCGAGAACAAGATCAAGGGATTCGGCTTCGGCGCCGACGATTACCTCACCAAGCCCTTCCACCGCGATGAGCTGGTGGCGCGCATCCACGCCATCATCCGCCGCTCCAAGGGCCATTCGCAGTCGGTCATCCGCACTGGCAAGATCTCGGTCAACCTCGACGCCAAGACGGTCGAGGTCGGCGGCAAGGCGGTGCATCTGACCGGCAAGGAATACCAGATGCTCGAGCTGCTCTCGCTGCGCAAGGGCACCACCCTGACCAAGGAGATGTTCCTCAATCATCTATATTGTCACTTATGGTGCTGATATTATTGTAAAATATTTTTGCGTTTCAAATCCGTTTCAGTGTTCGCTTTTCGTATTCGTTCTGTCCCGGCGCGCTTTCTGCGCCTCTTCGGCTCGCGCCCGCTGCACGGCCGCGCCAGCATAGAGCCGGATCATGGTCGCATCCGCGTGGCCGGTGATTGCCTGGATGTGCTCGTTCGTCATGCCGGGGATGGACGCGATCTCGGTCGCGGCGGCGTAGCGAAGCGCGTGAATGTCGTAGTCTTCCGCGCCGATCTTCTTGCGCACTGCCATGATGTCCTTGTGCGCAAGCTGGTAGCTGATGCGTCGGCCGTCGTCGTGGCAGATGATGAACAGCCCCTTGCGCTTCTCAGCATCAAGAACGGTCCGAAGGCGGTCTGTGAGAGGGATGTAGAGCTCTTTCTTCGTTTTCCCCTGAGTGAGGGGGAAGCCGTCCCCGTCGAGATCAGACCAGCGCAGGGACAGCACGTCATTGATGCGTTGTCCGGTCCCTAGCAGCATCTCGAAGAGCAGCAGTGTTCGGCCTTCAGCTTCCGCGCGGAATGCTTCTATGAGGTCGACGGGCCAAGGCTTGCGCTTCCTTCCAGCTGGGTCCAGCCGTTCGACCCCATGCGCCGGGTTACGATCAAGCCATCCGATCTGGATACCGTAGTTCAGCAGCGCAACGAGTGTGTCGAGCTTCCTGTTTGCATCAGTCGGCTTGTCGGCTAGTGCATCCCGCATCTCGTAGACATGAACCGTTCTGAGCTTGGCCGGGTCAACATTTCCGGCGGTCTCGCTGAGATAGAGTAGGTGCCGCTCGTGCCCGCGCCGCGTGTTGTGCGCGTACTTCGCCCACTTCGGCGAGCGCATCCAAAGTTCAATCAGCTTGGATATGGTCTGTTTCGGCGTCGCGACACGACCCCGCATCAGGCGGGCGTAGTCTGAGGCGAACTCGGCAGTGCCAGGCTCGCTGTGGATACGCTGGCAGATCCCGCCACGGACGAAGTAGAGGTAGCCCTTCTTTCCTCGGGCGTAGACGTAGGCGGGGAGGCTTCTCTTCACTTGCGGTTCCAGTTCACGAAGTCAGGCTCGTCGCCGTTCCGCTCGGCCGCGGTGGGCGCTATCTTGTAGACGCGGGACTGGTGTTCGATGGTGATGGTGACGCCGGTATTCTGGCATACCTGCGCAGCCTCTGTGAGCCATTTCGGCGGTTCCGGCTGGTGAGGCGTTGGCATCACTCGCGCTCCCTGTTCGCGATTTCAAGCAACACGTCGGCGTGGCACGGGCCGTCCAAGGGACACCAACACGCGAGATCCTTGCCGCGTAGCTCGCGTCTAACCTCTTCGACGAAAGCTGACTTTTCCGGTCGCTTCATCAGCTCGCCGAACAGGCTCGCCAACATCGCTCGGTCAACGCCACGACCATCGCCCTGGTAGGGATTGCCCCATTTCGACGGTCTCGCGACCACGACAGCGTCGGGGTGATCTTTGCGCCAGCCGCCTTTGCGTCGTGTCATCTGAATGCGCTTCGGCATCATTCGCGCTCCTCCTTGGCGGCACATGCCGCACACGCCGCGTCTCCGGCGCTATCGAGCGTCGTGGCCGGATCCGCGCAGATCTCACACCGCGCGTCCGCGAGCTCCACGAGGCGCTCGAGCTTTTTTACCCGATCGGCAGCCGCATCGCGCTCGGCCGTCACGGCCCGCAGCGCGTTGGTGATCTTCTTCACCCGGCTCGGTGTCGCACCGTGCTCGGAGATGTCCGCGATGAGCCGCTTCATGCGGTTGGTGGTGGTGTTGGTCATGCCTGCGTCGCCTTGCTGCTCTTGGCGCGCCACTGGGCCTCGCTGTCGCCGAGGCGAAAGTCGAGCTCTTCCTCGGTCTCGACGTTGAGGTGCATGTCGTTGGCAAGCTCGCGGTAGACGTAGTTCCACCAGTCGCGGATCAGCGGGTCTGGGTGCTTGTAGCCGATGATCTCTGCCGCGTGCATGAAGTGCAGCTGGAAATGGTGGGGCAGCTCGTCTAGCGACTGCAGGTATCTGTCGAAGACCGGCTGCATATGCACGGTCCAGCTTTCCTCGTGCGGGATCGCCGGCGACCAGCTGTAGCTCGGCCCGGTGAAGCTGCCGCCCCGCGGGTCGTAGGGGTTCTCGAACACGTTGTGATCCAAGGCGCCCAGCAGCACGCAGCGGCGGAACCAACGGATCATGTACTTCGACGGGTGATACTTCGCGACGCCGTCCGGCCCGCGGATCGCGGTCAGCAGCACGGTCTGCTGCATGCAGGTGAGGGCGTGGGTCCATTCCTGGGTGACGATCATGTTTGCCTCCGACGATTGTTTGATTTCAGCCTTCGCTGTCCGCGAGCGCGCGCATGTCTGCGGCGACCAGACGGTATGCTGCCCCGAGAGCAATTCGGTTGGCGGTCATCGGGTCAGCTGATCCGAGCTGGGAGCAGTTCAGCTTCTGGTCCGCGATGTGGTCCAGGTAGTCGGCGATCTGCCGTTGCTGTCCGCGTGTCGGGGTGGTCATGCCTCCACCTCCACGCTTGCCGCAACCAGGTGCCCGCAGTTTGCCCTGGCCAGCGCCTCGGCCACCGGCGGGCAAAAGCACTGTGGTTGATCCGAACGGATAGGTCTCCCACGCTTATGCCCTTCCGGGCGTGAATTGGCAGAATCGTTCAACTCTGACAGGTATATAGGTGTCCGTGAGTGGTTGGTTTGGTACGAGTGCCCAGCGATATGTTGCATCAGTCTATTGCGGCTGGAGCTCCGGGCGACGGACATCGATTTTCGAGTATCATCGGTCCCGGCCGTGGTTGTAGCCACGTCCGGGACTTTTGATTTCAGTCGCGACTTCATCGCCTCGGTGCGCTTCACCTCGCGATCGATGGCGTCGGTTTCGAGGTTCTCGTCGGACAGGCGCTCGAGCTGGGCGAAGAGGTGGTTGTTGAGATCGGTGAGCTTGTTCTTCATCCGTCCCACCCCGCCGCCTTGATCGCGGTCGCGATGAGCCAGCCGAGGCCCCAGATCGCTCCGAGGCCGGTGAGTCCGCCGCCGATCAGGACGATGCTCCATGCGGACATCCTGCTGGGCTCATCCGGGTACTCGGCGAGCTTCTCGATGAAGCGCCAGAATGCACCCTTGGGCTTCTCGGCGCAGGTCCGCTGGAAATAGTCTTCGCTGTGCATGGATGTCCTCCTGCGCTGGTGACCATCGCAACGCCCCGCTGCCGGGGCGCTGACATGGGCATCAGCTGGATTCGGGGTGGCCCTGGAAGATGGGGAGCTCGGTGGCGTCGGCCGCGATCTTGAGCGCCTCGTCGAAGGCGGCTTCGAACGCCCTTTCCGGGTTGTAGATCGACAGGATGAACTTCACGGCGGATCCCGACTTCCGGTAGCGGAAGCGCACCGGCATCCGGTAAGGGGCGCCGTTCAGGAACACGGGGATCGTGATGATGATCAGGTTCGGCACGCTGAGCGGCTTGCCGTCGGCGTCCTTGTGCTCGTTGAGGAACTGGATCTCGCTCTCGCCGGTGTCGCGGTTGGTCTTCACCGTCAGGTCGCTGGTCTCGTAGACCTGGAAGCGGCGCGACATCGCGAGCAGCTGGCCCAGCTGGCCGTAGCGGCCCTCGATCTGCCGCGCTGTCTGGATCAGACGGTTCTCCCAGGGCTGGTTCTTGTCGTTCTCGGTGAGCGCCAGCACCGGCGGCGTCGGGTCCATGATGTCCTTCGCGTTCGCCTCGATGAACTCGCCCATCTCGTCCTTGTCGAGGGCGCGCCCCGAGATCCCCATCCACGCCTGCCACTCCTTGGAGAGGGGGAAGCCGTAGACCGCGCGGTGGTGGCAGTGCCGCGCGGTCGGGTCGCCTTCCGGGTTCAGGGGGTCGATGGCGCCGGCGCCGTGGTAGTCGGCGATGCAGGTGAGCGTGGGAGCGCTCATCTCAGGGTTCGCGAAGAGCGCCGAGGTGTCGCCCTTGAAACGATTGGCCCAGAGGATGAGGCTGTCGAGGTCCTTGAGCTTCGCGGTGCCGCTCCGCCGCGCGGGTTTCAGGAACTCCAGAGCGGCGCGGTGGTGCGTCGTGAGGTTCTCGACCTTGCGGTGGTTGGGCAGCGTGACCAGGTGGGGCTTGGTAAGGTCGAGCCCATCCGGCGTCTCGACCGGGTCGTGGTGGCCGATGTCGGCCATGATGTCCCGCATCGTCTCGGCGGGGTTCTGCATGGGGATGAGGTCTTCGGACATCTGGTGTCTCCGTGGTTGGGGTGATCAGTCGACGTCGCGCACTTCGCCGGTCTCCGGATCGAAGTCGGTGACGTCCCGGACCGGTTGGTGCATGCGCGCCATCATCGGGCTGTAGAGGGTGAGCTCGCCCGCATCGTTGATGAAGGCGGCGGCGCTGCTCTTGGGCTTCTTCGGCGGCTTGAACTCGACCTTGGCGCCCATGCCGACATCGCCGGAATTGCCGACGGCGTAGTCGATCGTGATGCTCATGGAACCTGCGCAGCCCTTCGGCCCGTGCTCCTCGAGATGGTCCATGAGATCCTGCATCAGGCTCTGGTGGCGTTCCATCACGTCGGCGAGGAAGCTGCCGCCATCGAACAGGGTCAGGATCTGCTCAAGGCTGCGCATCTTGTAGGGGTCGTGGGGCTCAGGGCGGTTGACCTGCGCCGGGGGCTTCTTGTTCGCCATCACGGGGCTTCTCCTTCTGAACTGATGCCCCCTGCCGCGCGCATCGGCATCGCATTTGCGGCAGGGGGATGCGGGCACCTCGCCCGGCATGGGTTATCTCGGGGCGGCGATCTCGCCGCAGAGCAGGTGGGCCAGGCGGCGCGCCGAGGCGATCTCTGTGTCATCGTCGGAGAGTGCGATCACCGCGGTGCATGCCTCGAGCATCACGTCATCCGGGACGTCGTCGAGCTGCCATCCGGGTAGGGATCGAAGCTGCCGGGCATACCACAACTGGTCGCCCGGCAGCGGGACAGGCGCGGGTCCGTGAGTGATGGCTTGCGCTGTCGTGTGGGTGTTCATGCGGCCTCGCCGCCACCAAGATGGAGCTTGCGGGCGACGGCGGCGTGGATTGCCGGCAGGGCACGCTGGCGCCCGGCCTCGACCTCGGTCATCGCCGGCGTGGGCGGTTCGGGCTCGGGGTCGCCGTCGGTGATAACGTGCACGAGCGTCGGGCGTCCGGAAATGCGGGCTTCGAGGTCGTGGAGGCGGTTCCCTGCCTCGTGGGTAATTGGGTGTCCCTGCCGCTGCTTTGCGAGCAACCAGAAATCTTGGCGGGTGATGCGGTCAGCGGCGGCGGCCTCCGGGTTGGTCAGGAAGGCCGCCTCTTCGGGGAGAACGTACTTGTTCGGCATGAGTGCCTCCATCGGTTGATGAAGGCACGCTAGTGGGGTATTGATACCCCTGTCAATAGAAAAAGGGTATCAATACCCCATAATGAACGGCATCACATCGCGCCGGGGGCGGCGGCGGAGCGTTATGTGCAGCCTTTTGGCGTGCCGAGATGTGGGTTGGCTAGGTCTTCAGATAGCTCTGCACCACCGCTTCGATCGCATCGGCATGGCTGTAGATGTCGCCGGGGCCATCTACGCGAACCCTTGTTTCCGTTTTGCTCTCGTCAAAGAGCCCAATATTCTTCGTTGTCGCAGAGTTGAAGTATAGCCTGCAAATCGGGCGACGGTTGTTATCATCCATTAGGATGGCGCAGTAACTTTTGGCGTCACGAATGGTGATTCGGCTGACCGGGGTAAGCTTTGCGGCGATAGCGCGTACGATCATGAAGCCCTCGATCTCTTCCTCAGTGGTTTCGATTTCGGCTTGTGGAGCTTCATGTGTCGGCGTGGGCTTCGGTGTGGGGGCGGTATTTGAGCTGCCCAGTGTGATGCTTAATTTATCTTGGATCTGATTGCGTATGATCTCATTCAATGCGGCCTGAATGGCGGGCTTAAGCTGCTCGGACACGGACTTCGTTATCGGGCCCTCGTGGATCTGTCGTCCGACAAGCCGTACGAAGTCGTCATCCGGTTCGTTCATTTGCTGTGAAAGATAGTTGGCGGCTGCGCGCGTGTATTTCAGGTTGGACGCCGCTTCGACAATCGAGTCAATGGCAAAGCACTCCTTCTGGAAGCGGGCAATCTCCTGAACCTGTGCTCGGTCATGGTTTTGGAAGTCGAACTTAAAGAAAGGCTTGCTGTCCATCTTGTTCGGTTCATCTATGTCTGAGAAGAACCAGGCCTCCTTGCCATTGGTGAGTATGGCAAGGCGAGCTTCAGTGACGTGGAAGTATCTGAAAAGCTGGCTGAACTGAGTTTCGCCGAGCTTGCTGTTGATCGGCTTCGCTTCAACGAGCATGGCAATCTTGCCATCGATCTTGATCGCGAAATCGACTTTCTCACCCTTCTTTGTCCCGACGTCGGCGACGAACTCTGGCATTACTTCGTCTAGATTGAAGACGTCGAAGCCAAGGGATTGGATGAACGGGAGAACGACAGCGGTTTTTGTCGCTTCTTCGGTCAGGGCTTGGCGCTCCGCTGACTTCGATCTCGCAGCAAGGGTTTCCATCTGCTCAGCGAAACTGCTCATTCTTTACTCCTAACGATGCGATTCGGGTGCCGAATAAGCGTGAGATGCGCGTTCTCTGGGAGTCTAGGTTTTTTTGCGCTAGCCGTGCGATTTCCGAGCGAGGTCTGCTGGCCAATGAAGGCGGACTGCAGCGGCCCATTTAAGGCGCTTGTTCCACATGTTGTGCGCGCCAGGATTTAGCGAGATAAGGTGGAAGAGGCCTGGTTCATCGCCAGCCTTTACTTGCTTAACCCAGCCCATCCCGTCCTCGTCCTCCACAACGCAACGGTGCCCGACTACGTCATCCGGTACGCCGTCGTGGCTGACCCGGGTATAGAAGAGAAGGTCGCCGTCGCTATAGATCGGCTCCATGCTGTCGCCTTCGATCTCTACTGCGACCACGCCAGATGCCGATAGGCCCGGAGGGCACTCAACCTGAGGGCCGTCGCCCTTCAAGTAGGCGTCAAAGACGGGAACCTTGGCGCCAGCCCCAACCTTGCCTGCTATCGCAATTGTCTGGGGGTGTATCAGGCTGCCGTCCATGAACTGCTCGTAAGTCCCGCCGAATGCCCTTGCGATGAGATAGGCGTCATCAGCATTCGTTGTTGCAGTTCGTCCGCGAGCCACCTGTTTTAAGCGCTCATACGGGATACCGGTCTCCGAAGCTAAGCTGCGGACGGAGCGCCCGGTCACAGCAAGGGCGTGTTGTAGCGCTTCGATGAACGTGCGGGCCATAGCGATTTTGTCAATCATGGCGTCCGGCTTCGCTAGGGGTGCAAATTACCCTTGCCAGATGGGGTAGCAATACCCCATAAACCTGACCATGGAGCAGTTGATCGCAGAAGTTGAGGCCTACGCTGCCTCGGTAGGACGTACCCCGCAGGCGGTGCTGCGCGATGCCATAGGCGCGGGCTGGCGAGAATGGGGATCGTGGAAGTCGCGAAAGTCGAGCCCGACGATGACCCGCGTCGACAAGCTGCGTGAGTTCATGGCCGAGAATCCCCCGACCGAGGACGCCGCATGACAAACAATCTGAAACTCGTCGTATCGAATGAACCATGCGGCGACGCTGACTCAGTGTTCCCGCGCGTGTCGCGGTCCAAAGCTTTGGACCGATACCGGATGCAGGTCATCGCGGCCGAGATCTGGTCGGACTGGCTGCGCGGCGCCTTTCGGCGCCCTGAGGATGTCGCCGGGTTCTTCGAGGTGCGAAACAGCACGGCCTGGAACTGGTGGAACGGCACGACCCGCCCGACCGCCGACAAGGTGATGATCGCAACGCTGGAATGCCCCGGCTTCCTGGATCACCTCGCGGCTGTTGTCGCGGCGGACGCGAAAAGGGCGGCCTGATGCCTGCCCGTTCCGGTTCAAGACTTTCGTACGTCCGGCCTGTCCGGACCTGCCAGGCGGGGGAACAGGCCCTCTGCCACCTCACGCGCGGGGCGGTGTCCCACGGTGGCCACCTCTCTTCCTCCGAGGCCACTCCGCCTCGCGCGTCCTCTCAGATCTGGAGCGCCGCCGGGACCCGGCGCAGCTTCCTGTCAGGCCTTGCCCCGGTGTCGCCCACGGCACCGGGGTCTTTCATGCCGAGGGCGCCGCGGTGACGGGGTCGAAGGAGAATGCCCGTCGTCGGGTCGAGAGCTGGGAGGAGATGGAGCTCCGCCACGCTGCCGAGCGGCGTGAAAAGCTCGCCGAGCTGATCGGGACCATGACCTCGGAAGGGCTGCAGGTGCTGGCGGATCTCCCCATAGAGGCGACAGACATCATCGCGGCGCGGGTTGCCGCCAAGCATGGCGTGAAGCTGGCCGTCATGCGCGGCCCCTCGCGGATCAAGGCGCTTGTCGTCGCTCGGCAGGAGGCCTTCCTGGTCATGAGCAGGGCAGGGCTCTCATCGCTCGAGATCGGCGACTACTTCAGCCGGGACCCCAGCACGATTCAGCACGGCATCACCGAGGCGCGCGCGCGGGCCGCGAAGGCGAAGCTGCGCGTGCAGGTGGCGATCAGCCTGGCGGGTGCGGCATGAGCGCGAGGCGGGCCCACATCACCCAGAGCGTGACCGTCCCCTTCGGCCATCTGATCCTGCGCCTTGTGCGGCTCGACTGCGGGTCGCGCGGCTGGTCGCTGCGACCGGAGGGCTTCGAAGGCGGGCCGCCGGTGGTGAACGGCTCTCTCGACGGGCCGTCCTTCGATGCATTCGTTGCCGATCTCGAGACCGCTGTCGCGAGCCTTCGGCAGTTCCGAGATGCGACGGAGGTTGCCGTGCAGGATCGTGAGGGGCTGCCATGACGTGGCTTGATGAGGCCGATTCCGAGCCGGTGCCGCGCGTGATCATCGCCGCCACAGCGGTCGCGATGTGTCGCGGCGGGCTGGTGGAGTGCGTGGAGCTCGCGGGGCATCTGAAGATCGCGCTCTGCGCCTTTGCCGACCGGGCGCCGCCGTCGGACGTGAGTGAGGCGGCGGAAGCGGCGTGCGACCTGGTCGACGCGGTTCGGGACGGCAACGTGCCCGTCTTCGACCATCGGCGGGATCGGCTTGGACGGGCGCTGGCGCGCTACTGGGCGGCCCGAGCGCGGGACCCGACCATGGGCGGACAACGAATTCCTTCTCACGTGCCACGTGAGGGGGGCTGAGCGGGGGACCGGGGCGCAGATCCCTGCCCCCGCGAACAGAACGACAAGCAGGCGGTCCGTTCGGATCGCATCACCCGCGTTGCGGCCCGAAGAGGTCGTGCGCCGAACCTGTCGAGAGGTGTGTCGTGGCTCATGCTGCGAGAGAATACGAGTTTGCCGCTCCGGAGGGCACCAGGTTGATCGGGCCCGACGAGTGGCAACACCAGCGCTTCGGCTGGCTCGAAAGCGTTCGGCGCGACCCGGACCTGAGTGCGCAGGCGCAGATGCTTGCGCACGTCTTCGTGCTCGACTTCGCGAACAAGCATACCGTCCAGTGCGACCCGTCGATCCCGGCCCTGGAGGCGCTGACCGGGCGCTCCCGCTCGACGATCAAGCGGGCGATCTCGGAGCTTGTCGAGGCCGGATGGATGACCCGGATCACCGGTCGCGGGCGGGGCCGGGCGAGCGGGTACGGCTTCCTGACGCGGGGACGTGTCGTTGCCCTAAAAGGGTTCAAATCAGGCCCACTAAAAGGGTCGCGATCTGAACCCTTATACGGCTCTCAAAAGGGGTCAGATCAGACCCAAAAAGGGGTCAAATCCGGACCCGCCTATATAAAGGCAGAACCATGTAAAAACCATGGGGCGCGCGCGACCGCGCCGAAGCCTTCCGAAAACCCCATGGTGATCCGCGATGCCGAGCGCGCCGTCGAGCGCTTCCGGGACGGGCATGCCGATGCCCTCTCGGACCTCAGGCCGTGGATCCTGGACCACATCCTCGCCGCGAACCTTCTCACGCCGCAAGAGCGTGAGCGGTCGGGCCTTTGCTGAGAAAGGGACGGACGATGACCGACGAGCAGACCTCGAAGACCGAGACCAAGCGGGACCGGGTGCGCCGCCTGCTGATCGACCCGCTGACCGAGCACGGCTTTCGCAAGCCCGGCGGCGTGTCGGCCGAGCGCCACGCGAAGTTCCTGAGGGATCTCGCCGACGAGCTGAGCCACATGCACGATGAGAAGCTCGAGGATCTCCGCGCTGCGCTCAGGTATCGCGGCGAGGGCAAGGACCGGCGGGGCTGGCCGCGCATGGCGACGATCATGCCGCTGGCCGAGGCGGCGCAGCCGCGCCCGCTCGAGGAGGTTCCGGCGCTGACCCGCTGGTTCCGGAGCGCTGCCGGCGCCGAGGCCCATCGTGAGAACCGCCTGCTGGCCGAGTTCCGGTTCTGGGAGAAGTTCAAGCGTCCGCCGCTCAAGGATGGCGAAAAGCGCATGGTCCGCGAGAAGGCGCGCGAGCTCGACAGCGACTACCGCGTTCGCGCGGACCGGGAACGCCGCGGTGTAGCGAGCGACGATGATCTGCAGTGGCTTGCCTGGCATCGGCGGGACGAGGCGCGCGCCTTGGCACTGCTGCCGGAGGGCGTGGAATGAGCGCGCTCGGTTCGAACGGGAAGCGGACATCGGGCGAGGCGGTCCGTCCCTACCTCGGTCTCCGCGTTGGCGATGCGGTCCCGACTGAGGGCAGTTCGGTTGCCATCTTCGACCGAGGCGAAAGCGCCTGGTACGCGCTGCTCTGCCGGCCGCAGCAGGAACGCCATGCGGAAAGCTGGCTGGCGGCGCGCGGCGTCTATGCCTTCCATCCCGTCACCTCGCGTCGGACCCGGATGCGGGGGAAGCTCCGGGAATACGAGCGCCGGTACTTGCCTGGATACGTCTTCGCGCGCTTCGACGGCATCCCCATCCCGCACCGCGTGCTAAGCTCGCCGTTTCTCACCGGCGCGCTCTGCCGGTCGGATGGTCAATGGGGTGTGCTCGGGCCCAAGCGCCTGGCCGCACTCCACGAGATGCGTGCGCGGGATCTGCGGCAAGAGGACGAGCGGCAGGAGCAGAAGCGGCGGGCTGCAGCGGCAGGGCGCGTGCGGGCCGGGGATCGGGCCATGTTCCGGGCGGGACCGTTCGAGGGTATGCCATGCGAGGTGGTCGAGATCGACACCGTTGGCGGGGTCAAGGTGCGCTTCGACCTGTTCGGTCGTGAGAATTCCGTCACCACCACGGGCGAGACGCTCGTGGGGCTTGCGGTGGGGAGCAGCACATAGCGCGCTCCCCGCCGCACGCGGCCCATAGCCGCCCTTCGTGCCAGGTGCCGCGGATGACTGGTGTCAGACCGGAAGCGGAGGGTCCAGCGCAGCGATCCACGCTGAGTTGGTGCCGTGCGTCAACGACGATACAGACACACATCGTGGTATTCTGTTGGTTTACCTATTTGAAGGAGTGCGCCAATGCATGATATTTACGCAGTCGACCTCAAGGCTTGAAAGTCGATTGTACAATTCCCAGTCTTGCGTAAAGACTCTAACCTTCTCTTTCCTCAGTCGAGGAACACATGAGATAATTGCTGCATCGGCAAGCCCAACTTCCATATATTCAACGATTTTAACAACCTCGATACTAGGCAGATATATCTCTTCAAGGCTAAGGATGTAGGCACTCAAGGCACTCGCGGCATTTTTAACCGCTTGTTGTTGCCCTGATCCCAAATGATTAGAAGCTTCGGTCAGAACATTCGGCAATGAAATATGATTACTCAAATCTTCAATCTCTGCGACGAGCCTCTGGAACATTTTTAGATTATGATTTTTAGTCTTACCCGTCCCAACAAGATCAGGCTGCACAGAACCACACAGGAACAGGACCAGTGGCCCGCTATCCAGCAATACAGACCCCAAGGTTCAATCCATCTTCTTGAAGCTGCCCTCGTTCCCTAAGTGGATATGCCGCACCTCTCGAACCGTTTTTACGGTTTTGCTACCAAATCCAGACAGGGCTGCCATGGCTCCGGCAGTGGCTGGCTCAGATGTCTCCTGACGTTTCCCATCGAAGCCAATCGAGACAATCCATCCATCTTCTTCTGGCTCCAGACCTTCTAACAGTACACCGTCCAATCGATTGCCGCGGTTCACAAACCTATCAAAATAATCGAACGCTTTCTCAACGATCGCATCCACATCCATTTCCTGCCGTTCTTCCGCCATGAACATAGCCCTTAACCCGAAAATATGGACGCAGTTAGGTCATCTGAAATGACAGTGCCGCAGCGCCCGTTCCCGAAACATCTCTCCCCCGTGAGGATTGTTCAAGGGCACTCTTCGGTTGCACGTCGTAATAATGCCACAGCGTCCGGTTCCTGCGCATCTCAGCTATCCGTGCGCGGCGCAGCCAACGGCAGCTCTCCGCCCTTCGTGTCGGCGCCTGGCGTCAAACCGCGGCAAGCACGGAGGTCTGCTCAGCGCTGCCTGTGCGGCAGCTTCGGACGCTGGCCAGCGGCTCGCGATCCATGCCATCCGGCGATCGGGAGTTGACAGCACGGCGGTGCGATTCCTATGTTCGCCGGAACAGGCCTCATTCTCCGAGTGCTCTCCCGCGGAGGGACAGATACCGGAGAGGGTGGGCGGCGAGGATGGGTTGAACGCCACGTCCGACACGCCTTCACTGTGTCCCGAGCCTCGCCATCGTGCGGGGCTTTTTCGTTTTCAAGCTGTGGGCATGGATCTGTTCATCATGCCGGAAGCGGTGCCCCGCCATGCGTAAGCTCTGCGCCGCCCCTGGCTGCGAAGAGATCGCACTGCCAGGCAGGCCGCGCTGCGCGGTTCACCAGGCGGAGCAGGATGGCAGGCGCGCGGCGCAGAAGGCGGCGGCGCAGGCCACGCCGCACGCGGCGGCTGCGCGGGCGCTCTATGCCGATCCGCGCTGGAAGGTGGCGGCGCGGCGGTTCCTCGACCGGCATCCGCTCTGCGTCGATTGCGGCGAGCTGGGCGTGGTCGAGCCCGCGACGGACGTCGACCACGTGGTGCCGCACAAGGGCGACCGAGTCCTGTTCTGGGACCGGTCGAACTGGCAGGCGCTCTGCCACCGGTGCCACAGCCGGAAGACGGCGCGCGAGGTCTGGCACGGGGACCGGGGGTAGGTCAAAAATCCCGGCCGGACGGCGCAAACCGACGCCCCAACCTTTCTTTCCGCACCGGCGGAATTGAGCAAAAAAGCCCACCTTGAGCAGGACAGGAGATTGGTCATGAAGGGACGCAAGCCGACCCTCGACAATGTCGTGCCCATGCGCGGCGATGCCCCGAAGCCGGTGCCCGAGCCGCACGACCTGATGTCCGACGGCGCCAAGAAGGTCTGGCAGGAGCTGGCGCCGGAGCTGGTGCGGATGGACCGGCTGAAGCCGCATTACGAGCACATGTTCGTGGCTTACTGCGAGTCGGCCTCGGACGTGATCGAGCTCACCAGCAACATCGTGCTCGAGGGCCGCACCTATTCGGTGGCGACCCGCAACGGGGTGCAGCAGAAGAAGACGGCGAACTGGCAGGCGCGACAGGATGCGCTGGCCAACATGCGCCAGCTGGGCGCGCTCTTCGGCCTCTCGCCGGTCGATGACGCGCGGCTGGCGACCGGAGGACAGGGGGATCTCTTCGAGGAGCTCCTGCGCGGGATCCGTGGAGGCAATTGATCATCCCGTCAGCCGCTACGCGCTCGACGTGATCGAAGGCGAGGTGGTGGTGGGGCCTCTGGTGCGCATGGCCTGCGAGCGGCACCTGATGGATCTCGAGACCGGCGCGGATCGCGGCCTGGTCTTCGACACCGAAGCCGCCGACATGGTGATCCGCTTTGCCAAGGTGCTGCGCCACACCACGGGGCCGATGGCCGGCGCCGAGCTGGCGCTGCAGCCCTGGCAGGTGTTCCGGCACGGGTCCGTGTTTGGCTGGAAGCATGCCGAGACCGGGCTGCGGCGGTTCCGCGCGACCTATCACCAGGTGGCGAAGAAGAACGGCAAGACCACGGACACGGCGGTGCCGATGCTCTTCACCCAGCTCTTCGACGGCGAGGGCGCGCCGCAGGGCTATTGCGCGGCGACGACGCGAGACCAGGCGGGGCTGCTCTTCAACGAGATCAAGCGGATGATCCGCGGCTCGCCGGCGCTCTCGTCGCTGCTCGACGTGTTCAAGACGCAGATCCAGTCGCCGCGCACCAACGGCTACATCGCCGCGCTCAGCCGCGACGGCAACAGCGCCGACGGCATCAACCCGCACTTCGCCGCCCGCGACGAGGTGCACCGCTGGACCGACAGGGAGCTCGCCGACGTGGTCACCAACTCGATGATCGCCCGCGCCCAGCCGATCGACTGGGCGATCACCACCGCCGGCGCCGACCGCGCCAGCCTCTGCGGCGAGATCCGCACCTATGCCGAGCGGGTGCTGCGCGGCGACGTGCGCGACGACGCCTTCTTCGGCTTCGTGGCCGAGCCCCCCGAGGATGCCGACCCCTCGGACCCGCTGACCTGGGCGATGGCGAACCCCAATCTCGGTGTGGCCTTCACCGAGACCGACTTCCGGCGCATCCACGACGAGGCACAGGCGATCCGGGGCAAGATGCCGAACTTCCGCCGGCTGCACCTCAACCTCTGGACCGAGGGCGCGCAGAGCTGGATCGGCCGCGATGTCTGGGACCGGGGGCTGGCGACCGCGCCCTTCGATCC
>NZ_FNAV01000034.1 GCF_900102075.1 Salipiger thiooxidans | reverse complement strand
TCGCACCGATCGCCATGGAAGACGGTCTCCGCTTCGCTATCCGCGAAGGCGGCCGCACCGTCGGTTCGGGCGTCGTCTCCAAGATCCTCGCGTAATTCGGGACGCGCCCGCGGCGATCATGCGGGCGCAACCGTCCCTACAGACGTAAGCAGGGGCGCCCTCGGGCGCCCCTGTTGCTTTTCCGGTCCATGTCTGTGGCCGGTCGGAAAGAGGCCGTGACGATGTCCGGCCTCCTCCTCGCTCCGCGGCTCACTGGTACGAGCGGATCAGCGACTCTGCCTTGCTTTTCGCGTTGCCCGCGCCGGTTTCGTCCTGCACCTGGTTGTAGATGGCGACGGCTTCGGCGTTGGTCAGGCCCGATGCGTCGGCTTCCGGAGCGATGCGCTCGAGCGCGGCACGGGCGAAATCGCCGGTTTTGTAGCCCTGTGCGGAGGCGACGCCTGCAAAGGCGGTGACGGCTGCGGCCGTGAGAATGATGAGCTTTTTCATGATTTTTGTCCTTTCTGGGGAGACGCACACGATTGTGCGTTTTTCCGATTGTCCCGTTGTCTTGTGACACTCGGAATATTGTTATTTGGCAGACGATTGGCAAATCACGGGAGTGCTCTCGCCCGGTCGCGGAAACGTGCCCTTGAAGGTGAAGTCCTGCGTTCAATCGGAGCTCTGTTTTGTAATAAGCATTTCATAATAAAGGATATAAATTCCTTCAATCGTCATCGTTCCGGCGATCCCTGCGTGAGGCGCGGGGGCTGGAGCCCGACAAACCGGGTGATGCGCCCCGCGTTGTGCGTCTGTGCACATAGTCGGGACGTGTCCTGAGACGCATCGCCATCGCTTGCCGTCGCCGACGCGGGAGCTATCCTGCCCAACATGCACGAGCTCGTTCCAAGCCCCGACGATGTCATCCTGACCGGCTATACGCTGGACGGCCCCGGCCATGGCCATCGGCTCAGCCCGTCCGAGGCGCCGGACGTGCTGCGCAGCGACACGCTGGGCTGGGTCCACCTGCGGGCGCAGCATCCGGACACGCCGGGGTGGATCGTCGAGAACCTCTCTTACCTCGATCCAACCATCATCGACGCACTGGTGGCCGAAGAGACACGCCCGCGCGTGACGATGGTCGGCAAGGGCCTCATCGTGATTCTGCGGGGCATCAACACCATCGAGGGCGAGGACCCCGAGGACATGGTCTCGGTCCGGCTCTGGATCGACCCGCATCGCATCGTCAGCCTGTCGCGGCGGCGGGTGCGCGCCATCGAGGACATCGCGGAGTGTCTCGCCGAAGGGCAGGGGCCGCGCGACAGCGCCGAGTTCCTCGTGGCGCTGGTGGAGCGGCTCACCCATCGCATCGAGACCTTCTGGAGCGGCGTCGACGACGAGGCTGACGATCTCGAGGAAGCGGTGCTCGACACCTCTGTCCCCGAGATTCGCACCCAGTTGGTGGAGCTGCGTCGCCGGGCCATCATCCTCCGCCGCTATCTTGCGCCCCAGCGCGATGCGCTGCGCGGGCTGCAGGGGGCGCATCCGGCCTGGCTCGAGACTGACGACCTGCGGCAGTTGGCCGAGGAACTCGACGCGCTCGAGAGGGTGGTCGAGGATGCAGACGCCATGCGCGAACGCATGGCGCTGGTGCGCGACGAACTGGCCGGGCAGCTCTCGGACCGGCTGAACCGGAACATGTACCTGCTGTCGATTCTCTCGGCGCTGTTCCTGCCGCTGGGCTTCCTGACCGGCCTCTTCGGCATCAACGTCGCGGGCATGCCCGGGGCGGAGGTGTCGCACGCCTTCTGGTACTTCAGCGGCGGGCTGGTCGTGGTGGTCGGGCTTCAGCTTGCGATCCTGCGCAAGCTGCGCTGGATCTGAGCGCCGGGGCGTCTTTTGCACGCCACCGACGGCCGCCCGGAGCCCCGCGCGGCAGGGGAGGGCGGACAGCCGAAATTCCCCGACGCTTTCCGCCGTTTTCCCGCTTGCAATGCTGCCAGCCCTTCCGTAAATGGGGGCTCGGCCTTAGGGGTATAGCTCAGCTGGTAGAGCGACGGTCTCCAAAACCGTAGGTCGCGGGTTCGAACCCTGCTGCCCCTGCCACCTTCCAAGACATCGTAGAAGACAGTGCGCCCCAATCCGGCGCGAGCGTGCCTGCGCCCGGCGACCGTCCATGCAAGCCCGCGCATGCAAAAAGGCCGCGCCCGGGGCGCGGCCTTCTGCAATCGGACGTGTCGGATTACGACAGGATCTCGTCGATGCGGGACTTCTTGTTCGCATCGTTTTCGTCACCGTTGTAGATCACGGCGCGAATGTCCTGGATCTGTTCGGTGGTCAGCACGGTCAGATCGGCCGACGGCACGAGGTCCTTCACCTTCTGCGCTTCGCCGGCAGTCAGGTTCGGCGTGGCGCTGTGCAGGCTTTCGAGAATCTGCACACGGGTGGCCTCGGGGTCGTCACCGCGATTCACCAGAGCCATGACGCTCTCCTTCTCCGGAGCCGACATCTCCATCAGGCGCCATTCCGGCACATACTCTGTCAGATTCACCTCGGTGGTCGCCGGGTTCGGGTTGTCCGCTTCGGCGATGGTGCGGATCTCCGTTTTCTTCTCGGTGTCGTCCTTGCCGCTGTTGGCAATGGCGAACATCTCGGCGACCTGCTGATCGGTCAGGGTCTCATAGTTGGCGTCGGGGTAGTAGGTGCTGATCGCCGTCATCTCGGCTTCGCTCGCGGCGAATGCGCTGGTGGCGATGACAGTCGAGAGGGCGGTGATGGTCAGAAAGCGTTTCATGGGTAAGTCCTTTCGGTCTTTCTATTATCGATTTTTCTATCGATCCTTGTGTGCAGTGCCGTAAGTGCTCTGCGCTTCTGGCCACACAACAGCCAGCCGAGCGGATTGGTTCCCGGCCTGAATTGTCGGCCCGGACCCCCTGCAAGCCCTTGACCGCAAGGGGTTTTAACTCACCGCGCGCGCGAACGCAGAAGCGGGGCCGGTGGTTGCATCGCGCAGAGCGCCCATTTGGACAGAGTTTCGTGATCCCGGGTCGCGTTGTGGTGAACGGAGGGTGAGGCGGTGGAAGGGGTCCGGTGGGCGCAGCGTCATCCGGGCCCGTTACAGAGTGTCGGCCGCCCGAGGCTTGCCAGCGCCGGGCCTTCTGCGTATATGCCCCGAAACCCGCACGGAAACCGAAAGCGAGCCGAAATGGCCAATCCCATTCAGTTCATCCAGCAGACCCGCTCCGAGATCGGCAAGATCGTCTGGCCGACCCGGCGCGAAGTGATCCTGACGACGGTCACCGTCTTCATCATGGCGGCGCTGACGGCCACGTTCTTCGCTCTCGTCGACATCCTGATCCGCAGCGGCCTGCAGGGGCTTCTGTCGATCTTCGGATAGGTCCGGGCGCGAAATGCCTGCCCGTCCCCTTGAAATCGCGGGGGGAGGGCGATAGGGACACGGAACTTACCTCATGCGGGCGTGTAGCGATTCGAGTTGCACGCCGGTTTTTGTTTGGGGCAGGACGATGCCGGCGCGACTGTCGGCGGAAGAACTCGAGAGGGGCCAGATGGCGAAGCGGTGGTATTCGGTCAGCGTTCTGTCGAACTTCGAGAAGAAGATCGCAGAGCAGATCCGGCAATCTGTTGAAGAGCAGGGGCTGCAGGAGCAGATCGACGAAGTACTCGTCCCGACCGAGGAAGTCATCGAGGTGCGCCGCGGCAAAAAGGTGACGACCGAGCGTCGTTTCATGCCGGGCTACGTGCTCGTGCACATGGAGATGTCCGACCAGGGCTATCACCTCGTGAACTCGATCAACCGCGTCACCGGGTTCCTCGGTCCGCAGGGGCGTCCGATGCCGATGCGCGACGCCGAGGTCGAGGCGATCCTCGGCCGCGTCCAGGAGACCGAGGATGCGCCGCGCACGCTCATCCATTTCGAGATCGGCGAGCGCGTCAAGGTCAACGATGGTCCGTTCGAGGGCTTCGACGGCATGGTCGAGGGGGTCGACGACGACAACCAGCGCCTGCGCGTGTCGGTGTCGATCTTCGGTCGCGAGACCCCGGTCGAGCTGGAATTCACCCAGGTCAGCAAGCAGGGCTGACCGGGACCCAAGTCTTTCGAAAGGGCCGGGCCTCTGCCCGGCCTTTTTCGTGTCCCGCCCCACGCCGCCGTTCGCCGGCAGGCAAGGGCGGGAGAGGCGCCCGGATCGGGGGGAATCGCTTGCATTCCGCCCGTCTCCGCTGTAAGGCGCCGCTCTGTTGTCCTCGGTCTCGTGCCGGAGCGGCAGTCCACGTGGAAGGCGAGGGTCTCGCGGGATCCGGACCATACCACGCCACATGAACGCCCCGGCGACGCGTCGCGCGGGGAGATGGAACAGGAGATACGCCGATGGCCAAGAAGCTCGCCGGCAAGATGAAGCTGCAGATCCCTGCAGGCAAAGCCAACCCGTCGCCGCCCGTGGGCCCCGCCCTGGGTCAGCGCGGCATCAACATCATGGAATTCTGCAAGGCGTTCAACGCCAAGACGCAGGAAATGGAGCCCGGCGCGCCGTGCCCGACCGTGATCACCTACTATCAGGACAAGTCCTTCACCATGGACATCAAGACGCCCCCCGCGTCTTACTACCTGAAGAAGGCAGCCGGCCTGAAGCCGGTCGGCAAGCGCAACCGTCCGCGCGGCGCCGAGAAGCCCGGTCGTGAGACCGTGGCGTCGGTCACCGTTGCTCAGGTCCGCGAGATCGCAGAGGCCAAGATGAAGGACCTCAGCGCGAACGACGTGGAAGCGGCAATGCAGATCATCCTTGGCTCGGCCAAGTCCATGGGCATCGAGGTGAAGTAAGATGGCAAAGCTCGGAAAACGCACCCGCGCCGCCCGCGAAGCTTTCGCCGGCAAGGAAGACATCTCGATCGAAGAGGCCGTGTCGCTGATCAAGGCGAACGCAAACGCCAAGTTCGACGAGACCGTCGAGATCGCGTTGAACCTCGGCGTCGACACCCGTCACGCAGACCAGATGGTCCGTGGCGTGATCGGCCTGCCGAACGGCACCGGCAAGACCATGCGCGTCGCCGTGTTCGCACGTGGCCCGAAAGCTGAAGAAGCCCAGGCCGCCGGCGCGGACATCGTCGGTGCAGAGGACCTGATGGAAACCATCCAGTCCGGCACCATCGAGTTCGACCGCTGCATCGCGACCCCGGACATGATGCCGATCGTCGGCCGTCTCGGTAAGATCCTCGGCCCGCGCAACCTGATGCCGAACCCCAAGGTCGGCACCGTGACCATGGACGTCGCCCAGGCTGTCAAGGACGCCAAGGGTGGTCAGGTCCAGTTCCGCGCTGAAAAGGGCGGTGTGGTCCACGCGGGCGTCGGTAAGGTCTCCTTCGACGAGGCCAAGCTGGTCGAGAACGTCAAGGCGTTCATCGGCGCGGTTGCCAAGGCCAAGCCGACCGGCGCCAAGGGCACCTACATGAAGAAGATCTCGCTCAGCTCGACCATGGGCCCGGGCGTGACCCTCGACGTGGCGACCGCCACCGCCGAGTGATCTTCATCACGACGTCACTTTCTGAAGGGCGGGCCTGCGGGTCCGCCCTTCTGCTTTTCCGCGTCCTGTTCCGGGGCTCTTGTGGCTCCGCCCTCGCGTGCCCCGTCGCAATGCTCATGATCCGGGTCGCGCGCGTCTGCCCCTCCGCGCTAACCCATGTCCCATGTTCATTATTGTGAGGCCGGGATCATGCGACTCGAGGGCAAGACCATCATCATCACCGGGGCGAGCAGCGGCATCGGAGCCGCAGCCGCCCGTCTCTTCGCGGCGGAAGGGGCGAGCCTCGTGCTTGGCGCCCGGCGCGAGGACCGGCTCGCCGCGCTTTGCGACGAGATCGAGGCGGCGGGAGGCCGGGCGACCTTCCTCGCGGGCGACGTGCGCGACGCGGCCAGCGTCGAGGGGCTCGTGCGCCTTGCCGAGGACCGGTTCGGCGCGCTGCATGGCGCTTTCAACAACGCGGGCATCACCGGGCCCGGGGGGCCGCTCGAGGCGCTCGCGCCGGAGGGCTGGGACGAGGTGCTCGGCACCAACCTCACCAGCGCCTATGTCGCCGCGCGCCACCAGATCCCGGCGCTGCGGCGCGCTGGGGGAGGGGCGATGGTCTTCACATCCTCCTTTGTGGGGCAGGGGATCGGGTTGCCCGGCATGGCCGCCTATGCCGCCGCGAAGGCGGGGCTGGTGGGGCTGGTGCAGGTGCTGGCGGTTGAGCTCGGTGCCGAGGGTATCCGCGCCAACGCGCTTCTGCCGGGCGGCACCCTTACCGAGATGGCGGGCACCGACCCGGCAGTCCACGCGCAAGTGGCGGGGCTGCACGCGCTGAAGCGCATGGCGGATCCCGAAGAGATCGCCCGGGCCGCGCTCTTCCTTCTGTCCGACGACGCGTCCTTCGTCACCGGATCGGCGATGTATGCCGACGGAGGCAATGCCATCTGCAAGGCAGCGTAGGCGGTGGCAATCAGTCTCGGACCATGTCGGTGAGGCGTTGTGTGCGCCTCGCCAGCCAGAAGGCCAGGGGCCCGACGCCCATGGAGAGAACGAAGGCGATGGGCCATGCCGTCGCGAAGCGCGTCATCCAGATCCCGAGCCAGCCCGGCGCGAAGCCGAGCGGAAGGGCCGTGAAGATGCCCGTCATGAGGAAGGCCATTATCGGCGAGATGAAGACCTGCGCGAGAATGACGGTGGACTTTGCGGGGGGTGTTTCGGTGGCTTGCATTCCGGTATCCTGTGCGTGTCAGGTCGGCGCGGGGCAAGGACCACATCCTCACGGGACGCCCCGACCCTGTGAGGGAGGTGGCGCCGTGGGATCGAAACTCGACCAACTCCCGCGGTTGCGTGCGCGGGGACCGGGATAACCGTACCGGTCGGACGTTTTTCGGCTGACTGGCGAGATGGAGGTGCCGACGGCGCTGGTCAAGCCGACCTGGCGCAGGTGATCCTGTGCGCTCGCGACGTCGGGGAAACCTCCCGCGGCGGGTTGGCAAAGCCGCGCACAGCATGTAACAGAGGTCTTGCAAGGGCGTTCGCGATTCGCGGGTGCCCTTCATTTCGTCCGAGACGGTGGGTTGGAGCGATCCTGTAATTCCTGCCCGAGACGGGAAGAGACACACGTTCCGGACCTATGTGTTCCGGCGACGCGCTGCGACGACCCGATCGGACTGTCTTGGCCGGGGAAACCCGGCTTGATCGAGCCGGAGGGGGTCGCCCCTCCATCAATTGGAGTGAAACTGTGGATAGAGCCCAGAAAGAGAAAGTGGTCGAGGAACTCGGCCAGATCTTCGAAAGCTCTGGCGTCGTGGTGGTTTCCCGCTACGAGGGTCTCACGGTTGCCGAGATGACGGATCTTCGGGCGCGCGCACGCGCGGCCGACACGCAGGTCCGCGTCGCCAAGAACAGGCTCGCCAAGATCGCCCTTCAGGGTATGGGGTGCGAGAGCATCTCGTCCTACCTGGAAGGGATGACCGTTCTCACCTATTCCGAAGACCCCGTGGCAGCTGCCAAGGTGGTCGAGGACTTCGCCAAGGACAACAAGAAGTTTGAAATCCTTGGCGGTGCAATGGGTGAGACGGCCCTTGACCGGGCCGGTGTCGAAGCCGTGTCGAAAATGCCGTCGCGCGAGGAGCTCATCGCTTCCATCGTCGGCTGCATCGGCGCACCCGCTTCGAACATCGCCGGTGCGATCGGCGCACCTGCTTCGAACATCGCCTCCATCCTCACCACGATCGAGGAAAAGGCGGCGTAAGCGCACCCGAGATACTCGTGGGGTTGATTACCCGCACGTTGGAACACATCTAGAGATACGGAAAAGGCAAAATGGCTGATCTTAAAGCACTTGCAGAGCAAATCGTCGGTCTGACCCTGCTCGAAGCACAAGAACTGAAAACCATCCTCAAGGACGAGTACGGCATCGAGCCCGCAGCTGGCGGCGCAGTGATGATGGCCGGTCCGGCTGCCGGCGGCGAAGCTGCTGCAGAAGAGGAAAAGACCGAGTTCGACGTTATCCTCAAGTCGGCTGGCGACAAGAAGATCAACGTGATCAAGGAAGTCCGCGGCATCACCGGCCTCGGCCTCAAAGAAGCCAAAGAGCTGGTGGAAGCCGGCGGCAAGGCTGTCAAAGAGGGCGTGTCCAAGGACGAAGCCGAAGCGATCAAGAAGCAGCTCGAAGAAGCAGGCGCAGAAGTCGAGCTCAAGTAATCACGCATGGTGCATCCGCACCGCATGTGATCGGAAATTCAGGCTGGGTCCGGGTGTTTCCCGGGCTCAGCCGAACCCGTCTCAGAGAGACCCTTTCGCGACAGCGAGCCAATCAGGGGTTTTTCTCAGGCGAGTTCCAGGATCGGGAGGCCTCTGGTGGGACAGAGGCCAGGAATGGATCGGAATCGCCGTCTCGGATGGACGTGCCGCTGGTGCCCGACAGCACGCGCGTCCGGTGAGAAGCTGAAAGGTGAACAGACCTATGGCGCAAAGTTTCCTTGGCCAGAAACGTCTTCGCAAATACTACGGCAAAATTCGTGAGGTTCTGGAGATGCCGAACCTCATCGAGGTTCAGAAAAGCTCCTACGAACTCTTCCTCAAATCCGGTGACCAGCCCCAGCCGAGCGACGGCGAAGGGATCATGGGCGTGTTCCAGTCGGTCTTCCCGATCAAGGACTTCAACGAGACTGCCGTGCTCGAGTTCGTCAACTACGAGCTCGAAAAGCCCAAGTACGACGTCGAGGAGTGCATGCAGCGCGACATGACCTACAGCGCGCCGCTGAAGGTCACCCTGCGCCTCATCGTGTTCGATATCGATGAGGACACCGGCGCCAAGTCGGTGAAGGACATCAAGGAACAGGACGTGTTCATGGGCGACATGCCGCTCATGACCCCGAACGGTACGTTCATCGTGAACGGCACCGAGCGCGTCATCGTGTCCCAGATGCACCGTTCGCCGGGCGTGTTCTTCGACCACGACAAGGGCAAGACCCACAGCTCGGGCAAGCTGCTCTTCGCCTGCCGCATCATTCCCTACCGCGGCTCGTGGCTCGATTTCGAATTCGACGCCAAGGACATCGTGTTCGCCCGTATCGACCGTCGCCGCAAGCTGCCGGTGACGACCCTGCTCTATGCCCTCGGGCTGGACCAGGAGGCAATCATGGACGCCTACTACAACACCGTGAGCTATTCGCTGCGTCGTGGCGAAGGCTGGGTCACCAAGTTCTTCCCCGAGCGGGTGCGCGGCACGCGCCCGACCTATGACCTCGTCGATGCGGACACCGGCGAGATCATCGCCGAGGCGACCAAGAAGGTCACCCCGCGCGCGGTCAAGAAGCTGATCGACGAAGGCAAGGTGAAGCAGCTGCTGCTGCCCTTCGAGCAGATCGTCGGCAAGTTCGTCGCGAAGGACATCATCAACGAGGACACCGGCGCCATCTACGTGGAAGCCGGCGACGAGCTGACCTGGACCGTCGACAAGGACGGTGACGTGACCGGCGGCTCCCTCAAGGAGCTGATCGACGCAGGCATCACCGAGATCCCCGTGCTCGACATCGACAACATCACGGTGGGCGCCTACATGCGCAACACGGTGGCGCAAGACAAGAACATGGACCGCAACTCTGCGCTCATGGACATCTACCGCGTCATGCGTCCGGGCGAGCCGCCGACCGTCGAGGCCGCCTCGTCGCTCTTCGACACCCTGTTCTTCGACAGCGAGCGCTACGACCTCTCGGCCGTGGGCCGCGTGAAGATGAACATGCGTCTCAACCTCGAGAAGCCGGACACCCAGCGCACGCTGGACCGTGACGACATCGTCAAGTGCATCAAGGCGCTGGTCGAGCTGCGTGACGGCAAGGGCGAAGTGGACGACATCGACCACCTCGGCAACCGTCGTGTCCGCTCCGTCGGCGAACTGATGGAGAACCAGTACCGCGTCGGCCTGCTCCGCATGGAGCGCGCGATCAAGGAACGCATGTCGTCTGTCGAGATCGACACCGTCATGCCGCAGGACCTGATCAACGCGAAGCCCGCGGCTGCCGCCGTGCGCGAGTTCTTCGGCTCGTCGCAGCTGTCGCAGTTCATGGACCAGACCAACCCGCTGTCGGAAGTCACCCACAAGCGCCGTCTCTCGGCCCTCGGACCGGGCGGTCTGACCCGTGAGCGCGCCGGCTTCGAGGTTCGCGACGTGCACCCGACCCACTACGGCCGGATGTGCCCGATCGAGACGCCGGAAGGCCCGAACATCGGTCTGATCAACTCGCTGGCCACCTTCGCCCGCGTCAACAAGTACGGTTTCATCGAGACCCCCTATCGCGTCGTGCGCGAGAGCCAGGTGACCGACGAAGTGCACTACATGTCGGCGACCGAAGAAATGCGTCACACCGTGGCGCAGGCCAACGCATCGCTCGACGATGACGGCAAGTTCGTCAACGAGATGGTCAACACCCGCCAGTCGGGCGACTACACCCTCGCCCCGCGCGAGTCGGTGGACCTGATCGACGTGTCGCCGAAGCAGCTGGTCTCGGTCGGTGCCTCGCTCATCCCGTTCCTCGAGAACGACGACGCCAACCGCGCACTGATGGGCGCGAACATGCAGCGGCAGGCCGTGCCGACGCTGCGCTCCGAGGCGCCGCTGGTCGGCACCGGCATCGAGGGCAAGGTCGCCATCGACTCCGGCGCTGCCATCCAGGCGCACCGGGCGGGCATCGTCGACCAGGTGGACGCACAGCGTATCGTGATCCGGGCCACCGAGGACCTGGAACTCGGCGACGCCGGCGTGGACATCTACCGGATGCGCAAGTTCCAGCGCTCGAACCAGAACACTTGTATCAACCAGAAGCCTCTGGTGAAGGTGGGTCAGCTGGTCGAGAAGGGCGAAGTGGTTGCGGACGGTCCGTCCACCGACATGGGGGAACTGGCGCTCGGCAAGAACGTCATCGTGGCCTTCATGCCGTGGAACGGCTACAACTACGAGGACTCCATCCTGATCTCCGAGCGCATCGCGCGTGACGACGTCTTCACCTCGGTCCACATCGAGGAATTCGAAGTCGCCGCCCGTGACACCAAGCTCGGGCCGGAAGAGATCACCCGCGACATTCCGAACGTCGGCGAGGAAGCCCTGCGCAACCTCGACGAAGCCGGTATCGTCTATATCGGTGCGGACGTGGAGCCGGGCGACATTCTTGTCGGCAAGATCACTCCGAAGGGCGAAAGCCCGATGACGCCGGAAGAGAAGCTTCTGCGCGCCATCTTCGGCGAAAAGGCCTCGGACGTGCGCGACACCTCGCTGCGGGTGAAGCCGGGCGACTACGGCACCGTCGTGGAAGTGCGGGTCTTCAACCGTCACGGCGTCGAGAAGGACGAACGTGCGCTGCAGATCGAGCGCGAGGAAGTGGAACGTCTGGCCCGTGACCGGGACGACGAGCTCGCGATCCTCGACCGCAACATCTATGCCCGTCTCAAGGACCTGATCCTCGGCAAGACCGCGGTGAAGGGCCCCAAGGGCGTGCGTCCGAACTCGGAGATCGACGAGGAGCTGCTCAACAGCCTGAGCCGCGGCCAGTGGTGGCAGCTCGCGCTTGCCGAAGAGCAGGATGCGCAGATCGTCGAGGCCCTGCACGAGCAGTACGAGGCGCAGAAGCGCACGCTCGATGCCCGCTTCGAGGACAAGGTCGAGAAGGTCCGTCGTGGCGACGACCTGCCGCCGGGCGTGATGAAGATGGTCAAGGTCTTCGTCGCGGTGAAGCGCAAGCTGCAGCCGGGCGACAAGATGGCCGGCCGTCACGGCAACAAGGGCGTTATTTCCCGCGTTGTCCCGATGGAGGACATGCCGTTCCTCGAGGACGGTACCCCGGTCGACTTCTGCCTCAACCCGCTGGGCGTGCCGTCGCGCATGAACGTCGGTCAGATCCTCGAGACGCACATGGGCTGGGCCTCGCGTGGTCTCGGCATCAAGATCGACGAGGCGCTGCAGGACTACCGCCGGTCTGGCGACCTGACGCCGGTGCGTGAAGCGATGCGCATCGCCTATGGCGACGATGTCTACGAAGAGGGCATCGCCGGCATGGACGAGGAGCACCTCGTGGAAGCGGCAGGCAACGTCACCCGTGGCGTTCCGATCGCGACGCCGGTCTTCGACGGCGCCAAGGAAGCAGACGTCAACGACGCGCTGACGCGTGCCGGCTTCGACACCTCGGGCCAGTCGCGCCTGTTCGACGGCCGCTCGGGCGAGGAATTCGCGCGTCGCGTCACCGTGGGCATGAAGTACCTGCTGAAGCTGCACCACCTTGTCGACGACAAGATCCACGCGCGTTCGACCGGACCGTACTCGCTCGTCACGCAGCAGCCGCTGGGTGGTAAGGCGCAGTTCGGCGGCCAGCGCTTCGGGGAGATGGAGGTCTGGGCCCTGGAAGCCTACGGCGCCGCCTACACCCTGCAGGAAATGCTGACCGTGAAGTCGGACGACGTGGCCGGCCGGACCAAGGTCTACGAAAGCATCGTCAAGGGCGAGGACAACTACGAGGCGGGCGTTCCCGAGAGCTTCAACGTGCTCGTGAAGGAAGTCCGCGGCCTCGGCCTGAACATGGAACTCCTGGACGCGGAGGACGAGGAATAACGGCCCTTCCAGCCACCGCGCGGCCCTCTGCGGTCGCGCGGTTCCTCTCTCCAAGCCCTGTCATTTAGGAAGACGACATGAACCAGGAACTGACGAACAATCCCTTCAACCCGCTCACGCCGCCCAAGGTCTTCGACGAGATCAAGGTGTCGCTGGCCTCCCCCGAGCGGATCCTTTCGTGGTCCTACGGTGAGATCAAGAAGCCGGAAACCATCAACTACCGCACGTTCAAGCCCGAGCGTGACGGCCTGTTCTGCGCGCGTATCTTCGGCCCGATCAAGGACTACGAGTGCCTGTGCGGCAAGTACAAGCGCATGAAGTACCGCGGCGTCGTCTGCGAGAAATGCGGCGTCGAGGTCACCCTGCAGAAAGTGCGCCGCGAGCGCATGGGCCACATCGAACTGGCCGCGCCCTGCGCCCACATCTGGTTCCTGAAGTCGCTGCCGTCGCGCATCGGCCTCATGCTGGACATGACGCTGCGTGATCTCGAGCGCGTTCTCTACTTCGAGAACTACGTGGTGATCGAGCCCGGCCTCACCGACCTGAGCTATGGCCAGATGCTGACCGAGGACGAGTTCCTCGACGCTCAGGACCAGTTCGGCATGGACGCCTTCACCGCCAACATCGGCGCCGAGGCGATCCGCGAGATGCTCGCGGCCATCGACCTCGAAGCCGAGGCCGAGCAGCTGCGCGCCGACCTCAAGGAGGCCACCGGCGAGCTGAAGCCCAAGAAGATCATCAAACGCCTCAAGGTGGTGGAATCCTTCCTCGAGTCGGGCAACCGTCCCGAGTGGATGATCCTCACGGTGATCCCGGTCATCCCGCCGGAACTGCGTCCGCTGGTTCCGCTGGACGGCGGCCGCTTTGCGACCTCCGACCTCAACGACCTGTATCGTCGCGTGATCAACCGGAACAACCGTCTCAAGCGCCTGATCGAGCTGCGCGCTCCGGACATCATCGTCCGGAACGAAAAGCGTATGCTGCAGGAAGCCGTGGACGCGCTGTTCGACAACGGCCGTCGTGGCCGCGTCATCACCGGCGCCAACAAGCGTCCGCTGAAGTCGCTCTCGGACATGCTCAAGGGCAAGCAGGGCCGCTTCCGTCAGAACCTTCTCGGCAAGCGCGTCGACTTCTCGGGCCGTTCGGTCATCGTGACCGGTCCGGAACTCAAGCTGCACCAGTGCGGCCTGCCGAAGAAGATGGCGCTCGAGCTCTTCAAGCCCTTCATCTATTCGCGTCTCGAGGCCAAGGGCCTGTCGAGCACCGTGAAGCAGGCGAAGAAGCTGGTCGAGAAAGAGCGTCCGGAAGTCTGGGACATCCTCGACGAGGTCATCCGCGAGCACCCGGTTCTGCTGAACCGCGCGCCCACGCTGCACCGTCTCGGCATCCAGGCCTTCGAACCCCAGCTCATCGAGGGCAAGGCGATCCAGCTGCACCCGCTCGTCTGCTCGGCGTTCAACGCCGACTTCGACGGTGACCAGATGGCCGTTCACGTGCCGCTGTCGCTGGAAGCGCAGCTCGAGGCGCGCGTCCTGATGATGTCCACGAACAACGTGCTGTCGCCTGCAAACGGCAGCCCGATCATCGTGCCGTCGCAGGACATGATCCTCGGCCTCTACTACACCACCATCATGCGCGAAGGCATGAAGGGTGAGGGCATGGCCTTCTCGTCCATCGAGGAAGTCGAACACGCCCTGACCGCGGGCGAGGTGCACCTGCACGCCAAGATCACCTGCCGGGTCAAGCAGATCGACGAGACCGGCCAGGAGATCGTCAAGCGTTACGAGACCACCCCGGGCCGCGTGCGCCTCGGCGCCCTGCTGCCGATGAACGCCAAGGCTCCGTTCGAGCTGGTCAACAGCCTGCTGCGGAAGAAGGACGTTCAGCGCGTCATCGACACCGTCTACCGCTACTGCGGTCAGAAGGAGTCGGTCATCTTCTGTGACCAGATCATGTCCATGGGCTTCAGGGAGGCGTTCAAGGCGGGCATCTCCTTCGGCAAGGACGACATGGTCATCCCCGACAACAAGTGGGAGCTGGTCGAAGAGACCCGCGATCAGGTCAAGGACTTCGAACAGCAGTACATGGACGGCCTGATCACCCAGGGTGAAAAGTACAACAAGGTCGTGGACGCCTGGTCGAAGTGTAACGACAAGGTCACCGACGCCATGATGAACACCATCTCGGCCGCCAAGCGCGCCGAAGATGGCTCCGAGATGGAACCCAACTCGGTCTACATGATGGCGCACTCCGGTGCCCGTGGCTCGGTCACGCAGATGAAGCAGCTGGGCGGGATGCGCGGCCTGATGGCGAAGCCGAATGGCGACATCATCGAGACCCCGATCATCTCGAACTTCAAGGAAGGCCTGACCGTTCTCGAGTACTTCAACTCGACCCACGGCGCCCGTAAGGGTCTGTCGGACACCGCTCTGAAGACGGCGAACTCGGGTTACCTGACCCGTCGTCTGGTGGACGTGGCGCAGGACTGCATCG
Organism: Salipiger thiooxidans; assembly: GCF_900102075.1. Taxonomy (GTDB): domain Bacteria; phylum Pseudomonadota; class Alphaproteobacteria; order Rhodobacterales; family Rhodobacteraceae; genus Salipiger; species Salipiger thiooxidans. Next base: position 7,230 of record NZ_FNAV01000034.1, on the reverse strand, counting down.
TGCGTGCGCACGACTGCGGCACCGACCGCGCGATCACCGCGGAAGCGGCGGTCAACGACGGCGAAGTCGTCGCGTCGCTCGGCGAGCGCGTTCTGGGCCGTGTCGCGGCCGAGGACATCATGCGTCCTGGCACCGACGAGATCATCGTCCGTCACGGCCAGCTCATCGACGAGCGCATGGCGGATGCGATCGAGGACGCCGGCGTGCAGACCGCGCGGATCCGTTCGCCGCTGACCTGCGAGGCGGACGAGGGCGTCTGCGCCATGTGCTACGGCCGTGACCTGGCCCGCGGCACCATGGTGAACACCGGCGAGGCCGTCGGCATCATCGCGGCGCAATCCATCGGCGAACCCGGCACGCAGCTGACGATGCGGACCTTCCACATCGGCGGCGTTGCGCAGGGTGGCCAGCAGTCCTTCCTCGAGGCGTCTCAAGAGGGCCTGATCGAGTTCGAGAACACCTCGACGCTCGAGAACCTCAACGGCGAAACCCTGGTCATGGGCCGCAACATGAAGCTGCGGATCATGGGCGAGGACGGGGCCGAGCGCGCCAGCCACAAGCTGGGCTACGGCACCAAGCTCTTCGTCAAGGAAGGTGACACGGTCAACCGTGGCGCCAAGCTGTTCGAGTGGGACCCCTACACCCTGCCGATCATCGCCGAGGCGGATGGTATCGCGCGTCACGTCGACCTCATCCAGGGGGTCGCGGTGCGCGACGAGACCGACGATGCCACCGGCATGACCCAGAAGATCGTGATCGACTGGCGTGCGGCGCCGAAGGGCAACGAGCTCAAGCCGGAAATCATCCTCATGGATGAAGATGGCGAGCCGGTGCGCAACGCGGCGGGCAACCCGATCACCTACCCGATGTCGGTGGACGCGATCCTCTCGTGTGAGGACGGTCAGGCGATCCGGGCCGGTGACGTGGTCGCGCGTATCCCGCGTGAAGGTGCGAAGACGAAGGACATCACCGGCGGTCTGCCGCGTGTGGCCGAACTCTTCGAGGCACGTCGTCCGAAGGATCACGCGATCATCGCGGAAATCGACGGTTACGTGCGCTTCGGCAAGGACTACAAGAACAAGCGCCGCATCGCGATCGAACCCGCCGACGATACGCTTGAGCCCAAGGAATACATGATCCCCAAGGGCAAGCACATCCCGGTGGTCGAGGGCGACTACGTCCAGAAGGGCGACTACATCATGGACGGCAACCCGGCGCCGCATGACATCCTGGCCATCATGGGTGTCGAGGCTCTGGCGAACTACATGATCGACGAGGTGCAGGACGTGTATCGACTGCAGGGCGTGAAGATCAATGACAAGCACGTCGAGGTCATCGTCCGGCAGATGCTGCAGAAGTGGGAAATCCACGACTCCGGCGACACCACGCTCCTCAAGGGCGAGCACGTCGACAAGGCGGAGTTCGACGCGGCGAACGAGAAGATCGAGAAGAAGGGCGGCCGTCCGGCCACCGGCGAACCGATCCTGCTCGGCATCACCAAGGCGTCGCTGCAGACCCGCTCCTTCATCTCGGCGGCCTCCTTCCAGGAGACCACCCGGGTCCTCACCGAGGCATCGGTGCAGGGCAAGAAGGACAAGCTCGTCGGCCTCAAGGAGAACGTCATCGTGGGCCGCCTGATCCCGGCGGGCACCGGTGGTGCGACCCAGCGCGTGCGCAAGATCGCGACCGACCGCGACGCCAAGGTGATCGACGTCAAGCGGGCCGAGGCGGAAGCCGCGGCAGCGCTGGCGGCACCGGAAGCGGACGTGTCGGGCAACGACGTGATCGGCGGCGACGAGTTCGACACGCTGGTGGTGGATACCCCGGAAAGCCGCGAGTAATCGCCCGGGGCCCATGGCCTGATCAAATCCTGAAAGAGCCCCCGCGGAAACGCGGGGGCTCTTTTGCGTTTGCGGCGCGGCCTTTCAGCGACTGACGCAACGTCGCTTTCGCGATGGCGCAGGCATTGTGGCGGTGCTACCGATCCGCGCATGACAACGCTTTCCCCCAACACCCGCGGTGCACTTCTGATGATGGGCTCCATGGCCGCGTTCACCATGGGCGACGCCTGCGTAAAGGCCATCGGCGAGGCCCTGCCGCTGTCGCAGATCCTGGTGATCCGCGGCAGCTTCGCGAGCCTCTTCATCGCGCTGCTGGCGTTGCGGATGGGGGCGTTGCGGATGAGCGTCCCGCGGCAGGACGGCTGGCTCATGCTGCTGCGCTCGATGGCCGAGGTGGGTTCGTCCTACTTCTTCCTGACGGCGCTGCGGCACATGCCGCTCGCCAACGTCACGGCGCTGCTGCAGATGCTGCCGCTGACGCTCACCCTGGGCTCGGCGCTGGTGTTCCGCGAGCCGGTGGGCTGGCGCCGCTGGGTGTCGATCGGGGCGGGCTTCATCGGGATGCTGCTGATCGTCCGGCCGGGGACCGAGGGCTTCACGCTCTACTCGGTCTACGCGCTGATCGCGGTGGCCTTCGTGACGGTGCGCGACCTTGCCACCCGGCGGATGTCGGCGGCGGCGCCGTCGCTTCTGGTGACGCTGACCTCGGCCATCGGCGTGGTGATCTTCGCCGCGGCGATGTCGGCAGGGGAGCCGTGGCAGCCGCTCACGCCGCATCTCTCGTGGCTGCTGGGCGGGGCCACCGCCTGCGTCATCGCGGGCTACACGCTCTCGGTGCTGGTGATGCGCATCGGCGACGTGAGCTTCATCGCGCCCTTCCGCTACACCGGCCTGATCTTCGCGCTGCTGCTGGGGCTCGTGCTGTTCGGCGACTGGCCCAAGGCGCTGACCCTGATCGGCGCCGCGATCATCGTCGCCACCGGCAGCTTCAACCTCTGGCGCGAGTCCCAGCTTCGGCGCAGGGCCGTGGCTCAGGCGAAGATGCGGCGCACCTGATCGGCGTCGATGGCAAAGCGCTCGCGGAACAGCGCCTCGCCCGCCGCGTCGAGCCGGGGCAGCTCCACGGGGATCACGTGCTTCTTCTGGCGCGAGTCGTTGTGGTCGTTGTGGCCCCGCACGTACATCGGCCGGGCGGTGAAGGTGACCGTCGGCATGAAGCGCAGGATCTTGTTGTGACCGAAGTTCATGATGGTCTGGCGCACGCCGGGCTGCACCGCCATCGCCTGCGCCACGCCCCAGAACGGGGTGACGGTTTCTTCCGCCAGGATGCCCTCGGCGTCGGGACGGGCGATGAAGCCGCGATTCCAATCGAAGCCCACCAGCCGGTGCTTGCCCAGAAGTGACGTCACGTCGCGCGCGGCCTCGCGCAGGGTGGCAACGAAATCCACCGCCACCGCATCGTCGTCGTCATGCCGGAACTGCAGGCACGGCATCGCCATATCGCGGGCCTCGTTGATCACTTCCTGGCAGGCCGCGCGGTGCGGGGCAGGGGGGCGGGCGACGATGCGGGCCTGCGGAAAGTCGGCCACCAGAGCCTCGAGCCGGGCGCGCAGCTCTGCGGGCAGGGAGGAGCCGACGAGGATCAGGAAGGTGAAATCCGGGTCCGTCTGCGCCTTCAGACCGGGCAGGCAGATGGTTTCGAAGTGCCGGAACCGCTCGTCCATGCGGGCGGCAGAGTAGAGATACGCCTCGCGCGTGGCGATGTCGTCGTGCTCGACCTGGAAGCCGCCCTCCGCGGGGTACGAAAACCGGCAGAACCCGACCACTTGCATCCGGTGCGCTCCTCTGAAAGATAGGCACCGTCTGCATCGCATTGCCGCTTTGACGTGACAAGCACCGGCTTATGTTGACAACCCCCGCGACTCCCCCTATACGCGCCTCAATTCGTCGGGGCCTTAGTGCGTCCGGCGCATTCTACAGACTGAAGCGGTCAAGATCCGGGCCCCGGCCCCGATCCTCTGGACACCCACCGCGTCGTTCCCTTCTGGGAGCGTATGCGGTGCTTTGCGTCGTCTCTGCTGACCGCCGGGGACAGCGCATCGCCGGTGACCTGCGGACGCGCAGGGCGCCTTGAAATTGGAACCCGCACGGGACGCCCCGTGCAGCACATATGTGAGAATACGGGGAAGAGACCCACAATGCCCACGATCCAGCAGCTGATCCGCAAGCCGCGGCAGCCCAAAGTCAAACGCTCGAAGTCGCAACACCTGGAGCAGTGCCCGCAGAAGCGCGGCGTCTGCACCCGCGTCTACACCACCACCCCGAAGAAGCCGAACTCGGCTATGCGGAAAGTCGCCAAGGTGCGCCTGACCAACGGCTTCGAGGTCATCAGCTACATCCCGGGTGAAAGCCACAACCTGCAGGAGCACTCGGTTGTGCTTATCCGCGGCGGCCGTGTGAAAGACCTTCCCGGTGTTCGTTATCACATCCTTCGCGGCGTGCTGGACACGCAGGGCGTCAAGGATCGGAAGCAGCGTCGCTCCAAGTACGGCGCGAAGCGTCCCAAGTAAGAGGATACGGAAATGTCTCGTCGTCACGCTGCAGAGAAGCGCGAAGTCCTGCCCGACGCCAAATACGGCGACAAGGTGCTGACCAAGTTCATGAACAACCTGATGATCGACGGCAAGAAGTCGGTCGCAGAGAAAATCGTCTACAACGCGCTCGACCGCGTCGAAGGCAAGGTGAAGCGCGCGCCGGTGGAAGTGTTCCACGAGGCCCTCGACAACATCAAGCCGTCCGTCGAAGTGCGTTCGCGCCGCGTCGGTGGTGCCACCTACCAGGTGCCCGTCGAAGTGCGCCCCGAGCGTCGTGAAGCGCTGGCCATCCGCTGGCTCATCACTGCTTCGCGCGCCCGCAACGAAAACACCATGGAAGAGCGTCTTGCCGGCGAACTTCTCGATGCGGTGCAGTCGCGTGGTTCTGCCGTGAAGAAGCGCGAAGACACCCACAAGATGGCCGACGCCAACAAAGCGTTCAGCCACTACCGCTGGTAACCGAAAAACCCTCCGGAAAGGCAGTCCATCATGGCACGCGAATATCCGCTGGAGCGCTACCGTAACTTCGGCATCATGGCCCACATCGACGCGGGCAAGACGACGACGACCGAGCGCATCCTCTACTACACCGGCCGTTCCCACAAGATCGGCGAAGTTCACGATGGCGCCGCCACCATGGACTGGATGGAGCAGGAACAGGAACGCGGTATCACCATCACTTCCGCCGCCACCACCACCTTCTGGCAGTGGCAGGAAGATCCGTCGGCCGAAGGCACGTCGGATACCAAGTTCCGCTACAACATCATCGACACCCCGGGCCACGTGGACTTCACCATCGAAGTCGAGCGTTCGCTCGCGGTTCTCGACGGTGCGATCTGCCTTCTGGACGGTAACGCAGGCGTCGAGCCGCAGACCGAAACCGTCTGGCGCCAGGCCGACCGCTACAAGGTTCCGCGTATCGTGTTCGTCAACAAGATGGACAAGATCGGTGCCGACTTCTTCAACTGCGTGAAGATGATCAAGGACCGCACCGGCGCGACCCCCGTGCCCGTGAACTTCCCGATCGGTGCCGAAGACCAGCTCGAGGGCATCGTCGACCTGATCACCATGGAAGAGTGGGTGTGGAAGGGTGAAGACCTCGGCGCCTCCTGGAGCCGTGGCCCGATCCGCGACGAGCTCAAGGATCTTGCCGACGAGTGGCGCTCGCACATGATCGAGAACGCCGTCGAGCAGGACGACGACGCGATGGAAGCCTACCTGGAAGGCGAAGAGCCCGACGTGGCGACCCTGCGGAAGCTGATCCGCAAGGGCACCCTGTCGCTGTCCTTCGTTCCGGTCCTCGGTGGCTCGGCGTTCAAGAACAAGGGCGTCCAGCCCCTGCTGAACGGCGTGGTCGACTTCCTTCCCGGTCCGCTCGACGTGCCGCCCTACATGGGCTTCTCGCCGGACGACGAGAACGAAGAGCGCAACATCGCGCGTCACGCGTCGGACGAAGAGCCGTTCTCGGGCCTCGCGTTCAAGATCATGAACGACCCGTTCGTGGGCTCGCTCACCTTCACCCGGATCTACTCCGGGACCATGAAGAAGGGCGACTCGATCACGAACTCGACCAAGGGCAAGAAAGAGCGCATCGGTCGTATGATGATGATGCACTCGAACAACCGCGAGGAAATCGAGGAAGCGTTCGCAGGCGACATCATCGCGCTGGCCGGTCTCAAGGAGACCACCACCGGTGACACCCTCTGCGCCCAGAACGCGCCGGTCGTGCTTGAAACCATGACCTTCCCCGATCCGGTGATCGAGATCGCGGTCGAGCCGAAGACGAAGAACGACCAGGAGAAGATGTCCCAGGGTCTGGCCCGTCTGGCCGCCGAAGACCCGTCCTTCCGCGTCGAGACCGACCTCGAGTCCGGTCAGACCATCATGAAGGGCATGGGTGAACTTCACCTCGACATCCTCGTCGACCGCCTCAAGCGCGAGTTCAAGGTGGAAGCCAACATCGGTGCCCCGCAGGTGGCCTATCGCGAGACCATCGGTCACGAGATCGAGCACACCTACACCCACAAGAAACAGTCGGGTGGTTCGGGTCAGTTCGCAGAGGTGAAGCTGGTGATCAGCCCCACCGAACCGGGTGAAGGCTACTCGTTCGAGAGCAAGATCGTCGGCGGTGCGGTTCCGAAGGAATACATCCCGGGTGTCGAAAAGGGCATCAAGTCGGTGATGGACTCCGGTCCGCTCGCGGGCTTCCCGGTGATCGACTTCAAGGTCGCGCTCATCGACGGCAAGTTCCACGACGTCGACTCCTCGGTTCTGGCCTTCGAGATCGCCTCGCGCATGTGCATGCGTGAAGGTCTCCGCAAGGCGGGCGCCAAGCTGCTCGAGCCGATGATGAAGGTCGAAGTGGTCACGCCGGAAGAGTACACCGGTTCGATCATCGGTGACCTCACCTCCCGTCGTGGTCAGGTGTCCGGTCAGGAGCCGCGCGGCAACGCTGTTGCCATCGCAGCCTTCGTGCCGCTGGCCAACATGTTCGGCTACATCAACACCCTGCGTTCCATGTCCTCGGGCCGTGCGCAGTTCACGATGCAGTTCGACCATTACGATCCGGTTCCGCAGAACATCTCGGAAGAGATCCAGGCGAAATACGCATAAGCCGGGTGGCGGGGGCGACCCCGCCCTACCCACCACCGTAGGGTGGGCCCTGGGCCCATCATCCGACAAGACAGAGGAGCCAAATCCATGGCAAAGGAAAAGTTCGAGCGGTCGAAACCGCACTGCAACATCGGCACGATCGGTCACGTTGACCACGGCAAGACCACGCTGACGGCTGCGAT
>NZ_FNAV01000030.1 GCF_900102075.1 Salipiger thiooxidans | reverse complement strand
TTCGCCCGAATGAGGTGCGGCGGGATCAGGGAGGAGGAGAGATCCCGCCGCGTATCGAACGCCCCAGGGAGGAGGAGAGGGGCTCCGAAACTTGCTGGGCTCTTCGCCCGAATGAGGTGCGGCAGGGTCAGGGAGGAGGAGAGACCCTGCCGCTAATCGAAGGCCCCAGGGAGGAGGAGAGGGGCTCCGAAACTTGCTGGGCTTTTCGCCCGAATGAGGTGCGGCGGGATCAGGGAGGAGGAGAGATCCCGCCGCGGATCGAACGCCCCAGGGAGGAGGAGAGGGGCTCCGAAACTGCTGGGCTTTTAGCCCGAATAAGGTGCGGCAGGATCAGGGAGGAGGAGAGACCCTGCCGCTAATCGAAGGCCCCAGGGAGGAGGAGAGGGGCTCCGAAACTGTCGGGCGTTCAGCCCGTCTGGTCTTTGCGGCGGCGGCCTCGGGAGGAGGAGTGAAGCCGCCGCCGGGTTCGATGGGCTCAGGGAGGAGGAGAGAGCCCGTCGAAATCAGATCTGTCTCAGGCCTCGTAGGCGGCCTGCCATGCGACACGGCGGATCATCGAGCGGTGCAGCCCGAGGTCGCTCAGTTCGCGGTTGCTCAGCGCGGACAGCTCGTTCCGCGTTTCCTTGAAGAGCTTGCGGCGGGCGTTGCGCTCGCGCAGCGAAGTCATCATGGATGCGATGCGACCGCTGAAACCGCTCTGGGTGCTGGTGTTCTGTTCGGTTGCGTATGCCATCTTGCTTGTTAGCCTGTGTTCGTGCGTTGCGTTGTTGGCCTATACTTGGGCCAAATGCTGCAGCTGCACAATCCCGGCAGGCCACAAGTCGGCTATGCAGTTGGCGCATGGAGTAGCTGAGGGAGACCTGAGCGAAACCAATGCGTTAAGTATAAAAAATGGGCAGACCCTGTTCGAGAATTGCAACGGGTGCAAAGTGACCCTACGTCGGGTTGCACAGAGCGAAAGGAATTTACATGGCCGGTACAATTGAAGCGGTGAAGGCCGAACTCGCGCGGCTCGAGCTTCCCGGCGGCGGCGACCTGATTTCGCGCGACATGATTCGTGCGCTGAGCGTCGACGGCGACGCCGTGCGCTTCGTGATCGAGGCGCCGAGCCCCGAGATGGCACGCCAGATGGAGCCCCTGCGCGCGGCGGCCGAACGCGCCGTGGCCTCGCTTCCCGGGGTGCGCACGGTCAGCGTGGCGCTCACCGCCCATGGCCCCGCGGCCAAGGCGCCCTCGCTCAAGATCGGCGGCCACGCCAAGCCGCAGGAGGGCAAGATGAACCCGCCGGGCGTGAAGACGGTGATCGCCATCGGTTCGGGCAAGGGCGGGGTGGGCAAATCCACCGTGTCCTCGAACCTCGCGGTGGCGCTGGCGCGGGCGGGCAAGAAGGTGGGCCTGCTGGACGCGGACATCCACGGCCCCTCGCAGCCGCGCATGTTCGGCATCTCGAAGCGCCCGGCGAGCCCGGACGGCAAGACCATCATTCCGCTCAAGGCGCACGGCGTGACCCTCATGTCCATCGGCTTCATGCTGCCCGAGGACAAGGCCGTGGTCTGGCGCGGGCCGATGCTGATGGGCGCGCTGCAGCAGATGATGATGCAGGTGGAATGGGGCGAGCTCGACGTGCTGCTCATCGACCTGCCGCCGGGCACGGGAGACGTGCAGCTGTCGCTGGGGCAGAAGAGCGAGCTTGCCGGGGCCATCGTGGTCTCGACGCCGCAGGACGTGGCGATGATCGACGCCAAGAAGGCGCTCGACGCGTTCCAGACCCTGAACGTGCCGGTGCTGGGGCTGATCGAGAACATGTCTCTCTATATATGTCCCGACTGCGGGCACGAGGCGCATCTCTTCGGCCATGGCGGCGTGGCGGCCGAAGCCGCGCGGCTGGGCCTGCCGGTGCTGGCGCAGCTGCCCATCGACCTCGAGACCCGCATCGGCGGCGATGCGGGCACGCCGGTCGCCCTTGGCGACGGCGTCATGGCCCAGGCCTACGCCACGCTCGCCGACCGGTTCATCAAGGGCGGGATCGTCTGAGGCCGGTTGCGCGCCTTGTTTCTGCGCCGCTGGGTCTTGCTGTGCGGTTGCCCGGCCCTGGTGCCTGTGGCGCGGGGGCAGGGGGCGCTGCCCCCGTCCCTGCGGGACTCCCCCGGAGTTTGTCTGGCAAGATGAAGACGCGAGGGCCTGGCTGCGGCCTGTTTTGAGTGCCTAGCGGTGGGCCGGGTTGATGGGATGGGCTTGGTGACGCGGGTCCAGTGCCGCGGGTCCAGAGGGCCAGCCCGTTGCGGGAGAGGGGGGTGTTGTCCCCGTCTCCTGCGGTGTTTGCTTGGCAAGATGAAGATGTGGGGGCTTCGCCGGGGGCGCCGGTCAGGCGACCTTGTGGAGTTGCAGGATCATGTCGAGTACCAGCGCGGCGGGGTCGACGTTGACGGCGCGGGCATGGCGGGCGCGGTCGCCGGCGTCCTGCGCGATCCGGGCCCAGGCGCGCCCGGTGGCGGGGTCCGGGGCGAGGCGGGAGAGCATCGCGGCCTCGCCGGGGGCGGCCTCGGGCATCGGCGGCTTTCCGGTGACGCCGGTGCGCGCGAGCCGGGCCAACACGAGATCCATCAGTGTCAGCACGAGATCGAGCCGCGGCTCGTTGGCCTTGCCTGCGGTGCTTTCGCCGAGGGCGATGGCGCGGGGGCGGTCGAGCCGGGGCAGGGTGTCGAGAAGCCGGACGAGGTCGGCGTAGAGCTTCAGCCCGTCGTGGTTCAGCAGCCGCAGCGCAGCCCCCACCGAGCCCGCAGCCAGTGCCGAGAGCGCCTGCGCCTCGTCGGTGCGGACCTCGGCGCCCGCCTGTCCCAGCGCGCGGGCCATGTCCTCGGGATCGAGGGGACCCAGGCGCAGCTCGCGGCAGCGCGAGCGGATGGTGGGCAGGAGGCGCGAGGGCTGGTGCGAGATCATCAGCAGCACGGTGCGCGCCGGCGGCTCCTCGAGCAGCTTGAGGATGGCGTTGGCGGCGCTCACGTTGAGCTCGTCCATGCTGTCGACGATCACCACCCGGCGCCCGCCCTCGGCCGAGGACAGGGTGAAGAAGCCCTTGAGTTTGCGCACCTCGTCCACGGTGAGCTGGGTCTTGAGCCGCTTGGCCTTGTCGTCCCACGACCGCCGCAGCAGGAAGAGCCCGGGCTCGGACAGCGCCAGGGTGCGGCGCATCACCGGGTGATCCGGCGCGATCCCGAGCGTCTCGGGCGGCGGCGGGGCGCCGAAGAGCCCGTCGTCCTGCGACTCGGGCGTTGCCAGCAGGAAGCGCGCGATGCGCCAGGCCAGCGTCGCCTTGCCGAGCCCCTTGGGCCCGGTGATCAGCCAGCCATGGTGCAGCCGGCCCGAGGTGTAGGCGGAGAGGAAGTCCTGCTCGGCCCGGTCCTGTCCGAACAGGCGGACGGTCTCGCGCGGATGCGGCGCGCCCTCGACGCGGTCGGGCTGGGGAATCTCGGTGTCGCTCATGTCCGCGCTTGTAGCGCGGCACGCACGTCGCGCGCCACCGCTTCGGGCGCGCGGTTGCCGTCGATGATGCGGAAGCGGTCGGGGAACTCGGCGGCGAGGGCGAGGAAGCCCGCGCGCATCTTCTCCTGAAGCGGCAGTCCGAAATCCTCGAAGCGCTCCTCGGCGGTGGCGCGCGCCTTGGCCCGGGGCAGCGCCGCGGCGGGGTCCATGTCGATGAGGATGGTGAGGTCGGGCTCGACGCCGATCATGCGCTCGTGCAGGGCGTCGACGGCGGCGCGCAGATCGCCGCGCGACAGGCCCTGGTACATGCGGGTGGAATCGGCGAAGCGGTCGCAGATCACCGTGGCGCCGCGGGCCAGCGCCGGCTGGATGGTGCGTTCCAGATGGTCGCGGCGGGCGGCGGTGAACAGCAGCAGCTCGGTCTCGGCGGACCAGCGGTCGGGATCGCCCTGCAGCACCAGCGCCCGGATCTCCTCGGCGCCGGGGGAGCCGCCGGGCTCGCGGGTCAGCACCACCTCGTGCCCGTCCCCGCGCAGCTGCTCGGCGAGCAGCCGCGCCTGGGTGGATTTGCCAGAGCCGTCGATGCCTTCGAAGCTGATGAACAGCCCCGTGCCGCCGGTCACATCGCCTCTCCGGCGGCGGGCTGCTGGATACGGTTGAAGAGCGCCTTGCTGACCACCAGCATGCGCTTGGTGAACCCGCCGCCCGCGACCTCGTGCTCGGCGAAGAGCGGCACCCGGTGCTCGGGCAGGCCTTCGGGGCGGATGATCAGCTCGGCCAGCTGCTGGCCCTGCGCGATGGGCGCCTTGAGCGGGCCGGTGTAGACCACCTCGGCCTCGAGCGTGGTGCCCGGGGTCACCGGCACCAGCAGGGTGATGTCGTCCTCGGCCACGAGGCCCACGCTTTCGGCGGAGCCCATCCAGACGTCGGCCTGCGCGACGGCGGTGCCCTTCTTGACCAGCGTGCGCTCGGCGAACTGGCGGAAGGCCCAGTTGACGATGGACTCGCTTTCCTCGGCGCGGGCGCGCTCGCTGTCGAGCCCGGTCATCGCGAAGACCACCCGGCGCTCGCCCTGCTTGGCCGAGCCCACGAGCCCGTAGCCGGCCTCGGCGGTGTGGCCGGTCTTCAGCCCGTCGGCGCCGATGTTGAGGCGCAGAAGCGGGTTGCGGTTGTTGACGTTCGAGGGCGCGCGGCCGTCGAAGGCGAACTGCTTCTCGGCGAAGATCGGGTAGAATTCGGGGAAGTCCTCGATGATCCGGGTCGCCAGCAGGGTGAGGTCGCGCATCGACATGCGGTGGTTGGCCGCCGGCCAGCCGCTGGCGTTGGCGAAGGTCGAGTTGGTCATGCCGAGCTGCTGGGCGCGCCGGGTCATGAGCTCGGCGAAGCCGGGCTCGGTGCCATTGGGCGACAGCGCCTCGGCGATCACCGCGCAGGCGTCGTTGCCCGAGAGCACGATGATGCCGCGCAGCAGGTCCTCGACCCGGACCCGGTCCTGGGTGTTGAGGAACATTGTCGAGCCGCCGTAGGACATGGCGTGTTCCGAGACCGGCAGGCGTTCGTCCAGCGTCAGGCGCCCGTCGTGGATTGCCTCGAAGGCCATGTAGAGCGTCATCAGCTTGGACATCGAGGCCGGGGGCATCGCCTCGTCGGCGTTCTTGGCCATCAGCACCGTGCCGGTGGTGTAATCGAGCACGAAGGCGGCGCGGGCGCTGGTGTCGAAGGCACCGGCCTGTGTTGCGAGCACCGCGAGGGTCGAGGCGGCGGCCAGCAGCCGGCGCAGGGGGCGGGAAGCGATCATCGGGCGGCTCATCGTCCTTCTTGTGCGTCTGTTCGTGCGTCTTGTCATTTCCGGCCGCATCGGAGGCCGGGACGGGGTCAGTTGGTCACGGCGTAGGCGTCGGTGAAGCCCGATGCCTTGATCTTGCGGAGCAGGTCGGCGCGCTCGGTCTCGTTCTGGGCCGGGCCGACGATGACCCTCCAGAAGGTCTTGCCCGAGCTCGACTGCTCGCGGACCGTGGGCACCATGCCGTTCTGGCGCAGGGCGGTGGCGGTGTTCTCGGCGTTCTGCTCGACGCTGAAGATCCCGATCTGGATATAGGGCTTGTCGAGCGAGGAAACAGGTTTCGCGGGCGCGGGTTTCGGCGCCAGGGCGGCGGCCTGCGGGGCAGGGGCGGTCTCGGCGGGGGCCGCGGCCGGCGCGGCGGTGGCTGCGCCCGCGACCGGGGCGAGGGGGCTTTCGCTCACGTTCGATGCCCCGGGCAGGGTCGCGGCCTTGGTGGCGGCGGGCACCGGGTCGGGATCGGCGGCCATCTCCTCGCGGCGCAGGGCGATCACGTCGAGGTTGGTGGGCGCGCCCGCCAGCATCTCGAGCGCGGCGGCGGCGTCGGAGGAGACCTGAAGCCGCGGCCCCGGCGTCTCGCGCTCGCGGCGGAAGAGGGCGCCGATGACGAACTGGCCGTTCTGCTGGTTGCGGATGATGACGCGCTCGGGGTCGGTCACGTCGGGGTGGGCGACCCAGACGCCGCCGAGCGACGGCCGTCCGTCCCAGAGCCCCGCCTCGGTGGCGTGGAAGATCTCGGGCGCCTCGATGTCGCGCTCGACGCTGCGCCCGGCGCGGCTGACGGTCTCGCCGGTCTCGGCGCCCTTGTCCTTGGATTGCAGGAAGCCGGGCATCGCACCCTCGTCGCAGCCGACGAGCGCCGTGGCGCCGGCAAGCAGGATCGCTGCCCGCCACGCAGTGCCCGGCCGCTTTGCAAACTCTGTGCCCATGCGTCGTTCCTTGCCTGTGTCAGAGCCCGCGCCCTGTCGTCCGCTCTTGTCCCCGGATCTTTTGCTGCCGGGGTTATTGTTCACCGGGTGCGCCGCCCGGGGGCCGTGCCCGCCGGTGATGCCTGCTCCGTTGTGCCTGTGTCCCGCCGGTCCGGCCGGCGTGATGGCGCCGAGAGTAACGGTTCGGCCGGTTCAAGGAAAGCCCGCAGTGTCCGGCTGGCGGTTTTTCCCTCTACATGCGGCTTTCAGAATCGCGTGAGCGAGGCTAGTCGTGTCGGACCGGAGGTTTGGCAGAGTGGTCGAATGCGGCGGTCTTGAAAACCGTTGGGCGTGAGAGCGTCCCCAGGGTTCGAATCCCTGAGCCTCCGCCAGTAGGCATTGTTTTTTATTGAGAAATTGCCGGTCTGACGTCTCTACCCGCCAAAGAACCCGCCAAGCGAAAAGCGCTTGGACGCAGCTTCATGCAACGCCCAGCGTGCATCGCGTAGAATCGGTCGTCATTGAGGTGGGCCGAAAGCATGCGACAGGTTGCTTAGAGGTGGCCGCAGGACTTCGGACAGTTGCAATGCTGTAGCGAATGTTCTGCCGTTGCCCTCTGGTCAGATCCGGGCTTCTCCGATGGTCAACAATTTTACACTTCTCATTGGGACAGGATGAGGGCGTCTACGTAGAAGGGCGAGGTGGCTCGCGATATGCCCCGCCAATCGGAGATACCAAGGAGCGGTTTCAGAGCCTTGTCATTGCCCGACTAGGAGGGGCTCATCTTTGGGGCGAGCTCGCGCCGCCGCAAAATCTGCAATGCTTGCGAGACTCCTGATTTTCGGCACATTCGCTCAATGTGCTAATACGCGATCCAAGTTGGACGGACGTCCTGTGTGTTTAGAGGCGCTTGACCAAGCGTCACGCCGTAGAAAAACCACAGCGCACAGCTCCGATGCTACCCGACCTGCTCGGTCAGATCCCGGTGGACGAGCAGATCGGCAGCGTCACGGCAGATGGCGCCTATGACACCCGCAAATGCCACGATGCCATCGCGGATCGTGGCGCCCATGCCGCAATCCCTCCCCGCAGGAATGCCAAGCCGTGGAAGACCGTCACCGCTGGCGCGGTCGCCAGAAACGAGGGCCTGCGCGCCTCCAAATACCTCGGCAGAGCCTTGTGGCGACGATGGCGCCGCATACCACCGCCGGAGCCGCGTCGAGACAAAGATGCACTGTGTCAAACTGCTGGGCTAGCGGCTCATGGCGCGGGACTTCGACCGCCATTCGTCACCCCCTGTGGCACGACCCAGCCGTACTCAGTGAGGTGTCCGCGGAGCGCGTTGGTGGCCTGAGTTCGCTGCCGGATGAGCAACTCTCGGACGCGGAAGACGCTTCGCTCCTTGCGCTTCCTCACTCTTCACGGGCACGAAGCGCATATTCGGTCTCTGCGCCGCCTCGCAGATCGCCTCGGCGTCAGCCGCATCATTTTTTTGCCGCTTGACGAACGACTTTACATAGGCGGGCGGGATGAGCCTGATGTCGTGACCGAGACTAGACAATTCCCGCCCCCAGAAATGCGCGCCGCCGCAGGCCTCCATCGCGACCAGACAGGACGGCAACTTGGCGAAGAACTCAATCACCTGCGCCCTTCTGAGCTTCTTGCGTAAGACAGCATTGCCTTTGCTGTCAGCGCCGTGGACCTGAAACACATTCTTCGCCAGATCCAGTCCGACCGTGATAATCTCCGACATGACCGCCTACCAGTTTGGATTGTTGCGATCCCACCTTGGCACATCGATGCCGCCGGGGGGGCGGTTACAGCATCAGAGCCGGTCGGAGGGACCGCTACCCGTGCCACCGCATTGGTTGTTAATCGCCAGTTTTTTTCTTTTGCAAAATGCCCAATTATTCGCAACACTTCCGATTAAATAAATTTGGAAGATATTCATAATGCGAGTGCATTCAATTCTCCTAGGTATCCTTCTGGCAATTGCAGCGGTGCCTCTTTGTGCAGATCCGCGCAGCCCGTTGGGCCAAGGAAAGACCGTGGTGAAGACCTACTCGGTCACGCCCGAGGGCTCAACGACGCCCGTGACGCGGTCTATCGAAGCTGTGTCGCTGAACACGTTCAAAGCGAAGGTCAAGTTTGTCGGACCCAGGCCTTACACCCTAGAGATAGTGAACTTGCCGCGGGCGGATGCTGACGCGGCGCCGGGCGAGGCCGAGGCGCCCGCAACGCGCAAGTCACTAGGCGACCCAATCTGGTACTTGCTTGGCGTTCGCGATAAGGTAGAGGGCGCGGGAATAAAAACTGCCTGGGCGGCCGAGACCCTGTTTCGAGATGCAAATGGTCGTGTGGCGCCAGTGCCCGTCGAAAAAACCGACACATGGCTCACAGAGGCGGAGCTTGATAGCTGGATTGCAGGCGAGGCGAATGCCTGCGACGGCAACGTCGGAACGATCCCTCAGCGAGACAATTTGCTACTGCTCTGGCGCGTCCTTCTCGCCGAAAGCGAGCAGTGTCAAAACCTCCTCATTTATGAGGTGACGGTCGAAGAGGCTCCTGCGTGGCTTGTCTTCCGGCGATGGGAAGTTGGCAGGCTGGGGGACCGGGCGGCTGTGCTTATGCGTGACCGCGGCGCGGTCTCGCAGCTTTTGAGCAGTGGCCTGCTGTTCGAAAGCCCAGGTTTGTCCGACATGAATTTCACCGTGATCGATCTGGGGGATCCGGTCGAGGTGGCGGCGGCGGGTAACTGGCTGCCGCCCAGCCAGACGCGCGAGGTTGTTTTTCCTTTGGACGGCAGCCTTCACGGGCCGGTGCCCTACGGGTCTGAGGCCTTGGTCCGCTACCCGCCAGACCCGCCAGCGGACGACGCCGCGTTGGCAAGGCCTACGTTTTTGAAGCTGGATACTAATCTTGCCGACGCTGCCTGGATCTCGGCTTGCGCGGACGGCTCTGGCGCGCGGGCGGCAGAGCCGGATCTATGCGCGCCGCCGTTTCTATTCGACGTGCACCCGACCGCGGCGATCCTGGAAGGGTTCCTGCCGATCAAGCACGTCATCCCTGCGCCGCCAGCGCCGCCAGTTAAGGTCGAGGCGCATAGCGTGACATCCGTCCCGCGCTGGCTGTTCCAGCGACTATTGGGCGACGCGTGGACCCCGAGCTACAAGAGCTTCGGCCACAGGGAGGCGCGCATGGGCCTGCTGACGCGCCAGAAGGTTGCGATAAACCAGGGCGACGTAGCCGTGGACTTGGCGGAGGAGGCCGCGAGCCTCGCTCTTGCAAATAATCCAGTGCTGCAGATGCTTTTTGCAAAGCGCGCATCCGCGCCGCCTGCGGCCCCAACGCGGCTTGATCTGGATCTCAGCAGCAACCGCCCCGAGATCTGCATGGCAATCCCCGAGGACAGCCGCTTTCGCGCCGCGCTGGACACCGGTGAGGTAGCGCCGCTGCTGCTTGAAATGCCAGGCCCCGCGGGCGCCTCACAGTCCCCCGCGTTGAACCCGATGACGCGCTTTGTGCTTATGGATCGCCGTGCGGGCAGCTACGTCGCTCAGACAGAAGCCACAATTGGGGCTTGGACTTCGTTCCTGACCTACACCAAGGCCGGCCGAGAGCTGCTCTACGGGACGAAGCTGGCGCCATGGATGTTCCCGGATCAGCAGGCGCCGTCGCGGCCCAGGTTCTGGCCCGTGTTGCGCAACGTGGCCAAGGCCGATCAAGCCGACGTCCAGCGCGAGTTCGACGGCTTCCAGTATTTTTTCCAAGCGGTATCGCGGCGACTTTTGACCGAGGGGGAGGGCCGCGCATCCGTCCAGGGGCACGTCGACGCCTGCTTGTCGCCCGAATCCTACCGTGTCAGCAGCGCAGCGGAAAAGCAGCTGTGCAACCTGCGCTCTTTTCTGGCGCTGCGCGCGTTGGAAACCTACCTAGGCAATCGCGAGGACCCACAGCAGCCCGTGGCGCCCAGATTGCCGGAAAACTATCCGAACCTCAGCGAAGTCGAGCGTGAGGCATGGGCGCTGGAAACGACCCAGAAGGCCACGCGCAGCGCGCCCAACGCCCCGCTGATTTCGGAGGCGCAAGATCTGGTGCTTGAAATTCAGCCAAGCCCTCCTTGGGTCTGCGGCGCAGCGGGGCAGAACATCGGCACCTTCGTTCTAGATGGGCGGGCGGTCAACTTCTGCCGCGCGCTACGGTCTTACTGGGAGGGCGCGATGGTCAACAACATCGGCGCCACGCCCAGCGTTCTGCGCACAGAGACGCTTTGGTCCAAGCCCATCGCGATGGCTTCTGAGGCGGATGTGGAGGCGTATGCCAACTGGGTCGCAGGCTTCGGCGGCCACAACGGCGCGCGCAAATGCGCACCGCAGTCGGTGACGCTGCCCAGCCTCGAGGACATGCTTGCCATTTCCCGAGGCTACCCGGTGAACGCCGCCGGGGCGCTCGACCTGGAAGGCGACTATGCGTCGTTGCACGCCATTACCGATTTGCACGAGCGCGCCTCCGCGATTGCCCTCTCCCCCGCGAGCCTGGTTGAAAAAGACACCGCTTTCGCCGCGCTGAGCGGGCTTTTGGGCATCGCGGGCACCCCGGGTGATGTCCAAGACGTCGATCGGCTCCCGCGCTGCGATGCGGTCGGCGGGTCTGCTCTAGATGAGCTGTGCGGGCGGGGCGCGCAGCCCGATGTCTACGTTTACGGCGGGATGAGCGGGCTGCGCGAGCCGGTGCGGAAGACCCCGGGCGCGGCCGACGCCGCGGCTGTCTACGGCTTTTACGCCGGCGCCTGGGCGCAGTTGGGGCCTGAGCGCTATTCGTGGCGCACGCAGAACGGATTTGATTCCGCGCCTGAGGTCAGGACGCGCGCGGCCGACCCCGAAGACGGCCAAAACAAGCGGGGTGACGCAGCTAAACCAAAGGTGCGGCTGGGCGATCCGATCACCGGGTTCCGCTTGGCCTACAGGCTACACCCGGTGCCGGTGGCCGTTCCGGTGCCGGTGGCCGTTGCGGCGGACGAGCCCGCCGAAGAAGGCGCGCCAGAGAACTCTGACGAGGAGGAGGAACAATAATGAAGCACTGCATCATCGCATCGCATCGCACTCTTGCGCGAGCGCGGCGGCGCGGGCTTCTAGGGGCTGGGTTCGTACTGGGTCTGGCGTGGGCCGCGCTGCCTGCAGGGGCGGACAACTGCATCTACCCCTGCGAGGCTGGCGCTTTTGCCGAGGAAGCGCCTTGCGCGCTGTGCGAAGCCTATGGCCGCGAATCTGATCGTAGGCTGTTGGACCCCGCAGAGCAGCGCGCCATCGCGAACTGCGTGTCACTGACATACTTCGGCGTAGAGGCCAATCCGGACGACATCCGCTCCATGGGGGACGAGCTGTCGGAGGCGCAATGGTCCTACGAGGACCCACAGGCGGGGATCTCGCCCCAGTACCGTCACAAGGTGGACCTGATGTTCCGCAAGATGTACGGCGCGGATGCGGCGTCCACCTACGCCGCACTGGGTCCGCCGTTCAAACTGCATCGGATCTGCCGCGTGCTCTTTGTCGACTACGCCGATGCGTGCCGCTCGGTGCTGGGTGCTGACGCTCTGGAATGCAACTAGCGCCACGCGATATCCTGCGCCGCGGCCTGGCGCTCGGAGCGGCGCTGGTGCTCGCCGTGGGGCTTTCCAGCGGGGCGGCCCGGGCGCAGGCTTGCGACGCGCTGGTCGCGCAATGCGGGGCCGCCGGCGCTGCACCCGGCAGCGGCACGCCCTGCCCAGAGCTTGACGTCCAACTGGCGCTGGCCTGCGGCGCGCATGACCTAGTGCTGGCCTACGCGCCCCTCAGCGGCGCTGCGGCGACCGAGATCGATTACTTCCACGGCGCGGCCTATTTCGCGCTTTACCGGCAAGAACGCGCCCGCGGTTCGGCCTGCGAGCTGGCGCGCCTGGCCGGCGACCGGATTAGCCGTTACCTGAAGGAAAAGCGCGAGCTGTTTTATGACGAGCGCAGCTTTGGCGTGGCGGGCTCATACGAGCGGGTCTACCACGCGACCAAGATCCTGGGCCTGATAGATGCGCAGCCAGGCTGCGTGCAGGGCGGGTTCAGCGAGGCTCGGCTGGGCGAGCTCGCCTCTGGGATCGCCCGGTCCTACATGACGGAGGTCTTCCTCGACACCCCACGCAGCGTGAAGTCCGACTTTGAGACGCTCGCCAGCGACCTGCGCCGCTTTTCCGGCCTTGCCTCAGACCTGGAGACCGGGATCGCGCTGCGCGCTATCGAAAGCAGCTCGGTCGCGCGCAAGCTGGGCACAGCATCCGACATCGTAGGCGAGCTGATCGGCGTGCCTGAGCAGGGCGGGGCAGAGCTTTTGGATGAGCTTGCCGAAGACGTGCGCAAGGGGCTGAACGCAGCCAACAAGCACGCGGCGGCGTTCGAAGACGCCGTAAAAGAAACCAGCGCCGAGGACTTCGCGGCGGCGCGGATGAAGCTGCTGGCGCTGCTGGGCCGATTCAACGTGATCTCCGCGGAAGAGATCGCGCTTTGGGCCGACCTCATCCCCCTCGCGCAAGCAGAAGGCGTTGCGCAAGAGCCCCACATCTTCCAGACCCTCGCGGTTGTGGCCGAAACCGCCGCGGAGGCCACGCCCGCGGGTGACGCGTTGACCGAGATAGAGAAGCAGTGGCAGGCCTACGGCGCCGAGACAGGCCTGTGCGAGGAACCTGCTGCGCGGGAAAGGGTGTGGTTTTGCTAGAACTAACCCGGATATGCACCGCCGCGCTGTTGGCCGTGGGTCTAATGGGTGCGCCTGCGCAGGCCCAAAGCATCCCGTCCGATTTCGACGCCCCGCGCTACACGATCGCGCAGCTCGACACCGCCTGGGTCGAGGTCTGGGGCACCAATTTCTCTGGCGTGCTGGCCCTGCCAGAGCTGCGCTTCACGGCGTTCGAAACTCCGTCGGACCCGCTCCCGCCACCCGATCATGGCGGGGACTTCCCGCTGCCGCCCACGGTTGGCGAAAGCGCCTCGACCGCCCAGCCCGCGCGCCCGGCGTCAGAGCGCTTGGTCATCGCAACCAGCGACCGCGCCACTTTGCTGCAGCGGCGCGCGATGGCGGACATCTACCTCAGCAAGCTGCAGTTCTTCGCGCCGACCGACGACATCACGGCGGAGAGCCTGCGGGCGCTGGCGTTGCGGGAATACATCGCCCGTTCCGAAAGCTTTGCGATCAACGCGCTCTTCGCGCTAGAGGCGGTTGACCCCCGCGTGAAATGCCCGCTGCTGGTGCGGCTGCAGGACCTCGGGGGCGATCAGGGCGCGCGATTCGTCCTGTCCTTCGATCGGCTTCGCGGCCTCTTCGCGCAGCTGCCGCCCTCGGTCACCGCGCTCGAGGCCGGGCGAAAGGCGCTTTCTGAGCGCCTGCGCGCACATTCCGCCAGCGCCGCCTGCGCCTTTTCCGTTCCTGAGGGCCGAGCCGAGACCCTGGCCAAGCTGCGGCTGCGCATCCAGTCCCAGATCGAGGCCGCCGTGCGCGAAAAGATCCGCGAGACGCAGCTTTTGATGCGCCACGAGGCGCGCGACTTTGCCCGCATGGCCAATGAGATGTCCGTGTCGATCCCCTCGCGCCTGGTGGACGAGCTGTTGGCCGATGTGGCCAGCACCAAAGCGGTGCTGGTCTTGGCCAGGGACGACCGCTTTGGCCTGAAACCCGCGCTAGAGGCGCTGGACGAGGCGAAGGGTTTTTCAGATCTTTTGTCAACGGGCAACGACGCGGCTGTGCAGGAGGGGGCAGAGTTGCGCGAAGAGTTTCAAAGAAAGATCGACCAGGTTCTGGGCAAGTTCGGCGCGCTCAGCACGCAGCGCCAGCTTGTCGCCCAAAAGGAGGCCGGGCTGGCTGTGGCGGAGAAGGTTGTGGACGATTGCGCGCCGCTCGCCGTCGACGGCGGTCTGGTCAAGCCCGCCTTCGGCCCGCTCAAACCCGACGCTACGGCTATCGCTGCGGCACGAGGTGCTGTCACAGGCCCCTTCCGGGCCTGCCTGCAAGCGTTGCTGAATTATGTAGACAGACTGCGTGAGCAGGAGGAACGCAGCAAGGACATCGCCTCCTTCGCCAGGCAACTGAACGACCTGTCTAAGGTCTATCTGTGGGAGCTGAAGCGATGAACGCGTATGGTGCGCTTCTCCGCGTGGCGCTCGCCGTGGTGGTGCTGGCGGCGCCGGCCTGGTCGCAGGAGGCGCCCGCGCGGTCCTGCGCGGCGCTGTCGGAATACGAGGCCGGGCAAGAGGCCGACCGCTTGGTGGCGCTCTTGCAGATCGCGAACTTCCGGGCCGACCTCCCCGAGATGGCGCAGTATTCGGCCGAGCTAGAGCTGTACATGAACAGCTGCGACCCGGACGCGCAGAACTGGCCACCGCTGGTCTGCGGCTACCAATGCTATACCCATCTTACGCGCGAGAAGCTCTTTCGTGCCACTGATCTGGTGCTCTTGTCGGCGCGCTCCGGGATCGGGCAAGCGAGCAGCGTGATCTCGCCCCAGGCGCGCCAGCAAAGCGCCGAGGAAGGTCTGGCGCTGGTGGAGCGCGGCCTGAACGCGCTCTTGCGCAGCCAGACCCAGCCCAGCCCCTCAGCAGACGCGGAAGAGGCCGAGGACCTCGCGCGCTTCCGCACATTCGTGCGCCAAAAGGTGGCGTTGAGCGCGCTGAAGATCCAGCTTCTGATCAGCCAAGGCGACATCTGGTACCAAACACTGTCCGAGGCGCGGATGCAGCGGCTGAACTACCTGGTGAGCCAGGCGCTGGACCCCGCGGTGCAGACCGCGGCAGACGGCAATGACAACCTGGCCTTCGGGGGGCTGAAATACGAAGAGGCGCTTTGGGCGCTGATCGAGATCAAGCTCGACCTGCCTAGCGAAAGCACCTACGACGACCTGCGCGCGGATCTTCTGAAGCTAGAGCTCGATCTGCGCGCCCGCCGCGACAGCCTGGCCAAGGGCTACCTGTTCCTAAATATCGACCCGGAGGCCTTTACCACGATCTCGTTCGAGGATCTGCGCGCGCGGCTGTCGCAGACCGCCGACAGGCTGGGCCAAGTGGAGGCCAGGATCGAAGAGGTGATCGAGCTGTGGGCCAACGCCAGCGATGCCCAAGCCAGCCGCGAAGAGGACGCCAAGCGCCTGGTGCGCGGCCAGCAGGTTAACCTCTTGGCGCACCAGATCGGCAAGCTCGAGACCGAGGCCAAGGTCGGCGCCAACGCCATCGAGGCCCAGGTCAACGCGCTGGGCCAGAAGCAGGACACGTTCGAATACCGCCGCCGCGTGCGCGAGCTGGAGATGGCGCTGGCCCGCCAGGTGGCGCAGCTGGAAGGCCAGCAAGAGCTGATCGAGGCCCGCCAGGAGCTGGACCTCATCGTGCTCAACAAAGAGCGCGCCACCGACCTACGCGCAGAGTTGCGCTGGAAGATCAGCTTTGAGGTGCTGCGGCTGAACTTGTTGCTGCAGATCGACGCGCTCGACGGGCAGGTGATCGAGTACCAGCGCCAGTTGCAGGCGAACGCCACCCAGCTGCAGGACGTGGCCAACCAGCGCCTGATCGTGCAGAACCAAATCGAGGCTGAAGAGTTTCGCATCGCCCGCGACAAGGCCGCCATCGCGCGCATCGAACATTCCAAGACAGAGGTCAGCGCACGCAAGCGCGACGTCACGCTCGCCCAGATCTGCGGGATCGAGCAGCAACTGGCCTTCATCACTGACGCCGTGCCGATCACGCCTATGGACGGCGCAGACGCCTGCAACTTCCCGGCGCCGCAGACAATCCGGCTGCAAGAAGAGATCGACGCAGAGATCTGCGAACTGCGCAGCCAGCTGGCGGACACAGAGCTCGCCTACCAGGCCTTTTTGCTGCAATGCGTGGTCGCCGACGACCGCGCCAGCTTCTTCGTGGACCTGGAAGACGAGCAGCAAAGAGCGCTCGACTCCGCCCGCGCCCGCGTCGACGACGACGGGCTTTGCGAGGGGTTAAGAACCCAGGCCGATCTGGCCAGAGACATCTACGACGCCGAGCTCGCCGTGCTAAAGCGCCGCCGCGGCGACATGGCCGCCCAGCGGGCCGAGGTGCAGGCCCAATTGCGCTTTGTCGAACGCGAACTGCGGGACTTCAACGGGAACGTCGAGGTCCTTCAACAAATGCTGCAGCTCGCTGAGATGACGCTCGTCGGGGCCGCGGCTCTGCCCGATGTGACCATTGCGGCAGCTGGACTCTCGAGTGGGGTTTACACTTCGGTCCCGGATGGAAAAAACAACGCGCTGATAGCCGTTGCCGCGCTGCGAAACCAGATTGACCGTGTGATGCGGCTCCGCCAGATCGACAACGCGGCGCAGCAACAAATCGACCAACTCCAGCTGCAGATCCTCCAGCTCAACCAAGCGCTCGAGAACATCTCGATGGACCAGGTGATCAAGGACCTCGCGTTCGAACAGACCCGCGCGCAGCTGGCGCGAGAACGGACGGGGGTGCAGAGCGCCTCTGCTCAGGCCGCGATCAACCGCAGCTTGATCGGCTTGCAATGCGAGGCCGGCGTCGTGACGCGCGCAAGCAACGTGGCGGGGCTCGCGGCCGAACATGCGCGGCTGCGCAGCGTGCTGGAGTTTCAGGCCTCTGAGACGGCGCTCTTGGACAATGACATTCGCCAGCTGCGCCTAGGCATCCAGTCCCACCAGAAAGCGATTGAGAACCATCGGCTGGCGCTGACCAAGCTCGACGACGAGGAGGCGCGGCTTGGAACCGACAACGGGATGCTCACGCGCCTTATCGAGAATGTGACCGGGCGCAAGGACTTGGTCGAGGACACGCAGCGAGAGGTCGAAGGGCTGGCAGAGCAATCCGAGGGCGTTACCCGCGAGATCGAGATCCTGCGCGACCAGCACGAGCAGGCACTGCTCGCGCTCAACGACATAGAGATGCGGCAGCTGACCGACCGAATCAATGCAGAGACGGGCTTCACCGAAGAACTCGTGGCGCAGGTGGGCGAAGCGGCAGAGCTGACGCGCCAGCGGCGCGCGCTCGACGTAGAGATGCAAAAAAGGACTGCGGTCTACCTGTCGGCCGTGCAAGAGCGCGAGACCGACATGACCGAGCTGCTCAGCGAGATCGATGATCCCGAGGCCAGACGCGACCGATTCCTGGCCACGCAAGAGATGCTGTCAGAGGTGCTGCGCGGCATCCCCGACTATATCGACACCAAGCGGCGTTACCTCGAGCTGGGCAACCGGCTGCATCATCTGATGTGGAGGCGCTACGCCACCGTGCTGACGGTCATCGGCGACGACCCGTCCATGCCGCAGGCCTACATCACCTCTGGCGATAGCCTGCGTGCGCTGGCCGACGCGGTGGACTACCAGCGCTTCTTTGACGAGCGCCAGATCAACATCGACATGACGCGGATCCCGATCCCCTCGGGCTCTGGCTTTGTGCAGTCGCTGGCTCAGACGGGCTCTGTTGACTTCCAGCTCTCGCCCGGCGTGCGCAGCGTGCAGGACATGGCCGACGCGGGCTACCTGGTGCTGTGGGACCCTGCCAAGCTGGACAACCGGCAGAACATGACGCTGGTGGATATGTTCGCGGCGATTGATTACGGCTGCAATGCGGGTCTACGCCGGAACCGCTACACGCTGACGCACCAGGGTTCGGGCATTGTGTTCCGCCCCGTGACTGAAGGCGCGTCTGACTTGGCCGCCGAGCTCGTGATCGGGCCGCCGCGCAACAAGGCCCAGACCTTCCTGCGCAGCACGACCGAGGACGCGCAGATCGACCAGATTCTCAGCTATTGGTCCAGCGATTTCGCCATACGGACCTTCCCGCCAAGCGGCGGGCCGCGCAACGACCCGGAGTCGCGGCTGCGTTATCTGGGCGCGCCGCTCATTGGCGACTACCGGCTCGACGCCCATCCCAGCGACTGCGCCCATGACCGATCCGTCATCACCTTGTACTTCGTCTTCGCGAGCGCCGCATGAGACAGCTGATCGCCCTGGCCGCCAGCGCGGCGCTCACCGTTTTCACCGCAGCGCGGACCCCGGCGCAGACGGCCACCGCCGCCGCCAACAGCTACACCGTTCGGGCCGCGATCCTGGCGCGCGACAATTGCAACGTGTCGCTGGATGTGTCGCGCTTCGTGGCCTTCGAGCGCGCGGTCTGCCTGTACCACCAGGCGGTGCCGGAGGACGGGCGCAGCCTGGATGAGCTAGCCGCAGTGCAGGACCTGCTGGCCGAGGCGCAGATCCTGGGCCTGCCGCCCGCGCAACAGCAATTCGCGGCGCTGCTGAGCGGCCTGGCCTATGCCCATGAAGCCGTGCTGCATCAGGGCCGCCTGGATGCGCTGGACCCCGACGCGGGCGAGGCGCCGCGCCTTGTCGCCGAAAGCGCCGTGTGCCGGGCGCGGCGGATCGCGCTGGCAGAGCTCGGCGCGGTGGACTGGCGCTTTGCGCTGATCGATTACGAGGCGACGACGCCAGTGGACCCCAACCTGTCTCTGGCCGCGCGCTTGGAAGAGATGACCGGGTTCTACGCCCCCGGGGCCGTGCTGAACGGCGAGGCCCATGACGTGGCCTGCGGGCAGTTGGCTCCGGTGGCGCCGACCAGGCGCGACGCCATCGCGGACGAAGCCGTGAAGGCGACCGTGGATCAGTATTTCGGCGGCAGCCGTTCGCGCGCTGCGGCGATGTTCGCCCGTAAGCTCGAGCAGGCGGTTCTTGTGCGCGAAAGCTCTGCCCGGCGGATCGAGGAGCTGAAACACGACGCGCAAGAGGTGACCCGCCGCTACGAGGCGCTAAACGCGCAATACCGGCGCGAGGTGCAGCGCTATGACGAGATTGCCGAACGCTACGAGTCCGCTAGCGTCACAGCCAACCAGGTTCTGGACGAGTACGAGCGCTGGCGCGCGCGGCTCTACATCTCTCCCACTGACGGGGCCGACCTCTTGCCGTTGTTCGAGGAAGGACGTGACATGCTCAGCGCCGAATTGCGCGCGATGAGCGACGCCAGCGAGCGGCCGAACCGAGTAAAAAGGGCGGACACGCTTCTGGTCAACATTGAGAAGGCCATCAACCGCACCGCTTTGCAAGAGCGGCAGCTGGAAAAGATGTGCCGCATCTACGCCTGCCAGCTTCTGACCCAGCGCAGTCTGCCTGATTTGGTCGAGGCTTGCGCACGCCCGCCGATGAAGGACAACCCGCTATGCGTGAACAAGGACAGGACGCTGCGGGGGGGGGCAGATGCGGTCGAGCTCTGCTCCGGCGTGCATGTGGTGAAAGAGATTTTGAAAGCGTCCCAACCCTTCGCCACGGCAGAGCAAGCCGCGCAATGCTGGGCGGATGCGCGGGGCACGCCATGAGGTGGCAGCTGCTGTTGGCTTGGGCGCTCTGCGGGGCGGGGGCGGCGCAGGCCCAGGCGCCGCAGCTGGAGTTTGCGCTCCCGAGCCAGGACGCCGAGCCTAGCTACGCTTTGGCTTACGGCAAGGCCCGGTTCAAGTTGATTGGCTGCAAAAACGAGGCGGCGGCGCGGTCGCTTGCCCAGGCCTCGCCGGAGGAGGCAAAGGAGCTGCTGGCAGAGGTGCTAGAGCAGTCAGAGCACCCAAAGCTGCCGTGCGCGCCGGGCGTGACCGTCCCTGCGGGCGGCTTTCCGATGGACGCCCCGCTGCGTTTTTGGCGCGACGACGCCGGCGACGTTTGGTGGGCCTTATCTGTCCACGACCGCCTGTATGCCGTGCCCGACAATTGCCGGGCGCTGGTGGCGGCGCTGGGCATGATAGAGCGCGCCGCGGCGCGTGACCCGCTGGAAGCGCAGCCTCCGGAGGGCGCGGACCGGATCAACCTAACCTGCGGCAGCGCAGGTGGGCAGCTCCCAGGGTCGTTAGAGTCCAACGGCGGGCGCTGGACCCTGCATTGGACGGAATCTTACGGCTGGACCGCGCCCGACAACGCCTCCGCCACAAGTGACGTGCTTTACGTGCTGCGCCTCGCGCCCGACCCGCTGGTCAGCGAAGGGCCAGGAGCGGTGGACATCCCCGTCTGGCGTATCAACGGCACGCCTGTCAGCGAGATCTTCTCAAGTGCCGAGCAGCGCAAACAAGCCGAGGATGGTCTAAGCCAGATGCTCACCGGCGAGGTGGGCCCAAAGCTCGATCCCACCCCGCTGGGGGGGGAGGGCCGCGAGAGGCTGACCGGGCTGCCGGCCCTGGATCTTTGCCTGGGGTCGGAGCCAGTCGGGGACTGTCCCGCCAAGCGGATGCATCTGGGCTTCGGCACTCGTCTGCCCGCGCCGCTGTCTGCGCGCGCCGGCGCGTCCGACTTCGGCGAGGACCAGTTGACCTGGCGCTATGACCCGCAAGCAGAGCTGGTACTTTCCAATTGCGGGCCGCTGGTGGCGGCGCTTGGGCTGGATGCGGATCCGGGGCAAGCTCAGGCCACGGTGGGGCGCCATGTGGTGGATTGCCCGCCGGTGCCCGCCGGGCATTGCACGGTTGAGGTCGCAACCGAAGCCGAGCTGCGGGCTGCGCTGCTGGGGCCGAACACCGACAGTGGATGCCTCCAATCTCACAGCCGCTTGCAGGTGGTGCTGACGCAGGACATCACACTCGGCACCCCGCTGCGGGTGTCGGGCGGGCGGCGCTACGAACGCGTCCTGCTGGAGGGCGAACCTCTGGGGAAAGACGGCGCGCGCACGCCGGTGATCCGCGGCCCCTCCCGGGCCATCAACGGCCTCAGCAGCGACATTCCCTGCCCGACGCGCGCATACCTGCCGCTGCTGTTGGTAGACGCGATGCCCTATCTCCGGCTGCACCGGCTTACGCTTGAACAGACGAACCCCAACACGGATTTTGGCGTCGCGCTGATGGCCCGTGAGAGCCGCGTCTCGCTTGGTGGTGTGAAGATCGGCAACGCAAAGGGCGACGCGCCGGCTTATCCCGTGTCCGTTTGCAGCGGCGAGGTCTACGTGTATGACAGCTTGATCAACGGCCGCCGGGCCGGCCTGCGCGCGCAGGAAGGCGCGCAGCTGCAGCTGACAGGCAGCGCGCAAGGCAAGGCCAGCATCGCCGCGCACGGCGCTGGCGGTTCAGCGCTGAACCTTTCCGCGACCATCGCGGAGCTGCGCCAGATCGAGCTTCGGGCCGCGACAGCCATCGCCGCCCGCGGCGGGCACATCACGGCAAACAAGACGACGTTTGAGCCCGAAACAGAGCGCCAGGGGCGCGCGCTGGATCTGTCAGACGGCGCAGAGGCAAGGCTGCGGCTGAGCGCCTTTGGCGCGTTTGACTGTACCGCGCAGCTCTCGCAAGGGACCACAGCCGAGATCTTGATCACCCGCGACCCTGCAGAACCGGGAGCGCTGACATTGTGCGACGGGTCCGCGGGGACGCTCGTGGTGCCATAATGTTGGAGCAGGAAGGGGAGGGCGCGGGATGAGGTTTGCGGCGGCGATACGATGCCTTGGAGTGCTTGGGCTTTGCCTCTGGGCGGGTCTTTGCGCGCAAATGGGAGCGGCGCAGGACAAGTCCGCCTCTTCGATCGTGGCGCTGCCAGAGGCCGGCGGGACAGTCACCAAGGAAGAGGGCGCGCTGCAGCTGTCGGCGGCAACAGGCGCGGCGCGCTTCGCGCTGCCGCTGCCGTCGCTGCCCAGCCGCGGTGGCTTCGTGCCCAGCCTGACGTTTGAATACAATCAGTTCAACGGGGACACGGGCGGCGGATTTGGCGCCGGCTGGCGGCTCAGTGTACCGTCGGTGGCGCTGAATACGGACCTCGGCACGCCCATTCCGGGCTTCCGCCCGAATGGAGACTTCTACTCGGGCCTCAGCTACGACGGGGTGCGTCTGACCTATATGGGCCGAGAGGCCGACAGCGGCGCGCTGCTCTACCGGCCTGTACTGTCAGAAGATCACATAGAGGTCCGCTACCACCCAGAGCCGCGCCGCCTGTTTCTGGCGAACCTGCCGCGGCTGGCGTCAGAGACCCAGGCGCTGCGCGCGGTGCCCGACTGCGGCGTGGCCGCCATGCCGGAGCCCCCGCCACTCCCGGCGGAGGACCAGCCAGAGCGGCTGTTGCCGGTCACGCTATGTGCGGGCTTCGAGGTCCGGCTGCCCAACGGCACGCGGCAGTTCTTTTCCGGTGGCGCGGCCTTTGCCGAGGGCGCGCCAGGCCTGGTGACCCGCTGGCCTCTGCGGCTAGAGGTGAACCCAAACGGCGAGACCCTGCGCTACGCCTATGCGCGCCGCGACGGCTACAGCTACGTCGACGAGGTCGTGTTTGCGGGCGGGCGCAGCGTCTACCAGTTCCAGCGGGGCGAGGCGGGGCCGGGCAGGGTGTCCCACAGCGCAGGCGTGGCGCAGAAGGGCTCGGCGCTGACGGTGGGGCTTCAGGCGCGCTTTGACGGCGGGCTGGTGCAGCAATGGTGCTTTGTCTACCTGGGGCGTGCGCAGGCGGACCCGGACGACTTCGCCATCCGCACCGCGCCGCACTGCCAGCGCCAGGCAGAGGCCGACCTGACAGAGCGCTTGGCCCAGGCGCGGGGCGCCTCCTCGCTGAACGTGCTGGATCAACTGCATGCGCTCTACCGCTTCGGGGCGCTCGACCCCGGCACAGTCCTTGGCGCAGACACCGCGCAGCTGCCGGATCTGCGCTTCGACTACTCGACCTGGACGCAGGGCGGCTTAGAAGCGCGCCAGCTGGCCTACGCGATCGAGGGGATCGAGGTGGCGCAGGGCTTCGGTTTCGAGACGCTGGAGCTTGCTGACATCAACGCCGACTCGCTGATCGACGTGGTTCAGTCCAGCGCCACCTCCGACGCGAAAGTCTACCTGGGCCGCGGCACGCTGGACCAAGACGCCTTCCGCGCCGAGGCGCAGCCGCTCGCGCTACGGCGCGGTGACACCCTCGTTAACCCGGTCTTCAGCGACCCGGCGTTCCATTTCGCGGACATCTTCGGGGACGGCTTCGCGGATGTGGTGGAGCTGACGAACGACGGGCAGATGCATGTCTACGACGGGCAGGCCGACGGCAGCCACCGCTACATCGGGCGCGCGGTGGGGGTGCAGGCCTTCGGCGTCGGCGCTTTCACCCAGGGCCGGGCGCGGCTGGTGGATGTGAACCGCGACGGGCGCACAGATATCTTGACCGCGCGCGCAGGCGGCGAGGCGGGTGCCGAATGGCTGCTCTACCTCAACACCTCCCAGGCGCCGCGCTGGGGGGCGGACGGGCAGCTGACCCAGCCCGGTTCCGTCGACTTCATCCAGATGACCGCGCCGATGGGCTTTGCCGCCGAGCCCGACCTCTTAGCCGCAGGCCAACGCACCCGGCTAACGGACGTCAACGGCGACCGGCTGCCGGATCTCGTGCGCTTCCAGCCGGGCGGTTTCTGCGTCTTTGAGAACCAGGGCCAGGTCTTTTCGCCCGCGCCAGACCGCTTCTGGTTCGGTGCCGCCACCGCGCCCTTGGGTCGGCCCAATGCGGCGAATGCGGATTGCGACGGGATGGGCGTCTTCGCCCAAATCAACGGGATGCCAGACCCCACCCAGACGGGGGTAGAGACCTTCTGGAACGCCGACATCAACGGCGACGGCGTGCTGGACTTCGCCACCATTGGGGCGACGGTGACAGAGCTTCTGATCTGGGTGGGCTACGGCGATGGCAGTTACAGCCAGGCGCCCTTGCGGCTTGAGCTGTCAGAGCGGGTGCAAGACGTGCGCCGCTCCCGGGTGGCAGATCTGGACGCCGATGGCCAGCCCGAGATCCTGATCTTCCAGAACCCCGCCGCTGGCGAAGTGAAGCCTATCGTGGTGATTGACTTCAACCGCTTCGGGCCGCGGCAGGTGTCCAAGGCCAACCTGATGACGCGGCTTGCCTTTTCGTCAGGGCGTACGCAGGATCTGCGCTACGTGACCTCTACCGACGAAGCGCTGGCCGCGCGGGCCCATACCAGCGGTACCGCGCTGCGCGGATTGCACTTCCCGGTGACGTTGGTCAAGCAGATGGTACTGTCCGGCAAGGACGGCCGCAGCGCGACCGCCGACATCGAGGTCAGCACGTTTTCCTACCGCAACCCGGCCTATGACAGCGTCGACCGCCAGTTCGTGGGCTTCGAGACGGTGGAGAGCCGGGTGTTTGCCGATGACGCGCTGGGCGGCGCGATCGCGCCCACACAGGCCTCGCGGCTGACGGTCACGCATTTCACCAGCTTCGACGGGACCGCGCCAGCCGCGAGTGCGCGGCGCCTGGCGGGCCGGCCCAAGCTGCAGCTGAACTATGTGCTGAATCTGGCAGGTGCCACGCTGAACCCGGACGTGGTGGGCATGGCCACCCAAGACGGGCCGGGCTTTGCGCTGCCGGCGCTGCTCGCGCCTGACGGCCAGCCAGCGGTGGCCCAGCCCGGAGCCCTTTTGTCCTGCGTGCATTCGGTGTGGCAGGCCGTCCCCGCCGCAGCAGAGGCGCAGGGCGGCGAGCGGCCCAAGTTTCTGCGCCTGCTTGAGCGAGGGGAGATCGCGGCGGTGGACCCGGCGGCGCCTGTGACGCTCCCGCCAGACGCGCCCGGTTTAACCTGCCCCGCGCCCACAGAACTTGTTCGCTTCGCTCATGACGGCTTCAACCGCGAGGTTTCGGCCAGCCGCCTGATCGCGGGCCACGCGGTGCAGCCCCCGGGCGCGGGGGCGGCGCTGGCCACCCGTGCGGGCGCGCTTCGCGACAAGACCGACTACGACCCGGGCCTAGAGGCCATCGGCGTGTTGGACGCGGTACGCAGCACACGCCGGCTCGCCCTGATCAAGACGGACGCCCAGCTGCCCGAGGGCGCGCCCTGGGTGGAGGGCTACGCCGAGGACGCGCTTTTGTCGCTTGAGCGCCGCAGCTACAACCCCACCGCCGCCGCTGCTCGGCCCGTGCGCCACGACGTGCGCGTGCTAAGCGCGCTGGTTGAGGCGCCAGCCGAGTTGGGCCGAGGCTTCGGTGCCGGTTATGTCCTGCGCCGCAACTACGTCTATGACGCCTTCGGCAACGTGGTGGGCCAAGGCGACGGGCGCGACCTGCAGGAGGCCGTGGTCTACGACGTGCTGGGCGTGCTCCCGCTCAGCTACACGCGCTTTGCTGAGGATCAGGCGGGCCCGCGCGGGCGCGATCAGGTCACCCACCTGGCCTATGCCTCGGACGGGCCCGTGCGATCGCTGCCGGTCTGCCAGAGGACGCCGCTGGGGCGGGTGCTAGGCTTCAGCTACGACAGCCTCAGCCGCCGCACATCTGAATACGAGACCGCTGGCGCGCTGGCCTCAGACGGTCGCCTCGCCTGCGACCTGGACCAGCGCGTGGGATCTGACTCGCGCTATGCCTACCGCATCGGTGTGTCGGGCCGCCCGTCGCTGGTGCTGTCCCGGGTGAGGAGACACGCGGACGGGGCGGCGCCGGCAGGCGAGGCCACCTGGCTCGAGCGGCTGAGCGCCTTCAACGCCTTCGGCGACCCGGTGGCAGAGCTGGAAAACGCGGCATCCGCCTTTGGCAGCGACGGCACGCCGCGGGTGCGCGTGCTGAGCCTTCTGGAGTACAACCCCAACCGGCGGGTGATCTATCGCTACACCCCCTTCATGCTTGACGATGCGGGCGGCTTCAATGCGGCGCAGCTGTTCGAGGCGGGGACGATCCCGCTCGGCGCCGGGCCGAATGCCGCGCGCATCAGTTACGCCTACGACGCCGCGGGTCGGCTCGCGCGCCAGATCGAGCCATCGGGGCTGCGACGCGACACCACCTACGGCCCCTGGGGCATAGCCTGGACAGAGCGCTACGAAGATACCACCGGTCCCAAGACCGTGTATCGCACTCGCATAGAGAACGCGTTCGGCGTTCAGGCGACCTCGATCGGTGATGGGAAGAGCTTTCCCGATGTCACCCTTTTCGCGCGCGACCTGCGCGGCCACCTGCAAAGCCTCACGCTGCCAGGCGAGGCCGGCGCGCCACGCCGCTTTGCGGTCAACAGCGCGGGCCAGATCGAGCGCCAGGCGGTGCCCGGCCTAGGCGAGATGTTTGTGGCCTACGACACGCGCGGCCGTGCGGTGAAGCGCGCGCATATAGACCAAGCGGGGAACGCCGTTCGGATGGTGGAGACCGATTACGACTTCCTCGACCGCGTGGTCGCGCTGCGCGGCACCACGCGCGACATGGGCTGCGAGGCAGAGGATTGCGCACCGATGCGGCGCTACGCGGCGCTCAGCTATGACGTGCCAGAGACCAGTGGCGCCCCCGAGCCTGGCGCGGTTCCGCAGCCTTTGGGCCTGCCGACGCAGGTGCTCAGCTTCGATCACCACCACCGGCCCGACGCATCAGAGCCGGACCTCAGCACCGTGCAGCGCTGGCAATACGACACCCGCGGCAAGATCCTGCGCACGGACGTGTCCATCGGCATGCAACGCTATACGGAGCGGTTCGCCTACGCGCTTGACGGTGGCCTGTCGCGCCACCGCGGCGCAGGCGGGCTGGACGGATTGTTCTCATTCGGCCCGGACGGCCGGCTCAGCACGGTCAGCGTCGCCCATGCCGCCGTGGGCGACGGCGCCCCTCAGGCTGTGATACAGGCGCTGGGCTACAGCCCCGCTGCGCAGGTATCCGACATCGTCTACCGCAACGGCCACGCCACGCAGCTGGGCTTCGATCCCGCCACGTTGTTTCTGGAAGAGATCGTCACCACCGTGGCCGCCAGCGCCTCGCGACCCGAGGGGCGGCTGCAGGACCTACGGCTGACCTTCAATGGCGCGGGGTTCGTGACCCGGATTGAGGACCGACGTGCGCGCCCCGCGGGCAGCGGGCTGATCGACCGCAGCGGGGTCTTTTCGTATGACGTCAAAGGGCAGCTAACCGCGGCAGAGCGCTACGGCGAGGCGCTCCGCTACGATTACACACCCGCCGGCGCCTTCATGCAGAACAGTGCTTTTGACCCGGGCTCGCTGGATCTTAGCTCGACACGCGTGGCCGGCTCGGCCTTGCTGCCGGGAAGCACCGCGGGCCTTCGTTACGTCTTCGACGGTTTCGGCGGGCTGTCCTCCAGCCCCTGCGTGCGGCGCACGAGTTATGACCCCTTCGGCCGGCTCGCGCTGGTCGAGACGGCTGCGGCGCTGATCCGCTACGGTTACAACCAAGAGGGCCACCGCACCTACGTCTGGACCGAGCCCAGGGCGGAGCCCGATCCGCCGCACCCGAGCTGCTCCGACGAGACTCCCGAAGCCCGCGTTACCTTCACGCCGACCGAGACCTACCGCCAAACGCGCGCCTTGAGCGACGGCGTGCTCGCCGAAGAGGGCGCCGCGATCAGCTACGTAGACGTGGGCGCGCTGCGCGTGGCGAAGCTAGAGCACACCACAGGCAAGTGGTTCTATTTCCTCAAGGACCACATCACCTCCACCGATTACCTGATGGACCCGGACGGGCACCCGGTGGAGCAGATGATCTACCGCCCATACGGCACCGAGCCCCTGGTGGACGGCGCCCCCGCGCGGGAGGCCCTTGCGCTGGCTCCCGGCGCCGAGCCGCCGACGGCGCCCGCGCACCACCGTTTCGCAGGCGAGCTCTATGACGGCGGCGCCGGGCTATACCTCTTCGGACAGCGCTACTACGATCCCAGGTTGGGGCGCTTCATCACGCCCGACCGCGCTTTCCTGACTGACCCTGAGCTCTGCGTCGAGGACGCGCTGGGCTGCAACCTCTACGGCTATGCCAACAACAATCCAATGGCCTTCATCGACCCGAAGGGACAGATCGCCGAGACTGTTTGGGACGTGGTCAACGTGGCCATGGGCGTCTACGAGTTGCAAAAGAACCTTCAGGTCGGCAACTATGGCTCGGCTGCCATCGACGCCATCGGCATCGCATCCGACATCTTCGCCGCCGCCGCCCCCTTCGTCCCAGGCGGCGTGGGCGCTACGATCAAGTCGGTGCGGTACGGCGATAAGGCTATCGGACTTGCTACCGTTTCACGTGCAGTGGATCCGAAAGGCATAGGGAAGTTGGCCGAGGACGCCGCGACCAAACACTTCAAGAAAGAATACAAGCATATCGGCTCCCAGCTGCACGCTATCCTTGAGACTGGGAGAACTGTAAGAATCGACGACGCGATTATCCGTAATGGCAAGAATTATGTGGCCGAGGTCAAAGCGGGCGCCGGACGGCTTTCCAAAGGCCAATCTGAGCTGTTCTTGGAAAACATAAGGATCATGCGTTTTTCGGGCCCCAAAACACTGCAGAAGTTTAAGGACGCAGGTGTGGATCCAGAAGAATTTGTCAAGAATTACAATCGTCTTCTACGTTGGGATTAACCCTTGGGACTAACAGCACCGACGCGGGCGTCAAAGGTCAAAGAAAGTGCCCGCTACGGTGCGCGTCGATCGCTGCAAACGGCGGGGCGTCATTCGGTTATTCCAAAACAAAGAAAAAGCCTGCAATGCAATCCAATGCAGGATCTTTGGACCCGGTTTCTGTACCCGTTTCGATGCTGACCACTCTGAACTCACGGCATTGTCTATTGGGCGCGTCGTCTGCGACGATGAGCTCATAGGTCACGTATTCCCGATGGGGCTTGGCACGATCCGTGTCTTGGATGGTCAGTTCGCACACAATCGTCCGCATCCCGGGGACCAAGTCGTCCACGAACGCGTCCTCGCAACTGCGCCGCTCTCGACCAGGCACGATCACGTCCAGCGCGCCGCCCGCGTCCACGTGGTCGGCAAGCGCGTCCAGGCAGTTTTCGGTGAGCGCCTGGATGTCCACGAAATTGGTCGGCAGCCCCGCAGTGTCCGCCGCAGCACGCAAGAGCGTCTTGTTGCAGGTGAACCCACCAAGGCCAGCGGCCATTTCGCTCTGGAAGGTGTCATGCGCCAGCGCGGTGCGTTCCAGCGCTTCGAGCTTGTCGGCGAGGCTTGCGGGCGTGGCGTGGGGCAAGGCGCGTAGGAATGGCTGGCCCACCTCGGCGAGCGCCTGCGTTCGGGACACGATACTGCCGTCCGTTTGCAAGGTCTCGCGCGCGGGGTAGACCCATTCGATCGGGTCGTCGCTGCAGTCTTGCCAGGCTGTCCAGTCGGCCTCGCCCTGGGTGGCGCGGTTGACGCAGATGCGGTCGCTATCCAGGTCGGTGACGAAGCGGTAAAAGCTCCAGCGCGCCGGCGTGCCGCCCTGATAGATGGCGATGGCGCAGTCGATCTTGTCGCCGCCTAATTCGATCCGCAAACGCCCGCAGCGCTCGACCCGCGGCGCGCTGCCGCCGAACGGGTGCTCGACTGCGATGCGCGACAGCGTGTACGAAAACCAAAAGATGTCTCTCGTTGCGAACTCTTCCGCCCAAGCCGTCCACGGCGCGGCCCAATGCGTTTCCAGCTGTGCCAGACGCGACAGCAGGCCGCCGGCTTCCTGCGCACTAAGCGCCGGTGCCATCGCGCTGGCCGCCAATGCACCGATCAGGCCGGTCCGCACTCGTTTCATCCCACGTGTTCCCTCCGCTGCCGGCAGGAGTGCTTACCAATAGGGGCTCGGGCGGCGCCCCGTGATCGGCCCAAGCTTGCGCCCAAAGGGATTGAATACAATGGGAGCGTTTTGAACATGTTCAAAAGATCTTTGATACTGGCGCTGTTTGCAAGCCTTCTTGCGGGCGCGCCCTTGGGCGCTATGGGGCAAGACGGGGTGGGCGTGATCGAGCAGCAGCCGCTGCTGGACGAGTGCATCCAACGGCTCGAGGCGCTCAAGCGCCGGCTTGCAGAAGAAACAGTGGCCGCGCGCCCGAAATGTGACGCGCGCTTTTCCGTCCAGGTCGGTTCGCTCTGCGCCTTAGGAGTTCAGTCCCGGCATTTGGTGGATCGGGTTCAAGATGAATCTGTCCGGCTCTGAAGTCCAGATCTTGCAGATGTACTCGTAGGGTGTGAGCCCGTTGATGATGTGACCGGGCGTTGTTGCGCAAATCTAGGGGATTCATCTCGTGAATCCAGCATGCTAGCCGGCCAGCATGAGCAGACCTCCGAAGCCGACCTACAAGACCACCAGCTGGCGCAGCTACAATCAGGCGCTGATGCGGCGCGGATCGCTGGCCGTCCCCTGCCCGGCAGGGCATTTCGGCACGAAATGTCCCAAGAGGGTGGTTCGATCCCTCGATGCACTGGGAAGCGGCGCCGTCCGGGCGGCGCGGCCGCCAGCAAACCTATAGCAACGCCGCAATCCAGGCCTGTCTCACCCTCAAGGTCCTCCTCGGGCTACCGCTCCGCCAGACGACGGGGTTCGTGGCGAGCCCGCTGGAACTGTCCGGGCTGGGGTGGTCCGTGCCTGACTTCAGCACGCTGTCACGTCGCCAAAAGACCTTGGACGTCACCATCCCGTATCGCGGCTCCAAGGGGGCGCCTCACCTGCTAGTGGACAGCACCGGCATCAAGGTGGAGGGCGAAGGCGAGTGGCACACGCGCAAGCATGGCGGCCCGCGACGCAGGATTTGGTGCAAGATCCACCTCGGGATCGACGAGGAAACATTGGAGATCCGGGCGGTCGAAGTCACCTCCAGCAATGTCGGCCCCTCTCGGCAGCATGCTGCGCATGCGCCTGCCGGGCAGTGGATGCGCCGATGCTGCCAGATCTGCTCGCCCAGATTCCGGCGGAGGAGGAGATCGCCACGGTGACGGCCGACGGCGCCTATGACACGCGCGCCTGCCACGATGCCATCGCCGCCCGTGACGCGGCAGCGGTCATTCCGCCGACGCGGACCGCGAGGCCATGGAAACCGGACACCGCCGGAGCCCGGGCGCGCAACGAAATCCTGCGGGCGTCAAAGCACCTGGGCAGGGCGCTCTGGGGGAACTGGAGCGGGTACCACCGCCGCAGCCGGGACGAAACGAAACCTCTCGGGATATTTCCTTCGGAAATACCCTGCCGGTCAGTGAATGAACTGCGTGAAGCAGCTCGGCTAGCGGCTGACGTCACGGGACTTCGACCGCCAGGTGGCAGAGGTCCAGACCCGCGCGGCGGTCATGAACCGCTTCACGGCTCTCGGCATCCCGATCACCGTGGCCGCAGGATAGGTGTGTCTGGGGAAAGGGGGACTGCGGTCACCAGCTGATTTGTCCAACAACGCCAGAGCTATGGCTGAAAATGGGTGATGGAGCCTGAGAAGGCGGCATATCGTGGGGGGTGTCCAAGCCTGCCAGAACTTCCAAAAGGAACGATATTCCTATGTCTGACGATACCACGATCACCCCGCTGCGCCAGCCCGGAACCATCCTCGACCCGCTAACCGAGATCGCCCGTGAAGGCGCGCGCCAGATGCTGGCCGCTGCGCTGTAGGCGGAAGCGGCGAGTTTCGTCGCGCAATTTGCCGACGACCTTCTGCCTGATGGTCGGCAGCGCATCGTCTGACATGGCACGGGCCCCGAGCGCGAGATCCAGACCGGGATCGGACCTGTCCCGGTGCCGCGCCAGAAGGTCCGCGACAGGGCGAAGGGCGTGCCCGACGAAAAGA
Source organism: Salipiger thiooxidans (assembly GCF_900102075.1). Taxonomy (GTDB): domain Bacteria; phylum Pseudomonadota; class Alphaproteobacteria; order Rhodobacterales; family Rhodobacteraceae; genus Salipiger; species Salipiger thiooxidans. The sequence continues at coordinate 2,186 of NZ_FNAV01000030.1, read as the reverse complement.
AGATCCGCTTCACCTCGAGCATTCTGCCGCGATGGGCGCGCATTCTCGATGCACTGCTGCCGGTGCCCTACCTGCGCGGCGTGTCCACCGGAGACTTCCAGGAGGCGCTCTGCGCGCTCCTCGGAGCGGATGCGCCCAACCTGTCGCCAAGCGCCATCACGCGGCTCACGGCGGGCTGGCAGGCGGAGTACGACCGCTGGCAGCGCCGCGATCTCTCTGCCCGACGTTACGTTTATATCTGCGCGGATGGCGTCTACCTGCAGGCCCGTATGGAGCCCGTGGCCGAGTGCATGCTGGTTGTGCGTGGGGCAACACCGGAGGGTAAGAAGGAGCCGTTGGGTTTTCAGGTCAGGGTTCGGGAAAGCGCACAGAGCTGGCGCGAACTGCTGGTCGATCTCAAGGCCCGCGGTCTGGCGGTCGAGCCGGAACTGGCTGTCGGCGACGGCGCCCTCGGCTTCTGGAAAGCGATGGACGAGGTCCTCCCCGGCACGCGCCATCAACGTTGCTGATTTCACAAGATATCGAACGTGCTCAACCACTTCCCGAAATCCAGCTAGCCAGCTGCCGCCGCGGACCTGCGCAACATATCGCATGCCGCAACCCGGGCTGAGGCCCTCGCGGCCATCGAGACCTTCAAGGAAAAATACGCCGTGAAATACGCTAAGGGCGTTGCCTGCCTGACAAAGGACATCGTTGCTTTGCTGGCATTCGACTTCCCGGCTGAGCACTGGGACCACCTGCGGACCTCGAATCCGATCGAGAGCGTGTTCGCTACCGTCAGGTACCGCACCGTCCGGATCAAGGGCGCGCTATCGCAGAAATCCGCGAAGCTGATGATCTTCAGCCTGGTCAGAGCCGCGTCGCAGAAATGGCGCAAGCTGAACGGGCGGAACCAGTTGCCGCGCGTGATCGAAGGTGTCAAATTCACTGACGGTGTCGCCTTGGCTGACGCCGAGGAAAGCCGCGCCGCCTGATCAAGCCACGTCACCCAAATTCAGCCATAACTCACAACGCCATCCGGCGAGCGCGGCGCATCTTTGACGACGGATCTGATCTTGCGAAGCGAGTGGCGCGCCGAAATCCGCTCCGCGAGATTGACGTAGCTGAATAGTGATCCCGTAACCTCGCCCGATCCGCACATCGCTACCACCGTCCCTGCCGTGGTGGCGATGAATCATGTTCCGCGATGTGCGTTGAAGCCGGAGTTTTTCGGCAGCCCGTTAGCGGAACCCTATTCAATCTTTACCTGCAACCGAAGACACATAACTTCGCAATGGTTTACGCTGGAGGTGCCGCCTGCGATGTACTCCCATCTGCCATTCCTGCGGCGCACCATACAGCTCCCAGAACCTGTATCGTCATCTACACGTGACAATGCGCAATAAATCGCATCATCGGAGGAAGGAATTTCTGTCCACTTTACTACTCCGTCAAAGTTCTTCTGAAATGTCTGCGCCCACATTGAAGCATTCTGCGGCACGTCGTCGAGACGGTTCGAAACTGACGAAATGTCAGATTCCATCTGTTCCAACCTAGTTCGGAGCTCTGAAATCTCAGCGTGTAGTGCGTCTAAATCTCGAAGAACAGAAGTGTCACTCAGCTCCTGCGCACTGCTAGCGGAGAAGGAGCTGACTATCACAGTGACTAATACAGAAAATCTCCCAAGATAAAGCATTTATTTTCTCCCGTGAAACCTAATCCGAACACTATTGAATATAATAGCGAAGTTTGCCTACTTCTCAACTGCCGTTGGAGATGCCCCCCCGGCTCGGTTGTGAAAATCCGGTGACGGGATCCACTATGTGAATCCAGCATGGTATCTGGGCGTCACAAGCGGCGTTGTTGCGCAAATCTAGGTGTTTGATCCCACGGTTTGATGGTGTGATCCTTTCGAAGGAATGGAAGGATGCCCTATGGGACAGGTTCGTCACGGAAGCGCCACGACCACGCACGCCGTCAGAGCAGCAATACAGCGATCGCAAGCTTCGCTCGCGACGCTGAGCCGGGAGTTGGGGATCAACCCAAAGACGGTTGCGAAGTGGCGTAAACGGCAGACGGTCGATGATCTAAAGACCGGCCCAAAGGAGCCACGTTCGACGGTCCTCAAGGAGGCTGAGGAGGCGGCCATCGTCGCGTTTCGGCGCCACACGCTGCTGCCGCTTGATGACTGCCTCTATGCCCTTCAG
>NZ_FNAV01000009.1 GCF_900102075.1 Salipiger thiooxidans | reverse complement strand
ACGAGGCCCTGCGCGCCGCGAAATACCTCGGCCGGGCCCTCTGGCGACGATGGAGCGGATACCACCGCAGGAGCCGCGTCGAGACCAAGATGCATTGTGTGAAACTGCTGGGCCAGCGGCTCATGGCACGGGACTTCGACCGACAGGTCGCCGAGCTCCAAGTCCGCATCGTCGTCCTGAACGGCTACACCGCGCTCGGCATACCCGTCACGGAAGCTGTAGGATAAGTCCGTCTGGGAAAAGGGGAACCTCGGCGTTCAGCCGATTTGTGCAACAGAGCCATGCCCAGCAGTAGATCAATACGCTGGCTGAGTAAGCTTTGCCGAAAATAGGCAGGATGCCGATTTCGGACATCGGGCAGCCCGAAGTCCTGCAGATTCTGTCTCCCATCTGCACCGTCAAACATGAGACCGCTCGGCGCGTGGCTCAGCGGATGAAAGCTCCTCTTGATGTCGCCCGCTCACGGGGCCACCGTTAAGGCGAGACCCCCGTTACGGTCGTCATCGATGACCCTGACGAACTTGGAGCGCGAGTTGCTGAGCTGCGTCGAAGAGCTCGGGAAAGGCGTAATCGACTGAATGAACAGATTGGCCGAACAAGAAGATATGCTCGCGAAGTTGTAAAAGGACCTGCGCGCATCGTTGAGCGGCTTGGAAAGCTCATTGCAGGACGCGCCGCCCACCGAAACGACGGAGGCCCAACCAGAGAAGCCCGTCCGTGGGTTCCTAAGACGCAGCAAGTGGCATTACCTGAGCAGCGCGACGCTGTCGCGTCTTCACCGCCGACAGAGCGCAGGACAGGCGCGAGCAGCTCGCCATAGTCGGCCCCTAGGGCGACAGTCGACTCAGCGAACTCAACGACGTCCAGGCGCCGCTCACCACCTTCCACTTTGGCGACAAACGACTGGGGTCGTTTCATGCGGTCTGCGAGTTGCTGCTGGGTCATTCCAGCGGCCTTGCGGGCATCCGTCAGCGCGCCAAGCAGCGCCAGATGCCCCGATGTTCTGAGACTACGCGCCAATCGCCGCTCTCCAAAAGGGTCGTACCCTTGCCGCGTAATCCTGTTTTAATATTATCCCATTATGGGATATTTGGCGATGTTGAGGTGGATTCAGTTCTGTCCGGTTCTGGTCGCGTGTCGTCGTCAGCGCTTTCCGCCATTGTGTTCCTCTATGCCGTGAGCGGGTCGGCTACTGCCGACGCACTACAGGCGGCCGGCGGCATCGAGGCGCGGCCTTACCCTTACAGGCTCCTCGGCCTGCGGCCGGGTGATCCAGTCGATGATCTGGCTGCACTTTCCGCGAAGCGGTCGGAGGCGCGGATGCGGCAGCCGGGGGGCTCTCGCGTGGCGGCGGGCAGCGCGTCGATCTGGAGCGATTTCGACCCCGGCGCGTCGCTGCCATCCGTCCTGTGCCGCGCGGTGGCCTTCCTCTGGCCGGCCGCGGCGTCGGATGCCGACCAGTCACGGAGGTGGCGGGTCAGAGCACCCGCCGCAGCCCCGCCTGTACCTTCTGCAGCGCCGGCAGGTAGTCGCGCACCAGCGTCTCGGCGCCGTCCTGCGTGGCGGCCATGCCGGTGTTGAGCGCCGCCACCGTCACGCCGCGTGCGTCCAGTACCGGCACCGCGATCGAGCGCAGCCCGGTCTCGACCTCCTGATCGATCAGCGCGTAGCCCAGCCGTCCGACCTCGTCGATGCGGGCCAGCACCTCCTCGGGGTCGGTGAGGCTGAAGGCGGTGCGCGGCGTCAGGTCCGAGCCCTCGACGATGGCGCGGGCCTCGGCCTCGGGCAGGGCGGCCAGCAGCACCCGGCCCATCGAGGTGCAATGCGCCGGCAGCCGCGAGCCCGGCATCAGCCCGATCGACATCACCCGCCGTTGCGCGGCGCGGGCAAGGTAGACGATCTCGGCCCCGTCGAGGATCGAGACGGAACAACTCTGGCCGATCTGTTCCGTCAACTGGTCGAGCCACGGCTGCACCACCTGGCTCAGCGGCAGCGAGGCCAGCGCCCCTATGCCCAGCCGCAGGGTGCGCGGCGTCAGGGTGAAGTACTTGCCGTCATACTCGGCGTAGCCCTGGGCATGCAGCGTCAGCAGGCAGCGCCGGGCGGTGGCGCGGTCGAGCCCGGTGGCCGCCGCGACCTCCGAGACCGAGCGGCGTGGATGCTCGGCCCCGAAGCATTCGAGGACCCGCAACCCCTTGGCGAACGAGGCGATGGTGTCTGTCTTGTTCAACATGCGAACAGAACTCCGTGCGATGCGAACAAATGTCAATATGCGCACGGATCGTCTGGCAACGCGCCGGGACGGGGCCTAGCACTTGGGGCAGCAGGCGCGCGGGCGCGCGCCATGAAGGAGGATTGTCATGGACAAGAGACTGGCCTCGCTCGCCGAGGCGGTGTCGCGCATCCCGGACGGAGCCACGGTGATGATCGGCGGCTTCGGCGGATCGGGCGCACCGATCGAACTCATTCACGCGCTGATCGACCACGGGGCGAAGCACCTGACGGTGGTCAACAACAACGCCGGCAACGGCCACGTGGGCCTCGCCGCGCTGATCGAACAGGGGCAGGTGGACAAGCTGATCTGCTCGTTCCCGCGCAGCGCTGATCCGGTGGTCTTCACCGAAGCCTACCGCGCGGGCAGCATCGAGCTGGAACTGGTGCCGCAGGGCACGCTGGCCGAGCGCATCCGGGCGGGCGGCGCGGGCATTCCCGCCTTCTACACGCCCACGAGCTACGGCACCGACCTCGCCAAGGGCAAGCCGGTCGCCGAGTTCGACGGCCGCTCTTACGTGCAGGAACGCTGGCTCAAGGCGGACTTCGCGCTGATCAAGGCCGAGACCGGCGACCCGCACGGCAACCTGACCTACCGGATGGCGGCGCGGAACTTCAACCCGATCATGGCCACCGCTGCCGCCGTCACCATCGCGCAGGTGACCCGCGTGGTGGAGCGTGGCGGCATCGACCCCGAGCAGGTCGTGACGCCGGGGATCTTCGTCGACCACGTGGTCGAGGTCGCCGCCCCGGCACAGGAAGAGGCACTCAACCGCGCGGAGGTCGTCTACCCATGAGCGACATTCAGGACATCAAGCTGTCGAACGCCCAGATCGCCTGGCGCGCCGCGCAGGACATCGAGGACGGCGCATACGTCAACCTCGGCATCGGCTTCCCCGAGATGGTCGCCCGCTTCCAGCCCGAGGGCCGGCAGGCGATCTTCCACACCGAGAACGGCGTGCTCGACTTCGGCAAGGCGCCCGCGCCCGGCGAGGAAGACTGGGACTGCATCAACGCCGGTAAGAAGGCGATCACGATCAAGCCAGGGACCGCGTTCTTCCACCACGCCGACAGCTTCGCCATGGTGCGCGGCGGCCATCTCGACGTGGCCATCCTCGGGGCCTACGAAGTGGCGCAGAGCGGGGATCTCGCGAACTGGTCGACCGGCAAGGGCGGCGTTCCCGCGGTGGGCGGGGCGATGGACCTCGTCCACGGTGCCAGGCGCGTGGCGGTGCTGACCGACCACGTCACCAAGAAGGGCGAGCCCAAGCTCGTCGCGGAATGCACCCTGCCGCTCACCGGCGTGGGCTGCGTGACCCGGGTCTACACCTCGCTTGCGGTGGTCGACATCGAAGACGGAAAATTCATCCTGCGCGAGAAGGTCCCGGCGATCTCGCTCGAGGACCTGCAGGCGGTGACCGGGGCTCCGCTGCACGTGGAGGGCGAGATCGGCGACCTGATCGCTCCGGAGGAACTGGCATGACCGACGTTTACATCTGCGACTACATCCGCACCCCCATTGGCCGCTTCGGCGGCGCGCTGGCACCGGTGCGGGCCGACGACCTTGGGGCAATCCCGCTCAGGGCGCTGATGGCAAAGCACGATCTCGACTGGGCGGCAGTGGACGAGGTGATCTTCGGCTGCGCCAACCAGGCGGGCGAGGACAACCGCAACGTCGCGCGCATGTCCTCGCTGCTGGCGGGGCTGCCCGAGACGGTGCCCGGCACCACGATGAACCGGCTCTGCGGGTCGGGCATGGACGCGATCATCACCGCCGCCCGCGCCATCAAGGCGGGCGAGATCGACTTCGCCATCGCCGGTGGCGTCGAGAGCATGTCGCGCGCGCCCTTCGTGATGCCAAAGGCCGAGAGCGCCTTCAGCCGCTCCAGCGAAATCCACGACACCACCATCGGCTGGCGCTTCGTCAATCCGCTGATGAAGGCGCAGTACGGCGTGGACTCCATGCCCGAAACCGCCGAGAACGTGGCCGAGGATTTCAACGTCAGCCGCGAGGATCAGGACGCTTTCGCCCTGCGCTCGCAGCAAAAGGCAGCCGAGGCGCAGGCCAACGGCCGGCTCGCGCGCGAGATCACCCCGGTGAGCATCCCGCAGCGCAAGGGCGATCCGGTCGTGGTCGACCGCGACGAGCACCCGCGCGCCACCACCGCCGAGGGGCTGGCCAAGCTCCGAGGTTTCGTGAAGCCCGGCGGCACGATCACTGCGGGAAACGCCTCAGGTGTGAACGACGGGGCGGCGGCGCTGATCCTTGCCTCCGAGGCGGCGGCCAAGGCGCATGGGCTCACCCCCGTTGCCCGCGTGCTGGGCGGGGCCACCGCCGGCGTCGCGCCGCGGATCATGGGCTTCGGCCCGGCGCCCGCGTCGCAGAAGCTGATGGCGCGGCTCGGCCTCGCGGCCAGCGATTTCGCGGTGATCGAGCTCAACGAGGCCTTCGCCTCGCAGGGGCTCGCGACGCTGCGTGAACTCGGCATTGCCGACGACGACCCGCGGGTGAACGCCAACGGCGGCGCCATCGCGCTTGGCCACCCGCTCGGCATGAGCGGCGCGCGCATCACCGGCTCGGCGATGCTCGACCTCAAGCCGGGAGAGAAGTCGCTCTCGACCATGTGCATCGGCGTGGGGCAGGGCATCGCCATCGCGCTCGAGGCGATCTGACCCTGACGATGGAAGGCCTGCCCGAGGGCGGGCCTTCGCGCAAGACGCTCAGAGCGGGTCGCGTTGGGCGGTGAGCCTGACGATCCGGTCGCGCGCGGCATCGGCAGCCTGTTGCATGGCCGCTGCGATCTCGGACACCTTGGGGTCCTCGCTCACCCGTTCCAGCAGCCGCACGCTTGATTCCGCGACGCTGGCGAGGTTGGCAAAGGCGTGCAGCGCATCGCCGAGCGCGGCATCCTTCGGGTCGTCGCTGGTCAGACCTGCAGCAAGGGGGACCTCGATCTGCCGGCAGATCATCAGCACCGTGGCGACCGCATGGTCGCGACGCTCCAGCGGCAGGATCTCGACTTCCCAGGCGGTGGCCTCTTCGTCGCGGCGGCAGAGGCCGGTAAACGCAGCCGTCTCGCCGGCGAAGGCGCGGGCAAGCGCAAGGTCGGCGCGCTCGCGCTCCGGGCTCTGCCAGCGCTCGGCCCAGACCTGCCCGCAGATGTCGGACAGCGCGACCTCGAGCAGGTCTAGCCCGCTCTGGTTCACCGCGAGGATACGGCCCTCGCGGTCGATCACCATGGCACACACTCGCGTCCGCGCGGCGATATGGCCAAGCATCGCGACGGTTGTCTCGTCGCTCATCAGGTCACGGCTCAGAATCACGTCAACCACCCCCGCTCAAATCCGCGGGAGGAATTTAGCGCGAATGATAAATCGATTTAAGAGGTCAAGTGCCGGTCAGTCGTTTTTTTGCTGCAATTTTGCAAAGGCGGTCTTGAATGCCTGCTCGATGGAGGAGGCCGAGAACGGTTTCTGGACGATGGTGCAGGGCGGGTAGGTCTCCATCAGCTCGGCCGTTGCGCCGTAACCGGTGGCGAGCACGAAGGGCACCCCGGCCGCGTAAAGCGCCTCCGCCACCGGCAGCGACTGCTCGTCGCCGAGGTTGACGTCAAGCAGGGCAAAGTCGACGCGGTTGGTCTCGAGCCACTTGAGCGCGGACGACACCGAGGAATGCGTCTTGACCTCGGAGGCGCCAAGATCCTCGAGTGTCGCCGCCGCATCCATCGCGATGATGAGCGAGTCCTCGACCACGAGCCCGGTGCCGCTCAGCCGCAGGGCGCCATCCCCGACCGCGGCGCCCGGGGCGGGGGCCGCAGGCGCGCTGCCCGGCTGCCGCACAATCTGCGAGATCACCGTGGAGGGCAGGCGGAAATGGGCCTCGACGCCGGTCATCTTGTAGCTGATGTCGGCATCGCCCTTGAGCTCGTGCGGGATCGAGCCCTCGATGATCATGGTGCCGAAGCCGCGGCGCTTCGGCGGCGTGACCGGCGGGCCGCCGCGCTCGATCCAGTCGATGAGCATGCCGCCGCTGCTGTCCTCTCTGAGCTTGACGTGGACCCGGCCGCCGGTGTCGCAGAGCGCGCCGTACTTGATCGAGTTCGTGGCCATCTCGTGCAGCACCAGCGCCATGGTGGTGAAAGCGGTCGAGCCGATCAGCGCGTCGGGGCCCTCGATCAGCACCCGTTCGGTCTTGCCGCTGGCATAGGCGGCGAATTCGCAGGTGATGAGGTCCCGCAGCGAAGCGGGCTCGAACTGCTCGGAGGTGAGCTGGTCATGGGCCCGCGCCAGCGCCTGTATGCGGCCGTCGAGGTTGGCGGTGAAGTCCTCGAGCGTCGTTGCCGAGGACCGCGACTGCGCCAGCAGCCCGCGCATCAGGTTGAGGATGTTGCGGACCCGGTGGTTGAGCTCGGAGATCAGCAGTTGCTGCTGCTCCTGCGCGCGCTTGCGCTCCAGGTTGGCGGCGTCGGTGACCTTGAGGAAGACCTCGAGCAGCACCGTGCGCAGCCGGTCGGCGGCGTGCAGCTCCTGCGGCGACCAGGGTGCGCAGCGCCCGGTCACGGTCTCGCGCCAGGCCTCGAAGCTCTTGCGCGGGGTCAGCCGGTCGCCGTTGGGCCCCACGATCGCGGGCTTGGTCGGATCGCCGGCCCAGTTCACCGTCTCCTCGACCTGGCGCCGGGTCAGCACGAGATAGTCGCGCGGCCGCTTCGAGATCGGGATGGCAAGGATGCCGGCGGTGCGGGTGGCGTAGTCGCGGGCCGGCTCCACCAGCTTGCCGAGGCAGTCGGTCTGGAACACCGACGAGCCGATCGAGCGGTCGAGGAAGCGCGCCATCGAGCGGAACTCCCCTTCGCTGGGGACCGAGCCGGTGGCGTTGAACTCTTCGTTCTCGAAAAGCACCAGCCCGTCATGGGGGATCACCTGCCGGATGTCCTCGGACACCGCGAGCAGGCTCTCGGCCATGGGACGGCCGTTCGCCATGTGGCCCATGAGCAGGGTCTGCAGGCGGCTGGCCTCGTGCTCGGCACGCTTGCGCTGCCCGTCCTCGAAGCGCGACAGCTCGTAGGAGAACATGTGCGCGAACATCTCGATGGCGGTGCGGCGCTCGTAGTCGATGTAGCGGGGGCTGTGGTGATGGCAGGCAAAGAGCCCCCAGAGATCGCCGTCCTTCATGATCGACACCGACATCGAGGCCTCGACGCCCATGTTGCGCAGGTACTCGATGTGGATGGGCGACACGGCGCGGGTGACCGCCAGCGACAGGTCGATCGGCCGGCCGTCGAGCGACGCGCCGGGGGTGATCGGGGTGCCGGGGTCATTCACGTCGGCGATGAGCCGCAGCAGCGAGCGCTTGTAGAGCGCGCGGGCCTGCACCGGAATGTCCGAGGCGGGGAACATCATGCCGTCGTATTTCGCCATGCCGTCCGAACGGGTCTCGGCCACGACCTTGCCCGAGCCGTCGGGCTGGAACTGGTAGACCATGACGCTGTCGAAGCCCGAGAGCTCCTGCAGCGCGCGCGCGGCGGTGCGGGTCAGGGCGTGCAGGTCGCGGTTGCGGCTGAGCGCGGCGATCTGCGGGTAGACCTCGGCCAGCACGTCGCGGCCGCTCTGCGACATCTTGGGCTCGAACTCGATGACCAGCATGTCGTCGGAGCCATGCACCGAGACATCGAAGGCGCGCCCGCTGGCACACATGGTGACGTTGAAGAGCCGCAGCACCCCGTCGGGCAGCTCGACCACGCGCAGGTTCCGGCGGATGCGGTCGAAGGCGTCCGACACGATAAGCTCGTGCAGGGGCCGCCCCAGGGCATCGTCCGCCGAAACGCCGAGGATCTCGCCGAGGTTCTCGGAGGCGTGCTGGACGATCCAGTCCGACGACAGCGCGATCAATGCGCCGTAGGACTGTACCTTCCCGAGCTGGTGGATGGGTTCGCGATCGCAGTTGGTAAGGTCGACGGCTTGGCTGGAAACGTGGCGGGGCGTGTCGACGGTCATGGGCGAGAGTCTTTCGTCATCGGGGCTGCGCCAGGGCCGCCCGTTGGAACAGTGCGAAGCCGGTGTTCGTGTCCTTCACGATACGCTCGGCCCTTGAGCTGCCGGTTGCCACATCGTCGAGCATCGCGCAATGGCGTCGCCACAGGTCGGGCGCGGTGCCGGTGAGGAAGTACTGCGGCACCTCCTCGCGCTTGCGGTCGCCGAAGAGCTGGCGGCGCATGGTCTCGGTGCCAAGACGCGAGCCCAGCACGAGGTAGTCGACCGCAAGCGGGTCGAGCGGATCGGCGGGCTCGATGGGGGCGGGCGTGCGCCCGAGGCCGCGCAGGTCGAAGGCCAGCCGCCCGATGATGTCGGTCAGTACCAGCCCCGAGAGCAGCACGTCGCCCGCGGCACGACTCTGCAGCAGCGCGGTGAGCGCGCTGTGCTGCGTGGCAAGGAACCACGGCAGTTGTCGGTCGGGTGCGCGGAGAAAGCCCTCGAACAACCGTTCGGCGCTGTCATGGTCCGCCCGACTGCAGTGTCTGAGGAGGTGTCTGAAGGAGATGGGAGTGTCTACGATGGTCGGGGCGAGGGCCGTCTGGTTTTCCAATGTCTTCTGAGCGCCGTCTGCAAGCATACCTGTTCAGAAGTTGACAACGCGCTAAAGCTGCGTCGGTTCCGTCGCGGCACAAATTTTTTCCAGGGGGCCAGCTTTTTTCGCGGCGGGTGTTCCAATACCGGTTGCCGGTCCGGTCCAAGCGGAAAGCCTGCCCGGCGGCGCGTCTTCGCCGGGGCTGGTGGCGGGGCGTATCAGCCCACGATCTCGACATTGAGCAGGGCGCAGCGGCGATCGTTGCGGACCACGGCGAGGGCCGCGTCGAGCGCCGGGCGCAGCTCGTTCGGGTGCGAGACCCGGCGGGCCCAGGCGTTGCTGGCCTCGGCCACCTTGCAGAACTCCGGCGAGGGGCTCAGCCCGGTCAGCGGCATGGCATTGGCGCGCGAGGCGGCACCGTCCGGGTAGAGCCCGGTCACAGAGTGCCGCACCGCGCCCCATTCGCCGTTGTTGAGGATCACCACCAGCACTGGCAGCGCCAGCGCCTCGGCGATCTGGTGGCAGGCCACGGGGTTCGAGAACATGTAGCTGCCGTCGCCCATGGTCGCGATGCAGAGCCGGTCGGGCTCGGCCAGCTGCGCGCCGAGCGCTGCCGGGAAGGACCAGCCGAGCCCGCCGGAGTGTGGCTCCTGGAACCACGAGCGGTGGTCGCGGCGGGGCAGCGGCCCCAACATCGTGCCGAGCTCCGAGAACACCGAGCTTTCCAAGCCGAGCGCGTCCAGCGCCTCGCCGAGGATGCGGCTCACCGAGGGCTTGGTCAGCCGCTCGCCCGCCGGTGCGGTGGTCTCGACGAGTGTCCGTTGCCGCGCGAGGCTCTGCTCGGCGAGGCGGTCGCGGCGGGTGTCCACGAGATGCTGGTCTCGGGGCAGATCCTCCATCGCGGCGATCAGCGCGGGCAGGGTGCGGGCGCTCTCGCCACAGATCGACAGGTCCGAACGGAAGTTGCGCACCGGAAAGCGCGAGAACAGCGGGTCGGGGCCGATGTTGACGATCCTGGCATCCGCACGCGGCCGGTGGGCGTCGGGCATCCAGGGTGCGAGACAGTCGAGAATCACCACCACGTCGGCCTCGGCCAGCCACGGGCCCGGGTCGGCGCCGACGTGGCTGGGGTGGTCGGTGGCAATGGCGAGATGCGTCGCCCACCATGAACAGACCCCGATGCCCCAGGCGTCGCACCAGCGCGCGAAGGCGGCGAAGCTCTCGGCATCGCCCGCGCCGCGCTGCGCCACGATGAGGGGCCTCTCGGCCCCGGCCAGCCAGCGCGCCAGTGTGGCGATGGCCTGCGGGTCGGGCGCGGGCTCCACCGCCGCCATCGAGGGCGCGCGGTCGAGCCCGTCGGCAGGCACCTCCTCGCAGAGCACCTCGCGCGGGATCGAGAGGTAGACCGGCCCTTTGGGCGTCGAGGTGGCGATGGCGTGGGCGCGGTCGAGCAGCTCGGGGATCTGCTCGGGGAACTTCAGCTCGTAGTCCCACTTGGCGGCCTCGCGCACCAGCGCGGTCTGGTCGCGCATCTCCTGTCCCCAGCCGATGGGCACGGTGCGGGCGCCGAAGCGGCCGGCCTCGGTCACCGGGGTGCGGCCCGACATGAGGATCATCGGGATGTGCTCGCAGGCGGCGTTGATGGCACCGATGGCGCCGTTCGCGAGGCCCACGTTGGTGTGCAGCATCACCGCCTGCGCCTTGCCGGTCATCAGGTAGTAGCCGTGTGCCATGCCCATCGCGGCGTGCTCGTGCGGCATGACCAGCGCCCTGGGCAGGTCGATGCCCTCGGCGGCGGCCTGCGCCAGTCCCTCGATGATCGGCGGAAAGTCGGTGCCGGAATTGGCGAAGACATAGTCGACGCCCAGCGCCTTGAGCCGGGGGAAGATCGCCCCGCCGGCCGTCATCGTGGCCCTGTCCCTCATGTCATCCTCCCAGAAGTCGTGGCAGCCAGAGCGTCAGCGCGGGGAAGGCCAGCAACAGCGCCACCCGCAGCAGCTCGGCACAGAAGAAGGGCGCGACGCCCTTGAAGGTCTCGATCATCGGCGTGTCCTTGGCCAGCGCCGAGATGATGAAGACGTTCATGCCCACGGGCGGCGTGATCAGCCCGAGCTCGACCACGATCAGCGCGAGGATGCCGAACCAGACCTTGAGATCCTCGGTGCTCATGCCGTAGCCCGCGCCCTCGGTCTCCTGGTAGAGCCCGCCGTTGATCTCGAGCAGCATCGGCCAGAAGAACGGGATCACCAGCAGGATCATCGACAGGCTGTCCATCAGGCAGCCGAGCAGGATCAGCGCCACGAGGATCAGCACCATGACCATCATCGGCGCCATGCCGCTGTCGGCGATCCATGCAGCCGCCTGCTGCGGCAGGCCGATGCGGGACATGAAGATCTTCATCAGCTCGGCGCCGAGCAGGATCAGGTAGATCATGCCGCTGGTGCGCGCCGTGGCCTTGAGTGCTGCGGCACTGGTCCGCAGGTCGAGTTTCCCCTTCAGCAGCCCGTAGAGCCAGACGAGGAACACGCCCACCGCCGCTGCGGGCGTCGGGTTGAAGAAGCCCGCGTATATGCCGCCCAGCACGAGGCCGAAGATCACCATGACCGGCAGCAGGCCCAAGGTGGCCGAGACGAACTCGGCCCGGTCGGACGCGCCGCCCGGCGGGCCGGCCTCGGGGCGGACGGCGACGTAGATGGCGATGGTGACGATGAAGAGGATCACCGCGAGGATGCCAGGCAGCATGGCGGCGGCGAACATGGTGACGATGTTCGCCTCGACGATCACCGCGTAGACGATGAGCACCACCGAGGGCGGGATCAGGATGCCGAGCACGCCGCCCGCGGCCAGCGAGCCGGTGGCAAGCGCGCCCGAGTAGTTGTAGCGCTTGAGTTCGGGCAGGGCGACCTTGCCCATGGTCGAGGCGGTGGCAAGCGACGAGCCGCAGACCGCGCCGAAGCCCGCGCAACCGGCAATGGCGGCCATGGCGGTGCCGCCGCGCATCCAGCCGAGCCAGGCGTTGGCGCCGCGGAACAGCGCCTGCGACAGGCCTGCCACGGTGGCGAGCTCTCCCATCAGGACGAACATCGGCACCACCGAGAGGTCGTAGATCGAGAACTGCCCGTAGGCGAGGGTCTTGAGCTGCGACAGCAGCAGCGCGGGGCCGTTGAGCCAGGCGATGCCGATGCCGCCCACGAGGATCATACCGTAGGCGATGGGGATGCGGATCGCGATGAGCACGACCAGCACGACGAGGGCGAGGATGCCGAGGGTGATGGGATCGCTCATGCGCGGGTCTCCCGCAGGGCCTCGAGGCAGGTGACGGCGGCAGCGGCGATGAGCAGCGCCAGCGAGATCAGGATCGGCACGAAGCCCCACCAGATCGGCACCTGCAGGATGGCGGTGGTGTAGTCGTATTCCCTCTGGTCGAGCATCCCCAGATACATGCGCCAGACGAGGATGGTGGCGAAGCCGAAGGCGATGAGCGCGGCCACCGCGCGCAGCACCGCCAGCACCGGTTTCGGCGCGCGGGCGGTGAAGATGTCGGCGGTTACGTTGGCATCGGTGAGCTGGCAGTAGGGCAGGAAGGCAAAGACCGCGACGGCGACGCCGATCTCGGTCAGCTCGAAGTCTCCGGGGAAGGGCTTCCAGAAGACGGCGCCCACCACCGAGACCACGTTGATCGCCACCACCGCCAGCAGCACGACCCCGCCCAGCAGCGCCCAGGCGGTGACGAGCCGTGCCACCGCAGCGGAGAGCCCGCTGCGGTGTGCCGTCTCGAAGGTGAACATCAGTTGCTCATCGCCGAGCTGTTCTCGTCGATCAGCTTGCGTGCCATCTCGACCATGGCGGCGCCGTCCACGCCCTTGGCGGTGACGTCCTCGATCCAGCGGTCGACCACCGGCTCGAGAGCCTCGGCAAAGGCCGCGGTCTCTTCCTCGGTGAGGGTCACGTGGGTGTTGCCCGCGTCGGTCGCCACCTTGATGCCGCGCTCGTCGATGTCGCGCCAGACCTTGCCGACCTCGGCCACCCAGTCACGCCCCGAGGCGTCGCGGAAGGCCTTCTGGATGTCCTCGGGCAGGCTGTCCCAGCGCGCCTTGTTCATCGACACCTGGAAGGTCGTCGTGCCGAACCGCACCTTGTCGTAGCCCTCGATCTGGTACTTGGTCTGGTCCTGGATCTTGAGCGCGGGGATGATCTCCCACGGGATCAGCGCGCCGTCCACGACCTTCTTCGACAGCGCCTGCGGCAGGTCCGGCACCGGCATCGACACCGGCGAGGCGTCGAGTGCCTCGATCGCCCAGGCGCCGGTGCGGGTGGGGATGCGCAGCTTCATGCCCGCGACGTCGGCGGGGGTGTGGATCTCCTTGTCGACGGTTTGGAAGGCCTGGCCCGCGTGCACGTGCAGGAACATCGGCTCGACGCCCTTGTACTCGTCGGCGAGATACTCGTCATACATGTCGAACATCGCGAGGTTCGCCGCCGCCGGGTCGTTCTTGAAGACGAACGGCAGTTCGAAAACCTCGGTGCGGGGGAACAGGCCCGGCGTGTAGCCGTTCACCGTCCAGACGAGGTCCACCACCCCGTCACGCACCTGGTTGATGAGTTCTGGCGGGCGGCCGCCGAGGGTCATCGAGGGGTAGATCTCGATCTTCACCTTGCCGCCGGAGTTCTCCTCCACCGCCTTGGCCCAGGGCTCGAGCATGTCGGTCTGGGCCGGGGCCTTGGCCCCCAGGAAATGGTGCAGCTTGAAGACGTGTTCCTGAGCCCAGGCGCCGCCGGCGGCAAGGGCGAGGGCGGCGGCAAGCGCCGCGGTCGTAAGTCGTTTCATGATGTGGTCTCCTCCCTTTCGTAATCCTCCGATCCGCACTCTGTCAGATCGGATAGTGCAGGTCACCATCCTGCGTGGTGATCCAGAGCAACTCGTTGAACTCCGCGATCCCCCGGCTGCCGCCGGCGCTGACCGGGGCGACGCGGGACCATTCGGGAAAGGCCATGGTGGCATCGACCGCGCGGATCGCGTCGGCCTTGCTGGCGGCGACAGCGCGGGCCGCGGTCTCGTCGGTCACCGTAGGGGCGCGGCCCAACGTGGCCACGGGCGGCGGGGGGCAGGGCGTCACCCGGCTCGCGGGGGGGGCACCGGCGTCACCACTGGCAGGTGGCGGATTGCGCCGAGGCGCTGGGGGGGACCCGGGACCGGCTCGCGGGGGCGGTGCGCCGCGCGACCGGTCGCTCACCGCAGGTCTGGCTGAACGAGGCGCTGCACCGTAAGGCGCTAGAACTGCTCGAGATTTCGGGGCTGCAGGTGGCACCGACGGCAATTCGGCTCGGGGTCTCGGGCCCGGCCTGTTTCAAGCCGCTTCTTCAAGCGCTTGGATGGCGTGCCGCCCAGCCGCTTCCAGCGCCGCGCAGCCAGCCCGCCACTCCTACGCGGCTTGGCCCTGAGCGCGGCTCAGGTCTCGGGGATGCCCTTGCCGAGGCCGAGCCGCTTCTGAGCGGCGATGCGGAAGGGCGCGTTGGGCCCGCCGAAGCCCTTGTAGCCCGGTCCGCGCTGGATGATCTCGAAGAACAGCCCGCCAGCGAAGGCGCGGGAATAGACCTGGAAGAACTCGGCTTCGCCCTCGCGGTCGTAGAGGATGTTGCCCGCCTTCAGCTTGTCGAGCAGCCCCTCGGGCATGTCGAAGCGGGCGGCGAGATCGTCGTAGTAGTTGGCCGGGATCGGCAGCGGCGCAAAGCCCGCGGCCATGAGCGTCGTGACCGTCGCGAAGATGTCCTCGGTCGAGAGCGCGATGTGCTGCACCGAGGCGCCGAAGGTCGAGGCGAGGAAGCGCCCGGCGAGCGTCCGGTGGGTCTCGGCGCCGTTGAGCGTGATCTTCAGCCGCCCGCCCGAGCTTTCGACCGCCTGGCTGCGCACCAGACCGTCCGGGTCGATCACGTCGACCATCGGTGTCTTCTCCATTCCGAAGAGCGTGGTGTAGAAGAGCGTCCAGCTCAGCATGTCCTCGTAGGACATGGTCTGCGCGATATGGTCCACATGGGTGATGCCCGCCTGAGCGGGGCGGGCGTCGCCGACCGGGGCGAATTCCACGTCCCATACGTCGCCCAGCCCCGAGTCCGCGTCGATGAAATGCAGCACCGATCCGCCCAGTCCGCGGATCGCGGGGATCGCCATCTCGCCCGGCCCCGTGGGCTGCGAGAAGGTGGGCGAGCCCAGCGCATTGGCGCGCAGCACCGTGTCCCGGGCCGAGCCTACCTGCAGGCCGATGTCGCAGACCGCGAGACCGCGGGTGTTCCAGACATGGGCGGCGTGGCCCTCGGTCTCGGAGTTGATCACCAGCCGCACGTCGCCCTGCTGCCAGAGCGAGACCTGCTTGTTGCGGTGCCGCGCGATGTTGGCGAAGCCCAGTGTCGACAGGAAGGCCGAAAGGCTCTCGACCTCGTCGCCCTGTGCGGTGAACTCGAGGAAGCTGATGTCCTGCGCCGCCACGCGGGGCGGGATCTGCGGCAGGTCGATGCTGGTCTCGGGCTCGGCCCGGCGGACGTCGTCCATCAGCGCCACCAGCGAGCGGTAACCGTCTTGCGCCGTGGCCTTGGCGTTGGAGCCGCGGAACTGGTCGTTGAAGATCTCGAGGCTGATGGGCCCGGCGTAGCCCGCCGCCATCACCGCCTGCATGAAGCGGCGGATCTCGAGATCGCCCTCGCCGGGCATGTTGCGGAAGTGGCGGGACCAGTAGAGCAGGTCCATCTCGATGGCGGGCGCATCGGCGAGCTGCACGAAGAAGATCTTGTCGCCGGGAATGGCACGGATCGACTCCGGGTCGATCCTGCGGCCGAGCGTGTGGAAGCTGTCGAGGATCAGCCCGACGCTTCCGTGATCGGCGCGGCGCACGATCTCCCACGCGTCGCGGTGGTCGTTGATGTGGCGGCCCCAGGCCAGCGCCTCGTAACCGATGCGCAGGCCGCGGGCGCCGGCGATCTCGCCAAGCTCGGCCAGGTCGTCGGCGGCGCGCTGGATGCCGCCAAGCGCGCGCGGATGCACCGACGAGCAGATCAGGATGAGGTCGGTGCCCAGCTCCTGCATCACGTCGAACTTGCGCTTCGCCCGGTCGAAGGCCTTGGAACGCAGCGGCTCGGGCAGGCATTCGAAGTCGCGGAAGGGCTGGAACAGGGTGATGTCGAGCCCGTAGTCACGGATCATTCGCCCGACCTCGCGCGCGCCGCCATCATGGGCGATGAAATCCTGCTCGAAGATCTCGACCCCGTCGAACCCGGCGGCGGCAATGGCTTCGAGCTTTTCGGGCAGGGCGCCCGAGATCGAGACGGTGGCGATCGAGGTCTTCATGGGCGGAGCTTCCGGATTGGGGATGGACTTGCAGAGGCGGGGCGCCCGCGCAGGGGCGCCCCGCAGAGGTTCAGTAGCCAAGGACCCGCGGCAGCCAGATCACCGTCTGGGGCACGAAGGTCAGGATGATCAGGACCAGCACCTCGACGAGGAAGAACGGCATGATCGAGCGGATGAGCCGGGCCATGCCGACCTGCGCGACCCCCTCGGCCACGAAGAGGCAGAGGCCGAGCGGCGGGGTGATGAGGCCAATCATCAGGTTGAAGATCACGAGGATGCCGAAATGCGTCGGGTCCACCCCCATGCTCACCGCGATCGGGTGCAGGATGGGCACCAGCACCAGCATCGCCGCGATGCCCTCGAGGAAGAGCCCGACGAAGAGGAACAGCAGGATGGTGGCGAGCAGGAAGGCGGTCTTGCTGTCGACATTGGCCAGCACCCAGTCGGTGAGCATGTTGGGGATGCGGTTGTAGGTCAACAGCCAGTTCGCCGCCGCCACTGCCGCGATGATGATCAGGATTACCGCGCTGTCGCGCATGGCGCTGGCGAAGAGGCCGGGCAGGGCGGTGAGCCTGATCTTGCGGTACACGAAGAGCCCGAGGATCAGCGCATAGGCCACGGCGAAGCTCGCCGCCTCGGTGGGCGTGACGATGCCGAGCAGGATCGAGCCCACCACCAGCACCGGCATCAGCAGCGGCAGGATGCCCTGCAGCAGCGCCTCGGTGCTGGACGGCCCATCAAGGTCGGCGCTCTGGTCGCCGTGGTCGACTTTGACCGTCAGCATGACATAGGCCGAGAGGAAGACCGCCAGCAGGATGCCGGGCACGACGCCCGCGAGGAACAGCGCAGGCACCGAAACGCCCGACACGATGAGCGCGTAGATGATGACCGGGATCGACGGCGGGATGATCGGGCCGATCACCGACGAGGCGGCGGTCAGCGCGGCGGCGAAGCTGCGGTCGTAGCCGTGCTTTTCCATTTCGGGGATGAACACCCGGCCGATGGCCGAGGTGTCGGCGACCGCCGAGCCCGAGAGACCCGCGAAGATCACCGAGGCCCAGATGTTCACCAGCGCGAGCCCCGCGCGCATCCGGCCCACCAGCACGTTGGCGAAGGCGATGATGCGGCCGGTGATGCCGCTCTCGTTCATCAGCTCGCCCGCCAGTACGAAGAGCGGGATGGCCAGCAGCGGAAACGAGTTCAGCCCCTTGAAGATCTCGGTGGGCACGATGCGCAGCGTGTAGGGCGCCTCGCCCGTGGCCATGAAGTAGAGCAGCGCCGCGACGATGGCGATTGCGATGGGAACGCCCGCCAGAAGACCGCCGATGAGGATGACGTAGACCATGGATCAGATCTCCTGCCGGGAGGACAGCCGCTGGACGAGGCGCAGAGCGGCGGCCACGGCAAGGATCGCCCCGCCGAAGGCCACGGCGTATTGCCAAGGGCCGACCTTTCCGAGCCACACCAGCCAGTCGAGGCCGGTGCTCGCGGCGAGCCCGTCGGCGGTGGCCTTGAGCCCCGAGCTGTCGACGTTGCCGCGGCGGGTGGCGAAGACGTGGCCGGCGTAGGCCAGCGCCGCGCCGGCCGCGATGGTGACCACGTCGGCAAGGCCGAAGAGCGCGTTGCGCACCCGCTCGGGCAGCATGTCGGTAATTACGGTGAAGCGGATGTGCTGGTCGTTGAGATAGGCCAGCGCCAGACCGAACATGACGCCGTAGATCGTCAGGTAGATCGGCAGCTCCTCACCCCATGCAACCGAGCGCCCGACCGTGTAGCGGCGCAGCGAGTTGACGAAGATGATGAGAAAGACAAGCGCCATGCTGAGGCCGGCTCCGAAGCCGAATACCCACTTGGCGGCACGGTTGATGCGATCCATCTGGACTCCTCTGCATTCTGAAGGCCGGGCCACGCGATGGGTGGCCCGGCCCGGCACTGCTCCGCGCTTACTGCGTAGCGTCGGTCACCGCCGCCTGCAGGCGGTCGATCCACTCGGCGTCATCCCCAAGCTCGCCGCGCAGATACTCGACCACCGCGGGCTGTGCCTTTTCGGCGAAGGCCGCGATCTCTTCGGAGGTCGGGGAAAAGACCTCCATGCCCTCGGCCTGGACCTTGCCCACGCCCTCGGCGGTGTTCCACTGCTGGATCGCGCGGCCCATGGTGCCGGCCACTCGGGCGGCCTTGGCGACCACCTCCTGCTGGGCGGGCTCGAGCATGTCGTAGAACTCGTCCGAGATCAGGATGAAGTCGGCAGCGTACACGTGCCCGTCGAGGGTCATGTATTTCTGCAGCTTGTGCAGCCCGTTGTTGTAGATCACGCCGACCGGGTTCTCCTGCCCGTCGACCACGCCGGTCGAAAGCGCGTTCGGGAGCTCGGTCCATGCGATCGGGGTCGGCTCACCGCCAAGGCCCTTGACCATCTCGACATAGAGCGGAATGGGCTGCACCCGGAACTTCAGGCCCGCCATGTCCTCAGGCTTGGTGATCGGGCGGGTGTTGTTGGTGAAGTTGCGGAAACCGGTCTCGCCGTAGGCCAGCGTGCGCAGGCCGGTCTGCTCGCGGCAGTGCTCGGAAAGCGCGTCGCCGAACTCGCCGTCCAGCACGTCCCAGGCGACGGTGGCCGAGGAGAAGGTGTAGGGGATGTCCAGCACCGAGGCGGCGGGGCAGATCTTGGACATGGCGCCCGAGACCAGCACGACCTGGGTCAGGTTGTCCTGCGCCTGCGCCACGAGCTCGTCCTCGTTGCCGAGCGCGCCCGCCGGGAAGATCTCGACGGTCATGTCCGACTCGCCCTCGACGATGTTCTTGAAGATCTGCGCCGCGGCGCCCTTCTTGGAGCCGGTCCAGTCGTCTGGGTCGACGTGAGCGACGCGGATGGTCTGGGCCGCTCCCGCGGTCGCGGCAAGGCTGCCGCAAAGCGCGGTGACGGCGAGCAGAGATTTGGTGATGGAACGCATGTTGTCCTCCCTTTGCGTTACGAGTTGCCCGCGGGGGCGGGCGAAGTCTAGTCGAAGACGTCGAAGGTCGCCTTCATCCGGTTCGGATCGGCCGGGCGGCCGGTGAAGAGCTCGAAGGCGCGCACGGCCTGGTAGACGGCCATGCCCGAGCCCGGCAGCACCCGGCAGCCCCTGGCGCGCGCGGTGCTGATGAGCTGGGTCTCCAGCGGGAAATAAACGATGTCGGCAACCCACATGTCGGGCGCGATGAGATCCGCGTCGATGGCCATGCCGGGCAGCTTGGCCATCCCCATGGGGGTGGCGTTGACGATGCCGCAGGGCCGGTCGGCGGCGAAGAGCGCCGCCAGATCGGTGGTCGCGCGGGTCTTGCAGCCGGGGCGGTTGCCGGCGACGAGCGCGGCCAGCGCCTCGGCCCGGGCGGCGTCGGTGTCGAAGATCGTGAGCGCCTTCACCCCGCAATCGGCCAGCGCATGGGCCACCGCAACACCGGCACCACCGGCGCCGAGCAGCACCGCGTGGCGGGTATCCGCCCCCTCGAGCCCGCGGCGGAAGCTTTCGGCAAATCCCCAGAGATCGGTGTTGTGGCCGATGCGCTGCCCGTCGCGGAACACCACGGTGTTCACGGCGCCCACCGCGCGGGCGTTGTCGCTCAGCTCGTCGAGCAGGCCGATGACCTCGATCTTGAACGGGTAGGTGATGTTGAGCCCGTCGAAGCCCGCGGCTTCGGCCGCGTCCACCATGGCGGGCAGCGTCATCTCGGCGCGCTCCGGCGCGTCCATGTCGAGCTTCTTGTAGACCGTGAAGAGCCCCTGTGCGCGGGCCTCGGCCATCTGCATCAGGGGCGTGCGGGAAAGCTGGATGCCCCGGCCGATGAGACCGGCGAGCAGGCTGTCTTCCCGTGCGGATGCGATTTCCAAACCGGCCTCCTCCCCTTGGCGCTGTCTGATGGGATGCGACAATGAACCGTGCAGTTAATTTCGTCAAGACAATTGAACCAGCGGGTTAAAACTGTAGGATTGAGGTCAGAGGAGACCGGGGAACAGCCATGGAAAAAGCAAGCAAACCGCGGAGTTGGAAGCAGAACCCCGAGGCCGTGCGGTCGGACATCCTGCGCGTGGCGCGGGCCGAATTTGCGCGGCGAGGGCTGTCGGGGACGCGAATCGAGGACATCGCGGCGGGGACGAAGACCTCGAAGCGGATGATCTTCTACTACTTCGGCGACAAGCAATCGCTCTACGAGGCGGTGCTCGAGGACTGCTACTCCGAGGTCCGCGCGGGCGAGGCCGAGCTAGATCTCGAGGGGCTGCCGCCGGAGCAGGCGCTGCGCCGGCTGATCGAGTTCACCTTCGACCACCACCGCAGCAACCCCGAGTTCATCCGGCTCGTGATGATCGAGAACGTGCACGAGGCGCGGCACATGGAGAAGATGAAGCGCCTGCACGACCAGAACATGCGCGCGATCGGCGTGGTCGAGCGCATCTGCCAGGCCGGGCGCGAGTCCGGCGTATTCCGCGACGACGTCTCGGCGCTGGCGCTCCACTGGCAGATCTCGGCGCTCAGCGTGTTCAACGTGGCGAACCGGGCCACCTTCTCGACGAACTTCGGCACCACGCTCTTCGAGGAAGACGGGCAGGACCTGCTCCGCCGGACCGCGGTGCGCAGCATCCTGTGCTCGGTGCTGGCGCGGCCCGAAAGCTTCGATCCGACCTGAGCCCTCGGTTCCGGGCCTCAGAGCCCGAGCTGTTCCACCGCCGAGGCCACCGCGAGCCGGAAGATCTGGGCTGAGGGTGGCGCGGCCTCGTCGGGGCGGGCCATGAGCCCCACCGGCCCGTTCGAGATCGCGGTGTCGAAGGGCAGGCGGGCAAGCTGGCCGTCGGCGATTTCCTTCGCGACCACGCCTGCCGAGATGATCCACACCGCGTCCGAATTCGGCACGTAGCGCCGCCCGAAGGCGCCCGAAACGGTTTCGAGCCGCCGAGGCAGCGCACCGACCCCGTGCGCGATCAGAACCCTTTCCGCCAGCGCCCGGATCGCCGCGCCCTCGGGCGGGAAAATCACCGGCCAGTCGGCGATGCGTCGGATGTCGGGCTGCGCCAGCAGCGGGTGACCGGGACGCACGACGAAATCGAGATGCTCGTTGTAAAGCTGCGTGAATGAGATGTTCTGCATCGTGTCCGGCGCCCCCAGCCGGCCGATCACCAGGTCGATATGCCCGCGCCGCAGCAGGTCAATGAGATAGCCGTGCGGGCCGTCGATGATCCGCAGCGTCACGTCGGGCGCGCGCTCGAGGAACTCCTCGGTGACCAGCGGCATCAGCCGCGCCGCAACCGAGGGCAGCGAGCCCACGGTGAACGAGGTGCTGCCCTGTCGGCCGAGTTCCTCGACGCCGGCGATGCCCTGGCGCAGCGCGGCAAGGCTCATCTCGGCGAAATGCAGGAAAACCTCGCCCTGCGGCGTCAGCGCGATGCCGGCGCGGTTGCGGGTCAGCAGCGGGTGGCCGAGGATCTCTTCCAGCTCGCGCAACGTCTTCGAGATCGCGGGCTGGGTGACGAAGAGCTGCTCGGAGGCGCGCTTGAGGCTCTTCTGCCGCACGATCTCGACGAAGCTCTGGATATGCCGGAACTTGATGCGGGTATCGAGCACGGGATGCTTTCCATTCGGGTTAAGTATTCCGGCATATATCTCATTTTACTTGGGGCAATCAATATGTGTAACCTGTGACCGAGGCGGCCCACGCGGGCCGGGAGAAGACGGAGGCACCACGGCGCCTCCACGGCAAGGGGGGCAGTCATGCAGGTTCTCGAGGCAAACGGCATCGCGTTGCACTGGCGTGAGGACGGCGATCCCGCCGGGCGGCCGGTGGTCTTCGCCAACTCGCTCGGCACCGATCTGCGGCTCTGGGACGCGCTGCTGCCGCTGCTGCCGGAGGGGCTGCGCTTCATCCGCTTCGATCTGCGCGGCCACGGGCTCAGCGGCTGCCCCGAGGCGCCCTATGACATGGAAACACTGGTCTCGGACGCCGAGGCGCTGATCGATGCGCTGGCGCTTGAGGCGCCGGTCTTCGTCGGGCTCTCCATCGGCGGCATGATCGGGCAGGGGCTGGCGGCGCGCCGTCCCGGCCTGCTGCGCGGGCTGGTGCTGTCGAACACCGCCGCCAAGATGGGCGAGGCCGGGATGTGGCAGACCCGGATGCAGGCGATCCGCGACGGAGGCCTCGCAAGCATCGCCGACGCGGTGATGGAGCGCTGGTTCGCGCCCGCCTTCCGTGCATCCGACGAACTTCCGGCCTGGCGCAACATGATGATCCGCACCCCGCAGGAGGGCTATCTCGGCTGCTGCGCCGCCATCGCGGGCACCGACCTCGCGGCCTCGACCGCCGGGCTCGGCCTGCCGGTCCTGGGCATCGCGGGGGCCGATGACGGCGCCAGCCCGCCGGAGTTGGTCAAGGGCACCATCGACCTGATCGCGGGCGCGCGGCTCGAGGTGATCGAGGCGGCGGGTCATCTGCCTTGTGTAGAAAAGCCAGATGCTTACGCGACCATCCTCACGCAATTTCTGAAGGAGATCGGCCATGCCTGATCGTTTCGACACCGGCATGGCGGTGCGCCGCAGCGTCCTGGGCGATGCCCATGTGGACCGCGCCGAAGCCGCCAAGACCGAATACGACCTGCCGTTCCAGACCCTCATCACCGAGAGCGCCTGGGGCAATGTCTGGGCCTCGGATGCGATCCCGCGCCGCGAGCGCTCGATGCTGACGCTGGCGCTGCTCGCCGCGACCGGCAACTTCGAGGAAATTTCGATGCACGTGCGCGCGGCCACCCGGACCGGTGCCTCGCGCTCGGACATCATGGAGGCCTTCCAGCACGTGGCGATCTACGCCGGGGTGCCCAAGGCCAATCACGCCATCAAGCTCGCCAAGCAGGTCTGGTCCGAGCTGGACAAGGGAGAGGACGCATGAGCCAAGCAGAATTCTACCAGAGGGACCGCGAACGCCACCCGCCAGCGCTGACGCCGGACTACAAGACAAGCGTCGCAAGAAGCCCGCGCAATGCGCTGATTTCGCTTCAGCAATCGGTATCCGAGATCACCGGTCCGGTGTTCGGCCACAATGACATCGACCCGATCGACAACGACCTGATCCACAACTACGCCAAGGCCGGCGAAAGCGCCATCGGCGAGCGGATCATCGTGCACGGCCGGGTGCTGGACGAGAACGGCCGCCCGGTCGCGGGCACGCTGGTCGAGGCGTGGCAGGCCAACGCGGGCGGGCGCTACCGCCACAAGAAGGACACCTATCTCGCGCCCATCGACCCGAATTTCGGGGGCTGCGGCCGCACGATCACCGACGAGAACGGCTATTACTTCTTCCGCACCGTGAAGCCCGGCGCCTATCCCTGGCGCAACTGGGTGAACAACTGGCGCCCGGCGCATATCCACATGTCGATCTTTGGCACCAGTTTCTCGCAGCGGCTGATCACCCAGTGCTACTTCGAGGGCGACCCGCTGATCGCCAAGTGCCCCATCGTCAAGACGATCCCGACGCAGGACGGCATCGACAGCCTTGTCGCCGCGCTGGATCTGAACGCGACCATCCCGCTCGACTCCATCGCCTACAAGTTCGACATCGTGCTGCGCGGACGGCGCTCGACCCTGTTCGAGAACCGTCTCGAAGGCAACTGAGGCAAGGTCGGGGAAAGGATCAATTCCATGGCACAAAATCTTGATTACCTGAAGGAAACGCCTTCTCAGACCGCCGGTCCTTACGTCCATATCGGCCTTGCGCCGGGGGCCGCGGGCTTTGACATCTACCGCAGCGAACTGGGCTGGGACATCGCCGGTCCCAACGCCGCCGGAGAGCGCATCCGCGTCGAGGGCGTGGTCATCGACGGCACCGGCAACCCGGTGAAGGACGTGCTGATCGAGGCGTGGCAGGCCAATGCCTCGGGCGTCTACGCGCACCCCGAGTCCGAGTGCGACGTCGAGGACGGCTTCCGCGGCTGGGGCCGGGTCATCACCGATTTCGAGACCGGCGAATGGGGCTTCGACACCGTCAAGCCGGGTCCGGTGAAGGCCCGCCGCAAGCTCGGCACCGGCCCGCTGCACGAACCCGCCAATGCGGGTGGCGACTGGCTCGGCCGCGCCGACGAGGCGCATGAGGACATGGCGCCTCACATCAACCTCTGGATCGTCGCGCGCGGCATTAATATCGGGCTCAACACCCGGGTCTATTTCGACGACGAGGCCGAGGCCAACGCCAAGGACCCGGTGCTGAACCTCATCGAGTGGCAGAACCGCCGCCCGACGCTCATCGCCAAGCGCAGCGAGCGGGACGGCAAGGTGGTCTACCGCTTCGACATCCGCCTTCAGGGCGAGAACGAGACCGTGTTCTTCGATATCTGACGATCTCGCCCCATCCCGGTGCCGGGGTGGGGCCTTTCGGGAGGAGCTACCATGTCGAAACCCTGCATCATCTGCGTCGCGATCACCGGCTCTCTGCCGACCAAGAACAACAACCCGGCGGTTCCGATCACCATTTCGGAGCAGATCGAAAGCACGCAGGAGGCGTTCGAGGCCGGGGCCACCATCGCGCATTGTCACGTGCGTGACGACGAGGGCAAGCCGACCTCGGATCCCGAGCGCTTCGGGCGTCTGCTCGAGGGGCTGCGCCAGCATTGTCCCGGCATCATCGTGCAGCTCTCGACCGGCGGGCGCTCGGGGGCTGGGCAGGCGCGCGGCGGCATGTTGCCGCTGAAGCCCGACATGGCCTCGCTCTCGGTGGGCTCGAACAACTTCCCGACGCGGGTCTACGAGAACCCGCCCGACCTGGTCGACTGGCTGGCCTCGGAGATGATCGAATACGGCGTCAAGCCCGAGATCGAGGCCTTCGACCTGAGCCATATCCTCAGGGCGCACGCGATGTGGCAGGCGGGCCAGATCGCGGCGCGTCCCTACGTCCAGTTCGTCATGGGCGTGAAGAACGCCATGCCCGCCGACCGCGCGGTCTTCGACTACTACATCCACACGGTGAAGCGGCTCTTCGGCGAGGATGCGGCGTGGTGCGCGGCGGGGATCGGGCCCAACCAGATCGTCCTCAACGACTGGGCGATCTCGGCCGGCGGTCATGCCCGCACCGGGCTTGAGGACAATGTCCGGATCGACCGCGACACGCTGGCGCCATCGAACGCCGCGCTGGTGCGCCGCGCCGCCGAGCTTTGCGACCGCTACGAGCGTCCCGTCGCCGACTGGCGGACCGCACGCAGCATCCTCGGGCTGCCGCAGGCGGCCTGAGCCTTATCCTTCGCCCGCCGCGCGCTCGCCCGACACCCGCGCGCGATAGGCGCTTGGCGTCTCGCCCATGCGGGCGCGGAAACGGCGCGAGAAATAGGGCGGGTCGGCGTAGCCAAGACGGTAGCCGACCTCGGCCACCGGCAGCCGGGTGAAGGCGATGAGGCGGCAGGCCTCGGTCATCACCGCGGTCTCGAGATAGGCGGTGAGGCTCATCCCCGCGGCGCTGCGCACGATGCGGTTGAGGTGCCCGGTGGTGACATGCAGCGCCGAGGCGTAGTCGCGCGCGCTCCAGCCCTGTGCCAGACGCTCGGCGATCAGCGCGTCGAGCCGCTGCATCTGGCCACCGGCGTCGCGCGCCGCGCTCCGGCCGGCGCTGCCCTCATCGGCGAGGGTGGCCAACGCGGCGTGGGTCAGGGCCACCAGACGCTGCGCGCGAAACGTACCATGTGCCGCGTAGCAGCGCGCGATCTCCTGCAGCAACGCGCCCGCCGCGTCGCTGACCCGGCCGCGCTGTGGCGCGCCGAGCCAGTCCGCCAGCGCCGGCGTCTTGGGGCCGAGCCTCGAGACCACGGGAGAGGGCATCGACAGCACCATCCCCTCGGTCCCGCGGGTGAATTCGAACCCGTG
Organism: Salipiger thiooxidans; assembly: GCF_900102075.1. Lineage (GTDB taxonomy): Bacteria > Pseudomonadota > Alphaproteobacteria > Rhodobacterales > Rhodobacteraceae > Salipiger > Salipiger thiooxidans. The sequence goes on along the minus strand of NZ_FNAV01000009.1, from coordinate 254,150 downwards.
CACGATCTGCGGCGGAACGAAGAGATAGCCCCCGGATTCAAGGCGCTCCGAGCCGCCATCCAGCGTCACCTTCGCGGCGCCCGAGACGATCTGGAAGATCTGCGCCATCTGCCCGTGGCGGTGCGGGGTGATCACCCAGTCATGCAGCCCGGCGCGGTCGAATACCGCCTCGCAATGGATCACGTCCGGAAAGGCCGTGGTTTCTCCGAAGAGGTTGAAGATGGGAATATGCGCCGTTTCGTGCATGCATGAATTGTACCATCCAATGTCGCCCTGGTCCATTCGTTCCGCGCCCGCGCAGAGCTAATCTGCAATGCGTAAACGGGAGGATTCGCGCATGACCACACTCACCACTCAGGTCGCCATCATCGGCGGCGGGCCGTCGGGGCTCTTGCTGTCGCAGCTGCTCAACCGGGCAGGGATCGAGACGGTGATCCTCGAACGCTCCACCCGCGCGCATGTGCTGTCGCGGATCCGCGCGGGCATCCTCGAGTGGGGGACGGTCGAGCTTCTGCAGGTGGCGGGTGTCGATGCGCGCATGCAGCGCGAGGGCATCCCGCACGACGGCTGCTACATGACCGACGACGAGCGCGTGGTGCACATCGACTTCCTCGAGCTCACCGGCAAGCGGGTCATGGTCTACGGCCAGACCGAAGTGACCGCCGATCTTTACGCCGCGCAGGATGCGATGGGCACCACCGTGCTGCACGAGGTGTCCGACGTCGAGATCCTCGATCTCGACCAGCCGCGCTCGGCGGTGGAGTTCACCCACGACGGCACCCGCAAGCGGCTGGAATGCCTCTATGTCGCGGGATGCGACGGCTTCCACGGGGTGTCGCGCAAGACCATCCCCGAGCACAAGCGGCAGGAGTTCGAGCGCGTCTATCCGTTTGGCTGGCTGGGTATCCTGTCGGAAACGCCGCCGGTGAACGACGAGCTGATCTATTCCAACTCGCGCCACGGCTTCGCGCTGGCCTCGATGCGCAACTCGAACCTCGTGCGCTACTACGTGCAGGTGCCGCTGACCGACAAGGTCGAGGACTGGTCGGACCAGCGTTTCTGGGACGAGTTCAGCCGCCGGATCCCCTCGGAGGCGGCGGGGCGGCTGATCACCGGGCCATCGATCGAGAAATCCATCGCGCCGCTGCGCAGCTTCGTCTCCGAGCCGCTGCGCTGGGGCAACCTGTTCCTCGTGGGCGACGCGGCCCACATCGTGCCGCCGACCGGGGCCAAGGGGCTGAACCTCGCGGCGTCGGACGTCTACTACCTGCACGACGCGCTGATCGAGGCACTTTCGGGGCGCGGAACGGCGGGGATCGACGCTTATTCCGAAAAGGCGCTGTCGCGGATCTGGAAGGCGATGCGGTTCAGCTGGCAGATGACGCTGATGCTGCACCGCTTCGACGACGAGGACGCCTTTGCCGCGCAGATGCGCCGGGCGACGCTGGACCACCTCGCGCATTCCGAAACCGCGCGCCGGGATCTGGCCGAGAACTACATCGGCCTGCCGTTCTGACCGACCCCGGCAAGGCGAATGAGGCCGCAGCGATCTGCGGCCTCGACCCTTTTCAGGCGCTCAGGCCGTTCCGATCCGGGTGATCTTGCCCACGAGCTCGATGCCCACGGCCAGCGAACGCGCCGTCGCCATCAGCATCTGCGGCAGCACCATCCATTCAAGGCTCCACGCCGCGCCCGAGCGTTCCTGCTCGTGGATCATCGCGTGGTGCATGGCGCTGACCTGCGTGGCGTTGAACCGCGCCAGCGTCACCAGCAGCTCGGCCGCGACGGGGTTCTGCTTGTGCGGCATCGCCGACGAGCCGCCGCCGCCCGAGAGCGCGATCTCGTCAATCCCCTGCTGCGCCATCAGCGCCACGTCCTGACCCATCTTGCCCAGCGTGCCGGTCACCAGCGACAGGAACGAGGCGTATTCGGCAATCGGCTCGCGCATCGCGTGCCAGCTGCGCCTGGCCGGGGCGAGGCCGAGGTCGAGGGCGACGCGTTCGACGACCTCGGTCTCCTTGTCGCCCAGCGCCTTGCGGTCGCCCGAGGCGCCGCCGATCTGCACCTTCTCGACAAGCCCACGCAGCACCGACAGCCGGTCGCGGTGGCCGGCGAGCGGCAGCATCCAGGTCAGCACCCTGTCGGAGACGGTGATCTCGGTCGCGGCCTGCATCCGCGTCCGGCCCATCAGCGGGGTGGCGCCGTGGCGCGCCTCGAGCGCACTCAGAGCGCGGGTCAGTTGCTCGATCCGCTCGATCAGGAGCTTCGAGGCCTCGGCCAGCGCCATCACCATCGCGGTATCGACCACGTCCTGCGAGGTCGCGCCCTTGTGCAGCGCCTCCGACGGGGCAACGGCGCGCAGCTGCGCCACGAAGCGGGGGATCGGCACGCCGTCCTGCGCCATGCCCTCGGCCAGGTCCGCCATGTCGATGCGCGCGGACTCGATGGCACGGGCGGCGGCCTCGGCCTTGTCGGGGTCGAAGATCCCGACGGCGCCGCAGGCGCGCGACCACGCGGCCTCGAAGGCCAGCATGTGGGCGATCTGGCGCTCGGCCGAAAGGATCTTTGCCATCTTGTGATCGGTGAACAGCCCCGACAGCCACGGGTGTTCGAAAACGCTACTGCTCATGCTGCTGCTCTCCCTGCTTTTGTACGGCACTTTCCCGGTCCTGGTTCTACAACATCGCCCCCGCGAGGACAGCGGTATCTGTTGTCATGGCCCGCGTGGTGATCGGTCGGAATTGACCGAAAGGGCAGTGTCGCGCTCAAATAATGTGCGTTCGGTCAATTTTTCTTGCGTCTGACGGTCTGCAGAGCCCATAGGAAGGCGCGGGCCGTCAACGGGGCTTTTCCCGCGCCGCCGCTCTTGCGACACTGCCGCAAAGCAAATCGCCGGCGCATCCGCGCTCGGCCACTTCGCGACTACGGAGGGTCTGACCCGTGAAGTTCGAACATATCGCCGGTGGGGAAACCCATGCCTTTGCCAGCCTGGCGCAGGTGATGGCCGCCGCGACACCGCTGCGCTCGGGGGACGAGCTCGCCGGCATTGCCGCCAGTTCCGAGGCGAACCGCGTCGCCGCCCGCTACGTGCTGGCCGACCTGCCGCTGACGCACTTCCTGAACGACGTGGTGGTGCCCTACGAGAGCGACGAGGTCACGCGGCTGATCATCGACAGCCACGACGCCGAGGCCTTTGCCCCGTTCCGCTCGATGACCGTGGGCGACCTGCGCAACTGGCTGCTCTCCGACGCCGCCGACGCGGTATCGTTGGCCAAGGCCGCGCGCGGCTTTACCCCCGAGATGATCGCCGCGGTCAGCAAGCTGATGCGGAACCAGGACCTCATCGCGGTGGCCGCCAAGACCGAGGTCATTACCCGCTTCCGGAGTACCGTGGGCCTCAAGGGGCGGCTGTCGACGCGGCTTCAGCCCAACCACCCCTCGGACGACCTGCGCGGCATCGCGGCGGCGATCCTCGACGGGCTGCTGCAGGGCTCGGGCGACGCGGTGATCGGGATCAACCCGGCCTCGGACAGCATCCAGAACTGCACCGACCTGCTCTGGGCCCTCGACGGGCTTCGGCAGGAGTTCGACATCCCCACCCAGAGCTGCGTGCTGACCCACGTCACCAACAGCATGGAGATCATGGAGAGCGGCGGCCCGGTCGATCTCGTGTTCCAGTCCATCGCGGGCACGCAGGCGGCGAACGAGGGCTTCGGCGTCACGCTCTCGATCCTCAAGGAGGCGCAAGAGGCGGCGCTTGGCCTCAAGCGGGGCACGGTGGGCACCGACTGCATGTATTTCGAGACCGGGCAGGGCGCGCCGCTCTCGGCCGACGCCCACCACGGCGTCGACCAGCAGACGCTCGAGGCGCGTGCCTACGCCGTCGCGCGCGCCTTCGATCCGTTCCTCGTGAACAGCGTCGTGGGCTTCATCGGGCCCGAGTATCTCTACAACGGCAAGCAGGTCATCCGCGCCGGGCTCGAGGACCATTTCTGCGGCAAGCTGCTCGGCCTGCCGATGGGCATGGACGTCTGCTACACCAACCACGTGGATGCCGATCAGGACGACATGGACACGCTGGCCTGCCTGCTGGGGGCCGCCGGCGTGAACTTCGTGATCTGTGTGCCGGGCTCGGACGACGTGATGCTGAGCTATCAGACCCTGTCCTTCGAGGACGGGCGCTGGATGCGCTCGATCTCCGGTGCGCGGCCCGCGCCCGAGTTCGAGGGCTGGCTCGCCAGGATGGGGCTCGAGCAGATGGGGCCGGACCGGGCGATCCCGGACATGAGCGCAATGATGAAACGGATGGGACTGGCCGCAGAATGAGCGAGATCGACAAGCACCCCGCCTTCAACGCCCTGCGCCGCCTGACGCCCGCGCGGCTGCGGCTCGACCCCGAGGGCGGCCCTGCCACCCTCGAGTCGGTGCTCGACTTCCAACTCAGCCACGCCAAGGCCCGCGACGCGATCTGGAAGCCCGTCGACTGGGAGGCCGTGGAGGCCGGCATCGGCGGCGCCGAGGTGATCCGCGTGCACAGCCGTGCCGAGGACCGCGGCGTCTACATCCGCCGTCCCGACCTTGGCCGGCGCCTGCGCGAGCGCGATGCAGACACTCTCCCCGAGGGGCCCTTCGACGCGGTCATCGTGCTCGCCGACGGGCTGTCGGCGGATGCGGTCAACACCAACTCGGCCGAGGTGATGACCGGGCTGGTCGGGGCCTTCTCGGACCTCAAGCTCGGCCCCATCGTGCTGGCCGAGCAGGGCCGCGTCGGCATCGGCGACGAGATTGGCGAGCGCATGGGCGCAAAGCTCGTGGTCATGGTGATCGGCGAGCGTCCGGGCCTGTCGCTGACCACCAGCCTCGGCGCCTATCTCACCATCAACCCCAGGGTCGGCACCCCCGACAGTTCGCGCAACTGCGTGTCGAACATTCACAATTCCGGCGGGCTCTCGGCCGAAAAGGCGGTGGCCAAGATCGACTGGCTGGTGCGCCACGCGCTCAAGCTCGGGGTGACGGGCGTGGGGCTCAAGGACAACTCGGACAAGATACTGATCGAGTGAGCCGCGCGCCGTGAGCCGGCTCGACGCCTACTGGTTCTGGTCCGGCCTGCCGACCGAGGCCGAGATGCGCGCGCAGCTCGCCGGGTTCCGCGCGCAGGGCTTTGGCACGATCTACATCCAGGCGCGGCTGTCGATGCCGCGCGCGCTCTACCTCTCGCCCGAGTACCTTGCCGCCTATGCGCAGGCGGTGCGGATCATGGCCGGGCTCGGACTGCGGGCGGGGCTCTACGACGACTACGCCTGGAGCAGCGGGCAGGCGGGCGGGCGCACCGTCGAAGGCGCCGACCACCTGCGCGAGACGCATCTCTTCTGGGCCGAGAGCACCGGGCGCGACGCGACCATCGCCGGTATCCGGGCGACGCTGGGTGCGAGCCTCGGCGCGGCGGTGCGCAACTGGATCCACGAGGACGGCGCGCCGCGGCTGGCGGACTGGGCGCCGGTGGCTGCCGTGCTCTGGTCCGCGGATGGAAGCGTGCGCGACGTGACCGACGCGGTGCGCATCGTGGCCGTCGGGGCCGACGGGATGACCGCGCGGCTGGACCACTCGCTGCCCGAGGGCGCCCGCTGGACACTCTTCGCCCGCGCCCGCATCGCCAACTCCCGCGTCATCAACTACCTGCTGCCCGAGGCCGGGGCGCGCTTCGTCGAGAAGGGGCTCGAGCCCTATGCCCGGGCGCTTGCGGGCCTGCTGCCCGATCCGGTGCACTGCCTGTTCTTCGACCAGCCCGCGCCGGTGCTCTACGACTGGGAGGGGCGCACGGGCAATCTCGGCAACAGCCTGCTCTGGAGCGACGGCTTCGCCGCGTCACTCGTGGCGCGGGGGCCTCTGGCGTTGCAACTTGCGGCGCTGCTGCGCGATCTGCCCGGAGCGCGTGCGACCCGCAGCCACGTCTATCGGACCTATACCGCGCTCTTCCAGCAAAGCTTCCTCGGCTCGCTCCGCGCTTTCTGCGACCGTAACGGGCTGGCGCTCACCGGGCACGAGATCCTGCCGCACGTGGCGAGTTTCGCGCTCAATGGCGGGTTCTCGAGCATCGACCCGCGGGCGGCGCTGGCGGCGGATTTCTTCGGCACCGACCGCTGGCGCGACGTGACGGCGGTGGACGCCAACAACCTCGACGCCCAGCTTGCCCCATTGCTCGGCGACAGCATCGCGCGGGCCAGCGGTCGCCGCGGCTGCTGGTGCGAGCTCTACGTGACCGCCTCCCGCTCCGAGACCCGCGCCGCGGGCCAGTGGGAGATGACGCCGCAGGCGCTGCGGGCGCAGCTCATCCGCTTGCACATGCTGGGCGCCAGCCGGGTGATCCTGCATGCACTCTTCGCGTCGGAGGGCGATGCCACGCCTTCGGCGCTCGACAACCTGCGGTTCGACTTCGCGCCCGGCTACAACCTGCAACCATGGTGGCCCGTGATGGGGGCGCTGGCCTCGGAGGCGGAGGCTCTGGCGGATTTCATCGAAGGCGCCGCGCCGCCCCCCCGCATCGCGCTGCTCTATCCCTACGAGACCGCGCTGACCGAGGGCCCGCGCCATGCCCATGCGCAGACCTTCGGCCGCTGGGCCGAGCGGCTGGTGGCGCTGGGGCACCCGCCGCTGGTGGTCGACGAGGACGGGCTGGCGGCGATGGACGGCGGGTGCCGGATCCACGGTGAAGATGTGGCGGCGCTGGTGCTGCCGGAGGTGACGGCTTTGCGGGACCCGGAGGTGCTGGCCCGCGCCGAGGCACTCGGCCTGCCTCTCTGGCGAGGGATGCCGGAGGAGCAGGACATCGGCGCCGCGCTCCCCGACCTGCCGCAGATCTCCGAACGCACCGGGCTGCGCAGCCTCGTGGCCGGGCGGGACGCGGAAGGCTGGTGGCGCGTGGCACTCTTCAACGAGGGCGACGCGCCACTCGAGGCCCAGCTGACCCTCGGCGCCGGGCTCGTCTGCGAGGCCGGTCCGCCCGAGCCGTCGCGCCGCCTGTCACTGGCGCTCGACCCGCAGGAGTTGCGTTTGCTTCGTTTGCGGCAGGCGGAGCCCGTCACGGACGTAGCGTGGCTGCCCAAGCCCGCGCTCGTCCCGGTCATGGAGCTGCGCGACGGCTGGACCCTTGCGACATCGGGCGCGGCCCGGGCGATCAGCGTGACGGAGGGCTGGCAGGCACAGGGCGATCCGGCGTTCTCCGGCGTCGGGCGCTATAGCTGTCGCTTCACGCTCACCGACCCCATGGCGCTGACGCTCGAGCTGCCGGGGCTTGCCTGTGCGGCCCATGTCAGGCTCGACGGCGCCGAGCACGGCGCCGTGTCCCACGCGCCGTTCCGCCTGCCGCTGGGCGAGGTCGCGGCGGGTCAACATCTGCTGGAGATCGAGGTGATGAACACCGGCGCCAACCGGTTTTACGCGGGCACGCCTTTTGCCGGGGACCTCTGGCCCGATGCCTCGGGGCTGACCCGACCGCCACGGCTCCTCCGCAAGGGCTGACCCATCCGCCGAGGCTTATACCCAAGGGCTGACACGTCCGCGGCGTCACCGGCGCAGCGGTTTGGCCCACCCGCCGCGCCCTGACCGCGCGGGCCGCTCCGCTCGTCACGGCTCCGGCGCCAGAGCCGAAACACTCAGTCCTCGAGCAGCCGCGCCAGCTCGGTCTCGGTGTCGGTCAGCGTCAGCATGGGCGCGCGGTCGCGCATCACGGTGATGGCGGCCTCGTGCAGCGCCTGGGTCCCGGCCGCGCAGGCGTCGGTGACCAGCCGCACGTGGCGGCCGTCGTCCACCGCCTCGATCGCGGTGCCCAGCACGCAGCAGTCGGTCGCCACCCCGCAGATCACCAGAGTGGCGTCTTCGGGAACGTGCGAAATGGCCTCGCGCCACTTGGCGAAGCGGTGGCCGGTCACTTCGGGATGACCCGAAAAGCGCGGATCGAGCTCCCAGAGCCAGCTCTGCGCCGGATCCAGCGCAAAGGGCCAGGCCTGGTAATAGGGCAGCCACGCGCCCGAGGGCTCGGCGGGCGGCACGAAGCGGGTGAAGAGTGCGCGACCCGCGAAGCCCGCGGCGAGGGCGCCGATGCGCTCGGCGCAGAGGTCGTAGCCGGGGGTGCACCACGGGCTTTCTGGGTGGCCGAAACCGGGCTGCATGTCGATGACAAGAAGCACCTCGCTCATGCCGGCACCACCAGCGTGTCCTGCGGCGCCCAGGCAAGCCAGACCGCGCCGTCGCCGGGCAGCTCGGGGATGTCGCGGTCGCGCGCGATGAGCTTCCACGGCTGGCCGTCCACCTCGACGAGGCAGGTTGCCATGGCGCCCGCGAAGACGCGCTGCACCAGCTGGCCCCGAACCGCGTTCATCCCCGGCGCGGGCGCCGCGGCGGAGATCGCCAGCGCCTCCGGGCGCGTGGCAAAGCGGCGCCCAGAGGGATCGGCGGGCAGGGTAAGCCCCGCCAATGCGCCCTCGGAGAGCCAGTTCGCCTCGCCGAGGAAGCCCGCGGCAAAGGCATCGACGGGGCGGTTATAAACCTCGCGCGGGGGGCCCGCCTGCACGATGCGCCCGTCGCGCAGGATACCGATGCGGTCCGAGAGGGTCAGTGCCTCTTCCTGGTCGTGGGTCACGAAGATCGTGGTGATGCCGACCTCGCGCTGGATGCGCTTGAGCTCGATCTGCATGTCCACCCGCAGGGTCTTGTCGAGCGCCGAAAGCGGCTCGTCGAGCAGCAGCACCTTGGGGTTGGTGACGATGGCCCGTGCCAGCGCCACCCGCTGCCGCTGCCCGCCGGAAAGCTGCGAGGGCCGCCGGTCGCCCAGATGGCCGAGCTGCACCAGTTCCAGCGCCTCGCGGGCGCGGCGGGTTTCCTCGGCCGAGCCGACCTTGCGGACGCGCAGGCCGAAGCCCACGTTCTCGGCCACGGACATGTTGGGAAACAGCGCGTAGTTCTGGAACATCATGCCGATGTCGCGCTTCTCGACCGGCACCTTCTCGACGTTGCGCTCGCCGATGCGGATGCTGCCGCTATCGGGGAAATGGAATCCCGCAATGGTGCGCAGCAGCGTCGTCTTGCCCGACCCGGACGGCCCCAGCAGGGCGAAGAACCCGCCGTCCTCGAAGGCGATGGACACGTCGTCCAGCGCCACCGTGCGGCCGAAGCGTTTGGTTACATTGCGAACCTCGACCTGCGACATCAGCGGTCCCCTCCGAATTTCGAGTAGCGCGCCGCAAGGAACATGACCGCCATGGAGACGGCGATGATGATCGTCGAGATGGCGTTGATCTCGGGCGTGAAGCCCTTGCGGATGGCGGTGTAGATGAGCACGGGCAGCGTGCTGTCGCCGGGCTTGGACAGGAAGTAGCTCACCACGAACTGGTCGAAGCTGACGGCAAAGGCGAAGAGCGCGCCCGCGACGATCCCCGGCGCGATCCAAGGCAGCGTCACCCGGCGCAGCACCGTCCATGCACCGGCGCCCATGGAGCGCGCGGCTTCCTCCAGCGTGACGTCGAAGGACGAAAGCCGGGCCGTGACGGTCACGATGACGTAAGGCAGCGCCAGCGCCACGTGGCCGATGATCACCGCGGGCGTGCCGCGCCCGATGCCGATGGTGAAGAAGAACACCAGCATGGCGGTGCCGGTGATCAGCCACGGGATGGCGATGGGCGGAAACAGCAGCGCCTGCAGCAGCCTCTTGCCGCGGAACTCGTAGCGGAAGAGCGCGACAGAGGCGGCGGTGCCGACCGCGGTGGCGATCGCCGTCACCGCGCAGGCGATCAGCACCGAGCGGATAGCCGCGGTCACGATCTGCTCGTTGCCCGCCATGTCGCTGTACCACTTCGAGGAATACTCGAAGGGCAGCTGGTAGAAGGGCGAGGCGTTGAAGCTCATCGCCGCCATGACGAGGATCGGCGCGTAGAGAAAGATCAGGATCAGCACCAGCCAGATGCGGCCGAGCAGGGCGATGGGGCTCATGTCCGCGCCCTCCGCAGCACCGGCGAGGCGGCGCCGAGGATCACCAGCACCACCGCCAGCAGGATGAACGAGAGCGCGGCCCCCAGCGGCCAGTTGTAGACCGCCACGAACTGGTCCTCGATGACGGTGCCGTAATAGGTGCCCATGCGCCCGCCAAGGATGCGCGGCTCCATGAAGCTGCCGACCACGGGCACGAAGACCAGCACCGCGCCGGCCAGCAGCCCCGGCAGCGACAGCGGCAGCAGCAGACGGTTGAGGATGGTGAGCTTCGAGGCGCCCATCGAGCGCGCGGCGTCGATCAGGTCGTCGTCGATGGCCTGCAGCGCGAGGTAGCTCGTCAGGATCACGTAAGGCAGGTAGCTGTGCACGAGCCCGATGACCACGGCCTCGGTGGTGAACATCAGGTTCAGCCTGATGTCAAAGGGCAGGATCCAGTTCAGCGTCCGTTCGAGCACGCCATTGCCGCGCAGCACGATGGCCCATGAGAAGATCCTCACCAGCGAGTTCGACCAGAACGGCAGGATGACCATCAGGAACAGCGCCTCGCGGGCGCGGCCCTTGATGGATTTCGCCAGCACCAGAGCGCAGGGGTAGCCGATCACGATGCAGAAGAGCGTGACCGTGACGCCGAGCTTCAGCGACTTCCACAGAAGCGTGGCGTAGGTCGGATTCTCGAGGAACTGCGTGTAGTTGCCAAGCGTGACGCCCCAGTCGGGGGCGTCACCGGGCATGTCCGAGAGGAAACTGAAGAACAGCATGGCCGAGAGCGGCAGGAACACCGCCAGCGTCAGCCAGAGATAGGCCGGGCCCAGCAGCGTCAGAAGCCGCCGGCGGTCCTGTGCATGGATCACCTCTGCCATGACTTTCCCTCGTCTCGTCAGCGGCTTACTGGGCGGCCTTCAGGCTCTGCCAGAGCGCGAGGTATTTCTCGCGCGTGGCATCGTCCATGGGCGCGCGGAACTTGGCGAGCTTGACCACTTCGGGATCGCCCAGAACGCGCTTGTTGAAGGCGTCGTCCGGCAGTGCTGCGGCGGCATCGGCATTGGCCGAGGCGGGGGCGCCCTCGGCGTCCCACTTCACATAGAACTCGGGGTCGATCATCCAGTCGATGAACTGGGCCGCGGCCTCCTTGTGCTCGGAGGTCTCGGGGATCGACAGCCCGTCGAGCCAGGCGATGGCGCCTTCCTTGGGCACGACGAACTCCACCGGCAGGCCCATGCCCGCCGAGCGTGCCGCCGAGCCGGACCAGTAGCTCGCCACGTCGAGCTCGCCCGCCGCCATGAACTGGTTCCAGTCGTTCTCCGAGGCCCAGAAGGTGCGCAGCTGCGGCATCAGCTCCCTGAGCTTGGCCTCGACCGCGTCGAGATCCTCGATGTTGTTGATGTCCTGACCGGTGGCCAGCGCGCCGAGGTGCACCGCTTCCTCGGCATCGTCGCGGATTGAGACGCGGCCCTTGTGCGCGGGATCCCACAGCACTTCGAGCGAGGTCGGCGCCTCATCGAAGGCCTGCGTGTTGATGGCGATGGCGGTCAGACCCCAGGTCCACGGCACGCCGTAGACCGCGCCCTTGTGCACCAGGCTCGGGTCCTCGGCGAAGTTGGCGGGGATACCGGCGTAGTTCCCGATGGCGGCGGTATCGATGGCCGCCAGCAGACCCTCTTCGTAGGCCTGCGTGGTGTAGGCCGCGTTGATCAGCACCACGTCATAGGCGCCGGGGTTGGTGCGCATCTTGGTGAGCATTTCCTGCTCGGAATTGAAGTACTCGTGCACCACGCTGTGGCCGGTGGCGGCCTCGAACGCCTCGAGCGACCAGCCGAGGTCGGTGCCGTAGCCCTGCCAGTTGAGCACGCGGATCTCGTCGGCAAGCGCGCCTGACGCGGTGAGCGCGAGCAGCGAGAGGGAAAGAAGTCCTTTGGTCATTGTCGTCTCCATGTTGGGGTTCGGGGCCTTTGCGGCCCTCTTGTCGGGGTTCAGAGCAGCGCCAGCACCTCGTCACGGTCGGGCGGCGTGGCGGGGCCCGGGCGGGTGACCGAGAGGGCGGCGGCGATGTTGGCGTAGCGCGCGGCGCGCAGCGGGTCGCCCGAGAGCGACAGCTCGGCCACGAAGCTGCCGATGTGGCAGTCGCCGGCGCCGTTGGTGTCGACGGGCGTGACCTCGTGGGCGGGAAGGCGGTGCAGGGTGCCCTTGGTGGCCATCAGGCAGCCCTCGGCGCCAAGGCGCACCAGCGCGCCCTGACGGCCCCATGCCAGCGCGCGCACCGCGACCTCGGCGTCGGTGTGGCCGGTCATCACGCGCGCCTCGACGTTATTGGCGCTGATCCAGTCGGCGCGGTTGCGCAGGGTGTCGACGAGCGCGGGCGGCAGCTCGGCGATCATCGGCGAGGGGTCGAAGAGGAAGCGCCGGTCGCGGGGCAGCTCTTCGATCCAGCTGGCCAGCGCGTCGCGGGCGTCGGGGTAGTGCAGCGTGTAGCCCGAGACCATGACCCAATCGACGGGCGCGAGGTCGATGGTGGCAAGCGCCTCGGCGGTGATCCGGCCCTCGGCGCCGGGCCAGGCGATGAAGCTGCGCTCGCCGTCGGGCTCCAGCATCACGGTGCAGCAGCCCTGGTCGTGATCCGGGATCGGCGGGCGCGCGCAGGCGATGTCGCGGTCGCCGAGCGCCGCAGCGGCAGTGTAGCCGAAGGGGCCGGTGCCGAGCGTGCCGCCCATGGTGGCCTCGATCCCTGCGGCCCGCGCGGCGGCCAGCGCGTTGAAGCCGCCGCCCACGGTCATCTCGAAACCGGTGACCACCGCCTCTTCGCCCGAGGCGGGAAGCGCGCGCACCCGGTAGACGAGGTCGATCACCGGGCCGGTCATCTGCATCAGCCGGGGCATGGGGTGCCTCCTTGGCGCAGGGCCAGAAGGGCGCGGACCACGGGCGCGAGGTCGAGCCCGCTGGCCTCGGTGACCTCGGCCACCACCGTGTCGGGCAGCGGGCAGCCGGTGGCGCCGCCCATGGCGCCGGCAATGGCGCCGATGGTGTCGGTGTCGTCGCCGATGTTGGCGGCAGAGAGCAGCGCCTGCCACAGGTCGCCCCGCGCCAGCCGCAGCAGTCCGAAGGCCATGGGCACGCTCTCGCGGCTTGCGACCGAGCTGCCGATGGTGGCGATGAGCTGCTCCTCGTCGCCGGTTTCGGCGATCTCGAGCGCCAGCGCGATGCGTCCCGCCACGTCGGGCTCGCCCACCGCGTTGCCAAGGGCCTGACCTGCGCGGGCCGATGCCAGCGCCGGATCGAGCGACGCGTCGAAGCCTTGCCCGGCGACGCCAGCGCTCACAACCATGGCCACGGCCGAGGCGGCGGCGATGGCCTCGCCTGTGTTGTGGGTCACGCGGCAGGTGCGGGCCACACGGGCGGCGATCTGCGCCACGTCGGGCGGGGTCGCGATGCCCACCGGGGCGATGCGCATGGCCGCGCCGTTGGTGGTGCCGCGACGGCCGGTCTCTTCGGGCGGCGTGCCGGCAAGCAGCGCCTCGATGGCAGCCTTCGAGGACGGCCCCAGCAGGTCCGCAAGCCCCTTGGCGCGGATCCCGGCCTCCCACTCCAGCAGGTCGCGCGCCCAGCCCGCGTCGTCGAAGCCCTGAGGCTCGGCGATTAGGCGGCGCGCCAGAAGCAGGGTCTGCTCGGTGTCGTCGGTGACCTGTCCGGCGCGCAGCCCGTGGCTGATCGGGTGGCCGTCGAAAGGCGCCACGAGTCCGGTGATCCGGCCGTAGCGTTCGCGGATGACCCCGCGCGGGAGCGTCTGCGCGGGCATCCCCAGCGCGTCGCCCACGGCCAGGCCTGCAAGGGCGGCGGTGGCGCGGGTTTCGGCGAGACAGGGAAGGGCGGTTGCAGTCATCGTCAGAATTCCATGTGCAGGCCGAAGACCTCGGGGTCGAGCACGCTTTCCACGTATTCGAACAGCCCGCCGTGGCCGTCGCGGGTCAGGCGGCGCAGGCGCAGCATCGGCTCTCCGGCGCGTCGTCCCATGAGCGCCGCGTCCCCGGCGGGCAGGGCGCAGAGCACGTTGGCCCATTCCTCGCCGGTGGCGGGCGACAGGCCGCGTGCGGCAAGCGTGCGGCTCAGCGAACCGCCGTTGAGCCCCTCGGACAGGACGGCTTCGTAATCGTCGCGCCACGGTACCCGGGCGCGTTCCAGCGTCAGGCCCTGTCCGGTCTCCTCGCGAAAGCGGATGCGGTCTACGGCCAGCATCTCGCCCTGCGGGGCGGGGTCGTCGAGGTCCATGGGAAGCCGCGCGATGCGCAGGATGCGGGTGCCGAGCCGGGCGCGGCCATCCGCCAGCGACAGGCTCCAGCCCGAGCCGCTGTCGATCACCGCGCCGCCGTAGGTCACGAAGGAGCCGATGCCGACCTTGGTGCGGATGAGCCCCTTGGCGGCGAGGATGCCGAGCCCCTTGCGGACGGTGGTGCGCGAGACGGCGAAGCGTTCGACAAGCGCGTTCTCGCTGGACAGCGCCGCGCCGTCGGTGAGCGTGCCCGAGCGGATCTCGGCCTCGAGCACCCGCGCGATGCGCTGGGACTTCGATTCTGCGGCGCTCTGCTTCATCCGTCCTCCTGTCTCTTTATGTATGGTAGACAGGTCTAGACAGGTTTGTCTTCTGTTTTTTTCAGCGTGACGGATTTGGGCGGGGACGGCGCTGAAATCCGCGCCGTCCCGGGGGATGTCCGCGGGTCAGTAGACAGTGCCGTAAGCGGCGCAGCGCGCGGCGGTGTCCTTGTCGTCGAGCCACGCCAGCTCGCCGCGCTTGTGGGCGGTGTAGACCTCGGCAAAGCCCTCGGGGAACCAGCCGGTGACGGTCTCGTTCTCGGCAAAGCGGGTGAGGGCGGCGGGCAGCGTCTCGGGCAGGCGGGCATAGCCGCGCGCAGCGAGATCCTCGGCCGAAAGCACCGAGAGGTCCTCCTCGGTGACCGCGGGGATCGGCAGCGCGTCCTCGATGCCCTGACAGCCCGCGTGCACGATGGCGGCAAGCGCGAGGTGGGGCGAGGCGGCGGCATCGGCGGCGCGGTACTCGAAGTTGTACTGTTTCGCGATGCTCTCGGGATCGGTCGCGGTCACCGGGCAGATCCGCAGCGAGGCCTCGCGGTCGCGGAAGCCGAGGTTGTTGTAGGCGGCGCTCCAGCGGTGCGGGGTCAGGCGCAGGTAGGAGACATCCGAGGGCGCGGTGAGCGCCACGATGCTGTCGAGATACCTGAGCACGCCCGCGATGAAGCTGCCGGTGGTGGCCGACATGCCCTGCGGCTGGGCAGGGTCGTAGGTGGCCGGTGCGCCCGCCGCGTCGAGGAAGCTCATGTGGATGTGCACGCCGTTGCCGACGTTGTCGGGATCGAGGATCGGCGCAAAGGTCGCCCGCTCGCCCACGCGCTGCGCGGTCAGCCGGGTGATCTCGCGCAGGAGCGCCGCCTCGTCGGCGGGGCGCACCCCCTGCGAGGGCGTCACGGTGATCTCGTACTGGTCGGGGCCGTATTCCTTCATGAAGGTGTCCGGCCCGAGCCCGGCCTGCGCCAGCGCCGCCATGAGCGCCTCGCCGAAGGCGCGGCGGCGGGTGAAGCCCGAGAAGGTATAGGCCTGTCCCGGCGTGGTCTCGGTCGGGGTGAACTGGAACTCGTGCTCGAACGAGGCCACCAGTTCGAGCCCCGCCGCCTTGCGCAGCCGCTCGAGCGCGGACTTCAGGATCGAGCGCGTGCAGCAGGACCACGGCGTGCCGTCGAGGTCGGTGATGTCGCCCAGCGCCAGCCGCTCGACCGGGCCGCCGTCCTCGTAATCGAGCGCCACGGTGGTCTCGCTGTCGGGGATCAGCAGCAGGTCGCCGAGCGCGCCGAAGGGGCTATCCGCGATGGCGTCGAAGCAGGTGATCTGCACGTTGGTGGGAGTCCAGCCGACGCCGCGCTTCAAGCGCTTCTCGATCTGCGACAGCGGGAAGGCCTTGCCGCGCAGCTTGCCGGCGATGTCCGAGGTGGCGGCGAATACGAGGGGATCTGAGATCATGTGTCGGGGTCTCCGAAATCGAGGCGCATGGCATCCCATGCCTCGATGCGCGTCTTTGTGGTGGTCCAGTGGGTTTCGGCGATGCGCGTGACGATCGCCTCGATCAGCGCGAAGGCGCCGGTGTAGGTGTCCCAGAGCGTGCCGTTGTCGATCGGCACCGCGAGCACTTCGGTGGCATGTGCCGCGCAGGGCGAGAGCCAGCGGTCGGTCAGCACCACCGCCTGCACTTTGCGCTCGCGCACGGCGCCCTCGGTGAGCCGCTCGAGGCTTTTCTGGTAGCGCCGGAAATCCGCCACGAAGAGCACGTCGCGGGGCTTCATCCGCAGCAGGTGGTCGGGCCAGGCCTCGGGGTCGGGCGACAGGTGGTGAACCTTGTCGCGGGCCTGCCGCAAGTGGCGGGACATGAAGCTCAGCAGCGTGTCGCTCATCCGCCCGCCAAGGAAGTAGACGCCGCGCCTCGGGTCGGCGAGCAGCGCGCAGATGCGTTCGAACTGCGCCTCGGAAATGGCGGTGGAGGCACCCTGCATGACCGCGGCCGAGCGGTTGAGGAAGCTCGCGAGATAGGCGCCCTCGACCGGCTGGGCGGTGCGTTGCAGATCCACGGGCGAACGCTCGCCCTCCTTCAGTTCGGCAATCAGGCTGCGCTGGAATTCCGCGTAGCCCTGGAAGCCGAGCTTGGTCACGAAGCGCGAGATCGACGGCGCCGAGGTGTTCGTTTTTTGGGCGAGCTCCTGGATCGGGATCAGCCCTGCAAACGGGTAGTCGAGCAGGATCGCCGCGCCGATCCGGCGCTCGGTGGCGGTCATTTCCCCGGAAATCCGCTCGATTCGAGCCCTGACCTGCATGTTGCCTCTCCAAGTTCGCCGCCACGATTGCGTGGTGAAAAAATCTTGTCAAACCAGAAAACTTTCTTGCCGGTGAAAAAATATCGTCACAATCATCAGGGCGTCAGAAAAGGATTCGCAATGCTCACGGCTTCACCACGCAACATGGCCATCGCACTCGCCGCGGCAGCAGCGTTCGTCATCGTGGCGGCTCTGGTGGCCTCGGGACTGGGGGCGGCGAGCGAGCGGGTGCTGTCGGTGTTCTTCATTTCGCTGATCGCGGTGGTGGGCATCGGGATCTACAGCGGCAACAGCGGTGTGCTGTCGTTCGGGCACCTGTCGTTCATGGCGGTGGGGGCCTATGTCTCGGCGCTGCTGACGCTGCCGGCGGCGATGAAGGCCGCGACCCTGCCGAAGCTGCCGGCGTGGCTGGCGGCAACCGAGCTCGGGCTCTTTCCGGCGATCCTCGTGGCCATCGTGGTGACCTGTGCCTTTGCGCTGGTGGTGGGGCTCGCGGTGGGGCGGCTCGACGGCTCGGCCGCGACAATTGCCACGCTGGGCCTGCTGATCATCACCCACGGCGTCATCATCGGCTGGCGCGACGTGACCCGAGGCTCGGGCACCTTCTTCGGCGTCCCGCGCGAGACCTCGCTCTGGGTGGCGGCGGGCTGGTGCATCGCGGCGCTGGTGGTGGCACGGCTCTACCGCGACAGCGTGTCGGGCCTGCGCCTGCGGGCGAGCCGCGAGAACGCCATCGCGGCGGGCGCGGTCGGCGTCGACATGAAGCGCGAGCGGCTGATATCGTGGATCCTGAGCGCCGCCGTCATGGCGGTGTCGGGCGCGCTGATCGCGCATTTCCTCGGCGCCTTCAGCCCCAAGAAGTTCTACTTCGTCGACACGTTCCAGCTGCTCGCCATGCTGATCGTCGGCGGCATGACCACGGTCACCGGCGCGGTGACCGGCGCCGTCACCATCACCGTGGTGACCGAGGTGCTGCGCCGCTTCGAGAGCGGCTTCGACATCGGCGCCTTCACCGTGCCGCAGGTCTTCGGCACCACCCAGATCGGCATCGCGCTGATCATCCTCTTCGCCATGTTCCGCAAGGCCGAGGGGCTGGCGGGGCTCAAGGAATGGGAAGAGCGGGTCTTCACCCGTCGCGGTGCTGAGAAGACCGCGGCCACGCTGCCGGCGGTCTCGGACCGCTCGGCGCTGACGGCCGAGCACATGACCATGCGCTTCGGCGGGCTGACGGCGGTCAACGACGTCTCGGTCACACTGCGCCCGGGCGAGATCGTGGGCCTGATCGGGCCCAACGGCTCGGGCAAGACGACGCTGCTCAACATGCTCTCGGGCGTGCTGGAGCCCACCGAGGGCACCTCGCGGCTGGGGGAGACGAAGCTTGACGGACTTCCGACGCACCGCATCGCCGAGCTCGGCATCGCGCGAACCTTCCAGAACATCCGGCTCTTTCCGTCGCTCACCGTCGAACAGAACGTGCTTGTGGCGGGGCTCTCGACCGGAAGCGGCGAGGACGCCCGGGCACGCGCCGAGGCTGCGCTGGCGCGGCTCGGCGTGGCCGGTCACGCCGACAAGGACGCCGGCACCTTCTCCTACGGCGACCAGCGCCGGATCGAGATCGCCCGCGCGCTCGCCTGCCAGCCCAAGCTGCTGTTCCTCGATGAACCGGCCGCCGGCATGAACCGCGAGGAGACCGATGCGCTGATGGAGACGCTGCGCGGCCTCACCCGCGAGCTCGGCATCGGCATCCTGCTGGTGGACCACGACCTCAAGCTCATCAACAGCCTGTGCGACCGGATCCTCGTGCTCAACGAGGGCCGGCTCATCG
Organism: Salipiger thiooxidans; assembly: GCF_900102075.1. Taxonomy (GTDB): domain Bacteria; phylum Pseudomonadota; class Alphaproteobacteria; order Rhodobacterales; family Rhodobacteraceae; genus Salipiger; species Salipiger thiooxidans. The sequence continues at coordinate 235,475 of NZ_FNAV01000009.1, read as the reverse complement.
CCTCCGGCGCACCCGCCGAGATCCGCCGCGACCCGGCGGTGATCGAGGCCTATCTCGGAACGTCCCAGACCCAAGACGACCCCGCCGAACCGGGGCATCAACCGACAGAGGAGAACGACCCATGAAGAGACTCGCACTGACCACCGCCCTTGCCACGCTCGGGATGATCAGCCCGGCGCTGGCCGAAACGCTCAAGGTGGGCGTGGCCACCGCGCAGACCGGCGGGCTGGCCACATACGACGCCCCGGTGATCGAGGGCGTGCACATCGCCGTCGACGAGATCAACGAGGCCGGCGGCATCGGGGGCAACATGCCCATCGAGCTGCTCGAGAAGGACGTGCGTTCCGACGCCGCCCAGACCGCCATCGCCGTCCAGGAGCTGGTGGACGAGGGCGTCTCGGTGCTGGTGCTGCCCTGCGATGCCGACCCGTCGCTGGCGGCGATGGGCATCGTTTCGGGCGCCATGATCCCGGCGATCTCGACCTGCGCCTCGTCGCCGACGCTGCCGATGGTGGGCGGCGAGTACATGTTCGCCAACTTCCCCGGCGACAACGTGCAGGCCACCGTCTCGGCGGAATGGGCATGGGAGCAGGGCATGAAGACCGGCTACATCCTCTATTCGCCGGACACCCAGTACACGACGCTGCCGCTCTACTTCGCCGAGGTCTTCGACGCGCTCGGCGGCGAGATGCTTGGGCAGGACACCTATTCCATCGGCCAGCAGGACTTCTCGGCCATCGTGACGCGCATCGCCTCGCTCGATCCGCAGCCCGACGTCATCATGACCGCGGCCTACGAGCCCGACTTTCCCTCCTTCCTGAACGCGCTGCGCGCCGCCGGCGTCACCAGCCAGGTGATCGGCTCGGACGGCATCGACAGCCCGACCACTTTCTCGCTGGGCGCGCCTGCCGAGGGCCTGGTCTTCACCACCGCGGGCTATGCCGCGGAAGGCAGCCCGCTGGCCGAGTTCAACGCCAAGTACGAGGACGTCACCGGCGCGCCGTCGCAGACCGTGTTCAACGCCGTGGGCTATGACCTCGTGAAGGTGATCGAGGCGGCGACCGAGGCAGCGGGCTCCACCGATCCGCAGGCGATCCGCGACGCGCTCGCCAACCTCGAGGGTGTGCAGGGCGCGACCAGCGTCATCACCTACAAGGGCACCGACGGCATGCCGGTGCGCGAAGTGTCGATGATCCGCGTCAAGGAAGGCGAGCGCGAGCTTGTCGGTCAGCCATCGCCCACCGCCGAGCTGATCCCCGCTCCGCGGATGCAGTAAGGCGAGGCCGCGATGACACCGCTTCTCAGGACGTCCGGTCTGATGGTCCGTTACGGGCCCGTCGAGGCGGTGCGCGGCATCGACTTCGAGATCGGGGAAGGCGAGATCGTCGCCTTCCTCGGCGCCAACGGTGCGGGCAAAAGCTCGACGCTCAACGCGCTGGTGGGGCTGGTGCCGGTGCATTCCGGCACGGTCGAGTTCCTCGGCCGCGACATCACCCACGACCCGGCAGAGACGCTGGCGCCCGCCGGGCTGACGCTGGTGCCCGAGGGGCGGCGCGTCTTCAACACCCTGAGCGTGGCCGAAAACCTGCGCATGGGCGCCTACGGCATCCGCGAGAAGGCGGCCGTGGCCGAAGCCTGGGACCGGGTCTACGACCTGTTTCCGATCCTCGCCGAGCGCCGCGGCCAGTTCGCCGGCACGCTCTCGGGCGGGCAGCAGCAGATGCTGGCCATCGGGCGCGCGATGATGAGCGGGCCCAAGCTCCTGCTGCTCGACGAGCCGTCGCTCGGCCTTGCGCCGCTGATCGTCGAGCAGGTCTTCGAACTTCTGGTGCGGCTGCGCGGCGCCGGGGTGACGCTGGGTGTGGTCGAGCAGAACGTGGCGCGCTCGCTGCAGATCGCCGACCGGGGCTACGTGCTCTCCGGCGGGCGGATCGTGGGGCAGGGCAGCGCCGCAGAGCTGGCAACCTCCGAGGCGCTGAGCGGCGCCTATCTCGACGGCTGAAAGGCGTAGCATGGATTTCTTTCTGCAGCAGACGGTGAACGCGGTGTCGCTGGGCGGCACCTACGCGCTGCTGGCGCTGGGGCTCGCGGTGGTGTTCTCGATCATGGGGCTGATCAACTTCGCCCATGGGGAGCTGATGACTATAGCGGGCTATGTATTGATGTATTGCGGCCTTGCCGGGCTGCCCTTCGTGCTGTCCATCGGGCTCGCCATCGGCGCCGCGACGGTCGCCGCCGTCCTGATGGAGCGCATCGCCTTCCGGCCCGTGCGCAACGCCTCGGGCGCCACCATGCTGATCACGTCCTTTGCGGTGTCGATGGTGCTGCAGGTGCTGTTCCAGAACCTGATCTCGGTGCGCTCGCAGCCGGTGCTGCTGCCGCCGCTGCTGACCGACAGCGTGCGCATGTTCGGCTTCGTGATCGGGGTGAACAAGCTGCTCTCCATCGCCGCGACCGTGGTCATGCTGATCTTCCTCGACTGGTTCATGAAGCGCCAGAAGACCGGCATCGCGATGCGCGCCGCCGCCGAGGATTTCGCCGTCGCGCGGCTCATGGGCATCCGTGCCAACAGCGTCATCGCCGGGGCCTTTGCGCTGTCCGGCCTGCTCGCGGGGGTGGCGGCGGTGCTCTGGGTGTCGCAGCGCGCCTCGGTGGATCCGCTCATGGGCTTCACGCCGGTGCTCAAGGCCTTCATCGCGGCGATCCTCGGCGGGCTTGGCTCGCTGCGCGGCGCCGTGGCGGGGGGCTTCCTGCTTGGCTTCATCGAAATCTACCTGGCCGCGTACCTGCCGCCCGAATGGCAGGAGTTCCGCGATCCGATCGGGTTGGTGCTCGTGGTGATCGTGCTGCTCATCCGGCCCAACGGGCTGATCCCGGCCCCGGCACTGAAGGCACACAAGGTATGACGACCCCGCTGCTTGGACCGCGCGATCCCGCGCCGGTCGAGATCGTGAACCCCGAGGGCCGCACGCCGCTTCTGCTGGTCTGCGAACACGCGGGCCAGGCGGTGCCGCAGGCGCTTGGCCGGCTCGGCGTGTCGCAGGCGCAGCTCGACGAGCATATCGGCTGGGACATCGGCGCGGCCGAGGTCACCCGGCGCCTCGCCGCCATGCTCGACGCGCCCGCGGTGCTGCAGCGCTACAGCCGGCTCGTCATCGACTGCAACCGCCCGCCCGAGGCACCGGATTCCTGCCCGCCGGTCAGCGACGGCCACGTCATTCCCGGCAACGCCGCGCTTGACCCCGAGGATCGCGTCAAGCGCGTCGACGAGATCTTCCGCCCGTTCCAGGGCGCGGTCGCCACGGCGCTGGCACGGCCCGAGATCCAGGCGACCTTCTCGATCCACAGCTACACGCCCGTGATGGGCGGCATCCGCCGTGCCTGGGACGTGGGGTTCCTGTTCCGCTCGGACAGGCGCACCTCGGACCTGATGGCCCGCGCGCTGGGGCAGGCGGTGCCGGGGCTCACGATCGGTCTCAACCAGCCCTACCAGGTGGACGACGCCTCGGACTGGTTCGTGCCCAGACAGGCCGAGCCGCGCGGGCTGCCGCACAGCCTTATCGAGATCCGCAACGACCACATCCGCGACGCCGCCGGGCAGACGCTCTGGGCCGAGCGGCTCGCCGGGCTGATGCCCATGTTCCTCAAGGAGATCCCCGCATGACCCTCACCCGCGAGGTGCCGCTGGTGCCCGAGCAGTCCGCGCTGCTCTTCGTCGACGTGCAGAACTTCAGCGCCAACCGCAAGGGCGCAGAGTTCGCCGATCTGCCCGAGGCGGAGTTCGCGGAGAAGTACGGCTGGTTCTTCGACCAGCTCGAGACCCGGGTGATCCCCAACATGCAGGCGATCCAGTCCGCCTGCCGCAAGGCCGGGATCGAGGTCATGTACACCTGCATCGAGAGCCTGACGCTTGACGGGCGGGACCGGAGCCTCGACTACAAGATCACCGGCTTCAACGTCGCCAAGGGCTCTTGGGACGGCAAGGTCATCGACCAGATCGCCCCCGAGGGCGACGAGATCGTGCTGCCGAAGAGCTCGTCCTCGGTCTTCGTCTCGACCCATATCGACTACATCCTGCGCAATCTCGGGGTGAGGCAGCTGGTGATCAGCGGGCTCATCACCGACCAGTGCGTCGAAAGCGCCATCCGCGACGCCTGCGATCTGGGCTACCTCGTGACCGAGGTCACCGACGCCTGCCTGACCTACACGCAGGAGCGCCACGACCATTCGATCCGGACCATCAGGGGTTACTGCCGGCAGGTGACCACCGCCCAGCTTCTGGAGGAGCTTGGCGCGGCATGAGCGGAAACAGCCTCTACGCCCGCGACAGCGCCGTGAACTCGGGATTGCAGAAGCTGCGCTTCTTCCCGCAGGAGGTGGTGCGCGGGCAGGGCTGTCGGGTCTACGATCCCGAGGGGCGGGGCTATCTCGACCTCTCGGCCAGCTGGGGCGCCACCTCGCTGGGCTATGCGCATCCCGACTTCGTGGCGCGGGTGCACGAGGCGCTGCTGGGGCAGGCGGGGGCGTCGATGCTGTCGTCGGCGGTCTTGCCCGCGACGGCGCTAGCCGAGAAGCTGCTCGAGATCACCCCGGGCGGCGAGGACCGCCGTGTCTGGCTCGGCCATTCCGGCAGCGATGCCAACGAGGCGGTGGCCCGCGCGCTCCCGGTGGCCACCGGGCGACACCGGGTGCTGTCCTTCGCGGGCGCGTACCACGGCGGCACGCAGGGCTCGATGGCGGTCTCGGCGCACCCGGTGCAGTCCCACGCCGCCCGCGATTGCGGGCTCGTCGCGGTGCCCTATCCCGATCCCTACCGGCCCTTCGAGGGCGACCCCACCGGCGCCGCGCTGCTCGCGCATATCGAGGCGCTGCTGGAGGGTGATTGCCCGGGCGACGAGGTCTCGGCCTTCTTCATCGAGCCGATCCAGTCCGATGGCGGGCTGCTGATCCCGCCGCCGGGGTTCCTGAAACGGCTGGGCGAGATCTGCGCCCGTTACGGCATCCTGACCGTCTGCGACGAGGTGAAGGTGGGGCTCGGCCGCACCGGCAAACTGCACGCCTTCCAGTTCGAGGACTGGACGCCGGACATCACCGTCTTCGGCAAGGGGCTGGGCGGCGGTTTGCCGCTCTCGGCCGTGGTGGGCCCGTCGGCGCTGCTCGACTGCGCCACGGCGTTTGCCATGCAGACCACCCACGGCAACCCGATCTCGGCCAGCGCCGGGCTTGCGGTGCTCGACATCATCGAGCGCGACGGGCTGGCTGAGAACGCCGCCACCTCCGGCGCGAAGCTGCTGTCGGCCCTGAGGGAAAAGCTCGCGGGCAACCCGGCGGTGGGCGACATCCGGGGCCGGGGGCTCGTGCTGGGCATCGAGCTCGTGGGCGAGGACAAGGCACCGGCCCCCGCGCTCACCCGTGCAGCGGTCTACCGCGCGTGGGAGCTGGGCGTGGTGGCCTATTACGTCGGCGCGGGCTCGAACGTCATCGAGCTGACCCCGCCGCTGATCCTGACGGGGGCGCAGGCCGAGGCGGGCGCTGCCATCCTTGCCGAGGCCATCGCGGATGCCTGCGCGGGCCGCGTCGATGAGGCCCTGACCGCACCCTTCGCAGGCTGGTAGGCTACGCCCGCAACACGAAACCGCCCGCCGATCCGAAGACCGGCGGGCGCGGGCGCCGCCTGGAGGGAGCACGAACCGGGGCGCCCGGGAGAGACCGGTCGGCTCAGCCGAGGTGATGCACCTCCTGCTTGCCGTAGACCGGTGTCGGCAGGCCCTCCATCCGGGCCTTGAGCTGCAGCGCCAGGTAGGACGAGTAGTGCCGCGACTGGTGCAGGTTGCCGCCGTGGAACCACAGGTTCTCCTGCTGGGTCGGCTTCCACATGTTGCGCTGCTCGCCTTCCCAAGGGCCGGGGTCCTTGGTGGTGTCCGAGCCGAGACCCCAGACCTTGCCTACCTTGTCGGCCATCTCCTGCCCCATGAGATCGGCCACCCAGCCGTTCATCGAGTTGTAGCCGGTGGCGTAGACCACGAGATCCGCGTCGAGATGGGTGCCGTCGCTCAGGATCACGCCGGTTTCGTCCAGCGCCTCGACCTGACCGCGCTTCAGTTTGACCTCGCCGTCGATGATCAGCTGGCTCGCGCCCACGTCGATGTAATAGCCCGACCCGCGGCGCAGGTACTTCATGAACAGCCCCGAGCCGTCGTCGCCCCAGTCGAGCCAGAACCCGGCCTTCTCGAGCCCGTCGTAGAACGTCTTGTCGACCTCCTTCATCTGGTCATAGAGCGGGATCTGGAACTCGTGCATGATCTTGTAGGGCAGCGAGGCGAAGACGAGATCCGCCTTCTCGGTGGTCATGCCGCTCTGCACCGCCTTCTCGGAGTAGAGCGCGCCAAGGCCGATATCCATCAGCGTGTCGGACCGCACGATATGGGTGGAGGAGCGCTGCAGCATGGTGACGTCGGCGTCATGCTCCCAGAGCGCGGCGCAGATGTCGTGGGCCGAGTTGTTCGAGCCCACCACGACCACCTTCTTGCCGGCATAGGCATCGGGGCCGGGGTGCTGCGAGGAATGGTGCTGCTCGCCCTTGAACGTGTCCATCCCGGGGAAGTCGGGGATCCGGGGCTTGCCGGACATGCCCGTCGCCATCACGAGCTGCTTCGGCTTCAGCACCACCTCCTCGCCATCACGGTCGACGACGACGGTCCACTCCTTCTTCTCTTCGTCATAGGTCGCGGACTTGGCCGAGGTGCGGGTCCAGTAGTTCAGCTCCATCACCTTGGTGTAGAACTCGAGCCAGTCGCCGATCTTGTCCTTGGGCGCGAAGACCGGCCAATTGTCGGGGAACTTGATGTAGGGCAGGTGGTCGTACCACACCGGGTCATGCAGGCAGAGCGACTTGTAGCGCTTGCGCCAGCTGTCGCCGGGACGGTCGTTGCGCTCGACGATGATGGTGGGCACGCCGAGCTGGCGCAGCCGCGCCCCCAGCGCGATGCCGCCCTGACCGCCGCCGATGATCAGGCAGTAGGGCTGGGTCTTGTAGCCGAGCTCGGCCTCCTCGCGCTCGCGCGCCTCCTTCCAGCTCTCGCGGTTCTTGCCGGCGCCGTGCTTGGCGCCGAGCGGACGGGCAAAGCCCTTGGGCTCCTCGAAGCCCTTCAGCTCCTGCATTGTGGTGAGCAGGGTCCAGATCTTGCCGTCCTTGAGCCGCAGCAGGCCGTAGCCGCGTGCGAGGTCGGTCTCGAAGCTGATCCACGTGGTGGTGACGCCGTCGGCCTCCGAGGGGATCTCGCCCTCGGCGATCTGCCAGTTGCGGGGCTTGGTGGTGGCAAGCTGGTGGGTCAGCATGTCGCGGACCTGGTCACGGCCCTCGACCGTCTTCAGGTTCCAGGTGAAGGCGACGAGATCGCGCCAGTAGCAGACTTCGAGAAACATCTCGGCGGCGGCGTCGATATCGCCTTGCGCGAGCGCCTCTTCGAAGCTGTCGAGAAAGGCCTGCGTCTGGTCGGCAAGTGTCGAGTCTAGCATTGGGGTCTCCTCCCTTGGTCTTTGCGTCTTGGAATTCCTCCACCGATGAGGCTGGCAGAGACCGGGGCGTCCCGGCCATGGTTTTCCGGCGGCGCGTCATGAAAAAGCGACCCCCGGGCCGCCCGTCGTTGCGTGCGCAACAGCGGCGCAACAGGCGGGCAACGGGTGTGGTGGCGGCGGACCGGGATGGGTGAGTTGGGGGGCAGTTTGGGTTCGCTTGCCCGAAACGGTCAGAGCGACGGGATCAGCCAGGCGAGCGCAATCCCTCGATGTCCGTTAGGCGGTGTCATTCCGGCGGCGTCAGCCCCGCCTTGCGCACCCGCCGTAGCACCGTCGAGCGGTTGACGCCCAGCCGACGTGCCACCTGCGACATGTTCCAGCCGCAGGCGATGAGCGTGGCTTCGAGATCGGCCTCGGGCGGCGGTGCGGGCAGCGCCGCGGCCGGGGCGCGGGGCAGGTCGGGGAGGTCGATCACAGGGCCCTCGGCCAGCGTCACCGCGACGTCGAGCGCACGCTCCAGCTCGCGGATGTTGCCCGGCCAGCTGCGGGCCTTGAGCTCGGCCTTGGCGGCGGTCGAAAGCTGCGGCCCGTCCGCCGAGCGCCGGCGCAGCAGCCGGTCGAGCAGCCAGTCGAAATCCGCACGGTGGCGCAGCGGCGGCAGGCTCAGCGTGGCACCTGCGAGGCGGTAGTAGAGATCCTCGCGCAGCGCCGCCGTCAGCGTGCCCGGATCGCCCCGGGTCGAGGCGATCACCCTCAGGTCGCTGCGCCGGTCGAGCAGCGCGAGCAGCGCGTCCTGCGCCTGTGGCGCAAGGTCCTCGGCGCCGTTCAGGAACAGCGTGCCGGGGGCGAGCTCGGCAAGGCTGCCGGCCTCGGGCAGCGCGGTGCAGCGCAGCGCGTGGAAGGCGCGCCCCTGTGGCCCGCAGAGGTGGATCGCGCGCGCCAGCCGGTGCTTGCCGGTGCCGGTCTCGCCCGCGATGAGCAGCGGCAATTGCGTGACCGCAAGCCGACCGGCCTGCGTCAGCAGCCGCTGCAGCGCCGGGTCGGGGCCCGCGAAGCTGCCGAGCGCGCCGGGCAGTTCTCCGGTCTGGCGGCGCGGGGCACGCGCGGATTGCGGCGCGATGGCGTGGCCGAAGAGCCCGCGCCCGTCCTTGAGCCGCAGCACGCGCTCTTCGGTGGGGCGGCCGCGCATCAGGTCGGGCAGGTCGTCGACGGTCAGCTCCATGAGCTCGTCGATGCGGCGACCGATCAGGCTGGCGCTGCCGTCCGTGTCGAGCGCCCTTCGCGCGCCGGTGGTCATGCCGACGATGCGGCCGGAGCCATCGAGCGCCAGCGCGGCCTCGGGGTCGACCTCGAGGAACTCGGGGCTGGTCGAGACCCGCAGCACCCAGTCGCGCCGCGTCATCGCCATGAGGTTCGCCATCTCCACCCGCCGCACCGAAGCGGTCACGAGGCTCATGGCGAGGTTCTGCGAGGTCTTGGGCGAGGGCGCCCGCAGCAGCGAGATGTCGAGCACCGCCGAGAGCTCGCCCTTCGTGTCGTAGATTGGCGCGGCGGTGCAAGAGAGCGGCATGTGCGCGAGGCCGAAATGGTCGTCCTGATGGATGGTGATGGCGTCGCCGGTGACGATGCAGGAGCCGACGCCGCAGGTCCCGGCCAGGTCCTCGGACCAGTGCGAGCCGAGGTAGAGCCCGGCCATGCGCAGGTCGTCCTCGAACCGGCGGTCGCCGAAGAAATCGACGCAGACGCCCTGCGCGTTGGTCAGCAGCAGCACGTAGTTCTGGCCCGCCACCTGCCGGAACAGCGACTGCAGCCCCGAGCGCGCGGTGGCGATCAGCCGTTCGGACTGCTCGCGGTGTTCGCGGAACTCGGCGTCGGTGACGATATGGGCGGGGTCGGGGCGCGTCGGGTCGAGCCCGTAGGATTCCACGCAGCGCCGCCAGCTGGCGGATACCAGCCAGTCGCGTCCGGTGTCCTGTCCGCGCAGAACCCGGTCGATCTCGGTCACATGATCCCTGTCTAGCAAAGCCGTCCTCCTTCGGCGCTGCGGGGACGGTCTAGCACGGGCGCGGGACCGCGCACAGTTAGACGAAGATCGGGGGCGGGGCCTCTCAGTTCAGGTGGTCGGAGTCGACGTAAGGGGCGGGCGCGACGTCGTCGGTCGCCAGATCGACCTGCCAGGCGTAGCGGGGCTGGTAGCGCACCGTCACCTTGTAATCCTGCCCGAGAATGTCGCGGGCCACGAGCCGGAATGGCGTCACGGTCAGCTTCGCCGGCAGCTGCTCGGCCGCCGACGCGACCCTGAGCGCCGCGTCCACCGGCAGGTCGACGATGGCCCAGACCTCGGCGGTCCGCTCGCGGGCGCGCACGTCGATGCGCACGATCTCGACGGGCACGTCCTGCGCCCATTCGCGGATGCGGTTGGCGAGCGCCGATTCCGCGCGGGTCTCGGCGTAGCGGTAGTAGGTCGTGGTCGAGAGCTGCGCGAAGATCGCCACGAGGAAGAGCACCGCCACCGCGAGCCCCATCGAGAACCGCATCCGCCGCTTTTCGGACCGCAACAGCAGCCGGCCCGCGCCGGTGGCGATATAGACCGCGCAGGCCGAGAGGATGATCGCCCCGAAGTTGGTGGCGAAGAGCAGCATCGCCTCGTAGGCGCCATCGAACTCCTGGAAATAGAGCAGGATGCCCACGGTCGCGAGGGGCGGCACCAGCGCCACGCCGATGGCGGCGCCGGGCAGCAGCGAGAGCTCGGATTTCTGGACCTGCACGTAGGCCCCGGCGAGCCCCGCAGCGAGCGCGATGACCAGGTCCTCGGCGCCGGGGTCGGTGCGGCTCAGCACCTCGTTCGGCAGCAGCACGCCGCGCGGGAAGTCGGTCATGAAGACGATGAGCCAGGCGACGCCGATGCTGGCGAGCGCGGCGATCCAGACGACCACCAGAAGCGCCACGGCGCGCGAGATGTCCCCGGTGACGATGGCGGCGGCGGTGCCGAGGATCGGGGTCATCAGCGGCGCCACCAGCATGGCGGCGATGATCACCGCACCCGAGTCGCGGATGAGCCCCATGGTGGCGATGACCACGGCGAGTCCGAGCAGCATGGCGAAGCGGCGCCAGTAGATCATCCGGTCGGAGCCCTCGAAGCGGATGATGCCCTTGGTGGTGCTGAAATTGCGAACGGTCATTGTCGTTACTCGCTGGGGCGCGCGGCGCCCGGGTTGGGCGACTGTCAGAGTAACGGTGTGACTATCGGTGCGCGGCGGACCTGCCCGGTCAGCCTCTCCCCCAAGTGCCGAACTTCAGTCACTTAGAAGGGTACTGCCACCGGGCGCGCCGGGCAAGATGGCACGTTGTGCGCGAGGACCGAGGAAAGGGCCGGCCGCGGGCCTGCCCCGTGGCCGTCACTCGGCGCTTTCGACGATGCGCTTGAGCTGCCAGATCGACATCGAATAGACCTTCTCGACGTTCAGCTCCGGGTGGCTGTCATAGGGGAACATGACCCAGAGCGGCCCGCTTTCGGTGACCTCGAAGGGCGCGTCGTCGATGCGGGTGGCGATGATCGGGTAGTCGGCGGTCAGGTACTCGGCGTCCGCGTCGAGGTCGATCTTCATTTCGTAGCCGTCGTCGGCCACCAATGCGATGACCCCGTGCTCAAGCCCGGCCGAGGCGAGCACCTCGCGCAGCACCGGGCCGGAGAACTTCTTCTCTTCCCATGTCCACTGCGTTTCGGTGCTGAAATCGCGCGAGGTCATCGCCTCGAGGGTGTCACGGTCGAACTCGGTCACCGTGCCGTCGGCGGTTTCGATGGCGAGCAAGGTGTCTTCCGCCAGGACCGGCCCGGCGCAGACCGTCGCGAGCAGCAGCGGCGCGGCGAGTCGGGCAAGGCCTGACAGCCGGGACCGGGGTTGAGGGGCATGGCGCATCGAACTCTCCTTTCCGGGTCTCTTGGTGTCCCAGCGGCGGGCGGGCCGGGCTTGGCCGCGCTTCGCGTATTGGGTGAGACAGTACTCATCATTTCGCCTCTTAACCTTGATCGGAATCAAGCGATTGGGGAAGCCCGGAAAACATGCGGCTGGCGCCATGGTGCTGCCAGGAAAGCGCCTTCGGGGTTCCCCGAGATGCGCGGTAACCGCATGGGATGTCGTGACTTTCCCGCGGTCGAAGAGGTGGCGCGGCCCCCTCAGGTGGTGAGCGTGGCGCTCCAGCGCGCGGCGGTGCGGGCGGCCTCGGCGATGTGGTCGGCCTGCGTGGCGCTGGTGCGGGAGCGGCGCGGCTTCAGGTCATGGTCGCCGTCCTCGAACCAGCAGAGCTGGATCGTCGGCGACAGCGCATAGCCTGCGACCTCGTCCTGCGTGCCGAACGGGTCGCGGGTGCCCTGACAGATCAGCGCGGGCGTCGCGAGCATCTCGAGATGGTCTGTGCGCAGCCGCTCTGGCTTGCCGGTCGGGTGGAACGGGTAGCCGAGGCAGAGGAGCCCCGCGATGCGGCCCGCAGCAAAGGCCTCGTCGGCGACAAGGCTCGCGACCCGGCCGCCCATCGACTTGCCGCCGATGATCAGCGGGCCCTCGGTGGCGAGCGCGTCGATGGCCTTGAAATATTCTGCGCGCAGGCTCTCGATGCGGGGCGGGGGCCGCTTGCTGCCGCCGCTGCGCCGTCCGGCCATGTAGGCAAACTCGAACCGCGCCACCCGCAGGCCGGCCTCGGCGAGCGCTGCGGCGGCAAGCTCCATGAAACCGCTGTCCATCGCCGCCCCGGCGCCATGCGCGAGCAGCACGGTGCTGCGCCCGGGCGCGTCGCCGTCGATCAGGAACTCCGTCACGTCGTCACCTTCACTCATATGGTCCGGCTGCCAGCATTGCCCGATGCCGGGGCAGGGACAAGCCGTGCGGGTTTGGTCCCCGTGGTCAGAACCGGCGCGGCACCGGGCGGCCGGTCAGCCTCTCCCAATACTCGTCGGCGCGCTTCTCGAAGCTCGCGGCCTGTCGCGCATCGCTCTGGTAGAATTGCCCGGGCGCGACGCCCGTGGCGTAGCTCTGCTCGACCCAGCCGCGCGGATCGTCGTGCGGAAAGCGGTAGCCCACGTGCCCGAGCTTGGCGGCGCCGGCGTAATGCGCGTCGCGCAGGTGCAGCGGCACCGCGAGATCCTCGGCGTTGCGGACGTGCGCAAGCGCCGCGCCGATGCCGCGGCAGGCCGAGCCCGATTTCGGCGCCCGCGCCACGTGCAGCGCCGCGTGGGCAAGGATGATCTGTGCCTCTGGATAGCCGATCATCTCGACCGCCTGCGCCGCCGCGACCGCCGTCTGCAGCGCGGTGTTGTCGGCGAGGCCCACGTCCTCGGAGGCGTGGATCATGATGCGCCGGGCGATGTAGCGCGGGTCCTCGCCCGCGTGGATCAGCACCGCCAGCCAGTGCAGCGTCGCGTCCGGGTCCGAGCCGCGCATGGATTTCACGAAGGCCGAAGTCACGTCGTAGTGCCGGTCGCCGGAGCGGTCGAAGCTCACCGGTGCCGCGGCGTAGACCTCTTCGATCATCGCATCGGTGATCCGCACCCTGGCCTCGCCATGGCCGACCGCGAGGCTTTCCAGCGCGGTCAGCGCCTTGCGCGCGTCGCCGCCGGAGCGCCCGGCGATCAGCCTCAGGTGCTCGGGCGCGATCTCGACCTCGATGCCGTCCGAGGCGAGGCGGGCCATGCCCCGGCGCAGCACCTCCTCCATGTCCTCGATGGCCAGCGGCTCGAGCTTCAGCACCTGCGAGCGCGAGATCAGCGCCTTGGGGATGGCGTGGTAGGGATTTTCGGTGGTGGCGCCGATGAAATCGGCGGTGCCTTCCTCGCAGATCGTCAGCAGGTCATCAGCCTGCGTGGACGACAGGCGGTGCACCTCGTCGACGAACATCAGCACGGGGCGGATCCGGGCCTCGTCGGCAATCTTGCGGATGTCCGAGACCCGCACGCCCGCGGCATGCAGCACGCGGAATTCCTTGCCGAGCATCTGCCCGACGGCGCGCGCGATCGAGGTCTTGCCGATGCCGGGCGGACCGTAGAGCAGCAGGCTGCCGAGCGCGTCCGCCGCGATCCGCCGCCGCAACAGCGAGCCCGGCGCCACCAGCGCCTTCTGCCCGATCACGTCGTCGAGCGTCTCGGGGCGCAGCAGGTCGGCCAGCGGGCGCCGGCGGCGGGAGGGGGAGGCGTCGAAGAGATCCATGATGCGTGGGTCCGGGGCCGGGAACGTCCATGGCGGCTTAGCGCGGACGGGCGCCGTGGTACAGTGCGCGGGACTTTCAATGACCGTCGGTGGTCTGGAAACTGGATCAAGGGGAGGGACCCGGCCGGGTGCGCCTCGGGGCCATATCGCCCGTCGGATCTGCACCTCGGTGGTCTGCTCAAACTCTTGCAGGAAGAGTTTGTGGCGGAGAGACAGGGATTCGAACCCTGGGACCCCGTGAAGGGTCAACGGTTTTCGAGACCGCCCCGTTCGACCACTCCGGCACCTCTCCGCGGGGGTCGTGGGGGGCCGTTTAGCGAGATGCGTGAGCGGGTGCAACAGGGAAATTTCACGAATTGCGCCACAAGCCGCCGGTCGTGCCTTCACCCGGGGCAGACGCTTGGAAATCCCCTTGAGCACGCTTAATCTGGGGGACGCTCGCGAACCGGAGAATCCCCCGCCATGGTCCTGCGCATTGCCGCATGTATCCTCAGTGTCACGCTGTCCCTTCCCGCCGCCGCGGATCCCGCCGATCCCACGGAGGCGCTGCTGGATTCGCTCGGGTTGCCGGCGATCGTGCAGATCATGCGCGAGGAGGGGCTCGACTACGGGCGCGAGATGGCCGTCGACCTGATCCCCGGCGGGGCGACCCCGCGCTGGCAGGAGGCGGTCTCGACGATCTACGACACCGACGCCATGGAAGAGACCGTGCGCGCGACTTTCGCCGAGAGCTTTGGCGACACCGACGCCACGCCGCTGCTGGCCTTCTTCGGAGGCGAGACCGGCGAGCGCATCGTCGACGTCGAGCTGTCGGCGCGGCGTGCCCTGATCGACGACGACGTGGAATATGCCGCGCGCGAGGCCTTCCGCGGGCTCGACGGCTCGTCCGACGGGCGGCTGGGGCTGATCACCGAGTTCGTGCAGGCCAACGACCTTCTCGACGCCAACGTGGTGGGCGCGATGAACGCCAGCTACCGCTTCTATCTCGGGCTGGTGGACGGCGGCGCGCTCGAGATGTCCGAGCGTGACATCGCCGACGAGGTCTGGTCGCAGGAGCCCGAGACCCGCGCCGACACCCGCGAATGGCTCTACGGCTACCTGCTGATGTCCTACGGCCCGATTGCCGACAAGGACCTCGAGGATTATGTGGCGCTGTCGTCGACCGACGAGGGCAAGGCGATGAACCGAGCGCTCTTCGACGGGTTCAATGCGATGTACGACGAGATCTCGTACGCACTCGGCCTCGCGGCGGCGCAGCAGATGATGGCGCAGGACCTCTAGGCCGGTCTTCACAGGGACACAGCAAGCGCGCGGCCGGGGCGAATGGCCTGCGCGCACCGAAAGCTCGGGTTGACAATTGAGGGGTATCCTCCGATAAGCCCGGCTCGGACCGGGGCTATTGCGGCCCCGATTTCGATTCTTATATCCATGACAGCCCCCAGAGGGCGCGCTGTCCGAGGCGGGGTTCAGGCCCCGGCAAGCCCCGAAAGGGCGCCACAGGACGCGGGAAACGAAGGAAGATGCAGATGTTCGCGGTGATGAAAACCGGCGGCAAGCAATACAAGGTCCAGGCGGGCGACATGCTCCGCGTGGAAAAGCTGGCCGCAGACGCGGGTGAAACCGTGCAGTTCAACGATATCCTCATGCTGGGTGGCGACGACGTCACGCTCGGCGCGCCGCTCGTTGCGGGTGCTGCCGTGCAGGCCGAGGTCATCGACCAGGTCAAGGGTGACAAGGTCATCCACTTCGTCAAGCGCCGCCGCAAGCACAGCTCGCAGCGCACCAAGGGCCACCGCCAGAAGCTGACGCTTGTGCGCGTGACCGAGATCCTCGCCTCGGGCGCAGACGCAACCGGCGTCAAGGCTGCCGTGGGCGCAGGCTCCGTGGCCGGTGCCGCCGCTGCCCCCGCAGCTGCAGGTGACGACCTGACCCAGATCACCGGTGTCGGCCCCGCCGCCGCCAAGAAGCTCAACGAGGCTGGCGTCACGACCTTCGCCGAGCTCGCCGCTGTCGACCCCGAGACCTTCGAGGCCGTCAAGGTGAAGCCCGAGTGGGTCGAGCAGGCCAAGAGCCTCGCATAAGCGTTAAGGAGACCAACCCATGGCACATAAAAAAGCAGGCGGTTCGTCCCGTAACGGCCGCGACTCCGCAGGCCGCCGTCTTGGCGTGAAGCTCTACGGTGGCCAGGCGGCCATCCCGGGCAACATCATCATCCGTCAGCGCGGCACCAAGTTCTGGCCGGGCGAGGGCGTTGGAATGGGCAAGGACCACACCATCTTCGCAACAGAAGAGGGGTCCGTGACCTTCCACAAAGGCCTCAAGGGCCGAACCTTCGTATCCGTTCTGCCGGTGGCGGAGGCTGCCGAGTAAGCCGATCTCGCAGGATGCGACATTCAGGGGGATCGGCAAGATGCCGGTCCCCTTTTGGCGTTTTCAGGAGGGGGAGGCGCCGATCCCTGTAAGACCGTGCATAAGAGGAGCGTGCACATGAGTCTGGACCAGTTGAAGATGCCCGAGCGGCCTGCACCCGTTGTTCTGCAGCCCGCCATCGAGGCCGAACGTTTCAAGCTGCGGCCGCTGCGCCGTTCCGATACCGGGTTGCTCGAGCATTACACCGGCGACCTGCGCCTTGCGCGGATGACCACGTCGATTCCCCACCCGCTGCCGCCCGGCGCCACCGAGGCGTTCATCGCCCGTGCCACCGCCTCCGAGCGCAAGGAAGACATCTGGGCGCTCGATGCCTCCGAACATGGCGGTGCCGAGGTGCTGGGCGTGATCTCGCTGGAGCGGCTCGACCGCAACCAGAGCGAGGTCGGCTACTGGATCGCGCCACCGTTCTGGAACACCGGCCACGCCTCCGAGGCCGTGCAGGCGCTGGTCAGCGCCAACCCGTTCGGCAACGACACGATCTTCGCGAGCGTGTTCCAGGACAACCCGGCCTCGGGCCGTGTGCTGACGAACTGCGGCTTCGAATACATTGGCGATGCCGAGGCCTTCTCGGTCGCGCGCAATGCCAAGGTCCCGACCTGGACCTATCTCCGCCGCATGAAGTGATCCTCGCACGGGTGGTGCCCTTTGGGTGCTGCCCGTCGGTCCGATGGCCTCATCAAGACAAGCTGAGCCGCCGAGCTGCCGGGCCCGAGTGACCCAATCTCTGTGCGATTCCCGTCAGGCACTGCGCCGGTCCTTTGTCGCAGCTTGCGAAGACTTGCTGCGCTGCGCCTGCTGAAGTGACTCGGTTCAAGGAGCGGTCATTGCCGCTGCCAATTGGTCCGCAATCGATGATCGCGCTGAGCTGCGGCACCGGGCTGCCTGACGATCTTAATCCGCTGTGCGAGCCGACGCTCGGGCACAGTCCGTTGACAGTCGGTCCCTGAAATCGACAAGGCCCGGCAACACGCCACCTTTCCGCGGTGCGGGTCCGCCCGAGCGGAGTGTGTAAATCCTGCGGATTTTGCCGGGGTCGGGGGCGGTCGGGCAGGGGCCCGGAATTAACCCTGAAAAAAAACAAGACGCCCGGAACCGGACGTCTTGTGGTACGTTCTGTCACAGATGGACGAACAAGAGTCCGGGCTCAGCTTCCCCAGGTGCGCACCGGTCCGCAGTCCATGTGAACAAAGCTTGAGCTGGTGTAGCGCCCCACGCCACCCGCACGGCACGCTTGGGCCGCCTTGGCGATCTGGTTGACGGAGCGGGAGTTCATGTGAAGATCCGCAGCCTCACCCTTGAGGTGGCGCGAGTTCTTCGCAACGCCAGAGCTGCGCGAGCGGAGCATGGCGTTGGTCTTGGGCGACCGGTAGCCCGAGATGAGCATGTACGGTTCGGTCGTGTCCATGAGGTTGTGCGCGGCCGTCATGATGTCGATCGTGCGCGCGTCGATGTGCTTCACGTCATTCGTGCGCCAGTCGCGCATGAAGTAGGTGATTTCCTTGAGGGCGTCGGGGATATATTCCCCCTCGATCCAATAGATCATGTCTATCTTTTCGCCCGTGCGGCCCGAATACATCTTGATCCGGCGAATGTCACCACCACCGCGGAGGAAGCCCGCGGCATTGCCGTACGTCGGTGCTGCTGTGACAAGTGTGGCCGCAAATGCGCCAAGAAGGCCGCGGCGCGTGACGCCGCCTGCAGTTCGTTGAGTCATGTTGAAGCGCCTGTCCCGTTAGTCGCTGTACCTGTTTGCGCCGCCTCGTTGGGCGGCCCTGCCATCTCTCCCCAGATGCATTGATTGTATGCCACAACGGGATTCGTGTCGAAAGCGTGAATTAAGTCGCGTTCCCGTTATCAAGCTCTTTCGGCAAGATCCTGCGCAAAAGAGCTTACACCTGTGGCGCAAATGTGCTGACCTCCCGGATGCGATGCAGTGCAGTCTCTTCTAGGGGGAAACATTTAATTTTTCGGAAATGTGAGTGGACACTCCAGACCACTGAAGAACAAGAATAGTTCATCACTTGAAGGCGGTTAATTTCGGGATGGGTATGTCAAAAGAGCGCAGGCAGACGAGAGCGGGTTTCCGGGCGGGCATGGCAGCGGCGCTGGCGGCGGGGTGGCTTGTGGCCATGGCTCCGCAAGGGGTCGCGGCGCAGGGACTGTCGCTCACGGCCTACAAGCAGGCCGTCGCGGGATCGCTGTCCGAGGACGAAGGCATGGCCGCCTTTTACCGCGCCCGGGGCTTTGAGCCGCTTTGGACCGCCGATGATTCCGCCTCGCAGGACCGCCGCGCGGCGCTGATCGAGGCGCTGTCCCGCGCCGAGGCGCACGGGCTGCCGGCGCGGCGCTACGATCTCAACGGTCTGCTGACGCGGATGCGCTCGGTGCAGGGTGACCGGTCCCGCGGGCTCGTCGAGGTCGAGCTGAGCCGCACCTTCCTGAAATATGCGCACGATCTGAACGGCGGCATGCTCGACGGACGCCGCATCGATTCCGGCATCAAGCGTCCGCCGCAGCGGCTGGCCTCCGAGGGGCTGCTGCAGGATCTCGCCCGTCGCGACCCGCGCGCCGTGCTGCGCGACCTCGCGCCGCACTCTCCGGAATATGCCCGGCTGATGCACGAGAAGCTGACGCTCGAGCATCGCATCGCCCATGGCGGCTGGGGCGCGACCGTCCGCAGCG
Source organism: Salipiger thiooxidans (assembly GCF_900102075.1). GTDB lineage: Bacteria > Pseudomonadota > Alphaproteobacteria > Rhodobacterales > Rhodobacteraceae > Salipiger > Salipiger thiooxidans. Next base: position 216,645 of record NZ_FNAV01000009.1, on the reverse strand, counting down.
GCAAGCTCGAACCGGGGCAGACCGGTGCCGATGTGGTGGCTCTGCGCGACCGGCTGGTGGCGATGAATTATCTCGCGCCCTCGCTCAGCGCCCGCTACGACGACGCCATCGTTGCCGCCGTGTCGCGCTTCCAGGAAGATCACGGGCTCAAGGTGGACGGCGTCGCCGGCTCCTCGACGCTCTCGGCGATCAACGTCGGTCCCGAGGAGCGGCTGAAATCGGTCATCGTGGCGATGGAGCGCGAGCGCTGGCTCAACATGCCCGAGGGGCTGGGCGCGCGGCATATCCTCGTCAACCTCGTGGACTTCCACGCCCGCATCATAGACGACGGCAAGGTGAGCTTCGAGACCCGTTCGGTCGTCGGTCACCAGGATCCCGACCGCCGCACGCCCGAGTTCTCGGACCGCATGGAGTTCATGGTCATCAACCCGTCGTGGTACGTGCCGCGGTCCATCGTGGTGAACGAGTACCTGCCGCAGCTCCGTCGCAATCCGGGCGCGGTCAGCCATCTCGAGATTACCGACAGCAGCGGCCGCCGGGTCAACCGTGGCAGGGGCTTTGCGCAGTACAGCGCCGCGAGCTTCCCCTATGCCATGCGTCAGCCGCCGGGGCCGCGAAACGCGCTGGGGACTGTGAAGTTCATGTTCCCCAACAAGTACAACATCTACCTGCACGACACGCCGTCGAAGAGCCTGTTCAACCAGAACCAGCGGACCTATTCGCACGGCTGCATCCGGCTCGGCGACCCGCATGATTTCGCCTATGCGCTGCTGGCGCGGCAGACCGACGATCCGGTCGGCTTCTTCCAGTCGCGGCTGCGTACCGGGTCCGAGACCCGCGTGAACCTCGACGAGCCGGTGCCGGTGCACCTGATCTACCGCACCGCCTTCACCAAGGCGAAGGGGCAGGTGAACTACCGCCCCGACGTCTATGGCCGCGACGCGCGGATCTGGGCCGCCCTTGCCTCCGAGGGGGTGGTACTGGCCGGCGGTCAGGGTTAAATCCTTCGGGAGAAATCCCGGAGGCCCCATATGTCCGACCAGACCCACACTCTCGCAGACGTCGCCGCGGCCCTTGGGCTCGAAGCGGTGGGCGACACCACCATCCAAGTCAAAGGCGTGAACGAGCCCGCCCTGGCGAGCGCCGACCAGCTGGCGCTGGCGATGAAGCCCGAGTTCGCGGCGCAGATCCCCGAGGGCAAGGCCCGTACGGCGATGCTCTGGGCCGATGCCGACTGGCACGCGCTGGGGCTCCAGGGCGCGATCCTCGCCGGGCGGCCGCGCCACGCGCTCTCCGGGCTCTCGGCGATGATGGATCCGGGGCAGGGCTATGGCAGCGGCATCCATCCCTCGGCGGTGATCGACCCCTCCGCGGTGCTGGGCGCTGACGTCAGCGTCGGCGCGCTTGCGGTGATCGGACCCGAGGCGCGCATCGGCGCCGGCTCGGTGGTCGGTCCGCAGGCCTATATCGGCTGGAACACGGTGATCGGCGACGGCGCGGTGATCCACGCGGGCGTCCGCATCGGCGCCCGCGTCACCATTGGCGCGCGCTTCATCGCGCAGCCGGGCGCCGCGATCGGCGGCGACGGCTTCTCCTACGTGACGCCCGAGATCTCGGGCGTCGAGAAGGCCCGCGCCAGCCTCGGCGAAGAGGGCACCGACAACGCCCAGCAATGGGCCCGCATCCACTCGCTCGGCGGGGTCACCATCGGCGACGACTGCGAGGTCGGTGCCAACGCCACCATCGACCGCGGCTCTGTGCGCGATACCCGCATCGGCAACGGCACCAAGATCGACAACCTCGTGATGATCGGCCACAACGTGGTGGTGGGCAACAACACGCTGATCTGTGGCTGCTGCGGCATCGCGGGCTCGACCAGGATCGGCAACAACGTCGTGTTGGCCGGGCAGACCGGTGTCTCCGACAACATCTTCATCGGCGACAACGTCATCACCGGTGGCGGCACCACGGTCCTGTCGAACATTCCGGCCGGTCGGGTGATGCTTGGCTACCCGGCGATGAAGATGGAAAGCCACGTAGAAACCTACAAGGGCCTGCGCCGGCTGCCGCGCCTGTTCCGTGATGTCGCGGAGCTCAAGAAAGCGGTTTCCAAGCTCGTCGGGGACCAGTAAAGCATCCGCAACTCTGCGACGAGAAGGGAGCGCCGCACCATGAGCGTCAAGGATCGAGTCATTGCGATCATCGCCGAGCAGGCCGTGCTGGAGCCGTCCGACGTGACGATGGAGAGCACGCTGGACGACCTCGGGATCGACAGCCTGGGCCTGGTTGAAAGCATTTTCGCCATCGAAGAAGAGTTCGACATCTCGGTGCCCTTCAACGCCAACGAGCCCGAGCAGAGCGATTTCGACATTTCCTCCGTCGCCACCATCGTCGCCGGCATCGAGAAGCTGATCTCTGAGCAGGCGGCGTGAAGCGGGTCGTCATTACCGGCGCGGGCACGATCAACGCGCTGGGGCGGGACGTCCCCGCGACCCTCGAGGCGATGCGCGAGGGCCGCTGTGGGATTGCCGAGCTCGAATTCCGTGACGTCGAGCGCCTGGCCATCCGCATCGGTGGCCAGATCAAGGGCTACGAGCCCGAGAGCTACTTCAACCGCCAGCAGATGGCGCTCTACGATCGCTTCACCCAGTTCGCGCTGCTTGCCGCGCGCGAGGCGGTGGCGCAGTCGGGGCTGAGCTTCCACGGCGATCTCGCCGATTGCTCGGGCGTGGTGCTGGGCACCTCCGGCGGCGGACTCATCACCCAGGACGAGAACTACCGCTCGGTTTACGAAGAGGGGAAGAACCGCGTTCACCCCTTCGTGGTGCCGAAGCTGATGAACAACGCTGCGGCCTCGCACGTGAGCATGGAGATGAACCTGCGGGGGCCGACCTTCACGGTCGCCACCGCCTGTGCCTCGTCGAACCATGCCATGGGGCTCGCCTTCCAGATGGTGCGTTCGGGCGCCTGCTCGGTGATGCTGACCGGCGGCTCAGAGTCGATGCTCTGCTTCGGCGGGGTGAAGGCCTGGGAAGGGCTGCGCGTCATGTCGAAGGACGCCTGCAGGCCGTTCTCGGCCAGCCGCAACGGCATGGTGCAGGGCGAGGGCGCGGGCGTCTACGTCTTCGAGGAATACGAGCACGCGCGGGCGCGCGGCGCCGAAATCCTTGCCGAGGTGGTGGGCTTCGCCATGACCTCGGACGCCTCCGACATCGTGATGCCCTCGAAACAGGGGGCCGCGCGGGCGATCACCGGCGCGCTGCGCGACGGCCGCATCAGGCACGACGAGGTGGGCTACATCAACGCCCACGGCACCGGCACGGCGGCCAACGACAAGACCGAATGCGCGGCGGTGGCCGATGCGCTTGGCGGGCAGGCGGACCGGGTGATGATCTCGTCCACCAAGGCCATGCACGGGCACTGCATCGGCGGTACCGGCGCGGTCGAGCTTTTGGCCTGCATCATGGCCCTGCGGGACGGCGTGATCGCACCCACCATCGGCTACGAGGAACCGGACGCGGAATGCGCGCTCGATGTCGTCCCGAACGAGGCTCGCGAAGCCGAGGTCGACGTGGTGCTGTCCAACGCCTTCGCCTTCGGCGGGCTGAATGCGGTACTGGCGCTGCGCAAGGTCTGACAGCCCGCGCCCGTTTCGCGGTTTCAGGAAGACAGGAACGCGCCGTGTCCCTCTCGGGCGGGCGGCGCTTTGTGTTCCGTCAATCTGCGCGCAGGCATGGTGCGGATTTTCCGGCTAACCCTGTGGGCCCTCGCGCCCTACCTCTGTACCACAGGATAACGGAGGCACAGATGTCGAAACACGTTGCCATCATCGTCGGCTCTCTGCGTGAGGGCTCTTACAACCGCAAACTGGCGCAGGCTCTGGTGGGGCTCGCCCCGGACGGGCTGGAGTTCACCTTCGTGGGCACCGGCGCGCTGCCGCTCTACAACCCCGATCTCGACGAGGGTACCCCTCCCGAGGCGTGGACGCAGTTCCGCAAATGTCTGAGCCGCGCCGACGCGGTGCTCTTCGTGACGCCCGAGTATAACCGCTCGGTGCCCGCCAGCCTGAAGAACGCGCTGGACGTGGGCTCGCGCCCCTACGGCGCCAGCGTCTGGGACGGCAAGCCCACCGCCATCGTCACCGGCTCGCCCGGCGGGATCGCGGGATTCGGTGCCAACCACCACCTGCGTCAGTCGCTGGTGTTCCTGAACGCACCGCCCATGCACCAGCCCGAAGCCTATGTGGGCAACATCACCGAGGTGTTGGACGAGGACGGCAACATCATCAATGACGGTACGCGCGACTTCCTGCGCAGCGTCATGGACGGCTTCGCGGCCTGGATCGACAAGCTGTCGTCCGCAAGCTGAGGCATGGCCTGGAGCCGGAAACAGAGCGGGCGCCGATCACCGGCGCCCTTCGTCATTTCGGACCATTTTTCCTGGAAAACCAGTGCCTTGAGGTCTTTTGCCCATCAAACCCGAGGCCCCGAAAAACCATGCCCCGGAATGAAAGAAGGGCGGCGGTCTCCCCTCCGCCGCCCCTCGGGGTGGGACTGGACCCGTGCCCGCGATCAGTGATGCAGGCGGCCCATGGCTGCGGCCACGTCGGCCATCCGGGCTGAAAAGCCCCACTCATTGTCATACCAGGCAAGAACGCGCACGGTGCGCTTCCCGACGACCTTGGTCTGCTCCGGTGCAAAGATGGAGCTCGCCGTGGTGTGGTTGAAATCCACAGATACCTTGGGTTCGGGGTCATAGGCAAGCACCATTCCCATCCGACCCGCAGCGGCTTCGCGAACGACCTCGTTCACGTCCTCGACGGTGACGTCCTTGCTGGCCTGGAAGGTCAGGTCCACGGCCGAGACGTTGGGGGTGGGGACGCGGATCGCGGAGCCGTCGAGCTTGCCCTTGAGGTTGGGAAGCACCTCGCCGATGGCCTTGGCAGCCCCGGTGGAGGTGGGGATCATCGCCATCGCCGCCGACCGCGCGCGGTAGAGGTCGTTGTGGCGGCGGTCCAGCGTCGGCTGGTCGCCGGTGTAGCTGTGGATCGTCGTCATGATGCCGCTCTCGATGCCGATGGCCTCGTCGAGCACCTTGGCCAGCGGCGCCAGACCGTTGGTGGTGCAGGAGCCGTTCGAGATCATCACGTCGCCCGGCACCAGGTCGCGGTGGTTCACGCCGTAGACGATGGTCTTCTGCACGTTCTTGGCGGGGGCCGAGATCAGAACCGACTTCGCGCCCTGGCGGATGTGCTGCGAGGCCGTCTCGCCGTCGTTGAAGTTGCCGGTGCATTCCAGCACGACATCGCAGCCGCTCCAGTCAAGCTCGTCCATGTTGTAGGTCGACATGACGTCGATGGGGCCGCGGCCGAGATCGAGCGCATTGCCGCCCACGACCTTGACCTCGCCGGCGAAGCGCCCGTGCACGCTGTCGTAGCGCAGCAGGTGGGCAGCGGTCTCGATGGGGCCGGTGGCGTTGATCCGGACCACCTGCACATCGTTGCGCGCGCTCTCGGCGATATGAGCCAGAGTACAACGGCCGATTCGGCCGAATCCGTTGATTCCGACAGTGACGGTCATGGGCAGAACTCCTTGGCTGCAGCGCGGAAGACGAGGGTCTGTATACGTGGGTATGCAGCCTTGCCAACCTGAAAAATGCAATTAAGCCAATATGTTAGCGATAAACATTTAGATTGCGCTAACATTTTCCCGTGTTTGGGGCACAATTCGGGCAGCCCTGCAGCGCGCCGCGAGACAACCGATTGGAAGGACGGCGATGGGGTACGCGGCTTGAACCTTGGGAGGCCACCGCTAGCTTCCCAGAGACGCAATACGGAGTGTGACATGAGCGGTCTTCTGGCGCTTCTAGATGACGTGGCGGGTATCGCCAAGATTGCCGCGGCCTCGGTCGACGACATCTCGGCCAATGCTGCCAAGGCGGGCTCCAAGGCCGTGGGCGTGGTGATCGACGACGCCGCCGTGACGCCGAAATACGTGCACGGCTTCGAGGCCTCGCGTGAACTGCCGATCATCTGGAAGATCGCGCGCGGCTCGGTGTTCAACAAGCTGATCATCCTGTTGCCTGCGGCGCTGCTGATGGCGGCCTACGCGCCGTGGCTGGTGCCGATCCTGCTGGTCATGGGCGGCTCGTACCTCTGTTTCGAGGGCGCCGAGAAGGTGCTGCACGTGCTGATGCCGCACGGCGCGAAGGCGGGCGCGGCCGAGGATGCCGCCGCCAGGGGCGACCCCGCCCATCTCGAGGAGACCAAGGTGAAGGGCGCGATCAAGACCGACTTCATCCTCTCGGCCGAGATCATGACGCTGGCGCTCTCGACCATCGAGGCGCCCGAGGTCTGGATCCAGGCGGTGGTGCTGGCGCTGGTGGGGCTGGGGATCACCGCGCTGGTCTACGGCGCGGTGGCGCTGATCGTGAAGGCCGACGACGTCGGGCTCTGGCTCACGCAGGTCGGCCGGCTCTCGGTGACCCGCGCCATCGGCCGCGGCATCGTCAAGGGCATGCCCTATGTCATGAAGATCCTCTCGACCGTGGGCACCGCCGCGATGCTCTGGGTCGGCGGCTCGATCATCGTCCACTCGCTGGCGCAGATGGGCTCGGCAGCCCCCGAGGAATTCATCCACCACTACGCGGTGATCGCCGAACACGCGGTCAGCGAGCAATGGCAACCCGCGGTGCTGTGGCTGGCGACGGCAACGATGGATTTCATCCTCGGCCTCGCCTGGGGCATGGTGCTGGTGCCGGTCGTCACCAGGCTCGTGCTGCCGCTCTTCGGCGGCAGCAAGGCGGCACACTGATCTCCGGCCCACTCCCGGCCAATCTTACGACGGCCCGCCTGACCCCGGCGGATCGCCGCACCGCGTGCACCGCAAGTCGCCGCCCGGATCCACCACGCCTCCAGGCCACCCAACCGGAAACGCGAAGGGGCGGCACATAGCGCGCCGCCCCTCCTTCATCTTGCCCCTAAACTCCGGGGAGCGCGAGGGGCTGGCCCCTCGCTGCCGTCGCTCTCCGTTCAGAGCAGCGACTTGACCTTCGCGGCCACGCCCTCGGCGGTGATGCCGAACTTCTCGTAGAGCGTCTCGGCCGGGGCGGAGGCGCCGAAGCCCTCCATGCCCACGAAGCCGGCCTTGGCCTCGCGGCCACGCTCGCCGAACAGCCACCTGTCCCAGCCGAAGCGCGCGGCGGCCTCGACGGCGACGCGCACCGGGCCCGCGGGCAGGACGCGCTTGCGGTAGGCCTCGTCTTGTGCCTCGAAGAGCTCCCAGCAGGGCATCGAGACGACGCGGGTGCCGATGCCTTCCGCCTGCAGCAGGTCACGGGCGGCCAGCGCGATCTCGACCTCGGAGCCGGTGGCCAGCAGGATCGCCTGCCGCTTGCCTTCGGCCTCCGCAAGGACATAGGCGCCCTGAGCGGTGAGGTTGTTGTTCTTGTGCTGGGTGCGCACGGTCGGCAGGTTCTGGCGGGTCAGCGACAGCACCGAGGGGGTCTCGGTCTGGCTGAACGCGATTTCCCAGGCCTCGGCGGTCTCGATCAGGTCGGCGGGACGGAACACCAGGGTGTTCGGCGTCGCGCGCGAGATGGCGAGGTGCTCGATGGGCTGGTGGGTCGGGCCGTCCTCGCCGAGACCGATGCTGTCATGGGTCATCACGAAGACGGTGGGCGTCTTCTGCAGCGCGGCCAGGCGCATGGCCGGGCGGGCATAGTCGGTGAACGCCATGAAGGTGCCGCCGTAGGGGCGGATGCCGCCGTGCAGCGACATGCCGTTCATGGCCGAGGCCATGCCGTGCTCGCGGATGCCCCAGTAGACGTAGCGGCCCTTGCGGTTGTCGACGTCGAAGACGCCGAGATCGCCGGTCTTGGTGTTGTTCGAGCCCGTAAGGTCGGCCGAGCCGCCCACGGTCTCGGTCAGCACCGGGTTCACCACCTCGAGCACCATCTCGGACGCCTTGCGGGTCGCCACCTTGGGCGCGGCTTCCGAGTTCTGCTTCTTGAGCGCGCGGATCACCGAGGACAGCTTCTTCGGCACGTCGCCCGACATGACACGGTTGAACTCGGCCTGCTTGCGCTCCGAGAGCGCGGCGAGGCGGGTTTCCCAGGCCTCACGCTCGGCGGCGCCACGGCTGCCGGCCTCTTCCCACCAGGACTTGATCTCGGCCGGAATCTCGAACGGGCCGGTGGTCCAGCCCCAGGCCGCCTTGGCGTCGGCGTTCTGGTCTGCGTTGGTCAGCGCGCCGTGGCCCTTGGAGGTGTCCTGCGCGGCGTGACCCAGCGCGATGTGGGTCTTGCAGGCGATCATCGACGGCTGGTCGGTGACCTTCTTCGCGGCCACGATGGCGGCGTCGATGGCCTCGGGGTCGTGGCCGTCGATCTCCTGCACGTGCCAGCCCGAGGCCTTGAAGCGGGCGACCTGGTCGGTGCGGTCCGACAGCGACACCTTGCCGTCGATGGTGATGTCGTTGTTGTCCCAGAACAGGACGAGGCGGCCGAGGCCGTAGCGGCCGGCGATGCCGAGCGCCTCCTGGCTCACGCCTTCCATCAGGCAGCCGTCACCGGCGATGACATAGGTGTGGTGGTCGACGACCTGTTTGCCGTGACGGGCGCGGAGGATTTCCTCGGCCATGGCGAAGCCCACGGAATGCGCGATGCCCTGGCCGAGCGGACCGGTGGTCATCTCGATGGCGTCGGCATGGGTGTTCTCGGGGTGGCCCGCGGTGCGCGAGCCCCACTGGCGGAAGTTCTTCACCTCGTCGAGGGTGATCTGCGCATCGCCGGTGAGATAGAGCAGCGAGTAGATCAGCATCGAGCCGTGGCCCGCCGAGAGGATGAACCGGTCACGGTCGTGCCAGTTCGGGTTTTTCGCGTCGAATTTCAGGTGCTTCGACCACAGGACCGTCGCCACGTCGGCCATGCCGATGGGCATGCCGGAGTGGCCGGAATTGGCTGCGGCCACCGCGTCGAGCGTCAGCGCGCGAATGGCAGTCGACCGCTGCCAATGGTCGGGATGTGCTTCTCGAAGGGCGTTGATGTCCACGGGGCGTCCTCTCTCTCCAGAGCCGTTCCGGCGCTGAATAGCAGCGTGGCACCGAAGTGCAAGCTTTGGCGCAAACAGGCTTCGATGGGCGGATGAACTCCGGCCCGTAACGCCTTGTTACTTATGGGGGCGCAATTTACCGTTGCGCTTGGTAAACTCTTGACCGAAGGGGCGGTGCCGATTCGTGCGATGGGCGAGACAGGCCCCCACGGCTGAGATAGCGAGGGCAAGATGAGCCAGATCGAAGAATTGCAGTCGCGGATGTCGCGCGCGCTCGACCGGATCGCCAAGGGGGTCGAGGCGCTGTCTGCCGCGCCGCCATCCGCACCGCCATCCGCACCGATGCCCGAGCCTCACCCCGAGGCGACGCCCGGGCCTGCGACCGCCGTTGATGCGGGCTGGGCCGAGGCCGCCGAGGAAGCCGCCGCCGAGGCCGCGGCAGAGATCGCCCGGCTGCGCGACGCGCTCGACGAAGAGAAAATGGCCAATTCCCAGCTCGAGGAGCGGGTGAAGACGCTGCGCTCCCGTCTCGAAGAGGCGCAGGCTGCACCCGCGGCGCCGCTGGTGTCCGACGCCGCGCTGATGGAGCGGGTCGAGGCACAACGCGAGAGCATGGCGGCGCTCGACGCCGAGATGCAGCGCCTGAAGACCGCCAACGACATGCTGCGCAAGACCTGCGAGGAGATGCGCGGCGCGCTGCAGGACAACGTGGGCGAGCCGCATCTGGTCAACAAGGCGATGCTGGCCGAGCTCGAGGCGCTGCGTGCGGCGCGCGCGGCGGAAGAGGCCGAGATCCGCGCGGTGCTCGGGGCAATGGCACCGCTGCTGTCCGAGGCGGCGGGTGACGACGTATCGCATGGCGATGAGGAGACGGTGCAATGAGCCAGATCGAAGTCCAGATCATCATCGGGAACCGCACTTTCGACGTGGCCTGCCAACAGGGCGAGGAACAGTACCTGCTGACCGCGGCGCGCATGCTCGACATCGAGGCGCAGGTGCTGGTGGAACAGATCGGCCGGATGCCGGAATCGCGGCTGCTGCTGATGTCCGGTCTGATGCTGGCGGACAAGACCGCCGGGCTCGAGGACAAGCTGCGCGCGGCCGAGGACCGGTTGGGCGAGATGGCCGAGGAACTGCGCGAGCTGCGCGAACAGCCCGCGCCCGCGCCCGAGAAGGTCGAGGTGCCGGTGATCCCCAACAGCGTCAGCGACACGCTGGCGGAGATGGCGGCCCGCGCCGAGGCGCTGGCCGAGGCCATCGAGGAGAAGGCGGCCTCCTGACCGCCTGACCGCCGCGTGTCGTCTGGGTCCGTCTCCTGACTGCCTGACCGCGGTGCCTCGTCGGTAGGGGCGTCGTGATTGCCACGCATCGCGTGGCGCGTGATCGTGACTGCCGTGTGCCGCCGGGGGCGGTCTCCAGAATGCCCGTGCTGCCAGGCGCGCCAGACTGCACGCGCTGCCGGCCGCAACGTGTCAAGACATGAAAAAGGGCGGTGCCATCCGGTCACCGCCCTTCGTGTTTTCGGCCTGAGTGTCTGCGGCCCGAGTGTTTTCGGTCTGAGCACTTCGGCCTGAGCCTTTTCGGCCCGAGCGAACGCGGGCTCACCTTGCGGGGAGCCCGCGCAGCACTCAGCGCAGGATCGACTTGCCGGCGAAGACCGCCACGTCGCCCAGCATCTCCTCGATGCGGATCAGCTGGTTGTACTTGGCAAGCCGGTCGGAACGCGCCAGCGAGCCTGTCTTGATCTGGCCGCAGTTGGTGGCGACAGCGAGGTCGGCGATGGTGGCGTCCTCGGTTTCGCCCGAGCGGTGCGACATCACGTTGGTGTAGCGCGCGCGGTGGGCCATATCGACGGCCTTCAGCGTTTCCGACAGCGAGCCGATCTGGTTGACCTTCACCAGCATCGAGTTGGCGACGCCCTGCTCGATGCCCATGGAGAGGCGCGCGGGATTGGTGACGAAGAGGTCGTCGCCCACCAGCTGTACCTTGTCGCCGAGCGTGTCGGTCAGGATCTTCCAGCCTTCCCAGTCATCCTCGGCGCAGCCGTCCTCGATCGACAGGATCGGGTAGTCGGCGCAGAGCTTCTCGAGATAGGCGACGTTCTCGGCGGAGGTGAGAGAGAGGCCTTCGCCCTTCATCTCGTACTTGCCGTCCTTGAAGTACTCGGTCGAGGCGGCGTCGAGCGCGAGCATGATGTCGTCGCCCGGGGTGTAGCCGGCCTTCTCGATGGACTTCAGGATGAAGTCGAGCGCGTCACGGGTCGACGCGAGCTCGGGGGCGAAGCCGCCCTCGTCGCCGAGACCGGTGGACATGCCCGCGGCCGAGAGCTCTTTCTTGAGGGTGTGGAACACCTCGGAGCCCATGCGCACCGCTTCGCGGATGTTCTCCGCGGCGACCGGCATGATCATGAATTCCTGGATGTCGATCGGGTTGTCCGCGTGCTCGCCGCCGTTGATGATGTTCATCATCGGCACCGGCAGGACGCGGGCCGCGGTGCCGCCGACGTAGCGGTAAAGCGGCTGGCCGCAGTACTCGGCAGCGGCCTTCGCGGTCGCGAGCGACACGCCGAGGATGGCGTTGGCGCCGAGGCGGCCCTTGTTGTCGGTGCCGTCGAGCTCGATCATGGCGCCGTCGATGGCTTCCTGCTCGGTGGCGTCGAAGCCGACCAGCGCTTCGGCGATCTCGCCGTTGACCGCGGCCACGGCCTCGAGCACGCCCTTGCCCATGTAGCGGTCCTTGTCGCCGTCGCGGCGCTCGTGCGCCTCGTGCACGCCGGTCGAGGCGCCCGAGGGCACGGCGGCGCGGCCCATCGAGCCGTCCTCAAGGGTGACGTCGACTTCGACCGTGGGGTTGCCGCGGCTGTCGAGGATCTCGCGGGCGTGAATGTCGATGATGGTGCTCATGGGGTCCGTTCCTCGCCTCCAGAGTGGGTTCGTTGGAGCTATAGCAGGCGAGGGACGATTGTAAACGCGCGCTCGCGCTAACACGCCGCATTCGCACGATGTAGCGCTAACATCGCGCAGCGGAAACGCGCCATCGGGGCAGGAGGGGCGGCCCGCGGTTTTGCCTTGTGCCGCGCTGCAGCTATGTTGCCGCGAAAGGACAATCAACAACGCAGTCAGACACCGGGGCCAGTTGGAGGAGGCGCGCCCGGGGCCAGGAGCTTTTGCATGGAAGAAGAGCTGAACCAGATCGAGCAGCAGGTGGCCGAGATCACCACGGACATCGAGGAGGTGCTGCCGGTCCTGCCGGACTGGGTGATGCCGATGGCGGTGGTGGTGGCGTTCTTCCTGCTGGGGCTGGTGATCTTCCGGCTGGTCTTTGCGGTGCTGAACCGGGCTGTTGCGAAGAAGGACCTGTTCTGGCGCAGCCTCGTCGCCCGCACCCGCCGCCCGCTGCGGCTTGGGCTCGTCGTGGCGACGCTGACCGTGGGCGTCGCGGTGGCGCCGCTCAGCCCCGAGCAGACCGATTTCGGCCAGCACGCGCTGCTCATCGCCTTCATGGTGCTGGTGGCCTGGACGCTGCACACGGCGCTGCACATCTGGACGACGGTGCACCTGCGCAAGTTCACGCTCGGTTCCGAGGACAATTTCCTGGCCCGCAAGCACGTCACCCAGAGCCGCATCATGGTGCGGCTGGCGGGCTGGGTGATTGTCATTGTGGTGACGGCGGCGATCCTGATGACTTTCGAGGGGGTGCGGCAGTGGGGCGTGTCGCTGCTGGCGGCGGGCGGTGCCGCGGGCATCGTCGTCGGCTTCGCCTTCCAGCCGGTGCTGAAAAACCTGATCGCTGGGATCCAGCTTGCCGTCACCCAGCCGATCCGCATCGACGACGCGGTGATCGTCGAGGGCGAATGGGGCTGGGTCGAGGAGATCACCGGCACCTACGTGGTGATCAAGATCTGGGACTGGCGTCGCCTCGTGGTGCCGCTCAGCTATTTCATCGAGCAGCCGTTCCAGAACTGGACCCGCGACAGCTCGTCGCTGATCGGGGGCGTGCTGCTCTACCTCGACCACTGCGCCGACATCAAGCGGCTGCGGGAGAAGACCAACGAGGTCTGCCGGAACTCCGATCTCTGGGACGGCAACGTCTGTCACGTCCAGGTCAATGACTTCCGCGAGCGGGTGATGGAGGTGCGGGTGCTGGCCTCGGCCCGCAACGCGCCGCGCACCTACGACCTGCGCTGCGAGATCCGCGAGGAGCTGATCACCTGGATCCAGAAGGAGATGCCCGAAGCCCTGCCGCGCACCCGCGAGACGGTCTCGGTGGACGGCAGCCACCGCCAGATGCCGCCCGGGGTCGAGGTGGTGGGCGGACGACACTGACGGGGTGTTGTCTTGGAGGGCCCTTGGGCGTGGTCGCCCGGTTGCCCGTTGCAGGGGACGCTGACAACTCGGGTCCGGATTGCGCGTGTCGGCGTGGTGCCGGGAGTGTGCAGGCCGTGCGGATGTGGCGGGACGAGGGGGCGCTGCCCCCGTCGCGCCTTGCGCGACTCCCCCGGAGTTTACCTGGCAAGATGAAGGGCGGGGCGGTCCTTTGGGGCGGCGGTCGCTATGGTCTGATGAAGGGTCTGTTTGCCGGCGGGCTGTGTGACCTCCCTTTGGGGGAGGTGTCAGGGTCTGAGCACCGAGAGCTGTTGCCGGGCGAGGCGGCGCTCGCGGAGGAAGCTGTAGAGCCCGGCGCCGAGGATCAGCGCGGCGCCCGCCCAGGTCCAGCCGTCGGGGCGTTCGCCGAAGACCGCCATGCCGAGCCCCGCGGTGAACACCAGCCTCGTGTAGCGGAACGGGGCGACGGCGGAGACCGGCGCCATTCGCATCGCCGTGGTGACCGCGAGGTAGCCTGCCGCCGTGACCACCACCGCGCCCGCCATGTGCAGGAACACCGGCGGTTCGGCGACCAGCGGCGTGCCGGTCACCAGCAGCACCGCGAGACCCACCGGGAAGACGGCCGCGAAGCCGTAGGCCGAGATTGCGATCGAGGGGATGCGCTGCGGCACCACCCGGGTCACGAGGTCACGCGCGGCGAGGCCGGTGACGCCGGCTACCGGGAATATCTCCCACCCGGTGAAGCCGCTGCCGCCCGGGCGGATGACCATGAGCATGCCCACCAGCCCCACCGCGATGGCAAGCCAGCGGCGCCAGCCCACCGGCTCTCCGAGGAAGAGCGCGGCGCCGAGGGTCACCACCAGTGGTGCGGTCTGCATGATCGCCGCCATCAGCGAGAGCGGGATCTTCGACAGCCCCACGATCATGCCGAGCGCGCCCGCCATCTCGCAGATGTTGCGCAGCATGACCTTGCGGTGGAAGGCATCCGCGACGTTGAGCGACACCCGCCGCAACCGCGCCAGCGCCACGAAAAGCAGCGTCGCGCCGATGCTCAGCATCAGCATGACCTGGCCCACCGGGGCGTTCTGGGAGGCAAGCTTGAGGAAGGCGTCGCTGGCAGCCAGCAACGCCATGGAAAGCACCATCAGCAGGATCGCGCGGAGCGTGTCCACCCTGGATCAGGTGATGACGTCGGGCGCGTCGCGTCCGGTGCGGGACCTGATTTCGGCGATGTTTTCGGCCGCGGCGATGACGTCGGCCAGCGCCTCCTGCGGATCGAGGCCGAAGGCGGCGGGATCGGTCTCGACCTTCTCGAGGTAGACGCGCAGCGTCGCGCCCTCGGTGCCGGTGCCCGAGAGCCGCAGCACGAGGCGGCCGCCGCCCTCGAAGGCCACGCGCAGGCCCTGGCCCTCGGAGCGCGAGCCGTCGACCGGGTCGTCATAGGCGAACTCGTCGGCGCTGGTGACGGTGAGGGGGCCGAAGCTCTGGCCCGGCAGCGCGGCGAGCTGGCCGCGCACGTGCTCCATCAGCGCGTTGGCCGCGTCGCTGTCCACCGCCTCGTAGTCGTGGCGTGAGTAGTAGTTGCGGCCGTACTCGGCCCAGTGCGCCTCCATCAGCTCGGCGACGGAGCCTTTCTTGACGGCGAGGATGTTGAGCCAGAACAGCACCGCCCAGAGGCCGTCCTTCTCGCGCACGTGGTCCGAGCCGGTGCCGAAGCTTTCCTCGCCGCAGAGCGTGGCGCGGCCGGCGTCCAGCAGGTTGCCGAAGAACTTCCAGCCGGTTGGGGTCTCGTAGCAGTCGATGCCCAGCTTCTCGGCCACGCGGTCCACCGCCTGGCTGGTCGGCATCGAGCGCGCGACGCCCTTGAGCCCGTCCCTGTAGCCCGGCACCAGCGTCGCGTTGGCGGCGAGCACTGCGAGGCTGTCCGAGGGCGAGACATAGCACTGGCGGCCCACCACCATGTTGCGGTCGCCGTCACCGTCGGAGGCCGCGCCGAAGTCGGGGCCGTCGGCGCGCATCATTTCGTCCCAGAGGGTCTTGGCCCAGGTCGGGTTCGGGTCAGGGTGTCCTTCGCCGAAATCGGGCAGCGGGATCGAGTTGATCACGGTGCCCGGCGGCGCGCCGAGGATCTCCTGCAGGATGCGGGTGGCATAGGGGCCGGTGACCGCGTGCATGGCGTCGAAGCGCATGCGGAAGCCCGAGCGGAACAGTGCCCGGATCGCGTCGAAATCGAAGAGCTGCGCCATCAGGTCGGCGTAGTCGTCCACCGGGTCGACGATCTCGATTTCCATGTCGCCCAGCGTCACCGTGTCGAGCATGCGCAGGCCCACGTCATGGCTTTCGGTGACCTTGAACTCGGCGATTTCCTTGGTCGCATCGAAGATCTTGCCCGTCACGCCCTCGGCGGCGGGGCCGCCGTTGCCGGTGTTGTATTTCACGCCGAAGTCGCCGTTGGGGCCGCCGGGATTGTGGCTGGCCGAAAGGATGATGCCGCCGTCGGCACCGCGCTTGCGGATCAGGTTGGAGGCGGCCGGCGTCGACAACAGCGCGCGCTTGCCGACGATGATCTTCTTCGCGCCGCTCGCCGCTGCCATGCGCATGACCACCTGCGCCGCCTGGCTGTTGAAGTGGCGCCCGTCGCCGCCCAGCACCAGCGTCTTGCCCTCGACGCCGCCGATCCCGTTCCAGATGCTCTGAATGAAATTCTCGAGATAGTGGTGGGTCTGGAAGACCGTGGTCTTCTTGCGAAGTCCCGACGTGCCGGGTTTCTGCCCGTCGATCGGTTCGGTGGGGATGGTGCGAATGGTGGTCATGAATTCCGTCTCCTATCGCCCGGCACGTTTCATGATCCGGGCGCAGTTTGCAAGCACGGGCGAGGCGGAAATCTCTGCCACGCCGGTGGGAAGGCGCTGACGCCAGTTGGGGTATTGCCACACCGTTCCCGGCATGTTCGGCTGGTTGTCGAGCCCCAGCATATCCTCGATCTGTAACGCCACAATGCGCGATGCGGTCTGCGCGAGCAGCGAGGCCATGGCCTCGGGCGTCTCGGGCGCATAGCCGTCGCGGTAGGGTCCGGTGGCGCCGTCGAAGCCTTCGACCTCGCGGCCGCGCCAGGACATCATGCCTTCGACATGCTCGGGCGGGGTGATGCCCATGTCGCGGCGCAGGGTGATCTCACGCCCCGAGCGCCAGCCGCGCCAGGTCGGCAGGTCGTGCGAGCTGAAGCTGGCGATGGCGCCTTCGGTGTAGTCCTGCGGTGCGCGGTACCACGGCGGGTCGCCCGCGTGCTCGAAGCACATGAGTCGGCAGCCGAGGATGCCGCTGTCCTCGAGCGCGTGCTGCAGCCCGTCGGGGATGACGCCGAGATCCTCGCCCACGATCACCGCGCCGGCGCGGGCGGCCTCCATCCGGGCGATGGCCAGCATGGCGTCGCGCGGCATGGTCACGTAGGCGCCGGGCAGGTCGCCGTCGGGCACCCCGTCGGGCACCCAGTAGGCGCGCTCGAAGCCGAGGATGTGGTCGATGCGAAGCGCCCCCGAGAAGCGGAGCTGCTGGCGGAGCGTCAGGGCCAGCGCCTCGAAGCCGGTGTCGATCAGGTGCGCCGGGTTGAACGGGGCGAGGTGCCAGTTCTGGCCCTGTGGCGCGAAGGCGTCGGGCGGGGCGCCGAGGCTGGCACCGAAGGCAAAGCTCTGCCGGTCCTCCCAGGTCTCGGCTCCGTGCGGATGGGTGCCGACGGCGAGGTCGAGATAGAGCCCGAGGTCCATGCCGCTCGCTTTGGCGCGGTGCTGCGTCTCGCTGAGCGCGCCCTCGGCCTTGTACTGCAGCCAGGCGTGGAAGCGGCTGCGTCCGGCGAGCTCGTGGGCGGCCTGCCTGACGGTTTCGCCCTTGGGGTCGTGGTAGGCGGCGGGCCAGCTGTCCCAGTAGGCGCCAAGCTTCTCCGACAGCGCCTGATGCAGGGCGAAGATCCGCAGCGCCTCGCCCTCGTGTTCGAGATAGGCGTCGAAGGCGGCGCCGGGAGGGGCCGCGCGGAACTCGTCCTCGAGCGCCTGCATCCGCGCCGGCAGCTCATCGGGCAGGACCACCAGCGGCCCGGGCTCGGGCGCGCGGGTGGCGGTCGGCAGGTAGAGCGGGGCGAAGCGGCGGCGGTGCGAGGGCGTGTAGGGGCTGAAGCCGCCGGGATCGACGGGGAAGCCCGCGTGGATCGGGTTGATGCCGAGGAAGGCCCCGCCGAGCGCGCCCACGCCCTCGGCGAGCTGCGCGAGGTCGTCGTAGCTGCCGATGCCACCCTCGTCGGGGCTGCGCAGGCAGGCGAGCGGCGCCATCAGCCCCCACATCTTGCGCGGCAGCGGCAGGCGCGCGGGCGCCGACAGCAGCCAACAGCGGGCGCCGGCGCTTTCCAGCAGGTGCCGGCCCAGCGGCAGCGCGGGCAGGGGGCCGCGTCCCTCGGTCTCTGTCCCGTCCTCGAGCCGCAGGCGCCAGTCACCGGGGCAGTCGAGCGCCACCGGCACGCCGGGCTCGCAGACGTGCCAGAGCGGCAGCAGCGGCGTCGGCGCGATGTCGTCGCCGTCGAGCCCCATGGCCTGCAGAAGTGCGAGCTTGGTCTCGTCGGTGGCGGTCTGGGTGACGCCGAAGAGATCGCGGAATTCGGGAATGATGCCCGCGCGCAGGGCGCGGTCGTTCAGGGTCTGATCGGTCATGCCGGCTCCTCGACCAGGGCAAGCACGGAATTCGCGGCGAGCGTGATGGGGGACGTCACCGGCTCGGCGGTGAGCATGGTTTGCGAGGTGTCCACGTGGCGCACCCAGCGGAAGCCCTCGGGCAGGCCGGGCAGGGTCAGCTCGACGTCGTCGCCGGCGTTGAAGGCGAGGTAGATCGCCTCTTCTCGCTGGGCGAACTTCGGCGTCCCACTGGCCATGCGGAACTCGGCGCAGAGCACGTGCAGGTGACCGTTGGTCCAGTCGGCGCGGGTCATCTCCTGCCCGTCCGGGCGCCACCAGAACAGGTCCGGCACCCCGTCCACCTTGCGCGGGCGCGAGTGCAGGAAGCGCTTCTGGCGCAGGATCGGGTGGGCCTTTCGGAAGCTGATGATCCAGCGCGTGAACTCGAGGAACTCGGCATCGGCGGCGTCCCAGTCGATCCAGCTGGTGTCGTTGTCCTGCGCATAGGCGTTGTTGTTGCCCTTCTGGCTGTGGCCCAGCTCGTCGCCGGCAAGGATCATCGGCGTGCCCTGGCTGAGCAGCAGCGTCGCCAGCATGTTGCGGCGGCGCTGCGCGCGGGCGTCAAGGATCACCGGCTCGTTGCTGGGGCCCTCGACGCCGAAATTGTCCGAGTAGTTCTCGCCATGGCCGTCGCGGTTGTCCTCGCCGTTGGCCTCGTTGTGCTTCATTCGGTAGCTCACCGTGTCCATCAGCGTGAAGCCGTCATGGGCAGTGATCAGGTTGACCGAGGAGGTGGCGTTGCGGCCGCCATGGTCGAAGATCCCGGCCGAGCCGGTGATGCGGTCGGCAAGCACCGGCACGTGGCCCACGTCGCCGCGCCAGAACCGGCGCACGCCGTCGCGGTACTGGTCGTTCCACTCGGCGAAGGGCGGCGGGTAGCCGCCCAGCTGGTAGCCGCCGGGTCCGATGTCCCATGGCTCGGCGATGAGCTTCTTCTGCGCCAGCACCGGGTCCTGCCGGATCGCCTTGAAGAAGGCGGCGTCGGGCTCGAAGCCATTCGTCGTGCGACCCAGCGTCGAGCAGAGATCGAAGCGGAACCCGTCCACGCCCATGGTCGTCGCCCAGTAGCGCAGGCTGTCGAGCACCATGCGCAGCACCATCGGGTGGTCGACGTTGAGCGTGTTCCCGGTGCCGGTGTCGTTGATGTAGAAGCGCTTGTCGTCGTGCAGCCGGTAGTACGACCGGTTGTCGAGCCCGCGGAAGGCCAGCGTCGGGCCGTTCTCGTCGCCCTCGCAGCTGTGGTTGTAGACCACGTCGAGGATGACCTCGATGCCCACCGAATGCAGCCGCGCGACCATGTACTGGAATTCCCAGAGCCGCCCGTGCGAGAGGTAGCGCGGCTCGGGGGCGAAGAAGCCCAGCGTCTGGTAACCCCAGTAGTTCACCAGCCCCTTCTTCACGAGGAAGCGGTCGTTGAGGAAGGCCTGCACCGGCAGAAGCTCGATGGCGGTGACGCCGAGCTTGATCAGGTGTTCGAGCACCGGGTCCGACGCGATCCCGAGGAACTGGCCCGGATGGTCGAGCCCCGGAAAGCGCCGGGTCAGCCCCTTCACGTGGGCCTCGTAGAGGATGCTCTGCTCGAGCGGCGTCTCGGGTGCCTCGTGGTGGCCCCAGTCGTAGCTGGTGTCCTCGACCACGCATTTCGGCATGAAGCGGGCGCTGTCGCGGGGATCGGGTGCCTCGGCGCCGCCATAGAGCGAGTCGTGCCAGAGCGGGTGCCCCGAGAGCCGCCGGGCGTAGGGGTCGACCAGCAGCTTGGCGGGGTTGAATCGGTGGCCGTCGCGCGGGGCAAAGGGCCCCTCGGCGCGCAGCCCGTAGTGCTGGCCGGGGGTAAGGCCCGGCACCCGCCCGTACCAGATGTCGCCGTCGCGGTCGGGCAGGGGCAGGCGGGCGGTCTCGGTCCCGCGCTCGTCGAAAAGACACAGGGTCACCGCCTCGGCATGGGCCGAGAACACCGCGAAGTTGACGCCATCGCCGTCGAAGGTCGCCCCCAGCGGGGACGGCCGTCCGGCAAGCATTTCGGGGCCGCTCATGCGGTCTTGACCATCTCGGAGTAGAGCGCAGCGTAGGTCGCGGCGGAATGTTCCCAGCTCACCGGGGAGGCCATGGCGTTCTTCATCATGCGGGTCCAGGTTGGGCGGTCATCGTAGAGTTTGACCAGCTTCATCAGGGCCTGTGCAAGGGCTTGCGCGGTCACCGGGTGGAACTGCACCCCGGTTGCGGCCCCCGCTGCCAATCCGGCGGGCGATGCGTTGATGACCGTGTCGGCGAGACCGCCGGTCAGAGCCACCAGCGGCAGCGTGCCGTAGCGCAGCCCGTAGAGCTGGGTAAGGCCGCAGGGCTCGAATCGCGAGGGCACGAGGATGGCGTCGCCGCCTGCCACCAGCCGCCGGGCCAGCGCCTCGTCGTAGCCGATGCGGGTGGCGACGCCGGGATGGGCGCCCGCATAGCCGAGGAACGCCTCCTCGAGGTCGCGGTCCCCGGCCCCCAGCAGCGCCAGCTGACCACCGCGGTCGAGCAGCGCGGGCAGGGCCTGCAGCAGGATGTCGAGGCCCTTCTGCTCGGTCAGGCGCGAGATCAGCACGCAGAGCGGGCCGGGCCAGTCGGGCAGGCCCATCTCTTCGCGCAGGGCGGCGCGGTACTTGGCCTTGCCGTCGGGCGACTTGTAGGGCGGGGTCCAGATGCCTTCGTCGATGCCGTTCAGCACACCGACAAGATCCGCCTGCCGCTCGCGCAGCACGCCGTCGAGCCCCATGCCGAAGGACTCGGTCATCAGCTCGGACGCGTAGGTGGGCGACACCGTCGACAGCTTGTCGGCGTAGACCAGCCCCGCCTTCAGCGCGCTGATGTTGTTCCAGTACTCGTAGCCTCTCTCGTTGAAGCCCGAGCGCGGCAGGCCCAGCGTCGAGATCATCGAGGCCCGGGCGATGCCCTGGAAGGCGATGTTGTGGATGGTCATCAGGCTCGCCACCCGGTCCGAGGCACCGAGCTCGCGCAGGTAGAGCGGTGCGAAGCCCGCCTGCCAGTCGTGGCAGTGCATGACCTGCGGCATCCAGCCCTCGATGCCGTCGGCGGCGATCATCGCCGCGGCGCTCGACAGCGCGGCGAAGCGCTCGGCGTTGTCCGGCCAGTCGCGGCCGTGCGCGTCGGAATAGGGTCGGCCGTCGCGATCGTAGAGATGCGGCGCGTCCAGCACGTAAAGCACGTTGTCGCCCAGCTTGCCGCGGTAGACCCGGGCGAAGCCGCCGAAGAGGTCGTCCCACTCGGCCACCTTGGTGTCGCGGCCGACCTCCTGCATGACGGAGCGGTAGCCCGGGATCAGCGTACGCATCTCGACCCCATGCGGGGCAAGCGCCGCCGGCAGGGCCCCCGCCACGTCCGCGAGCCCTCCGGTCTTCACGAGCGGCACGCATTCCGAGGCGACGGACAGCACCCTTGTCATCGTTCGGCTTCCCTCCGGTCCAGCATCCGCTGGGTAATGAGCGTCACGCCGCCGGGGCTGACGCGGAACCACTTTGCATCCTCTTCCGGGTCCTCGCCGACGACGAGCCCCTCGGGGATATGAACGCCGCGATTGATGACGACATTCTTAAGACGGGCATGCCGTGCCACCTGAACATAGGGCAGCGCCACCACGCGGTGGAGCGAGGCATAGGAATTGGTGTGGCACATGGTGAAGAGCAGCGACTCGCGGATCTCGGTGCCCGAGACGATGCAGCCGCCCGAGATCATCGAGCTGACGGCCGAGCCGCGCCGGTCTTCCTCGTCGTGGATGAACTTGGCGGGGGGCACCAGCTCGGAATAGGTCCAGATCGGCCAGTTGCGGTCCCAGAGGTCAAGCTCGGGGTTGAAGTCGGTGAGGTCGATGTTGGCCTTCCAGAAGGCGTCCACCGTGCCCACGTCGCGCCAGTAGGCGGGGGCGTCGGGGCGGGTGCGCACGCAGCTGTTCTGGAAACGGTGCGCCTGCGCGGTGCCCTGCGCCACGATCTCGGGGATCATGTCGTTGCCGAAGTCGTGGCTCGAGTTCTCGTCCTCGAGATCCTCCAGCAGCCGCTCGCGCAGGAAGGCCCAGCTGAAGACGTAGATGCCCATGGACACCAGCGTCTTCTCGGGGTTGTCGGGCAGCCCCGGCGGGTCCTTGGGCTTTTCCATGAACGAATTGATGCGGTCCTTCTCGTCCACCGCGATGCAGCCAAAGGCGCTGGCCTCGCCGCGGTCTACGGTCAGGCAGCCCACGGTCACGTCGGCGCGCGACTCCACGTGCTGCCGGATCATCATCTCGTAGTCCATCTTGTAGATGTGGTCGCCCGCGAGGATGACGATGTAGTCGATGTCGTAGCTGTCGATGATGTCGATGTTCTGCGCCACCGCGTCGACCGTGCCGCGGTACCAGGTCTGTTCGTTGTAGCGCTGCGAGGCGGGCAGGATGTCAAGGAACTCGTTGCGCTCGTCGCGGAAGAAGTTCCAGCCGCGCTGGCAGTGGCGGATCAGGCTGTGCGCCTTGTATTGCGTCGCCAGCGCGATCTTGCGGATGCCCGAATTCATGGCATTCGACAGCGCAAAGTCGATGATCCGGGTCTTGCCGCCGAAATAGACCGCGGGCTTCACCCGGCTGTTGGTCAACTCGTGCAGGCGCGAGCCGCGACCGCCCGCCAGAACGAAAGCCATGCTCCGTCCGGCGAGTCTCTGATTTCTCCAAGGCACCTTCTGTCCTCCTCATTCTCAGAGGTTGTCTCGCCCCGAATCGTGACAACCGTTTGAAATAGCCCCGTCTTTCTAGTCAGTGTCGCGCATCAGCCAGACCGTCGACAGCGGCGGCACGGTGACGTCGGCATGGGCCGGCTGGCCATGCATCTCGCCCTCGTGCGCCTCGACGGACCCGTAATTGCCACGATTTTCGCCGCCGTAGATCTCGGCGTCGCTGTTGATAACCTCGCGCCAGCGCCCGGCAGACGGCATCCCCATGCGGTAGTCCGGGTGCTCCTGCGGCGTGAAGTTGCAGATCACCACGACCTCGGGATCGTCCGGCCCGCCGCGGCGGACCCAGGCGAAGACCGAATTCTGCTGGTCGCCGCCGACGATCCACTGGAACCCGTCCTCGAAGCAGTCCTTGACGTGCATCGCGGGCGTGTCGCGGTAGAGGTGGTTGAGGTCTCGTACCAGCCGCTGGATGCCCTCGTGACGCGCATCGCCGAGGCAGTCCCAGTCGACCTGCGCGTCGTGGTTCCACTCGGACCGCTGCGCCAGCTCCTGCCCCATGAACAGCAGCTTCTTGCCCGGGTGCCCCCACATGAAGCCGTAATAGGCCCGCAGGTTGGCGAATTTCTCCCAGTCGTTGCCCGGCATCTTGCCGATCATCGAGCCCTTGCCGTGCACCACCTCGTCGTGGCTGATCGGCAGGATGAAGTTCTCGGAGAAGGCATAGACCAGCCCGAAGGTCATCTGGTGGTGGTGATAGGACCGGTAGACCGGGTCCTTCTTGATGTACTCGAGGGTGTCGTTCATCCACCCCATGTTCCACTTGAAGCCGAAGCCGAGCCCGCCCTGATCGACGGGCTGGGACACGCCGGGATAGGCGGTGCTTTCCTCGGCCACGGTCATGATGCCCGGATGCTCGCCGTAGGTGGCGGTGTTCATCCGTTGCAGCACGGCGATGGCCTCGTAGTTCTCGCGGCCGCCGTCCTTGTTGGGCACCCACTCCCCGGCGTTGCGCGAGTAGTCGCGGTAGAGCATCGAGGCCACCGCATCGACCCGCAGCCCGTCGGCGTGGAACTCGTCGAGCCAGAAGAGCGCGTTTGCGGTGAGGAAGTTCGATACCTCGGCCCGTCCGTAGTTGTAGATCAGCGTGTTCCAGTCCTTGTGGAAGCCCTCGCGCGGGTCGGCGTGCTCGTAGAGCGCGGTGCCGTCGAAGCGGCCCAGCCCGTGCGGATCGCTGGGGAAGTGACCCGGCACCCAGTCGAGGATCACGCCCAGCCCTTCGAGGTGGGCGGCGTTCACAAGGTCGCGGAACTCGTGCGGCAGGCCGCAGCGGATGGTGGGGGCGAACATGCCGATGGGCTGATAGCCCCACGAGCCGTCGAACGGGTACTCGCTGATCGGCATCAGCTCGATATGGGTGAAGCCCATCTCCTTGACGTAGCTCACCAGCTCGCGCGCGGCCTCGACGTAGGAGATCGGCCGTCCCCAGTCCTTGCGGCGCCAGGACGGCAGGTGGACCTCGTAGATCGAGATCGGCGCATCGCGTCGCTGCGCCTCGGAGCGGGTGGTGATCCACTCCTCGTCGGACCAGCCATAGCCCGAGATGTCGCGCACGATGGAGGCGTTGGCGGGCGGATGCTCGGAGCCGAAGCCCACAGGATCGGCCTTGCGCGGCTGGACGGTGCCGTCGGGGCCGACGATCTCGTAGCGGTAGAAGGCACCGTCGGCGACGTAGGGGATGAAGATCTCCCACACGCCGGTGGCGCCGCGGCGGCGCATGGCATGACGCAGTCCGTTCCACCAGTTGAAGTCGCCGACCACCGAGACGCGGCGGGCGTTGGGGGCCCAGACCGCGAAATGCGTGCCCCACATGCCCTCGTGCTGCATCACATGGGCGCCGAGCACCTCCCAGAGGCGCAGGTGGCTGCCCTCGCCAAGGAGATACTCGTCGATCTCGCCCAGCACGGTGCCGAAGCGGTAGACGTCCTCGAACTCCCAGTGCTCGCCCTTGGCCTCACCGCGCAGCCAGTAATGGCCGTCGCCGGGCACGGGGCCGTGGAACACGCCCGGGGCGTCTGGCACCGGGTCGAGCCGGTGCCGGGCGTCGGTGGTGCAGGCGAACATCTTTTCGGCGCCGGGGTCGAAGGCAGTGACATGGCGGTCGTTGCCCGACCCACGCGGCCCGAGAAGGCCGAATGGATCGTCATGCTGCCCCTGGATCAGGCGCTGAAATTCCGAGGCGGGGGGGTGCTTTGCATCGGTCATGCCTCGGACTGTAGTGCGATCTGAGCTGTTCGCAATGAGTCGCGTTAACTGTTTCTGACTCAGCGATCGAGCAGGCTTTTTGCCTTCCAGATGTCCGCCATGTAGCCCCGGATTGTGCGATCCGACGAGAACCAGCCCGACCGCGCGGTGTTGAACGCGGCCATCCGCGCCCAGCCCTGCGGATCGGCGAAGGCGGTGTCGACCTCGCGCTGTGCACGCCAGTAATCGGTGAAATCCGAGCACACGAGGAAGTAGTCCGCGCCCTCCAGATTGCCGACCACGTTGTGGTAGCGCGTGGGCTCGGACGGCGAGAACCGGCCGTCGCGGATTGCGTTCAGGGCACTGGCCAGCCGCGGGTCCGCCTCGATGGCCTTTTGCGCATGGCTCTCGACGGTGCGGCGCTCCATCACCTCCTCGGCGGTCATGCCGAAGAGGAAGAAGTTCTCGGCCCCCACGTGCTCGCGGATCTCGACGTTGGCGCCGTCGAGCGTGCCGACCGTGGGCGCGCCGTTCAGGGCGAACTTCATGTTGCCGGTGCCCGAGGCCTCCTTGCCGGCGGTCGAGATCTGCTCGGAGAGGTCGGCGGCGGGGACCAGCCGCTCGGCGAGCGACACGTTGTAGTTCGGCAGGAAGGCGATCTTCAGGTACTTGTTGGTCACCGGGTCGTTGTTGATGACCACCGCCGCATCGTTGATCAGCCGGATGATGTCCTTGGCGAAGAAATAGCCCGGGGCAGCCTTGCCCGCGAAGAGCTTGAGGCGCGGCGTCCAGCCGGCATCGGGATTTTCGCGGATCTCCTGCCAGTGGGCGATCGCCTCGAGGATGTTGAGGTGCTGGCGCTTGTACTCGTGCATGCGCTTGATCTGCACGTCGAAGAGCATATCGGGATCGACGTGGATGCCATGCGCCTGGCCCATCCAATTCGACAGCTCGACCTTGTTGGCGCGCTTGACCCTGGCGTAGCGCTCGAGCCAGCCGGCATCCTCGATGTAGGGCTCGAGTTTCTCGAGCTGCTCGAGATCGTCGACCCAGCCCTCGCCGATGCCCTCGGTGATGAGCCCGGCAAGACGCGGGTTGCAGGCCAGCAGCCAGCGGCGCGGGGTGACGCCGTTGGTCTCGTTGACGATGCGGTCGGGGTGCAGGTGGTGCAGCTCTTCGAAGACGGTGGTCTTCATGAGCTCGGTATGAAGTGCCGAGACGCCGTTCACGTGATGCGCCATCACGAAGGACAGCTGGCCCATCTTGACCTGGTGATCGGACCGCATCGACTGGGTGCGCGTGGGGTTCTTCTGCGCGTGGGTGAAATCGATCTGGTCGATGATCTGGATGTGACGCGGCAGCAGCCGGCCGAACAATGCCTCGCCCCAGCTTTCCAGCGCCTCGGGCAGCAGCGTGTGGTTGGTATAGCTGAGCGTGTTGCGGGCGATCTCCATCGACTCGTCGAACGGAATGCCACGCTCATCGTGGAGGATGCGGATCAGCTCGGGGCCGGCGATGGCCGGGTGGGTATCGTTGAGCTGGATCGCCACCTTTTCGGGCAGACGGCGCAGGTCGCCGAACTGGTTGTTGAAGCGGCGCAGGATGTCGCGCAGGGCGGCACCGGTCAGGAAATACTCCTGCTTCAGACGCAGCTCCTTGCCCTGTTCCGTCGTGTCGTCGGGGTAGAGCACGCGGCTGATGGTGCGCGCCAGCGCCTCGGGCGCCGCGGCCTTGGCGTAGTCGCCGTGGTTGAAGGCGTCGAGGTCGAACGGGTGGATGGCACGGCCAGACCACAGGCGCAGGGTGTTGGCCCAGCGGCCCTTCCAGCCCACCACGGGCGTGTCGAAGGCCTCGGCCTCGACCTCTTCGGAAGGGTACCAGCGCACGGTCTCGCCGCGGGTGTCGACATGGCCACCGAAGCCGATGCGATAGCGCACCTCGGGGCGTTCGAATTCCCAGGCGTGGCGCTGGCCGAGCCAGAGCTCGGGCTGCTCGATCTGGCGCCCGTCGACGAAACTCTGCCGGAACAGGCCGTGCTCGTAGCGGATGCCGTAGCCATGCGCCGGGCAACCGATGGTCGAAAGGCTCTCGAGGAAACAGGCGGCGAGACGGCCGAGGCCGCCGTTGCCGAGCGCGGCGTCTGGCTCGTCGGTCAGAACCTCGTTGTAATCCTTGGAGAACTCCGCAAGCGCGGCCTTGGCCTCGTCCACCAGCTCGAGATTGACGATGCCGTCCTCAAGCAGGCGCCCAATCAGGAACTCCATCGACAGGTAGTAGACCCGCTTGGCGCCGGTGTCGTAGGTGCGCTCGGTGGCCTTGAACCACGCGTCGACGATCCGGTCCCGCACCGCGTAACTCAGCGCCATGCGCCAGTCTTCGAGGATCGCGTGTTCGGGATCCTTGCCGAAGGAATAGGTCAGGTGGCGCAGGATCGCGTCGCGAAGGGGAGGGGTCTTCATCTGGATCATGGGCTGGTGCTCGCTCATAGGAAGGCTTGGCACCCGGTGCTCCGAGTACAGCCAGTATCAATAGGGCGGTCGCTTAAAAGACAAGGACGCGATTCATCTACGCCTGATTTTGCAACTGTTCCGTAAGATGACATGCACATCCGGTAAGCGCTGCGAAGTCATCTGTCACAAGATGCACCGGGAACTGGTCCATGAAGGTGCTGAAGCGCCCCTTCTCACGGAAGCCGTCCCGGAAGCCGTTGTCGAGCAGGTAGGGCCCGAAGTGCCGGGCCACCCCGCCGATGAGGTAGATGCCGCCGAAGGGCAGGGTGATCAGGGCGAGATCGCCGCAGACCCGGCCCATCAGCCGAGAGAACATCGTCACCGCGCGGGCGGCGCGGGGCTCGCCACGTTCGAGCGCGCTCATGATCTCGGCGGGGGGCATGTCGGCCTCGGGTTCGCCGTCCTCGACGCAGAGCCAGTTGTAGATCCGCTCGAAGCCGCGGCCCGAGAGGAAGTGCTCGACACCGACGCTGTCGTGCTTCTGCGAGATGTAGCTGAAGAGCCGCATTTCCTCGTCCGTGCGCAGCGCGAGCGTGGCGTGGCCGGCCTCGGCCGGCGGCACCAGCGTGCGGTCGCCCAGCCGGTAGACCGGCGCCGCGTTCATGCCGGTGCCGATGCCGATCACCAGCCGTGCGGACTGCGGGCTGGCGGGCTGGCCGGGGAGGATCTCGGTGAGGTTGGCGGCGTCGATGTGTCCAACGGCATGGCCCTGCGCCTGCAGGTCGTTCAGCACGGCGAGCGTGTCGGCGCCGGTGGCCTCGTGCAGGATGTCGCGGTTCACCTCCCAGTCGAGGTTGGTGAGCCGCCCCGCGCCGTCGCGCACCGGGCCCGCCATGGCGACGCAGGTGGCCTGCACGCCGACGCCGGTCTCGGACAGGTAGTCGCGCAGCACCGCGCCGATGCCGGGCCAGTCGGCGTTGCGGTAGCGCCGGACGCTGGCCTCGTCGATCTCGGGGCCGGAGCCCAGTGCCACGCGGGTGTTGGTTCCACCGATATCCGCCAGCACCGCGGTCATCTGGGTCGTCATCATCTGTTCTCCGTTAGCGCTCTCGCTAGAGCGTGGTAGGAGGCTTTCGGCAGCCGTGCAAGCGTGTCGAAGTCGACGTGCACCAGTCCGAAGCGTTTGTCGTAGCCGAAGCTCCATTCATAATTGTCGAGCAGCGACCAGGCGAAATAGCCCTCGACCGGCACGCCGTTGGCGATGGCGCGCTTCACCTGCGCGAGGTGGGCGTCGATGAAGGCGATGCGGTGCTCGTCCTCAACCGTGTCGCCGACCGGATCGTCGTGCGAGGCCATGCCGTTCTCGGTCACGTAGAGCGGCAGGTCGCCGGTGTATTCCTGCGCGGTGCGGGTGAGGAAGCGGAACAGGCCCTCGGGGTAGATCTCCCAGTCCATGTAGGTCTTGGGCAGGATGCCCGGCACCTCCTTCAGCGACGGCCACGGGGCCGTCGGGTCGGGGGCGAGCAGCTTGCGGGTGTAGTAGTTGATCCCGCACCAGTCGAGCTTCTGCGAGATCAGCCCCATGTCGTCCTGCCAGCCCGCGGGCAGGTGCGGCTCGAGCCCTTCGAGCACGATGGCGGGGTATTCGCCGCGGAACACGCCGCCCATGAACCAGAGATTGTAGAGCCCGTCGTAGCGGTCGGCCGCGAGCCGCGCCTCTGGGCTGTCGTCGGCTGGCTCGGCCCATTCGAGGTTGAAGACCCCGCCGAGCCCGGACATGCCAAGCCCGCGCATCACCTCGATCGAGCGGCCATGAGCCAGCAGCACGTGGTGCATGGCGCGGGCGGCGGCGCGGATGTCGCGCAGGCCCGGGGCCTGCCCGCCAAGGAAATGCGAGAGCCACGCCACGCACCACGGCTCGTTGATCGGGGCGACCGTCGCCATGCGGTCGCCGAGCCGGGTCATCGCGACCTCGGTGAACTCGGCGAACCACGATGCGATTTCGCGGTTGCGCCAGCCGCCGAGATCGGCCAGCGCCGAGGGCAGTTCCCAGTGGTAAAGCGTGGCATAGGGCTTGAGCCCGCGCTCGAGCATGGCGTCGGTCAGGCGGTCGTAGAAGTCGAGCCCCTCGGCATTCACCGCGCCGCGGCCCTCGGGCAGCACCCGCGCCCAGGAGATCGAGAAGCGGTAGGCATCGAAGCCGGCGGCGGCCACGAGGTCGAGATCCTCGGCGTAGCGGTGGTAGTGGTCGCAGGCGATGGCACCGTTCTCGGCGCGCACAACGTTGCCCGGCGTGTCGGCGTAATCGTCCCAGTGTGTGCGCCCGGCACCGCCGAAGGAATGGCCTTCGATCTGGTAGCTCGAGGTCGCCGTCCCGAAGGTGAACGTCTCGGGAAAATCTTTACGGGTCAGTTCCATGCGGGCCTTTCCTAAGGTTTTCTCGGGGCGGGGCCGGTGGACCCGCCGATGATCAGTTGCGCCTCGAGAAGGCGCGATTCCGGCGGCTGGTCCGGATCGGCGATCCGGCGCAGCAGCATCTCGGCGGCCAGCCGTCCGGCCTCGCGCACCGATGAGCGGGTGGCGGTGAAGATCGGCAGGTCGCGGCCGTTCGACAGGTAGCTAAAGTCATCGTCGTGGGTGATGACCGACACGTCGCGGCCCATGGCGAGCCCCGCCTCGTGGATCGCCCGCCGCACCCCGATGGCCGAGATCAACGATGAGCACAGGATGGCGGTCGGCGGCTCGGCCAGCGCCAGCATCCGCCCGGCGGCACGGTAGCCGTAGGGCTCGGTCATCTCCTCGCTCTGCATGAGCTCGGGCTCGGGGGCGAGGCCGCGCTCGGCCAGCGCCAGCTCGTAGCCGTGACGGCGGCGGAAGGCGAAATCCATGAACTCGAGCCCGTTGACCAGCGCGATGCGCCGGTGCCCGAGATCGAGCAGGAACGAGGTCGCGCGCCGGAACGCGTCGGTGTTGTTCATGTCGATCCAGCTGTAGGGCGCGTCGAGCTTGGAGGCGCGGCCATGCACGACGAAGGGCATGCGCAGCCCGTTCAGGAAGGCGATGCGCCCGTCCGCCATCTTGGGCCCATGCACGATGATGCCGTCGACATTGCCCTTCGACTGCAGGCGCCGGTAGTTCTGCGCCTCGTCCTCGTCGCCGGTGACCGTGAGGGTCATGTCGTAGCCCGCCTTGAGATACGTCTCCGAGGCGCCGGCGATGAAATCGCCGAACACCGGGTTCATCATCTCGTGCTGGGTCGAGATCGGGATGACGTGGCCGATGGCCATGGCGCGGCCCGTCGCCAGCCCCTTGGCGCGGGCATTTGGCGCGTAGTTCAGCAGCTGTGCCGCCTCAATGACGCGCCGGCGCGTGCCTTCGCTCACCTCGGGGTAGCCGTTCAGGGCGCGGCTCACGGTGGTCTGCGACAGCCCGAGATGGGCGGCGAGCATCTTCAGGTTCATGGCTCTCGCTCCCAAAGCGCTTCGGATGATTTCGAGCCTAACCGCAAAACCCGTCCGGCGAAAAGATGTTTTCTGACCGCCTTGATCCGGCGCGTTTCAGCGCTAAAGTGGTCGGAAATTCCGCCAAATTGCGATTGACAGACGCAATGATCCGCGGGAGGCTCGGGCATCTTCAAAGCGCTTTGGCCGAGTCTCGCCAGAAGCGAAAACCAATGCGGGGTTTCCCGCGAGGATTGGGAGGAGCCTTTTCCATGAAGATCAAACGCAGTTTCCTTGGAAGCGTTGCATTGCTTGCGCTGGCCGCCGGTACCGCACAGGCCCAGGACATGCCCTTCGAGGTGGGTGAGGGCGACTTCCAGTGGGACGGCTATACTGCCTTTGCCGACGAATACGACCTCTCCGGCCAGACCGTCGAGATCACCGGCCCCTGGACCGGCAACGAGAAGGCAAAGGTCGACGTCGTCTTCCGCTATTTCGAGGAAGCGACCGGTGCCAACGTCAATTACTCGGGCTCCGACAGCTTCGAGCAGGACATCGTGATTTCGGCCCGCGCGGGCACCGCGCCCAACCTCGCGGTCTTCCCGCAACCGGGGCTTGCAGCCGACATGGCCAGGCAGGGGCTGCTGACCGCGCTGCCCGACGACACCGCCGACTGGGTGTCCGAGAATTTCTCCGCCGGTGACAGCTGGGTCGATCTGTCGACCTACGAGGGCCCCGACGGCGAGAGCCACGTCTACGGCCTGTTCTACCGCGTCGATCTCAAGAGCCTCGTCTGGTATTCGCCCATCGCCTTCGACGAGATGGGCTACGAGATCCCCGAGACCATGGAAGAGCTGAAGGAGCTGACCCAGCAGATCGTCGACGACGGCGGCACGCCGTGGTGCATCGGGCTGGGGTCGGGCGCCGCGACCGGCTGGCCGGCCACCGACTGGGTCGAGGACCTGATGCTGCGCACGCAGGAGCCGTCGGTCTACGACCAGTGGGTGAGCAACGAGATCCCCTTCAACGACCCCGCGGTGGTCGAGGCCGTCGAGGAGTTCGGCTGGTTCGTGCGCAACGACGAGTTCGTCCAGGGGGGCGCGCAGGCGGCGGCCACGACCGACTTCCGTGACAGCCCGAACGGGCTCTTCTCGGTGCCTCCCGAATGCTACATGCACCGTCAGGCAAGCTTCATCCCGGCCTTCTTCCCGGAGAATGTAGAGCTCGGCGCCGATGCGGATTTCTTCTACTTCCCGGCCTACGAGGAAAAGGACCTCGGCACCCCGGTGCTGGGTGCGGGCACGCTGTTCTCGATCACCAAGCCCTCCGAGGCGACGGACGCGATGCTCGAATACCTGAAGCTGCCCATCGCGCATGAGCTCTGGATGGCACAGGACGGCTTTCTCACCGCCCATGCGGGCGTGAACCCCGAGGTCTATGCCACCGACGCGCAGCGCGCCATGGGCGAGATCCTCGCCAACGCGACCACCTTCCGCTTCGACGCCTCCGACCTGATGCCCGCCGAGATCGGCGCCGGCGCCTTCTGGACGAGCATGGTCGACTACGTCACCGGTGCCAGCGCCGAGGACGTGACCGCGGCGGTGCAGAGCCGCTGGGACTCGATCCGCTGAGGCACCGAGACATTCCCGCGCGGCGACGGTCGCGCGGGGCCCCGCCGGGGAGAGGCGGGTTGCATAACCAGCGGAGGAACATCCGATATGTCACCGATTTTTCAGGGAATTCTGACGATCTTCATCGGCGTGACCGGATGTATCGCCTATTTCTACCTGTCCAATATCGTGCTCGACAAGGTGATCTTCCCGCCGCGCACCGATGACCGAGGGCGCAACATCCGCCGCGCCACGATGGTGCGGCCATGGCTGTTCATGCTGCCGGCGATGTTCGCGCTCGGGCTCTACCTCGTCTACCCGGTGGTGGGCAGCTTCTGGCGCTCACTCTTCAACCGCTCCGGCGACACCTTCGTGGGCCTCGGCAACTACACCCAGATGTTTTCGGAATCGGGCTTCCGCACGGCGCTTTTCAACAACTTCCTCTGGGTGCTGGTGGTGCCCGCCGCCTCGGTCTTCTTCGGGCTCTTGGTGGCGCAGCTCACCGACCGGCTGAAGTGGGGCAACATCGCGAAATCGCTGATCTTCATGCCGATGGCGATCAGCTTCGTGGGCGCCTCGCTGATCTGGAAGTTCGTCTACACGGTCGACCCGCAGATCGGCATCATCAACGCCATCCGCGACTCGCTGGGCCTTGCCGCCATCGACCCGCTGCAGATCCCGTTCTGGAACAACTTCTTCCTGATGGTGATCCTGGTCTGGATCCAGACCGGCTTTGCCATGGTGATCCTCTCGGCAGCGCTGCGCGGGATTCCCGAAGAGACCATCGAGGCCGCCATCGTCGATGGCGCCAACCCGTTCCAGCTGTTCTTCCGCATCAAGGTGCCGCAGATCAAGGGCACGATCCTCGTGGTCTGGACCACGATCACCATCCTCGTGCTCAAGGTCTTCGACATCGTCTACGCGATGACCGGCGGCAACTTCGATACCGAGATCCTGCCAAGCTACATGATGGACTACATGTTCCGTGACGACGGGCGGGCGACCGCCGTGGCCTTCGTGATCATGATCATCGTGCTGCCGGTGATGATCTGGAACATCCGCCAGGCGCGGAAAGAGATGTGAGGAGGCACGGCCATGGATAATATCGCCGGACAGAAAAGCTCGCTCTCGATCGTCACCAACCTCTGCGTCCTGTTCCTGGTGCTGCTCTGGCTGGTGCCGACCGTGGGGCTCCTGGTGTCGTCCTTCCGTGACCGCGAGCAGATCTCGCAGTCGGGCTGGTGGATGGCCATGTTCCCGGTGGAGCAGGCGTTCCGCGTGCAGCCCGAGGCCGATGGCGTGCGGCAGGACGGCGATCTCTACGTGCTCGAGGGCAACGTCTTCGGCACCGGCTCGGGCTCGGTCGCGGCCTTCGGCATCACCTCGCGCAACCCCGGCGCCGCCGAGACCGGCCAGACCTACGGGCGGCTGAAGCTCGAGGTCCGCGACAGCGACGGCGAGCTCGACACCGAGAACTACGAGACCGCCTGGCCCGCAGACGGTGCCCCCGAGGTGCCCGAGACCGACGAGGACGGCCGCCCGGTCGAGGGCTACAGCATCGACCGCGCGCTCACCATGGCGCCCAACGGCGACTTCACATGGGTTCAGGAGGGCGAGATCCGGCGGCCACCGACGCTTTACGTCGTGGCCAAGCAGCCGCCCGAGTTCGGGCTGCAGAACTACGAGCTGATCCTCTATTCCAACAACATGGACCGCGCCTTCATCAACACGATGACGGTGACGATCCCGGCGACCATCATCCCGATCCTGATCGCGGCCTTCGCGGCCTACGCACTGGCGTGGATGGACTTCAGCGGGCGGCAGTTTCTCATCGCCATGGTGGTGGGGCTCTTGGTGGTGCCGCTGCAGCTTGCGCTGGTGCCGCTGCTGACGCTGCACAACAAGGTGGGCATCGGGCAGAGCTTCCTCGGCATCTGGCTCGCCCACACCGGCTTCGGCCTGCCGCTCGCCATCTACCTGCTGCGCAACTACATGGTGGGCCTGCCGCGTGACATCATCGAGAGCGCCAAGGTCGACGGCGCCACCGACTTCCAGGTCTTCACCAAGATTGTGCTGCCGCTCAGCTTTCCGGCGCTCGCCAGCTTCGCCATCTTCCAGTTCCTCTGGACGTGGAACGACCTGCTTGTCGCCAAGGTCTTCCTGCCCTCGAATTCCGAGAGCTGGGTGATGACCGTCAAGATCGCCGACGACCTGCTGGGCTCGCGCGGGGGCGACTGGGGCATCCTCGCGGCGGCGGCCTTCGTCTCCATCGCGGTGCCGCTGCTGGTCTTCTTCGCGATGCAGAAATACCTCGTGCGCGGCCTGCTGGCCGGCTCCGTCAAGTAAGGAAACACGACACACCATGACCGATATGCCGGACATGTCCTCCGCGACGCTTCTCAAGAAAGACCCCGACTGGTGGCGGGGCGCGGTGATCTACCAGATCTACCCGCGCAGCTTCCAGGACAGTAACGGCGACGGGGTGGGCGACCTGCTGGGCATCGCCAAGCGCCTGCCGCACATCGCCTCTCTGGGCGTCGACGCGGTCTGGATCTCGCCGTTCTTCCGCTCGCCCATGGCCGATTTCGGCTATGACGTCAGCGATTACTGCGACGTGGACCCGATGTTCGGCACGCTCTCGGATTTCGACGTGGTGATCGACACCGCCCACAAGCTGGGGCTCAAGGTGCTGATGGACCTCGTCATGTCTCACAGCTCCATCGAGCACCCGTGGTTCAAGGAGAGCCGCTCGTCGAAGGACAATCCCCGCG
The DNA here is from genome assembly GCF_900102075.1 of Salipiger thiooxidans. Lineage (GTDB taxonomy): Bacteria > Pseudomonadota > Alphaproteobacteria > Rhodobacterales > Rhodobacteraceae > Salipiger > Salipiger thiooxidans. The sequence continues at coordinate 181,340 of NZ_FNAV01000009.1, read as the reverse complement.
CCAACTGGTACGTCTGGGCCGACGCCCAGCTCGACGGCACGCCGCCCAACAACTGGCTGTCGATCTTCGGCGGCTCGGCCTGGCAGTGGGATCCGACGCGCTGCCAGTACTACCTTCACAACTTCCTGACCGAGCAGCCCGACCTCAACTTCCACGAGCCGGCGCTGCAGGACACGCTGCTCGACGTGGCCGAGTTCTGGCTGCACCGCGGGGTCGATGGCTTCCGCCTTGATACCGTGAATTTCTATACGCATGACAAGCAGTTGCGGAACAATCCTCCACTGGCACCGGAAGAGCGCAACCCGATCACCGCACCGGCGGTGAATCCCTATACCTGGCAGAACCACCTCTACGACAAGACCCAGCCCGAGAACCTCGAGTTTCTCGCCCGGCTGCGCACGCTCATGAACCGCTACAACGCGGCCGCCGTGGGCGAGATTGGCGAGGACCAGCGCGGGCTCGAGGTGCTGGGCGACTACACGCGGGGCGACCAGCACCTGCACATGTCCTACGCCTTCGAGCTGCTCTCGGACCACGCGCCGACCGCGCCCTACATCGCCAAGGTCATGGACGACATGGAGGAAAAGGCGCCCGGGGGCTGGGCCTGCTGGGCGTTCTCGAACCATGACGTGGTACGTCACATCACCCGCTGGGGCGTGCCCGAGGAGGCGGCGCGGCTCTACATGACGCTGATGATGTGCCTGCGCGGCTCGGCCTGCATCTACCAGGGCGAGGAGCTGGCGCTGCCCGAGGCGGTGCTGAGCTTCGAGGATCTGCAGGACCCCTACGGCAAGCGCTTCTGGCCGGCCTTCAAGGGCCGCGACGGCGCCCGCACGCCGATGGTCTGGGAGCCCGACGAGATCAACGGCGGGTTCAGCACCAACATGCACCCGTGGCTGCCGGTGAGCCATGACCACCTGAGCCGCACCGTCGCGGACCAGGAAAAGGACCCGCTGGCGATCCTCCACCACTATCGCCGCGCCATCGCCTTCCGCCACGCCCACGAGGCGCTGCGCAAGGGCGAGATCAGCCACGTGGAATGCGAGGGCACGGTGCTCAAGTTCCGCCGCTGCCTCGGGCGCGAGGAAATCTTCTGCGCCTTCAACATCGGCGAGGAGCCGGTCACCGTGGCCGCGCCCCGCGGCCGTTGGCAGCAGATCGGGGCGGAACTGGGCTCGGCCGGGCCGGCGCCCGACGGCAAGCTGCATTTCGGTCGCTGGCAGCCGGTGCTGGCGCAGAAGATGTAATCGGGGGGAGGAAGATGGCAGACCTGAAACTCAAGGACGTCGGCAAGACCTACGGCGGTACGGTCGAAGTGCTGAAGCACATCGACCTCGACATCACGGCGGGCGAGCTGATCGTCTTCGTCGGCCCCTCGGGCTGTGGCAAGTCCACGCTGTTGCGAATGATCGCGGGTCTCGAGAAGATTACGACGGGCACGCTCGAGATCGACGGGCAGCTGGTCAACGACGTGCCGCCCGCGCAGCGCGGCATCGCCATGGTGTTCCAGAGCTACGCGCTCTATCCGCACATGACCGTGCGCGACAACATGGCCTTTGCGCTGCAGATCGCGAAGAAGTCCAAGGACGAGATCGAGGCCTCGGTGCAGCGCGCCGCCAAGATGCTGCAGCTCGAGCCCTATCTTGACCGCCTGCCCAAGGCGCTTTCGGGCGGTCAGCGGCAGCGGGTCGCCATCGGGCGCGCCATCGTGCGCGATCCCAAGGTCTATCTCTTCGACGAGCCGCTCTCGAACCTCGACGCGGCGCTGCGGGTGGCGACGCGCATCGAGATCGCCCAGCTCAAGGAGCAGATGCCCGAGCGCACGATGATCTACGTCACCCACGACCAGGTCGAGGCGATGACGCTGGCCTCGCGCATCGTGGTGCTGGCCAACAAGGGCGTGGCGCAGGTCGGCACGCCGCTCGAGCTCTACGAGACCCCGAACTCGGAATTTGTGGCGCAATTCATCGGCTCTCCCGCGATGAACCTGCTGCCGGGCGAGGTGATCGGCACCGGCCCCCGGACCACCGTGCGGCTGCCGGGCGGGGGCACCGCGCTCTCGGATGTGGCGACCGAGCCGGACGACATGGGGCTCAAGGTCAACGTCGGTATCCGGCCCGAGGACTTCGTCATCGCCGAGGACGCAGGCGTCTACACCGGCACCGTGGCGCTGACCGAGGCGCTCGGCGAGGTGACGCTGCTGCATTTCGAGGGAGACGGCGCGGCACTGGAGCCGGTGATCGCCAAGCTGCCGGGCATCCACCGCGGCCTTCGGGGCACCGAAGTGCGGCTGACAGCGGATCCGGCGAAGGTTCATCTGTTCGCCGAAGGGCAGTCCTTGCTCTATCGGTGATCTCGGAAATCATCGCTATATCAATGAGAAGTGAGGCGATTCTCATGCGTCGCCTCAGTCGTTCCGGGCGCCCGGCACGCGCCCGGAAGCGCCCTTCGCGCGCACGTCCCGACATTTCCCCTTTGACCGATCCCGGATCCCCGTGCTACCGAATACCCACGTCAGGGGAGTCCCGCCTAGGGGACTGAGAGGCTGACAGGGCGCTGTTTCGTACAGGCCCGGTGACGCGACCCTTTGAACCTGACCCAGTTGACGCTGGCGTAGGAAGACCGAAGGGCAATCCCCCCATTGCATCAGTCAGGGGCGGTCCTTTCGGGCCGCTGCGGCCCTTTGCGCATGTCCTGCGCCGGGCCGTATGGCCCCTTTCTGGCGCACGTTTCATCGGGGTCTTTTCGGAAGAGGAGACCGACATGAAAGATACGATCCCCACCATCTCCACCGGCGGCCTGCCGGCGTCGAGCAAGGTCTACGTCCATGGACAGACCCACGAGCTTCGGGTGCCCCTGCGCGAGATCGCAGTCACCGGCGAGGCGCCGCTGCGGGTCTATGACAGCTCGGGGCCCTACACCGATCCGGACATCGCCATCGACATCGGCAGGGGCCTGCCCGAGGTGCGCGGCGGCTGGCTTCAGGCGCGCGGCGACGTCGAGGAATACGACGGCCGCTCCGTCACCGACGCCGACAACGGCTTTGCCAAGGGCGACCGGCTTGTGGCGGGCTTCCCGGTGCAGCGCGCGCCCCTGCGCGCCACCGGCGACCGTGCCGTCACACAGCTTGCCTATGCCCGCGCGGGCATCGTCACGCCCGAGATGGAGTTCGTGGCAATCCGCGAGAACGAGGGCCGGATGGCGGCCTACAGCCGCGGCGGCGAGCCCATGGGCGCCAACCTTCCCGACCTCGTGACGGCCGAGTTCGTGCGCGACGAGATCGCCGCGGGCCGCGCCATCATCCCGGCCAACATCAACCACCGCGAGCTCGAGCCGATGATCATCGGCCGCAACTTCAAGGTGAAGATCAACGCCAATATCGGCAATTCCGCCGTCACCTCCTCGATGGAGGAAGAGGTCGAGAAGATGGTCTGGGCGATCCGCTGGGGCGCCGACACCGTCATGGACCTCTCGACGGGGCGCAACATCCACAACATCCGCGACTGGATCATCCGCAACGCGCCGGTGCCGATCGGGACCGTGCCGCTTTACCAGGCGCTCGAGAAGGTCGGCGGCATCGCCGAGGACCTGACGTGGGAGATCTTCCGCGACACGCTGATCGAGCAGGCCGAGCAGGGGGTGGACTACTTCACCATCCACGCCGGTGTCCGCCTGCACATGATCCCGATGACCGCCAAGCGCGTCACCGGTATCGTCAGCCGCGGCGGCTCGATCATGGCCAAGTGGTGTCTGCACCATCACCGCGAGAGCTTCCTCTACGAGCATTTCGACGAGATCTGCGACATCTGCCGCAAATACGACGTCAGCTTCTCGCTGGGGGACGGGCTGCGCCCGGGCTCCATCGCCGACGCCAACGACGAGGCGCAGTTCGCCGAGCTGCGGACGCTGGGCGAGCTTACCAAGATCGCCTGGGCCAAGGATTGCCAGGTGATGATCGAAGGCCCTGGCCACGTGCCCATGCACAAGATCAAGGAGAACATGGACGAGCAGCTCAAGCATTGCCACGAGGCGCCGTTCTACACGCTCGGACCGCTCACCACCGACATCGCGCCGGGCTACGACCACATCACCTCGGCCATCGGGGCGGCGATGATCGGCTGGTTCGGCACCGCGATGCTCTGCTACGTGACGCCGAAGGAACATCTCGGGCTGCCCGACCGCGACGACGTGAAGACCGGCGTCATCACCTACAAGCTCGCGGCCCATGCGGCGGATCTCGCCAAGGGTCACCCGGGCGCGCAGATGCGCGACGACGCCATCAGCCGCGCGCGCTTCGAGTTCCGCTGGGTCGACCAGTTCAACATCGGGCTCGACCCCGACACCGCGCGCGGGATGCATGACGAGACCATGCCCGCCGAGGCTCACAAGGTGGCGCATTTCTGCTCCATGTGCGGGCCCAAGTTTTGCTCGATGAAGATCAGCCACGACATCCGTGCCGAAGCCGAGAAGCAGCAGGGCATGGAGAAGATGGCCGAGAAGTTCCGCGAGGGTGGCGCGCTCTACGTGCCGGCGGAGCCAGCGGAATGATCTCGGTGCTGGGCGCCGGGGTGGCGGGGCTCTGCGCCGCCACCGCGCTGGCCGAACGCGGCCTGCCGGTCGAGGTGATCGAGGCGGCGACGCCTCCGGTCTCCCGGCTGGCGGGTGGTATGCTCGCGCCCTTCTGCGAGGGCGAAAGTGCGCCCGAGGTCATCGTCTCGCGCGGGCAGGCGGCCATCGGCTGGTGGCGCGCGCGGGCAAAGAGCTTCGAGCAGCGCGGCACGCTGGTGGTCGCCGCGCCACGCGACGCGGGCGAGCTCGACCGCTTCGCCCGCGCCACCCGCGGCCACGACTGGGTGCGGCCCGACGATCTTGAGCCCGATCTGTCGGGGCGGTTCTCGGCGGGGCTGTTCTTTGCCGACGAGGCCCACATGGATCCTCACGAGGCGCTGGCCTCGCTGCGCGAGCGCCTTGTCGCGCGCGGGGTTGCCTTCCGCGAACAGCCGTCGGGGCGGATCGTCGACTGCCGGGGCATCGCCGCCCGCGACCGGCTGCGCGACCTGCGCGCGGTGCGGGGCGAGATGCTCGAGCTGCACGCGCCCGAGGTCACACTCACCCGCACCATCCGCCTGCTGCATCCGCGCTTTCCCTGCTACATCGTGCCCCGCGGCAAGGGGCGCTACATGGTCGGCGCCACCATGGTGGAAAGCGCCCGCGACGGCGCCGTCACAGCGCGCTCGCTGATGGAGCTGCTCTCGGCGGCCTGGACCGTGCACCCGGGGTTCGGCGAGGCCGAGGTGGTCAGCACCGGCGCGGGGCTGCGCCCGGCCTTTCCCGACAACATCCCGCGCCTGCGCCGCGAGGGCGGGCGCATCCACCTGAACGGCATGTATCGCCACGGCTTCCTGATGGCGCCGGTGCTGGCCTGCGAGCTTGCCGAGGAGATGGCAAAGGAGACCTGCCATGCGCATTGAGCTGAACGGTGCCCGCGTCGAGACCGGGGCAATCACGCTGGCCGAGCTCGTCGCCGAGCGCGGCTTTCCCGAGACCGCCGTGGCGACGGCCCTAGACGGTGCTTTCGTGCCCCGGGGCGCCCGCGCCGACACCGCACTTGCCGAGGGCGCGCGGGTCGAGGTGCTCACACCGATGCAGGGGGGCTGAGCCATGTTCTACGGAACCGAACTGACCAGCCGCCTGATGCTGGGCACCGCGCAATACCCCTCGCCGCAGGTGCTGCGGGACGCCATCGCCGCCTCGGGCGCCGAGGTCATCACCGTGTCGCTGCGCCGCGAGGGGCGCGAGGGCGGCGCCTTCCGCGAGATCCTGAAGGACAGCGGCTGCCGCCTGCTGCCCAACACCGCCGGCTGCCATTCGGCCCGCGAGGCGGTGACAACGGCGCAGATGGCGCGCGAGCTTTTCGGTACGGACTGGATCAAGCTCGAGGTCATCGGCCATGCCGACACGCTGCAGCCCGATCCCTTCGCGCTGGTCGAGGCCGCGCACATCCTCTGCGCCGAGGGTTTCGAGGTGTTTCCCTACACCACCGAGGACCTGATCCTCGGCGAGAAGCTGATCGAGGCGGGCTGCCGGGTGCTGATGCCTTGGGGCGCGCCGATCGGCTCGGGGCAGGGGCTGTCCAACCGTTCCGGCCTCGCGCGGATGCGGGCACATTTCCCGGACGTGCCGCTGGTGATCGACGCCGGGATCGGCGCGCCATCTCAGGCGGCGGAGGCGATGGAGATGGGCTTCGACGCGGTGCTCCTGAACACCGCCGTGGCAAGCGCCCGCAACCCGGTCGCCATGGCCCGCGCCTTCGGGCAGGCGGTGGAGGCAGGGCTCGCGGCGCATGAGGCGGGGCTCATGCCGCGCCGCGACATGGCGCGGGCGTCGACCCCGGTCTTCGGCATGGCGGAGCTGGCAGGATGAGGCTCGATCCCTTTTATCTCATCGTCGGCCACGTCTCCGAGCTCGAGCTTCTGGTGCCGCGCGGCGTTCGGCTGGTGCAGCTGCGTCTCAAGGGCGCCGGGGACCGCGAGATCCGCCGCCAGATCGCCCGCGCCCGCGATCTCTGTGCCGTGCATGGCGCGCAGCTCGTGGTCAACGATCACTGGCAGGCGGCGATGGACCTCAACTGTGGCGCGGTGCATCTCGGGCAGGAAGACATGGACGAGGCCGATTTCGCCGCCCTGCGCCGCAGAGGCGTGGCCTTCGGGCTCTCGACCCATGACGAGGCCGAGCTCGACCGGGCGCTTGCGCTCGATCCGGCCTACGTGGCGCTGGGGCCGGTCTGGCCGACGCTGCTCAAGAAGATGAAATGGGGGCCGCAGGGGCTGGATCGCGTGCGCTCATGGAAGCGGCGCGCCGGCTCGGTGCCGCTGGTGGGCATTGGCGGCGTCACCCCCGAGCGCCTGCCCGAGCTTTTCGAGGCGGGTGCCGACAGCGCCGCGGTGGTGACCGACATCGCGCAGGCCCACGACCGTGAAGCGCGCTGCGATCTCTGGATCGAGGCCACCGCGCCATGGCGATGACCCGCTATGCACGTCAGATGATCCTGCCCGAGATCGGCGCGGCGGGGCAGGCCCGGCTGGCCGCCGCGCGGGTGCTGGTGGTGGGCGCGGGCGGGCTCGGCTCGACCGTGCTGCCGCTTCTTGCGGGCGCCGGGGTCGGTGCGCTGCGCGTGGTCGACCACGACGTGATCGAAGAGAGCAACCTGCACCGCCAGACGCTCTACCGCATGAGCGACCTCGGCCGTCCCAAGGCCGCGGTCGCCACCGATGAGCTGCGGCGGCTGAACCCCGACTGTGCGGTGACGCCCGAGGTCGCGCGGCTCGATCCCTCGCGCGCCCGGGCGTGGGTGGCCGAGGCGGAGCTGGTGATCGACGCGGCGGATGCCTTCGCGGTCACCTATGCGCTCTCTGATGCCTGCCTTGCCGCGGGCGTGCCGCTGATCGCGGCCTCGGTGCTGGGCCGGGCAGGGCACGTGGGTGGCTTTTGTGGCGGGGCCCCGAGCTACCGCGCCGTGTTCCCCGATCTGCCGCCGGGGCTGCAGAACTGCGCCTCCGGCGGGGTCATGGGGCCTGCCGTGGCGGTGCTCGGCGCGCTGCAGGCGCAGATGGCGCTGTCGGTGCTGCTGGGGCTCGAACCCTCGCCGCTCGGGCTGCTCTGCCGCGTCGATCTTGCCAGTTGGCAGGTGACGGGGTTCCGCTTCGACGGTGCCTCCGAGCCCTCGGTCGCGGGGCCCGTGTTGCTGGGTGCGGACGAGTTGTTGCCCGGCGATATGGTGATCGAGCTGCGCGACGTGGTGGAGGCGCCCGTGCCCGCCGTGCCCGGCGCCCGCCGCGTCTCGCCCGAGGGCTGCGCGAGCCTCGCTCCGGCGCCCGAGGAACGGCTGGTCTTCGCCTGCACCAGCGGCCTGCGGGCATGGCGCGCGGCGCAGGGCGCGCTGGCGCGGGGCCATCGCGCGGCGGTGCTGGCGTGACGCCCGTGGTGCTCTGCATCGGCGGCATGGACTCGAGCGGCGGCGCCGGGCTCTTGCGCGACGCGGCATCCGTGGCCACGGCGGGCGCGCGGACCCGCGTTGCCGTGACCGCGGTGACCGCCCAGAGCGACGCGCGCGTGCGCGCGGTCTCGCCGGTGGCGCCCGAACTGGTCGTGGCGCAGATCGCCTCGGCCCTCGAGACCCGCGTCGATGCGGTGAAGCTTGGTATGCTGGTGGACGCGCCGACCGTGGCGGCGGTGGCCGGGGTCTTGCCGCAGGTGCCGCTGGTGCTCGACCCGGTTCTGGCCTCGAGCTCGGGCCGGGTTTTGCTCGACCCGCCGGGCGTCGCGGCGCTCATTGAAGCGCTGCTGCCGCGCACCGAGGTGCTGACGCCGAACCTGCCCGAGCTGAGCGCATTCGGAGCCTGCTTCGGCATTTCGGGTGAGCCCGAAATCGTCCGCGCGCTACAGGGGGCGGGCTGCCGCTGGGTGCTGGTTAAGGGCGGCCACGCAGACGGGCAGGGCTGCGAGGACCGGCTTTACGGCCCCGACGGCCCCGACGGTGCAATCGAGCGAATCCACGGCCCGCGCCATCCCAGCACCCTGCGCGGCACCGGCTGCCAGCTTGCCTCGGCTATCGCTGCGGGACGCGCCCTCGGCCTCACGGTGCCCGAAGCGGTACGCCGGGCGCGGAGGCTGCTCGAAGCGCGCTTCATCGCGGAAGGGCGTCGGGATGAGGCCTGAGCGGGCGTGACGGGGCGTGTGATCCTGGCGCGCATGGCGCGGCGATGCGGCCCAATCTGGTGAAAACGTCAGGGATGCGCCGGGACCAACAGCCGTCAAACTCGTGCCAGAAACCAATCGTGGCGTGATTGTCCGGCGCAGATCAGACCCCGATTGCGGCGAGACGAGAACAGATCGAGACGGCCAGCTACGGCACCTGGACCGCCGCCACCCAAATCGCAACACAGCCGCTCAGAGGCCGCGCGCCTTCAGAGACTGCGCGAACCCAGATCGTGGCGCGTGCTGCCGAAGATCACCGCACTTGCGCGCAGCTCCAGCGTGCCGACGTCGCCGTCGCGCTCGCCGAGCACCGTCAGCTCGTTGCCCGGCGCCAGCATCTCGGGGGTGAGCCCGGCGCTGCGGGCATCGATGAGGGGGCCGATGTCGACCGTCCAGGCCGTGCCGTCGGCCAGCAGCACCAGCCGCTCGTCGTGGGTCTCGAGTTGCGCCTGAGTGACCTGTCCGGTCAGCTCGATCTCGCCGTTCTCGGTGCTCTCGATCCCGTGATGCACCCAGGAGCTGGCCGCGATCAGGGTCCCGGCCCCCAGCACCAAGGCGATCATGTTCCGTCGGTCGAATGTCATTGCCGGTCCCTCATCCCTGTTGTCGTTCTCGAGCCCTTTCACAATGATCTAGGCACGCTCCGCCGTGCCCGGGGCAAACGCTTTCGTGATCGGCGGATCGCCGCTCTGCCAGACGCGGCCCGGCAAGCGCCCGGCGACTGCCCAGCCGCTGCCCAGGCCCGCCTGCCAACCACCGGAATGTGACGGCAATGCACAGCGGTTCGCGCTATGTTCTCATTTTGCCATTGGCGCGCCCCCGCCTTTCACCTATGTATCGGGCATCCGTCCCCGGAGGTCCCATGCCCGAGCTCAAGCAGATCGAAGTGCGCGGCGCGCGCGAGCACAATCTCAAGTCCATCGACGTCGACATTCCCCGCGACGAGCTGGTGGTGATCACCGGGCTCTCGGGCTCCGGCAAGTCGAGCCTTGCCTTCGACACGATCTACGCCGAGGGCCAGCGCCGCTATGTCGAGAGCCTTTCGGCCTATGCACGGCAGTTCCTAGACATGATGGAAAAGCCCGACGTCGATCACATCTCGGGCCTGTCGCCGGCGATCTCGATCGAGCAGAAGACGACCTCGAAGAACCCGCGCTCGACCGTCGGTACGGTGACCGAGATATACGACTACCTGCGCCTGCTCTTCGCCCGCGTCGGCACGCCCTATTCGCCCGCCACGGGCATGCCCATCGAAGCGCAGCAGGTCCAGGATATGGTCGACCGTGTCATGACCATGGAAGAGGGCACCCGCGGCTACCTGCTGGCGCCGATCATCCGGGACCGCAAGGGCGAGTACAAGAAAGAGTTCCTCGAGCTGCGCAAGCAGGGCTTCCAGCGGGTCAAGGTCGACGGCCAGTTCTACGAACTCGACGAGCCGCCGACGCTGGACAAGAAATTCCGCCACGACATCGACGTGGTGGTCGACCGCATCGTGGTCCGCGAGGGGCTCGAAACCCGGCTCGCCGACAGCTTCCGCACCGCGCTGGACCTGGCCTCGGGCATCGCCATTCTCGAGACCGCGCCCCGGTCGGGCCCGGGAGACGACGAGGCGGCCGCCGAGCCCGAGCGCATCACCTTCTCCGAGAACTTCGCCTGCCCGGTGAGCGGCTTCACCATCCCCGAGATCGAACCGCGGCTGTTCTCGTTCAACGCCCCCTTCGGCGCCTGCCCGGAATGCGACGGCCTCGGCGTCGAGCTGTTCTTCGACGAGCGCCTCGTGGTGCCGGACGCGACGCTCAAGATCTCGGACGGCGCCATCGCGCCGTGGCGCAAGGGCAAGTCGCCCTACTTCCTGCAGACCATCGAGTCGATCGCCAAGCACTATGAGTTCAACAAGAACACCCGCTGGAAGGACCTCCCGGCCCATGTCCAGCAGGTCTTCCTGCACGGCTCCGGGGACGAGGAGATCCCCTTCCGCTACGACGAGGGCGGCCGTATCTACCAGGTCGAGCGGGTGTTCGAGGGCGTCATTCCCAACATGGAACGGCGCTACCGCGAGACCGACAGCAGCTGGATCCGCGAGGAATTCGAACGCTACCAGAACAACCGCCGCTGCGGCGCCTGCGGCGGCTACCGCCTCCGCGAAGAGGCGCTGGCGGTGAAGATCGGCAAGACGGGCAGCCTGCTGCACATCGGCCAGGTGGTCGAGATGTCGATCCGCGAGGCCTATGACTGGATCGAAACCGTGCCCGCGGCGCTCACCGGCCAGAAGAACGAAATCGCCCGCGCCATCCTCAAGGAGATCCGCGAGCGCCTCGGCTTCCTCAACAACGTCGGTCTCGAGTACCTGACCATGAGCCGCGCCGCCGGCACGCTCTCGGGCGGCGAAAGCCAGCGCATCCGGCTCGCGAGCCAGATCGGCAGCGGGCTCACCGGCGTGCTCTACGTGCTCGACGAGCCCTCCATCGGCCTGCACCAGCGCGACAACGACCGGCTCATCGGCACGCTGAAATCGCTGCGCGACCAGGGCAATACGGTGATCGTGGTCGAGCATGACGAGGACATGATCCGCCAGGCCGACTACGTCTTCGACATCGGCCCCGGTGCCGGTGTGCACGGCGGGCAGGTGGTGAGCCACGGCACCCCCGACGCCATCGCCAAGGACCCGGCCTCTCTTACCGGGCAGTACCTCGCCGGCACGCGCGAGATCTCGGTGCCCGCGACCCGGCGCAAGGGCAACGGCAAGAAGCTGACCGTGGTCAAGGCCACCGGCAACAACCTCAAGGAGGTCACCGCCGAGTTCCCGCTGGGCAAGTTCGTCTGCGTCACCGGCGTCTCGGGCGGCGGCAAGTCGACGCTGACCATCGAGACGCTCTACAAGAACGCCGCGATGAAGCTCAACGGCGCCCGCGAGACGCCGTCGCCCTGCGAGACGATCAAGGGCTTCGAGCACCTCGACAAGGTCATCGACATCGACCAGCGCCCGATCGGGCGCACGCCGCGCTCGAACCCGGCGACCTATACGGGCGCCTTCACGCCGATCCGCGACTGGTTCGCTGGGCTGCCCGAGGCCAAGGCGCGCGGCTACAAGCCGGGGCGCTTCTCGTTCAACGTGAAGGGCGGCCGCTGCGAGGCCTGCCAAGGCGACGGTGTCATCAAGATCGAGATGCACTTCCTGCCGGACGTCTACGTGGAATGCGAGACCTGCAAGGGCAAGCGCTACAACCGCGAGACGCTCGAGATCCGCTTCAAGGGCAAGTCCATCGCCGACGTGCTCGACATGACGGTGGAAGAGGGGCAGGAGTTCTTCAAGGCGGTGCCCTCGATCCGCGAGAAGATGGACGCGCTCGTCCGCGTGGGGCTTGGCTACATCAAGGTGGGCCAGCAGGCGACGACGCTCTCGGGCGGCGAGGCGCAGCGGGTGAAGCTTTCCAAGGAACTGGCGAAACGCTCCACCGGGCGCACGCTCTACATCCTCGACGAGCCCACGACGGGCCTGCATTTCGAGGACGTGAAGAAGCTCCTCGAGGTGCTGCACGAGCTGGTCGAACAGGGCAACACGGTGGTGGTGATCGAACACAACCTCGACGTCATCAAGACCGCGGACCACCTCATCGACATTGGCCCCGAGGGCGGTGACGGCGGCGGCGAAATCGTCGCGACCGGCACCCCGGAAAAGGTCGCCGAGGTCGCTCGCAGCCACACCGGCCGCTACCTCGGCCCGATGCTGAAACCGGGCAAGGTCGCGGCGGAGTAACCCTCCGCGCGACCCGCCGCACACAGCGCATCGCCGCGCCCCGGCCCGGATCCGAGCGCGGCCTCCAGTCTTCATCTTGCCACATAAACTCCGGGGGAGTCGCCCAGGGGGCGACGGGGGCAGCGCCCCCTCCGACCTCCCCGTCACGCGGCAGCCGACGACAGCGCTCCAGCCGATCCATCCGGCAATGCAGCGACAGGCAGGCAGCGTCGCTTCGGACCGGACCACCGCCTCACTCCCCCAAACCGTCGCGCCCACGGCTCCGGTTTCCCGGCCAGAGGCGCCGAACCACCGGCCTCATAAAAGAACACCCCCGGGATCTCCCACCCGGGGGCATTCATCACATCATCTCACCCGGTCAGACCGTCGCCGCGTCATCGGCGCTCTCCTCGACCACTTCGGCCGGGGCCTCGTCGGTGTCGGGGATCAGCAGCGACAGGATGATCGCCGAGAGCCCCGCCAGGGTGATCGGCGTCGCCACCACCTGCTTGAGGAAGGTCGGCAGGTTCTGCGTCGCGTCCGGCACCAGCGTGACGCCGAGCCCGAGCCCGAAGCTCACCGCCATGATGTAGACCTTCTTGCGGTCGATGTGCTGGGTCGCGAGGATCCGGATCCCGGCCACCGCGATGGTCCCGAAGAGCACCAGCGTCGCCCCGCCCAGAACCGGCTTGGGGATCAGCAGGAAGAGCTGGCCCACCACCGGGAAGAACCCGAGCAGCACGAGGATGCAGGCGATGTAGAGACCCACATGCCGGCTTGCGACGCCGGTCATCTGGATGACCCCGTTGTTCTGCGAGAAGGTGGTGTTGGGAAAGGTGTTGAAGAGCGCGGCCAGCCCCGAGTTCACGCCGTCGGCGAGGATACCCCCCTTGATGCGCTTCATGTAGAGCGGGCCCTTCACCGGCTGGCCTGCGATCACCGAGTTGGCGGTCAGGTCGCCCGAGGTTTCGATGGCGGTCACGAGGAAGATGAAGGCGATCGGGATGAACAGCCCGATGTCGAAGTCGAGCCCGTATTTCAGCGGTTGCGGAATGGCGATCAGCGCGCCCTGTCCGGCCTTCGAGAAATCCACCTGCTCGAAGATCACGGCGATGATCGTGCCGATCACAAGCCCGATCATGATGGCCGAGATCCGCAGCATCGGGCTGCCGGTGAAGGTCATCACGAGGATCGCCACCACCACGATAGAGCCCAGCATCAGGTTGACCGGTGCGCCGAGGCTCTCGCCCGCGCCGACGCCGCCTGCGAAATCGGTGAAGCCCACCTTGACCAGCGACAGGCCGATCACGGTGATGACGACGCCGGTGACCGTTGGGGTGATGATCTTTCCGAGCCTGTCGATGAACTGGCTCAGCACGATCTCGACGAGACAGCCCGCGAGGCAGAGCCCGAAGATCATCGCCAGCATGTCCTCGGGTGTGCCGCCGTTGTTCTTGACCGCGAAGCCCGCCGCCAGCACCGGCCCTAGGAAGGCGAAGCTCGTGCCCTGGACGCTCAGGAGCCCCGAGCCCACCGGACCGATGGCCTTGCACTGGATGAAGGTCGCGATGCCCGAGACGAAGAGCGACATGGCGATGAGGTAGGGGACGTATTCGCCCAGTCCCAGAACGCCGCCGATCACCAGCGTGGGCGTGACGATGCCGACGATGGAGGCGAGGATGTGCTGGAAGGCCGCCAGCGCCGCCGCCGCGGGCGCGGGCCTGTCCTCGAGCCCGTAAATGAGGGCGGTTGATTCAGTCGTGTCAGAGGCCATGACGTTCTCCGTGTTCCGGCTCCCGGGTGCGGCCGCAATTGCCGCACCTCCCGGATCCAGCCTGCGCGACGAGGGGAAACCGCCGCTACACGGTTTGCGGTCCGGCCGGGCCTGCGCGGGCCGTGGTCGGCCAGATGACATATTCTTGACAGGCCGCGAGCAGGTGTTGTGCAATTCTTGGGCGACCGGAGAAGTCACGCAACCCGTATGCGTGGCACGGCATCATTTCCCTGAAGTCAGGCGCGGGACACGAAAAAGGGGCGCGCGGCGCCCCCTTCGATGTTTCACGGCGTGGGGCCGAAAGATCTCTCAGTTCGCGAGCGCCGCGATGGCGCCGATCACATCCAGCACCTTGCGGGTGTCGGGATCGACGCGATAGACGCGGTCGTTGCTGCGGTAATAGGTGTCGTCCGGGCGCAGGCCGTAACGCGACGGGTCGCGGATCACCACGTAGTCGCCGGTGATGCGGTCGCCGGTGCGATAATACTCGCGGCGCACCTCGCGATGGTCCCGATCTCGGTCGTGGTCATAGGAGCGCATCTTCTTCGCCTGACCCGGCGGGACGCAGCCCTTGCTGGCGAGACCCGGGGGGCAGCCCTTGGGCCCCGCGACGGCCGCGACGGGCAGGCTCAGCGCAGTGGCGGACAGGGCGATCAGGGCGAGCTTGCGAAACATATGCGTTTCTCCTGTTTTTTGAATTCCTTACCCTCAAACGCGCGCGCTGCGCAGGTCCGTTCCCCGAGGGGCGAAAGAACCGGCAGAGCTTTGCCGGTGCCCCGGCAGGACCGTGGGATCTCCGCTCACTGGTTCCAGTCGGGCGAACGCTTTTCGAGGAATGCCGAAATGCCCTCGTTGGTGTCGCGCCAGAGCATGTTCTCGACCATGACCTCGCCCGCGTAGGCATAGGCCTCTTCGGTGCCGAGACGGGCCTGCGCGTAGAAGGCCTCCTTGCCGATCTTCACCGCCGGGCCAAGCTTGCCGGCCACGTTCTCGGCAAGCTCCAGCGTGGCCGCCTCGAGCGTCTCGGCGGGCACGACCCGGTTGACGAGCCCCATGCGCTGCGCCTCCGCGGCGTCGGCGAAGCGTCCGGTGACCAGCATCTCGAAGGCGTGCTTGGCAGCGATGTTGCGGGTCAGCGCCACCATGGGGGTCGAGCAGAAGAGCCCGATGTTGACCCCGTTCACGCCGAAGCGCGTGCCCTCGGCGGCCACGGCCATGTCGCAGGTGGCGACGAGCTGGCAGCCGGCGGCGGTGGCGATGCCGTGGACCTGTGCGATCACCGGCTGGGGCAGCGCCTGCAGCCCGACCATCACCCGGGTGCAGCGGGCGAAAAGGTCGGCGAAATAGGCCTTGCCGCCGTCCTCGTTCTGCCGGCCCTGCTGCATCTGCTTGAGATCGTGCCCGGCGCAGAACGCCTTGCCCGCGCCCGACAGGATCACCGCGCGCACCGTCCGGTCCTCGCGCAGCGCGTCGATCTGCTCCTGCAGCGCGGCCAGCATCTCGTCCGAAAGCGCGTTCAGCCGCTCCGGCGCGTTCAGTTTCAGATGCGCGACGGCGCCCGTGTCGTGACGTTCCAGCAGGTCCATCTTGTCCTCCCAACCTGTTTGCAGGCAGCTTAGCCCTGCCACGACAGGGAGGGAAGAATGGCGATCACGTTTACCATAGCCGAGATGGAAGACTATCTTGCCGACGTGTTTCCGCAGGTCGACGGCATGTTCGGGATCGACCGAATGGACGAGAACCTGCTGGTGATGCGGCTGCGGGTCTCGGACGCGCATCTGCGGCCCGGGGGCACCGTCTCGGGGCCCTCGATGTTCGCGCTGGTGGACGTGGCGGCCTATGTGGCGACGCTGGCGCGGATCGGGCGGCAGGCGCTGACGGTGACCACCCATTGCTCCATCGACTTCATGCGCAAGCCCGAGGCCGGGGTCGACCTGCTGGCCGAGGCGCGGCTGCTGAAGCTCGGCCGCAGCCTCAGCGTGACCGACGTGCTGCTCTATTCCGAGGGCTCGGACAAGGCCGTGGCCCATGCCTCGCTGACCTATTCGATCCCGCCGGTGGCGATGGGCTAGGGCAGGGCGCCCCACCAGGGAGAAACCAAAAATGGCGCGAGGGGATGCCTCGCGCCAAGGGAAGAGGTTCTGTCAGCTCCGGGGATCAGCGCTGCCAGAACATGCGACGCGCTTCCTTGTAGGCCACGTGTCGTTCCACGCCGATATCCCTCAGCAGATGTGCATCGAGCTGCGACAGCGCACGACGGGTGCGGCGGCGCTCGGACCACTGAGCCAGCACCACCGCGATGCGCAGCGCAATGGCCGACATCGGCGGCAGCGGGCGCTGCGCGTCGAGATAGGCGATCAGCGGGGCATGTGCGGTATTGTTGACCATGGGATAACTCCAGCTTTGTATTGGTACAATGTCCTTGTATTTCGTGCCGATTTGATACATTCTACCACTATGGGCGTCGAGAAAAACATTGTGACCGATACAATATCTGCGCTGTTCGAGGAGCAGCCGGAGGGGCCGAAGTACCGCGTGCTGTCCTCGGCGCTGCGACGAGGCATCGACCAGGGCCATCTGCCCGAGGGCACGCGGCTGCCGCCGGTACGCGATCTGGCGTGGCGTCTCGGCATGACGCCGGGCACGGTGGCGCGGGCCTACACGCTGCTCACGGACGAGAACGTGCTGACCGCCGAGGTCGGGCGTGGCACCTTCGTCAGCTACAAGGACGAGGAGCGCCCGCCGCTCTACATCACCCGCCCGATGACACCGGGCACAGACGGCATCGAGATGGTGAACCTGTTCACCGCGCGCCTGCCCGACCTGGGTCAGATCGCGTTGATAAACGACGGTTTCCGCCGTCTGGCCGAGCGTCCGGACCGGGCGCTGCTGGACTACCCGACTGCATCCTCCTTTGCCGCGACCCGACAAGCGGTGGTCGACTGGCTCGACCACGTGCCGCTGGGGAGCCTCCAGCACGAGGACATCGTGCTCTCGCACGGGGCGCAAAGCGGCATCTCGCTGGTGATGCAGGCGGTGCTGCGGGGGCGCCGCCCCGTAGTGCTGGTCGAGGAGCTGGCCTATCCCGGCTTCCGCCGTGCCGCCGAGCTGGTGCGGGCCGAGATTGTATCGGTTCCGATGGACGAGGACGGAATTGTACCGTCCGCTCTGGCCGAACTCGCGCACCGTCACGAGGCTCAGCTGCTTTGTACCTCTCCGGAACTGCACAATCCCACCGCGCTGGTGACACCGCCGAAACGCCGCCACGAGATCGCAGATGTGGTGCGCCGTGGCGGGTTCGACATCCTCGAGGACGACAGCACCTTTCTCGGCGAGACGCGCTCCGAGAGCTACCGCGCGCTGCTGCCCGAGCACGGGTGGTTCGTCTCCTCGATCTCCAAGACGCTGACGCCAGCGCTGCGGGTGGGCTTTGCCATCGCGCCGCAATCGCGCCGCAGCGAGCTTCGCCGTGTAGCTGAGAACGGCTTCTTCGGACTGGCCAAGCCGCTCGCCGACCTGATCGGAGACCTGCTGACCCGCGACGAGACCCGCGAGATCGTGCGCTCGGTCCGCCGCCGCAATGCGGTCTACGTGCGCGCGGCGGTGAATGCGCTTGGCGGGCACGACATCGGCTGGCACGAGGAGGCGCCCTTCGTGTGGCTGCGCCTGCCCAGCGGCTGGCGCGCCGCCGCCTTCAGCCGTGCCGCCGAGGCGCAGGGCGTGCAACTGCGCCCGGCCGAGGAGTTCTCCCCCCGCAACGGATTTGCGCCGCACGCGGTCCGCATCGGCATGAACGCGCAGGTCGCGCTCAGCGATTTCGAGGCGGCGCTGGGACGGTTGCGGCGGCTTCTGGACAATCCGCCGGAGCAGATTCTGGTCTGAAAATTGGGGTATATAGATACCATAATTTCAAGCCATTGTTTTATAATGGATAATTTGGATTTGTCCCGCTTGACGTGGCTCGCGGGATGCATATAACCGCCCAATCTGAATTCGGGCCTCCCCAGCGGGGTCCATTTGAACAAGCTCAAGGGCAACCGCGATGAAAACCTTCTCTGCGACTCCGGCAGACATCGAGAAGAAATGGATCGTGATCGACGCGGAAGGCGTCGTTCTCGGCCGTCTCGCCTCGATCGTCGCCATGCGTCTGCGTGGCAAGCACAAGGCCACCTTCACGCCCCATATGGACATGGGTGACAATGTCATCATCATCAACGCCGAAAAGGTGCAGATGACCGGCAAGAAGCGTGAAGAAAACTTCTACTGGCACACCGGCCACCCGGGCGGCATCAAGTCCCGCACCAAGGCCCAGATCCTCGAGGGTGCCTACCCCGAGCGCGTGGTCCTGCAGGCCGTCAAGCGCATGCTGCCGGGCAACCGTCTGTCCCGCAAGCAACTGACCAACCTGCGCATCTACGCCGGCGCCGAGCATCCGCACGAGGCTCAGTCGCCCGAAGCGCTCGACGTCAAGTCGATGAACAAGAAGAACACCCGGGTGTAATCATGGCCGAACAAATCAATTCCCTTGAAGAGCTCGGCACCGCGGCTGGCATCGAAGCCGCCCCGGCAGTCGAGGAAGCGCCCCGCGAGCCCGTCCGTGACGAGCTGGGCCGTTCCTACGCCACCGGCAAGCGGAAAGACGCGGTTGCACGCGTCTGGATCAAGCCGGGTTCTGGCAAGGTCGTGGTGAACGGCAAGGAGCTGAACACCTACTTCGCACGCCCCGTGCTGCAGATGATCCTGCGTCAGCCCTTCACCATCGCCGGTGTCGAGGACCAGTTCGACGTCTACGCAACCGTCAAGGGTGGTGGCCTCTCCGGCCAGGCCGGCGCGGTCAAGCACGGCATCTCGAAGGCGCTGCAACTCTACGATCCGTCGCTGCGTTCGGCTCTGAAAGCCGCAGGCTTCCTGACCCGCGACAGCCGCGTCGTCGAGCGTAAGAAGTTCGGTAAGCGCAAGGCACGCCGCAGCTTCCAGTTCTCGAAGCGCTGATCCTTCGGATCTTCGGAAATACGCAAAGGGCCGCCCGGTTGGGTGGCCCTTTCGCTTTGGTCCGGGCTGTTGCCTGGTCTGTATCCTGGCGCGGGCGCGTCTGCGCGGTCAGCGCGTCGTGAGAAGGTGCGCGTGCGGCCAGAGTTCGGCCGCCTCGGGCAGGCGCGCGACCACCGTTTCGTAATCCTTGGCAAAGCTCGGGAAGACCTGTTCGGCCAGCCCCTCGGGCAGGGCGCTGCGGTCGCCCGCGGCATTGACCGGGGCGCCACCCGCATCCGGGCGGTCGGGGATCCGGGCAAAAGCCGAGAGCGCGGTGATCGTGGCGGGCGTGAAGAGCGACTCGTAGAGCGTCACGAACTGGCGGTGCGGCGGGAAGACCTCGTCGAGGCGCGCAAGCGTGACGTGGTAGTCCGGGTCGGTGGTGCCCGTGCCGCCGGGGGCGAAGATCCGCAGGAAGGCCTCGGCATCGGGCAGGCTGTCGTCGAGCTTGCTCTTGCGGCGGTACATCTTGAGCAGCGACCACGCCCGTTCGATCGGGTCGCGCATGGTGAAGATGGTCTTCACCGTGATGCCGCGCGAGGCAAAGCCGTCGTCGATGCGGCGCAGCGTCTCGGTGCTGAGCGCGGCGTAGCCCGGGGTCACGTCGCCGCTGAGCCGGGTGTTGGGCCGCGCGAGCCTCCCCGCGAACCACGGCACATAGCGCGACGGGTCCTGCTGCAGCCACCAGCGCAGCACCTTGCCACGGGGACGGAGCCCCAGCAGGCGGTGAACGGTGAATTCGGCCCGGCGCCACGCGGGGGGTGTCGGCATGAGGAAATGCGCCTTGCCGGGTTCGGTCGCGGCGTCCCAGACCTGCATCTCGCCCAGCGGCCCCATGTCGGTGCGGGGCGCGTTGCCGAGATAGGTGCGGATCCAGGTCGTGCCGGATTTCGACGCCCCTGTGCAGAGAATGAAGGTTTTGTGGGGCATCGTCGCGTCTGTCCTCGGGTGATGCCGGGGGGAAGGCCTTGCCCCGTCACGGACGGCGCCGCGAGTCCCCCGGGAGAGTGGTCAGGCAGAAGAAGACCTAGTGGGTTTCAACGTCATTCTGAACCCCGTTCTGCCCGTTTCGGGCGCCCGCCGGAGCCCATGACGCGGATTGCGGCGCCGATGCGCCGCCGGGCCCGGCTCGTGGGCGGGCGCTGAATGGCGGCTCAGCTGTCGGGCGGGATCAGCCCGAGTCCGCGCAGGTAGACGCCGATGCCGCTTTCGAGCAGCGCCTCGGGCGGGAAGGGCGATTGCGTGCCGGGGGAGTTCCGCGCGAAAAGCTCGACAACGCCGTGCGAGAGCGCCCAGATATGGGCCGAGACCATGGTGGGCGGCGGGCGCTTGCCGGGCGGGATGTGCTGCGAGAGCTCGGCGGCGGCGCGCTCCTGCACGCCACGGGCGCGGGCCGAGACGGCGGCAAGCTCGGGCGAGTGGTTCACCGAGATGCCGCTCTCGAACATGGCGATGTAGTGGCCGGGATAGCGGCGGGCGAAGGCGAGATAGGCGCGCCCGGTGGCCTCCAAGGCGGCAAGCGCCGACGGCTGGTGCTTGTCGTAGGCGTATTGCATCACGTCGGCGAAGATCTCGTAGCCCTGCCGGGCGGCCTCGGCGATGAGATCCTCGCGCCCGGCAAAATGCCGGTAGACCGCCGCCGGGGTGACGCCCGCCTGCTTTGCCGCCTCGGAGAGAGTGAAGCCCGTGGGGCCCTTGGCCTCGATCAGCGCCAGCGCCGCATCGACCAGCGCCTGCCGGAGATTGCCATGGTGGTAGCCGCGCTTGGGCATCACGCGTCCCAGATCTCGGGCCCGCCGGTGATGCGCGGATCGGGCACGCCGACCACCTCCTGGTCCTTTCTGGGGTAGTCGAGGTGGCTCAGCACGTGGCGCACGGCGGCGAGGCGCGCGCGCTTTTTGTCGTCCGAGCGCACCACGGTCCAGGGCGCCTGGGCACTGTGGGTGCGCGAAAGCGTCTCCTGGATGGCGACGCTGTACTCGTCCCATTTTTTCAGCCCCTCAACGTCGATCCAGCTGAGCTTCCACTGCTTCAGCGGGTCGCTTTCACGGGCGAGGAAGCGCCGCAGCTGCTCGGCGCGGCTGACGTTGAGCCAGAACTTGAAGACCCGGATGCCTTCGTTGACCAGCATGCGTTCGAAGTCGGGGACCTGTGCGAAGAAATGCTCGCGCTCCTTTTCGGTGCAGAATCCGAAGACCTTCTCGACGACGCCGCGATTGTACCAGCTGCGGTCATAGAAGACGATCTCGCCGCCGGCGGGCAGGTTCTCGATGTAGCGCTGGAAGTACCATTGCGTGGCTTCGATGTCCGAGGGCTTGGACAGTGCCACGACGCGGGCGCCGCGCGGGTTCAGGTTTTCGCGGAAGCGCTTGATGGTGCCGCCTTTGCCGGCGGCGTCGCGGCCCTCGAACACGCAGGCGATGCGCTCGCCACTCTCGCGGGCCCAGTTCTGCATCTTCACCAGCTCGATCTGGAGCGCGTCCATTTCCTTCTGGTAGTGCTTGCCGGACATTTCCTCGCGGTAGGGATAGCTCGGCGAGAGGATGTCGTCCTTGTTGCCGCTTTCGATCGCCGCGCGGACCTCTTCGGGTGCGTCTTTCTCGTAGAATGCGCTGATGGCGCCATCGAAGGGAAGGGTCACTGGCCGAGTCCTGTGCATCTGGTTGCAAGATAATATGGAATGTGAAGGCGATTAACGCAAACCGGCTATCGCAAACCGGCGCGCGCGGCGGCGCGATCGATGGCGGCGTCCATCTGGGGCGCGGCGGCGTGCTGCGCCGCGTGGCCGATACCGGGCAGCACCGTGAGCCTCGCGCCGGGGATCTGCCGCGAGGTCGGTACCGAGTGGATCTGCAGACCCACCGTGGTGTCGGCATCGCCGCGCAGAAGTTCGACCGGCAGGTCGAGCTGCGGGTAGCGCGGCACGATGGCGGCGATCTCGGCCTTGAGCCCGGCGCGCTGCAGGGCGTTCTCGCGCAGGCTCTCGGGGCGCAGGGCAAGGTCGGCGCCGATGTGCTCGGCGTAGCCCGGCGGCACCGGCTGCGGCGCGAAGACCCCGGCGATGGCCTGCTGCACCCGGTCCTCGCCGGCCAGCGCCGAGATCGCGGGGTTTGCGACCGCACCAAGAGGCCCCGAGGTCAGCCGGTAGAAGAACGGCAGCCCGCCGTCCCAGCGCTGCGACGCGGCCGAGACCAGCACCAGCGCCGAGACCCGCTCCGGGTGGTCCACCGCCCATGCCAGCGCCACGGCGCCGCCGTAGGAATGGCCAAGCACCACCGGCCGCTCGGCGCCGAGCCGCAGCGCCGCGGCGCTGAGCAGCGCCGCCTGCTCGCGGATCGAGGCGCCGTCATTGTCGATGCGCGGGGTGAAGCCGAGCCCGGGCCGGTCGAAGGCGATGACCCGGTAGCGCCCGGACAGCCGGTCGACCGCGTCGAAGGTCCAGTCGCGGAGGTTGCCGCTGGCGCCGTGGATCAGCACCAGCGCGGGCCCCGAGCCTTTCTCGACGTAGTGCACGCGATGGCCGCCGACCTCGACGAAGCGCCCCTCGGGCGGGTAGGTGGCCTCGGCTGGCGAGGGCGTGCCTGTGGAGGGACGGGAGGCCGGCGCGCAGGCCGCGACCGCGAGCATCAGGACCGATATCAGCGTCCTGCGCGACACGATCTCAGGCCACGCCGCGCGAGCACCAGTCGGTGCTGTCGATGCCGATGTGCGCGAGGTCGAAGGGCGTGGTCTGGTAGATCTCGTTGATCCAGTTGCCGTAGAGCAGGTGGGCGTGGCTGCGCCAGCGGTTCAGCGGCACGCGCGAGGGATCGTCGCTCGGGTAGTAGTTGGCCGGCACGTTGATCGGCTTTCCCGCCGCCACGTCGCGGTCGTACTCTTCCTTCAGCGTGCCGGAATCGTATTCCAGGTGGTTGAAGATGTAGAGCGCGCGGTGACGCGGGTCCTCGACCAGCGCCGGGCCGGTCTCGGGCGAGTGGATCAGCACTGCCAGGCCCGCGGCCTCGACCTCGTCGCGGCGCATCTCGGTCCAGCGCGACACCGGCATCACCATGTCGTCCGAGAACCCGCGCAGGAAGGGCGAGGCGGGCGCGAGGTTCTGGTGCCGGATGCAGCCGAAGGCCTTGTGGTCCAGCAGGTGCTTGGGCACGCCGTGGAAATACGAGATCATCGCCATGCCGCCCCAGCAGACGCCGAAGGTGGCGTGCACGTGGGTCTGGGTCCATTCGAAGACGCGGGTGAGCTCTTCCCAGTAGGTCACGTCCTCGAACGGCAGATGCTCGATGGGGGCGCCGGTGATGACCAGCCCGTCGAACTTCTCGCCGCTGGCCTCGACCTCGGCGAAGGGCCGGTAGAAGGCCTCCATGTGTTCGGCGGCGGTGTTCTTGGTCTGGTGCTCGGTCATCCGGATCAGCGAGAACTCGATCTGCAGCGGCGTCGCCCCGATCAGGCGCGCGAACTGGTTCTCGGTCTGGATCTTCTTCGGCATCAGGTTGAGCAGGGCGATGCGGAGCGGGCGGATGTCCTGCCGCGAGGCGCTGTCCTCGGCCATCACCATGACACCCTCGCGCGAGAGGACGTCGTAGGCGGGCAGGTCGGAGGGCAGCTTTATGGGCATCGGTACAAATCTCTTTACTGGAAGGCCAGAGATAGGCCAGCGCGGGCCTCAGCACAAGCGTTGCGCCATGGGGGCCGAATCGCGCAGAGTCGCGGGGAGGATTTTCAACCAAAGGTTATTGTCATGACGCGTTTCACCGCGGGCATTCCCGCCCTTGTCCTGGCCTTCGTGCCGCTGACCGGGCCGCTGGCAGCACAGGACGATCCGATGGCGCTTCAGCGCTGCGTCTGGTCCTGCCTCGCCAACTTCGGTCCCAACACCAACCCCGCCTACCATGCCTGCGTCGAGCGGGTGTGTTCCGGCCTCAGCGAGGGCGGAGGCGGCGGCGGTGGCCAGCAGCAGGCGCAGGGCGATCCGACCAGGGGCTGGGTCACCGGGCGCACCGGCAGCGGTGTCGGCTATGCCGGCGTGGACGGGGTGCGCGGCAAGACCGGGCTCTACTATTTCTGCGGGCGCGGCCAGAGCTTCCTGCGGGTGATCGGCATCGACGGCGGCGAGCGCGGCATGATCGTCGAGGTGGACGGGCAGCAATTCCCGCTGCGCTTCAGCCCCAACGGCCAGAACCAGCCGGAATCGACGCTGGCCTACAGCGACCCGGTGATCCAGGCGCTGCAGGGCGGCTCGCGCGTGCGGGTTCTGACCTATGACGGGCCGGTGGTGGTGGACGCGCCGCTCAGCGGCTCGTCGCGGGCGCTGGCGCAGGTGATCTCGTCCTGCTGAGCGCCGCGCGGCCGGTCAGGCGGGCAGGGCGGCGGCGATGACAGCGTTGAAATCCGCCTCGTCGCGCACCGTGGCCACGTCGGAGGCGTCGACGGTGACGCCCCAGTTCCGCGCCATCGCCTCGTAGAGCGGCTGGCGATGTGCCAGCGCGCGGGCATAGGTCCAGCGGATGAAGGCGTCGGGATCGACCCGCGCAGGCGAGAGCCCGGTTTCGTCGAGATAGGCATCCCAGCAGGCGGTCAGGAACGCGGGCTGGTAGGCCATCGGCTTCGGTGCGCGGTCGAAACGGCGGATGAGCTCGGCCGTGTGATCCTCGCTGCCGCGGATCCAGACCATCAGCGCCTGCCCCGACAGCGCCGAGAGGATCGGATCTGCCTCGTTCTCGGGATCGACCCATTCGCAGATCGAGCCGCCGGTGTCGCAGACAAAATGCGGGTAGCCGTAGAGCTGCTCGGCGCGGTCGATGAAGTAGCCGGTGTCGAGCAGGGCCTGCTCCTCGGCGCGCTGGAACTGGTCCTGCCGGTGCCGGTAGAGCTCCATCGGCAGGCCGCCCTTGTCGGGGTCGCCCGGCTTGCCGAGATAGGTCGAGACCGGCGAGAGGTTGTGAAAGGTGATGTTGGAGCCGATGTAGATCGAATCCGACAGCAGCAGCTCGCGCAGGAACGGCACGCGCATCGCCTCGCGCTTGGCGTTGTCGACGATGTATTCGCCCATGTAGCGGGTGCCGATGCGGTAATCGATCGAGTAGTGGAACCAGTTGCCGGTCTCGCGCAGCATGCTCGAGACGTGGGTCTTGCCGAGCCCCGACATGGCGAAGAGAACCACGCGCTTGCGCGGCGCCGCGTGCCAGTCTCGGGCGGTGGGGTACAGCATCTGCGGGCTTCTCCTGACTCGTTCGCGTCACAGGTAAAGAGACGCGCGGTCGTCGTCAAATGGCCCGGCTCATGTGCCCGACGCGCAAACCGCCCGGGGCCTTGCGGCGCCCGGGCGGTCCTGCCTGTCCGGCGGTTGCCCGCCCCCGGCCTGCCTCAGAAGTTGTAGCTGACCTTGAAGCCGACGCCCCACGCGGTGTTGTCGGTGAAATCGGCACGGGCCACGTCGGGGGTGCCGGTCTCGGGCTTGGCATCGCCCAGCCAGAAGTGGCTCACGCCGCCCGCAAGCGTCACCCGGTCGGTGATCTTGTAGGAGCCGCCGAGACGCAGCTGGGTGTAGCCGGTCTTGGGCGCCAGCGGCGAGACCAGCTCGTCGCCATCGGGCTCGTAGGTGACCGAGACCGAGCCCGAGAACTTGTCGTTGAAGCGGTGACCGACGCCGAGCGTGTAGGTCGTGGTGTCCTCGAGGTCGATCAGCCCGCCGCCGGTGATGTTGACGAACTCGTCGGGATCGACGCGGAACTGCGAGTGCTTGACCCAGCGCACCGAGCCGAAGACCAGCGTGTCCTGGGCGACGCCGGTCTGAAACTCGAGGTTCCAGCTTTCCGGGATCTTCACCTCGGTCGAGGAGGTGCCGTTGAGCAGCGGCAACGCCGGGATTGGGCCGGGCCCGTCCGGATCGACCAGCGGGCCGCGCTCGGTGGTGTCCATGTCGTGGCTGATCGACGAGTTGTAGGTCAGCGCCACCCGCAGTGCGATCTCGGGCTTTTCGTAGGCGGCGCCCAGCACGTATCCGGTGGCCCAGGTGCCGTCGAGGTCGACGGTGTAGTCGCTCACCGCGCCGTAGGCGAGGCCCTCGAGGTGGATCGAGCCCTCGGCCTTCTGCTGCCGGAGCCCGCCGAAGACGCTGAAATTGTCGTTGAACTTGTACTTCACCAGCGCCGTCAGGGCGTGGGTCTGGGCCTCGGCGGTGGTGCCGCCGAACGGGAAGTTCCCGCTTTCGTAGGCGACGTCCGCGCCATAGGGGCGGTCGTAGATGAACGCCAACGCGATCCTGTCGTTGAGATCGTACTTCAGCGCAAAGGATGGCAGCCAGAAGTCCTCGCCCACATCGTCGATGTCCTGCGCCGGAAAGGGCGGAGAGATATTCTCGCCGCTCAGGCTCGGATCCACGTAAGCCAATGAAAGCTCGAACACATTGCCGGGTTCGAATAGAATGAGCGCCGACTGGGTCGTCCGCTCGATACCGCCTGCCTGAGCAGCCGCGGCCGACAGGGCCAGCGTCGCGGCCCCGTACATAAACGATCTCATGATGTCCCTCTCCCTGATCGTCTTGCTCCTCCGTTAGAGCAGGTTACGCAGGGGGGCGTTTACCGGTCAATTATTGACCCGGCGTAAGTTGACGTTCGGCGCCGCTACGTCACTTTTGTGGAATGGTGACCGGACGCGGGCGGGTCTCGTGCAGGATGTTGAAGTAGTTCGCCCCGAAAATGATCGCCGCCCCGATGAAAACGTAGGGGTCCAGCGCCTCCTGGTAGAGGATGATCCCGACCAGCGCCGCGACCGGCAGGCGTGCGAAGTCGATGGGCATGACCACGGGCGCCGGCGCGAGGCTGAGCGCAGTGGTCAGGCAGTAGTGTGCGACGAGGCCCGCGATGGCGATCAGCACGACCCAGGGCCAGCTCGTCGCCGCGGGGAAGGCGATGTCGCCGTCGATGCCCGCGCAGACGAGGCCGAAGACGGATTGCATGACGGTGAGCCAGAACAGGATGCAGACGGTGGTCTCGGTCCGGGTGAGCCGGCGCGTGGTCACCGCCGAGCCCGCGAAGCCGATGGCGGCCAGCGCTGCGGCGATGAGGCCCGGGTTGATGGTCTCGGGGCTGGGGCGCGCCACCACGAGGATGCCGACGAAGCCCAGCACCGCGGCCAGCGCCCGCGTCGGCGTCAGCTTCTCGCCCAGCACGAAGGGGGACAGCACGATGACCCAGAGCGGCGAAGTGAACTCGAGCGCGAAGACTTGCGCGATCGGAATGGCGGCGACGGCGAAGAACCACAGGTTCTGACCGGCGAAATGGCACAGGTTGCGCGCCAGGTGCAGCCCGAGCCGGCGCCTGGTGACCTGCCCGGTCTGGCCGGTGGCGGTCAGCAGCGTGACCACGATCACCACGCCGATCAGCGAGCGGTAGAGCATGATCTCGAACGTATCGAGGTCGAGGCTGACCTCGCGCCCTGCGACCGCCATGGTGGTGAACGACACGATGGCCCCGGACATCCAGAGCACGGCCTTGAGGGTCTGGCTCATGCGACACGGCTCCCGTGGGCGGGGCGGATCGGACGGATCTGGGGCATGGGGGACTCCTCGGCGTTGTCCTGGCCGCAAGACCGGCCGGAGCGGCGCGACTTTGCGTCGGAAGGCGCCAAAGCACAAGCCCCGCACCATGGGTGCGGGGCCGAATTCATTCGATTGTATGCAAACGGTCTCGGGCGACCGGGGATCACTCAAGCTCGATGGTCCCCGGCGGCTTCGAGGTGCAGTCGTAGAAGACGCGGTTGATGCCCTTCACTTCGTTGATGATCCGGGTCGAGGTCTCGCCCAGGAACTCGTGGGTGAACGGGTAGTAATCCGCCGTCATGCCGTCGACCGAGGTCACCGCACGCAGCGCCAGGGCGTAGTCGTAGGTGCGTCCGTCGCCCATCACGCCCACGGTGCGCATCGGCAGGATCGCCGCGAAGGCCTGCCAGATCTCGTCGTAGAGCCCGTGCTTGCGTATCTGGTCGATGTAGACCGCATCCGCCTTGCGCAGGATCTCGAGCTTGTCGCGGGTGATCTCGCCGGGGCAGCGGATCGCGAGACCCGGCCCGGGGAAGGGATGGCGGCCGATGAAGCTCGCGGGCAGGCCAAGCTCGTGACCCAGCGCGCGGACTTCGTCCTTGAAGAGCTCGCGCAGCGGCTCGACCAGCTTGAGGCCCATCTTCTCGGGCAGGCCGCCCACGTTGTGGTGCGACTTGATGGTGACCGAGGGGCCGCCGGAGAAGCTCACGCTCTCGATCACGTCCGGGTAGAGCGTGCCCTGCGCGAGGAACTCGGCACCTTCGATCTGGTCGGCGTATTTCTGGAACACGTCGATGAAGAGCTTGCCGATGGTCTTGCGCTTCGTCTCGGGGTCCGAGACGCCTTCGAGCGCGCCGAGGAAGAGATCGGACTCGTCGGCGTGGATGAGGTTCAGGTTGTAGTTGTCGCGGAACATCGACACCACCTGCTCGGCCTCGTTCAGGCGCAGCAGGCCGTGGTCGACGAAGACGCAGGTCAGCTGGTCGCCGATGGCCTCGTGCAGCAGGATGCCGGTGACCGAGCTGTCGACGCCGCCCGAAAGCGCGCAGATGACCTTCTTGTCGCCGACCTGCTCGCGGATCTTGGCGATCATCTCCTCGCGGTAGGCGCCCATGGTCCAGTCGCCGGTGAAGCCCGCGATCCTGACGAAGTTCTCGTAGAGCGTCGCGCCGTTCGGGGTGTGGTGCACCTCGGGGTGGAACTGCACGGCGTAGAAGCGGCGCTCGAGATCGGCGGTCATGGCGAAGGGGGCGCCCGGCGAGGTGCCGTACACGTCGAACCCGGGGGCGATCTCGGCGACGTGGTCCCCGTGGGACATCCACACCTGCTCGCGCCCGGTGCCATCGAGGAACCAGCCGTTGAAGAAATCGGTGCTGTGCTCGGTCGGGCTCACGTAGGCCCGGCCGAATTCGGCGGTGGCATGTTCGCCCGCCTCGACCCGGCCGCCGAGGTCATGCATCATCACCTGCTGGCCATAGCAGATTCCGAGGATCGGCACGCCGAGCGCATAGGCACTTTGCGGCGGGCGGGGCGAGCCCTCGCGCATCACGCTGTCCGGGCCGCCCGAGAAGATCATCGCCTTGGGGGCGAAGTCCTTCAGGAAGGCGTCGGTGACGTTCTGATAGGGATGGATCTCGCAATAGACGTTCAGCTCGCGCAGCCGTCGCGCGATAAGCTGGGTCACCTGCGAGCCGAAGTCGATGATCAGGAGGCGGTCATGCTGGGTCATGGCCACGCTTTAGAAGCGGTTTTGCCCTTGCGCAAGTGGTCTTGCGCGCTCATCCGACATGGTTGAGCACCGCCACGCCGCCGAGCCACACCGCGCAGAGCACGCCGAGGGTCAGGAAGACGGAATTGAAGATCACGAAGGCGGCGAGGGCGGAGCCCAGCGATGCCTCCATCACGAAGTCCATGAGCTTCGCGGCGCGCAGGTCAATCATGCGGTCTTCGTCCATCGTCAACTCCTCTGGAAGGGGCCAAGCGCAAACTACGTCAGAATCGTCATATAGGCACTGATCTGGATCAGGTTGCCCTGTTTAAAACACGTTAGCGCTAACATGCAAGAGATTTCATCTGAAACTTCATCCCATTGAATCCGATTTTTCACGTCCACGTGCGCGATTCCGGCTGAGGTCGTCGCGCTTGCTCCAGAGAGCGATGAGTCCGAAGACCAGAATGTAAAGCCCGCCGAACGCAAACATGACCGCTCCGGGCACCGGGCCCACGTCAGCACGCGTCAGGGCGTCGTTGAAGGAGGCGACCGGCGTCGGGTGCACGGCGATCTTGCCGGCATAGGCGAGGGTCTGGATCAGCAGGATCCAGAAGTAGTTACGCCGGATCCGGCGGCCGACCGATACCATCAGTGAGACATGGTAGCGCGGACGCAGGTAGTCGTTGGCGAGGGTGCGCTGCCAGTCGTCCTCGAGGTGCAGGTCGCCCTCGGCCAGCATCGGGGCGTAGAAGTGCGTCTCCATCCAGCGGGCGCGCGCGCGCCAGACGTTGAAGTAGCGATAGCGCCGGGCCTCGAGGAACAGGAAGAACACGATCAGCACGCCGACCAGCACCAGGGGCAGGGGCGAGGCGTCGGGCGAGGCGAACGAGATCGACAGCGCCACCCCCAGTGTCACCACCGCCCAGTTGGTCGTGGTGTCGAGGCGCGTGCGCCAGATGGTGCTGCGATACACCTCGCCCCGGTAGAGATGGGCCACGGCGCCCATCTCGGCCGAGCTGAGGTCCTTGCGGGGCGCGGGCGCCCCTTCCTGCATTGCGATGACCGTCTCCTCCGCATCGCGCGCGACCGGGGTCACGCGCTTCTCCCCTCGGCCACTGTGCAACGGGGAGGCGGCCTCGGTCAAATGCGGAGGCCCCGGTCAGTCGATGGGGGCGAGAAGGTCGGGGGCGGTCACCAGCTGGCGCACGCCGTGGCTGTGGCTTTCCTCGAAGACGTTGCCCATCGCGGCCCAGGCATCGAGCGACGAGATGTCGAGCCGGGCGCAGCGGGGGCGCACCGACCATGTGACCTGCAGGGGCGAGCAGACCTCTTGCGTGTAGCTGGGCCCGGTGGTGGAGCCGCGGAACTGCACCGGGCTGCCGGTGCCGGTGGGCAGGGCGCGGGGCTGGTAGACGCCGTTGCGCATGGTTCCGAACCAGATGAAGTCGCGGAAATCGAGCGCGGTGGGATCGTTTACGACCAGGAACACCTGGCTTTCGACCCGAAGCTGCGGGTTCTTGCAGGCGTCCGAAAGGCACGAGCCCAGACCCGGCCCGGGCGCGACGTTGCAGGAGGAATAGACCCAGTGCACCTCGATCGTGTCGCCGGGCTCTACCCCTTCGAAGACGCGGCCGCCGTGATGCGGGCGCGACAGCTCGGCCGGGGAAAGGTTGCTCGACCCCGCGCAGCGGAAGCCGCCGTTCTCGCCCGAGCCCGCATAGATCGAGAAACCAGGGCCCATGTGTTCGGCGTTGGTGTGGGTGTGGATGTTGCACAGGTTCAGCTCGTCCGAAGGCGGGGCGTAGACGAAGCGCGAGGAGTTGCGGCCGTAGGGGTTCGAGATGTCGCGCGGGGTCTGCGGCCCGAAGCCCTGGCAGGTGCCGCCTTTGCCCGCGGGCGCCGCGCCGTCGGGACCGGCGCTGCCATGCGCGGCGGGGGCCGGCGCGTGCCCCGAACTGTCGTGCGAGCTGTCGTGGCCGGTCGCAGCTACGGCGGCGGCGGCGGTGAGGATCAGGGCGGCGAGGGCGGCGGAGAGGCGGTTGGTCATCGGGGCTCCGGCGGGCAAGGGGCGGAATCGGTTGCGGGGAGACTGCCGTCGAGGATTGAACAGCCGGTTAAGAGCCGCTGTTCAGTAGATCGCGTCGGGATAGGGCAGGTCTTTCTCGAGATAGTCCTTGCGGTCGGCGATGGCGCTGAAGATCGCGAGCCCGGAGAACGCCACGAGATAGAGGATGCCGCCGGCGAACAGCACCTCACCCGGGATGAGACCCACGTCAGCGCGGGTCATCGCCTCGTCCAGCGAGGTCACCGGCGTCGGGTGCACGGCGACCTTGCCGAGGAACGCCGCGAGCTGGATCAGCATGATCCAGAGGTAGCTGCGGCGGATGCGCCGCCCCAGCGCGTGCAGGTAGGAGATCCGGAACTGGGGCCGGACGTAATCCTGCGCGACCTGCTGGCGCCAGCCCGGTTCCGCGCAGACCTGACCGGGGTCGATGATCGGCGCGTAGAAGTTCTTTTCCACTGTGCGGAAGCGGATGCGCCAGCTGTCGCAATAGCGGTAGCGCCGTGCCTCGAGCGTGAGGAAGAAAAGGTTCAGCACGCCCACCAGCACCAGAGGCAGCGGCGAGGCGTCGGGCGCGGCGTATGAGATCGAGAGCGCCACCCCCAGCGTCACCACCGCCCAGTTGGTCGTGGTGTCGAGCCGGGTGCGCCAGACCGAACAGCGATAGACCTCGCCCCTGTAGAGATGCGCGATGGCGCCGATCTCGGCCGGCGAGAATTCCGGGTTTTCGGGCGGGCTTTCGTCGCGCCGGATCACCTCGCCCATGTCGACCACCGTGGCCCTGTCTGCCTTGCCTGCCATGTCCACCTCCCGCCGGGCCCGCCTGGGCACCATGAACCCCCCACGGGCACGCTACCCGGGGGAGGGTTAAGACGGGATCAATCCTTCAAAACGTTTTAACACTGCTGGAGCTTTGGAATTCGGCGTCTTATCATTGGCTTGATCTGCGGGTAGGGCAGGTCTGCGGCTCTCGCCCGCGAGAAATGAATATGGAAGATAAATCTTAGATGCGCAGGGGCAGGTCGAATATCCCGGGCCGGGGGGACGGCGGGGGGACTCTGGCGCGTCGAGACGATAGGGTGGGCCCGCGCGGGTGGGCCACCCGCGGCAGCAGCGGAGACGACGGATGAACGACGGGACCAGCACGGCAGACGAGACGGCGGAGATCACCCGCGCCATTCCCGAGCTCGAGCTGCTCTCCGACGACGCGCTTGACGCCATCGAGGCGGCCGCCGACACCATCCTGCAGGAGGTCGGCGTCAACTTCGTCAACAACCCCGAGGCGCTGGAACGCTGGCGCCGCGCCGGGGCCGAGATCGAGGGCGAGCGTGTGCGCCTCCCGCGCGGCCTCGCGCGCGAGCTCTGCGCGACCGCGCCGGGCGTCTTCACCCAGCTTGCCCGCAACCCCGCGCGCAGCGTCGAGATCGGCGGCCGGGGCCTCGTGCTGGCACCGGTCTACGGGCCGCCCTTCGTGCATGACGCCGGGCGCGGACAGCGTTACGCCACCATCGAGGACTTCCGCAACTTCGTGAAGCTCGGCCAGACGGCGCGCTGGCTGCACCATTCCGGCGGCACCGTCTGCGAGCCCACCGACCTGCCGGTCAACAAGCGCCACCTCGACATGCTCCACGCCCACATGACGCTTTCGGACAAGCCCTTCATGGGCACCGCGACCGAGCCATCGCGCGCGCGGCACTGCATCGAGATGTGCGGCATCCTGTTCGGCGAAGATGTGGTGCGGGAGAAGACCGTGATGACCTCGCTCATCACCATCGGCTCGCCGCTCACCTTCGACGACACCATGACCGGGGCGCTCGAGATCTACGCGGCGCACAACCAGTCCTGCATCCTGGCACCCTTCGCGGTGGTGGGGGCGACAACGCCGGGCTCGGTCGCGGGGACGCTGGCGCAGCTGCTGGCCGAGGTGCTGGCGGGCGCGGCCTATGCGCAGCTGGTGCGCAAGGGGGCGCCGGTGATCTTCGGGCCCTTCGTGACGACCATGGACCGCCACGGCGGTGGCACCGGCTTCGGCACGCCCGCGGCGTCGCAGATCACCTATGGCGCGGGTCAGCTGGCGCGGCGCCTGGGGCTGCCCTATCGCGCGGGCGGTGCGCTCACGGGCGCGCGACTGCCGGATGCGCAGGCCGCCTACGAGAGCGCCGCGTCGCTCAACGACGGGCTGCTGTCCGGGGCGAACTTCATGCTCCACGCCTGCGGCTGGCTCGAGGGCGGGCTGGTCTCGTCCTACGAGAAATTCGTGATGGACGCGGACCGGCTGGGCGTGCTGCACGGCTTTGCGGGCGGCGTGGAGGCCGGGCTGGACGATGCGCTCGACGCGCTGCGCGAGGTAGGGCCGGGTGGACATTTCCTCGGCCGGGAGCCGGAGATGGCTGGAGGCTGGCAGTCCGACATCTTCGACAACCGCCCCTTCGAGGCATGGATCGAGGATGGGGGCCGCGATGCGATGAAGCTGGCCACCGAACGGGTGCGCGACCTTCTCGAAAGCTACGAACCGCCGGCGCTCGACCCCGCCATCGACGAAGCCCTGTCCGCCTTCGTCGCGGCGAAGAAGGCCGAGATGCCGGACAGCTTCATGTAGGCTCGGGCTCCTCAGACGGCGCCATCGCGTGATGGCTCGGCACGACCGGCAGAGGACGCGGCCAGCAGCCTGGCCTCGCCCATGAGCGCGGCCAGCACCTCGACGTGGCGGGCGACGGAATAGGCGCCGTCGGCGGCGCGGCGGCGGCCGTTCATGGCGTCCTCGATCTCGAGCAGCTGCATCAGCGCGGGCCCGGAGCGTATCGGCGTCTCGATGCCGAGGATCCGCGACAGGTGGTGCTCGCGGCGGTAGTCGTCGGCCCCGATGCGGGCGGCGCGGATCAGCAGGCGCGGTCGGCGCAGGCTCGAGAGAAGGCTGAGAATGTCTTGCATGGGTCTGTCCCTTCTGAGTGCCCGGCAATCGTGGCACGGCCTTGAAGGGTGTTGCCGCACCACCGCTCCCGCAGTCCGGTCAGTTCAGATTTGTTTATAATTAGGCGCTAATTTGACCGCACTGCCTTCAGTGTTAACGAACGGGTAACCAGCTCTCTCCAAGGTTGCGAAGGTCTGGGGAAAATCCTGTGGATAAGACTGACCTTGGGGACATTGAAATGATTTACCGTTCAGACACAGACGTGCTGAGGCGGTTGCCGGCCTGGGTGCCGGACGACGCCAGGCATTACCTCGCCCATACAGAAGGCGGGGAGGCGATACGCAAGCTTGCTCGATTGGCGGGGTGCCACGCGTCCACGGTCCTCCGCCAGGTGCGACGGATCGAGACGCTGCGGGACGATCCACTGGTCGACGGCGCCTTGACGAGGTTGGGAAAGCTTCAGGTGCAAGCGTCGGAGACGGGACGCAACAAGGAGTTCGTTACGATGAAAGAGCCTCAACGGGACGAGATGACGCCCGACGCGGCCATGTTGGCTCGCGAGGCGCGGCGGGTGTTGCGTCGGCTCTGCGAAAGCGGCGCGGTGCTGGCGGTCGCAGCGGAAATGGACAAGGCGGTTGTGGTGCGCGACACCGGCGACGGCGGCTCGACCCGCACCGCCGTGGTCGAGGCGCCGATTGCCCAGGCGATGGCGCTGAAGGGCTGGATCGCCTGCGAGTCGCCAGGCCGGATCTCGCGTTACCGGATCACCGCGGCGGGCCGCACCGCGCTCAGCAAGCTGTTGGCAGAACAGGAAAACAAGCTGCGTGGTTTTGCCGAGGCCCAGGCCGGGTTCGGGACCTCGGCCGAGGCCGAAGCGGCGATGGAGGCAGCCGATTCCGACCCGCTGGCGCGTCGTCGCCACCTGATGGCCGAGAGCCCGTTGATCCTGCTCTCGCGCCGTCGCGACCGCAACGGAACGCCGTTCCTGTCGGATGAGCTGGTGCGCGCCGGCGAACGGCTGCGCGAGGATTTCGAGCTGGCGCAGATGGGGCCGCGGCTGGTGCAGAACTGGGACATGTTCCTCACCGCCGACGCCGAGCCCGCCAACCGCTCCGACCGGCCGCGCGGCCCCGAGGCGGCGCGCGCCCGCTTCATCTCGGCGCTGCGCGAGCTTGGGCCGGGTCTGGGCGATGTGGCGCTGCAGTGTTGCTGCTATCTCGAGGGGCTCGAGGCGACCGAGAGGCGCATGGGCTGGGCGGCGCGGTCCGGCAAGGTGGTGCTGCGCATCGCGCTCCAACGCCTGCGTCGCTTCTATGAAGAGACCAATGCGCAGGGCGGCGGGCTGATCGGCTGACGCCGGGGCGACCGCCGTCAGCATAAATCTAAGCGTTGTCCCTAGTGGGGGCTCCCGAGCGGAAGTGCGGTCTGAAAACGGCCCGGTAACAGCCCCGCAGAGATTGTCAGTCTGTTTCTCCATGGGAAACAAAAGGGCCGCCGCGCAGTTCGTGCGGGCGGCCCTTGGCCTGTGTGCCGGCCCGTCTGACGGCCGGCGGACAGACGTCAGCCGCGCGAGAGTTTCGCCGCCTCGGCCGCGAGCGCCTCGATGCTCGCCCAGTCGCCGGACAGCATCTTGTCCTTGGGTGCGACCCAGCTGCCGCCGCAGCAGAGCACGTTCGACAGCGACAGGTAGTCGTTGACGTTCTTCATGCTCACGCCGCCGGTCGGGCAGAAGCTGATCTGCGGCAGCGGCGCGCCGATGGCCTTGAGCGCGGGGGCGCCGCCCGAGGCCTCGGCCGGGAAGAACTTCTGCACGGTGTAGCCGCGCTCGAGCAGGGCCATGGCCTCGGAGGCGGTGGCCGCGCCCGGTAGCAGCGGCAGGCCGGCTTCCTCGCAGGCGTCAAGCAGGCGGTCGGTGGCACCGGGCGAGACGCCGAACCTGGCGCCCGCGTCCACGGCGGCGGCCACGTCCTCGGGGGTCAGCAGGGTGCCGGCGCCGACCACGCCGCCTTCGACCTTGGCCATCTCGGCGATGGCCTCAAGCGCGCAGGGCGTGCGCAGCGTGACCTCGAGCGCCGGCAGGCCGCCCCGGACGAGCGCTTCGGCCAGCGGCGCGGCATGGGCCACGTCGTCGATGACAAGCACCGGAACGACCGGTGCGAGACGGCAGATTTTCTCGGCTTCGAGGCTGGAGGCGGCGGGAGTGATCATGGTCGGACCTTTCCGGTAGAATGTCGTCGCAGCCGGGTTAGCACGGTTCCGATGACGATTGTAAGGCGCTAACAGCGCGCCGCCGCCCGCGCGATGCGGGGCTCAGCCGAATTCTTCGGTGTCGGCGGCGACGGCGGCGCGAAAATCGGCAAGCAGCGTGGGGTCGGCCGAGTGCACGCGGTTCCACGTCGGAATGAACGGCGTCTCCTGCGGGTTCTCGATGAAGAGCTGCCCCGCGCGCACGATGTTCTCGCCGAACATCTCGATGCTGCGCTCCTCGGCATGGCGGTCGATGGCGAGCCCGTTCATCTTGGCATCTGCCCAATAGGCCTCGAGCAGGTCGAGCGCCGAGCGGTAGTAGGTGGCCTTCAGTGTGCGGAACACATGCGGCGTGAACACCGTGCCGTCGGCGGCGAGCTTGCGGTAGATCGCCTTGCAGATGTCGGTGGACATGCGCGACAGGCCCTGACTCGCGTCCTCGGGCGAGAGATCCTGGTGCTTGTGGTCGTAGACGTCGGCGATCTCGACCTGGCAGACCTGTCGCGGCCCGAGGTTGCGCCACGCCTCCGACAGCACCCCGATCTCGAGCCCCCAGTCCGAGGGGATGCGCAGGTCGGGCAAGAGACCCGTGCGCAGCGCCATCTCGCCCGAGAGCGGGTATCGGAAGGCGCGCAGGTAGTCGATGTAGTCACGGTCGCCGATGGTGCGCTTGAGCGCGATCAGCAGCGGCGAGACCAGCAGGCGGGTGACCCGTCCGTTCAGCTTGTTGTTGCCGACGCGGGGGTAGAAGCCCTTGGAAAGCTGGTAGGAAAACGTCGGGTTCGCCACCGGGTAGACCAGCCGGTCAAGCATCTCGCGCGTGTAGGTGACGATGTCGCAATCGTGGATCGCCATCACCGCGCTGTCGGCGCAGGAGATCAGGTAGCCCATGCAGCCCCAGACGTTCTTGCCCTTGCCCGGCTCCTGCGGGGCGAGCCCCAGCGCCTCGAGCCGGCCCATGATCTGCAGCATGCGCGGGCTGTCGTTCCAGATCACCGTGGTTTGCTGCGGCAGCACCGAGAAGAACGCGCGGGCGTGGCGATACTGTGCCTCGTCGGCTCGGTCGAGCCCGACGATGATCCGGTGCAGGTAGCTGACCTTGCTCAGCTCGCGCAGGATGTTGGGCAGCGCGTCACCCTCGAGCTCGGAATAGAGCGAGGGCAGGATCAGCGAGATCCTGCGGCTCTGGGAAAAGGTTTCGAGCTCGTAGACCAGCTCTTCGAGGGGGCGTGAGCGCAGGTTGTGGAACTGCGCGATATTGCCGTTCTGCTGGAAGTCGGCCATTCAGTCTGCTCTCCCGTTGCGATCGAGCCGCGCCAGAAGCGCCAGAACCGAGGCGTTCCACCCCTGGGGACCGGGCGCCTCGCTGCGGAGGATCCTGCCTGTGATTTCCCCGGCAAGCGGCGGGATGCCCTTGCCGTGGTCGTTGCGGATGACGACGCCGTAATCGGCGGTCTCGATCATCTCGACGTCGTTGGGCGCATCGCCGAGCGCGATGGCTGTGTCGCGGTCGAGATCGGCCATGATCCCCGCCATCTGCTGTGCCTTGGTGCCCCCGAAGGAGAGCGTTAGGAACCGTCCGCCGCTGCGCGCGGTGATGCCTTCACGCCCGAGCGCCGCGAGAAAGGCCTCGAGCCCGGCGGCGTCGCCACTCCAGAGACCGGGTTCGGTGAAGCTGCGTTGCCGGGCGAGACCGGCCGCAGCCAAGGGAAGTCCGGTAAGCTCGGCCACCTCGGCATGGCTCATGTCGCCGAAACCACGGTAGTGGACCATCAGGTCCTCCGGCAGCGTCCCGAGCGCCGCGCGCAGCCGGGCATAGTCGCTGCGGTCGGCGTCCGGGGCGCCGGGGCGCAGGCTGCGGGCGCCGTTCTCGACGATGATGGGCCAGTCGCCGAGGCCGAGCTCGGTGTGCAGCTGCGTGATCTCGGCTTCGGTCTTGGAACTGGCGAGGATCAGCGGGATCTCGCGCTCGGCCAGCGCCGCCAGCGCCGGGGCCGCGGCGGCATGGCTGTAGCTCGCATGGTCGAGGAGCGTTCCATCCAGATCGGTGAATACGATGAGCCGCACCTGCCACTGCCCCCTTTGACGTTTTGATCCGAGCCTAGACCGAATGCGGCGCCGGTGGGAACAGCCGTTCCGACATTCCCGGACGTTCAGTGGGTAAGCGCCCGGGAATTCGCCATTTTTCGGGGCGTTCGCATGTCAGGCGTTGCGCTGGCGGCGGGGGCCTCGGGGGAAAGCCGGCGCATCTGCGGACGGCGCGGCACGACGGGTGCCTGCACGGTGCTGTCGCCGCGCTCGGGCCGGAGGCAGAGCGCCAGTCCGGCCACAAACGCAAGGCCGAAGAGCCCGGAGGGCACCGAAGCGAGCCCTGTGGCGAGCGCGTGAGAGAGTGGCCGGGGCAGGCCGAAGACTGCGAAAGGCACGATGACGGGCTGTCCGGCACTCGGCCGCGTGGGAAAACCCGCGAAACAGGCAAGAGCGGCAAGGGCGCCATTAGGTGCCAGCTGCCTGCGGCACGTGCTGGTAGGCCTTCGCGATCGAGTCGCGCATTGCCTCGTCCTTGCGCCTTTTGAGCAGGGTTAACCAGAAGGTAAGGCGACAATGCGGCGGCGGGCCGGCAGCGTCGCGATCACGCGCGTGCCGGCCTCGGTATTCCGGGCCTCAGGGGCCGGGACCGGGATCTCAGGCGACGTTTTCCAGCGTCGTCTCGGGCGCGATGCCGAGCGCGAGGCACACGTCGCGGGTCAGTTCCGGACGGTTCAGCGTGTAGAAGTGCAGCTTGTCGACGTCGTTCTCGAGCAGCTCGGTGCAAAGCTCGGTGCAGATCGCGGTGGCCAGCAGGTCCTGGCGACCGTCACGCTCGGCGGCCTCGAAAGCCTCGATCACCCATGCCGGAACCTTGGTGCCGCAGGCCTCGGCAAAGCGGCGTGCGCCCTTCCAGTTCTCGATCGGCAGGATCCCCGGCACGATCTGCTTCTCGATGCCGGCCTTGGCGCAGGCGTCGCGGAAGCGGAAGAAGGTCTCGGCCTCGAAGAAGAACTGGGTCAGCGCCTCGGAGGCACCGGCGTCGAGCTTGCGCTTCAGCCACTCCACGTCGGCGGCGGCATTGGCGGCCTCGGGGTGCACGTCGGGGTAGGCGCCGACGCGGATGTTGAAATCGCCGGTCTTGCGCAGCGCCTCGATCAGCTCGACCGAGCTGCCGAAGCCCTCGGGGTGCGGGGTGAAGCCCGAGGCACCCTTGGGCGGATCGCCCCGCAGCGCCACGATGTCCTTCACGCCGGCGTCGCGGAACTGCTCGGCGATGGCGAGGGTCTCGGCCCTGGTGGCGTCGACGCAGGTCAGGTGCGCCGCGACCCGCAGGCCCGAGTGCTTGTGCAGGGTGGCAACGACCTCGCGGGTGAGCTCGCGGGTGGTGCCGCCGGCACCGTAGGTGACGGAGACGAAGTTCGGTTTCAGCGGGGCCAGCGCCTGGACGGTGTCCCAGAGACGGAACGTCGCCTCTATGTTGCGCGGCGGGAAGAATTCGAACGAGATTTCGGGGCGTTTCATGCCGGGATCCTCATTTTTGCTGGGATCCTTGTTGCACAAAGGGCATTGTGAGACAAACTCATAAATCTCAAGAACAACATGAGCGAAACACTGGGATGCATATCGAATTCCGTCACTTGCGCACCATCAGGGCGATCCACGAGGCGGGCGGCCTGGCCCGTGCGGCGGACCAGCTGAACATCACGCAGTCGGCTTTGTCCCATCAGATCAAGGGGCTGGAGGATCAGGCCGGCATCGAGCTTTTCGTGCGCCGCTCCAAGCCCATGCGGCTGTCGGCGGCGGGGCTGCGGCTTCTGCGGCTGGCCGAGCAGGTGCTGCCTCAGGTCGAGGCGGCGCAGGCCGAGTTCGCGGGGCTGCGGGCGGGGCGCTCGGGACGGCTGCACATCGCCATCGAGTGCCACGCCTGTTTCGAATGGCTGTTCCCGGTGCTCGAGGCCTTTCGCAAGCACTGGCCCGACGTCGACGTGGACATCCGCCCGGGGCTCGCCTTCGACGCGCTGCCGGCGCTCGAGAAGGAGGACGTGGACGTGGTGATCTCCTCCGACCCCGAGGACCTCCCCAACATCGTCTTCACGCCGCTCTTCGACTACAGTCCTGTCTTCGTCGCCGCCTCGGCGCATCCGCTGGCCGCCAAGCCCTATGTCGATGCGCAGGATTTCCGTGGAGAGACGCTCATCACCTATCCGGTGGACCGGGCGCGGCTCGACGTGTTCTCGCAACTCCTGAGCCCCGCCAAGGTCGAGCCCTCCGCGATTCGACAGGTCGAACTGACCGCGGTGATCCTGCTGCTGGTCGCGTCGAACCGCGGCGTGGCGGTGCTGCCCGACTGGGTGGTGCGCGAGGTGAAATACAACTCCGACTACGTCACCCGGCCGCTGACCAAGAAGGGTCTGCGCCGCACGCTCTATGCTGCGACCCGTTCGGGCGATCTGCAGAAACCCTACATGACCGATCTGATCCGCCTCGCCGGACAGGAGGCGACCCGCCTGCAAACGCAGTGAGCTGGCGCAGGGCACATGCCAAGGCGGATAGGTCCCGGCCTGCAGGCCGGGACGAGGAAATATGATTTCAGGTCAAAGTGTTTTCAGGTCGGACGCCATCATGCGGCCGTCACGACCTTCTTTCAGCTCGTAGCTAACCTTCTGGTTGTCCGCGAGCCCGGTGAGGCCAGAGCGTTCCACCGCGGAGATATGGACGAAGACGTCCTTGCCGCCCTCTTCGGGCGCGATGAAGCCGTAGCCTTTCGTGGTATTGAACCATTTCACGGTGCCGCTCGGCATGTTCCCGTGCTCCTTCCAAGTCTTTCATAAGTTTACCCCGGCCAGGCCGGGCGCCCCGTCACATTCGCCTTTCAGGAAGGGGGTGCGTTCACCGCCCTCCGGGATTGATCGTCGAAGGTCACAGCCAAAAGCGTTACACAGGCGATGTAAAAATCAAGAGAAACACCTCGCGCCCGCAGCAATCGGCGATAAATTGTGCGCACGAGGCAAAAGAAGAGGGCGAGATGAAACTCTACGGGCTCAAGAATTGCGACACGTGCCGCAAGGCATTGAAGGCATTGCCACAGGCAGAGCTGGTCGACGTGCGCGCCGATGGTGTGCCGGGCGATGTGCTGGCCGCGGCGCATGAGCGGTTTGGCGAAAAGCTCCTGAACACGCGCTCCACCACCTGGCGGGGGCTGTCGGAGGCAGAGCGCGCGGCGCCGCCGCTGGAATTGCTGGCGGCGCATCCCGCCCTGATGAAGCGTCCGCTCATCGTCGATGGCGATGCGATGCATCTGGGCTGGGACAAGTCGGTGCAGGCGGCGCTCGGCGTCGCCGCCTGACGGGCGCGGGTCAGAGAGCGGGGGACTGTCGCGGCGTCGCGAGCCGTGACAGGCCGCGGTCGAGCGCCAACCAGCCTCCGCCCTTCAGCACCAGCGTGACCATCAGGAACATCCAGAGCAGCCGCTGATCTAGGATCATGGCGTCGGGCATGCGGTCGAAGAGCGCGCCCACGGTCTCGTCATGGGCGATGGCACCGTGACCATAGAGGTCGGTGAGGCTCTGTACCGTGACGAAGCCGATCATTCCCAGCGCCGCCAGTCGGGTGGCAAGCCCCAGGACCACCAGCAGCGGCAGCAGGAATTCTGCCCAGGTGCCGGCGACCGTCACCGCCCAGTGCAGGATGCCGAGCTGCGAGATGTCGTAGCCCGCAGCCTCGAGCTGGCGGGGGAAGATCTGTGCATAGGCGCCGTCCGAGGGGATGATCAGCCCGAAGAGCCCGTCGCCGAGCTTGGTGCGGGCGGAACTCCAGAAATAGACCAGCAGTGTTGCTGCAAAGGTGAGCCGGGCGAGCAGGGGCAGCAGCCCCGTGGTGCGGATCTCGAGCCAGTCGGCGGTATCCTGGTAAAGCATGAAAAACCGGGTCATGAGATCAATCCCGTGATGGCGCCCTGACCGAGCAGCAGCGCGAGGGTGGGTGCGGGGTCGAAGCCCGCGCCGCATTGGGTGACGGCGGCACCGAGCGGCATGCCCGCCTTCAGCGCGAGGGCGAAGGCATGGCCGCGCTCGGGTAGGGCCGAGACCACCGGATCGAACTCGGGCCGGGTGACCACGATGTCCTGCGCGCCGGAGCTCGGTCGCTCGGGCGTCTCGCCAAGCGCGTAGCTGCGGATCTCGGCCAGCGGCCAGCGCGAGGCGATGAGCTGCACCGCGGGCGCAAGCGTGACGCGGGCCCGTTCCAGCGCCTCCTCGTCGAGGGCAAGCAGCTCGGCGGGCTCGATGGGGGCGGCGTCGGCGGCATGGTAGGCGCGGCGCATGGCCAGATCGCTGCGCGCCACGTCGGGCAGCCACGGCATGGTGTCGAGCTCGTCGAGCCCTTCGAGAAAGGCCGGGAACTGCCCGCCCCATGTCATCAGCAGCGGCGAGCCCGGCGGGTGCTGGCGCAGGAAACGCGCCGCGACGCGGGCGAAGTTGGCGGCGCCGAGCAGGGCCGCAACGGCGGGAAAACCGGTCTCGAGCGCCTCGGAGAGCGAGACGGCCACGTTGTTGCGGTAGACCGAGAAACGCCGCCCGGCGGGGCGTCCGGCCCCGTCGACAAGCGTCTCCGGGACCGGTTGCCCTGCGTCAGTGAGCGCGTGGCGGAAGGCGGACTGGCTGATCATGCCGCGGCCCTCGGTTGCAGGAGCGCGTCGGAGGCGCGTCGCGCTTCGGCGGCGAGCACCGGCCAGTCCGGCACGTCGGTGTCCCATTCCACCAGCACCGGGCGCGGCCCCGAACCGGCCAGCGTGTGGTCGAGCAGGTCCCAGACCGGGTCCGCCGCCTCGCGCCCGTGGCTGTCGATGAGCAGGGGGTGGCCGTGGTCGCCCTCGTCCTCGTCATGGCCGCCGATGTGGATCTCGCCCACCTCTTCGAGCGCGAAGGCGTCGATGTAGCCCTGCGGTGTGAAATCGAGGTTGGTGGCCGAGACGAAGACGTTGTTCACGTCGAGCAGCAGACCGCAGCCGGTGCGCCGGGCGATCTCGCGCAGGAAGTCGGGCTCGGACCATGTGCTATCGGCAAAGGCGAGATAGCTCGACGGGTTCTCGAGCAGCATCCGCCGACCGAGCGTCTCCTGCACTTCGTCGATGTGGTCGCAGACGCGGGCCAGCGTCGCGTCGGTGTAGGGCAGCGGCAGCAGGTCGTTGAGAAAGGCGCTGTCATGGGTCGACCACGCCAGATGCTCGGAGAAGCTCGCCGGGTTCAGCCAGCGCAGCAGGTGGCGGAGCCGGGCGAGGTGCTCGGGGTCGAGCCGTCCCTCGCCGCCGATCGACAGCCCCACGCCATGCACCGAGATCGGGAACCGCTCGGCCAGCGCGCGCAGCTGCGCCAGTGGCCGGCCGCCGTCGCCCATGTAGTTCTCGGCGTGGATCTCGAGCCAGCCGACCGGCGCCGGGTTCTCGAGGATGTCGTTGAAATGCTTCGGCTTGTAGCCGACGCCCGCAGCGGCGGGCAGCGTGTCGAAGGTCATGTCCCGTCCCTCCCTCATGGGATGTGCCGGGGCGGGCAGGGTGCCGCCCCGGTCGGCGTCGTCCGGTCAGGAGGCCGGCAGGTCGCGGTCCAGCGCCTCGAGCGAGCCCATGCGGGCCGAGCCGTCGGCCATGGCGGGCAGCTCCATCTCCATGCAGGTGCCGGCGTCGACCAGCTTCCAGGCGTTGCCCTGGTAGTCGACCTTGGCAGTGCCCGCGCAGGTGGTGCCGGGGCCGGCGGCGCAGTCGTTCTGGCCGGCCAGCGCCACGCCGAAGCACTTCTCCTTGGCCTGCGCCTGCACGGTC
This sequence comes from Salipiger thiooxidans, assembly GCF_900102075.1. Lineage (GTDB taxonomy): Bacteria > Pseudomonadota > Alphaproteobacteria > Rhodobacterales > Rhodobacteraceae > Salipiger > Salipiger thiooxidans. Next base: position 136,726 of record NZ_FNAV01000009.1, on the reverse strand, counting down.
TGGGCGCTGAGCGTGACGGCGGTTGCAACGGCGCCCAGCAGCGCCACGGTTTTCAGTTTGTTCGACATCTTCATCTTCCCTGTTGAAGGTCCCGTTGGATGGTGTCGGCGGGTTCAACCCGGCGACACCCGAATGGTGCGCCCGGTCCGCAGCCCGCGCCATTCACGGGGAAGTGCGTCACGCGTGTGTCATCCCCTGTCGCTGCCCGGGTATCGGATGCGCGGCATCAGGACGCTGAAAAGATGAGGTATTCCAAAACCGCGAAAGCGCAGTCGTAACGTCATCACGGGGCCGGAGGGGCCTTTGTTACAACGCAACGGGCCCCCGCGCATCGCGTGGGGGCCCGTCGTGAGGAATGTTACAACCGCCGCGCACGCTGGCGGGAGCGGGATGTGATCAGCCGCGCAGATCCGGCGGCGTGGCCTCGGTGCCGAGCTCGGCCGCGATCTCGTCAAGGCTGCGGACCTGGGTCTGCTTCTCGCCCAGACGGCGAACCGTCACGGTGCGCTCCTCGACCTCGCGATGGCCCACGGCAAGGATCACCGGCACCTTGCCGAGCGAGTGCTCGCGCACCTTGTAGTTGATCTTCTCGTTGCGCACGTCGGCCTCGGCGCGGACGCCGGCGGCGCGCAGCGCGGCCACGGCCTCGTGCACGTAGTCATCCGCTTCCGAGGTGATCGAGGCCACAACGACCTGCCGGGGTGCCAGCCAGAAAGGCAGCTTGCCCGAGTGTTCCTCGATCAGGATGCCGATGAAGCGCTCGAACGAGCCCAGCACGGCGCGGTGCAGCATGATCGGCCGGTGCTTCTCGCCGTCCTGCCCGACATAGTTGGCGTCGAGACGCTCGGGCAGGTTGGGGTCGAGCTGCAGCGTGCCGCACTGCCAGTCGCGGCCGATGGCGTCGGTCAGCACGAACTCGAGCTTGGGCGCGTAGAAGGCGCCTTCGCCCGGGAAGATCTCGAACTCGCGGCCGGCGGCCTTGCAGGCGTTGGCCAGCGCCTCCTCCATGCTGTCCCAGCTCTCTTCCGAGCCCACGCGCTTCTCGGGCCGGGTCGAGAGTTTCACCCGCCAGCTGTCGAAACCAAGGTCGGCATAGATCTTGGCGAGGAAGTCGATGAACTTCTTCGACTCCTCCTCGATCTGGTCGAAGGTGCAGAAGATGTGCGCATCGTCCTGGGTGAAGCCGCGGACCCGCATGATGCCGTGCAGCGCGCCCGAGGGCTCGTAGCGGTTGCACGAACCGAACTCGGCCATGCGCAGCGGCAGGTCGCGGTAGGACTTGAGCCCGTGGTTGAAGATCTGCACGTGGCACGGGCAGTTCATCGGCTTCAGCGCGTTGATGGTCTTCTCGCGCGCGCCTTCCTCGTCCACTTCCACGATGAACATGTTCTCGCGGTAGTTTTCCCAGTGGCCGGACTCTTCCCAGAGCTTGCGGTTCACCACCTGCGGGGTATTCACCTCGACGTAGCCGTCCTTGCGCTGCATCCGCCGCATGTAGTCCTGCAGCGAGGTGTAGACGGTCCAGCCGTTCGGGTGCCAGAAGATCTGGCCCGGCGCCTCGGGCTGGAGGTGGAAGAGATCCATCTCGCGGCCGAGCTTGCGGTGGTCGCGCTTGGCGGCTTCCTCGAGGAAGTTGAGGTACTTCTTCAGGTCGTCGCGGTTGCGGAAGGCCACGCCCTGGATGCGCTGGAGCATCGGGCGGTTGACGTCGCCGAACCAGTAGGCGCCCGACACGCCCATCAGCTTGAAGGCATCCGCCGGCAGCTGGCCGGTGCTCTGCAGGTGCGGGCCGCGGCAGAGATCCTGCCACTCGCCGTGCCAGTACATGCGGATGTCCGCGCCCTCGGGGATGCGGTCCACGAGCTCGACCTTGTAGCCTTCGCCGCGCTCTTCGTAGAAGGCGCGGGCGCGGGCGCGGTCCCAGATCTCGGTGCGCACGGCGTCGCGGGCGTTGATGATCTCCTTCATCTTCGCCTCGATGGCGCCCAGGTCCTCGGGGGTGAAGGGCTCGGCGCGGTCGAAATCGTAGAACCAGCCGTTCTCGGTGACCGGGCCGATGGTGACCTTGGTGTCGGGCCAGATCTCCTGCACGGCGCGCGCCATGACGTGCGCGAGGTCGTGCCGGATCAGCTCGAGCGCCGGTGCGTCGTCCTGAAGGGTGTTGATGGCGATCTCGGCGCTCTCGTCGATCGGCCACTGCAGGTCCCAGTGCTGGCCGTTGACCTGCGCCGAGATGGCTTTCTTCGAGAGGGATTTCGAGATCGACGCCGCGACTTCGGCCGGAGTCACGCCACTGTCGAAGTCGCGCACATTGCCATCGGGGAAGGTAAGAGAGATTTGGGCCATTGGTCTGGCTCTCCTCGTCGGTTTGGCGCCCACGGAACGCCCGGTTGCGGGTTATGTCGATGCCGCCTTGTGGCGCCGCAGGGCGGGGGTGTCAAGAACGGTGGTGGTGGTCTGGTGCTTTGCGACCGAGGGCTGTGGCCGTGGCGCGCCGGCAGGGCCGGGGCCTTGCACGCGGCGCGGCAGGGCCTATCTTTTGGGGAAAGCGAAAGGCAGGTCAGATGCTCGTGAAAGCCGTCAGCGTAGCGCTCGTGGTGCTTGGTATCATTCTCGCCGCCGTGGCGTCTCCCACGCGTGGCAACGCCGCTGAGGGCTCGTTCCCGCGGCTGCCGCTCGGATTCGGCCGCCCGGTGCCGCTGACCGCGGGCGAGAAGCAGCAGCTGGTGTTTCTGTCGCCCGGCCTCGATGTCGACAAGCTGCCGCCCGAATACAGCGCCCGGCTGCGCGACATCATCCACCACGACCGCAGCGACCACGAGAAGCGCAGCATGATCCGCTCGCTTCTCAACCGCTGAGCGCTCAGTTCCGCGACACCGCCTCCCAGCGCGCTTCCAGCGCCTCGATGGCGGCGATCCGCTCCGAGGTCTTCGGGTGCGACAGCAGCCACGCGGGAACCGCGCCGCCACGGCTGCGGGTGAGGCGCTCGAGCTTTTCGAAGAGCGTCTTCTGCGGCCCCACGCCGATTCCCGCCTTGTGCAGGAGCGCTGCCGCATAGGCGTCGGCCTCGTACTCGTCCCCGCGCGACAGCCGTGCTGCCAGAAGCCGCATGAGCGTCGTGGCGATCCACGGACCGAAGCCCGGAATGAAGCGGCTCAGCACCATGGCGAGCGCGGTGCGCAGGGCGTTCTGGCCGGAGAAGTCGATCATCCGCCGCCGCGAATGACCAAGCGCCACGTGCCCGAGTTCGTGGGCGATGACGCTCGCAAGTTCCTCGGCGCTGACCTCGCCTGCACGGTAACGGTCGTGGAAGCCACGCGTGATGAAGATCCGCCCGTCCGGCGCCGCGAGCCCGTTGACCGGCTCGATCTCGTAGATGTTCACACGGATCCGCGGCAGGTCGAGCGCCGCCGCCATGCGGTCGGTGAGCTGCTTCAGTCTTGGATCGGCAAGCTCGGTCGAGCGCGCATCGAGCTCGCGCGCGGTGCGCCAGGCCGAGAATCGGTACATCGCGATGGCATAGAGCAGGGCGAGCAGGATCGGGGTGAAGCGCAGCATGGGCTCAATATGGTGGCCGGCGACGGCGCTGCCAAGCGGGAGACTGCAGCTTGTGGCAAGGGCGGAGGGGGCGCTGCCCCCGCGCTTCGCGCCCCCCGGAGTTTAGCTGGCAAGATGAAGTCGAGGCGCGGCGCCTTGCTTCATCTTGCCGGATAAACTCCCGCCGGAGGCTGGCCGGGCATCGCGGCCCGGCGCAGCGGTTCTTTTTGGGGCTCACGCCTCGGCGTCTTCCTCTTCGTCGCCCTGGTCGGCGATCCAGGCGACCGAGACCACGGTCTCGCCGGCGCGGGTGTTGAAGACCCGCACGCCGCCGGCGCCGCGCGACCGGAAGGAGATCCCGTCCACCGGCACCCGGATCGACTGGCCGGTGGAGGTGGCCAGCATGATCTGGTCGCCCTTCTCGACCGGGAAGGAGGCCACGATCTCGCCGCCGCGCATCGATTTCTCCCACGCGGTGACGCCCATGCCGCCACGGCCGCGGATCGGGTAGTCGTGGCTCGACGACAGCTTGCCGAGGCCCTTGGCGGTGATCGTCAGGATCAGGTTCTCCGCCGCCGTCATCTCGGCGTAGCGTTCCTGCGAGAGCCGGCTGTCGGCGTTGCCCTCTTCCTCGTCCGAGGTCTCGGCATCGTCGGCGAGCCCGGCCATGGCGCGGCGCATCTTGAGATAGGAGGCGCGCTCGTCCGATTCCGCCTCGAAGTGGCGGATCACGGACATCGACACGACCTCGTCGCCGTTCAGCAGCCGCACGCCGCGCACGCCGGTGGAGTTGCGCGAGTTGAACACCCGCACGTCCGGCACCGGGAAGCGGATGGCGCGGCCCGAGTCGGTGACGAGCATGATGTCGTCATCCTCGGAGCAGATGCGGGCGTTGATCAGCCGGGTGTTCTCGTCCTCGCCCTCGAACTTCATCGCGATCTTGCCGTTGCGCATGACGTTGGTGAAATCCGACAGCCGGTTGCGGCGCACCGAGCCCTTGGAGGTTGCGAAGACGATCTGCAGGTCGTCCCATTCGTCCTCGTCGCGGTCCACCGGCATGATCGCCGCCACCGAGACGCCCTGCGGGATCGGCAGGATGTTGACGATGGCCTTGCCCTTCGAGGTCCGGCCGCCCTGCGGCAGGCGCCAGCACTTGAGCTTGTAGGCCATGCCCTCGGTGGTGAAGAACAGCAGCTGCGTGTGGGTGTTGGCCACGAACAGCTGGGTGACCACGTCGTCTTCCTTGAGCGAGCCGCCGGACACGCCCTTGCCGCCGCGCTTCTGGGCGCGGAATTCGGCCAGCGGGGTGCGCTTGATGTAGCCGCCCGCGGTCACGGTCACGACCATGTCCTCGCGTTCGATCAGGTCCTCGTCGTCCATGTCGCCGGCCCAGTCGGCGATCTCGGTGCGGCGGGGCACGGCGAACTGCTCCTTCACGGCGATCATCTCGTTGGTGATGATCTCCATGATGCGCTCGCGCGAGCCGAGGATCTCGAGGTATTCCTTGATCTTCTTCGCCAGCTCTTCCAGCTCGTCGGTGACTTCCTTGACGCCAAGCTGGGTGAGGCGCTGCAGGCGCAGTTCGAGGATCGCGCGAGCCTGCGTCTCGGAGAGGTTGTAGGTCCCGTCCTCGTTCATCTTGTGGGTCGGATCGTCGATCAGCTGGATGTAGGGCGCGATTTCATGCGCCGGCCAGCGCCGGGTCATCAGCTTGTCGCGCGCTTCGGCGGCGTCTGCAGAGGCACGGATCGTGGCCACCACCTCGTCCACGTTCGCGACCGCGACGGCCAGACCGCAGAGGATGTGGCTGCGTTCGCGGGCCTTGCGCAGCAGGTAGGCGGTGCGGCGCGCCACAACGTCCTCGCGGAAATCGAGGAAGGCGGTGAGGAAGGCGCGGAGCGTCAGCTGCTCGGGGCGGCCGCCGTTCAGCGCCAGCATGTTGCAGCCGAAGCTGACCTGCATCGGCGTGAAGCGGAAGAGCTGGTTCAGCACCACCTCGGCGGTGGCGTCGCGTTTGAGCTCGACCACCACGCGGACGCCCGAGCGGTCGGATTCGTCCTGCACGTGGGCGATGCCCTCGATCTTCTTATCACGCACGCATTCTGCGATGCGCTCGATCATCGTCGCCTTGTTCACCTGGTAGGGGATCTCGTCGATGACGATCGCGTAGCGGTCGCGCTTGATTTCCTCGATGCGGGTCTTGGCGCGGATGATGACCGAGCCGCGGCCCTCGAGATAGGCCTTGCGCGCTCCGGAGCGTCCGAGGATCACGCCGCCCGTCGGGAAGTCCGGGGCGGGGATGTACTCGATCAGCTGCTCCGAGCTCAGGTCGGGCTGTTCGATCAGCGCCAGCGTCGCGTCGATCACCTCGCCGAGGTTGTGCGGCGGGATCCGCGTCGCCATGCCGACCGCGATGCCTTCGGCGCCGTTGACCAGCACGTTGGGGTAGCGGGCGGGCAGCACCACGGGCTCGTTGCGTTCGTTGGCGTAGTTCGGGACGAAATCGACGGTGTCCTTGTCGATGTCCTCGAGCAGGGCCTCGGCGGTGCGTTCGAGCCGCGATTCCGTGTAACGGTAGGCGGCGGGCGGGTCACCGTCCATCGAGCCGAAGTTGCCCTGACCGTCGATCAGCGGCAGCGACATCGAGAAGTCCTGCGCCATCCGCACCAGCGCGTCGTAGACCGCCGAGTCGCCGTGCGGGTGGTAACGACCCATCACGTCGCCGACGGCGGTGGCGCATTTGCGGTAGGACTTGGACTTGGTTTGACCGTTTTCCCAGAGCGTGTAGAGGATGCGTCGGTGCACCGGCTTCAGGCCGTCGCGCAGATCGGGGATCGCGCGGCTCACGATCACGCTCATGGCGTAATCGAGATAGCTCGACTTCATCTCGTCGATGATGGAAATGCCGGGGCCGCTGTAGCGCGGGCGCTCGGGGCCGCTCATTTCGTCATCGTTTTCAGGGGGTTCCGGCGTGTCGGTCACGATGCTCGCCCGTCCATTCTTATGCTATATCTTGTTGAAAAGGCTTATATCAGAGACAGGATGTGGGGCGCAATGCCAGCGGTCGGACAAATCTGGCAGCCACTTCTGTTGCCTGATAACAGATTGTTTTCGTTGAAAAATAACGACTCGCCCCGCAGGCTTATAACCACGTAGAAACGACGAGGTAAAGCGATGCAGGAAACACCGACAGAGCTCATGCTCAAGGGTTACGGTCTGACCACCGCCGAGATCTTCTACCGGATGCCCGACTACCGGAACGTTCTCAACACTTTCGTGTGGCAGGACTACGACCTTGCCCCGGATCACCCGCGGCTCTTCAAGTTCATCGAATTCTGGCAGGACAGGATCGAGGGGCCGTTGCACTCGATCCGCTTCACCCACCGCAAGATGATCTCGGCCGGCGAATGGCGGCAGGTCGTGGGAGAGTTCCGCTACCACTGATCCACGCCCCCTGACGGGGAGATAAATCGGGGGCGAGGGAACCGGGCGGGTCGTCCGGGGGTTCCCTTGCCGATGCCGGGATTTCACAAACTCCTTCTCGCCGCGGCGGCGCTGCTGTTCGCGGTCACGTTCCATGCGCCAGCCATGGCGCAGGAGACCGAGTCCGACTACTGGTTCGAGACCGACAACCTCAATCCCGGCCTGCCGCCCGCGCCCGACGGCATCGATCGCGAGACGCCGCGCTCGAGCCTCGAGAGCTTCCTCAACACCGCGCGCGAAGACAACTGGGACGCGGCGATCCACATCCTCGACCTCTCGGATCTGCCGCTCGCGGACCAGCGCGCCAATGCCGAGGATCTGGCGCGGGATTTCCTAAACCTCCTCGAGCGCAAGATCGTCATCGACTGGTATGGCGTGCCCGACCGGCCGGACGGGCTGGATTCGCGCCTGAGCTCTGACCGCGCGATGGCGGGCAAGCCGCAAAAATCCATCCTGCTTTGGTTCGTCGAGGTGGGCGGACGGCCTGTGCCGATCCGGATCAACCGGATCAAGGCGCTGGGGGAAGAGCCGGTCTGGGTGATCTCGAAGCAGACGGTGGACCACCTGCCGGCGCTCGGCGCCACCTACGGCCCCTCGAAGCTCGAACAGATGATGCCTGAGCCGCTGCGCGAGCCCGCCTTCTGGGGCCTGCGCTGGTGGGAGGTGGTGGGCTTCCCGCTCGGCATCCTGATCACCGCCTTCTCGGGGTGGCTGACCTACAAGCTGATGTCGAAGGGCTACAACCGCAACCGCCGCATTGCACCGGAATCTCTCTTGGTGGCGACGCGCGGCCCGATCGTCCTGCTGGTGATGACGGTGGTGCTCAGCCTCATCAGCAACAACCTCTTCATCTTCTCTGGCCGCATCGAGACGGTGATCTCGCCGCTGACGGTCATGGGGATCGTGGTCGCGGTGCTTTGGCTGGTGGTCAACGCCGCCGACGCCATCCTGTCGCGGCTTGTGACCTTCGATGGGGCTGAACTGTCCGCCATCGGCGAGGGGCAGGAGCAGCGGCGCTCGGTCGCCACCAAGGTTTCGGCCGTGCGCCGCTTCATGCTGGTCGTCATCGCCGTGGTGGGCGTTGGCGTGGTGCTGAACGAGGCGAGCGTGATGCAGTCGCTCGGCATTTCGCTGCTGGCCTCGGCGGGGACGCTGACGCTGCTGGTGGCCTTCGCCGGGCGGAACATCCTCTCCAACATCATGGCGTCGCTGCAGATTTCGCTGAACCAGTCGGCCCGGATCGGCGACCGCATCACCTACAAGGGCCATGTCTGCTCGGTCGAGCGCATCCATTTCACCTTCGTGCAGCTGCGGGTCTGGACCGGGCGGCGGCTGATCGTGCCGGTGTCGGATTTTGTCGACGAACCCTTCGAGAACTGGACCATGCAGGATCATCTGACCACCTTCGAGGTGGTGCTGCGCCTGAGCCACCGCGCCGACATCACGCCGCTGCGCAAGAAGTACCACGAGCTGCTGGACGAGAAGGGCGTGCCCGACAACGACGACCGCAGCTGCCTTGTCACCGATCACGACATGTTCGGGCAGACGGTGCTGTTCCTGGTGCCGAGCGAGGATCCCAACACCGGCTGGACCTTCTCCTGCGAGATGCGCGAGGCGCTGCTGCGCGAGGCGCGCAAGCTCGACAGCGAGGCCGAGCCACTGTTCCCCGACAGCCGTCCCATCGAGGAGGCGCCGGATGCCTCCGGGACGATGCAGCGCGGCTGACCGCCGCCGGCGCGGGATGGGGCCTCGGAACGGGAAGGGGGCCGGAGCCCCCCGCCACGGATCAGGGGATGATGCGGGTGTACTTGGTGCCTTCGAGCGTGGCGCCGACGCGCAGCCCGGACTGGCCGAAAATCACCGCGATCACCGGCGCCATCGAGGTGGTCGTTTCGGCCGCCAGCGTCTCGCCCTGTTCGGGGGTCGCGTATTCGATGTTGGCGCCCGCGGCCCAGCCCGGCGAGCGGCGGAAGTTCAGCAGCGCTTCCTGCGTCATGAAGAACAGCACGTGTGCGTACTGGTGCGCACCGATCTGCAGGCCGCCCGAGCCCTTGACCATCGAGTAGTAGTCAACCGTGCTGCCGCCCACGCGCAGCGCGCCGCGGCCGTAGGCGCCGCCAAGGCCGAGCCCGGCCTCGGTCACCAGCGGCATCACCAGAAGGCCCGAGGCCTTCTGCGCGAGGTCGACCGTGCCGGGAAACTGCGTGTACATCTGGCTCAGCGTGCTGTCGACGCGGGCGTCGATCGTGTTGCTGCCGGTGCTTCCAATGCCGTTGCCGCACCCTGCGAGAACGCCCATCGCCCCCAGTCCGAGGGTGAGCGTGCGTCGTGTAATGTCCATGGATCTGCTCTCTGTCCTGTCTGAGTATGTGCCTGACGCTGCCACTATTGCCCGGCTGTGCCGCCGGTTTATGTCGTACTTTATAGCGGCGGAAGCCGTTCCTGTCACGCCGAAGGCGCGCAGACGCGCGGCATTCCGCCATTCCGGCTTCACCTTTTGTCAGCCGTTGAGCAGCTTTGCCGCCGCCGGGGCGAAATAGGTCAGCACTCCGTCGCAGCCTGCGCGCTTGAAGGCGGTGAGGCTCTCGATCATCACCCGGTCATGGTCGAGCCAGCCGCGCTCGGCCGCGCCCGCCAGCATCGCGTACTCGCCCGACACCTGGTAGGCGAAGGTGGGCGCCCCGAAGCTGTCCTTGGCGCGGCGGCAGATGTCGAGATAGGGCATGCCAGGCTTGACCATGATCATGTCGGCGCCCTCGCTCAGGTCGCGCTCGATCAGCCGCATCGCCTCGTCCGAGTTGCCGGGCTGCATCTGGTAGGTGGACTTGTCGCCCTTGAGCGCGCCGCTCGCGCCCACCGCGTCGCGGAACGGGCCGTAGAAGGCCGAGGCGTACTTGGCGGCGTAGCTCAGCAGCAGCGTGTTGCGGAAGCCCTCGCGCTCGAGCTCGGCGCGGATGGCGCCGATGCGCCCGTCCATCATGTCCGAGGGGCCGATGATGTCGACGCCTGCGCGGGCCTGGCTGAGCGCCTGCTTGACCAGCGCCTCGACGGTCTCGTCGTTGACGATCTCGCCGTCCAGGACGAAGCCGTCATGCCCGGTCGAGCTGTAGGGGTCGAGCGCCACGTCGCTCATGATCGCCATGTCGGGGACCGCGTCCTTGATGGCGCGGGCCGCCCGGTTCGAGAGGTTCTCGGGGTTCCACGCCTCGGCGCAATCCTCGCTGCGCTTCGAGGGGTCGGTATAGGGAAAGAGACAGATCGCCGGGATGCCGAGGGCGTAGGCTTCCTGAGCGGCCTCGACCACCTTGTCGACCGACAGCCGGTTGACGCCCGGCAGCGAGGCGATGGGCTCGGACACGCCCTCGCCATCGCGCACGAAGACCGGCCAGATGAAGTCGGCGGGGGTCAGGACGGACTGGTTCACCAATGCGCGTATCGCGGGGGATTTCCGAAGCCTGCGGAGCCGTGTTGCCGGAAAGGCGGCTAGCGTGGGTTTCATCGGTGCCTCTCTTGTAAACAGGCCACTTGGGTGGCATGGATAGGCGGCTGTCACAAGGCCCGCGCGACAATGGGCCGCTGAATAGGACTACGGGCCCCTCTTGGACTGGTATCAGATCGTTCTCGAAACCATCGACATGCGGTCGTTTTCGAACCTCTGGTTCTGGATCGCGCTGGCGGTCACATGGTCCTCGGCCAGCCACTGGGTCATCGGCGTTCCCTTCGACATGGTGGGCCGCGCCCGGCGCCACGGCGGGCAGGCGGCGCGGGATCTCGAGGACGTGGTCCGTATCAACGTGAACCGTCTGCTCTACATCGCCGAGGAGACCGGCCTCTGGGCCGTCGCCATCGGCTCTGCGCTGCTTTCGGCGCTCGCCGTCTCGGGCTTCGTCTACCGCATCGAGCTGTCGCAGGCGCTCTTCCTGCTGGCCTTCCCGATGTCGCTGGTGGGGCTGCTCAGCGTCGCCACCGCCGCCCGCATCCGGGGCGAGGCGCTCTACGGCCCGGACCTGTGGAAGAAGCTGTCGTCGCACCGCTTCTGGATCCAGGTCATCGGGATGCTCTCGATCTTCGTCACCGCGCTCTGGGGAATGTTCCAGAACATGTCCTACACCGCGCTGGGGGGCTGATCCCCGCGCCCGAACTGGGCGGTTGACGGCAGCCCCCTCGCAGGCCACATCCCATGACCATGTCTCAGTCCCGCATCATCATGGGCGGCGCGCCCGAAGGTTTCGACGCGCGCCTCGTGCTCGCCGAGGCCGCCAAGGCCGGCGGCCCGGTCATCCACATTGCCCGCGACGACAAGCGCATGGCCGCCATGGCCGAGGCGCTGGCCTTCTTCGCGCCCGACATGCTGGTGGTGCGCTTCCCGGCCTGGGACTGCCTGCCCTATGACCGGGTGTCGCCCAACCCCGATATCTCGGCGGCGCGCATGGCGACGCTGGCGGGGCTGGTGCACGGCATGCCCTCGGGCTTCGTGCTGCTGACCACGCTCTCGGCGGCGACGCAGTACATCCCCGCGCGCGAGATCCTGCGCGAGGCGGCGTTCTCGGCGCGCGTCGGCAGCCGGGTGGACGAGGCGGCGCTGCGTGGCTTCCTCGTGCGCATGGGCTTCTCGCAGGCGCCGACGGTGACCGAGCCCGGAGACTACGCCATCCGGGGCGGCATCATCGACATCTACCCGCCGGGGGACGGCGGGCCGGTGCGGCTCGACCTCTTCGGCGACGTGCTCGACGGCGCGCGCCGGTTCGACCCGGTGTCGCAGCGCACCACCGAGAAGCTCGATCTGGTCGAGCTGGCCCCTGTCTCCGAGGTCATCCTCGACGAGGCCTCGATCCTGCGCTTCCGGCAGAACTACCGCGTCGAGTTCGGCGCCGGCGGTGCCGACGATCCGCTCTACGAGGCGGTGAGTGCGGGCCGCAAGCAGCAGGGCATGGAGCACTGGCTGCCGTTCTTCCACGACCGGCTCGAGACGCTCTTCGACTACCTGCCGGGCGCGCCGGTGATGATGGACGACCAGCTCACGCCCGCCCGTCTGGCGCGCTGGGAAAGCATCGAGGACCAGTACGACACCCGCCGCCACGCGATGACCCAGAAGGGCCGGATGGACTCGGTCTACAAGCCGGTGCCGCCGGAGCAGCTCTATCTCGACGACACCGCCTGGGACATGGCGGTCGAGGGTCGCCGCGTGGTGCAGTTCCATCCGTTGCAGCAGGCCAGCGGGCCCGGCGTGGTGGACGCAGGCGGCCGCATCGGGCGCAACTTCGCGCCCGAGCGCCAGCAGGAAAGCGTCAGCCTTTTCGGCGCCTTGGCCGATCATGTTAAGAAGAAACTGCAAGATGGCCCGGTGCTCATCGCCTCGTGGTCCGAGGGCGCGCGCGAGCGGCTGACCGGGCTCATCGAGGACGAGGGGCTGGCCGAGGCGATCCCGGTCAACACCGGCACGCGCATCGGCAAGCGCGGGCTGCATCTGGCTGTCTGGGCGCTGGAGAGCGGCTTCGAGGCGCCTTGGGGCGACCCGAAGGACAGGCAGCGCATCACGGTGATCTCCGAGCAGGATGTGCTCGGTGACCGGCTGATCCGCGCGCCCAAGAAGCGTCGCAAGGCCGAGAACTTCCTGACCGAGACGCAATCGCTGTCGCCGGGTGATCTGGTGGTCCACGTCGATCACGGCATCGGCCGCTACCAGGGCATGGAGGTGATCACCGCCGCGGGTGCCGCGCACGAGTGCCTTTTGCTGGAATATGCCGAGGGCGCAAGGCTTTACCTGCCGGTCGAGAACATCGAACTACTCTCGCGCTACGGCCACGAGGAAGGTCTGCTCGACCGTCTCGGCGGCGGCGCGTGGCAGGCCAAGAAGGCCCGGCTCAAGGAGCGTATCCGCGAGATGGCGGACAAGCTCATCCGTGTCGCGGCCGAGCGGGCGCTGCGCAAGGCGCCGATCATCGACCCGCCGCCGGGCGCGTGGGAGAGCTTCTGCGCGCGCTTCCCGTACTCCGAGACCGACGACCAGCTCTCGGCGATCGAGGACGTGCTGGGCGACATGACCAGCGGCAACCCGATGGACCGGCTGATCTGCGGCGACGTGGGCTTTGGCAAGACCGAGGTCGCCATGCGCGCGGCCTTTGTCGCGGCCATGTCCGGGGTGCAGGTTGCGGTGATCGCGCCGACCACGCTGCTCGCCCGCCAGCACTACAAGAGCTTCGCCGAGCGTTTCCGTGGCTTCCCCCTCAACGTGGCGCCGCTGTCGCGCTTCGTCTCCGCGTCCGAGGCGGCCAGGACCCGCGACGGCATCACCAAGGGCACCGTGGACATCGCGGTGGGCACCCACGCGCTGCTTGCCAAGGGCATCCGCTTCCAGAACCTCGGGCTGCTGATCATCGACGAAGAGCAGCACTTCGGCGTGAACCACAAGGAGCGGCTGAAGCAGCTGCGCAGCGACATCCACGTGCTGACGCTCACCGCGACGCCGATCCCGCGGACGCTGCAGCTCTCGCTTTCGGGTGTGCGGGACCTGTCGATCATCGGCACGCCGCCAGTCGACCGCCTGTCGATCCGCACCTATGTCTCCGAGTTCGACCCGGTGACGATCCGCGAGGCGCTGCTGCGCGAGCATTACCGCGGCGGCCAGAGCTTCTACGTGGTGCCGCGCATTTCGGATCTTCCCGAAATCGAGGAATTCCTGCGCGAGCAGGTGCCCGAGGTCAGCTACGTGGTGGCCCATGGCCAGATGGCGGCGGGCGAGCTCGACGAGAAGATGAACGCCTTCTACGACGGCAAGTACGACGTGCTGCTGGCCACGACCATCGTGGAGAGCGGGCTCGACATTCCGACCGCGAACACCATGGTGGTGCACCGCGCCGACATGTTTGGCCTGTCGCAGCTCTACCAGATCCGCGGCCGCGTCGGCCGGTCCAAGACCCGGGCCTATGCCTACATGACCACCAAACCGCGCGCCAAGCTCACCGACACCGCCGAGAAGCGCCTGCGGGTGCTGGGCTCGCTCGACACGCTGGGGGCGGGCTTCACGCTGGCCTCGCAGGACCTCGACATCCGCGGCGCCGGCAACCTTCTGGGCGAGGAACAATCGGGCCAGATGCGCGACGTGGGGTACGAGCTTTACCAGCAGATGCTCGAGGAGGCGATCGCCAAGATCAAGTCGGGCGAGATGGAGGGCCTGCTCGAGCAGGACGGCCAGTGGGCGCCGCAGATCAACCTCGGCGTGCCGGTGCTGATCCCCGAGGATTACGTGCCGGATCTCGACGTCCGGCTCGGGCTTTACCGCCGCCTCAGTGCGCTGTCGACCAAGGTCGAGCTCGAGGGCTTCGCCGCCGAGCTCATCGACCGCTTCGGAAAACTGCCCAAGGAGGTCAATACCCTGCTGCTCATCGTCCGGATCAAGGACATGTGCAAGCGGGCCGGGATCGCCAAGCTCGACGGCGGGCCCAAGGGCGCCACGATCCAGTTCCACAACGACAAGTTCGCGAAGCCCGAGGGGCTGGTCTCGTTCATTCAGGACCCGCACAATCACGCCAGGATCAAGGACAACAAGATCGTGGTGCGCCGGGACTGGGCCCGCGACAGCGACAAGATCAAGGGCGCCTATGCCATCGCCCGCGATCTGGCCGAGAAGGCCGGGGCGATCCGTCTCAGGAAGGACGCCTGACATCCGAGAGGGCGCTTGCATGCGGATCGCCTCGCTCAACCTTCAGAACCTGCGGCTGCTGCGCCACGGCGGCCGCGCGCATCTTCACGGCGCGCGCGACCGCGACGAGCCCGCCTTGCCCGAGCATGACGAGCCAGACCGCCGCCTGACCGCCGGCCTGCTGGCGGCCACCGGCGCCGACGTGCTGGCGCTGCAGGAGGTGTTCGACGCCGAGAGCCTCGACTTCTTCCACGACCACTACCTCGCGCCGGTGGCCGGGCCCTATCGCAACCGGCTCTGCTTGCCGGGCAACGACGGGCGCGGGCTCGACGTGGCGGTGATGGCGCGCCGCGACTGGGACGACGCGACCAGCCACGCGGCGCTCCTGCCGGGCGATCTGGGCTTCGCGCCGCCCGCCGGTATCGCCCATGACCTGCCGATCTTCCGGCGCGACTGTCTCGAGCTGTGCTTTGGCAGGCTCACGGTCTTCGTCGTGCATTTCAAGGCGCCGCCGCCGGATCCGGCGCTGTCGTGGAAGGTGCGGCGGCTCGAGGCCGAGGCGGTGCGCCGCCTGCTGCCCTCTGAGCCCGGGGCACTCTGGCTGGTGATCGGCGATCTCAACGAGCCGCGCGAGGAGGGCCCGCGCGCCGTGGCGCCGCTCGAGGCGGTCGGCGTGGATCTTGGCCTGCGCATGCCCGAGCGCGACCGCTGGACCTATTTCGAGCCGCACGTGGGCGAGCATCACCGCCCGGACGCGCTGATCGCGTCGCCGGCGCTGGCGCAGCGCTACCCCGACGTGGTGCCGCGGGTGCTGCATCGCGGGCTCGGGCACGAGGCCGGTCCGGGGCGAGGCGCGCGGCTGAGCGGTGTCGGAGAGCACCGGCCCCACGCAAGCGACCACGCGGCGCTGGTGGTGGAGTTCCTGGGGCTCTGAACGGGTCTACCCGAAAACGCGAAACGCCGGACCCGCGAAGGTCCGGCGCTGTCATTCCGGCCTTGGGCCAGACAACATGGGAAAGCGATCAGCCGTCGAAATCCACTTCCTCGATGACGCGCAGGGCGTCGGCGCGGAGGCCGGCCAGCGTCATGAGGTTCACGTCGTCCGCCTCGAAGCTGCCCCAGCTGGTCACCAGCTCGTCGGCCTCGGTGCCGGGGGCGATGGGGTATTCGAAGTTGGCGTGGGCGTAGATTTCCTGCGCCTCGGGCTGGGTCAGGAATTCCATCATCTTCAGCGCGTTCTCACGGTTCGGCGCCGACTTGGTCATCGCCACGCCCGAGATGTTCACGTGGGTGCCGCCACCCTCGAAGACCGGGAACAGCACGTTGACCGAGTCTGCCCATTCCTTCTGCTCGGGATCGTTGAGCATCTGGCCCATGTAATAGGTGTTGCCGAGCGCGATGTCGCATTCACCGGCCCAGATCGCCCGGACCTGCGCCCGGTCGTTGCCCTGCGGCTTGCGGCCGAGGTTGGCCTTCACCGCCTCGAGCCAGGCCTTTGTCTCTTCCTCGCCATGGTGGTGCAGCATCGCCGAGACCAGCGCCACGTTGTAGGGGTGGGTGCCGGAGCGGGTGCAGATGCGGCCCTTCCATTTCGGATCGGCGAGGTCCTCGTAGGTGGTCACCTCGGAGGTATCGACGCGGTCCTTGCTCGCATAGACGATGCGGGCGCGGGTGGTCAGTCCGAACCAGTGGCCCTCGGGGTCGCGGTATTGCTCGGGCACGTTAGTGTTGAGCACCTCGCTGGTGACGCTCTGCGTCACGCCGGCGTTCACGACGGCCGCCAGCCGCGAGATGTCGACGGTGAACACGAGGTCGGCGGGCGAGCGGTCGCCCTCGGCCTGCAGGCGTTCGACCATCCCCTGTTCGAGATAGGCGACGTTGACGTCGATCCCGGTCTCGGCGGTGAAGGCTTCGGTCAGCGGAGCGAGAAGCTCGGGCTGGCGATAGGAATAGAGGTTCACCTCTTCGGCCAGTGCCGGAACGGCGGTGGCGATCAGGGCGAGGGCGGTGGTCGCAAGGCGCATCTTTCGTGGGACTCCCGTTTGCGGACTGCTTCAGCCCGGAGGTTAGACCTCAGCGACGTGGCGGGGTCAATACCAGAGTTTTATTGTCGGGATTTATCTGCCTTCTCGCGCGCTTTCGCCGCGTCCCAGAGCGCGTCCATCTCGGCCAGCGTGCTGTCCTCGGGGCTGCGGCCTTGGGCGGCGAGCGCTGCCTCGACCTCTCCGAAGCGGCGCGTGAACTTGGCGTTAGCCGCGCGCAGGGCGGCCTCGGGGTCGATGTCGAGATGCCGCGCGAGGTTCGCCATCACGAAGAGCAGGTCGCCGAATTCCTCTTCCACGTGGTCGGGGTCGGTGGCCTCGCGCAGCTCCTGCGCCTCTTCCACGATCTTGTCGATCACCTCGTCGGTCGAGGGCCAGTCGAAGCCGACCCGGGCAGCGCGCTTCTGCAGCTTCACCGCCCGCATCAGCGCGGGCAGCCCCTGCGCCACGCCGTCGAGCACGCCCTTTTCGGCCCGCGCCGCGCGCTCCCGCGCCTTGATCGCCTCCCAGTCGGCGGTCTGCTGTTCGGGCGATTTCTCGTTCGACTCGTCGCCGAAGACATGCGGATGCCGCGCCACCATCTTGTCGGACATGGTGTCCGCCACCTCGTCGAAGGTGAAGAGCCCGCGTTCTGCCGCCATCTGCGCGTGGAACACCGACTGGAACAGCAGGTCGCCCAGCTCGCCCTTCAGCT
Source organism: Salipiger thiooxidans (assembly GCF_900102075.1). Classification (GTDB taxonomy): domain Bacteria; phylum Pseudomonadota; class Alphaproteobacteria; order Rhodobacterales; family Rhodobacteraceae; genus Salipiger; species Salipiger thiooxidans. Next base: position 119,328 of record NZ_FNAV01000009.1, on the reverse strand, counting down.
CGCCCCAGGATTCGCGCTCGATGGCGTCGGCGACCTCGTAGGCCTCCTCGATAGTATAGGGCGCAATGGTCGAGAAATCCTGCGCCACGTCCCAGGGACAGCCGGTCTCGGGATCGCGCAGCCGGCGCATGATCTCGAGCAGCCTCGGCATGCCGCCCTGGGGGTCGTGGATCAGATCGTCGCTCATGGACTTCCCTCGAAAATGGGTATTGGGTGCAGTCCTGCGACAGGAAACCCCCGGAGTCCACCCATGCCCATCGTCAACCGCATCGCCGATTACGCCGAAGAGATGAAAACCTGGCGACGGTTCCTGCATCGTAACCCGGAGCTCAGCCTCGAGTGTCACAAGACGGCGGCGTTCGTGGTCGAAAGACTCCGGGAATTCGGCATTTCGGAAATTCACGAAGGCATTGCGGAAAGCGGCGTCGTGGCGGTGATCGAGGGGCAGGGCGCGGGCCCGGTCACCGGCCTGCGCGCCGACATGGATGCGCTGCCGATGGACGAGGAAACGGGGGTCGACTACGCCTCCGAAGTGCCCGGACGGATGCACGCCTGCGGCCACGACGGGCACACCACGATGCTGCTGGGGGCGGCGAAGTACCTGTCCGAGACGCGCAAGTTCTCGGGCAAGGTGGTGCTGATCTTCCAGCCCGCCGAAGAGACCATCGGCGGCGGTCGCATCATGGTCGAAGAGGGCATCATGGAGCGCTTCGGGATCGAGGAGGTCTATGCGCTGCACACCGATCCCTCGCGCCCGCTTGGCGTCATCGCGACGGCGCGCGGCCCGCTGATGGCGGCGGTCGATGATTTCGAGCTGCGGCTCACCGGGCGCGGCGGTCACGCGGCGCATCCCGACACCTGCATCGACCCGATCCCCTGCGTGCTGGCCATCGGGCAGGCGCTGCAGACCGTGCCCTCGCGCAACACCGACCCGCTCGGGTCGCTGGTGGTGTCGCTGACCGTGGTGCAGTCCGGCTCGGCCACCAACGTCATCCCCGAGACCGCCTATCTTGCCGGGACCGTGCGCAGCTTCGATCCCTGCATCCGCGACATGGCCGAGAAGCGCATCCGCGAGATCGTCGCCGGGCAGGCGATGAGCTATGGGGTGACCGCCGAGCTCGACTACCAGCGCAACTACCCGCCCACCGTCAACCACGTGGCCCAGACCGATTTCGCCGTCTCGGTGGCGCGCGACGTGGTGCCCGAGGTGGTGGACGACAGCGTGCCCTCGATGGGCGCCGAGGACTTTTCCTACATGCTCGAGGCGCGGCCTGGCTCGTTCCTCTATCTCGGCCAGGGCGAGGGCCCGTTCTGTCACCATCCGAAATTCGACTTCAACGACGAGGCCGCACCCATCGGGGCGAGCTTCTTTGCCCGCCTCGTCGAAACGCGCCACCCGCTCGATGCCTGAGCCGTCGTGCGCGCTGCAGGGCGCGTCGGACCACACGCTGCAAGGGAGATAGAACCATGCCCGTCATCAACTCGATCGCCGCCGAGGCCGAGACGCTTAAGGAATGGCGCCGGCACCTGCACCGGAACCCCGAGCTGCTCTTCGACTGCGTGAAGACCGCGGCCTTCGTCGTTGATAAGCTGAAGGGTTTCGGCGTTTCGGAGATTCACGAAGGCATCGCCACCACCGGCGTCGTCGCGATCATCGAAGGTCGTGGCCCGGGGCGCACCATCGGGTTGCGTGCCGACATGGACGCGCTGCCGATGGACGATCTTTCTGGCGCCGAGCACGCCTCGACGGTTCCCGGCGTCGCGCATACCTGCGGCCACGACGGGCATACCACCATGCTTCTGGGTGCCGCGAAATACCTCGCCGGGACCCGAAACTTCGCCGGCCGCGTGGCGCTGATCTTCCAGCCCGCCGAAGAGGGCGGCGGCGGTGGCAAGGTCATGGTCGATGAGGGCATGATGGACCGCTTCGGCATCGAGGAGGTCTACGGCATCCACAACTCTCCCGGCGATCCCGAGGGCCATATCCTCACCGCGCCCGGCGCGCTCATGGCCTCGGCGGACGAGTTCCGCATCGAGATCACCGGTGTCGGGGGCCATGGCGCCGAGCCCGCCGCGAGCGTGGACCCGATCCCGGCCGCCGCGGCCATGGTGGGCGCGCTGCAGACCATCGTCAGCCGCAATGTCTCGGCGCTTGACCGGCTGGTGGTTTCGGTGACCGAGGTCCACGCAGGCACCGCGCACAACATCATTCCCGGCACCGCGTGGCTTTGCGGGACGGTGCGCAGCTTCCGCCCCGAGATCCGCGACCTTGCCGAGCGCCGCATGCGCGAGATTGCCGAGACCCAGGCCGCGGTCTTCGGCTGCACCGCCACCGTGCTCTACAAACGCGGCTACCCGCCGCTGGTCAACCACGCGGAACAGGCTCGTTTCGCCGCCGAGGTGGCGCGCGAGGTGGTGGGGGCCGACAAGGTCGATGCCGACACCGCCCCGGTCATGCCGGCCGAGGATTTCTCGTACATGCTCGAGGCGCGGCCCGGCGCCTACCTGTTCCTCGGGCAGGGCGACACGCCCAATTGCCACCACCCGAAATACGACTTCAACGACGCCATCGCCCCTACCGGCGCGAGCTTCCTCGCGCGGCTGGTGGAGCGCGCGCTTCCTATCGACAACGCCTGAGCCGGGGGCTATCGCGCCCGCAGGAGACATGCGGCCGCGCAGCCGGACAAAGGAGGACCCATGGCACTCGAGGATGCCAAGACCCAGATCGACCACGCCTTCACCCGCGACGACCTCAAGGGGTCGAGCTTCGAGAACGTCTTCGGCGGCGCCGCGTCGTTCCTGCGGCGGAAGTACACCAAGGACCTGCGCGGCGTGGACATCGCCGTCACCGGCGTGCCTTTCGACCAGGCGGTGACCAACCGCACCGGCACCCGCTTCGGCCCGCGCGCCATCCGCGAGGCCTCGCTGCTGCAGCCATGCGATGCGCCCTACGGCTGGGGCTACGACGTGCTGTCGGAATTCGCCATCGCCGACTACGGCGACCTGGCCTTCGACTACGCCAACGTCCCGGCCTTCCCGGCGACGCTGGAGAAGCACATTTCGGGAATCCTCGAACAAGGCGCTGCCACGGTCACGCTGGGCGGCGACCACTCGATCACCCTGCCGATCCTCAAGGCCCATGCCGAAAAATACGGCCCGCTCTCGGTGATCCAGTTCGACGCCCACACCGACACCTGGGCCGACGACGACTTCAGCCGCATCGACCACGGCACCTTCATGTACAAGGCGGTGAAGCTCGGCTACGTCGACCCCGCGCGCTCTGTGCAGATCGGCATCCGCACCGACAACCCCGATACCATGGGCTTCCACGTGCTCGACGCACGCGAAGTGCACCGCGAGGGGCCCGAGACCATCGCCAAGCGTGTGCGCGACATCGTCGAGCGCCACCCGGTTTACCTCACCTTCGACATCGATGCGCTGGATCCGGCCTTTGCGCCGGGCACCGGCACGCCGGTCTGGGGCGGGCTGACCAGCCACCAGGCGGCGGTCTGCCTGCGCGAGCTTGCCGGCATCAACCTCAAGGGCGGGGACGTGGTCGAGGTCTCGCCGCCCTTCGACACCACCGGCGCCACCGCCATCGCAGCGGCCCACGTGGCGACCGAGCTGCTCTGCCTCTGGGGCTGGACGCGCCGCGACTGAGGCGCGACCGGGACGGGCGGGTCAAGGAGGCGATGGGCGGTTTCCTGCAAATGTGACCGCCCCGGCCTTTTCCCGCCGCTCGGAATCGTGTGAAGAGGGACAGGCCGGGCCGCTGCGGTCCGGCGCTGACCATTCGACCCGGCCCGGACGGGCGTTTCTGCCCTCCGGCCCGACCGACCCCTGAAAGGACCGCAGCCCTTGCGACTGATTTTCTGGCTCGTTGTGCTCGTCGCGATCGGTGGGATTGCGTGGATCCGGCTGGCGCCTTCGGACCCGGCGGTCTGGCACGTGGATCCCAAGGTGACCGCGGACCAGGATCTTGCCGCGGGCGTGCGAAGGCGCATTCCGGGCGACGAATCCCGCTTCGAGTCGCTGCACCGTATCATCCTCGAGACCCCGCGCACCGAAGTGCTGGCGGGCAGTCCGGGCGAGGGCCGCGTGACCTACATCACCCGGTCGCAGTGGATGGGCTTTCCCGACTACACCACCGTGCAGCTCGACGAGACCAACCTCGAGCTCTTCGCGCGGCTGCGCTTCGGCACCACGGATTCGGGCGTGAACAAGGCTCGTGTCGAGAGCTGGTTGCAGCGGCTTCAGGCCACCGACTCCGAGTGAGGGCGCTGCCGCGGCCCGGCCGTTGCACTGGCGTGCGCGCTGGCGGGGCCGCCAAACCGGTGGCGTGGGACGCAGTCGCCCTTGACCGCCGCGCGGTTTCGGGAAAGAGAGTTGCGCCATGATCCCGGCAGACCGACTTCAGCAGATCCGCGAACGTTTCGAATATCTCGAGGCCCGTATGGCCGAGGGAGGGGGCGACATTGCCGCGCTTGGCCGTGAATACGCCGAGCTCAAGCCGGTGGTGGACCAGATTGCCGAGTGGAACCGCCTGCAGGCGGATCTCTCCGAGGCCGAGGAAATGCTGGCGGATCCCGAGATGAAGGCGCTGGCCGAGGAGGAGCTTCCCGCCCTCCGCGCCCGGCTGCCCGAGGCCGAGAAGGCGCTGCAGCTGGCGCTTCTGCCGCGCGATGCCGCCGACGCCCGTCCCGCGATCCTCGAGATCCGCCCCGGCACCGGCGGCGAGGAGGCGGCGCTGTTTGCCGGCGATCTCGCGCGCATGTACCAGCGCTACTCCGAGGCCCGCGGCTGGCGCTGGGAGGTGATCGAGGAGCAGGACACCGAGCTTGGCGGCCTCAAGGAGCTGGTGGTGCGCATCGAGGGCGAGAACGTCTTCGCGCGGCTCAAGTTCGAATCCGGCGTGCACCGGGTCCAGCGCGTACCCGAGACCGAATCCGGCGGCCGCATCCACACCTCCGCCGCCACCGTCGCGGTGCTGCCCGAGGCCGAGGCGGTCGACATCGACATCGCCCCCGGTGACCTCCGCATCGACACCATGCGCAGCTCGGGCGCCGGCGGCCAGCACGTCAACACCACCGACTCGGCGGTGCGGATCACCCACCTGCCCACCGGCCTCGTGGTGACCAGCTCGGAGAAATCCCAGCACCGCAACCGCGAGATCGCGATGAATGTGCTGCGCGCCCGGCTCTATGACATGGAGCGCCAGAAGGCCGACGACGCGCGCGCCTCGGACCGCCGCGCGCAGGTGGGCTCGGGCGACCGCTCCGAGCGCATCCGCACCTACAACTTCCCGCAGGGCCGGATGACGGATCACCGCATCGGGCTGACGCTTTACCGGCTCGAGGCCATCCTCTCGGGCGATCTCGACGAGATCGTAGACGCGCTGACCGCCAACGCACAGGCGGCGCAACTCGCCGAGATGGGCGCGTGACCACGGGCTCGGTGCTGCTGGCCGGGGCCGCGCGCACGCTGTCGGACGCCGGCATCCCCGACGCCGCCCGCGACGCCCGGCGCCTGCTCGCCCATGTGCTCGGGGTCGCGCCCGGGCGGCTGACGCTGGTGCTGCCCGACCCGATCGAGGCCGGGCCCGCCAGCCGCTATGAGACCCTCATCTCCCGCCGCGCCGCCCGTGAGCCCGTGTCGCACCTGACCGGCCGCCGCGAGTTCTACGGCCGCGCCTTCCACGTCACCTCCGATGTGCTCGACCCGCGCCCCGAAACCGAGACGCTGGTGGCCGAGGCGCTGTCCGCGCCTTTTGCGCGCGTGCTCGACCTCGGCACCGGCACCGGCTGCATCCTGCTGACGCTGCTGGCCGAACGCGCCACTGCCACGGGCATCGGCACCGATCTCTCCGAGGCCGCGCTTGCGGTCGCCACGCGCAACCGCGACGCGCTCGGGCTTGATGCGCGCGCCACGCTGGGGCAGGGCAGCTGGTTCGAGGCGCTCCCCGAGGGCAGCGAGCCTTTCGACCTGATCGTCTCGAACCCGCCCTACATCGCGCTCGACGAGATGGCGGGGCTTTCGCCCGAGGTCCGCGACCACGAGCCGCACATGGCCCTGACTGACGGTGGCGACGGGCTCGCCGCCTACCGCGCCATCACCCGCGACGCGCCCGCCCATCTTGCCCCCGGCGGTCGCCTGATGGTCGAGATCGGGCCCACGCAGGGCCCTGCGGTTGCAGCGCTGATGACCGGGGCGGGCCTTGCGGATGTGACGGTGCTGCAGGACCTCGACGGCCGCGATCGTGTGGTCGCGGGACGGCTGCAAGCGGTTTGAGGCCGGGGCGCCGGGGATATCCGCCGGTTTCTGATATGTTTACGTGCGTTTTTCCTTGTTTCCGGCTGCCGGACGTGATTATCAGGAGGGGTCGGAGCGGTGGATGCCTCTTGGCGGTCCCGCCCGACGTCAACCCAACATCGGTGTGACCTCTCATTCGAAAGGCGCCCAGGGCGCCGCAGGGTCACAGGGACAGTCAGACATATAAGGCTGATAGCAGAACACAATGCGATCCTCGAAATCCCGTTCGCGGTCGAAGAACAACCGCAACCGCAACTCGCTGGGCAATGTCGTCAACCGTGTGTTCGACAGCAGTGGCCCCGAGGGCAAGGTGCGCGGTACGCCGCAGCAGATCATCGACAAATACAACCAGCTGGCGCGTGACGCCGGGCTCGCTAACGACCGCGTTGCGGCCGAGAACTTCCAGCAGCACGCCGAGCATTACATGCGTATGCTCTCCGAGGCGCAGCGCGAGGTCGACCAGCGGCGCGAGCAGCAGGAGCGCGAGAACCGCGAGCGTCAGTCGCAGCGCGACAAGGAACGCTCGGACCGCGACAGCCAGCGCCCGGACCGTGACGACGACACGTCTGCCTCGGCCCAGCCCGAGCAGCAGCAGCCGTCCGAAGAGCCCAAGGCGCAGCCGGAACCGCAGGCCGAGCCCCGCTCGGAACCCCGGGCCGAGCCACGGTCGGAGCCCCGCTCCGAGAAGCGCGCGGATCCGCTGGGCGGCGAGCCCGCGGACCTCTTCGACATGGGTAGCGGCGACGACAGCGGCCTCGTGGAAACGCCTGAGAACCGCGAGAACACGGCGCCCTCCGGCGAGGAGAAGCCCAAGAAACCGCGCCGGCCCCGCAAGAAGCCCGAGCCCAAGGACGGCGAGAAGCCCGCACGCGCTCCGCGCGCCGCGAAGTCCGACAAGGGCGAGACGCCGACCCCCGACGCGGCGGAGTAATCCCGCCCGCGTCGTCGCGGTACAGCGCCGGCGAAACGGCCTGAGAGACGGCCAGAAGAACATGAGAACGCCGCGCCCGGAGCCCCGGACGCGGCGTTTCTCGTTTCGATAAGGTCTCAGAGGAACTGATGCACTCAGCTCTGGGCGGCCAGGCCGGCGTGAGAAAATCCCTGTGATCAGGGCGGGGCGATCAGGGCGGGGCGATCGGCTCAGCGCGACAAGGCCGGTCCGATTGGCCCGGTTCGATCAGACCGGCGCGACCAAGCTCGCGTGTTAAGATCCGTGCGTTCAGGCCAGCGTGCGGGCCAGCGCACAGAACTGCTCGAGCGAGACCTGTTCGGCCCGGTCGGTGGGCGCGATGTCTGACGCCTGCAGCCGGTCCTCGATGTCGGGGGCCAGCCCCTTGAGCGCTGCCCGCAGCATCTTGCGCCGCTGGTTGAAGGCAGCCGCCACCACGCGCTCGAGCACCTTCTGCTCGGCGGGAAAGCGCGGCTCGGGCAGGGCACGAAGATGCACCACCGCGGACGACACCTTGGGCGGCGGGGTGAAGGCGCCCGGCGGAAGCGACAGCACGATCCGCGCATCCGCCCGCCACTGCGAGAGCACCGCGAGCCGCCCGTAGGCCTTGGACCCGGGCTGCGCCACGATGCGCTCGGCCACTTCGCGCTGAAACATCAGCGTGAGCGTCTGCCAGAAGGGCGGCCAGCTTTCCGGCGTCAGCCAGCGCACCAGAAGTTCGGTGCCGACGTTGTAGGGCAGGTTGGCGCAGATCGCGATCGGCGGTGTCAGGTGCTGCAGCGGATCGACCTGCAACGCGTCGCCCTCGATCACCTCGAGCCGCCCGGGATAGGCGGCGGCGATCTCGGCCAGCGCCGGCAGGCAGCGTGCGTCCTTCTCGATGGCGAGCACCCGGCGTGCGCCCTCGGCCAGCAGCCCGCGGGTGAGCCCGCCCGGGCCCGGGCCGATCTCGAGCACGTCCATCCCTGCCAGATCGCCCGCCTGACGCGCGATCTTGGCGGTGAGGTTCAGGTCGAGCAGGAAGTTCTGGCCCAGCGACTTCTTCGCCGACAGATCGTGTGTCGCGATCACCTCGCGCAGCGGGGGCAGCCCGTCGATGGCGCTCATGCGTGTGTTCCGGCGTCAAGTGTCTCTGGCGATGCGGGGGCAGCGGACCCGGCCATGCGCCACGCGAGGCGCAGCGCCTCGATGGTCGAGCGCGGGTTGGCGATGCCCTGTCCCGCGATTCCGAAGGCGGTGCCGTGATCGGGCGAGGTGCGCACGAAGGGCAGCCCGAGCGTCACGTTCACGCCGCGGTCGAAGGCCAGCGTCTTGATCGGGATCAGCGCCTGGTCGTGGTACATGCAGACCGCCGCATCATAGCCGGCGCGGGCCTCGGCGTGGAACATGGTGTCCGCGGGCAGCGGCCCGATCAGGCTCATGCCCTCGGCGCGGAGCTTGTCCAGCACCGGCACGATCAGCTCGATCTCCTCGCGGCCCATGCGCCCGCCTTCGCCGGCATGGGGGTTGAGCCCCGCCACGGCAATGCGCGGCACGGCAATGGCGAATTGGGTGACCAGCGCGTCGCGGGTGATGCGCAGCCGCTTTTCCAAGAGCTCCGCGGTCAGCGCCGCCGGCACCTCGGAGAGCGCGATGTGGATGGTGGCGGGCACCACGCGCAGCGCGGCCGAAGCCAGCATCATCACCACCTCGTCGGCGCCCGCGAGGGCCGCGAGATACTCGGTGTGGCCGGGGTAGGCAAAGCCCGCGCCCTCGGCCAGCGCCTGCTTCGAGATCGGCAGGGTGCAGAGCGCCGAGCAGGCGCCCTCCTGTACCAGCGCCACGCCGCGCGCGATGCTCTCGACCACGCCCGCCGCCTGTGCGGGCTGCGGCACGCCGGGCACCCGGGGACCGGGCATCGCCAGAGGCAGCACCGGCAGGCCCCGCGCGGCGACGGAGGCCGCCTCGGAGGGATCCTCCACCACCACGTGCGGCACCGTGCCCGGCAGATGCGCGGGCTCGCCGATCCAGACGAAGGGCAGCTCGGTCCCGAGCGCCTGCCACGCGGCCTCGGCGAGCTCCGGCCCGATGCCGGAGGGCTCGCCGCAGCTCATCGCGACGGGCGCAAGGCGCGACGTCGTCATTTCTCGACGATGCGGGCGTTGGCGCGCAGCTGGGCGAGATAGCCGTCGGCCATGGCCGAGATGCGCTGGTTGCGCAGGCCCATCTCGACCTGTTGGCGGTCGGCGTCCTCGGACACCGCGGCGGTGCGGCCGCAGAGCATGAGGAACATCAGGGTCTGGCCGTTCGAGCGGGTCAGCGCGGTCGAGACCTCGCCCTCGTCGAGTTTGGAGAGCTCGTAGGCGATATCGGTCGGCAGCTGCGAGGGCGGCAGGGTGGTGCGCTCGAGCACCTGCTCGGGCTGGCCCTTGGCGATGCCGTAGAGATCATCGCAACGGTCTACCTTCTGCGCCAGCACCCGCGCCTTGGCCAGCGTCTCGGGCGAGCGCCCGCCGGCCATGTAGTACGCGGCATACTCGACAGCGGCGATCTCGGGGGCGGTGTAGCCGGTTTCCTCGATGTCGCGCAGCTGGAACAGCGCCACGGCGCCCTGGATCGGGATCGGCTGGGTGACCTGGCCCGGCGAGAGGCCGAGGATCATCGGACGCAGCTGCGGCGGCAGCTCGTTCAGCTCGCGCCACGGCAGGCGGCCGCCAGCGTCACGGGTCGCGGTGGCCGAATACTGCCGCGCCTGCGCCGAGAACTCGGACTCGGAGGTCATCTGCGCGATGCGCTCGGCCCGGGCGCGTACCTCTTCGACGTTCTGCGGCGAGAGCGGCATGATGATCTCGGAGAGCAGCACCCGCACGGTCGAGCTGCCGCCATTGCCGGCCAGCGCGCGGTCGACTTCGGCCGGGCTTACCTGCGACTGCTGCACGAAGCGGCTCTGCACCAGCGAGCGCCACGCGGCACCCGCGCGCACGAAGTCGCGGAAGGTCTGCTCGGCGACGCCCGCACGGCCGAGCGCTGTGACGAATTCCTCGCGGCTCAGCTGGGCGCGGCCGGCGAATTCGGACATGCCGTCGAGGATCTCTTCCTCGGTGGGCTCGATGCCGGCGTTCTGTGCCGCCTGCAGCCGCAGCCGGTCGTCCACGAGCTGCTCGCGGGCGAGATCGTTGGTGTTGCCGGGGGCGTTCAGCAGCGTCAGCATGCGCGCGCGCTGGTCGAGCTCGTAACCGGTGATCACCATTTCATCGACGATGATCGCCGGGGCGAAGAGGTTCTGTGCCGGCGCCGCCACGGGCGACACGGTCAGCGCCAGACCCGCTGCCAGAGTAAGGGCGCGGAGGATCCGTGCGGGTGTCAGTTGCATGTGCGTCGATACTCCTTGTCGCTGCCGGCGGTGCCGAAGCCTGTCAGGGCGACCGTGAGGCCGAAATCCGTGGACGGTTCGAGGTTTGTCGCGGAGGCGAACTTGCGTATCACCGAGAAATCCACCTGCACGCATTCATTGCGGTATTGCAGTCCCAGGCCGGTGCGGTCAAGCCGCCGGTCCGCGAGGTCGTAGCGCCATTCGGCCGAGGTCGTCCAGTTGGTGCTGAACCTGTAGCTGCCGTCGAAGCCCCATTCGGCCTGACTCTCGTCGCGGTCCTCGAGCGGATCCTCTACCAGCATGACGTAGGTCGCGCCAAGGTCGACCCGGTCGTTGGCCCACGAGGCGCGGGCCTCGGCCTTGTCGAACTGCGCGTCCTCGTCGAGCAGCCCGCGGGCGGTGATGCTGAGCCCCAGCGGGTTCGCGAAGCCGCCCGCGATGAGCCAGTCCGAGCTGTCGCCATCAAGCCCCGACGAGCGGCTGAGATCGTCGTCGGGCTCGGCCCGCCAGACCCGGCCGACGGTCATGCCGGCGGTCCAGCCGCCCGGCGCCTCGTGCAGCCAGCGCACGCCCGCGGCGGCCAGCCGTCCGCGCTCGCGCCGGTCCGAGGCCGGGTAGCGCGACAGCGACAGCAGGTTGGCCTCGTCGAACTCGACGCGGGTGCTCTCGTCCCTGGCGATGTTGGGACGGTCGCCACCGACCCAGCCAAGCTGCGCCACCGGCTCGAGCAGGGTGTGCCCGCCGATGGCGTCGCGGCGGATCAACGGCCAGCGCAGCTCGACCGCGGCGGCGGGGGTGAGCTGCGCGGCGTTGGAATCCGATGTCGAATCCTCGGCCACGGCGTAGCGGTCGGCCCAGAGGTAGCCCTCGACCCCGGCACGGATGCCGCCAGGCAGGGTCCAGGTCCGGCGCCAGCTGGCCTCGGCGGTCAGGCGCGAGACATCACGGCCGTCGACCACGCCGTCGCCGTCCTTGTCAAAGTCGATGTCGGAATAGCGGTAGTGGCTGTGAAGCGCGGTGCCGAGCCGCAGCTCGCCGCCGATGCGGTCCGGGAAGAAGCGCTTCTCGTACTCGGCGTTGACGACGATCGAGGGCTGCGTGTCGTTCTCTTCCGAGGCGCGCAGGGTCTCGAAGTGGGTGATGTCGCCCTGCAGGAAATCGTCACGCCGCGCGCGGGTCAGGGTGACCGAACTCTCGAGACGTTCGCTGGGGCCGTAGTCGTATTCGTTGAAGTAGGAATCGTCGGACACCGACTGGATGTCGAACTCCAGCGTGAAATCGCCGGTCAGCCCGAACTCGCCCTCGGCGAAGAGGTAGCCGCGGGTGGCATCGGGCACCAGCGTGTCGCGCGTCACGGCACCGTTGAGCTCGATGGTGCCGTTGCTGAAGGCCCGGCGGTAGCGCGCCTCGAGCGTGCGGGTCTCGGGCGAGACATAGGGCGTGAGCGTGATGTCCTGATGGTCGCCCAGCGGGATGAAGTAGGGCACCCGGATGCCGGTCCCGAGCAGCGAGGTGCTGCGGAGCGTCGGCGTCAGGAAGCCGCGGGCGCGCTTCAGCGAGGGGTCGGGCAGGCGCAGCTGCGGCCACCAGAACACCGGCACGTCGAGCACCCGCAGCTGGGCGCCCTCGAACCAGAGCTGGCGCTCTTCCTCGTCGTGGATCACCCGGTCGGCGCGGATCTGCCAGAGCGGCACCTCGTTGCGGCCGCAGACCTGGCACGAGGTCACGGCAACGCGGCTGAGCTGGGTGTAGCGGCCGCCGACGCGCTGCGCCTCGACCGAGGCCAGCTGCAGCTGGTCGTCCATCACCATGCGGGCGCCCTTGAGCATGCCGTCGCGCAGCCCCTCGTTCATCTCTGCGGCATCGGCGAGCAGCAGGTTGCCGGTCTCGTCGGTGATCCGGATCGGGCCCTCGATGGTGAGCGTGCCCTTGTCCTGGTCGAAGAGGATGCGGGTCGCGGTCAGCCGCAGCCCGTCGTGCAGGGCCTCGACATTGCCGCTGGCAATGAGCCGCGAGCTGTCCTCGACGAAGACGCTGTCGGCGACCAGCAGGGCGGGCTCCGTGTCGTCGTTCTGGGCGTTGGCGGCAAGCGTCGTGGTCTGTGCGGCAAGCGTGCCGGGCACAGCAACGGCCAGAAGGGCCGCGACGCAGAACTGGCGGGCGACGCGCATTCAGCCGTCCTCCATCTGCAGGACCAGACCCAGCGCCAGCATCAGCGAGGCGACGGGCGGGACCCAGGCGGCGAAAAGTGGCGGCAGCTGGCCGTTCTCGCCCATGATCTGCGCGAAGTTGCGCACGTAGTACAGTCCGAAGCCCAGCAGCACGGCGGCAAGCACGTAAAGCCCCGTCCGTCCCAGCCGCGCCGGCCGCATGGTGAACCCCGCCGCCACCAGCACCATGGCGACAAGGAAGATCGGACGGGCCAGCTCCATCTGGAACCAGACCTCGTGACGGCGGGCCGAGAAGCCTGCCTGTTCGAGCCCGTTGATGAAGTCCGGCAAATCCCAGATCGCCACCGCCGAGGGCTTGCCGAAGCGGTCGCGGATGTCGTTCTGCGTGAGATCCGAGGCGATGCGCAGCCGGGCGTGGCGCTCGGCCGCGGCCTCGGGGTTGGCGCGGGTGCCGAGCGGCCAGACCTTGGCGTCGCGCAGCGCCCAGGCGCCGTCCTCGAGCGCGGCCTCGGCGGCCTCGACGCGGCGGATGGGGCCGCCGTCCTCGGCGTATTGCAGGAAGCTCACGTCGTAGAGCACGGTGGCATCGGGGTTGGCGCGGGCGGCGCGGATCACCGCCTGTCCGTCCGAGCTGCCCTGGCGCAGCCACAGGCCTTCCTTGCCGATGGAGATCACCGAGGCGCCGTCGTTCTCGTAGCTCTCGGCGAGGTCGCTCGCACGCTTCGAGGTGGCGGCCACCAGCGGGTTCAGCATCGCCACGGTGACTCCGCTGATCGCCAGTGCCACCATCATCGGCCCCATGAGCGCGGTCAGGCCCGAGCGGCCGGCGGCGCGCACCACCACCAGCTCGGAGCTGCGCGCCAGCATCAGGAACAGCGCCGCGGTGGCGAGGATCATCACCAGCGGCAGGATCTCGTACATGCCCTCGGGCAGGCGGAGCGCAGTGATCTGCACCTTCTGGGCAAAACTGATGTCGCCACCAAACTTGCGGATCTGCTCGACGAGATCGACCAGCCCGACGAAGATCGCGAAGACCGAGAGGATCGACATGAACATCCAGAAGAAGCGCCGGGCGAAGTAGCGGTGCAGGATCATGCGGCGGCCCCCTCGGGGGCGGGAGGTGCGGCGCGGCCCGGGCGGAACGACCGCGACGAGCGCTGCAGCAGGACGCCCGCGATGATCAGGCCGATGATGCTTGGCAGGTAGATCAGCGGCCAGAGCGCAGCGTTGGCGTGCACCGGCGTCGTGACCATGCTCTCGACGATCTTGATGAAGACCAGCAGGAAGATCGCGCCGACGATCTGCTTTGTCACCCCGAAGCGCGAGAACCCGCCGGTCATCAGCGCCGCGTAGCCGATCAGTGCCGCCACCACGCAGAGCAGCGGCTGCTCGAAGCGCATGTGCGCTTCCTCGAGCACTTCGCCCACGCTGTCCTTGACCTCTTCCGAGACCGCCTCGGTGTCGGTCAAGAGCTCCCAGGTCGAGATCTGCCGGGCGCGCCGGCGCGGCGGGCCGTTCTGGGTGACGAGCCCCGAGATGTCATAGGTCAGGTTCTCGAAATCGGTGGTCGAGAGCGTCTGGTCCTCGGCCCTCAGGGTCTGTGCCAGCCCCGAGCGCATGGTCAGCTTGGGGCCGTCGTCGTCGCGCAGCACGTAGGCGCTTTGCGCGGTGTAGGCAATCGCCCGGTCCGGGTCGCGCCGGTCCGACAGGAACACGTCGCGCAGCTCGCCCTCGGGGGTGATGTCGCGGATGTAGAAGGTCACGCCCCTGGTGGGGTGCAGGAAGGTGCCCTCGTGCAGCAGCCGGGCCGAGACCGAGCCCGAGATTTCGGACTCGCGTTCGCGCAGCTGGCCGATGGAGGCGGGCACCAGCACGTGGCTCAGAATCGCCATCATCGCGCCGATGATCGCGCCGAAGACCAGCACCGGCCGCGCCAGGCGCCACGGCGACAGGCCGGTTGCCTGGAGCACCGTCAGCTCGGACTCGTTGGACATGCGGTTGGTGACGTAGACCGCGGCGCCGAACGCCGCCATGGGCAGCACGATGGCCACCACCCCGGGCAGCGCCAGCAGCGTGAACTCGAGGAAGATCCCCGCGGTATGGCCATTCGCGATGAGCTCGTCGAACAGTCCGACCGACCGGTTGAGCCAGTAGACCATCACAAGGACGAGAGCGAAAAAGCCAAAGACCACCATGAGTTGCGACAGCATGTATCTGTCGAATCTCTGCACGCCTGCGTTCCCCCGAGATCCTGTTTCCGACCGAGCCTAGTCGAACGGTGTGTGCGGGAAAAGGTGGCTCTGGTCAATGCCACCCGGCGGGACTACCACTTAGGGCCAAAGACAACAGGAGAGCATGATGACCGATCTGCGCGAGATCACCTTTGCCGAAACAGACCTCGATGCGCTGAAAGACGCCGAGGGCCGGGTCGCGGTTTTCGTCAACGGCGCGGGCCAGCTTGGCCGCGGGGCACGGCGGCTGAACCGCCTGACCCGGGGTGCCATGGAGCGGGCCGTGGCGGGCGAGGCCTTTGCCAAGGCTTCGCAGGGCGACGTGGTGACCCTCGCGTTCCCGGTGGGGATGGCGGCGGATGCGGTCGACATCATCAAGCTCGAGCGCCGCGCCGACGTGGCAGAGGCCCGCAAGGCCGGTGCCATCGTCGCGCGGCTTGCCGGCAGCAGCGCCGTCACCGTGCTGGGCGAGACCCTGACCCGCCTGCCGGAGCTGGTGCTTGGCCTCGCGCTGCGCGGCTACGGCTTCACCGCCCGTCGCAGCGACAAGGGCAAGCCGCTGGCGCCCGCGCGCATCCTCTGTGGCAAGCCCGACGAGACCGAGGCGGCCTGCAAGGCGGCGCTGGCCGTGGCCGAGGGCGTCTTTTTCACCCGCGATCTTGTGAACGAACCCGCCAACGTCCTGACCACCACCGCGTTCGCGACCCGGCTCGAGGGCCTGCGCGATCTCGGCGTCGAGGTCGAGGTGCTGGAAGAGGACACGCTCGCCGAGCTCGGCATGGGCGCGCTGCTCTGCGTCGGGCAGGGCTCGGTCTCGCCCTCCAAGGTGGTGGTCATGCGCTGGAAGGGGGCCGAGGGCGACCCGCTGGCGCTGATCGGCAAGGGCGTGGTCTTCGACACCGGCGGGATCTCGCTGAAGCCCGCCGGCGGCATGGAGGACATGACCATGGACATGGGCGGCGCGGGCGTCGTCTCGGGTGTCATGAAGGCGCTGGCCCTGCGCAAGGCGCCGGCCCACGTGGTGGGTCTTGTCGGTCTGGTCGAGAACATGCCCTCGGGCAGCGCCGTGCGTCCGGGCGATGTGGTGACCTCGATGAAGGGCGACACGATCGAGGTGATCAACACCGACGCCGAGGGGCGGCTCGTGCTCGCGGACGTGCTCTGGTACGCGCAGGAGCACGTGAAGCCCGCGGCCATGGTCGATCTTGCCACCCTTACCGGCGCCTGCATCATCGCGCTGGGGCACGAGAACGCCGCGGTGCTGTCGAATGACGACGGTCTCGCCGACGCCTTCCTCAAGGCCGCGGGTGCCGAGGGCGAGGGCGCCTGGCGCCTTCCGATGGGCAAGGCCTACGACGACCAACTTAAGTCGAACATCGCCGACATGAAGAACGTCGGCGGCCGTCCCGCCGGGACCATCACTGCGGCGCAGTTCCTGCGGCGCTTCGTCAAGGACGACGTGCCGTGGGTTCACCTCGACATCGCGGGCGTGGCCTCGCTCAAGGGCGACAGCACGCTGGCTCCGAAGGGCGCGACCGGCTGGGGCGTCATGGCGCTGGACCGTCTGGTGCGTGACCGCTTCGAAAGCACGGAGAAGGGCGGGGCGTGAGCCCCTCCCACCCCTCGCGACCGGAGAGCTGACCGACATGGGCGCCGCCTATTTCTACCACCTGACCCAGCGCCCGCTCGAGGCGACGCTGCCGGTGCTGCTCGAGAAATCGCTCTCGGCGGGCTGGCGCGTCGTGGTGCGCGGCACGGCGCCCGGGCGGATGGACTGGCTCGACCAAAGGCTCTGGCTGGGCCCCGAAGAGGGGTTCCTGCCGCACGGGCTGTCTGGCGGGCCGCATGACGCGCTGCAGCCGGTGCTGCTGACCACCGGCGCCGCGATGCCGAACGACCCGTCCTGCCTGATGGCGGTGGACGGTGCCGAGGTCTCGCCCGAGGAGGTGGGAAAGCTCGAGCGCGTCTGCATCCTCTTCGACGGCCACGACCACGAGGCGCTTCAGGCCGCGCGCGGCCAGTGGCGCGTGCTCACCGGCGCGGGCTGCGCCGCGCAGTACTGGTCCGAGGAATCGGGCCGCTGGGAGAAGAAGGCCGAGACCTGAGACGAAGCCTCAGCGCTCGAGCACCAGCTTGCCGTCGGCGATCTCGAGCCGCGAGAAGCGTTGCAGGTAGCTCATGCCCAGCAGCGAGGTCTTCATCTCGCCCTGATTGACGTAGGCGCGAAGGTTGCGGTCGGTGAACGGCCCGAGCGCCACCTGCCCGAGCCGCACCGGTGCGGTCTGCACCACGCCGTTCGCGGTCGAGGCCTGGCCCTGGAACACCAGGTCGCCCGCCTCGAGCCCGGCGCGCTCGGCGTCCTTGCGGGTCAGCACCATGCCGGTGGCGCCGGTGTCGACGACGAAGCGCGTCGGCACGCCGTTGATCTCGAGCGAGACGTAGTAATGCCCGTCGGGCGCGCGCGGCAGCTCGACCCGGCCCTCGTCGGCAAAGACCGCCTGCCGCGGCATCACCGTCTGGCGGATGTCGCCCCAGAGCCCCACCGCGGCGATGACGCCAAGGAAGATCAGCCCCCACGCGGCAAGGTACTGCAGCTTGCGCCCGAGCTTCTCACGGTTCTGCACGAACATCCAGAACACCAGCACCACGGCCAGAAGTCCGAGATAGGCGAGGGTTCCGAAATCCATCTGGGTCACTGTCGCGCTCCGGGTCGTCGCGGCGGCCGGACGCGACCGCTCTGATAGATGTAGGGCGCGCGCGCCGTCAAAACAGGGGCGCGGGCCGCTCGGGCCGCGCGGCTCAGCCGAGGGCGCCGATGTTGCGCAGACCGTCGATGACGAACTGCACCGACAGCGCCGCCAGCAGCATCCCCAGAAGCCGCGTCACCACGACGATGCCGGTATGCCCCAGCGCGTGCTCGATGATGCCCGCGCTGAGGAAGAACAGCAGCACGACGAGCAGCACCACCACCAGAACCGCAAGGATCGCCGCGATCTCGAGCACCGAGCTGGTCTGGCCGGCGAGCAGGATCATGGTGGCGATGGCGCCGGGGCCGGCGATCAGCGGGATGGCGATGGGAAACACCGAAGGGTCGGGCAGGGCGTCCTCTTCCCCGGCCTTGTCCTCGCGCCGCTTCGAGCGCCGTTCGAAGAGCATGTCGAGCGCGGTGAGAAACAGCAGGATCCCGCCCGCGATGCGGAAGGCGGGCATGGAGATGCCGATGAAACCCAGCACCGCCTCGCCGAAGAAGGTGAAGAGCGTGAGCACCGCCAGCGCGATGCCGCAGGAGCGCAGCGCCAGCTTGCGGCGATGCTGCCGGTCGGCGCCCTGGGTGAGGGCGATGAAGATTGGCGCGAGCCCGATGGGGTCGATCACCACGAAGAGCGTGGCAAAGGCGGTGATGAGGAACGCGGCGTCCATGGCAAAATGGGTAGGCGGCGGCAGGGCGCTTGTCCAGCGTGCTGCGTGGTGCCGCGCCCCCCTGGCCGTGGGACGGAGACCCGCAGCGGCGGCTATGCAGGCGCTGCGGGGGGGGATCTATGGGCGTCCGCTCAGGCGGTCTCGGCTCTCTCGAGCTTTTCCAGCGCCTGTTCCCAGAGCGTCTCGGCGCGGCGCAGACCGTCCATCACCTCGGCGTATTTCTTGTTCCAGGTGGCAAGCTCGCCGGCGCGGTTGTCCTCGTAGAGCTCGGGATCGGCGAGCTTGGTGGCGAGCTTCTCGCGCATCTCCTCGATCTTCTCGACCCGCGCCTCGCATTTCCGCACGTCCGAGCGCAGCGCGAGGATCTCGTCGCGCGACGGCTTCGGCGCCTTGACGACGGGCTTCTCGCGGTCGCCCCGGCCGGGCTTGTCCTGCGTCAGCAGCATGGCGCGGTAGGCGTCGAGGTCATCCTCGTAGGGCCGCACGGTGCCGTCCTTCACCAGCCACAGCCGGTCGGCAACCATGCCCAGCAGGTGCATGTCGTGGCTGACGAGGATCACCGCGCCGGAATAGGCGGTGAGCGCCTCGACCAGCGCCTCGCGGCTCTCGATGTCGAGGTGGTTGGTCGGTTCGTCGAGGATCAGCATGTGCGGCGCGTCGAGCGTCGCAAGCAGCAGCGACAGGCGCGCCTTCTGGCCACCCGAGAGCCGGCCCACCACGGTCTCGGCCTGATCGGCGCCAAGCCCGAAGCCCGCGAGCTGGGCGCGCAGGCGCGAGGGCATGACCTCGGGGCGCTCGCGCTGGAGGTGCTGGAGCGGCGTCTCGTCGAGGTGCAGCTCGTCGACCTGGTGCTGGGCGAAGTAGCCGATGCGCAGCTTCGACGAGCGCGTCATCTTGCCGTCCATCAGCGCCAGCCGGTCGGCCAGCAGCTTCGACAGCGTCGACTTGCCCTGGCCGTTGCGGCCCAGAAGCGCGATGCGGTCGTCCTGGTCGATGCGCAGGTTCAGTTTCTGCAGCACCTTCCGCTCGCCGTAGCCGGTGGCGCCGCCCTCGAGCGCAACGATCGGCGGCGACAGCTGATCGGGCTGCGGGAAGCTGAAGACCCGCTTGGCAAGATCCTCGGGCGCGGTGATGGTGTCCATCCGCGCGATCATCTTAAGACGGGCCTGCGCCTGCTTGGCCTTCGAGGCCTTGGCGCGGAAGCGGTCGACGAAGCTCTGCAGGTGGGCCTTGCGGTCCTCCTGCTTCTTCGCGGCCGCCGCCTGCACCGCGCGGCGCTCGGCGCGGGTGCGGGCGAAGGTGTCATAGCCGCCCTGGTAGAGCGTCAGCTTGCGTGCCTCGAGATGCAGGATCGCGCCCACCGCCCGGTTCAGCAGCCCACGGTCGTGGCTGATCACGATGACGGTGTGCGGGTAGCGCGCGAGGTAGCTCTCGAGCCACAGCGCGCCCTCGAGGTCGAGGTAGTTGGTCGGTTCGTCCAGCAGCAGCACGTCGGGCTGCGCGAAGAGAACCCCGGCAAGGGCCAGCCGCATGCGCCAGCCGCCCGAGAAATCCGAGCTCGGGCGCTGCTGGTCGGCCTCGTCGAAGCCCAGCCCCTTGAGGATCGACGCGGCGCGCCCCTCGGCGGACCATGCGTCAATGTCCGCGAGCCGGGTCTGCACATCGGCGATGCGGTGCGGATCGGTGGCGGTCTCGGCCTCGGCCATCAGCGCGGCGCGCTCGGTGTCGGCCTCGAGCACCGTGTCGATCAGCGACATGGCATTGGCCGGCGCCTCCTGCGCGACGCCGCCGATGCGGGCGCGCTCGGGCATCGAGATCTCGCCCCCGTCGAGGGTCAGCTCGCCCCGGATGAGCCGGAACAGCGTGGTCTTGCCCGCCCCGTTGGGGCCCACGAGCCCGACCTTGTGGCCGGCGGGAATCACGGCAGAGGCACCCTCGAACAGGGGGCGGCCCTCGATGGAAAAAGAGATGTCGTCGATCCTAAGCATGGGCGGGCTCTAGCAGAGCGTGCGGGCGCCGGAAATCCCCCATGATCCACTTCGGCGCGCAAATATTGCCGGGTGCGCAGGCCGCCGGCACCCGGGCGTCACGGCGCCGGGGCTTCCCAATCCGTCCCCCGCATGGTAACGCGCCTTCGAAGATTACCGGCCGGGCCCGACGCCCGGCCTTTCAATGGAGACCACACATGGCCGTCGAACGCACCCTTTCGATCATCAAGCCCGATGCCACCCGCCGCAACCTGACCGGCAAGATCAACGCCAAGTTCGAGGAAGCGGGCCTGCGGATCGTCGCGCAGAAGCGCATCCAGCTCACCAAGGCACAGGCCGGTGAGTTCTACAAGGTGCACGCCGAGCGTCCCTTCTACGACGAACTCTGCGAGTTCATGGCCTCCGAGCCGGTCGTGGTGCAGGTGCTGGAAGGCGAAGGCGCCATCGCGAAGAACCGCGAAGTGATGGGCGCAACCAACCCGGCCGACGCGGCCCCGGGCACCATCCGCGCAGAGTTCGCCGAATCCGTCGGTGAGAACTCGGTGCACGGCTCCGACGCCCCGGAAACCGCAGCTGCCGAGATCGCCTACTACTTCTCGGGCCTCGAACTGGTCGGCTGAGCCACGGCACGATGCCTGCGTCATGCTTCCGCATGACGCATTCAGTTGGTCATACGCCCGCATGAGCGAGTGACAGACGAAACGGGCGCCCGGTTGGGCGCCCGTTTTGCTTTTCGGATGATGTTTGTCGGTGGTCAGTGCGCACCGGCGACGGGGACCACCAAGGGCGCGCGCTGGCTTAAGTCAGAGCGCCATCGCCTCGCCGTAGTCGGCGGGGCGGGCGGTGCCGTCGCCGGGCACACGGTGCCGTTCCTCGACCCATGCGCGCAGAAGCGCGGCGTTGCGTAGGTTGGACTTGTAGCCCACGTCGAGAATGTCGCCGATGAGCGGCAAGAGGCCGATCACCCAGTCGACCCCGATGTTGCCCGCCGTCTGCGCCAGCAGCGGCTTCGGCGCGCCCATGTCCCGGGCCTCGTTCACGATCCAGATCGCCGGCGCCAGTGCCAGCGTATCGCCGATCCCGGGCACCAGACCGATGATCGAGTCCCAGCCGATGCGGATGCCGGTCAGCGGCACCCGGAAGGCCCGATCCATGGTGCGGGCGATGCGCTCGACGCGTTCGACCCGGCGAAGGTGATCATGGGCGCTCATGCCGGTCACGCGTGTTGCGGCTCGCGGGCGATGATCCAGACGGCATGGACGATGCCGGGGATGTAGCCCAGGAGCGTGAGCAGGATGTTGAGCCAGAAATGCTTGCCGAAGCCCACCTGGAGGAAGACCCCGAGCGGCGGCAGCAGAATGGCGGCGATGATGCGGATTAGGTCCATGGTCAGGGCCTCCGGTTGGGTTTGCGTTTCCAGAACCAACGACGCAACTGGCAGCAGAGTTCCGCTCACGGGCATTTGGCGGGGGAAGGGACGGCCGGGGGATGGGCGGGACGGCCTGCGCGCGGACTGGTTTGCGGGTCCGCTCGGCGGAGGACCAAATACCTGCTGTTCGCTTCAGGGCAGAAACCCGTTCCGGTCGGGGAGAGGACAGAAAGACCGCGCAGGCCCGCGGCGGCGTGGGACGCGGCCCGGTGGGTCAGGGGACTGAGAGGCTGTTCGGCCCTGCGTGGGCTGATGCGCGGTTCGTCCCGATGCGGGACTGAAGAGAGGCGGAACTCGGCGGAGGCATGACACGCCCGTCAGTTTTGCCACGGATGACCTGCACCGGGACGGTCTCACTCCCGGCAGTTCGGTCGGGTCGCGCTCCCCGTTCCCCAGAGCCGCAAAAGGTCCTGCTGCCAAGCCCGGCGGAGCCGGCTGCGCAGGCTCAACCGCGCGGGCCGGCCCTGGGGCGCACGCCGATCTCGTCGAGCACCTTCTCGATCCCCGAGAGCGGACGACCGTTGCCCGAGACCTCGGCGCAGAGTGCGTCGAAGCGGGCGCGGAGCTCTTCCTTCTCCCTGCCGCGGCAGTCGTTCCAAGGCCGCCCCTGCAGCGCCATGTGCATCACGTAGTAGCCGATGAAATGCGGCTTGGTGCCCGCCTTCAGCATCCGGCCATAAGCCTCGTGGGCACCGATCTCGCGCAGCGTCTCGGCGTCGGGCACCCCGGCGCGAGCGAGCGCGCTTTCGACCGCTGGCCCGAGGTTGCGGATCGACGACACCGGCGTGCTCATGCCGCCACCTCCACGATGCGGCGCTCAGGCGGCACGGGCGACGCCCTCGGCAAAGCGGCAGAGGCTGTGCAGCGCCTCGGCGAAGCGCTCGTCGGGGATGGTCATCGCGACGCGCACGAAGCCCGCCGCCGTGGCGCCGAAGCTCTCGCCCGGCATCACGGCGATATGGTGATGGTCGAGAAGGGCGTTGGCAAAGCCCTCGCCGCTGAGCCCGGTGGAGCGGATGTCGAGGAAGAGATACATAGCGCCGCCCGAGGGGATCAGCCCGACAGCGTTCTGCCGGGCGAGGATCTCCTGCGCGAGCGCCCGGCGGCGGCGGAAGGGCTCGGCGACGCACGCCTCGAGCGCGCTGCCCTGTTCCAGCGCGAACAGCGCCGCGTCCTGGATGTAGCCCGGTACGCCGTAGGTGGTGTTGACCGAGAGGTCGTGGAACCGTGCGATGGCGCTTTCGGGGCCGACGATCCAGCCGATGCGGCTGCCGGTCATGGCGTGGCTCTTCGACATCGAGCCCAGCACCAGCGTGCGCGCAGCCATGCCGGGCAGGGCGCGCGGGCTCAGGTGGCGGCCCTCCCAGATCTGGGTGTCGTAGACCTCGTCCGAGATCAGCCAGAAATCCTCGGCCTCGGCGACGCGGGCCAGCCCCTCGAGCGTGGCGCGCGGGTAGATCGCGCCTGTGGGGTTGTTGGGCGTGTTGATCAGCAGCGACACCGCGCCCGTGGCGCGCGCGGCGGCGGCCACGTCCTCGGGATCGGGCAGGAAAGCGCGCTCGGGGCGGGTGGCCACCGCATGCGGGACGGCTCCCGCCGCCCGAAGGGTGCCGGGGTAGGTGGCGTAATGCGGGTCGATGAAGAGCGCCGTGTCGCCGGGATCGCAGACCCCCATGTGCGCGGCAAAGAGCGCCGCCTGACCGCCGGGGGTCACCAGCACGTTGTCGCGGGTGGTGGGTACCCCGGTACGCTCGGTCACCCGGGCGGCGATGCGGTCGCGCAGGGCGGGCGTGCCGGGGATCAGAGAATAGCCGGTGTGGCCATCCATCGCCGCCGCGTGCATGGCCTCGAGGATCGCGGGATCGGTGCGGATGTCGTGCTCGCCGATGGTGAGCTCGGTGACCGCGATGCCCTCGGCGATCATGCGCTTGGCCTTGTAGAACAGGTCCCAGCCGTCGGAGCCGCCGGCGTTCAGGGTGGTGATGCGCTTGGAAAGCCCTGGCATGGGGTCGAGTCCTCCGGAGGATGAAACCGTCTTGCCACCGGCCGGGGCGGCGGGCAAGTGCGGGCGCCACCTCCGGCCCCCGCCCTCGCGAAGCTTCGCCGCTGCGCGCCGCGCGTCAGGTGCGGCAGCCCGCGTGAGGGACGGGCTGCCGGCCTTCGGCTCAGCGGGTGACCAGGCGGGTGCGGCCGCTGGTCCCGCCGCCCGGGCCAGTACGGCTGGTCGGGGTCTTGGACTTGCCGTCGCCGGAGGTACGGTTGCGCTCGTGGCCCCGGTTGCGGGGGGCTCGCCGGCGGGCGAGGTCAGCGTGCTCGAGGTCGCGCAGGTGGCCGACCCGGAGGCCCGGGCGCAGTCGCGGGACGTGGCGATCGTGCCGCCGTTGTTGCCGGTGACGGTGACGCTGACGTCCTGCGCCGGGTCGGCGGTGGCGGCCAACCGGGGCGGGCGTCTGGCCGGGTGCCGTTCTGGCGGCGGTCAGGTGTCGGGCCGTCAGAACGGCGGCAATGATTAGCTTTTGCAAACCATCGGTTTGCAAATTATGCCGGTGCACCTGCAGCAAGATATCTTGCGATGAGGCGGCGCATCGTGCAGAAACACGTGAATTGGAGATGATAAAAGGGGGACACCCGATGAACATCGCTCAGAAACGCTCCGTTCTGGTGGAGACGTTCGGCGCCCAGGAAGGTGCCGCGCTGCGCGCCAAGCAGGCCATTCTCGTGATCGCCGGCATCGCGCTTCTGGCCGTCTGCGCCAAGATCAAGGTGCCGGTGCCCGGCTCGCCCGTGGCCATGGGCCTCGGAACGTTCGCGGTGCTCACCGTCGGCGCCGCCTACGGCCCGCGTCTCGGCCTTGCCACGATCATGGGCTACATGATCCTCGGCATGATCGGCTTCGACATCTTCCAGAGCTCGACCGCGGATCTCAACGGCATCGAATACATGATGGGCAGCACCGGCGGCTACCTGGTGGGCTACATCATCGCCACCGTGCTGATGGGCACGCTCGCCCGCATGGGCTGGGACCGTTCGGCGCCGAAGATGGCCGGCGCCATGCTGCTCGGCAACGTCGTGCTCTACGTCCCCGGCCTGATCTGGCTCGGCATGCTCTACGGCTGGAACAAGCCGATCCTGGAGTGGGGCCTCACCCCGTTCCTCGTCGGCGACGCGATCAAGCTGGCGCTGGCGGCGATGGTCCTTCCGGCCGTGTGGAAGCTCGTGGGCCGCGCCCGCGGCTGATCCGACGCCGAAAATTCGACCTTCTGACGCGGCGCGGGATCTTCCCGCGCCGTGTTCGTTTCGGGCGCTCTTGCGGGGCGCACGGAGCGGGGCTAGTCCGGTGCCATGATCCTGCAGACACGCCTTCCCTACGACCCCGACACGGCCCGGCCGCTTCCCAACATCGGCCCCATCCCGATGTCCGAATGGCTGCTCGCCGACGAGGCCTACGGCGCCCAGATGGCCGAGCGCGCGCGCCTGCTGGCCGAGCGGCGCGAGGACGTGGTGCAGCTCGATCCCGACGCCCGACCGGCCGCCGACGAGCTGCTCGAGGTGGTGCTGGAAAACCTGCCCGCGGGTTTCTCGCGCAGCGGCGAGACGGTGCGCCGCCCGGACGGCGAGACGGTGACGCTCGACCGGGACGACCCGCTCGGCACGCTGTCGCGGCTGGTTCAGGAAGACCTCTGCATTCTCGAGAAACGCCCCGGCAGCGACGAGCACGTGCTCACGGGGGCGCTGCTGTGCTTCCCGGCGAGCTGGCGGCTGTCGGCGAAGTTCATGCACCCGCTGGTGCACATCCACATTCCCGTGGCGGACTATGACGCGGCGCTGGCGCGGCGCGTGCAGCGGCTTTTCGACGGGATCCAGGCGGGGCGGCCGCTGATGCGGTTCAATCGGCTCTGGTATCAGGACGCGACGCTGCACCAGCCGGTGTCGCGGCAGCACCGTCCCGGCGCGCAGGCAGAGAGCGCGCCCTTCTTCCGGTCGGAGCGGCAATGCCTCGTGCGACTGCCGCGCACCGGAGCGGTGGCCTTCACCATCCACACCTACGTGCTCGAGCGCGAGACCGTGCTCGGGCTTAGTGCATGAGCCCCGTCACCACCTGACGCAGCACGCCGGTGTTCTGGAGCACCGCGAAGATCACCACGACCGAGAGCATACGGGCGACGAAGCGCAGGTCCATGGCGCGCAGCCGGGCTGCGACGTGCAGCACCGCCGCCACCGGCACCGAGGCCAGCGCCAGCCCGCCGGTGGCCGCGTAGGCCGTGGTGGCCGCGCGCGGCTCGACCGGTTTCTGGCTGCGGATGCGCTGACGCAGCACCGGCAGCAGGCGGCTGGAGAGGCGGCGGTTCTGCGCGGCCTCGGCTTCGGCCTCGAACATGGCGGCGCGGATGCTGGCGGTGAGCGCCATCTCCTCCTCGACGGGCGAGAGCCGCGCGGGCTCCGGCTCCGGCAGGAGCTCGGGCATCGGGTCCGCCACCGGCGCGCCGCGACGTCGGGGAGAGACGTAGCGGTTCAGCTCGACGAAATCCTCGGGGCCGATCAGAGTGTCGGGCGAGAACCACTCGATCTGCCGCGCCGGGACGTGGACCAGCAGTGCCAGCACGACCTGCGCGAGGACCGAGGCCACGAGCTCGCCGCCCGGCACGCCGCCACTCTTGGCGATCACCCGGATCTCGGCACGGCAGGGGGCAGCCCCGGGCTCGGGCGGGCGGATCGCGATGCCCAGCCGGTCAGCCATTACCGCCGCGCGCTTGCTCGATCGGCGCAGCGGTTCGCCAGAAGCGCCGTCGAGGCGCCGCAGCACCTCTGCCGCATCGGCAAGGGCGCGCTGAAGATCGAAGGCGGCGGGATCCGGCAGGACGATGCCTGCGTAGGGAATGCCAGAGGCGCGCATGACACGTTCCGGTACAGTCAGATGAGAAGAGCGTATCGAAAATTAGAGGAAAAATGCGGCAACTCTGTGCCGTCGTCCGGGCCTTAATGTGGCGTTAACCACGACATGGCCCCGAAAGACAGGACCGGCCCGGGCGTGTGCCCGGACCGGCCCGAAGCGGTGCAGACAGGCTCAGCCGTCGATGCGGGCCGCGACCAGCGCGATGGCCTGCTGGTAGACGGTGGCGGCGTTCCATTCGTTCAGGACGCGGAAGTTGCGGGTACCCTCGTTGTAGGGCTGACCCGGCTGCCAGCCCTTCTGGCGCAGGAAGTTCGCGGTCGAGGCCAGCGCGTCCCACTCGTTGTAGAAATCGACGCGGCCGTCGCCGTTGCCGTCGACGCCGTAGCGCAGGGCGTTGCCGGGCAGGAACTGGGTGTGGCCGAGCTCGCCATGGGCGGCGCCCTTCTGGTTTGGCGCCAGCATCCCGCGGTCCACCATCTGCAGCGCCGCCAGCGCGTGCGGCGTGAAGAAGGACGAGCGGCGGCAGTCATAGGCCACGGTCGAGATCGACGAGACCACCGGCACGTTGCCCATGGTGCGGCCGAAACCCGTCTCCATGCCGTGGATCGACACGAGGATCCCGGCGGGCACGCCATAGCGCTGCTCGATCGCGGCATAGAATTGCGGGTTGCGCTGGACGCGGCCACGGCCGGTCTTGGCGAACCCGTCGACCGAGCCGAGGCGGATGCGGATGAAGTCGTTGAGGCTGTATTTCACGCCCTTCTGGTTGCGGTCCGCGGCGATGGTCGAGGTCGAGTAGCTGGCGTTCATCAGCGCCTGGATGCCGCGCTGGCCAACCCCGGCGCGCTGCGCCTCGGCTGCGAACTCGCGTTTCCACGCCTCGAAACCGCCGGCGTTGTTGCCGCATGTGGCGGCCTTGGCGCCCCCGGCGAAGGTGATGGCTGTGGCCAGGACGGCGACGGCTTTCAGCAGAAGGCGGGACATGGAATGGCTCTCCGAAATTGACAGTCGCTCCGAACGGTAGCGCGCATATTGCGCCGGTCAAAGAGGAATTGCCGGAGGTGCGTGGCCGGGCGTGCGGCAGGTGCGGGCCGGGCCTGTGGCGGGGGCCGGCAAAAGCAAAAGGGCGCCCCGCGGGGCGCCCTTCGAAAACCGTCCGATCCGGAAGGGATCAGCAGCTGTAGTACAGCTTGAATTCCACCGGGTGCGGCGTGTGCTCGTACGCGATGAGTTCTTCCATCTTGAGCTCGATGTAGCCTTCGATCTGGCTCTTGGTGAACACGTCGCCTGCCAGCAGGAACTCGTGGTCGTTGGCCAGGGCGTCGAGTGCTTCACGCAGCGAGCCGCAGACGGTGGGGATGCCGGCCAGCTCCTCGGGGGGCAGGTCGTACAGGTTCTTGTCCATGGCTTCGCCCGGATCGATCTTATTCTTGATGCCGTCGAGGCCGGCCATCAGAAGCGCTGCGAAGCACAGGTAGGGGTTCGCTGCGGGATCGGGGAAGCGGGCCTCGACGCGCTTGGCCTTCGGCGACTCGGTCCACGGGATCCGCACGCAGCCCGAACGGTTGCGGGCGGAGTAGGCGCGCAGAACCGGGGCTTCGA
The DNA here is from genome assembly GCF_900102075.1 of Salipiger thiooxidans. Lineage (GTDB taxonomy): Bacteria > Pseudomonadota > Alphaproteobacteria > Rhodobacterales > Rhodobacteraceae > Salipiger > Salipiger thiooxidans. Next base: position 90,983 of record NZ_FNAV01000009.1, on the reverse strand, counting down.
AGCCGGGGATCAGGCGCTTGTAGGAGTTGGTGGACGGGTTGGTGAAGGCGTTGAGCGTCTTCGCGTGCTTCAGGATGCCGCCGATGTAGTAGATGGCTTCCTGGCTCAGGTCGGCGTACTTGTCACCTGCGAAGACCGGCTTGCCGTCCTTCCAGATCGACATGTTCACGTGCATGCCCGAGCCGTTGTCGCCGGCGATCGGCTTCGGCATGAAGGTTGCCGAGCGGCCGTAGGCCTGCGCCACGTTGTGGATGATGTACTTATACTTCTGAAGCTCGTCGGCCTGCTTGGTGAGGCTGTCGAAGATCAGGCCCAGCTCGTGCTGCGAGGTCGCAACTTCGTGGTGGTGCTTGTCGACCTTCATGCCGATGCGCTTCATGGTCGAGAGCATCTCGGAACGAATGTCCTGGCCGTCGTCCGACGGGTTCACCGGGAAGTAGCCGCCCTTGTAGGTCGGACGGTGGCCCAGGTTGCCCATCTCGAAGTCGGCGTCGGTGTTCCAGGCTGCGTGGTCTGCGTCGACCTCGTAGGACACCTTGCTCGGCGACACGGCGTACTTGACGTCGTCGAAGAGGAAGAACTCGGCCTCGGGGCCCATGTAGGCGACGTCGCCGATGCCGGAGGACTTGAGGTAGGCCTCTGCCTTCAGAGCGGTGCCGCGCGGATCGCGGTCATAGGATTCGCCGGTGTCGGGCTCGACCACGGTGCAGTGCACGCAGAGGGTCTTCTCGGCGTAGAACGGGTCGATGTAGGCGCTCTCGGTGTCGGGCATGAGCTTCATGTCCGAGGCTTCGATCGATTTCCAGCCGGCGATGGAGGATCCGTCGAACATGAAGCCTTCCTCGAGGAAGTCTTCGTCGACCTGGTCGGCCATCACGGTCACGTGCTGCAGTTTGCCCCGCGGATCGGTGAAGCGGATGTCGACGTATGCGACCTCCTCGTCCTTCATCGTCTTGAGAACGTCCTTGGTGCTCATTCCGTTCATCCCTTTCTGTGACTTCTTGGGTCCGGATAATGTTTGTTTGTTCTTTGTGCGGCCGCTCAGAGCGCGTCCGAGCCGGATTCGCCGGTGCGGATCCGGATGGCCTGTTCCACGGGGCTCACGAAGATCTTGCCGTCACCGATCTTGTCGGTCTTGGCAGCCGAGATGATGGCCTCGATGGCGGCGTCGACCATATCGTCGTCCAGCACCACCTCGATCTTCACCTTGGGCAGGAAATCGACCACATATTCCGCGCCGCGATACAGCTCGGTATGGCCTTTCTGGCGTCCGAAACCCTTCACCTCGAGCACAGAAAGCCCCTGGATGCCGGCATCCTGAAGTGCTTCTTTCACCTCGTCGAGCTTGAACGGCTTGATGATCGCCTCGACCTTTTTCATGGTCTGTCTCTCCTCGTAATCCCGCGTCGGACCCTGCCAGATCATTTCTGCTAGGCCGCCACAATCGGATAGCCTAACCCGGCGGGGGCTGCATAGAGCGATTCCTAGCGTGCGCATGAATTTTGCGCAACACGCCTCAATATTGGGCGGAATGAAAACAACGACGGAGCAGGGGGCATGGCCGAGCTTCTCACGGCAGAACAGATGCGGGCGGTCGAAGGCACCGCCATCACCTCGGGAGAGGTCACGGGACTGGAGCTGATGGAGCGCGCCGGAATGGGCGTCGTGGCAGCGGTTTTCCAACAGTGGCCGGAACTTGGCACTTCAGCGCAGCGTGCGCTGGTGCTCTGCGGACCGGGCAACAACGGCGGCGACGGCTTCGTCATCGCGCGGTTGCTGCGCGGAAAGGGCTGGGAGGTCGAGGTCTTCCTGCTGGGAGATCCGGCGCATCTGCCGGCGGACGCGCGGGTGAATTTCGACCGCTGGTGCGCGATGGGCGAGGTCTACGAGCTCGAGCCGGGGCTCGAGCCGTCCACGCGCCGGGCATCGCTGGTAGTCGATGCGCTTTTCGGAACCGGGCTCAGCCGACCGATCCACGGCCTTGGGGCGACGCTCGCCGACCTGCGCGACGTGCGCGGCACCGGGGCGGCGATGGCGCCGGGCGAGCGGCAGGACTGGACGCCGCTGATCGTGGCGGTGGACCTGCCGAGCGGGCTTTGCAGCGACAGCGGCCGGGTGCTGCGCGACGACGCTCCCGGCGGGCCCGCGGAGGGCCCCGAGGCCGCGAGTGCTGCGGCCGATCTCACGGTGACCTTTCACGCCCGCAAGCTGGGCCACGTTCTGGCCGAGGGGCCGGAGCTCTGCGGCAGGGTCGTGGTCTGTCCGATCGGGCTCGAGCCGCGCCGGGCGCGGGGCGGGCGCGACGACCGGGTGACCGAGGTGCTGGCGCCGCAGGTGCCCCCCAAGGGCGCCGCGGGGCACAAGTACGACCACGGCCACGCGCTGGTGCTGACCGGCGGCTTCGGGCGCACCGGGGCGGCGAGGCTCGCGGCGCGGGCGGCGCTGCGGGTGGGCGCGGGGCTCGTAACTCTGGGCGCGCCGGGGGCGGCGCAGATGGAATGCGCCGGCCAGATCACCGCCCTGATGCTGCGCCGGGTCGAAGATGGCGACGACCTCTCGCTGCTGCTTGATGACGGGCGGCTCAACGCGCTCTGCATCGGGCCGGGGCTGGGGCTCGAGCGGGCGCGGGATCTGGTGCCCGTGGCGCTGGATGCCGACCGCGCCACGGTGCTCGATGCCGACGCGCTCACCGCCTTTGGCGAGGATGCGGACGCGCTCTTCGATCTCCTGCACGAGGGCTGCGTGCTGACACCCCATGGCGGCGAGTTCGCGCGGCTGTTCCCTGATCTCGACGACCGGCTGGCCGCGCCGCCGGACACCGGGCCAGCCTTTTCGCGCGTGGATGCCGCCCGTGAAGCGGCGCGGCGGGCGGGCGCCGTGGTGCTGCTCAAGGGGCCGGACACGGTGATTGCCGAACCCGACGGCCATTGCGCGGTGCACGCGGGCGTGGGCGAGCGCGCGGCGCCGTGGCTTGCGACAGCGGGGGCGGGCGATGTGCTCTCGGGGCTGATCGCGGGGCTGATGGCGCGGGGGCTCGCGCCCTTCGATGCCGCCTGCAGCGCCGCGTGGCTGCACGTGGAGGCCGCGCGGGCCTTTGGCCCGGGGCTCATCGCCGAGGACCTGCCCGAGGCGCTGCCGGGGGTGCTGCGGGCGCTTTACGCCTGAGGGGCTGCGCCCCTGTGGTCCCCCTATTATATTCTGACAAAGACCCGGGACATCTCCCGGGTCTTCCTGTTTCCGAAGGGCTCTGACGCGCCGTCGCGCGGGGCTCAGTCGCCGTAGGCCACCGAGGGCAGCCACGTGGTCAGCGCCGGGAACTCGAACACGATGAAGAGGCCCAGCAGCTGGAGCATCACGAAGGGGATGATCCCCCTGTAGATGTGCGAGAGCGACACGCCCGGCGGGCAGACGCCCTTGAGGTAGAAGAGCGCGAAACCCACCGGTGGCGTCAGGAACGAGGTCTGCAGCGTCACCGCCACCAGGATCGCGAACCAGACCACCTGCGGGTCGCGCACCTGGTCGAAGCCCGGCACCGCCAGTTCGAGCCCGTGAATGATCGGCAGCATCAGCGGCATGATGATGATGGTGATTTCGATCCAGTCGAGCAGGAAGCCGAGGCAGAACACGATGAACAGGATGAAGCCCACGGTCAGGTAGGGGCTGTCGAAGGCCGAGAGCACCAGCTCCTGCACGATCTCGTCGCCGCCGTAGCGCCGCAGCACATAGGCGAAGAAGTTGGCCGCAAGGAAGATGCCCACGATGTAGCCGCTGGTGTTCAGCGTCGAACGGGCGACCTCGCGGAAGACCTTCCAGTTGAGCTTGCGGGCGAAGAGCGCCAGCAGGGTGGCGCCCAGCGCGCCGAGCCCCGATGCTTCGGTCGGCGTGGCGATGCCCACGAAGATCGAGCCCAGAACCAGCAGGATCAGCAACATCGGCGGGATGACCGCGATCATCACCTCCTGCACCTCGTGCCAGCCGACGCGCCCGGCGCGTTCCGGCGCGGGCATGGAATCGGGCGAGATGAAGCCGTAGATCACGATGAAGACGATGTAGAGCGCGCCGAGGATCAGCCCTGGGAACAGCGCCCCCATGAACAGGTCGCCCAGCGAGATGGCAAGCTGGTCCGACATGATCACCAGCATGATCGACGGCGGGATCAGGATCCCAAGCGTGCCGGCCGAGGCGATGGTGCCGGTGGCGATGGGCTTGGAGTAGTTCTGCGCCATCATCGCGGGCAGGGCCATCACGCCCAGCAGCGTGACCGAGGCGCCGATGACGCCGGTCGAGGCCGCGAGGATGATGCCGATCAGCAGCACGGTGAGCGACAGCCCCCCGCGCAGCGAGCCGAAGAGCTTCTGCATCGCGTGCATCATTCGCTGCGCCACCCCGGACTGGTCCAGCATCAGGCCCATGTAGATGAACATGGGCAGCGCCACGAGCACCGGGTTCTTGATGGTGTTGCCGAAGATCCTTCCCGACAGTGCCTGCAGCTTGCGGTAGTCGATGCCGGTGCGGTCAAAGGCGATGACGCCCTCGAAGGCTTTGCGGTAAGGGTCGAGCCCGATCTCGGCGATCAGCACGAAGAGCAGGCTCACGCCCACTAGCGCGAAGGCCACGGGGATGCCGCGGAACAGCATCCAGATGAAGGTCGCGAACATCGCGGCGACGGCGATCTCGTTGACGGTCAGCCACCCCATGTCAGGCCTCCCCGCGGTCGAAGAGCCGTGCCACGACGATGGCGGCGACGGCAAGGACAAGGCCCGCGAGCACGGTGTAGCGCATCTCGTGCACGCTGAACTCGAAGGCGCCGAAGATGGCGGAGCGGCCGACGTCCCGCGCCGAGGCTCCGTCTTCGCGCAGGAGCCAGGCGACGCCGAAGGCCACGTGGTAGAAGACAAGGTTCATGATGTAGGCCACCGAGGGAAAGGCGAAGAGCAGCTGCTTCCACAGCGCCGGGCGCGTGAGCATCGACAAGAGGCGGACGTAGGTGGCCCAGATCGCGATCGCGATGAAGATGAAGGCCACGTTCATGAAGCTCTTCAGGAGCCACAGGTTGTGCAGCCCGTTGGGGCTGTCCGAGCCCTCGTCGGCGTGGATCGAGGTCAGTGCGTAGTCGAAGGTGACATCCCAGCACAGGATGATGAATGGCAGGAACAGCCAGACCAGCCCGAGGATGTCGGTGTGGATGCGTTTCCGCTTCGCGAAGTTGTCGTAGAAGATGTCGACCCGCACGTGGCTATTGGTGGTCACCGCGTAGGCGATGCCCATCAGCACCGCGGCGCCGTAGAGCCACCATTGCAGGTCGTCCATCCAGGCCTGGTTGTGGCCCAGCTGGCGCAGCACCACCTGGGCGCAGATCACCAGCATCAGGATCGGAAAGAGCCATGCGGCGACGTTGGACACCCGCACGACGAAGCGGTCACCGCGGTTGTGTTCGGCGCGTCCGACCTCTCCGGGATCGGAGATCGCGGCCACGAACTCTTCTGGCTCGGCCATTGCGCCTGCCTCCTTTGCGCAAAATCAGAAGCGCCGGGGCGGACGGGACCGCCCCGGCAGCTGTCATGACGGATGCGGAATTACTGGTTCGCGACCGAGTTGTAGGGACGCGGCAGGTAGATGTTGTTGGACCAGAGCTTGTAGTCGCTGCGGAACCCCTGCAGGTCGTCCCAGACCTCCTTGAAGAACGCATCCTCGGCGGCAAGCTCGGCGGCCACTTCCAGCCACGCGCTCTCGAAGGCCTGGAGCTGTTCCTCGTTCCAGTTCTTGATCTCGACGCCGTGCTCCTCGACGTTCTCCTTCATCGCGGGGAAGTTCTTGGCCTCACCCTCGGCGAAGTTGTCGGCCAGGTTCGCCATGCAGGCGATCTCGATCTGGTTCTGGGCGATCTCGTCGAGGCTCTCCCAGCGGTCCTTGTTGATCAGCAGCTCGAACATGGTCGAGGGCTGGTGCCAGCCGGGGAAGTAGTTGTACTTGGCGATGTTGTAGAAGCCGAGGCTCGCGTCGACCAGCGGCATCGAGAACTCGGTCGCGTCGATGGCACCGCGCTCGAGCGCCGGGAAGATGTCGCCGCCCGCGAGCAGCGAGGTCGACACGCCCAGTTTCTGCATGACCTCGGCGCCGAGGCCGAAGAAGCGCATGTTCAGGCCCTTGAGATCGTCCGGAGAGTTGATCTCCTTCTTGAACCAGCCGCTGGTCTCGGGGGCGTACATGCCGCAGAGGATGACCTTCACGTTGTAGCCGTTATCGTCGTACATCTGCTGGAAGTACTTCATGCCATCGTCGTAGAGCATCCACGCCAGCATCTCGCCCGGCTCGGGGCCGAAGGGCACGGCGGCGAAGAGGCCGGCGGCGTTCATCTTGCCTTGCCAGTAGCCGCTGGTCGAATAGGCGGCATCCACCGAACCGTTCGAGGTCGCATCGAGCATCTCGAGCGCGGGCACCAGCTCGCCGGGGTTGAAGTGCTCGAATTCCACCTCGGTGGAGATCGAGTTGATCTTGTCGACGAAGTTCACCGATGCGGTGCCGAGGATGGGCAGGTTGTTCGCGTAGCCCGAGGTCATTTCGAAAAGCTCCTGCGCCGAAGCGGCGCCGGACACGGCAAAAGAGGCGGCAAGCGCGGCCGCGAGGGTTGTTCTGGTCATGAGTTCCTCCCTGTAGCAGACGCCCCCTCCCAAGGGCGCCGTGGCGGGTTTTCCCGCCGGTGCTGGACGCTAACGAAACCGTGATTGCGTGTGAATACCCAATACTGCGGAGAAAACCGCGCTTTTCCGCAAGGGAACCCTGTTCGTTGCGCGGTGTCAGAGTACCGACGGCGGAACACATGCCAGAATGCGCGTATTTCGCGCCCGTCCTTGAGCCGGATCAAGGCGGCGGTGCGTCGGGCTGCGTCTCATCGGGGGATCGCCCACCGCCAATCTGCCCGCCACGACGGCATCGCGGAGGACTGCGGCGATCTCGGTGGAGCGATCTGGCTTGCGAGAGGTTGCGGGCGACATGCCCACCCGCTCATTTGTCAGACAACTGGCTGTGAAGCGCCGAGTCGTCCTGCGGCGTCGCGCGGCCGCACTGGGACCGGGACAACAAGGAGCAGCCCCCGATGCTGAGCCCCGAGTTCGTGCTGACGATGGCGCGGTACAATGCATGGCAGAACCGGCAGATGAAGAGCGTGCTCGAGGCGATGCCCGATGCCGCCCGGCGCGCCGAGCGCGGCGCCTTCTTCGGGTCGATCTTCGCCACGGTGAACCACCTGCTCTGGGCCGACATGGTCTGGATGAGCCGTTTCGCCGGCTGGCCGCGGCCCGAGGTCGGGATCTCCGGCAGCGTCGAGATTACGCCCACGCTGGGCGCGTGGAGCGCCGAGCGCTTCCGGCTGGATTCGCGGCTGATCCTCTGGGGCGAGGGGCTGCGCGCGGTCGAGCTCAGCGGCGACCTGCGCTGGTATTCCGGCGCCACCGGCCGCGAACAGGTCAGGCCACTCGGGCTTTGCGTCGCGCACATGTTCAACCATCAGGCCCACCACCGTGGCCAGATCCACGCGATGGCAACCGCCGCAGGCGCCGAGGGCTGGGTCAGCGATCTTGCCTTCATGCCGGGCGAGGGGCCGTGGCTGTGACCCGGGCAGGGGCCGCGATGGTAGACCCGCAGCACTGAGACGCGGGGCGCACGTATGCCCCGGCGCAAAGAGGAGAAGATGTTCAACGCATTGGCGGTCGAGAAGGACGCGGCGAGCGGCGGGACAGCGGCCTCGGTGAAGCAGCCCGCCCTAGAGCACCTGCCCGATACCGAGAAGCGCCCGCTCGAGAGCGAGACTTGGGCCGGCTGCGTCGAGGCCGTGGGGGGAGCATTGCCGGCGCGCGGCGCCGACATTCTCAAGGGGCAGGTCAAGGGCCGCGTCGTCGTCGACGTCAACGCCTGACCCTTCCGTTACATCCCGTGATCGGGTTGCGATTCCGGGGCGGGCGATGCTAACCGGGTCCCTCTGGCGCGTTTGCGACCAGATAATGTCGCAAACAGACATCCATCTGCCGCCCGGGTTTTTGCTTTCGGGCCCATTCGCGCTAGGCTTGCAGTCGTGACGCGTCAAACACGCCGTCACCAACATCAAGACCCGAGACCGGGCAAGGTGCCGCACTACTGCACAAGCACCTATCGGGAGCCGGAAGAATTCCGGCGGGACGGGACAAAGGAGGGACCGATGTTCAAACGCATCATGGTGCCGGTGGATCTCATGCACGCGGAGAAGCTTGAAAAAGCCCTGCTCTGCGCGGCGGATCTGGCGGCGCATTACGGGGCCACGGCAGTCTATGTGGGGGTGACGGCGTCGCTTCCCTCGAAGATCGCGCACACCCCTGCGGAATATGCCGAGAAGCTCGCCGCCTTCGCCGCCAGTCAGGCGACCGAGCGCGGCATCGCGACCGAGGCGCGCGCCTACACCAGCCACGACCCCGCGGTCGATCTCGATCCGACGCTGCTCAAGGCGGTGACGGAGACCGGGGCCGACCTCGTGGTCATGGCAAGCCACATTCCCAACGTCGCAGACCATTTCTGGCCGTCCAACGGAGGCAGCATCGCCTCGCGGGCGGATGTTTCGGTGATGCTGGTGCGCTGAACCCCGTTCCGCGGGTTCGTCCGCACGGGGTCTCAGCTGCGAAACCACAACAAAAAGAGGGATATGTCGTGACATGAGTGACACGAACGCCGACCAGGGTATCCCCGCGCCGGAAGGCAGCGCGGATATCATCGACACCGATTACGAGATCGGTCAGGACAACATAGATGGATCGCTGGGGCCGTTCGGCTTCGACATCCACAACCCGGTCTTCGCCATCTCGGGGATCGCCATCGTCGCCTTCGTGTTCTACGCGCTGGCGCTTCCGGAACAGGCGGGCTCGGTCTTCACCTGGCTGTTCAACACCGTCACCAAGACCTTCGACTGGTTCTTCCTCGGGGCGGCGAACATCTTCGTGCTGTTCTGCCTGCTGCTGATCGTGACGCCGGCGGGTTCGGTGCGCCTCGGCGGCGCCGAGGCCTCGCCCGACTACACCTACATCGGCTGGTTCGCGATGCTCTTCGCCGCCGGCATGGGCATCGGCCTGATGTTCTTCGGCGTGCTCGAACCGGTTTACCACATGGCGATCTCCGAGCCGCTGGGCGTGCCGTCGCCGTTCAACGAGGCGGGCGAGCTCATCCCCGAGAACGTCGACGCCGCCAAGACCATGGGCCTTGCGGCGACGATCTTCCACTGGGGCCTGCACCCCTGGGCGATCTACGCGGTTGTGGCTCTGGCACTGGCGCTCTTCAGCTATAACAAGGGCCTGCCGCTGACGATCCGCTCGGCCTTCTACCCGATCCTCGGCGAGCGCGTCTGGGGCTGGTGGGGCCACGTCATCGACATCCTCGCGGTCTTCGCCACGCTCTTCGGTCTGGCGACCTCGCTGGGCTTCGGGGCGCAGCAGGCGAATGCGGGCCTCAACCACGTCTTCGGCCTGCCCATCGGCCCGACCATGCAGGTCATCATCATCACCTGCATCACCGGAATCGCACTGGTCTCGGTGCTGCGCGGTCTCGACGGGGGCGTGAAGGTGCTGTCCGAGATCAACATGGCGATCGCCGCCGTGCTGCTGCTTTTCGTGCTCTTCGCCGGCCCGACCATGGTCATCCTCTCGGACTTCGTCACCGGTCTCGGGGCGTATCTGGTGGATGTCGTTCCGCTCTCGAACCCGGTCGGCCGTGACGACACCGGCTTCGTGCAGGGCTGGACCTCGTTCTACTGGGCGTGGTGGATCTCCTGGTCGCCGTTCGTGGGCATGTTCATCGCGCGCGTGTCGCGCGGGCGGACCGTGCGCGAGTTCGTGATCTGCGTGCTGATCATCCCGAGCCTCGTCTGTGTGCTGTGGATGGCGGTCTTCGGCGGTGTGGCCATCGACCAGGTCGTCTCCGACCCGGCCAACAGCGCCGTGAAGGCGCAGGTCATCGACAGCTACAACCCGCCGCTGTCGCTCTTCGCAATGCTCGAGGGGCTGCCGCTCTCGTCCATCACTTCGGTCATCGCGATCGTGCTGGTCATCGTGTTCTTCGTGACCTCGTCGGACTCGGGCTCGCTGGTCATCGACACCATCACCGCCGGTGGCAAGGTCGATGCGCCCGTGCCGCAGCGTGTGTTCTGGTGCGTCTTCGAGGGCGCGGTGGCCATCGTGCTGCTGCTCTCCGCGGGCGGGCTGCAATCGCTGCAGTCGATGGTGATCTCGACGGGTCTTCCGTTCACGTGCGTGCTGCTGGTGATGTGCTTCGCCATCTGGCGCGGTCTGCAGGCCGAGCGTCGCGCCTGACGCGCGCTCAACCCCTGGCAATCTCGATGGCGCGCGGGCCCCTGTGGTCCGCGCGCTTTCGTGATGAGGGGGCCGCAATGACCCCTCGGCCGCGTCTTGACCCTTGCCGCTTTCGCCGCTTTGGTGCGGGCAAATGCAGGGGAGACGACGACATGCTGGATCTTGATTTCGTGCGCGGGCAGTTCCCCGCCTTTGCCGAGCCGTCACTCGAGGGCTGGGCCTTCTTCGAGAACGCGGGTGGCTCCTACACCTGCAAGCCGGTGATCGACCGGCTGTTCCGCTTCTACCACGAGCGCAAGGTGCAACCCTACGGTCCCTATCCCGCGGCACAGGCGGGTGGCGCCGAAATGGACGAGGCACGGTCGCGGCTGGCCGGGTTGCTGGGCGTCGCCACCGACGAGGTGAGCTTCGGCCCCTCGACCTCGCAAAACACCTACGTGCTCGCGCAGGCCTTCCGCCAGTTCCTGTCGCCCGGAGACGCCATCATCGTCACCAACCAGGACCACGAGGCCAACACCGGCGCGTGGCGCCGTCTCGCCGAAGACGGCATTGAGGTGCGCGAATGGCGCATCGATCCGGTGACCGGCCATCTCGACCCGGACGCGCTGGCACAGCTGCTGAAGGACGAGAAGGTCCGGCTGGTCTGCTTCCCGCATTGCTCGAACGTGGTGGGCGAGATCAACCCGGTGGCCGAGATCACCGCCGCCGCCCATGCCGCAGGGGCCTTCACCTGCGTCGACGGCGTGAGCTACGCGCCGCACGGCTTCCCCGATGTTGATGCGCTTGGCTGCGACATCTACCTGTTCTCCGCCTACAAGACCTACGGGCCGCATCAGGGCATCATGGTGATCCGTCACGAGCTGGGTGACGCGCTGCCCAACCAGGCGCATTTCTTCAACGGCAAGGTGCTCTACAAGCGCTTCACCCCCGCGGGCCCCGATCACGCGCAGGTCGCCGCCTGCGCCGGCATGGTGGACTACGTCGAGGCGCTGGCCGCGCATCAGGGCGTGACGCCGGGCGAGGTCGCGGGGCTCATGCATGCGCACGAGGTGAAGCTGATGCAGCCGCTGCTCGATTTCCTGGGCGCGCGCAACTCGGTGCGGCTCATCGGCCCGCGCGAGGCTGTCCGGCGTGCGCCCACGGTGGCGGTGGCGCTGCAGGGGCCCGCGGCCCCTGTGGCCGAGGCGCTGGCCGCGCACAAGGTGATGGCGGGCGGCGGCGATTTCTACGCGGTGCGTCCGCTCGAGGCGCTCGGCATCGCGCCCGCGCAGGGGGTGCTGCGGCTCTCCTTCGTGCATTACACCTCCGAGGCCGAGGTGACGCAGCTGATCGAGGCGCTTGACCGGGTTCTGTGACGAGGGCCGTTGACCGGGGCGCGGGCGAGCTATCTCCCCCGTGACGAAGGGGAATGCGCATGTCCGAGAGCTCACCGATCATCGTCTGGATCCGCCGCGACCTGCGGCTGACCGACCACGCGGCGCTGCACGAGGCCGGACGCTCGGGGCGTCCGGTCATCCCGGTGTTCATCCGCGACCACGGCGTCGACAGCCTTGGCGCCGCGCCGAAGTGGCGGCTGGGGAAGGGGCTTGGTCACTTCACGAAGGTGCTGGGCGACAAGGGCAGCCGGCTGGTGCTGCGGGCGGGCCCCGCGCGCGAGGTGCTAGAGGCGCTGATCGACGAGACCGGCGCCGGGGCGGTCTGGTGGCAGCGCGCCTATGACCCGGCTGCGGTCGAGCGCGACACCGCGGTGAAGGCGGCGTTGAAGGACCGCGGCACCGACGTGCGCAGTTTTGCCGGGCACCTGCTGTTCGAGCCATGGACGGTCGAGACCAAACAGGGCGGCTATTACAAGGTCTACTCGCCGTTCTGGCGCGCGGTCTGCGAGCGCGACGTGCCCGAACCGCTTGCCGCACCGTCGAAGCTGACACCGCCCGAAAGCTGGCCCGAGGGCGAGGCGCTCGACGACTGGCAGCTTGGGGCGGCGATGCGGCGGGGCGGGCCGGTGGTCGGGGCCCATGTGCGGCTCGGCGAAGAGACCGCGCAGGCGCGGCTCGGCGCCTTCATGGCGAACGGAGTCGACGGCTACAAGGACGGCCGCAACCTCGTGGCTGAAGACGGCTGTTCGGGCCTCTCCGAAAACCTCAGCCTCGGCGAGATCAGCCCGGCGCAATGCTGGCACGCCGCGATGCGGGCGCGGGACGCGGGCAAGGCCGGCGCCGAGACATGGGCCAAGGAGCTTGTCTGGCGCGAGTTCGCCTATCACCTGATGTGGCACACCCCGCACCTGCTCGAGGACAACTGGCGCGAGGAATGGAAGGCCTTTCCGTGGAACGAGGACGAGCGCCGCAGGGAGGTGATCGCCTGGAAGCGGGCGCGCACCGGCATTCCCTTCGTCGATGCGGCGCTGCGCGAGATGTACGTCACCGGGCGGATGCACAACCGCGCCCGGATGATCGTCGCGAGCTACCTCACCAAGCACCTGATGTGCCACTGGAAGATCGGGCTCGACTGGTTCGAGGATTGCCTGACCGACTGGGACCCGGCCTCGAATGCGCTCGGCTGGCAGTGGACCGCCGGCAGCGGGCCGGACGCGGCCCCCTATTTCCGGGTGTTCAACCCGATCACCCAGCGCGAGAAGTTCGACCCCGACCGGGCGTACATCCGCCGTTGGATCGCCGAGGGGGAAGGCACGCCCACCGACACCGCGCTCAGCTATTTCGACGCCATCCCCGAAAGCTGGGCGATGAACCCCGACGATCCCTATCCCGATCCGGTGGTCAGCGCCGAGGACGGCCGCAAGGCCGCGCTCGCCGCCTACGAGGATCGCGATTTCTGAGACCCGCCGCACGGCCGGGTTGTCTCGCAAACGTCACAGGCCCGGGCGTGCAACCGGGGCAGGGGCGCGGAAACCTTGCCCGGCGCGGGCATCCGGCGTTTACTCGACGGCCAGAAGCAAGACGCCGCGTCCGAGGTCCCCGCGCAGATGTTCACCGCCGCCCGCCTGATTGCTGCGCTCTGCATGGCGGCGCTGGGATACATCGGATCGCAATACGTCCACCGCCTGCTTCCCGATATCCTCAATTTCGGCATCCTCGACTACGTCAACGTGGGCCTCGGCTTTCTCTGCGGCTGGCTGATCGTCGGTCCGCGCGCCGGGCGCGGCATGTCCGCTGCCATATCTCACGGCATCACCGGCACTGCCGCGCTGATCTTCTGGGGGCTCTTCGTGCAGTCCTTGAACGAGATGGTTCACTTGTCGCTGCGGCACCGCTATCACGGCGCCATGGAAGCCGCCGCGGCGGTGTTCGAGATCATGGTGGACTACGGTGCCCTGCTGCTGGATTCCGGGTTCATCCTGCTGGCGGTCGTGGGGGCCGTCGTGACGGGGTTCCTGACGGAAGTCGCGGCCCGGAACTGGCGCTAGGAGCGCAATGTGACCAATCTTTTCGTATTCGGGACGCTCTGCCACCGTCCCCTTCTGGAGCGCGTGCTGGACCGGCCCGTCGAGGCCGAAACCGCGCGCCTGCCGGATCTGGCCGTCTACCTCGTGCAGGGCAAGGGCCTGCCCAACGCGGCGCTCTGCCAGAGCGCGGGGGCGGCCGCAGAGGGCTGGCTGATCCGCGACGCAGGCACCGCCGATGTCGAGCGGCTGGCCTTCTACCTGTCCGGGCTCGGCTCCGAGATGCAGCAGGCCGAGGTGCTGACCGCCAGCCATGAGCGCCTGACCGTCACCGTGCCGCTCCGCGCCTGTCCGCCCGACGCCTGCGGGCCGCTGTTCTCGTTCGAGGAGTGGCGCGCCGAGTGGGGCGATGCCGCCTGCGACGCCGCGCGCGAGATCATGGCGCAGCATGGACAGGCAGAGCTCGACGAGATCGGCCGCCTGCGGCCCTATCTCGAGGCCCGCGCCTGGGCGCTGCAGCTGGGCCGCCACGGTGCGCCCGCCGAGCTGCGCTCGAAACGCGGCCGCGAGGCGGTCGAGTTCCTCGGCGACCGGCCGGGCTGGGAAGGCTTCTTCCGGATGCGCGCCTTCACCATGCGCCACCGCCGCTTCGACGGCAGCTGGACCGAACCGCTGCGGCGCGAGGCCTTCATGGCCTATGACGGCGCGCTGGTGCTGCCCTACGACCCGGAAACCGACCGGGTGCTGCTCGTCGAGCAGCTGCGCTTCGGCCCGACCCTGCGCGGCGATCCGCATCCGTGGGTGCTCGAGCCGGTGGCAGGGCTGGTCGATGCGGGCGAGAGCCCCGAGGTCTGCGCGCTTCGCGAGGCCGAGGAAGAGGCCGGCGTCAGCCTTCGCGACCTGCGGCCGATGATGCGGATCTACGCCTCGCCGGGCTATTCGACCGAGTACTTCCACTGTTTCCTCGGCTTCTGTTCGCTCAGCGAGCGCGACAATGGCGTCGGCGGGCTGGAAGAGGAAAACGAGGACATCCGAAGCCACGTCATCAGCTTCGACCGGGCGATGGAGCTGGTCGACAGCGGCGAGATCAACGTCGGTCCGCTGGCGATGATGCTCTACTGGCTGGCACGTCATCGTGAGGAGCTGCGCCGGGGTGCTTGAGTTCCCCCGGGGCGCGCCCTAAACCTGTCCTCCAGACGCTCACGACCTTACAAGAGGGGAGGCCGCCCATGCGGGTCGCACAGGATCTCGCGCAACTGATCGGAAACACGCCGCTTATCAAGCTGCGCAAAGCCAGCGAGATGACCGGCTGCACCATCCTCGGCAAGGCGGAGTTCATGAACCCCGGCCAGTCGGTGAAGGACCGTGCCGCGCTGTTCATCATCCGCGATGCGATCGAGAAGGGCCTGCTCGAGCCCGGCGGCACCATCGTCGAGGGCACTGCGGGCAACACCGGCATCGGGCTTGCGCTCGTCGGCGCATCGATGGGCTTCCGCACCGTGATCGTGATCCCCGAGACCCAGAGCCAGGAGAAGAAGGACATGATCCGCCTGGCCGGGGCCGAGCTCGTGCAGGTGCCCGCCGCTCCCTACAAGAACCCCAACAATTACGTGCGCTATTCCGGCCGCCTCGCCGAGGAGATGTCGCGCACCGCCGAGCATGGCGTGATCTGGGCGCAGCAGTTCGACAACGTCGCCAACCGCCGTGCCCACGTCGAGACCACCGGCCCCGAGATCTGGGAACAGACCGGCGGCAAGGTCGACGGCTTCGTCGCGGCCGTGGGCTCGGGCGGGACGCTTGCGGGCGTGGCCGAGGCGCTGCAACCCAAGGGCGTGAAGATCGGCCTCGCCGACCCGATGGGTGCGGCGCTCTACAGCTACTACAAGACCGGCGAGTTCAAGGCCGAGGGCACCTCGATCACCGAGGGTATCGGTCAGGGGCGGATCACCGCCAACCTCGAGGGATTCACCCCCGATTTCGCCTATCAGATTCCCGACGAGGAAGCCCTGCCGCTGGTCTTCGACCTGCTGCAGGAAGAGGGGCTCTGCCTCGGCGGCTCGTCGGCCATCAACATCGCCGGTGCCATCCGCATGGCGCAGGAGATGGGCCCGGATCACACCATCGTCACGGTGCTCTGCGACTACGGCAACCGCTACCAGTCCAAGCTGTTCAACCCCGAGTTCCTCAAGGAGAAGGGGCTGCCGGTGCCGAGCTGGCTCGACCGCGCGCCCGCCTCGATCCCCGGAGTCTTCGAGGACACATGACCCTTATCTACCGCTGGCTTCTTGCCGCCTGCCTCGCGCTCACTCTCACACTGGGCGCGGGAGGAGCTTATGCGCAGGACGGCTCTCTCGACTACACCGCCTGGAACAAGCTCGCCGACAGCGCCGAGCAGGTGATCGACGAGGGCGACGAGACCAATGAACAGTTCGAGACCCTGCGCAGCGAGATCGCCGGCTGGCGGGACAGCTTCCTGCAGGCGCAGAGCACCAACGCCACGCGGCTGCGCACGCTGCAGTCGCAGATCGACGCGCTGGGGCCGGCACCCGAGGAGGGCGCCACCGAGGCCGAGGGCATCGCCACCCGCCGCGCGGAACTCACCGCCGAGATCCAGCGGCTCGAGGCCCCGGTGCGCAGCGCCGAAGAGGCCTATACCCGCGCCGACGGCCTGATCCGCGAGATCGACGAGATCATCCGCGCCCGGCAGACCACCGCGCTGCTCGAGCAGCGGCCGTCGCCGCTCTATCCCGCCAACTGGCGGGATGCGGCGGTCGAGCTTGTGGCGTCGGGACAGAGCATCTGGGCCGAGTTCGAGAAGAACATCGGCTCCGAGACAAAGTTCTCGGTCCTCAAGAGCAACCTGCCCGTGATCCTGCTGTTGCTGGGCATAGCAGGGCTTCTGGTGGTGCGCGGACCGGTCTGGATCCGCAAGCTTGTGGACTGGCTGCGCGTCCGCACCCGGCGCGGCACCGGGGTCTGGAGCTTCGTGGTCTCGCTGGGCGGCTTCGTGCTGCCGCTGATCGGGCTGATCCTGCTCACCGTGGCGCTGACACTGAGCAACGTGCTGGGCGAGAACGGCAGCGTCCTGCTCGAGCAGCTGCCGAACTGGGGCGGTACGCTGCTCTGGATCCGCTGGCTCGCCGATCAGACCTTCAACCGCAGCGACGACGTCGCCACCCTGCCGCTGCCGCTGGCCCGGCGGCGCGAGGCGCGGTTCTACGCCAACATGCTGGCAATCCTGCTGGTGCTGAGGTCCATCGGCGAGACCTTCTCGTCGACCTTCAACTACTCCGAGACCACCAGCATCGTGCTCGACTTCCCGGTGCTGGTGCTCTGCGCCCTGATGCTCTGGCGGCTCGGGCACATCCTCGGCCAGCTCAGCCCCGAGACCGCGACCGACGGCACACTGCTTGAGGGCTCGCAGTTCCGCCTGCGCATGACGCGGATCATCGGCCGTGGTGCCATGGTCGCGGCCATCGTCGGCCCGATCATGTCGGCCATCGGCTACGACGGCGTCGGGCAGGCGCTGGTCTACCCGGCGGTGCGCACGCTGTCGCTGCTGGCGCTCATCCTCGTTCTTCAGCGCTTCATCAACGACCTCTACGAGCTGTTCACCGGCAAGAGCGCGCAGGACGCCGACAGCCTCGTGCCGGTGCTCGCGGGGCTCATGCTGCTGCTGGCGACCATCCCGCTTCTGGCGCTGGTCTGGGGCGCGCGCGTCGCCGACCTGACCGAGATCTGGGCCCGCTTCCGCGAAGGCTTCTCCTTTGGCGAGACCCGGATTTCGCCCACCGATTTCCTGACCTTCCTCCTGGTCTTCGCCGTGGGCTACGCGGTCACGCGGCTGGTGCAGGCGGGTCTGCGCAGCTCGATCCTGCCCAAGACCCGCATCGACCAGGGCGGGCAGACCGCCATCGTCTCGGGGCTGGGCTACGTCGGCATCTTCGCCGCCGCGCTGGTGGCGATCACCGCCGCCGGCCTCGACCTGTCGTCGCTGGCGCTGGTCGCCAGTGCGCTCTCGGTCGGCATCGGTTTCGGCCTTCAGAACATCGTGTCGAACTTCGTCGCGGGCATCATCCTGCTGATCGAACGGCCGATCTCCGAAGGCGACTGGATCGAGACCGGCGGCACGCAGGGCATCGTCAAGAGCATCTCGGTGCGCTCGACCCGGATCGAGACCTTCGACCGAACCGACCTGATCGTGCCGAACTCGGATTTCGTCTCGGGCCGGGTGACGAACTTCACCCGTTCGAACGTGCTGGGCCGGGTGGTCGTGCCGGTGGGCGTGGCCTATGGCAGCGATACACGCAAGGTCGAGGACATCCTGCGCCGCATCGTGCGCGAGCACGACATGGTGCTGCTGAACCCCGAGCCGATGATCACCTTCGAGGAGTTCGGCGCGGATTCGCTGAACTTCTTCATCCGCGCGGTGATCCGCGACGTGGGCTCGAAGCTGGTGGTGACCTCGGACTTCCACCACGAGATCGCCCGCCGCTTCGCCGAAGAAGGCATCGAGATCCCCTTCGCACAGCGCGACGTGTGGCTGCGCAACCCCGAGGTGCTGTTCCCCGACCGCGGCAAGCCCGAGGCCGAGACCCCGCCGCCGGCGGATCCCGACAGCGCCGAGAAGCCCGCGAACCAAGTTGCGGCCAAGCGCGAGGAACGGCAGCAGGCACGGGATTCCGGCGTCATGCCCGCGGGGCGTGACGGCGACGATGGCGGCGGCTCCGGAGATGGCGGAGACGGCGACGGACGATGACACGACTGCTGTTCCGCGAGGACCCCTACCTTCGTGACGCCGAGGGCCGAGTGGTCGCGCATACCCCCGAGGGAGGCATCGTTCTCGACGCCTCGATCTTCTACCCCAAAGGCGGTGGCCAGCCCGGCGACAGCGGCCGCGTTGGCTGGCACGGCGGCGGCGTCTCGATCGCCACGGCGGTGCCCGGCGAGGCCGGCGACGTGGTGCTGGTGCCCGCTGAGCCCGTGGCGCTGCCCGCGGTCGGCACCTACGTGACCCAGCGGCTCGACTGGGACCGGCGGCACCGGCACATGCGGGTGCACAGTGCGCTGCATCTGCTGACCGTGGTGATCCCGCTGCCGGTCACCGGCGGCGCCATCGCGGCCGGCTCGGGGCGACTCGACTTCGCCATGCCCGACGCGCCCGAGGACCGCGACCAGATCGAGGCCGCCCTGAACGCGCTGGTCGACCGGGATCTCGTGATCAGCGAGGACTGGATCGACGAGTCGGTGCTCGACGCCAACCCGGGGCTGGTCAAGACGATGACGGTCCAGCCCCCGCGCGGTCGCGGCCCGGTGCGGCTGGTGCGCATCGGCGCGGGCCGCGATCAGGTCGACCTGCAGCCCTGCGGCGGCACCCACGTCGCCCGCACCGGCGAGATCGGCAGCCTGCGGCTCGGCAAGATCGAGAACAAGGGCCGCCAGAACCGCCGCGTCAGCATCCTGCTGGACTGAGCGCGCCCGGACCGGGCGCGCTAGGTCAGCTGGCCTTCGGCCTCCGCGCCCGGGCGGCTCCGGGGGCGAGGATGTAGAGGGCGAGGCTCACGACGACGATGGCGCCGCCGGTCAGCATCCGCGACGTCGGGGCCTCGCCGAGGGCCATCCAGACCCAGAGCGGGCCCAGCACGGTCTCGAGCAGCATCAGGAGGCTCACGTTCGCCGCCTGCGTGTGGCGCGAGGCCGACGAAAGGGCAAAGAACGAGGCGGGCAGGATCAGCAGCCCGGTGACGAGGATCGCCGGCACGTTGCCCTCGGTCATCTGCGATGGCCCCGTCAGGACGAACCCCATGATCCCGGCGAGAAACGCGCCGGTTCCGAGCGCCGGCAAGAGCGGCAGCTCGGGCGCGCGGCGCAGGGTGACGAAGGTGGTGGCGAGCGCGAGGGCCACGCCCAGCCCGCAGAGCGCGCCGATCAGTGCCGCCCGGTTGACCGCGAGGTCTCCCTTGCCCGAGACGGCGACGGCGATGCCCACGGCCACCGCCGCGATGGCGGCCCATGTGGCGCGGCTCGCGGGTTCGGCCAGAAGCACGCGCGACAGCAATGCCGCCCAGACCGGCGTGGTCGCGACCGCGAGCAGCACCACCGCCACCGGGGCCGCCCCGATGCCGAGCGGGAAGAGCGTCGCGTTGAGGAACTGCGACAGGATCAGCACCGCCCCCGCCGGGCAGATCAGGCGCCGGATGCCGCCGGGATCGCGCACGAGGAGCAGCCACGCGGCCCAGAACACCGCCCCCACGCAGAGGCCGCGCCAGCCCAGCATCTGCCAGCCGTCCATGCCAGAGAGCCGCATCAGCACCGCGTCGGGCGTCAGGACAAGCGCACCGAACGCGGCGAGCGCGATGCCGTAGCGGGGAGAACGGGACATGGCGGACCTTCGACAGACGTGACGGCGCCCCGCCGGGCGGGCCGGACGGGGCGGTTTCCGGGGACAGTCTTGGGTCAGCGGTAGAGCGGTTGCAATCCCATCTGCATGTGAAGCTGGTTCACCGCCACCTCCGACAGCCCCATCGACTTGGCGAGACGGTCGAGATACTCGGCCTCGTCGTCGGTATCGACCGCAATGGTCATCAGCGAGGCGGCGTAGACCTGCGTCTTCTGCGCCTCCGGCGTGTCGCGGGCGAGCGCCTCGGGATCGACCGGCGCGGCAAGCTGGGCCTCGACGAAGGCGATGTCCTCCTCAGAGGCGGCCTCGCCGATGGTGTCGAGCAGACGCGCCTTCTCGGCCGCGTCGATCTCGCCGTCGGCCTTGGCGGCCTGGATCATGGCGCGGAGCATGAGGCCCGCGGCCTCTTCGGCCTGCGCCGAGCCGCCGGCGGCATTGAACTGGTCGATCATGCTGCCGATGCCCTTGCCGCCCATGGCCGAGGCCCCACCGGCAGCGGCGAGGATGCTCGCCATCCCGGCACCGGAGCCTTCCGCGCCGGTTCCGCCGCCAAGCCCCGCGCCCGCCAGCATGGCGCCGAGCCCGCCGCGCTGCATCTGCTCCATCATGTCCTGCAGCGGGTTGGACGCGCCACCCGACATCATCCGGCCCATCTGCGCCTGTTGCGCGGTGCCGGGCTCGCTGCCCTTGAGCTGCGCCTTGCCTCCCATCAGGGCGCCGAGCCCCTGACCGCCCGACAGCCGGTCGACGCCGCGCGCCGCGGCATAGCCCATGGCGAGCTTCGCAAGGGTTCCCATCATACTCATCTGCGCATCCTCCCAATCATCTCTCCCGGTGCCGTGCGGCACCCTCGGGCCTCAGCTTGTCAGATAGAGCGGCGTGGCGCGAAGGGAAAATCTCGCGATCAGTGCGCTTGACCTCGGCAGCGCGCCGGTGGAGAGCAGGTGCATGGAAGCACGCAGAACGATGGACGCCGCAGGGGCGCTGGGACTGGTGGGGTTCAGCACGCTGCTGGCCTTCAACCAGGTCGTGGTCAAGATCACCAACGCCGGGATCTCGCCGGTACTCGGCGCGGGGCTGCGCTCGGTGCTGGGCGTGATCGTGGTTCTGGGGTGGGTGGCGCTGCGCAAGCGCGGCGCACTGGCGGGCATGGGGCAGACGGTGCGCGGCGGGCTGTTGCTGGGGCTGCTCTTCGGCGCCGAGTTCGTGGTGCTGTTCCTGTCGCTGGACCTGACCACGGTGTCGCGGGCCTCGATCGTCTTCTACTCGATGCCGGTATGGCTGGCGCTGGCGGCGCATTTCGTGCTGCCGGGCGAACGGCTGAGCCGGACCAGGGCGCTGGGGCTGGTGCTGGCGATGGCGGGCGTCGGCTGGGCGCTCTGGGATCCCGAGAGCCGCGGCGCCGGCGACTGGCGCGGCGAGGCGCTGGCGCTGGTGGCGGCGTTTCTCTGGGCGGGGATCGTGCTGTCGCTGCGGCTGACGGACGCCTCGAAGCTCACCCCCGAGGCGCAACTCCTGTGGCAGCTCGGGCTCTCGGCGGTGGTGGTGCCGATCATCGCGCCGCTCTTCGGGCCGGTGCTGCGCGCCCCTGAGCCGGTGCACGTGGCGGGGCTGCTGTTCCAGGGCGCGGTGGTGGTCGGCATCGGCTTCACCGGCTGGCTGGCGCTGGTGAAACGCTACCGCGCATCCGACGTGGCCTCGTTCAGCTTCCTGTCGCCGGTGCTGGCGGTGGGCTTCGGCTGGCTGTTCCTCGGCGAGCCGGTGGGGCCGCATTTCATCGGCGCAATGGCGCTGGTGGCGGCGGGGATCGTGCTGATCAACCGCCGCTGAGCTCTGGTCTGCCTCCCGGCGTGGCCGTCAGGTGCCGCAGAAGGTGGCGGGGACCACTTCATCCGGGGTTGGCGGGGCCTGAAGCTCCACCGCGTCGGGTTGGTCCTCGTAGGGCCGCGACAGCACCAGGTTCAGGTGGTGGAAGTAGCTTTCGTCGCCGTCGACCGCCGCGGCGATCATCTGCTCGATGCGGTGGTTGCGCGGGATGAAGGCGGGGTTCGATCGGCGCATCAGCCCCTCGGGGTCGGGCTCGGCCTCGATCCGGGCCTTCCACTGCGCGTCCCACACATCATAGGCCTCGCGGTCGGTGAACTGGTCGCGGGCGTCATCCGAGTGCAGGGCGCGGAAGGCATTGGTGAAATCGGCCTGACCCTTGTGCATGAGCGCGAGCAGCCCCGCGACGAGCTTCGCGTCCTCAGGACGCGGATCGGCGATGCCGAGCTTTGCGGCGAAGCGCTTCAGCCAGGTCGCGCGCAGTTGGTCCGCCATGCCGTGCACGATGCGGGTGAAGACCTGCACGCCGTCGTCGGCGTCGGGCATCAGCGGCACCAGCGCGGTGGCGAGCTGCGCCATGTTCCAGACGACGATGTCGGGTTGCGCGGAATAGGCGTAGCGGCCGTAGCGGTCGATCGAGGAATAGACCTGGTTCGGGTCGTAGCGGTCCATGAAGGCGCAGGGGCCATAGTCGATGGTCTCGCCCGAGAGCGTGCAGTTGTCGGTGTTCATCACGCCGTGGATGAAGCCGAGGCTCAGCCATTGCGCCACCAGCGCGACCTGCCGTTCGCAGACCGCGGCGAGCAGCCCGTCGGGGCTGGTGACACCGGGATAGTGGCGCTCGACCGTGTAGTCGAAGAGCGTGCGCAGGGCCTCGGTGTCGCCGCGCGCGGCAAAGACCTGAAAGGTGCCGACGCGGATGTGGCTGCCGGCGACGCGGGTGAGGATGGCCCCGGGCAGGGGACCTTCTCGCAGGATGTCCTCGCCGGTACGCACCGCGGCCAGCGCGCGGGTCGTGGGCACGCCGAGCGCGTGCATCGCCTCGCTCACCACGTATTCGCGCAGCACCGGACCGAGCCACGCGCGGCCGTCGCCACGACGGGAATAGGGGGTGGGACCCGAGCCCTTGAGCTGGATGTCGCGCCGGGTCCCGCTGCGGTCGACGACCTCGCCCAGCAGATGCGCGCGGCCGTCACCGAGCTGCGGCGAGAAGCCTCCGAACTGGTGCCCGGCGTAGAGCTGGGCCAGCGGATCGGCGCCCTCGGGCAGGACGTTGCCGGCCAGCACCGGCGCCAGCCGTGGGTCGTCGGTGCCGGTGATGCCGAGCTCTTCGGCCAGCGGTGCGTTGAAGGCGACGAGCGACGGGCGCGCCACCGGGGTGGGCTTCAGCCGGGTGTAGAAGGTGGCGGGAAGCCGGGCGTAGCTGTTGTCGAAGGGGATGTGCAGGGTCATGCCACAGAGATAATCGAACCGGCGGGGAAAGGAAGGGGTATGGCACGGCCCGTCGGGCGAGGATATGCCGAAGGTGCCGGGCGGCGCCGCGCAGGATGGACAGGTGCGCGGGGCCGGGACATGCTGCCGCCATGTCCGCCGCAAGGGGCCGCGAAGAGGGTGGCGATGGCCGACAACACCGCGAGGATCCCGGCCATCAAGCTCGAGGAGGCCGGCGCCACGGGACCTTCGAGAAGGACGACCTCGACCACCCGGAGGAGCTGGTGGCGGCGCTGGAGGATGACTTCTGGCTGGCCGCCGGGTTCGGGGCGCTGACCCCGGCGGCGCTGCGCAGCTGGGTGCTGCACCTGACGCAAGCCAGGCAATCCGCGACACGGATTTCGCGGCTGAAGAAGGCGCGGGCGAAGATCCTCAGGGGCGAGGGGCTTAACGACCGCTGAGCG
Source organism: Salipiger thiooxidans (assembly GCF_900102075.1). GTDB lineage: Bacteria > Pseudomonadota > Alphaproteobacteria > Rhodobacterales > Rhodobacteraceae > Salipiger > Salipiger thiooxidans. Next base: position 67,136 of record NZ_FNAV01000009.1, on the reverse strand, counting down.
GGCGCGGACCGCGTCAGAGCACCCGGCTCATCAGCGCGTAGCCCTCGCGCATCTTGAAGCGGTTGCGGCGGTAGAACTGCTGAAGCCGTTCGTCGGACCGGTCGGCCTCGAGATGCAGTGCCATGACGCCGCTGTCGCGGAGCCCGAGGGAGAGCTGTTGCAGCGCCTCGCCGCCCATGCCGCGTCGGCGCACGGCGGGGCGGACGTAGAGCTCGTCGACCATGGCGTCGAGCCCGCCGAACTCGAGGCTCCAGCCGAAGCTGATCATGATGTAGCCGACCGGCGCCTTGCGCGGACCGATCAGCCAGATCGCCCCGTGCGGCGCGCCCTCGAGGATCGGTTCGAGCGCGCCGCGCACGTGCTCCTCGTTGCTGTCGTAGCGCATCTCGACGTGGAAGGCGCGGACCATGGCCACGAGCCGCTCGAGATCGTCGGGACCGGCGAGGTGGAGGGCCTTCATAGCCGGGCCAGCCGCTCTGTCAGCAGGGAGAAGAAGCCGTCGGCGTCGAGATCGCCGATGAAGGTGGCGTTGGGCGCGCGGTCGGTGACACCCCACCAGTCGGCCACGGTCATGCCCCGGGTGAGCGGCGAGACCGTCTCGATCTCGACGTTGATGTACCGCCCCGAGAACAGATCGGGCCGCAGCAGGTAGGCGGTGACGCAGGGGTCGTGCAGCGGCGCGCCGTCGGAGCCGTATTTCGCCAGGTCGAAGCGCTCGAAGAAGTCGGTCATCTCGGCGACGGCGGTGCCGGCGCGGTTGCCGAGCGCGCGGAAAGCGTCGTTGCGGGGCTTGGTGACCAGCGCCTTGTGGGTCACGTCGAGCGGCAGCACCACCAGCGGCACGCCCGCACCGAAGACCAGTGCCGCAGCCTCGGGGTCGACGTAGATGTTGAACTCGGCCGCCGGCGTGATGTTGCCCACCTCGAAATAGGCGCCGCCCATGAGCACGATGCGCTTCACCCGCGAAACGATGTCGGGGGCGCGCTCGAAAGCGGTGGCGATATTGGTGAGCGGTCCGAGCGGGCAAAGCGTCACGGTCCCGGCGGGCTCGGCGCGGAGCGTCTCGATGATGAAGTCTACGCCATGCGCGCCCTGCAGCGGCATGGTGGGCTCGGGCAGGTCGGGGCCGTCGAGCCCGCTCTTGCCGTGCACTTGCTCGGCGGTCACCAGCTCGTGGCGCAGCGGGCGGTCGCAGCCCGCGAAGACCTTCATGTCGGGCCGTCCGGCCAGTTCGCAGACAATGCGGGCATTGCGCGCGGTCAGCGCCAGCGGCACGTTGCCCGCCACGGCGGTGATGCCCAGCACCTCGATCTCGTCCGGAGAGGCGAGGGCGAGCAGGATCGCAACGGCGTCGTCCTGGCCGGGATCAGTGTCGATGATGATGCGCTCTGCCATGGGAAGCCTCCTCGAATGCGACGCCTGACAGGTGACACGCGGGCCCGGCGCGTTCAACCCGATGTGTCCCCGAGCGGGCGAGACGGACAAAACACCGCCGGTCCGGCAGAATTTCGGATCGGGTCATTGCCGCGCCGCCGCACGATGTTAGACTCGCGGCACGCGATGGGTTAGGGAAAGGAAGCGTTGTTAACGCTAACGTCACCAGATGCAGAGAATCGGAGAACACCCGGCCATGGTATCCCGCGTCATTCCCGTCGACCCGTTCGACCTGGTCATCTTTGGCGGCACCGGCGATCTGGCCCGCCGCAAGATCATCCCGGCGCTGTTCCGCCGGTTCTGCGCCGGCCAGATGCCCGACGACAGCCGCATCATCGCCGCCGCGCGCTCGGAAATGGACGATGACGGCTACCGCGAGTTCGCGCGCGAGGCGATTGCCGAGTTCGGCAAGAAGAGCGCCGACAACAAGAAGGCGCTGAAGGGCTTCCTCAAGCAGCTGCATTACGTGCCGGTCGACGCCAAGGGCGAGGGCGGCTGGGAGAGCCTCAAGAGCCTGCTGCGCGACGACGAGAACGTGGTGCGCGCGTTCTACTTCTCGGTGGGTCCGAGCCTCTTTGCCGATCTCGCCAAGCAGGTGCGCAGCCACGAGCTGTCGACCCGCGAGAGCCGCATCGTCGTCGAGAAACCCTTCGGCCACGATCTCGAAAGCGCGCGGGCGCTGAACGAGGAGCTGGCGCAGCACTTCCACGAGGACCAGATCTACCGGATCGACCACTACCTCGGGAAGGAAACGGTTCAGAACCTCATGGCCGTGCGCTTCGGCAACATGCTGTTCGAGCCGCTGTGGAACGCGCAATACGTCGATCACATCCAGATCACCGTGGCCGAGACCGTGGGCGTCGAGGGGCGGGGCTCCTACTACGACAAGTCCGGTGCCATGCGGGACATGGTACAGAACCACCTGATGCAGCTCCTGTGCCTGATCGCCATGGAACCGCCCGCCCGCTTCGAGGCCGACGCGGTGCGCGACGAGAAGCTCAAGGTGATCCGCGCGCTGGATCCGGTGGATCCGGACCAGATCGTGCGCGGGCAGTACACCTCGGACGGCGAGATGGCCTCGTACCGCGAGGATGCCGAGAACGCGACCTCGAAGACCGAGAGCTTCATCGCGCTCAAGTGCTACATCTCGAACTGGCGGTGGGCGAACACGCCCTTCTACCTGCGCACCGGCAAGCGGCTGGCGGCGCGGGCCTCCGAGATCGCCGTGGTCTTCAAGGAAACGCCGCATTCGATCTTCGGCATCGACTCGGGCCGGCACCGCAACGTGCTCTCGATCCGGCTGCAGCCGAACGAGGGCATGACGCTGGGCGTGACCATCAAGGAGCCGGGCCCGGGCGGGATGCGGCTGGTGGACGTGCCGCTCGACATGTCCTTCGCCGAGGCGCTGGGGCCCGAGGCCGAAGAGGTGACGGATGCCTACGAGCGGCTCATCATGGACGTGATCCGCGGCAACCAGACGCTGTTCATGCGCGGTGACGAAGTCGAGGCCGCCTGGGCCTGGACCGATCCGCTGATCGAAGGCTGGGAGCGGCGCGGCGACTCGCCCAAGCCCTATGACGCGGGCAGTATCGGGCCGGACGACGCGGCCTTCCTGATCAACCGCGACGGTCGCCGATGGAGGGGGATCAAGGCGTGAGCTACGAATTCAGGACCTACCCGGACCGCGAGATGCTGGCGATGGACCTCGCCAACCAGATTGCGGGAGAACTGCGCGCGGCGCTGTCGCACCAGGACCGCGCGGCGCTGGCGGTGCCGGGCGGTACCTCGCCCGGGCCGGTCTTCGACGCGCTCTGCGCCGCCGATCTCGACTGGGACCGGGTCGACGTGCTGCTGACCGACGAACGCTGGGTGCCCGAGAGCTCGGAGCGCTCAAACACGCGGCTGCTGCGCGAGCGGCTGCTGGTCGAGCGTGCCGCGGCGGCGCGCTACCTGCCGCTCTATGCCGAGGCCGCCGAGCCCGAGGAACGGCTGGCCGAGCTTGCCGGTGCCATCGCGCCGGCGCTGCCGCTGGCGGTGGTGATGCTGGGCATGGGGGCGGACATGCACACCGCCTCGATTTTCCCCGGCGCCGACAAGCTTGACGAGGCGCTGCACGACGAGGCACCGATCCTGCTGCCGATGCGGGCACCGGGCGCGCCGGAGCCCAGGATTACGCTTTCCGCGCCGGTTCTCGACGGCGCGCTGAAAAAGCACCTGGTGATCTATGGCCACGACAAGCGCGACGTGCTTGAAAAGGCCAAGGGGTTGGCGCCGACCGAGGCCCCGATCAACGCGGTGCTCGACGAGGCGGTCGTGCACTGGGCCGAGTAAACCGCTCCGACCAGACACACGGGGACTAGATACATGTGGGATGACCTCAAAACACTCGCCGCGGCCCGCGACGGGCGCCGCATCGACGCGCTCTTCGCCGAGGATCCGGCCCGCGCCGCCAGCTTCTCGATCGAGCAGGACGGCATGCTGTTCGATTTTTCCAAGACCCAGCTCGATGCCGAGTTCCTCGCCGCGCTGATCGCGGTGGCCGAGGGCGCCGGTGTCGAGGCACGCCGCGAGGCGATGTTCTCGGGCGCGAAGATCAACGAGACCGAGGGCCGCGCCGTGCTGCATACCGCGCTGCGCAACCTCGCGGGCACCCCGGTCGAGGTTGACGGCAAGGACGTGATGCCCGAGGTGCTCGACACGCTCGCGCGGATGGAGGCGCTGGCCTCCGAGATCCGCGGCTCCGGCATCACCGACGTTGTCAACATCGGCATCGGCGGCTCGGACCTCGGGCCCAAGATGGGCACGCTGGCGCTGGCACCCTACCATGACGGGCCGCGCTGCCATTTCGTCTCGAACGTCGACGGCGCCGACATCGCCGACACGCTGAAGCGATGCCCGGCCGAAACGACGCTCTTCATCATCGCCTCCAAGACTTTCACCACCATCGAGACCATGACCAACGCACGAACCGCGTGGGACTGGCTCGAAGGGCAGGGCGTGGCGACCGATGGCAGGTTCGTGGCGCTGTCCTCGAACCACGAGAAGGCGGCGGACTGGGGCATCCCCGCCGAGCGCGTCTTCGGCTTCGAGGACTGGGTCGGTGGGCGCTATTCGATGTGGGGGCCGATCGGGTTGTCGATGATGATCGCCATCGGTCCCGACGATTTCCGCGCCTTCCTCGAGGGCGGGGCGGCGATGGACGCGCATTTCCGCGAGGCACCGCTGGCCGGGAACATGCCGGTAATGCTGGCGCTCGTCGGCATGTGGCACAACCAGGTGCTGGGCCACGCCACCCGCGCGGTGCTGCCCTACGACAACCGGCTCTCGCGCCTGCCGGCCTATCTCCAGCAGCTCGAGATGGAGAGCAACGGCAAAGGCGTCGGCATGGACGGCGCCGATCTCGACTGCAACTCCGGGCCGGTGGTCTGGGGCGAGCCGGGCACCAACGGCCAGCACGCCTTTTACCAGCTCATCCACCAGGGCACCCGCGTGGTGCCCTGCGAGTTCATGGTCGCGGCCCGCGGCCACGAGCCCGCGCTGAAGCACCACCACGCTTTGCTCGTCGCCAACTGCCTCGCGCAGTCCGAGGCGCTGATGCGGGGCCGGTCGCTGGACGAGGCCCGCAGCAAGGTGGCGGGCCAGTTCGAGGGCGACGAGCTGGAACGGCAGGCGCGGCACCGGGTGGTCCCGGGCAACCGGCCATCGACCACGCTGGTCTACCCGCTGCTCGATCCCCGCACGCTGGGCCGGATCGTGGCGCTTTATGAACACCGTGTCTTCGTCGAGGGCGTGATCCTCAACATCAACTCCTACGACCAGTGGGGCGTGGAGCTTGGCAAGGAGCTGGCGACCGCGCTCGGGCCGATGGTGACAGGCGAGCAGGACCCGGGCGACAAGGACGGCTCGACGCAGGCACTGCTCACATTCCTTCACAGGAATGCGAGCTAAGGTTCCGTCAAAAACTTGTTACCAGTGGCAGGTGGCCCGGGTGGAACGGCCCGGGCTTCCGTGTGTTGTGAGGGCAGACGTCGCAACATCGTGACGACAATGTACGGAGGAAAGACAATATGAAACGCCTTACCATGACCGTTGCCGCCATCGCCCTCACCGCAGGTGGCGCCGTCTCCGCTCAGACCGCCGACGAAACCGTGAAGCCCAAGGATGAGGCCACGCAGGTCGAGACGAACGCTGAACAGAACATGGAAGCCGCCGAGAACAACCTCGAGCAGGCTGGCGAAAACATGGAGCAGGCCGCCGAGAACACCGGCGACGCCATCGAGAACGGCGCCAAGAAAGCCGGCGACGCCATGGAAAACGCCGCGAACGATGCCGGTCAAGCCATCGACAACGCCGCCGACAAGGTTGACGGTGCGATGGAGACCGCGGAGGCCGAAGGCGAGCGGTCGCTCGAGGAAGTCTTCGCCAACGACCCCGATGGCCTGATCCGCACCCGCGACATCACCGGCGGCGCCATCTACGCCGTCAACGACGAGCTGCCGGCGACCGAAGAAGCCGAAGGCACCGACATGACCGCAGCCGAGCCGGCAGCGACCGATCCGGCCGCCACTGACGCCGGCACCGAGATGGCCGCCACCAATGACGGCGGCATGGTGATCCAGGACAACTGGGAGAACATCGGTTCGATCGAGGACATCATCCTCAACGCCGACGGTTCCTTCGAAGGCATCGTGGCCGAGGTTGGCGGCTTCCTCGACATCGGCGACAAGCACGTCCATCTCTCGCTGAGCGACGTGTCGCTGACGCCGATCGACGACGGCAAGTACGTCGTGGTGACCAACTACACCAAGGAACAGCTGATGGAGATGCCCGACATCGACGAATCGCCGGTGAACTAAGGCACCTCTCGCAGGTCTACCCGAGGGTCGGAGCTTCGCGCTCCGGCCCTTTTTCGTTTTGCGATCAGAACGTTGCGAGACGTGCCTCAGGGAATGTCGAAGCCGGGCTCGGCAAGGGTGAAACCCTCGAAGCGGAAGCCGGGGCTCACGGTGCAGCTCACCAGCGTCCAGTCGCCGGTGCTGCGCGCTGCCTGCCAGTGGCCCACGGGCACGATACGCTGGGGCCGGGCGCCGCTGGCGAGGTCGGAACCCAGCACCAGGTCCTCGCGCGGGCCCTCGTCCGTCGCGGCAAGCGATAGCACCAGCGGCGCGCCCGCGTGCCAGAGCCAGATCTCCGCCGCATCGACCTTGTGCCAGTGGCTGCTCTCGCCGGCCTTGAGCAGGAAGTAGATGCAGGTGCCCACCGGCCTCTCGCCTTCGGGCGCATCGGCCACCCAGGTCTGTCGGAAATGCCCGCCCTCGGGATGGGGCGAGAGCTCGAGCAGGGTGATGATCTCGTCGGCAGTCAGGGTCATGCGGGCTCCGTGCGATGCTCGGTGTCTTGGTTAACCAATTCCCCCGAGGCTCGGCCCATGGGACCCGTCCCGAGGAAGCGGCGGCGCGTCCCCGAGTGTGAGGCAAAGCAGAGCGGGAGACCAGAAATGTCCGCAGACCGCGACGTCCGGCGCATCGCCGGCGAGATCGTCGCCCGTGAGGGCGGCTACGTGAACGACCCCGACGATCCCGGCGGGGCGACGAAATACGGGGTTACCATCCACACCATGCGCCGGCTCGGGCTGGACCTCGACCGCGACGGCGACGTCGACGCGCAGGACGTGGCGCGGCTGAGCCAGGCGCAGGCGGTCGACATCTTCGTGCAGCATTACTTCGTGGCGCCGCGCATCGACGAACTTCCGGAGCCGCTGCAGGCGTCGGTGTTCGACATGTACGTGAACGCGGGCCACAACGCGGTGAAGATCCTGCAGCGGCTGCTGGTGCAGATGGGCGAGACGCTGGTGGTGGACGGTGCCATCGGTCCGCGCACCGTGGCCGCCGCCGTACGCGCGCAGGCGCGAGCGCCGCATCACCTTGCCGACGCCTACGGCATCGCGCGCCGCAACTACTATTTCGCGCTGGCGGACAGCCGTCCGGCCAGCCGCAAATACGCGCGCACCCGCGCCGGCGGCAAGGGCGGCTGGATCCGCCGCGCCGAGGAATTCATATCGCCGCGCTACCACCTTTCGGACGCGCAGTTCCGCGCGCGGGTGGCGGCATGGGCATGATCACGGGGCTGGTGGGGACGGCGCTGCGCGGCATGTTCGGCGACGGGCGCAACGTGGTGGCCGAAACGGCCGAGGTGTTCCGCGCCAATGCCGAAGCCTCGGCCGGGCGGGCCCATGCGCTCGACAGCGCCGCGCTGGCGCAGCTCTCGGCCGAGTTCGCACCGCGCCAGCGCGGCTGGTTCGACCGGCTGATGGACGGGGTGAACCGCCTGCCGCGCCCGCTCATGGTGCTGGGGCTGGTGTGGATGCTGGTCGAGACCGCCCGCAACCCCGAGGCCATGGCGCGGGTCTTCGGCGCCTGGGCGGTGCTGCCTGAGGCCGCCTGGGTGATGTTCGGCATTGTGGTCACCTTCTATTTCGGCGGCCGCGCGCAGCTCAAGGACCAGGAATTCCGCCGCGGCCTCGCGCAGGCGGCTGTGGCAGCGGCGCGGCTGCCCTTGGGGCATGAGGCGGGGGCGGCTGCGGCGGTGTCAGGCTCCGGGGGCGCCGAGGAGACCGCGGCGGTGGCGGCTCTGTCCGAAGACGCCGCGGAGGGCGCAACGCTCGCCGGGAGCGCGGCGGACGACAACCCCGCGCTGGCGGAGTGGCGCGCCTCCGGTCCGCGAGCCGTGTCCTGGGTCCGCCGCCCGGTGTGAGGCGGCCCGGACGCCCCAGAGTGTATGTTTGCGGTTGCTTGTGGTGAGATCAAAGACGGGGGTCGCGTTCTGCGGCCCCCGTTTCGCGTCACCACACGCCCGGGGGATTGCGACAAAGTGATACCCTCAGTCCCTCGATTTCCGTTGGCCGCTCAGGGGGGCTTTCGTATACACATCTGATCATGATTACCGAACTCGGACATTTCGCCCTGATCCTCGCGTTCCTCGTCGCCTGCGTGCAGGCGGTGGTGCCGATGGTGGGCGCGCAGAAACGCTGGCCCGGCTGGATGGCCGTGGCCGAGCCCGCCGCAACCGCTCAGTTCCTGCTGGTCCTGCTCAGTTTCGCGGCCCTGACCCATGCCTTCGTCACCTCGGACTTCTCGCTGAGGCTCGTGGTGATGAACAGCCATTCCGCCAAGCCGATGCTCTACAAGATCAGCGGCGTCTGGGGGAACCACGAGGGCTCGATGCTGCTTTGGGTGCTGATCCTGGCGCTCTTCGGCGCCATGGCGGCCTGGTTCGGTGGCAACCTGCCGCCCAGCCTGCGGGCCCGGGTCCTGGGCATCCAGGCGATGGTGGGTGTCGCCTTCTACGCCTTCATCCTCTTCACCTCGAACCCCTTCCTGCGCCTCGCGGTGCCGCCCTTCGACGGGCAGGACCTGAACCCGCTGCTGCAGGACCCCGGGCTCGCCTTCCACCCGCCGTTCCTCTACCTCGGCTACGTCGGGCTCAGCATCTGCTTCAGCTTCGCCGCCGCCGCCCTGATCGAGGGCCGGGTGGATGCAGCTTGGGGTCGCTGGGTGCGGCCGTGGACGCTGCTGAGCTGGGTGTTCCTGACCATCGGCATCGCGCTGGGATCGTGGTGGGCCTACTACGAGCTCGGCTGGGGCGGCTTCTGGTTCTGGGACCCGGTCGAGAACGCCTCGTTCATGCCGTGGCTGCTGGCGGCGGCGCTGCTGCACTCGGCCATCGTGGTCGAGAAACGCGAGGCGCTGAAGAGCTGGACCATGCTGCTTGCCATCCTCGCCTTCAGCTTCTCGCTCATCGGCACCTTCATCGTGCGCTCGGGCGTGCTGACCTCGGTCCACGCCTTCGCCACCGACCCCGAGCGCGGGGTCTTCATCCTCGCCATCCTGGTGATCTTCACAGGCGGCTCGCTGACGCTCTATGCGGCGCGGGCCGGGGTGATGCAGGCCAAGGGCGTGTTCGGCGTCGTCAGTCGCGAGTCGGCGCTGGTCGCCAACAACATCCTGCTCGCCGTCGCCTGCTTCGTGGTTTTCGTGGGCACGCTCTGGCCGCTGGTTGCGGAGATGCTGTTCCAGCGCAAGCTCTCGGTCGGGGCGCCGTTCTTCAACATGGCCTTCACGCCCTTCATGGTGCTGCTGGGCCTGCTGCTGCCTATAGGCTCGATGCTGAGCTGGAAGCGCGGCAAGCTCGGGGTGATCTTCCGCCGGCTCGTGCCGGCGATGCTGCTGGCGCTGGCGGTGGCAGGGCTGTTCTGGACGATCCAGACCGGGCGCAGCCTGATGGGGCCGATCGGCCTCGCGCTCGGCACCTGGCTGGTGGCGGGCTCGGTCACCGACATCCTGAGCCGCATCGGCCAGAGCCGCGACTACCGCCGCCTGCTGCGCCTGCCGCGCGCCGACTGGGGCAAGGCCGTGGCCCATGCCGGGCTCGGCGTCTGCATGGCGGGGATCGCCGGGCTCATGGCGTGGCAGCAGGAGGACATCCGCGTCGCGCAGCTGGGCGAGCCCTTCACCGTCGGCGCCTACGAGATCGAGCTTCAGGACGTGCAGCGTGTGCAGGGGCCGAACTACTTCTCGACCATGGGCGAGGTCGCGGTGCGCGAGGACGGCCGCGAGATCGCGCATCTCTATCCCGAGAAACGCGACTACCCGGTCGCCAAGATGCCGACTACCGAGGCCGCCATCGACTACCGCTTCCTGCGCGACGTCTACGTGGTGATCGGCGACCAGCAGACCGCCGGCGGCTGGACCATGCGCGTCTACATCAAGCCGCTCGCCAACTGGATCTGGGGCGGCGCCATTTTGATGGCGCTCGGCGGGCTTCTGAGCCTCTCGGACCGCCGCTTCCGCGTCGCCGCCGGTGCCCGCAAGACGGTGCCGGCCAGGGGAGTGCCGGCGGAATGACCGGGCTCGGGATGCTGCGCAAACTCGCGATGCTGCTCGCGCTGGTGCTGGCGCTCGGCACGGTGCTGCCGGGGCCGGTGCTGGCGGTGCAGCCCGACGAGATGCTCGACGATCCGGCGCTCGAGGCGAGAGCCCGAGAGCTTTCCAAGGGGCTGCGCTGCCTCGTCTGCCAGAACGAGAACATCGACGATTCCAACGCCTCGCTGGCCCGCGATCTGAGGCTCATGGTGCGCGAACGGCTGGTGGCCGGGGACAGCGACGAAGAGGTCGTGGCCTTCCTCGTCGACCGCTACGGCGAGTTCGTGCTGCTGCAGCCCACCACCGGCGGCTGGAACTGGCTGCTCTGGGCGGCGGGCCCGCTGCTCTTCGTGCTGGCGGTGGTGACGGGCGGGATCTACATCCGCAACCGATCGCGCGCGGCGCCGGCCACCGAGGCCGGGCTGACGCCCGAGGAAAAGGCTCGGCTCGAGGAAATCCTCAGGGGCTGAAGCCTGGAGGGGCCGCGCCCGGAAGGGTCAGTCCCCGATCTGGCGCGAGACGTACCACTGCGTGCCGCAGGATGTGCGGAACCCGCCGCGGCGGTCGCCATCACGCCCGTCGCGCATCGGCTGAAGCTCTTCCGCGCCCGCCTCGAGCGCGCGGGCGAAGGCCGCGTCGGGGTCGTCGAGATAGAGGTGCAGCATGGTGGGGTTGCCTTCCTCGACGCCGCCCATCATCAGCACTGTGTCTCCGATCCGGCATTCGGCATGCATGATCCGTTCGCCGTCCTGCATCACGCGCAGGCGCTCGGCGCCGAACACCGTCTCGCAAAAGCGCAGCACGTCCTCGGGGTCGGTCACCAGCAGGTAGGCGGCAAGGTCGGTGTATCCGTCGGGTTTGTAGCTCATGACCCGCAGTCTGCGCGATTTCCGGCCACGCACAAAGCGCGCAGAACCGGGCAGGCGGCTTCCCGCCACGCTCCGCAAGGGCCCCGCCAAGCCCCCGTACCACGTGCGGAATTCCCGCCGTCGTGACGCCGCGTTTGCCTTTGCCAATCGCCGCTGCCGCATGTTTGATGGCGCCGAACGGGAGCGGCAGGAGGCAAACCCCAATGATCTACGATACCATCCGATACGAGAACGCCGACGGCGTGGCGGTCATCACCCTGTCGCGCCCCGACGTGATGAACGCGCTCAACACCCAGATGCGGGCCGAAATCACCCACGCGGTACAGCAGGCGGGGACCGAGGCGCGCGTCGTGGTGCTCACCGGCGACGGCCGGGCCTTCTGCTCGGGCCAGGACCTTGGCGACCGCGAGACCGCCGCCAACATCGACCTCGAGCGGGTGCTGCGCGACGAATACGAGCCGATGCTCAACGCCATCGTCGACTGCCCGGTGCCGACCATCGCGGCGGTGAATGGCGCGGCGGCGGGCGCGGGTGCCAACCTCGCGCTGGTGCATGACGTGGTGATCGCCACCGAGAGCGCCTTCTTCATGCAGGCCTTCACCCGCATCGGCCTCATTCCTGACGCCGGCGGGACATGGGCACTGCCACGGCAGGCGGGGCTCGCCAAGGCCATGGGCGCGGCGCTCTTCGCCGACCGCATCTCGGCGCGTCAGGCGGATGCCATGGGCATGATCTGGGAAGCGGTCCCCGACGCCGAGTTTGCCGCCGTCTGGAGGGCCCGGGCCGCGTACCTCGCCAAGGGGCCGACCGAGGCCTACGGCCGGATCAAGACGGCCATCCGTGGCGCCTTCCAGAACGATCTCGCGGGCCAGCTCGCGCTCGAATCGCGGCTGCAGGGCGAATGCGGCAAGACCCGCGACTTCAAGGAAGGCGTCGTGGCCTTCCTCGAAAAGCGCCCGCCGCATTTCGAAGGGCGCTGAGCCCGCCGGGGCGAGCCGCGGCCAGCCCTTCCTCTGGCCCCAAGTATCCCCGCCGGAGGCATCCGCCCCCTGCCGCCAGCGCAGCGCCTCCGGTCAGCAACGACCAGACCGAAAGCACCCGAACGAAAAAGGGCCGCCCAACCGGGCGGCCCTTTCCAGGTCCGTCGAGACCGCGGATCAGCGGTTCTCGATGTCCACGTAGTCGCGCGCGGTGCTGCCGAGGTAGAGCTGACGCGGGCGGCCGATCTTGTGCTGCGGATCCGCCAGCTGTTCCTTCCACTGCGACACCCAGCCCACGGTCCGCGACAGCGCGAAGATCGGGGTGAACATCGAGGTCGGGAAGCCCATCGCCTCGAGGATGATGCCCGAATAGAAGTCGACGTTCGGGAACAGCTTCTTCTCAGAGAAGTAGTCGTCCTCCAGCGCCTGCTTCTCGAGCTCCTTCGCGGTGGCGAGGATCGGGTTGTTCTCGACGCCGAGCAGGTCGAGCACCTCGTCTGCGGACTGTTTCATCACCGTCGCACGCGGGTCGAAGTTCTTGTAGACGCGGTGGCCGAAGCCCATCAGGCGGAACGGATCGTTCTTGTCCTTGGCGCGGGCGATGTACTCGGGGATGCGGTCGGGCGAGCCGATTTCCTTGAGCATCTCGAGGCAGGCCTGGTTGGCGCCGCCGTGTGCCGGGCCCCAGAGGCAGGCGATGCCGGCCGCGATGCAGGCGAACGGGTTCGCGCCCGAGGACGACGCCAGACGCACGGTCGAGGTCGAGGCGTTCTGCTCGTGGTCGGCGTGCAGGGTGAAGATCCGGTCCATGGCGCGGCTCAGGATCGGGTTCACCTGATAGGGCTCGGCCGGAACGCTGAAGCACATGTGCAGGAAGTTTGCCGCGTAGCTCAGGTCGTTTCTCGGGTACACGAACGGCTGGCCGATCGAGTACTTGTAGGCCCAGGCCGCGATGGTGGGCATCTTGGCGATCAGGCGGTGCGAGGCGATCTCGCGCTGACGCGGGTCGGCGATATCGGTCGAGTCGTGGTAGAACGCCGACATGGCACCGACCACGCCCACCATGGTCGCCATCGGGTGCGCGTCACGACGGAAGCCACGGAAGAAATACTGCATCTGTTCGTGCAGCATGGTGTGGCGGGTGATGGTGTTCTCGAACTTCTCGAGTTCCTTCGCGGTCGGCAGTTCGCCGTAGAGCAGCAGATAGCAGACTTCGAGGTAGTGCGACTTTCCGGCCAGCTGGTCGATCGGGTAGCCGCGGTGCAGCAGCTCGCCCTTGTCACCGTCGATGAAGGTGATGGTGCTGTCGCAGCTCGCGGTCGAGGTGAAGCCCGGATCGTAGGTGAAGACACCTGCCTGCGCGTAAAGCTTGCGGATGTCGAGCACGTCCGGCCCGGCGGTGGGCGAGTAGATCGGCAGATCGAAGCTCTGATCGTCGATCGTCAGCTTCGCGGTTTTGGTCGGTGTTTCAGCCATGCTTCTGCGTTCCTCATCAAAAGGCCTGGGCGCAGGGTGCGCCGCGGCAGTCTTTTCCTTCACATGACCTTACGGGACGTTAAGGGCTACGATCCCGGAGGGGGGCGTTACCCGTTCTCCGTCCCTGAGGCCGCTGCCTGCTCGATGCGAAGGAGGCTCTCCTCCTTGCCGAGCACCAGCATCATGTCGAAAACGCTCGGAGTGACCGAACGGCCTGCAAGCGCCGCACGCATGGGTCCGGCCAGCTTGCCGAATTTGGTCCCCTGTGCCTCTGCAAAAGCGGCCATCACCCCCTCGAGCTCTTCCCGCGACCAGCTAGCACTTTGCAGGTGCGGCGTCAACGCAGCCAGTATACCACGGGATACTGGGTCAAGCGCGGCGGCCGCCTTCTCGTCCATCTCAAGCGGCGCAGACGCAAGGGCAAAGTGAGCTTTTTCAATAAGTTCCAGGAAAGTCTTGGCGCGGTCCTTCAGGCAGTACATGGCGCGCGCCATGCCGGAGCGCTGCGTTTCCGTAAGGTCAGCGAGACCGGCCGCCTCAAGATATGCCTCGATCTCTTGCAGCAGTGCAGCATCGTCGGCGATGGCGATGTGCTGGCCGCAGAGATTCTCGAGCTTCTTGAAATCGAAGCGGGCCGGGGACTTGCCGATTCCGCCCAGATCGAACCACTCGGTGGCCTGCGCATCGGTGAAGAATTCGTCGTCGCCGTGGCTCCACCCGAGCCGGGCGAGGTAGTTGCGCATACCCGCCGCCGGGTAGCCCATCTTCTGGTACTCGTCGACGCCGAGCGCGCCGTGGCGCTTCGACAGCTTCTTGCCGTCGGGGCCGTGGATCAGAGGGATGTGGGCCCAGACCGGCACGTCCCAGCCCATGGCCGTGTAGATGCCCATCTGCCGCGCCGCGTTGTTCAGGTGATCATCCCCCCGGATCACATGGGTGACGCCCATGTCATGGTCGTCGACGACCACCGCCAGCATGTAGACAGGGGTGCCATCGGACCGTAACAGGATCATGTCGTCGAGCTGGTCGTTGCGGATCACCACGCGGCCCTGCACCTCGTCCTCGATCACCGTCTCGCCCTCGGTCGGGGTCTTGAGGCGGATCACGTAGGGCGCGTCCGGGAAGGTCGCGGGATCGGCATCCCGCCAGGGGCTCTGGAACAGGGTCGAGCGGCCCTCTTCCTTCGCCTGTTCCCGAAATGCGGAAATCTCGTCCTGGGTCGAGAAGCACTTGTAGGCCGCCCCCTTGTCGAGCAGCGACCGCGCCACCTCGGCGTGGCGGCCGGCACGGTCGAACTGGCTCACCACCTCGCCGTCATGGTCGAGCCCGAGCCAGTCGAGCCCCTTGAGGATCGCGTCGGTCGCCTCGGGGGTCGAGCGGGCGCGGTCGGTGTCCTCGATGCGCAACAGGAACTGGCCGCCGCGGCCCCGGGCATAGAGCCAGTTGAACAGCGCCGTCCGCGCGCCGCCGATGTGCAGGAAGCCCGTGGGCGAAGGGGCGAAGCGGGTGACGACGGGCGAGGCGGACATGGCGTTCATTAACCTTTCGGTAACCAGAATTGGCGTAGCGTTCGTGGCGTTCCTTAACCAGCGGACGGGGCAGGAGCAAGTATGCGGCAGGTCGCTGTGCGACTCGAGACGGCACTGACCGAGCAGAGAGGTCACCTGTTTCCATGGGTTCCCGTGGCACTCGCCACGGGGATCGGGTTGTATTTCGGCTTGCCGGAAGAACCGCCGATTTATGCGTTGGGTATGTGCTGCGTTCTTGGTGTGGCGGTGCTTTTCCTGTCGCGGTGGCTTCGGGTGGGGCGCGCACCCCTGGCCATCGCGGCAGGGCTCATCCTTTGCGGCATCGCGCTTGCGGGGGCACGGGCGCACATGGTCGCCGCGCCGCAGCTCGGTTTCCGCTACTATGGCCCGGTCGAGGGACGCGTGGTCGAGATCGACCGCTCTGCCTCGGACGCGCTGCGGCTGACGCTCGACCGGGTGGTGCTGCGCCGGATGGCGCCGCAGGAGACGCCCGAGCGGGTCCGTGTGGCGCTGCATGGCACCCAGGGCTTCCTGACGCCCGCACCGGGCCAGACCGTCATCCTCACCGGACATCTCGCGCCCCCCGGCGGCGCGGCCGAGCCCGGCGGCTTCGACTTCCGGCGCCATGCGTGGTTCCTGCGCCTCGGCGCCGTGGGCTACACCCGCACGCCGGCGCTGCTGCTCGAGCCCCCGGAAGGCGGCCAGCACGTGCTGCGTGCCAGGATGTGGCTCTCGGCCCGGGTGCAGGCGGCGCTGCCGGGCGAATCCGGGGCCTTCGCCGCCGCCATCATGACCGGCGACCGCTCAGGCATGGGGCAGGAGACGCTCGACGCCCTGCGCCACAGCAACCTCGCGCATCTGCTGGCGATCTCGGGCCTGCACATGGGTCTTCTGGCGGGTTTCGTCTTCGGCGCCACCCGGCTGCTGCTGCTCGCCCATCCGCGCAGCCGCCACTACTGGCCCGGCAAGAAGATCGCCGCCGCCGTGGCGCTGGCGGCCTCGGCCGGCTACCTTGCGCTCTCGGGCGGCAATGTCGCCACCGAGCGCGCCTTCATCATGGTCGCCGTCATGCTCGTCGCGGTGATCTGTGACCGCCGTGCGCTCTCTCTGCGCGCCGTAGCGCTGGCGGCGCTGGTGGTGCTGGTCCTGCGCCCCGAGGCGCTTCTGGGGCCGGGCTTCCAGATGTCCTTCGCAGCCACCGTGGCGCTGGTCACGGTCTTCGGCTGGCTGCGCGACCGCGGCGCCGAGCGCAACGCCCCGCGCTGGGTACGCCCGGTGATCTCGGTCGTGGTCTCCTCGGCCACCGCGTCGCTGGCGACCGCACCGGTGGCCATGGCGCATTTCAACCTGATCGCGCACTACGGGCTGGTGGCCAACCTCGTCTCGGTGCCGATCATGGGCATGGTCGTGGTGCCAATGGCGGTGGTCGCAGCACTGCTGCTGCCGTTCGGGCTCGACTGGCTGGCGCTCTGGCTGATGAAACCGGCGCTCGACTGGATCCTCTTCGTGGCGCGCACCGTCTCGGGCTGGGAGGGCTCGCTCGGCCACGTTCTGGCGCCGGGGCCGATGGTACTGCCGCTGCTGGCGCTCGGAGGGCTGATGCTCTGCCTCTGGCAGGGCCGTTTCCGCCTCGCGGGGCTTGTGCCCGTGGCGCTGGCGGCAGCGCTCTGGAGCGCCTCGGCGCGCCCCGACGTGCTGATCGCCGACACCGGCGCGCTGGTGGGCGCAATGACCGAAAACGGCCGGGCGCTCTCGCGCGAGCGTGGCGCCGGGTTCCTGGCTGGGATCTGGCTGGAGAACGACGGGCAGGCGGGCGGACAGGAAGAGGCTGCCGCGCTCTGGCCTCCGGGCGCCGAAGAGCGCACCGCCCGGATCACGCTGGCGGGGCTGCGCGTCACGCATCTGCAGGGCTCGCGGGCGGCGCAGGCTTTCGGGGGCTGTGACGGCAGCGAACTGGTGGTCTCGAGCGTCGATATCCCCGAGATCCCCGGTTGCGATATCTACGATCCCGAGCGGCTGCGCGCCACCGGGGCCGTGGCGGTCTGGCTGACGCCGCAGGGACCGCGTATCGTCACCGCCGCCGGCCACAGGCTGTGGCACGGGGCGGGGTCAAGGGATCAGTAGGTCCGGATCAGGCCGACGAGACGGCCCTGAACCTTGACCGAGCCAACGGGCAGCACGCGCGGCTCGTAGGCCGGGTTGGCCGCTTCGAGAACGATGGCGTCGCCCTTGCGCCGGAAGCGCTTGAGCGTGGCCTCGTAGCCCTCGATCTGGGCCACGACGATGTCGCCGTTCTCGGCGCTCGAGGTCTCGCGGATGATCACGACGTCCCCATCGTTGATCCCCGCCTCGATCATGGAATCACCACGCACTTCAAGGGCATAGTGCCGGGCGTTCGCGGACAGCATACCCGTCGGCACGGCGATGCCCGGAGGGTCGTCGGCGATCGACTGGATCGGCTCACCGGCGGCGATGCGGCCCAGCACCTGCAGCTCCATCGCCTCGATGGTCGCGACCGGACGGGCGGCGGCGGGGCGGCTGTCGGGGATGTCGCCGTCGATCACCTTGGGCGCGAAGCCCGCGGGACGTCCGCCGAGGCTTTCGGGGAGCTTGACAATCTCGATGGCGCGGGCGCGATGCGCGAGACGGCGGATGAAGCCACGTTCCTCGAGCGCGGTGATCAGCCGGTGGATCCCGGATTTGGACCGCAGATCAAGGGCCTCCTTCATCTCGTCAAAGCTGGGCGGCACGCCGTCCCGCTGCATCCGCTTGTTGATGAAATCCAGAAGGTCGAGCTGTTTCTTGGTCAGCATGGCGCGTTCCCCGGTCGCTTGTCTTCCCTTTGTTCTACGCATGTTCACTATTTGTGTCAACACGTTCGCGGGAAAGACGAAACGGGCGGGCGCTTCGGTGTGGGCTTCAGAAGGGCACGTACTCCACGGTCTCACCGGCTTCGCGGGCCGGGTCGCGCGGCGGGCGGACGATCAGCCCGCCGGCCTCGCCGAGGATGCTCAGAAGCGAGCTGTCCTGACGCTCGAAGGCGCGGACCCCATCGGGGGTGACACGGGCCCGCATGTAGTGCTCGCGCGGTCCGTTGGGGCCGACCGGTGCGGCCAGAACCGCGCTCTTGCGCTCTGCCGGCGCGGCACCGAGCCCGAGCATGGCGCGGATCACCGGAGCGATGAAGATATGCCCGCAAACCATTGCCGAGACAGGGTTTCCCGGAAGGCCCATCATCATTGCATCGCCCAGACGGCCGGACATCAGCGGCTTGCCCGGGCGCATCGCAACCTTGTGGAAGGAGCGCTCGAGGCCCATGGCCTCGGCCACTTGCGCGACGAGATCGTGATCGCCGACCGAGGCACCGCCGATGGTCACCACGAGGTCGGCGTCGTCCACGAGGCCAAACACCGTGCGCAGCGACGCCTCGCTGTCGCCGGCGATGGGCAGCAGCCGCGGCTCGGCGCCGATCTGGCGCAGCAGCGCGTGCAGGCCGAAGGTGTTCGAGGCGATGATCTGGTCGGGGCCGGGCTCTTCGCCGGGCATCACCAGCTCGTCGCCGGTCGAGATGAGCGCGACCTTGGGACGGCGGGTCACCGGCACACGGGCGATGTTCATCGAGGCCAGAAGCGCGATGTCCTGCGGCGTCAGCACGCGTGGCGCGCTCACCGTGTCGCCCACGCGGAAGTCGTTGCCATAGGCGCGGATATTGTCACCCTGGCCCAGCCGGTCGGTGATCGTGATGCGGTCGCCGTCGCGATCCACATCCTCCTGTATGACAACGATATTCGCGCCTTCGGGCACGGGGGCGCCGGTGAAGATCCGTACCGCCTCGCCGGCACCGATGCGGCCAAGGTAGCGCGCCCCGGCGGCGGATTCGCCGACGACCGTGAAGCTGAGGCCCGGTGCGGCCTCGGACACTGCGTAGCCGTCCATGGCGGACGCCGCGAAGGGCGGCTGGTCACGGCGCGCCGCGACACTGCGCGAGAGCACACGGCCCGCGGCCTCGATCAGCTGCACGTCTTCGGTCGGCAGCGGTTCCGCGAGCGAGAAGAGCCGGTCCAGAGCTTCGGAAACAGAGATCATTTTGCCTCGTAACGTCCGGATTTTCCGCCATCTTTCAGGATGACGCGGATGCCTCCGATCTCCATGCCCTTGTCGACGGCCTTGGCCATGTCATAGACCGTGAGCGCGGCGGTCGAGACCGCGGTCAGCGCCTCCATCTCGACGCCGGTCTGGCCGGTGGTCTTGACGGTGGCCTCGATGCGCAGGCCCGGAAGATCCGCGTCGGGGATCAGTTCGACCGCGACCTTGGTCACCGGAAGCGGGTGGCAAAGCGGGATCAGTTCGGGCGTCTTCTTGGCCCCCATGATCCCCGCGAGCCGTGCGATGCCGATGACATCGCCCTTCTTTGCGCGGCCGTCGGTAATGATTTCAAACGTCTCCGGCGCCATCTTCACCCAGCCCTCTGCGGTGGCGATGCGCGCGGTCACGGCCTTGTCGGAGACATCGACCATGTGCGCGTCGCCCTTGGCGTCGAAATGGCTGAGGCCGCTCATGCCGCGACGGGGTCCTTGAGCAGCATCCGGGTCGCAAGCTCGACATCGTCCTGACGCATCAGGCTTTCGCCGATGAGGAAGGCGCGGGCGCCGTGGGCGGCCATGTCGGCAAGATCCGCGGGCGTGTTGAGCCCGCTCTCGGAGATCAGGAGCCGGTCGCCCGAGACCCCCTTCGAGAGGGTGCGCGTGGTGTCGAGCGTGGTCTCGAAGGTCTTGAGATTGCGGTTGTTCACGCCGATCAGCGGCGATTTCAGCGCCAGTGCGCGCTCGAGTTCCGGCGCGTCATGCACCTCGATCAGCGCGTCCATGCCCCAGCTCAGGGCGGCATCCTCGAGCTCGGCGGCCTGCGCGTCCGAGACGCTGGCCATGATGATCAGGATGCAATCGGCGCCCAGCGCGCGGGCCTCGGCGACCTGGTAGGTGTCGTACATGAAATCCTTGCGCAGCGCCGGCAGCGAGGTGGCGCTGCGGGCCTCGGTGAGGAATGATTTCGCGCCCTGGAACGAGGGGGTGTCGGTCAGCACCGACAGGCAGGTGGCCCCACCGCGCTCATAGGCGGCGGCCAGTGTCGCGGGATGAAAATCATTACGGATCAGACCCTTGGAGGGAGAGGCCTTCTTGACTTCGGCAATCAGCCCGTAGCCCGCGGTGGCGGCCTTGCGCAGCGCGGCACCGAAGGGGCGCACGGGCGAGGCCGCGCGGGCCTCGGCCTCGACGTCGGCCAGCGGTTTCGCGGCCTTGTCGGCGGCGACCTCTTCCAGCTTGTAGGCCTTGATCTTGTCGAGGATCGTCTGGGTCATGGGGCCTCCGGCGTCGTCCAGTTGATGGGCGTGTCGCCCCTTGCAATAAGCCACTCGTTGACGCGGGAAAAGGGGCGCGACCCGAAAAAGCCGCGGCGCGCCGAGAGCGGCGAGGGATGGGCCGAGCGCAGGATCAGGTGATCCGCGCCTCGGATATGCGGAGCGAAGCCCTGCGCGTGATTGCCCCAAAGGATGAAGGCGCGCGGCGTTTGAGACAGAGTTTCAAGCACTTGCGCGGTGAGTTTCGACCAGCCGAGCTTGGCGTGGGCGCCGGCCGAGCCCGCGGGCACCGTCAGTGCGGTGTTCAGGAGCAGCACGCCCTGGGCGGCCCAGAAGCGCAGATCTCCGTTCGGCGGACAGGCCCCGAACTCTTCCTGCAGTTCCTTGTAGATGTTGTTGAGCGATCGCGGCAGCGGTCGCACCTCGGGCTCGACCGAAAACGCCAGCCCATGCGCGTGGCCGGGCGTCGGGTAGGGATCCTGCCCGAGGATCACCGCGCGGACACGCTTTGGCGGGCAGGCATCGAGCGCGGCGAAAACCTGCGGCGCAGGTGGCAGGATCTGGCGCGCGTCCCCCGCGAGCGCGGCTTCGATGCGCGGCAGGTCCTTGGCGAAAAAGGGCAGGTGGGCCCAGTCGGAAGGCGGGGTCATGCCGCCAGTTTCGAGGCCTCGGCCAGCGCCTGCACCTTGGCAAGCGCCGCACCGCTGTCGATGCTCTGGACGGCCATCGCGACGCCCTCGCGCAGGTCCGCAGCCTTGCCCGCCACCACAAGCGCGGCGGACGAATTCAGAAGGACCGCATCGCGATAGGCGGTCCTGGCGCCATCAAGAAGCTCTCGGAAGGCCTTGGCGTTCTCGGCGGGCGTGCCGCCGACGATCTCCTCGAAGGGGTGCTCGGGCAGGCCCGCGTCCTCGGGGTGAAGTTCGACCTCGCGCACGCTGCCGTCCTCCTCGAGCGCCGCGACCCAGCTCACGCCCGAGATCGCCAGCTCGTCGGTGCCGTCCGAGCCGTGCACCAGCCATGCCCGCGTCGAGCCCAGCTGGCCCAGCGTCTCGGCCATCGGGCGGATCAGGTCGCGCGAGAACGCTCCGGTCAGCTGGCGCTTCACGCCCGCCGGGTTGGTCAGCGGCCCGAGGATGTTGAAGATCGTGCGGGTGCCGAGTTCCATGCGCACCGGCATCACGTGCTTCATCGCCGGGTGGTGCATCGGCGCCATCATGAAGCAGATGCCGACCTTCTCGAGGATCGGCGCGATCGAGGTGGCCGGCAGCATCACCTCGACGCCCATCTGGCTCAGCGCGTCGGCAGAGCCGGACTTGGACGAGAGGTTGCGGTTGCCGTGCTTGGCGACGGTGACGCCGGCGCCGGCCACCACGAAGGCGGTGGCGGTCGAGATGTTCAGCGTGCCCTTGCCGTCGCCGCCGGTGCCGACGATGTCGATGGCGCCCTCGGGCGCGGTCACGGCGTTGCACTTGGCGCGCATCACGCCCGCGGCGGCGGCGTATTCGTCCACGGTCTCACCCCGGGTGCGGAGAGCCATCAAGAGCCCCCCCATCTGCGCGGGCGTGGCTTCCCCCTCGAACAGCACCTCGAAGGCGGCCTCCGCCTCGTCTCGGGTCAGCGGACGGGTGGCGGCGGTGCCGATCAACGGCTTAAGGCGGTCGCTCATGCAGGGACTTTCATGGTCTTCAGGAAGTTCTCGATCAGGGCGTGCCCATGCTCCGAGGCGATGCTCTCGGGGTGGAACTGCACGCCGTGAATGGGCAGGTCGCGGTGACGCAGGCCCATGATGGTGCCATCCTCGAGCCACGCGTTGGGCAGGAGGCAGTCGGGCAGGCTCTCTCGTTCGACCACCAGAGAGTGGTAGCGCGTGGCCTCGAAGGGCGAGGGCAGGCCAGCGAAAACGCCGGTGTCGTCGTGGTGCATGGTGCCCATCTTGCCGTGCACGATCTCGGAATGCTGCACGACCTTGCCGCCGAAGGCCTGTCCGATGGTCTGGTGACCGAGGCAGACACCGAAGAGCGGCGTGCGGGTCTCGGCGGCGGCGGCGGTCAGCGCGAGGCAGATGCCCGCCTGGTCCGGATCGCAGGGACCGGGGCTCAGCAGGATGCCGGCGGGTTTCATCGCCATCGCCTCCTGCACGTTGAGCGCGTCGTTGCGCCAGACCTGTGCCTCGACACCCAGCTCGCCCACGTAATGAACGAGGTTGTAAGTAAAGCTGTCGTAGTTGTCGATGAGCAGAAGCATGGTCAATCTCGGGCTGGAAGGCGGCCTTGTGTCCGGGCTATACATGCGCCCGGAGGCGGTGCAGCGTCAAGGGGATGCGCCGGATCAAAGGTCCGGAACGGGACCGGGGGCAGAGAAGGGTAGACGGTGATGGCGAAAGGCTTTGTCGCAGGCGTACTCATCGGGACGGTGGTTTCGGTCGCGGGTGCGGGGGCTCTGTCCATCGCGATGGGCCCGCCCGAGCGCGCGCTGCCGGGCGCTGAGCCGGAGGTCGCGGCGGTGCCCGGGGCCGAAGGCGCCGAGCCGGTCGCGGGGGCCATTTCGGAGAGTCCCGAAACCGGTGATACCGTGGCCGAGGGTGGTGCACCTACGGAGGCAGCGGAAGCCGTTTCCGAGCCCGTTAGCGACGCCGACAGTGCAGAGGCGCCCGCGAAGGATGAGGCGATGGCCGAGGCAGAGACGGTGGCAGATGAGACCGTATCCCCTGTCGCGGATGCGAAGCCCGAGACCGAGGTCGAAGAGACCGCTGTTGCCGAGGCAGAGACCGAGACCGAAGCCGTGATCGCCGAGCCTGCGCTCGATGACACCCCGCCCGAGACCGTGACCGAGCTGGACGCCCCCGTGGCCCCCGATGCGCCCGACACCGCGCCGGAGCCCGTCGTCGCGGCAGCAAACGCGCCCCGGCGCGGCGAGGCGACCTCGCCGGTGACAGAGGCGCCCGAGGCCGAAGCCTCGCCCGAGCTTGCCACCGAAACCGCTGCGCCGCCGATGCCCGCGCCCTACGAGGGTGCGACCTCCGAGCCGGAGCCCGAGGCGGAGGCGATCCCCGAGGTGGTCGTCCTGCCGCAGACCGGGGGCGAGAGCCGCCCGGCCACCGGCACGCCCGCCGGGTCGCTAATCGGCCGCGACGGCACCGGCCCCAGCGACCGCCTGCCCAGCATTGGCGAAGACACCGCCGCCTCGGCGGATAGCACGGACGGCGCGGGCGGTCTGCGTCCGCTCGATGTGTTCTCGGCACCCTCGAACCTGACGCCGGGCGAGCCGCACATGTCCATCGTGCTGATTGACGACGGCAGCGGGCCGCTTGGCCCCGAGACTGTCGGAGAGTTCCCCTTTCCGGTGAGCTTCGCCATCTCGCCCTCGCACCCCGACGCCATCGGCGCTGCGCGGGCCTACCGCGAGGAAGGCTTCGAGGTGCTGACCATGGCCAGCGCCCCCGAAGGCGCGCAGGCCTCGGACGTGGAGATCTCGCTCGAAGGCGCGCTCGGTGCCGTGCCCGAGGCCATCGGCGTGCTCGAGGCGCCGGGCGACGGTCTGCAGGCCTCGCGCGCGATCGCAGACCAGACAGCGCGCTTCCTGCACGCCTCCGGGCACGGGCTGCTAATGCTGCCGAAGGGGCTCAACACCGGGCAGGCGCTGGCGCTGCGCGAGGGCGTGCCCTCGGCCACGGTGTTCCGCGATTTCGACGGCGAGGGACAGGATCCGCGCGTGATGCGCCGCTTCCTCGACCAGGCCGCCTTCAAGGCGCGGCAGGAAGGTCCGGTGGTGATGCTGGGTCGCCTGCGCGCCGACACGGTCTCGGCGCTGCTGCTCTGGGGGCTTCAGGACCGCGCCAGCAGCGTGGAACTGGTGCCGGTGTCGGCGATCCTGCGGGAGAGCGTGGAGTAAGGCCGGACGGCCACCAGGATGGCCCTGCCGAAAGGCGGCAGGGTCTGCGTATCATCGCGAGCTGGTCAGGCGTGCGTGTCGTCCGGAGACACGGGGGAAACCGCCCAGCGTACGGCCAGCGCGAGCGCCGCCAGCAGCGGGATCACAGTGCCTGCGCCCCAGGACAGGAACGCCCAGACAGTCAGACCCGACAGCGCAAGAACCGCGATGATCAGGGTCACGAGATGTGTCACCGGCATGATCGACTCCTTTGCCCATTCAAGATAGGGGCTTGGTCCCTCGGAATAAAGGCCAATCCCTTCACGGATATGAATTCTGGCTGTTTTCACCGAGTTTTCATATTCCGCTCTGGGGATTGATGAAGCGATTTTCCGCCGCTTCCGGCCGCCAGGGCGGGTCCGGCGATGACCCTGGGGGCAGGGCGCCACACGGCCCCGATTGCCAGTGTTCCACATATGTTCTAACCTCAGGCGATGACCCAGTCGCCCCGATATCTCTCCCCAGACCGCCGTCCCGGACGGGGCGCCGCCAGCCGTGAGACGGGGCGGTTCGAGCGTCTGGCCTACGAGGATACGGACGACGGCTGGGACCGCGACGAGGAGCTGCCGCCGCTGCGCACCGAGGTCAGCGAGGAGCGTCCGCGCAGCCTCGTCGCCTACAATGCCTCCCCGGATATTCCCTTCGACCGCTCGATCAACCCCTATCGCGGCTGCGAGCACGGTTGCATCTACTGCTTCGCGCGGCCGTCGCATGCGTATCTCGGCCTGTCGCCGGGGCTCGACTTCGAGACCCGCCTCATTGCCCGCCCCGACGCGCCCGAGGTGCTGTCGCGCGAGCTCAGGGCGCGGCGCTACCAGCCGCAGACCATCGCCATCGGCACCAACACCGATCCCTACCAGCCCATCGAGCGCGACCGGGGCATCATGCGCGCCTGCCTCGAGGTGCTGCGCGATTTCAAGCACCCGGTCGCCATCGTCACCAAGGGCACGCTGATCGAGCGCGACATCGACATCCTGTCGGAGATGGCGTCGCAGGGGCTGGCGCGGGTGGGGATCTCGGTCACCACGCTTGACGCCGATCTCGCCCGCCGGATGGAACCCCGCGTGCCGCAGCCTAAGCGACGCCTCGCAACCATCCGGAAGCTGCACGAGGCCGGGATCGAGGCGCGGATCATGGTTTCGCCCGTGGTGCCCGCGCTCACCGATCACGAGATGGAGCGCATCCTCGAGGCGGGGGCCGAGGCCGGGGCGATTGCGGCAAGCTGGATCATGCTGCGACTGCCGCTCGAGGTCTCGCCGCTGTGGCAATCCTGGCTGGCCGAGCACTACCCCGACCGCGCCGCCCGCGTCATGGCGCGGCTGCGCGAGATGCATGGCGGGCAGGAATACAGCGCCAAGTGGCACCACCGGATGCGGGGCGAGGGCCACTACGCCGAGATCATCGCGCAACGCTTCCGCAAGGCAGCGCGGCGGCTTGGGCTCGACCGCAAACTGCCGCCGCTGCGCACGGACCTGTTCCAGCCGCCGGCGCGGGCGGGGGACCAGCTCAGCCTGTTCTGACGTCCCTCAGGCGCCGGGCTCGCGCAGACGGTCGAGCAGGCCCGGCAGCGCGGGGTCGGTGAAATCTGTAATCGTGGCACGGGCGCCGGCCTCGTGCAGGCGGTCAGGCACCACCCCCGAGCAGACGCCGATAGCAAAGGCGCCGGAACGCGCCGCCGCGCGCATCCCGCTCTGGCTGTCCTCGAAGGCGATGCAATCCTGCGGCCTCACATCAAGCTGGCGCATGGCCTCGAGATAAGGCTCGGGGTCGGGCTTGCCGCGGCTGCACTCGTCGCCGATCACGATCACCTCGAAACGCTCGCGCAGGCCGATGGCGCGCAGCATGTGCTCGGCGTTCTCGCGCGGGGCATTGGTGACGACGGCCACCGCCCAGCCCTCGGCCGAGCCGAGATCGAGCAGCTCCGGCGCGCCGGGCATCGGCGGCGTACCGGGCTGGAGGCGATCCCGGAAGCGGGCTTCCTTTTCGGTGGCCAGCGCAACGGCATCTTCGCCCGGGAACAGCCGCGGGAAGATCTCAGCATTGTGCGAGCCGTGAATCTGGCGCTCGTAGACCTCTTCGGAATAGGGCATGCCGCGCTCGGCGAAGAACTCGCCGAAGACCGCGATGTGCAGCGGGTCCGAGATCAGCAGGGTGCCGTCGAGATCGAAGAGAAGGGCCTTCAGTGCCATGCCGTCGCCAGTTCTTGCCGGGTTGCGTTACCGCTCCCAAAGTCACCACGGGGGCGCCCGCGTCAAGGGGCGGGTCCCGGACCGATGCGCACAGGGGCGGCCGGTCGCCGACAGCGACCGCCGGTCTTTCCCCGTTTTTCGACAAACCCTTCGCACCCCTGATGCATCTGCCTTGCGCCGTGCCCGGGGGCCGCGTATCCTGACCCCAACTTAAAATTCGGAAAGGCGCATGACATGGCGCCACGGCGTCCCAAGGGTGCGGGCGCTTTCCCGAAACCGGTCGAGAGCCCCGCGCCGCAACCGCCCGATCCAGATGCGCTCTACGCGGCCCTGGATCTGGGCACCAACAGTTGCCGCATGCTGATTGCCCAGCCAAGGGGCAGTCAGTTCCATGTGGTCGACTCGTTCTCCAAATCCGTCCAGCTCGGGCAGGGGCTCGAGCGGAGCGGGAGGCTTTCGCGTGCCTCCATGCAACGGACCATCAGCGCCCTGCGCGTGTGCCAGCAGAAGATCCGCCGGCACGAGGTCAAGAACATGCGGCTGGTCGCGACCGAGGCCTGCCGCCGGGCGCAGAACGCGCGCGAGTTCATCCGGCAGGTGCGGCGCGAGACAGGTCTGTCGCTCGAGATCATCCAGCCCGAGGAGGAGGCCCGGCTCGCGGTGATCTCCTGCGCGCCGCTGGTCTCGACCCGGACCGAACAGCTTCTGGTGGTCGACATCGGCGGCGGCTCGACCGAGCTGGTCTGGATCGACCTGTCCTCGGTGCCGCGCCGCGACCGGCCGGCGGCGATCATGCGGCTGCACGCGGGGTTCCACCCGCCGGAAAGCCCGTTTCCCGCCGCCAAGGTCGTCGACTGGATCTCGGTGCCGCTCGGGGTCGCGACGCTGCGCGACCAGTTCTCGGACGTCGAGGACGACGCCGCGCGCTACGCCCTCATGAGCTGGTATTTCGAAGAGAACCTCTCGGAATTTGCGCCCTACAAGGACGCCCAGTCGCGCGAGGGATTCCAGATCGTCGGCACCTCGGGGACGGTCACCACCGTCGCTGCCTCTCACCTCGGACTGCGCCGCTACGACCGTACCAAGGTCGACGGGCTGCGCATGACCTCGGACCAGATCGAGGCGGTGATCCGCCGTTATCTCGAGATGGGCCCCGCCGGGCGCCGCCGCGATCCGCGCATCGGGCAGGACCGGCAGGCGCTGATCATGTCAGGGTCCGCGATCCTGCAGGCGCTGCTGCGGCTCTGGCCCACCGACCGGCTCTCGGTTGCCGACCGCGGCTTGCGCGAGGGGCTGCTCTACGCGCAGATGTCCGCGGACGGGGTGCTCGAGGACGGGCCGCTCTGATCGGGCGCCGGAAAGGCGCGGGTCACTCCCGCGCCAGCGCCACCACCGGGTCGAGCTTTGCCGCCGACCGGGCGGGCAGATAGCCGAAGACGATGCCGATCACCGTCGCCGAGGCGAAGGCCGCCGCCACCGTCGCGGTCGAGTAGACCAGCCGCGTGTCCGGAGAGATCACGCTCATCACCCCGCCGAAGCCGAAGGCCGCCGCGACCCCGAGCGCGCCGCCCACGAGGCAGACGAGCACTGCCTCGATCAGGAACTGCGCGGTGATGTCGGACTGCCGCGCACCCACCGCCTTGCGGATGCCGATCTCGCGGGTGCGCTCGGTGACCGAGACCAGCATGATGTTCATCACCCCGATCCCGCCGACCACCAGCGAAATCAGCGCAATGGCCGAGATCAGCCAGGTCAGCGTCTGCGAGGTCGACTGGATGGTCTCGCGGATGGTGTCGGTGTTGGTGAGGAAGAAATCGACGGTGCCGTGGCGCCGGGTCAGGATCTCGGTGATCTCGGCTTCGGCCTCGCTCATGTCGTAGCCGTCGGTGACCTGCACCGAGATCGAATCCACAGTGGTGGCCCCGGTGATCCGGGTCATCGCGGTGGTGTAGGGAGTAAAGACCTTGATCGACTGCGGACCGAAACTGGCGCCCGACGAGGCGACCACGCCGATCACCTGAAGCGGGATGCGCCCGATCAGCACCCGCTGGCCGATGGGATCTGCGCCGTCGAAAAAGGTCTCCGCCGCGTCGCTGTCGAGCACCGCCACCTGCGCCCTTGCGGCAAGGTCGTCCTCGTTGAAGGTGGCGCCCCGGGTGACCGTGTAGGAGCCAAGCTGGAAGTAACCCGCCGACACGCCCTTGACCTGCGCCGAGGCCGTGGTGCCCGCGTGGATCACGTTGGCGCTGGTCGAGACCTCGGGCGAGACCGAGGCTGCGAAGGGCATGCCGTCGAGCGCATCGGCATCGGCGCCCACCAGCGTGTCGATGCGGTTGGCGCGGCGGTCGCGG
Organism: Salipiger thiooxidans; assembly: GCF_900102075.1. Classification (GTDB taxonomy): domain Bacteria; phylum Pseudomonadota; class Alphaproteobacteria; order Rhodobacterales; family Rhodobacteraceae; genus Salipiger; species Salipiger thiooxidans. Next base: position 38,095 of record NZ_FNAV01000009.1, on the reverse strand, counting down.
AAGCTGGTGCCGGGGCGGATGTCGATCGTCGAGGTGCCGATAGAGGCGATGTTCTCGAGCACCTTCTGCTGGCTGCCGTTGCCCAGCGCCACCACCGAGACCACCGAGGTGATGCCGATGATGATGCCGAGCATGGTGAGGAAGGACCGCAGCTTGTGCGCGGCCATGGACTTCAGCGCCATCCGCGTCGCCTCGCGCAGCCGGTCGGCGAGGGCGCCGAGCCCCACGTGGCCTCCTTGGGGGGCGGCAATGCGGGGCCGGGCGGTGGTTTCGCGTGTGCGCGTGTCGGCGATGATCTCGCCATCGCGGATCTCGATCACCCGGTCTGCGGTCGCGGCGATGCTCGGGTCGTGGGTCACGATGATGACCGTGTGCCCCTCGGTATGCAGTTCGCGCAGAAGCGCCATCAGGTCTTCGCCGGACTGGCTGTCGAGCGCGCCGGTGGGCTCGTCCGCAAGGATGACCTCGCCACCGTTGATCAGCGCGCGCGCCACCGAGACCCGCTGCTGCTGTCCGCCCGAGAGCGCGCCGGGCCGGTTGCCAAGCCGCTCGCCGAGCCCCAGCCGCTCGAGCAGCGCCCGCGCCCGGTCACGCCGCGCCCGACGCGGAGCGCCGCGGTAGATCGCGGGGATCTCGACATTGCCCAGAGCGTCGAGCTCGGGCATCAGCTGGTAGCGCTGGAAGATAAAGCCGAAGTGGTCGCGACGCAGCTCGGCCAGCTCGTGGTCGGACATGGCCGAGACGTCGCGCCCGTCGAAGCGGTAGTCGCCGCGGGTGGGCCGGTCGAGGCAGCCCAGTACGTTCATCAGCGTCGACTTGCCGGAACCGGACTGGCCGATGATGGCGACCATCTCGCCCGTCTCGATCGAAAGGTCGATGCCGCGCAGCACGGTGATGGTCTGCTCGCCCGCAGTGAAGGAGCGGTCGAGCCCGCGAATGTCGATGAGTGCCATGGGGGGCCTCAGAACATGCCCGGGGGCGGGCCGCCGGGGCCGCGCGAGCTGCGGGTCTGCGCCGCGGATGCCGCGGTGGGCCGGGCACCGCCACCGATCACCCGGTCGCCTTCCGCAAGCCCGGTCAGCACCTCGTAGGAAGTGGCGTCCTTCAGGCCGATCTCGATCACCCGGCGCTCGGGCCGGTCGTCGTCGGCCAGGACGCTCACCACGTAGCGCCCCTCCGGGCCCGCCGAGGGCAGCGTCGCGAGGGGCAGGGTCAGCGTGTCCTCGGAGCGGCCAAGGATGATGGTGACGTTGGTCGACATGCCGATGCGCAGCAGCCGGTCGGAATTGTCGACGAGGAAGCGGGCGTTGTAGTAGATCGCGGTATCCGTGTCGATCTCGTCGCTGTCGCGGATCGACGACGGGGCGGGCTCGACCGAGGCCAGCTCGGCCTCGTAGACCCGGTCCGGCGCGCCCAGCAGCGAGAACCTCACCAGCTGCCCCGGCGCGACGTTGACCACGTCGGCCTCCGAGATCTCGGCCTTGATCTCCATCCGGTCGAGCTGCGCCAGCTTCACGATGGTCGGCGTCTCCGAGGAGTTGTTGACCGTGGTGCCCTCGTCGCTGACGACGGCCACGACGGTGCCGTCGATGGGCGCGGTGATCTGGGTGCGTTCCAGGTCGAGCTCGGCGGTCGCCACCTCGATCTCGGCCCGGGCGCGCTGCGCCTCGAGCGAGGCCGCGTTGGCGTGCGCCATGTCCAGTGTCGCCTCGGCGGATTCAAGATCCTCGGTGGTCACCAGCTCGCGGGTGATGAGCGTCTGCTGCCGCGAGAGCGCCTGTTCCGCCAGCCGGATCTCGGCGGCGTTCGAGGCGATCTCGGCGTCGAGCTGGGCGAGGTCGGCCTTGGCCTGTTGCACCGCGTTCTGCTGCTCGAGCGAGTCGATGCGCGCGATGAGCTCGCCCTTGGCCACATCGTCGCCGACGTCGACCAGCAGCTCCTCGACCAGCCCCGAGGTCCGGGCGCCGACCGAGACGAGGCTCTCGGCCTCGATGAGCCCGGTGGCGAGCACGGTGCTCTCGACCGTGCCACGTGTCACCGCGACGGTGCGGGGCGCGGCGAGCTCGGTCTCCTGCGTGTCCCTGAGCCACAGCCAGCCTGCGCCGGCGCATAGCAGGACGATGGAAATGGCAACGGTGGCCTTGCTCAACTTCATGGACTGCTCCGACTGGTACAGGAAGACAAAACGCAACGGGCCGAAGGTTCCGTCGGAAAAAGTTGGGGTCCGGCGATTTTCTTTCGCCGGGGTGTGGAGTTGGCACTTTCTCAGACACAGCGCGAAGCGTCAGGCGCGGCGCCAAAAGAAAAAGGGGGGACGTGATCCCCCCTTTCCCAAGCTCTGCGATCAGGCGCGGGCTGCGCTCAGAACGGGATCTCGTCGTCGAGATCGCGCGAGGGGGCGCGACCGCCGCCACCGCCGCCCGAGCCGCTGCCGTAATCGTCGCGACCGCCGGAGCCGCCGCCGAAGTCGTCACGGCCACCGCTGTAGCCACCGCCGCCGCTGCCACCACCGTAGCCGCCGCCCGAACCGCCACCGAAGTCACCGCCGCCGCCGCCACCCTGGCGGCCGTCGAGCAGGGTCAGCTCGCCACGGTAGGGGCGTAGCACGATCTCGGTCGAATAGCGGTCCTGGCCGGACTGGTCCTGCCACTTGCGGGTCTCGAGCTGGCCCTCGATGTAGACCTTGGAGCCCTTGCGCAGGTACTGCTCGGCGATGCGCGCCAGCGGTTCGGAGAAGATCGCGACCGAGTGCCACTCGGTGCGCTCGCGGCGCTCGCCGGTGTTGCGGTCTTTCCAGTTCTCCGAGGTCGCGATCCTCAGGTTGCAGACCTTGCCGCCGTTCTGGAAGGTGCGCACCTCGGGGTCGGCCCCGAGATTGCCCACCAAGATCACCTTATTCACGGATCCGGCCATGTCATCCTCACTCGTTTGTTTCTGATCCTTCGCGGATCCTGTTCCGATTCTCCGCCCCCGAGGGGGTTTCGACGAGCCTTACACAGCGACGGCGCGGGTGGCCACAGCCCGATGCCCCGAACCGGTTCCAAGCCGCCCGACAGCCGGAAACGCCGTGCGGCCGCGACTGTCACCTGTGCGTGGTTAACAACACGTAAGCGCGCACCTGCCGCATGTCCGGCACAAGGCTGGCGGTTTCTCGCGGGTCGGGTATAGTCCCGGCCAAGGATAAAGGGACAGGACAAGGCATCTCATGCGAGGACTGCAAACCATCGCGTTGCAGGCACTGGTCTGCGCTGCGCTCTCGACGTCTGCCGTGCAGGCCGAGACGCTTTCCACCAAGAACCGCGTCATGTTGTTCCGGCAGCAGACGACGGTGCTCGACACCCGCGCCTCCGAGCAATACCGCAGCTCGGTCCGGCTGCAGCCGCCGTCCGTGGTGACACCCACCAAGTGGGGCCCGATGGGCGGCGACGAGAGCACGACCCCGGTCTACCGCGGGCGCTACAACGGCCCCTACGCCGATATGGCCCGGATCGCGGCACGGCGGCACGGCGTGCCCGAGGACCTGTTCCTGCGCCTCGTGAAGCAGGAATCGAACTTCAACCCCGCCGCCAAGTCGCACAAGGGCGCCATCGGGCTCGCGCAGCTGATGCCCTTCACCGCCAAGCGGCTGGGCGTCGACCCGCATGACCCGGCCCAGAACCTCGAGGGCGGGGCGCGGTATCTCAAGGCGCAATACGTCAAGTTCGGCTCGTGGCGGCTGGCGCTGGCGGCCTACAACGCCGGTCCCGGCGCGGTTGAGAAGCATGGCGGCGTGCCGCCTTACCGTGAAACCCGCAACTACGTGAAGACGATCTGGGGCAGCTGATCCGGCGCCCCAGTGACCAAGGCTTTTCGTCAGGAATTGACCTGCATCAAGGTCGGCGTTAGGAGGTCATGCCATCTCCGGGCCCAATTGGGAGACGCCGCATGAAACTCGCCATCCTGCTCACGCTGTCCGTCACCGCCACCGCCGTGGCCGGTCTTGGCGTGAGCGTGTCCCGCTCAGCGGCCTCGGAACCCGTTCGGCTCGAGGATCTGGGCGAGGCGCTGTTCTTCGACGTGAACCTTTCGAAGAACCGCACCCAGAGCTGCGCAAGTTGCCACGACCCCGACCATGGCTTTGCCGATCCGCGCGGCGCCGCGTCGCCCGGCGATGACGGGCAGTCCATCGGGGACCGCAACGCGCCGACCGCGGCCTACGCCGCCTTTGCGCCGGCCTTCGCCCAGGCCGAGGACGGGGCCTGGGTCGGCGGGCTGTTCCACGACGGGCGCGCCGCCACGCTCGAGGAGCAGGCGGGCGGGCCGCCGCTGAACCCGCTCGAGATGGGGATGGCCGACAAGGCCGCCGTGGTCGCGCGCCTGCGCGAGAACGCCTATTATACCGAAACCTTCCCGGCGCTCTTCGAGGCGGGCGTGCTCGACGATCCCGACGCCGCCTACGATGCCATGACCAGCGCCATCGCCGCCTTCGAGCGCAGCGACGAGTTCGCGCCCTTCACCTCGAAATACGACCGCTACCTGCGCGGCGAGGTCGAGCTCACCAAGCAGGAAGAGCTCGGGCGGCTGCTGTTCTTCTCGCAGCAGTTCACCAACTGCAACGTCTGCCACAAGCTCCGCCAGAACGCGATGGACCGGGAAGAGACCTTCTCGAACTACCGCTACTACAACCTCGGCGTCCCGGCGAACACGGACCTGCGGGCCTCGAATGGAGTGACCAAGCTCGACGACGGGCTGCACGCCAACCCGGGCGTGGCGGGAGCGATGGACACCATGGGCCGCTACCGGACGCCGACCCTGCGCAACGTCGCGGTGACGGGCCCCTACATGCACAACGGCGTGTTCGAGGATCTGCGCACGGTGATCCTGTTCTACAACACCTACAACACCCGGAACGAAAAGCGGAAGATCAACCCCGAGACCGGCGCGCCCTTCGGCCCGCCCGAGGTCGCCGAGAACATCGCGATGACCGAACTCACCGAGGGGCCCGCGCTCGACGACCAGCGCATCGACGCGCTTGTGGCCTTCCTGAAGACGCTGACCGACCAGCGCTACGAGGACCTGCTGACCGAGTCCGCGCAGTAAGCGCTCAGCCCTGCGAGATGCCGAGCCTGTAAAGGTGGATCTCCCACGACGGGTGGATGTCCGCACCGGTGACGCCCGGGCGGACGTGACGGTAGAGCGAGCGCCAGTAGGGCTGGATGATAACCGCGTCGCGCTGGAGCGTCTTCTCGATCTCGGCCATCACCTTGCTGCGCGCGGTGTCGTCGGCGATGCCGAGCGCCTCGGTCACCAGTTCGTCGAAATCGGCGTTGGCGTAGCCGGACTCGTTCCACGGCTCGCCGGTGCGATAGGCCAGCGCGATGACCTGGATGCCGAGCGGGCGGTGGTTCCACTCGGTCACCGAGAGCGGGTAGGTCTTCCACTCGGCCCAGAACCGCGAGCCCGGCAGGACCGTGCGATTCACCTTGAACCCCGCGTCGCGGAGCATGGCAGCGGCGGCATCGCCGGTGCGCATGGTGAGACCGTCGTCGAGCGTCACCAGCTCGTGCTCGAACCCCTCCATCCCGGCCTCGGCCATCAGCGCCAGCGCGGCCTCGGGGTCGTAGGGGGTGGGGCCCACGTCAGCGTAGTCGGGATGCACCGGTGCCACGTGGTGGTTCTGCGCCACGGTACCAAGGCCGGAATGGCCGAGCTCCAGGCAGATCTCGTTGTCGACCGACATCTGCAGCGCCTTGCGCACGCGCAGGTCCGAGTAGGGCGCCTTGCCCTCGACCAGCGCCGCCTGGTTGGCGCGCAGCACGACGGTCGAGCCGGTGACCACCTCGGATTTCTGCCAGCCGAGCGCGTCGGCGGCGTCGATGAAATCGCCGATGTTCTCGTAGAGCATGTCGACCTCGTCGGCCTTGGCCGCGGCGAGCCAGCTTGCCGGGTCGGTGCCGTAGTCGAGGAAGGTGATGCGCTCGATGGTGGCGCCGCCAAAGCCCTCGGCGCTGGCGCCCCACCAGTCGTGATCGGCGTTGCGCACCAGCACCGCGCTTTCGTTGGGCACGAGGCTCTCGGGCAGGTAGGGGCCGGTGCCCACCGGGTTCTCGAGCATGGTAAGCGGGTCGTGGCTCTTGTGGACCACGGCGGCGGGATAGTCGGAGAGCCCGACCATCAGTGCGACGTCGGGCTTCGGCAGGGCGAGCCGCACGGTCAGGTCGTCGACGACGGTGACGGCGCCCTCGCGGAGATGGCCGGTCTCGCGGTCGACCATCGAGCCCAGCCGCCCGGCCATGGAGTTGCCCTCGACGTCGCGGTTGCACCAGTAGCGGAACATCCGCGCCACGTCCTCGGCGGTGAAGGCGTCGCCGTTGTTCCAGCGCACGCCGGGGCGGACGTGCAGCACGTATTCGGTGGCGTCGTCGCTGACCTCCCAGCTTTCCAGCAGCATGCCGCGCACGGTGCCGTCGCGGTTGTACTCGACGAGATACTCGAGCCAGCCGCGGTAGAAATTGGCGATCTCTGACCAGTCGGCGGTGCGCGGGTCCTTGATCGGGCGGACCTCCATCTGGATGCGCAGGCTGCTGGAACCGGCGAGGCCGGGCTCTTCCTCGGCCCGCGCGGGCGTGCCGAGCCCGCCGAGCGCGTAGGCGGCGGTTGCGCTGAGTCCAAGCGCCGTGGCGCGTGTCAGGAATTCACGACGGTCGAGCCGCCCGGCCTTCAGGTCGCGTGCGCAGGCGCGTGCCCCCGGATGGACCCGTTCAGCTTCTCCCCTCTGCGTCATACCCCGTCCTTCATGGTCGCGGGCCGACGGTCGCGCCGGCACCGGTCTTCTCCCTCGGCGGCCATGAAACCCTGAAGCCCCTCTCGCGGCAAGAGGCTTCCGCCCGCCTCGCCTAACGGTGAAGGGTGCCGCGCGTCTGGGGCGCCCGTGCGCCGGGCTTGCCGCCGTTGCGGATCTCGGTCGGAGAGAGCCCGGTGTGGCTGCGGATGAAGCGGGTGAAATAGGGCGCGCTGTTGAAACCAAGCGCCTCGGCGATGCGGTTGACCGCCGGTTCGGGCAGGGCGAGCAGGCGCTGCGCCTCGTGCAGCTTGCGCTCGGCCAGCATCGCCACCGCGGTCATGCCGCAGCAGGCGCGGGCGGTGCGGGTGAGGTGGGTCGCGGTCACCCCGAGCGCGGCGGCGTAGTCCGAAACGCCGCGGTCGCTGCGGAACCCGGCCGAGAGCGCGCCCGCGTAGAGCCGCATCAGCCGGTGCGCGGCACTGTCGGGCAGGGCATCGCGGGCACCCGCCGCGCATTGCCGTTGCAGCCAGACCGCCGCTAGGCTCGACTGCGCCCCAAGCGCCTCGTCCATCAGCAGCCGGTCCTGTCCCTGTTCGCGCTGCATGGCGTCGAGCATGCCCGTCAGCTCGCCCTGCGCCGCGCCTTCCCGCACCCGCAGGTGCAGCGGATCCATGGGCCAGAGCCCGGTGCGGCCGGCGGGACAATGCAGAACCGTGCCAAGGCTCTGCGCGCCGGGCTCGAAGGCGAAGAGCGTGCCCGCCGGGAGGAACAGCGCGTTGTGCGGCCCGAGCCCGCGGCGGATGCCGTCGACGATCACGCGGCCCTGTCCGCGGGTCAGCCAGATCAGCGTGTGATCGCCCCGGTCGTGCAGCAGACGGTAGCGCCAGCCGGATATGCTCCCCAGAGAGGCCACGCGCACGGGCGCGGCACTGTCCGGGGCGGCACTCACGCGCCGCTCTCTTCCGGGGTCAGCGCGGGCCAGTCGCGCATCCGCGCCCGGAACCACGTACGCTGGCGCTTGGCGAATTGCCGGGTGAGCACCGTGGCCCGGTCGATGGCCTCGTCGAGGGTCATCTCGCCGCGCAGGTGGCCGATCAGCTCGGCGGCGCCGATGGCCTTGGCCGAGGGCAGGGCGGGCGTCCACGTGGCGAGGTTGGCGCGGGCCTCGTCGAGCGCGCCCTCGCGGACCATCTTGCGGAACCGCGTTTCGATTCGCGGGCTGAGCCAGTCCTTGGGGGCATCGAAGACGATGGGTTGTGCCTGCGAAAGAGGCAGAAGCGGCGGGGGCGTCTCATCCTGCCACGCCGCGATTCCTCGCCCGGTAGAGCGCAGAACTTCCCACGCCCGCGCCACGCGCATTGGATTCGCCGTGTCGATCCGCACCCGGGTGTCGCTGTCGAGTTCCTCGACCATCGCGGCGCGCTCGCCCGCGTCGAGCCGCGCCATCGCCTCGTCGCGAACCGCCGGTGGCGTCGGCGGAATTTCGGCCAGCCCCTCGGTCAGGGCGCTGAAATAAAGCCCGGTTCCGCCCACCACGATCAGCCGCCCGGGCCCGCGCATAAGTTGCGCGACATCCCTCAGCCACTCGCCCACACTGTATGCCTGCGTGCCCGGGACGTGACCGTAGAGCGCGTGCGGCGCGAGCGCCTCCTCGGCCTCGGAGGGTCGCGCGGTGAGCACCCGCCAGTCCGAGAACACCTGGATCGCGTCGGCGTTCACGATGACGCCGCCATCGCGCGCTGCGATCTCGAGCGCCAGCGCCGACTTGCCGCTGGCGGTGGGGCCGGCGATCAGCACCGGGCGCTCCGGATCGGGCGCCAGCCGGGTCAGAATATCGGACAGGGCGTCCTCCTTCGAAGGTCTTCGCTCGCGGCAATGCAGCATTGCAGAGGGGCCGGTTTTCGGCCACATATGGCGCCGATCCTAGACCCCCTCAGTGACGGAGCGCAACATGACCGAGACCCCGCAGACCACCTTCAATCGCGTCTTGCTGAAAATCTCGGGAGAGGCGCTCATGGGGGACCAGGGCTACGGCCTGCACCCGCCGACCGTCGAGCGCATCGCCCGGGAAGTGAAGACCGTGCACGACATGGGCGTCGAGATCTGCATGGTGATCGGCGGCGGCAACATCTTCCGCGGCCTCGCCGGTTCCGCGCAGGGCATGGAACGGACCACCGCCGACTACATGGGCATGCTGGCGACCGTCATGAACGCGCTGGCGATGCAATCGGCGCTGGAAGAGATCGGCGTCTACACCCGGGTGATCACCGCGATCCGCATGGACGAGGTGGCCGAGCCCTACATCCGGCGCCGCGCCGTGCGCCACCTCGAGAAGAAGCGCGTCTGCATCTTCGCCGCGGGCACCGGCAACCCTTATTTCACCACCGACACCGCCTCGGCGCTGCGCGCCAACGAGATGGCCTGCGAGGCGCTCTTCATGGGCAAGAACGGCACCGACGGCGTCTATGACAGCGACCCGCGCACCAACCCCGACGCCAAGCGCTACGACAAGGTGAGCTACGACGAGGTGCTGCAGAAGAACCTCAAGGTCATGGACGCCTCGGCCATCGCGCTGGCGCGCGACAACAACCTGCCGATCATCGTCTTCCCGCTGGACGAGCCGGGCGGGTTCCGCGGCATCCTTGCGGGGCAGGGCACCTACACCCGCGTCGGCTGAGCCGCACGCCGCCCTGGAAGCAGACACCACGCCGACAAAAAGACACCGCCCGCAGGTTCCGGCCTGCGGGCGGTGCTGTTTTGCGAAGGAGGTGCCGGCGTCAGTAGTAGAACAGCCCGTCCATGAAGTCGCTCGACGACAGGTCGTCCAGCTGCGTGTCCTCGAGGATCAGCTCCAGCGTTGCGCCGGCGCCCTCGAAAGCGTCGTAGACCTGCCGGGTGATGACCACGTCGTCGCCAACCTGCACGGCCTGCGACAGCGCATCGCCTTGATAGACGGTATACTCGTCGCCGTAGAACTGGATGTCGTCCACTCCGGCCTCGAAGTCGGTGATGACGGAGGTGCTGTCGGCGTAGACGATCTCGAAGAGGAAGCTGTCCGCGCCGCTGCCGCCAGACAGCGTGTCGCCGCCCCCTGCGCGCAGCACGTCGTCGCCGCTGTAGCCGCTCATGTAATCCGCGCCGCCGCGGCCATCGAGCACATCGTCGCCGCTGTTGCCGTAGATGCTGTCGTCGCCGTCACCGCCGCTTATGGTGTCGTCGCCGGTGCCGCCGTTCAGCAGGTTGTTGCCGGAGAAGGCGTTGATGAAGTCGTCGTCGCTGCCGCCGTAGACCGTATCGTCGCCCGAGTTGGTGATGATCTCGTCGTTGCCCGAGCCGCCGACGATCATGTCGTCGCCCGCGCCGCCCACCAGCGTGTCGTTGCCGGTGTAGCCGCTGATGTAATCGTCTCCGTCGCCGCCCTCGACGCTGTCGTGGCCGGAGTTGCCGTAGAGGCTGTCGTTGCCCTCGTCGCCCTCGATGGAGTCGTTGCCGGTCCCGCCGCTGATGAGGTCGTTGCCCTCGTCGCCCTCGAGACTGTCGGCGCCGCCACCGCCGTAGATGGTGTCATCGCCGCTGTCGCCCTCGATGCTGTCCATCCCGGTGTAGCCGCTGAGGTAATCGTCACCGTCGCCGCCGTCGAGCGTGTCATTGCCTGAGTTGCCGTAGAGCGAGTCGTTGCCGCCCTCGCCGTCGAGGTCGTCGTTGCCGAGCCCGCCCGAGTAGTATTCCGGCGCATCGGTGCCCTCCCAGACGTCGTCGCCGTCCCCGCCGAGCGCCATCGCGAGCAGCGAGGCGCTGCGCTCGTTGTCGTCACTGGTCACGGCGACGGCGGCCAGCGCCGCGGTCTGCTCGGTCTGCGAAGCGGTCTCGCCGAACTGCTCCGAAAAGTTCAATTCAAGGTTGAGGGCTTCAGGCTTAGCGCTGTCCATGTCTCGGGGCTCCGATATGCGAAAGGCGAACGAATTCAGGGGTGGTATTAGGAGAATGGGTAGCGGTGCCATCGGCAGCTGTCAAACTGCGCTGCAGCATGACGGCACCGCCAAGCGGGTTCCGGCCCGAGGGGGGCGGCAACGCGTCGGAAGGGACGATGATTGCGCCGTCACGGGCCGTTTCACGGCAAGACAGCTATACATCCGGGCGCGCCTGTCCTAGAAAGCGGACCGAACGACAAACACCTGAGCGGGCAAGACCAACCATGTCAGAAGATTTCGAACTCGACACCGATGACCTAAAGCGCCGCATGGATGGCGCCATGTCGAACCTGCGCACCGAATTCGCCTCGCTTCGAACCGGGCGTGCCTCGGGCTCGATGCTGGAGCCGGTGCAGGTCGAAGCCTATGGCCAGATGACCCCGATCAACCAGGTGGGCACCGTTAACGTGCCCGAGCCGCGCATGGTCACCATCAACGTGTGGGACAAGGGCCTCGTGGGCAAGGTCGAGAAGGCGATCCGCGAGTCGGGTCTGGGTATCAACCCCCAGCTGAACGGCACCATCATCATGCTGCCGATCCCCGAGCTCAACGAAGAGCGCCGCCGCGAGCTGACCAAGGTCGCCGGCCACTACGCCGAGCACGCCCGCGTCGCGATCCGCAACGTGCGCCGCGACGGCATGGACCAGGTCAAGAAGGCCAAGGCCGACGGCATGGCCGAGGACGATCAGAAGTTCTGGGAATCCGAAGTGCAGGACATCACCGACCTCTACATCAAGAAGGTGGACGAGGCGCTCGAGCACAAGCAAGAAGAGATCATGCAGGTCTGATCGGCGTGCGGGTGCCAGGGACCAAGGGAGTGGACCGCGTCATGCCCAAACCCATCCGCGAGGGGAACGGACCTCGGCACGTCGCCATCATCATGGATGGCAACGGTCGCTGGGCCCAGCGGCGTGGGCGCCCGAGACTGTTCGGCCACCATGCCGGGGCGAAGCGCGTTCGCGAGATCGTCGAGGCCTGCCCGGACCTCGGCGTGCGCTACGTCACGATCTTCGCCTTCTCTACCGAGAACTGGAGACGCACCCAGTCCGAGGTGGCGGGGCTGATGAGCCTGTTCCGTCGCTACATCACCAAGGAGGCCCGCGCGCTGTTCGAAGAGAACGTGCGCGTGCGCTTCATCGGCGACCGGGTGCGGCTCGACAAGAAACTGGTGTCGCTGATGGACGAGCTCGAGTTCATGACCTCGGGCTGCACCGGCGTGAACCTCACCATCGCCATCAACTACGGCGGCCGTGACGAGGTGGCCCGCGCCACGCGGCGGCTGGCGCAGGACGTGGCGGCGGGCAAGCTCGACCCGGATGCGGTCAACGAAGAGACGCTTCCCAAGTACCTCGACACCTGCGTGCTGCCCGACCCGGATCTGGTGATCCGCACCTCGGGCGAGGCGCGCATCTCGAACTTCCTGCTCTGGCAGTCGGCCTACGCGGAATACGAGTTCATCGACACGCTCTGGCCGGATTTCTGCGCCGAGGAGTTCGGCCGACTGGTCACCGCCTATGGCAACCGCGAACGGCGCTACGGGGGCGTGAAAGCATGAACTCCTCGCGTTGGACGGACCTGCGGCCACGGGTGATCTCGGCGGCGGTCCTCATTGCACTCAGCCTGATCGCGGTCTGGGTCGGAGGCATCGCGTGGCGGGCCTTCATCTCGCTCGCCTGCGGCATCATGGTGTGGGAGCTGGTGCGCATGGTCGACACCGCCCGCGACAAGTCGGCGCCGGTGCTGGGCGTGCTGGCCGGGGGCTGCGCGCTCGCCGCCGCCTACCTGCCACCCGCCTTCGCGCTGCCGCTGCTGCTGCTGCCCTCGATGGCGGGCTTCGGCCGGATGGAGCGCGGCGGGGTGACCTATGCGGTCTTCACCGCTCTGATCCTGCTCGCGGGCTATGGTTTCATGAAGCTGCGCGCCGATCTCGGGCTGGTCTGGATGCTCTGGCTGGTCTGCGTCGTCGTGATCACCGACGTCGGCGGCTATTTCGCCGGTCGCGCGTTCGGCGGGCCGAAACTCTGGCCGCGCGTCTCGCCCAAGAAGACCTGGTCCGGCGCCATTGCCGGCTGGGTCGGTGCCGCGCTGGTGGGTCTGCTCTTCGCGGGCACCACCCACGCCGGGATCGGACTCATGGGTATTTCGGTTGCCATCTCAATGGCAAGCCAGATCGGCGATATGGCCGAGAGCACGGTCAAGCGCCGGGCAGGGGTCAAGGACAGCTCGGCCCTCATCCCCGGCCATGGCGGCCTGCTCGACCGCTTCGACGGAATGCTGGGTGCGGCGCTGTTCCTGCTGCTCGCCGGGCAAGTCGTGGACTTTCCCCCGGGGTTTTGATGCGACGTATCTCCATTTTCGGCGCGACCGGGTCCATTGGCCAGAACACCATTGACCTGATCGCCCGCAATTCCGCCGCCTATCATGTGGTGGCGCTCACCGGTGGCCGCAATGTCGCGCAGCTGGCCAAGGACGCGCGCCAGCTCCGGGCCGAGATCGCCGTCACCGCCGACGAGGCGCTGCTGCCTGACCTGCGCGAGCGCCTTTCGGGCACCGGCATCGAGGCCGCTGCCGGTGCCGAGGCGCTGGTCGAGGCGGCGCGACGTCCTGCCGACTGGGTGATGTCGGCCATCGTTGGCGCCGCGGGGCTGCCTCCGGGGCTGGCCGCACTCGAGACCGGCGCCACGCTGGCGCTTGCCAACAAGGAAAGCATGGTCTGCGCCGGGCCGCTGGTCATGGGAACCGCCAAGGCCCATGGCAGCGCCGTGCTGCCCGTCGACAGCGAGCATTCCGCCGTCTTCCAGGCGCTCATTGGCGAAGATCTCGACGCCGTCGAGCGCGTGATCATCACCGCCAGCGGCGGCGCCTTCCGCGACTGGCCGCTCGAGAAGCTGGCCGAGGCGACGCCCGAGCAGGCCGCGACCCATCCCAACTGGGACATGGGGCAGCGGATCACCATCGACTCGGCCTCGATGTTCAACAAGGCGCTCGAAGTCATAGAGACCAAAGAGTTTTTCGACATCGACCCCGATCTGATCGAGGTCGTGGTGCACCCGGAATCGATGATCCATGCGCTGGTGGGGTTCCGCGACGGCGCGCTGATGGCCCATGTCGGGCCCCCGGACATGCGCCACGCCATCGGCTTCGCGCTGCATCACCCGCAGCGGCAGGAACTGCCGGTCGAGCGGCTCGACCTCGTCAAGCTGGGCCAGTTCACCTTCCGCGCCGCCTGCGAGACGCGCTGGCCGGCGCTGCGGCTGGCGCGCGAGGTGATGCGCACCGGCGGGCTCTCGGGGGCGGTGTTCAACGCCGCCAAGGAGCGCGCGCTCGACGCCTTTATCGAAAAACGCATTGGATTCACCCGCATGGCCGCCGTCGTCGAGGAGACACTAAACCGTGTTTCCGGCGAGGGGAGCCTCATTCATGCCGGGATCACTCTTGATAACGTCCGCCAAGCGGACCATTTCGCCCGTGTTACCGCGGACGAAATAATGAAACAGCAGTAAGAGGCACCGGTTTTGGACATTGCGCAATTGATCCCCGAATTCGGAGGCCTGATCTACACTCTGATCGCCTTCGTCGTCGCGCTTTCGGTGGTCGTGGCCATCCATGAATATGGTCACTACATCGTCGGCCGCTGGTCGGGAATCGACGCGGACGTGTTCTCGCTGGGCTTCGGGCCGGTGATCTGGTCGCGCGACGACAAGCGCGGCACCAAGTGGCAGATTGCGGCGCTGCCCTTCGGCGGCTACGTCAAGTTCAAGGGCGATGCCAACGCCAGCGGCGGCGCCGACGAGGCCGCGATGGCGCAGCTCTCGGACGAGGAGAAACGCCGCACCATGAACGGCGCGCCGCTCTGGGCGCGGGCCGCCACGGTCGCCGCCGGGCCGGTGTTTAACTTCGTGCTCACCATCGTCGTCTTCACCGGCATCTTCATGGTGCAGGGCCGGGTGGCCGAGCCCTTCACCGTGGGCGAGCTGCGCGCGCTGCCGGTGGCGCAGGACCTGCGCGAGGGCGACGAGATCCTCGAGATCGGCGGCGCGCCGCTGCCCGACTTCGGCGATTCCGAGGCTTTCGGCACCTTCATGGACACGCTGCCGCACGAGGCTATCCTGCCCTACATCGTGAACCGTGACGGGCAGGAGATCGAAGTAGACGGCCCCTATGTCTATCCGCCCATCGCCACCCAGATCGTGCCGCGGTCCGCTGCCAACGAGGCCGGGATCGAGCCCGGCGACATCGTCATGTCGATCAACGGCGAGCAGGCCTTTGCCTTCGATCAGCTCAAGGAAAAGGTCGAGGGCTCCGGGGGCGCGCCGCTCGACCTGACGGTCTGGCGCAACGGCGAGACGCTCGAGCTCGAGCTCACGCCCAAGCGCACGGACGAGCCGCTGCCCGAGGGCGGCTACCACACGGTCTACCGCATCGGCATCGTCGGCGGGCTGGCCTTCGAGCCCGCGACCAGCATGGTGGGCCCCGTCGAGGCCTTCACCGGCGGCGTCGAGCGCACATGGAGCATCATCACCGGCTCGCTCTCCGGGCTCTGGAACATGGTGATCGGCAACATCTCGTCGTGCAACCTGTCGGGCCCCATCGGCATCGCGCAGACCTCGGGCGCGATGGCAAGCCAAGGCGGGCAGAGCTTCATCACCTTCATCGCCGTGCTCTCGACCGCTGTGGGCCTTCTGAACCTGTTCCCGGTGCCGGTGCTCGACGGCGGGCACCTGGTGTTCCACGCCTGGGAAGCGGTCAGCGGCAAGCCTCCGTCGGACCGCGCGCTCAACGTGCTGATGTCGATCGGGCTGATCCTGATCCTGTCGCTGATGACCTTCGCGCTGACCAACGATCTCTTTTGCCCCTGACGGGACGCGCAGGAAACCTTCGGCGCGCCACCACGCACTGGCGCGCCGGATCGCCCCAATTGGGCCATATTGGGATGGTAGAACGACGCCCGAACCATTCCCGCTGCGCGCGTCGCGGCCCAATGCGCAAAGAACCGGCGTCCGACAAATGCACACCCTTCAATCCGGCTGTCGCGGCCTCGGCCTTCTTGTCACGATCAACTGGGATCGCCTGCTTTCGGTCGGCATGATCGTGGGTGCGTTGTATTTCGGCGCCTTCCTCGGATCGCTGTAGTCACAGCCGGTTTCGGCTTTTGACAAGCCTGCCCAATCCCTTTACTCACGTAAAAAAAATACGGCGGAGTGGATTGGCAGCATGACCAACGGGCAAACGGGAGCGCGCCTCCCGCGCCTTGCGCGCATTTTCAGGGGCACGGCATCTCTCGCGGCAATTTCCGTCGCGTTTTCAATGGCTTTCACGGCGCTTCCCGAGCAGGCCGTGGCGCAGACCTTCTCTTTCAACAACGTGTCGATCGAGGGCAACCAGCGGATCGAGCCCGGCACCATCCTGAGCTACGCCGGAATCGCGCGCGGCGCACCGGTGTCGGCCGCAGAGCTCAACGATGCCTACCAGCGCATCGTCGCCTCGGGCCTCTTCGAGACGGTCGAGATCCTGCCGCAGGGCAACACGCTGGTGATCCGCGTCGTCGAGTATCCGACGGTCAACCGCATCGCCTTCGAGGGCAACCGCCGCATCAAGGACGAGGACCTCGCCGCGATCGTGCGCTCGCAGCCGCGCCGGGTCTACAGCCCGTCTATGGCCGAGCAGGACGCCCAGTCCATCGCCGACGCCTACACCCAGCAGGGCCGGATCTCGGCCCGCGTGACCCCGAAGCTCATCCGTCGCTCCGAGAACCGCGTCGATCTCGTCTACGAGATCTTCGAAGGCGGCGTGACCGAGATCGAGCGCATCGGTTTCGTCGGCAACCAGGCCTATTCGGACGGGCGCCTGCGCCGCGTGCTCGAGACCAAGCAGGCCGGCCTGCTGCGCGCGATCATCCGCAGCGATACCTACATCGAGGATCGCATCGCCTTCGACCGCCAGCTCCTGCAGGATTTCTACGCCTCGCGCGGCTACGTCGACTTCCGCATCACCGGGGTCAACTCCGAGCTCGCGCAGGAGCGTGACGCCTACTTCGTGACCTTCAACATCGAGGAAGGTCAGCAGTTCAACTTCGGCAACATCTCGGTCGAATCCGATCTGGCCGAGGTCAACGTGCCGCTGTTCCGCGACGCGCTCACGGTGAAGCCCGGCAAGGTCTATTCGCCCTCCGTGGTCGAGAACCAGATCGCCCGCCTCGAGCGGCTCGCGGTCGAGGAGGGGCTGCAGTTCGTGCGCATCGAGCCCCGCGTCACCCGCAACGAGCGCAACCTGACGCTCGACGTGAGCTTCCAGCTCACCCGCGGCCCGCGCATCTTCGTCGAGCGCATCGACATCGAAGGCAACACCACCACGCTCGACCGCGTGATCCGGCGCCAGTTCGACACCGCCGAGGGTGACCCGTTCAACCCGCGCGCCATCCGCCAGTCCGCCGAACGCATCCGCGCGCTCGGCTACTTCTCGGACGCGCAGGTCGACGCTCGCGAAGGCAGCACGCCGCAGCAGGTCATCGTCGACGTGAACGTCACCGAGCAGCCCACCGGCTCCATCGGCTTCGGCGGGTCGTACTCGACCACCAGCGGCATCGGCGCGTCGATCTCGTTCGGCGAGACCAACTTCCTTGGCCGTGGCCAGGCGCTGTCGCTGGGCGTCAACACCGCGTCCTCGTCGTCGTCCTACAACTTCAACTTCGTCGAGCCGTACTTCCTTGGCCGCGATCTCGCCTTCGGCCTTGGTGCCAGCTACCGCGAGACCGACAACGAATACGCCGAGTTCGACACCCGCCGCGGCCAGTTCCGCCCGAGCTTCTCGTTCCCGATCTCGGAAAACGGCCGTCTGAGCCTGCGTTACACGCTGGGCTACTCGGACATCCGCAACACCGAAGACGGTGACGCCGGCCAGGTCATCCGCGCGGAAGAGGAAGACGGTGCGCGCTTTGACAGCAGCCTCGGCTACACCTTCAGCTACGACACCCGCCGCACCGGCCTGAACCCCAACGCGGGCGTCCTGCTCGAGTTCGGCCAGGATCTCGGCGGCGTCGGCGGCGACACCACGTTCATCAAGACCAACGTCCGCGCCATCGCGCAGACCCGTGTCTGGAATGAGGAAATCACGCTGCGGGCCTCGTTCGAGGGCGGCGCGCTGAACTACTCCAGCGGCTCCAGCCGGGTGACCGACCGCTACCTGCTCAGCGACTCCACGCTGCGTGGCTTCGAGTACGGTGGCATCGGTCCGCGCGAATACAGCGCGGCCGACGATGTCGACGACTCTCTCGGCGGCGACTACTACGCCGTGGCCCGGTTCGAGGCGGAATTCCCGCTTGGCCTGCCGGAGGAATACGGCATCTCGGGCGGCCTGTTCTACGACATGGGCTCGGTCTGGGGGCTCGAGGACAGCACCGTCAACTCGACCACCAACGACGTGCTCTATCAGGACTTCTCGCTCCGCCATGTCGTCGGTTTCTCGATCCTGTGGGACAGCGCGCTCGGTCCGCTTCGCCTCGATTTCTCGAAGGCGCTGAAGAAAGAGAAGCGCGACAAGGAGCAGAACTTCAGCTTCACCATCTCGACCGACTTCTGAGATGAGTCGGGCGCTGCGGCAATCCGCTCTGGCGCTCGCCCTGGCCCTTGCCGGGGCGCCACTTGCCGCGCAGGAGGCGACGCGCCCGGGCGTGGTGCAGAGCGTGATCCTGACGGTCGAGTTCGACCGGCTCTTCGGAGAAAGCGCCTACGGGCGCCGTGTCACCGCGGCGCTCGAGGAAGAGGGTGCTGCGATCTCTGCCGAGAACCGCCGCATCGAGGCGGCGCTCACCGATGAGGAACGCGCCCTCACCGAGAAGCGCGGCACCGTGCCGCCGACCGAATTCCGCGAGCTGGCGGATGCCTTCGACCAGAAGGTGCAGGAGCTGCGCCGCGAGCAGGACTCCAAGGCGCGCGCGCTCGGCAACGTTTCCGATGAGCGGCGGCGCCAGTTCATGGCCGCCGCGCAGCCCGTCCTTGCGGATCTCATGAAGGAGGCAGGTGCTGCGGTGATCATCGACGAGCGCTCGGTGTTCCTGGCGGCGGACGTGATCGACATCACCGACACCGCCATCTCGCGCATCGACGAGGCGATCGGCGACGGCAGCGCCGAGGCACCGCAGGGCCAGCTCGGTACCCAGACTGACGTGCAGCCCGAGGCGCAGCCGGACATCATGCCCGAGGCGCAGCCGGACATCATGCCTGACACTCACCCCCAGACCCGGCCGGACAGTCAGCCCCAGCAGAGCGCCCCCGCGCAGGAGTAGGGCCGCGCTTGCCCCCCGGGGCTGCTGTTGCTACAGCGTTTCTTGAAAGACCTGAACGGTCCCTGCATCGCTTTCCGCCCGTTCCCTTCGGAAGATCCCGGCGGGACGTGGGTCCGGGGTTTACCGGACCGTTCAAGGGACGACAGTCGGAAACGAAAGGCCCAAGATGACCGATACGCTGCTTTCCGCGGACATTCACCTTATCCAGCGGATCCTGCCGCACCGTTACCCGTTCCTGCTCGTGGACCGTGTCGTCGACATCGACGGCTACCAGTCCGCCGTCGGCATCAAGAACGTCACCATGAACGAGCCCCATTTCCAGGGACACTTCCCCGGTCAGCCGATCATGCCCGGCGTCACCATCGTCGAGGCGATGGCACAGACCTCGGCGGTGATGGTGGGCACAGCGCTCGGCCTCGCGGACAAGAACCTGAAGGTCTATTTCATGGCCATCGACAAGTGCAAGTTCCGCCGCATGGTGGTGCCCGGCGACCAGCTGCGGATGAAGCTCACCACGGTGCGCGGCAAGCCCGGCGGCAAGGTCTGGAAATTCGCGGGGGTGGCCGAGGTCGACGGCGAGATGGCCGCAGAGGCCGAATTCACAGCGATGATGGACCTGCCCGCATGAGCACCGAGATCCACCCCAGCGCCGTCGTCGAGGAGGGCGCGCAGATCGGGGAAGGTTGCCGCATCGGCCCCTTCTGTCACGTCGGCGCCGAGGTGGTACTCGGTCCGCGCGTCGAGCTGAAATCCCACGTCGTGATCACCGGCGACACCGAGATCGGCGAAGAGACGGTGATCTTCTCCTTCGCGGTGATCGGCGAGATCCCGCAGGATCTCAAGTTCCGTGGCGAGAAGACCCGGCTGGTCATAGGCAAGCGCAACCGCATCCGCGAGCATGTCACCATGAACTGCGGCACCGAGGGCGGTGGCGGCGTCACCCGCATCGGCGACGACGGCCTGTTCATGGCGGGTTGCCACGTGGCCCACGACGCGCAGATCGGCGACCGGGTGATCCTCGTGAACAACTCGGCCATCGCCGGGCACTGCGTGCTCGACGATGACGTCATCGTCGGCGGCCTTTCGGGCGTGCACCAGTGGGTGCGCATCGGGCGCGGGGCGATCATCGGTGCGGTCACCATGGTGACCAACGACGTGATCCCCTACGGCCTCGTGCAGGCGCCGCGCGGTAAGCTCGACGGGCTGAACCTCGTGGGGCTGAAGCGCAAGGGCGTGAGCCGCTCCGACATCACCGCGCTGCGCGCCGCGTTCCAGATGCTGGCGCAGGGTGAGGGTGCCTTTGCCGACCGAGCACGCCGGCTGGGAGACGAAACCCAGAGCGACTACGTGCGTGAGATCGTGGCCTTCATCCTCGGTGACAGCGACCGTCACTTCCTGACGCCGGGCTGAGACCGTGCTGGCACTGATCGCAGGGCAGGGGGCCTTGCCCCGCGCGGTGGCAGAGGCCTCGACCGAGCGACCGCTGATCTGCGCCCTTGAGCCGCACGCGCCCGAGGGGCTGACGGTGGACCGCAGCTTCCGTGTCGAGCGTCTTGGCGGCTTCCTGCACTGGCTGCGGCGCAAGGGTGTGCGGCGGATCTGCATGTGCGGCCGCGTCCAGCGCCCCGAGCTCCGGCTGTCGCGGCTCGACTGGCGCACCGCGTTGATGCTGCCCGCTATGCGCCGTGCGCTCAAGCGTGGCGATGACGGTGCGCTGCGCATCGTGATCTCGCTGCTCGAGGAGCAGGGGTTCGAGATCGTCGGCGCCCACGAGGCCGCACCGAGCCTGCTGCCGCCCGAGGGCGTGCCCACCCGCGCCCAGCCAGACGAGGCCGCCCGAGCCGCCGCGCTGCTGGGGGATCGCGTCAGCGCAGAGCAGGGCGCCCGCGACTTCGGACAGGCCTGCGTCATCCGCGACACCGAGCTTCTCGCCCGCGAGGACGACGCCACCGGCACCGACGCCATGATCGACGCCCTCACCGGCGCCGAGGGCGGGGTCCTCTACAAGGCCGAGAAGCCCGGGCAGGACACCCGCGTCGACCTGCCGGTGATCGGGCCCCGCACCGCCCGCGGCGCCATTCGCGCCGGGCTCGCGGGCATCGTCGTCTCGGCGGGCGGCGTCATGGTTCTGGACCGCGGCGAGGTGCTGTCGCTGCTCGACGAGGCCGGGCTCTTCCTCTGGGTCCGGGAGCGCCCGTGATGCACATCTTCATCACCGCGGGCGAGCCTTCGGGCGACAAGCTGGGGGCGGCGCTGATGCAGGGCCTGCGTCGGCGCGTGCCCGACGTCCGCTTCACCGGCATTGGCGGCGAACGCATGATCGCCGAGGGGCTCGAGAGCCTGTTTCCCATGGACGAGATCTCGGTCATGGGCATCACCGAGATCCTGCGCCAGTACGGGGCGCTGAAGGCGCGCATCCGCGAGACCTCCGAGGCGGTGGTCGCTGCCCGTCCCGATGCGCTGGTGACGGTCGACCTGCCCGAGTTCTCGCTGCGCGTGGCCAAGCAGGTCAAGGCGGCCTCCGACATCCGCGTGGTGCATTACGTGGCGCCCACGGTCTGGGCCTGGCGCCCGGGCCGCGCCGCCAAGATGGCCGCCCACGTCGACCAGGTGCTGGCGCTGCTGCCCTTCGAGCCGCCCTACATGGAAGCCGCCGGGATGCGCTGCGATTTCGTCGGCCACCCGGTGGTGACCGAGCCGCAGGCGTCGCCCGGCGAGCAGGCCGCCTTCCGCGCCCGACACAGAATCGGCGACGCGCCCATGGCGCTGGTGCTGCCGGGCTCGCGCCGCTCGGAGATCAGCCGGCTGGGCCCGGTGTTCCGCGAGGTGGCGGAGCGTGTGCATGCCGCGCGCCCCGAGCTTCAGCTGGTGATCCCCGCCGCGACCCCGGTTGCGCCGCTGGTGGAAGAGCTCTGCGCCGACTGGCCGGGCAACCCGCTGGTGCTCGATCCGCGCAGTCTGGGCGAGGAGGCCGCCGCCGAGAAGCGCGCCGCCTTCGGGGCTGCCGACGTGGCGCTGGCCGCGTCGGGCACCGTAGCGCTCGAGCTCGCCGCCGCCGCGACGCCCATGGTCATCGGCTACGACATGGGCTGGCTGTCGCGGCAGATCATCGGGCGGCTGCTGCTGGTCGATACGGTCAATCTCGTGAACCTGGTCTCCGAGACCCGCACCATCCCCGAGTTCATCGGCAAGGACTGTCGCCCCGAACCGATCGCCGAGGCGCTGCTGCAGGTGATCGATGCACCCGAGGCACAGTCCGAGGCCATGGCGCTGACCATGGAGCGTCTGGGGCGCGACGGACCGCACCCCGGCGACCGCGCCGCACAGGCGGTGCTCGAAGGGCTGGGACAGGACTGAAAACGGCACCGAAAAGGCTGAAACGCAAAACCGCCGCGAGGATCGCTCCCCGCGGCGGTTTCACGTCTTTGGTATCGAACGCGTGACCGCGATTACTGGCGCAGGGCCGAGCTCGCGTCGTAGGCGGCGGTGAAGCCGGACAGCGACATGTCGAGTTCGACCTCCTGATCGGGCGCCAGCGCCGGAACGATGGTCACCTTCGCCGACTTGCCCCCCTTGAAGCGCGCGACGTCATCGGCGGTAAAGCCGACACGGGCGTAGCAACCGACCTGCGTGCAGAACGAGAAATCGTAGCGCTTGGCCTGACCGCCATCGACCGAGATCGTCACCTTCTGGGTCAGCAGGGTCTCGAGCGGCACGATGAAGGTGCCGCCGGCCGCGACCTGACCGCCGTTCGACAGGCGGAACATGCTCACCTCGGCGACGTTGCCGCCGTTCTGGTCCTTGAGCAACTGATACATCTGGCAGGGATCCTCGGCGTCGGTGCCCTCGGGCACGCGCAGGCACTGGAGCTGCCAGTCGCCGTGGGTCGCGGCGATGTAGGTCTCGGGCTGCTGGCCGTTTGCGCCCGGCACGCCGCCATCGGTCTCGCCGAGGGTGAGGTCACCGCCGACGGGGCCGGCGCCTGCTGCGGGGGCCTCGGTCTCTGCGGCGGGCTGCTCTGCAGTGTCCTGCGCCAGCACGGGGGCGGCGGCAAGGCTTGCCAGCAGCGGCAGTGCCCACAGGACATTTCGCGATCTGGTCATGGAAACTCCTAAACTCTGGTGTCGCTTCCCGGCCCGGTTAGCATGTCCGCAGAGCGGTGTCAGGCCGTAAAAGGACGCGGGGGATAGGGCGGCGGAAAGCTGCAACCCCGCTCGAACAAAAGAGAAAAGGGACCAAACGGCCCCTTCCCCCTTGCTCCCTGCCGGACCGGCCGACTTTGTCATTGGGCGAACGCTACGAAACTCTTTTGCAACGGTCAACAGGGTTTCTCACAACCTCGCGATCACGATGCCGAAAAAGGCCGCACCCGTGAGGGCGCGGCCAGTCTGACAGGGAGGAAGTCTGCCCGAAGCAGGAGAGGACATGATGCCCCGAGCAAAAACGACACTGGCATCAAATGGTTAAGAATGTATTCTTGCTGCGGTGGGTGGCCGGAGAGGATCCATGGACAACGGCGTTTTTTTGGGCGGAGCCGGCGAGGGTTACGCGGAAAAGCAATACCTGGCGCTGAATTACGCGAACCGCCACGGGCTGGTGGCCGGGGCCACCGGCACCGGCAAGACGGTGACGCTGCAGATCCTGGCCGAGGGCTTCTCGGCCGCGGGCGTGCCGGTCTTCCTGTCGGATGTGAAGGGCGATCTCGCGGGGCTGGCGCGGCCGGGTTCCGAGACCGCGAAGCTGCACGCGCCCTTCATGGAGCGCAACGCCCGGATCGGCTTCGACGATTTCACCTACCAGGCCTTTCCGGCGGTGTTCTGGGATCTCTTCGGCGCGCAGGGGCACCCGGTGCGCACCACCGTGGCCGAGATGGGCCCGCTGCTGCTCGGTCGCCTGCTCGAACTCACCGAGGCGCAGGAAGGTGTGCTCAACATCGCCTTCCGGCTCTCCGACGAGCAGGGACTGCCGCTTCTCGACCTCAAGGACCTGCAGGCGCTGCTGGTCTGGGTGGGCGAGAACCGCGAGGAGCTGTCGCTGCGCTACGGCAATATCTCCACCGCCTCGGTGGGTGCGATCCAGCGCCGCCTGCTGGTGCTCGAGAACCAGGGCGGCACGCAGCTCTTCGGCGAGCCCGCGCTCGAGCTTGCCGACCTGATGCGCACCGGCACCGACGGGCGCGGGCAGGTCAACATCCTCGCTGCCGATCGGCTCATGGGCGCACCCCGGCTCTACGCGACCTTCCTGCTCTGGCTGCTCTCCGAGCTCTTCGAGGACCTGCCAGAGGTCGGCGACCCCGAAAAGCCCAAGCTGGTGTTCTTCTTCGACGAGGCCCACCTGCTCTTCGACGACGCCCCCAAGGCACTGGTCGACAAGGTCGAGCAGGTGGCGCGGCTGATCCGCTCCAAGGGCGTAGGGGTCTATTTCGTCACGCAGGATCCCGACGACATCCCCGGGGACATCCTCGGCCAGCTCGGCAACCGGGTGCAGCACGCGCTGCGCGCCTTCACCGCGCGCGACAGGAAGGCGCTCCGGCAGGCGGCCGAGACCTACCGCCCGAACCCCGCCTTCGACACCGAGACTGCGATCCGCGAGGTCGGCACCGGCGAGGCGGTGACCTCGATGCTGCAGAAGAAGGGCGTGCCGGGCATCGTCCAGCGCACGCTGATCCGGCCACCCTCGTCGCAGCTTGGTCCCATCACCGCGGCCGAGCGCAAGGACGCCCTCGCCGCCTCGCCGCTCGCCGGCAAATACGACACCGCCATCGACCGCCACTCCGCCTACGAGATGCTGAAGGCGCGCGCCACCGCCGCTGCCGAAGCCGCGGAAACCGCCGAGCGGACGCCTGCGGAGCCGGACCGCGAACACAGCCACGCCCGCCGCTACGAACCGAGCCCGCGTCGCGAAACACCCCGCAGTCGCCGGACCCGCTACGGTGCGCCGCAATCCGTGGGCGAGGCGCTGGGGCAGGCGGTGCTGAAGGAGCTCTCCGGCACCACCGGAAAGCGCCTTGTCCGGGGCATCCTCGGCAGCCTCTTCAAGGCGCGCTGAGCCGCCCCTTCATCTTGCCCGACAAACTCCGGGGGAGTCCGCGTCAGCGGACGGGGGCAGCGCCCCCGGCAACACCGGCCACCAGGCCCGCCCCCCGGGGTCCGCGTCCAAGCCCGCTCACTCCGCCGCCAGCGTCCCCCGCACCACCGCGTCGAAGAACCGCCCCAGCCGATGCCGGTCCACGGGCTTGGCCAGGAGCTCGATCTGCAACGCCGCGCAGGCCTCGCGCAGCGCCTCCGAGCGGTCGGCCGAAACGATGGCGCAGGGCAGGCGGCCGAGCCGCGTGGTGATCTCGCCGAAGAGCTGTGTGCCGGTCATGCCCGCGCCCAGCTGGTAGTCGAGCAACAGCGCGTCCGGGGTGATCTCGAGATCCTGCAGCAGGTCGAGCGCGCTGGCCGCGTCCTCGGCCTCGATCACGTTGACGCCCCAGCTCTCCATGAGCACGGTGATGGCGCGGCGCAGCTGCGGGTCGTTCTCGACCAGCAGCACGATCAGCCCCGCCTGCGCCAGCCCGCTCGGTCGCGCAGGTCCGGCGACCGTGGGCCGCGACGGCACGGCACCGCCGACCACCGGCAGGCTCACCATGAAGCACGAGCCGCGCCCGGGCTCGGACCAGAGCCCCAGCGGGTGCCCGAGCCGGGCGCAGGCTCGCTCGACGATGGCAAGCCCGAGCCCCAGCCCGTCGTTGCTCGAGGCGCGGGTGTCGAGCCGCTTGAACTCCTCGAAGATGGTGGACTGGTCCTCCTCGGCGATGCCGGGGCCGGTGTCCCAGACCTCGATCCGGGCAGCGCCGCCACGGCGCCGGATCCCCACGACGACGCGGCCTGCGTCGGTGTAGCGGATGGCGTTGGCGACGAGGTTCTGCACCACCCGGCGCAGGTAGGACGGGTCGCTCTCGACCGTGAGCCCGCTGTCGATCATCCGGAGCTTCAGGCCCTTGCGCGCCGCGAGCACCTCCATCTCGTCGCGGAGGGGCCCGATGATCTCGCGCAGCGCGACGGGCCGGATGTCGAACTTCAGCGCATCGGACTCGAGCTTCGAGATGTCGAGCAGCGCGTCGATCAGTTGCTCGGCCGAGGTCAGCGCCGACTCCGCCTTGCCCAGCACCGCCCGGTCGCCGTCGTTGCCCATCCGGTCCGCGAGCGAGGAGATGAAGAGCTTGGCGGCGGACAGCGGCTGCAGCAGGTCGTGGCTCGCCGCGGCAACGAAGCGTGACTTCGAGGCATTGGCCCGTTCCGCCGCCGACAGCGCGTCCTCGAGTTCGAGCGTGCGTTCCATCACCCGCTGCTCGAGCATCTCGTTGACCTCGGTCAGCCGCCGCGCCGCCTCGCGCTCGGCGGTGACGTCGGTGCAGGAGAACAGGAAGCCGCCGTCGGGCATGCCGCGCCCGAAGACCTGCAGCACCGTGCCCACGTCGCGGGTCAGCTCGAAGCTGATCGGCCCACGCCGCCCGGATTGTTCCGCCCAATGGCGAAAGCCCTCGCGGGCACCATCGCTGGCGAAATGGAATTCAGGCTCCAGCAGCCCATTCAGCCCCTCGAAGGAGGCGCCCAGATGCAGACGCCGAACGGGGAGGTTCAGCAGCGTGCCGATCTTCTCGTTCCACGCCACCAGCCGGGCGGTCTCGTCGAAGATGCAGACGCCCTGGTCGAGATGGTCGAGCGTGGCGCGGATCATCCGCGTCTGCTTGTCCTTGAGCTTCAACCGTTCCTGCCGCTCGAGCCGGATGATGTCGGTGACGTCGGTCTGCAGGATCACCGTGCCGCTGTTGGCGGTGCGATGCTCGGAGACCTGCAGCCATCGGTCCTGCCCGTGGCGCACGTTGAAGAGCACGCGGCGGTCGTTGTGCTTGCGCATCCGGTCGCGGGCCCAGGCCTCGGCGCTGGTGCCTTCGGGCAGCGACAGGTAGCGCGAGCGGCTCACCCGGTCGACGTAGTCCTCGAAGGCCAGCCCGGGGCGCAGGTCGCGCACGGTGTCACGGAAATCGCGGCAGAAGCGCGAGTTGCACATCACCAGAAGATCGTTGCCGTCGAACAGAGCAAAGCCCTCGGAGACCGTCTCGATGGCGTCGGCGAGGTTGCGGCGGGCGGCCTCGGTCTCGTCATTGGCCCGCGCAAGCTGGGCGTTGGACTCGTGCAGCAGGTTCAGCGTGCGCTCAAGCTCGAGCGTTCGCTCGCGCACCCGCTTCTCGAGCAGGGCGGCGCGTTCGAACTGGGCGTATGCCTCGCCGGACTGGGCGCTGTTGTGCTCGACGTGGCGCATCAGAGATTCCGCGATGCGCAGCAGCTTTTCGTTCTGAACCTCGATGGGATCTGCAGGGTTTATCAATGACATGCAGGATCATCCTCAGGTCCATCCGGGGCGTAGAACGCCACGCCGGTCAGGGTCTGGTTGACGTGCAGCGCGCCGATCTGTTCGCCATAGGTGTTGAAGCCGATGACATTGTGCTTGGACAGGATGTCCGAGATCGCGCGGGTCTGCTGGAATTGCCCGGCCTCGATCCGGCGCAGCACGCAATCGCAACCGAGGATCTGCTGCGGCCGGCGCCCCTCCGAAAGCGTGCCGAGCGCGCGGTCGAGATGCGCAGCCATGTCCTCGGGCTCGGCAAGGGTGAGCACCATGCCCTCGTTGATGGCAGAGAAGAACATGAGGTTGCCGTGCTCGTCGACGCGCTGGATCGAGCGCACGTGGTGGCTGTCGCCAAGCCGCACCACCACCGGGTGGGCGGCGAAGGTGAAGGTGTCGAGCTGGTGCGGATCCTTGCCCAGCAGCCGGGCGTATTCGGCGGCGGCGGGCGAGCCGTTGATCTCCATCACCATGCGGCTGTCGGGATCGGCGCGGGTGACGACCATGCGGGTTTCGGTCGGGCGCAGGTGGTCGATGCTGAACACCTTGACCGGGCAGCGGCTGCGCACCAGCGCCAGCAGCGCAGCGTTGCGCCGGACCCGGCCATTCCACGACAGCCACGTGGCGCCGAAGTCGGTTCCGTCGCCGGTCGAGCCTCCGAAAAGCGGCATCGGCCCCATGGCCGAGGCCAGGATAGAGGCGAGATTCTCTTCCTGCATCGACAGCCCATCGACCATCAGGAAGGCGAATTCCGAACCCTTATCAGGAGCTTCCACATTGAGGCTCATGCGGCGCTGGATGAGCTGGTCGATCACCCGGCGGTCGTCGAGCGTGTCGAGATTGTCGATCGCCAGCGCGTCCACGGTGAACAGCGCCGAGGGGAAGCCGATGGCGATGATCTGGCCTTCCTCGTAGCCGCTGCGGCCGATCTCGCCGGCGGTGGTGCAGGCAAAGACGTCGGCCTTGCCGAAGGCGCCGCTGAAGGCCCGGTTGAGCGCTGCGAAATCCGCCTGAGGCGAGACGAAGAAACACACCAGCTCGAACGGTCCGGGACCGAGCTGCGCCGAGATCGCGGCGACAGCGTCGCGCGCGTCGCAGGGCACCTGAGCAAGGCTCAGGGCGCCGTTGGCGTCCGAGGCACGGGTGTCCGTCATGTCCTCCCCCGAGGAGCGCGGCATGGCGCAGTCCAAGACATCGACCCTCCCAAGCGATGTGGCGGACAGATTACGGCGCGGCACCTTCGTTTGGCAAGACCCGGCTGAAATGCGCTTCCTGCGCGATCAGCACCGCCTGCGTGCGGCTGTGAACGCCGAGTTTCCGCATGATTGCAGTGACATGCGCCTTGACCGTGGTCTCGGCGATGGAGAGGTCATAGGCGATCTGTTTGTTGAGCTTGCCCTCGCAGATCAGCGACAGGATCCGGGCCTGCTGGCCGGTGAGCGTCGCCAGCCGTTCGAGCGCATCGCCGGGGCCGTCCTCGCCGGGGCCCTGCGGGTCGATGTAGCCGTCGGGGGTGAAGGCCTCGCCCCGGGCCATGGCCTCGAAGGCGCGGCGGAACACCGAGCGCTGCGAGTGCTTGGGCACGAAACCGTCGGCCCCGGCCTTGAGCGCCTGGCTGATCATCCGGTTGTCGGCCATGGACGAGGCGATGATGATGGCGGCTCGGGGGGCGGCATTGCGCAGCCGCACCAGCCCGTCCAGCCCGTTCACGTCGGGCAGGTTGAGGTCGAGGATCACGAGGTCGGGCGGCTCGCCCTGCGCCACGATGTCGAGCGCCTTCTCAAGCGTCCCCGCCGTGCGGATCTCTTCGAAATCCGCGATGGATTGCAGCGTCAGCGTGAGCGCGTCGCAGAACAGCGGGTGGTCGTCGACCACCAGCGCCCGCGACTGCCCGCGTTCCGACAGGATTTCGGCTCGTTCTCTCATCTTGGCGGCTCTTCCGTGTCCTCGCTCCCGTTCCACAGGATAGCGCGT
The DNA here is from genome assembly GCF_900102075.1 of Salipiger thiooxidans. GTDB lineage: Bacteria > Pseudomonadota > Alphaproteobacteria > Rhodobacterales > Rhodobacteraceae > Salipiger > Salipiger thiooxidans. The sequence goes on along the minus strand of NZ_FNAV01000009.1, from coordinate 8,709 downwards.
CCGAGGGCCTGCGTAAAACGTGCCAAAAGGTCTAAGACCGGGATCAGAACCAGCTCTCGACGGTCCTCGAGGCCGAGGAGATGTCCTGACCGACGCCGTCGATGGTGCCGCAGGCCGCGACAAGGGCCACGAAGGCCAGAAGGATTGCCTGTTTCATCTGTCTGCTCGCTTCATTTGTCTTTGTTGGTCTTGGTGCCTGTGGGGTGTTCCCCTGACCGTGTTGCCCGGCCATGTCACGCCATATTAGCGCGTATCGTCAATCCTGCCACCACCATGCGTTTGGCATCCAGTCGGTCCAGTCGCCGTAGACGGGCAGGTGATCGGGGTACTTCAGTTCCTTGACGTGGGCGATCCGCGAGACGTTCCACTGGTAGATCGGGATCACGTAGCGCCCGGTGGTCAGGATCCGGTCGAGCGCGCGGCTCGCGGCGATGAAATCCTCCTGGCTGGTGGCGTTCAACAGGGTGTCGATCATCGCGTCCGCGGCCTCGGACTTCATGCCCATGAGGTTGCGCGAGCCGATGTTGTCGGCGGCCTCGGAGCCCCAGTAGAGCCGCTGCTCGTTGCCGGGAGACAGCGAGATGCCGCGCCGGAAGAAGGTCATGTCGAAGTCGAAGGCGTTGATGCGCTCGTTGTATTGCGCGGCGTCGATCACCGTCACCCGCGGCGAGATGCCCATGCGGGTGAGCGCCTGCACGAAGATGTCGATGATCGACTGCTCCTCGCCCGAGCCCTGTGCCAGTACGATCTCGAAGCTGAAGGGTTGACCGGCGGCGTTCTTCATCACGCCGTCCTGCACCGTCCAGCCGGCCTCTTCCATGCGGTCCATGGCGGCGCGGATGTTGCTGCGGTTGCGCGCGGTGCCGTCGCCCTCGGGCACCGTGTAGCCGTCGAGCGCGCCGGGCAGGAGGTCGTCGGCGAAGGGCTCGAGCATCTCGCGCACGCGGCCCTCGGCGGGGCCGTGGCTCATGCCGAGCTCGGAATTGGAGAAATACGAGGTGATGCGCGGCTGGCGCGAGCCGGTCATGGTCTCGTTGATGTACTCGAAGTTGAAGGCGTGCATCATCGCGTCGCGCACGCGCCAGTCGGCGAAGGCGCTGTGGCGGGTGTTCATCACGAAGCCGGTCATGCCGGTGGGCCGTCCGTGGCCGATCTCGGACTTCACCACGTCGCCGCGCTGAACGGCGGGAAAATCGTATTGCGTCAGCCACTTCTCGGCGTTGTTCTCGCGGATCGCGTTAAGCTCTCCGGCCTTGAACGCCTCGAATTGCACGGTGCCGTCGCCGAAGAACTCCATGCGGATCTCGTCGAGGTTGGCCTGGCCCTTCATGAAGGGCAGGTCGCGGCCCCAGTAGTCCGGATCGCGCCTGAGGGTCACGTAGCGGCCCGCCTCGTAGCTCTCGATCACGTAAGGCGCCGAGGACACCGGCACCACGTCAAGCCCGCTCGAGGCGAAGTCGCGGCCGTCCCACTGCGCCTTCTTCATGATCGGGCGCATGCCGATGATGAGCGCCAGCTCGCGGTCGTCGGTATTGAAGGTGAAGCGGACCGAGCGCGGGCCGGTCTGCTCCATGCTTTCGATCTGGCTCCAGGTGCCTCGGTAGCGGGGATGGCCCTCGGTTCCGAGGGTTTCATAACTCCACATCACGTCCTCGATGGTGACGGGGCTACCGTCCGAGAAGTGCGCCTCGGGGCGGAGGGTGAACTCGACCCACTCACGATTCGGGCCGGTCTCGACGCTTTCGGCCAGCAGGCCGTAGAGCGTGAAGGGTTCGTCCCAGCTGCGTCCCATGAGGCTTTCGTAGGCGAGGAAGCGGAGCTGCCACGGCACCGTCCCCTTGAGGATATGCGGGTTGAGGCTGTCGAAACTGCCGGTTTCGCCCATCACCAGACGCCCGCCGGTGGGGGCGTCGGGATTGGCGTAGGGCAGGTGATCGAAATCCGGGGGCAGGGCGGGTTCGCCGTACATCGCTATGCCGTGCTGCGGTTCTGCCTCCGCGATTCCCGGCAGTCCGAGACTCGCCGCGACCAGAACCGCGGCGACCGCGCGGCGGCAGAAAATATCACCCATCATTTCCGAAACAATCCCGTTCTGCCCTTGTTTTCTTGGCCCCGGACCCTACCGGGGCTTTTACGTCTTTTCAAACTTTTAGCTTGGACTCCGGCGGTAAAGCGCGTATAACAATATCACTGCTCGATAGGTTTCTTGCCTGTATGAAACCTGCCTCAATGACTGAACGCCGGCCTCGTGCCGGCGTTTTTTTTGGTTCGGAGCGGTGTTGGAGTACCGTGTTAGCGCCGGAAGGAACCGGGGTCTCGCGGGGCTTCTAACGGGCTCGTGAGCGCTTGGCCAATCCCGAAACCGTGAACCTTGCCGCGGCAATCCCGCACACCAGATAGCCCCTTATCTTGCAGGTGCAGAATGATATGCTGCCGGCAAATCAACGAGGAGATCCAATCATGTCACTGAAAGGCAAGACGGCCGTCATCACCGGTTCGAATTCCGGTATCGGGCTCGGGATCGCGCGGGAACTGGCGCGGGCCGGAGCATCGGTCGTGCTCAATTCCTTCACGGACACCGATGAGGACCACAAGCTCGCCGAGGAGCTCGGGCGCGAGTTCGGGGTGGATGCGCGTTACATCAAGGCCGACATGTCGAAGGGGGACGAGTGCCGGGCGCTGATCGAGACGGCGGGCAGCTGCGACATCCTCGTGAACAACGCCGGCATCCAGTTCGTGTCGCCGATCGACGAGTTCCCGCTCGACAAGTGGGATGCGATCATCGCGATCAACATGAACTCGGCCTTCCACTGCACTGCGGCGGCGCTGCCGAAGATGCGGACGGCAGGCTGGGGCCGGATCGTCAACGTGGCCTCGGCGCACGGCCTGACGGCGTCGCCCTACAAGTCCGCCTATGTCGCGGCCAAGCACGGCGTCGTCGGCATGACCAAGGTGGTGGCACTGGAGACCGCAAAGGAGCCGATCACCTGCAACGCCATCTGCCCGGGCTACGTGAAGACCCCGCTGGTCGAGGCGCAGATCCCCGACACCGCGAAGAAGTACAACATGTCCGAGGAGGAGGTGATCGAGAAGGTGCTTCTGGAGCGCCAGCCCTCGAAGGCCTTCGCCACCGTCGAGCAGATCGGCGGCACGGCGGTGTTCCTGTGCTCGGACGCCGCAGAGCAGATCACCGGCACCACGATCTCGGTCGACGGCGGCTGGACGGCGCTCTGAGCGACCGGGAGCCGGGTCGGAGGGGCGCTGCCCCTCTTGCCCTTCGGGCAATTCACCCCGGGATATTTTCAGCCATTGGAAGCCCCGAGGGAGGCACCCACGGATGACGCGACGCATCAACCTGGCGCTGCAGGGCGGGGGCGCGCATGGCGCCTTCACCTGGGGCGTGCTCGACCGGCTGCTCGAGGAAGAGGACATCGAGATCGCCGCGATCTCGGGCACCTCGGCGGGGGCCCTGAACGGCGCGGCGCTGAAGGCCGGGCTTGCGAGCAACGGCCGCGAGGGTGCGCGCGAGACGCTGGACTGGCTCTGGCACGAGGTCTCTGGGCTGCGCGACATCGCGGTGCCGGACTGGATGAACGCCTTCCTGCCGGCGCCGGGACTGGTGAGCCAGGCGGTGCAGTACTCGGCGGCCTATGCGGCGGGCGAGGCGGTGGGGCGGATGTTCTCGCCCTACGCCTGGGGCCCGCTCTACCGAAACCCGCTGGAGCGCATCGTCGAGCGGCTGGATTTCGGCCGGATCTGCTGCGGCGAGGGCCCCGAGTTCTTTGTCTCGGCCACCTCGGTGCGCGATGGCAAGGTGCGGGTCTTCGAGGGCGAGCGGCTCTGTCCGGAGGCGATCCTCGCCTCGGCCTGCCTGCCGACGCTGTTCCAGGCGGTGCAACTGACCGACCCGGAGACCGGCGAGACCGAGGCCTTCTGGGATGGCGGCTACTCGGGCAACCCGGCGCTTTTCCCGCTGTTCCGACCGTCGCTTCCCGATGATCTGCTGATCGTCAACATCAACCCGCTGATCCGTGAGGCGGTGCCGATGACCCCGCCGGAGATCCAGAACCGCATCGACGAGATCAGCTTCAACGCAGCACTCCTGCGCGAGCTACGCGCCATCGAGTTCGTCCAGCGGCTCATCGAGGCGGGCTCGATCCGGCCCGGCGCGATGAAGAAGCTGCGGGTGCACATGATCGCCGACGACGACCTGATGAACGAGCTCTCTGCCGCGACCAAGCTGGTGCCGCTGCCGACGGTGCTGGCGCAGCTCAAGGCCGCGGGGCGCGCCGCGGCGGACCTGTTCCTGACCGAGCACGGCGCAGACGTGGGTGTGCGCCAGACCGCGGACCTGCGGGCGATGTTCGCCTGACAGGGCCAGCGGCTCAGAGCAGGCCCCAGAACCGCGCCATGGCGCGCACCGCGCAGATCCCGGCATCGGTGATGAAATCGCGCGCCTCGCCGCAGGGGGCGGGATCTCCGTCCGCGTCGATGGGCATGGCGTGGTCGAAGCCCGGCAGCTCCCAGGTCTCGATCCGGGGCGTACCGTCGGCGCCGAGGTAGAGCTTGCGGATGGCGCCGTCGATGGTCTCGGTGCTGGCGGGCGTGGCGTCGATGCCCTGCACCGCGGTCCATTGCTCGGTGAGCTCGGTCAGGTTGCCCGGGTCGACCGTGCCGTCCGCGGCCCCTTGCCAGATCGAGATCAGCGGCCAGTCGTGGTCGCCGTCACCCGCCGCCTCGCGGACGTAGCGGGCCCAGTCCTCGGGCGCGCGGTCAGTGGCGGGCGTGGTGACCTTGATGCCGCAGGCGAGCGCCGCGTCGCCGCCGTCGAGCGCGGGGATCACCCGCATCCAGCGCCACCAGTGCCAGAACCCGTCCAAGTCGGAGCGCGGGCGGTTGCAGCCATAGGGCGGCCCCGCGACGATACCGCCGCCGGCGAAGCGGTCGGGGTGGCCGGCGATCATCGCCGCCGTCATGCCGCCGCCCGCCGAGAGACCCAGAACGTAGACCTGCGCCGGATCGGCGCCGTCGGTCGCGATGACATGGTCGATCATCTGCATGATCGAGGCGCTTTCGCCGCGACCGGGCAGGTTGTCCTCTTCGTCGTACCAGCGGAAGCAGAGGTGCATCTGGTTGTCCTCGCGCTGCTGCGGCAGCAGCAGCAGCGCCGGCAGCGTATCGGCAAGCGCGGTGAGGCCGGTCTCGGCGTCGAAGGCCTCGGCGCTCATGCTGCAACCGTGCAACGCAACGAGGAGCGGCAGGCCCGGCGCGGCGCCATCGGGCGTGTAGAGCACCGCGTCGAGCGCACCGGGGTTGTCGCCGAAATCGCCGAGCGGCGCCGAAGAGCCGGCGGGCAGGGGTCCCGGAAGTGCTGTGGCGAGCAAGAGGGGAAGGATGCAAACCCCGTGACGGATGCGCTGAAGCATGGGTCTCTCCGTCTGAAATGGATGACTTGAGCGGGATAAATGCTCGCATGAGTTGCGCACAAGACAAAGGCGCATCATCCGGGGACGCGCTGCCAGCAACCCGGTTTCCGGGGAAATGATCAGTTCGGAAGCGTTCGGCGCCCGCGCGGTCAGGACGCCTTGCGCACCGGCTCGACCTGCGGCTTGCCGCCGGGCTTCTCGGGCGGATAGACGAGCCCCGCCGAGATCACCAGCTTGGCCGCGTCCTCGATGGACATGTCGAGCTCGACGACGTCCTCCTCGGGAAAGTACAGCAGGAAGCCCGAGGTCGGGTTCGGAGTCGTCGGCACGAAGACCGACACGAGGTCGCCCATGGTTTCGGCCCGCGTGGCAATCTCGCCCCTGGCCTTGGTCGAGATGAAGCCGATCGCCCAGATTCCCTTGCGTGGATACTGCACGAGGCAGGCGCGCTCGAAGCTGCGCTCGGACTGGGCGAAGACAGTCTCGGCGATCTGCTTGATGCCCGAGTAGATAGAACGCACCACCGGCGTCCGGTCGACGAGGGTCTCGGCGAAGCGGATCAGCGAGCGGCCGATGAGGCCCTTGGCGATCCAGCCCACGAGGATGGTGAAGACGAGGAAGAAGATCACCCCGAGGCCGCGCAGGTTGATGCCCACGTATTCCTCGGGGTTGAAGCGCGACGGGATCAGCGGCAGCACGAAGCCGTCGACCCAGCCGAACATCGTCCAGATCAGCCAGATGGTCAGCCCGATCGGTGCGATGACCACGAGCCCGGTCAGGAAGCTCGCACGGAGCGAGGCGAACAGGCCGGGCCTGCGGGGTTTTTCGTCGAAGGGGGTGTTCATCTGGGTCCCGGAGCGCGCAATTGCTTGACGTGAACGTAAGCGTTCGCCGGAGGCTCTACAATGGCGCCCCGGCACCGTTCGCTCAATTCCGGGGCAGGGCGCTCATTTCCATCGCAATGCGCGCACCCAACTTTGCGTTGTGCAGCACCAGCGCGATGTTCGCCTCGAGCGAACGGCCCTCGGTCAGCTCGAAGATGCGCTGCAGGAGGTACGGCGTGAGGCTCTTGCCGCGGATGCCGTGGGACTCGGCGTCGGCGGTGGCGCGGGCGATCACCGGGGCCAGCACCTCGCGCGGGATCTCGGCCTCGGCGGGGATCGGGTTCGCCACGAGCTGCCCACCCGGCAGGCCGAGAGCCGCGCGCATGGCAGCAGCGCGGGCGATCTCGAGCGGGTTGTCCATGCGCAGCGGCGCGCGCAGCCCGGCCTCGCGCGACCAGAAGGCCGGAAGCTGGTCCTGGCCATAGGCGATGACCGGCACGCCCAGCGTCTCGAGCACCTCGAGCGTCTTCGGCAGGTCGAGGATGGCCTTGGCGCCGGCGCAGACAACTGTCACCGGCGTCTGCGCCAGTTCCTGAAGGTCGGCGGAGATGTCGAAGTTCTGTTCGGCGCCGCGATGCACGCCGCCGATGCCGCCGGTGGCGAAACAGGTGATGCCGGCGCGGGCCGCGGCGATCATGGTCGCGGCCACAGTGGTGGCGCCGGTGCCGCCCTGGGCCATGCAGACCGCGAGATCGGCGCGGCTGAGCTTGGCGACGCCGCGCGCCTGCGCCAGCGACTCGAGCTGGGCATCGTCGAGCCCGACGCAGAGCTTGCCTTCGATCACCGCGACGGTGGCGGGAACCGCGCCCTCGGCGCGGATCGTGTCCTCGACCTTGCGCGCCATCTCGAGATTGCGCGGCCACGGCATGCCGTGGGTGATGATGGTGGATTCCAGCGCCACCACCGGCGCGCCCTGCGCAAGAGCTTCGGCAACGGGGGCGGACAGGGACAGAAGGCTCATGACGGGATGTCTCCGGATACGTATGTGGCGGCGGCGGCAAGCGCGCGGTCGAGCGCCTCGGCCCGGCCTGCGCCGCCAAGTTCGGCCACGATATGCGCGGCCATGAAGGTGTCGCCGGCGCCGGTGACACGGGTCACCAGCACCTCGGGCGGACATTCTGCGACGATGCCCTCGGGCGTCGCATCGCAGGCGGCATCGCCGCCGTTGGTCACGACGGCCCGGGCGGCGCCGCGCTCGACCAGCCGGGCGGCGGCCTGCGGGGCGCTGTCGAAGCTGGTCCGGCAGAGCAGCCCGGCTTCCTCGAGATTGACGTAGAGCACGCCGCGACGGGCGCGCAGGAACGGCATCAGCCGCTCGGCCTTGCCGGGACTCGCGGGCGCGATGCGCAGGTCCGCGGCGGCGAAGGCCGGGTCGCGCGCAATCTCGTCGAGCAGCGTTTCGGTCAGGTTGCCGTCGAGCGCCATGGGGCCGTTGTAGGGCGCCTCGACGCTGCCAAGGGTGCCGTCGAGCAGCGGCTGCAGGATGCGCGCGCCGGCGCGTTCCAGCGTATGCGCGTCGGCAATCGCGGCAATGAGCCCGTTGGCGCCTTCGACCGCCATGTAGCGGTCGGTCGGCAGGTCATCGGAGCGGTAGAGATAGCCGGTCTCGCACCCGAGCTGGGCGCAGGCCTCGGTGAGTTCGTTGCCTTCGCGGTCGCGGCCGACGGCACTGAGCAGCCCGGGGCGTAGCCCGAAGCGGGCGAAGGTCATCGCGATGTTCAGCGCGACGCCGCCGGGCAGCCGGGTGATGTGCCCGGGAACATCCGACCCCTGACGCATGTGGCTCGCAGATCGGCCGATGACGTCCCAGAGTACGGAGCCGATGCAGAGGATGTCCGGTGTCTCTTCCATGCGGGGAGTTGTGACCGAGCCGCGCGTTCCGGGCAAGAGGCAGAACGCATGCTGCCGGCGGATCTTCTGCGATGGACCGTGTGAGCGGGACCTGAGGAACGAAGCCCAAGCCATTGGATTATAGTGCCATTCTGGGAAGAATTGTCAGCCTGGGAACCGTATATGGGAGGCATTCTCGGCGTCTGAAGGGGGTGTGGTGCGCAGATCCCTAAGTGTGTGCGCTACTTGAAGCGCGACTCCCATGACCTGCGAGGGTAGGGGCGTCGGCCGATTTCCTCCATCATCTTTTCTCGGAAGACCTCGGCCGGGGTCCTCCAGCCGAGGCATTTGCGGGGCGTGTTGTTGAGCTGGTCGCAGAGTTGCTTCAGCTCGGGCTCTGTCATGGCAGCGACGTCACGCTGCCTTGGAAGCCAGCGGCGGAGCCGGCGGTTGGTGTTCTCGACTGTGCCTTTCTGCCAAGGCGAGGAGGGGTCGCAGAACCACGTTTGGGTTCCGAGCTGGGCCTGCAGGTGCGGCCATGACACGAATTCCGTGCCGCGGTCGAAGGT